>NZ_QMEJ01000010.1 GCF_003390865.1 Tropicimonas sp. IMCC34011
CCTCGAAAGCCAGATCATGGTTGAGGTCCTGACGATCATTCTTGGGATGAAGAGCATCGGGGGCGTGGCGCTTCCTATCCACGACGCCATCCTCGTCCCCGCCTCGGCTCAACGCATCGCCACCAACGTCATGACCTACACCTTCCGGCGGAAGACAGGGTTGGAGGCTGTGGTGGACGTTCTCACCGAGCACGATCTGGAGGACCCACTCCCCACCGCTGCATGATCCCCATCAGCTGACACTGAAGGGATACCTATAGGGAGGAGGGGGAGGAACACATCACTATCACAACAGGAAACTCCCCATAGGGGGACCCGTAAGAGCCACCTGCCCAACAAGGGACCCGTAAGGGTGGCTGATGTGACCTCCTCCCCTCCGACCTCTAGCAGCACCCCCGAGAGGTTTCAGGGGTCGCATGTCTCAGCGGTCTATCTATCACCTGCGGGTCCGCATTGCCCCCCATAGGGAGAGGTGCGCCTCTGACACGCTGTCAGATCGTCCGATATGGGCACCATGGCACCTCGATGTGAGTACGCCACCAGGAACCGCACTGGGTCCCACAGGTCTGCCCAGCGCCTCACCGTCACCGTAGTCCTTACCGTAGTACCCGCCGCGCCTGT
Organism: Tropicimonas sp. IMCC34011; assembly: GCF_003390865.1. Lineage (GTDB taxonomy): Bacteria > Pseudomonadota > Alphaproteobacteria > Rhodobacterales > Rhodobacteraceae > Tropicimonas_B. The sequence goes on from NZ_QMEJ01000010.1 coordinate 622, forward strand.
TGACGGGGACTCTCCCATGCGGATACCCCTTGTTTTACTGAGGCAGAGCGCCGAGGTGAGGCCTGTAACGAGAACACAACCCAAGAGTGACCGATCTCCTGGGCACCAGTTCT
>NZ_QMEJ01000011.1 GCF_003390865.1 Tropicimonas sp. IMCC34011
TGCTGGGCTTCGACAGGTTCGGCGTTGCCGGTCACGATCGCGGCTCTTACCGGGCCTTCCGCCTCGCGATGGATTTCCCCGACGCCGTGGCTGGCTTGGCCATCATGGACGGGGTGCCGATATACGAGGCTCTGACGCGCGCGGATTGGCGGTTCGCTCAGTCCTGGTGGCACTGGTTCTTCTTCGCACAAAGCGCAAAGGCGGAAGCGGCGATCCGAGCCGATCCAGACCTGTGGTATCCGGTCGACGAAGAGCGAATGGGACCGCTGAACGCCGCCGACTACCGCGCGGCGACACGCGATCCGGCCGTAGTGCGCGGAATGCTCGCCGATTACAGGGCCGGCCTCGAATTCGACTATGCCCATGACGAAGCTGACAGGTCTGCCGGCCGCCGTCTTCAGTGCCCGCTAGGCCTGCTTTGGTCGGCGTATGATGACATGGAACGCATCTACGGCGATCCCGCACAGCCCTGGTCCGAATGGGCCGAAAAGATTGTCATGCGGCAGAGGATCATGAGCGGACATCACATGGCGGAAGATGCGCCCGACGCAGTCGCGCAGAACCTCGGGGATTTCTTTGATAACGTTCAAAGTAATGCCTAAGCAGCAACAGCAGCTAAGTCCGCACTGCCGACCTTGTGCCGTTGGAAATGCTGCACCACAACTGAATGACCGGTCTGGGGCGCCGCGTGGCAAAATTG
>NZ_QMEJ01000012.1 GCF_003390865.1 Tropicimonas sp. IMCC34011
TCGTATATCGGCACCCCGTCCATGATGGCCAAGCCAGCCACGGCGTCGGGGAAATCCATCGCGAGGCGGAAGGCCCGGTAAGAGCCGCGATCGTGACCGGCAACGCCGAACCTGTCGAAGCCCAGCACGTCCATTGCCGCATGCAGCGCCATCGCCTTGGCGCGTCCGGAGGAACCTTCCACGGTTTCGGGTTGATAGCTTTTGCCGAAGCCAGGCAGGTCCGCGCAGACGACCGTGAACCGATCTCTCAGAAGG
>NZ_QMEJ01000001.1 GCF_003390865.1 Tropicimonas sp. IMCC34011
TCTTTGATAACGTTCAAAGTAATGCCTAAGCAGCAACAGCAGCTAAGTCCGCACTGCCGACCTTGTGCCGTTGGAAATGCTGCACCACAACTGAATGACCGGTCTGGGGCGCCGCGTGGCAAAATTGAGGCCGGCAAGGAACGGCAGGTTTGGGCCGGGAGCGACGCCGCCCTAGGGGCGGCCAAGCGCCTCGCACTGCGGCGCAGCGAAGGTCGGCAAGGAGCCCGAAGCGGACCGGATTGGCAGCGCTCGGAGCTATCGCTTTCGATCCGATTTCGCCTTCATCGCGCTGCGGACGAGCTTTCCGAAGGTGCGATCCTTTTCACGCCGCTCGGCGAGGCTGGCCGAATTGAAGGCATCCTCGGCCTGAAGCTTGCGCCAGCGGGCGAGCCGCGCCGGGTCGAGGCTATCGTCTTCTATGGCGGCTAGGATGGCGCAGTCGGGCTCGGTCTTGTGCCGACAGTCGGCGAAGCGACAGCGCGCAGCCAGTGCCTCGATATCCGGGAACACGTCGGAGATGCCGGTCGCGGCGTCGGTTAATTGAAGCTCGCGCATGCCCGGCGTGTCGAGGACGATGCAGCCGCCGGGGGTGGCGTGTAATTCGCGCCGGGTCGTAGTGTGCCGGCCCCTCGCATCGTCTTCGCGGATGCCTTGGGTGGCGATCGCCTGCGTGCCGAGGAGCGCGTTGGTGAGGGTCGACTTGCCGACGCCAGAGGAGCCGAGAAAGGCGACGGTGCGACCCAGTTTGCACCAGTCCGCCAATGTCTCCGCCGGTTCTTCGGCACGGGCGTCCAGCGCCACGGCCGGCACCCGATCCGACACCTTCCGTGCCTCTTCGACGTAGGGCGCGGCGTCGTCGGTGAGATCGACCTTGGTCAGGAGAATGACAGGCTCGATGCCGGCCTCGAAAGCGAGCGCGACGTAGCGCTCCAGCCGCGCCAAGTTGAAATCCTGGTTGCAGGACGTGACGACGAAGACGGTGTCGATGTTCGCCGCGATCAGCTGCACCTCGCGCCCCGTGCCCGGTGCGCGGCGCTTGATCAGGCTCTTGCGCTCCAGCACCCGGCTCGACCGGGGCCGCTCGCGATCGTAGAGCAGCCAGTCGCCGACCGTCGCCTCCGGTCCCGGCGGGATCGTCTCGAGGGTGCCGTCGCCCGCCACCTGCAAGCCGCTGCGGTGCACGGCAACGACACGCACCGGGGGCGTCGTGGTCAGGGCGTCTGCGTCGATCTGGCTTGCGAAGGCCGGGCCCCAACCGAGGCGTTCCAGCGCCGTGGGCTCGCGGCGCGCCGGAGTGCCACCTGGCAGGAAGGCGGAGTAGTCGCGGACCATGGACCTACCAGAGCGCGGGGTCGTCGAAGGCGGCAACGCAACGGGCAGAGCCGCGTAGCGGCGTCAGCGGCGCCTCGGTCAGGGATTGCGCGATCCAGCCCTGCGGCTGGTTGAGCGGCTGGGGCGCCGGCAGGTCGGCCGCCGAGACAGGCTCGAAGCCCACGCGGTCGTAGAAGGCCGGATCGCCATAGGTGACCGCGATGTCCACGTCCTCCCGCCGGAGCGCATCAAGGCCGTGGTCGATCAGCCGCTGCCCTATCCCCTTGCCCTGATGTGCCGTTGCCACGGCCACGGGGGCCATCATGAAGACCGTGCGCGGATCGCCCTCGTAGGTGAGGCGCGTGAAGAAGATGCCGCCGACAAGCGTGCCGTCCTCCCAGGCGGTGAACACGCGCAGATCCCCGGAGGGCGTCTCCGCGATCAGCCGGCGTGCGAGGGCGCCGATCAGCGCGCCTTCCTCCGCGCCCTCCGAGGCAGTGAAGGTCGACGCGAAGAGTTCCACAATCGCCTCGGCGTGGGTGGTGTAGTCCGTTGAATAGTCCATGTCTCTATCCTCTCTGGTGCCAGGCGGGGTCAGCCCCGCTCCAGCACGAACATCTCGTAGCCGAACTGCCCGCGCCCGGCCTCGAACACGTCGATCTCGCGGCGCAGATCGTCGAGCCGCGCGGCGAGCGGGCGGTAGTAGGTCTCCATCCCCTCCGGCCCGATGTCGAAATGGCCGAGGACGCGGTAGCCCGCGCGCCTGGCCTGCGCGATGCGGGTCGCGGGCGTCGCCATCGCGGGGTATTCCGCGGCCCAGAATTCGCGGATCTCGTCGTCGGGTTTTTCGCTCCGCCAGACCATGTCGGAGAACACGAGGACGCCGCCGGGGCGCAGAAGCGCCCGCCAGTCCGCAAGCGCCTTTTCCACACCGAGGATATAGGCGCTGCCCTCGGACCAGATCACAACCCAGGGACGCTCGGGGGCCGGAATTGCGGCCATGTCGACGTTCTGCACCGCGATCCGGTCATTGAGGCCGCGCGCCGCGATCCGCGCCCTGAGCTTGTCGAGCGCGACCTCGGCGGTATCGGTGGCTGTGATCCGCGCCGTGGTCGCCTCAGCCAGCGTCATCGTCGCCATGCCTGGGCCGCAGCCGATCTCGAGGATCGTCTCGGGCGCGAACGGCACCATTGTGAGCGCCCGGCGTGTCGCCTCGGCCGTTCCCGGGCCCCACCAGTCGAGGTCGGCGAACACCTCCATGAAGCCCGCCATGTAGGCGTCGTGGGCGTTCATATCCTTGGAGACCAGCGCGACCAGCCCCGCCTCCGCGCTGGAAAACCCCTGTGACATGAGCCACGCGCGGTGCAGATCGGGCGCGACGCGCTCGACCTCTTCGTGCCAGTCCTTGAGGCTCGACTGTCCGAGCAAAGCCGCCAGAAGATCGCGCGACTTGCCTTTTTCGGCGATCTCCGCGTCCAGCACTGCCAGGCGCTGGCCCAGCATCTCGCGGTCGAGCTTGCCATCGAGGCAGGCCTGGCATTCCTGCAAACTCAGCCCGCCGGCCTGCAGTTGCTGCATCAGCCGCAGCCGCTGTCGGTCGGCGTCGGTGTAGACGCGATAGCCGTTCGCCTGCCGCTTGCCCTTCAGCAGCCCGAGCTTCTCGTAATAGAGCAGCGTCGCACGCGAGAGCCCTACGCTCTCAGCCAATTCCGAGATCTGATACACCCGCCGCCGCCTTGTTCGCTCACACCGATTCTCGACCGTCGAGAACTTCCTAAGGTGTGAAGCTATAGACAGGTCAAGTTCAGTGACGCTGAAAGTCGGCTTCGTCCGCTCAGCGGACGTTGGCTGTCGGAAAATGCTGAGCGACGCACGGACGACCGCTTCGGTGAAGCTGCGCCGCGGCGTGGTAAACAAGTCCCAAGGTCGGCAATGGGCCGTCAGCGCCCGCAGGCCTGTCGCGCCAGGGCGAGGGGCCTGCCGCGCCGCCGCATGTCTGCTTCGAGCCCAGATTGGTCTACTGTCATTATTTAGGCTTTGTTACTAAAGATACAGTGAGTGCATGAACGATGGAGCCTATCAATGATTATACGCCAAGCGAAGCCGGGAGACTTAGAGAGTCTTTATCGTGTGTCCCTCGAAACCGGCCATCTAGGCGAAGATGCGTCTCATCTTTATGCCGATCCGAGGATGATGGGGCACATCTATTCCGCGCCATACCTCAAGCTTGAGCCCGATTTGGCATTCGTCATAGAGCGACACACCAGGTAGCTGGATTTTGCGTAGGTACGGCCAATACATCAAGTTTCGCTGCGCGACTCAAATCTGAATGGTGGCCCGCCCTTTGAGGGAAGTACCCGCTACCAGACGGAAAAAGACGATCAAATTGGTCTGCTGACGAACGTCGAAGCCAGATGATCCATATGCCCGAGACCACACCAGAGCGGCGTTGTTGCATTACCCCTGCCTAAAGCCCGACTGCCCCTTATCCCGCTGAGGTTAGGCTACGCGGACGATCTCGGCGGTGCCGAGGGCATTGAAGCGGTTCATGAGAGCGATGCGGATGTGAATTTCGGCGGTCTGGCGGTCGGGGTCTCTTGCCATGATGCGCTCGCCGAAGGCTTTCAGGCAGCGCATCCTTGCCTCGATCCGGCTTCGGGCATGGTAGCCTGTCCAGCGTTTCCAGAACGCCCGCCCGTAGTGTCGGGTGGCACGCAGCGTGTCGTTTCGGGCGTGTGCCGCGGGGCAGTCATCCTTCCATAGCCGCCCGTTCTTGCGGATCGGGATAACCGGAACCGCGTCGCGCTCGATGATGGCCTTGTGGCAGCGTCGCGTGTCGTAGGCGCTGTCCGCGGTCACAGTGCCGATCGGTTCGCAGTCCGGAATCTGGTCCAGCAGGTCGGGTAGCACGGGACTGTCGCCGTCGCGGCTTGGAGTGAACTCGACAGCGCGGATGTCGGACGTAGCCGGGTCCATGGCCAGATGGACCTTGCGCCACTGGCGCCGACCCTGAACGCCGTGCTTGCGCGCCTGCCATTCGCCATCGCCGAGGAACTTGATCCCGGTGCTGTCTACGAGCAGGTTCAGCGGGCCATCCGAGCGGCGATAAGGGACCTTGACGGCCAGAGTCCTTTGCCTGCGGCACAGCGTGGAGAAATCTGGCACGGGCCAGTCCAGCCCCGCCAACTTCAGCAGGCTCGCCACCATGCCGGCGGTCTGGCGGAGCGGCAGCTTGAACAGGATCTTGATCGACAGGCAGAACTGAATGGCAGCATCGGAAAACACTGCTGGCCGTCCGCGTCGCCCGTCACGCGGCGCAAGCCAGGTCATGTTCTCGTCGACCCAGATCAGCAAAGACCCGCGCTTCTGCAGCGACGCGTTGTAGCTGGACCAGTTCGTCGTGCGATAGCGGGCGGGTGATGGCTTGCTCATGCCGTCCGTGTAAGCGCATGGATTCGCAAGGTGAATCCTCGGACGTCAGAGTTCTGCAACAACGCCTCCGGGACGCGCCGATGTAGATATGCGGACGAACGGGTGCGGGTTTGAGTGAGAAATGTGAGGGATGAGCCATTGCTGGACCTCCGAGAATATGTCGGCTGAGAACGCGGGCACGTTTGTTTGAGCCCTGACCCGTTCCGGGACAGGGCATCAGGGTGCCGGGACGATGTTTGTGGAGATCAGGCGGCGAAGGGCTCGTATCCGGTGAAAGCCTCCAGGGAGGCCACGGCATCAATCGGGTTCAACATATCGAGATTGCAGATCTCGTCGAACTGCTGTTGACCGCGCGCGAGCATCTGCGCGACGCGCAGCGCCTCGGGGCAATTCCCGTTCCAGGAAAACAAGTCCGGATGTCCCGCAACGACCTGGCGAGCAGTCCGCAGTTCGGCAGCGGTCTCGCAGCCGAGCGTCCAGTGAAGGTGGCGCGCAAAACGCCGCAGCGGGACATCGCTCGCACGGGTGGCCGGCGCGTCGATGACGGCGCGGCAGAGACCGCTGGCACGCTCCCACCCAAGTTCCGCCTCTCTCAGCCAATGGTCGAAGCTCGGATCGGACCAGAGACCGTCCTCGATATCGCGCTCGGCCTCGATCGCAGCGGCCAGGGCGGCGAGCAGGTGGGAGAAGTGGCCTGAAACGGGCGAATGACGGAAGTACGCGACTTCAGCCGCGCCGAGGCGCGTGGTAGGGCAGGTGTCAGCCATGATCGATCTCCTGATGATCGGTTGTGGTTAGAGTACGGCGGGAAGGTTGTAGCTCCCGTCGTACTTGACAATTTAGATTTCCGATGTCATTTAGTCAAGTAGTTTCTTGAAGGAGATTCGAAATGGCTAAGATGGGACGTCCGAAACTGGACACCGAGCCGGTCACCATCAGAATGGATCGTCAGATGCTCAAGGCGATCGACGATTATCGCCGGGTCCAGCAAGATTTGCCTTCCCGACCGGAAGTTGTGCGGAGGGTTATGACGGAATGGCTGCAAGCACGGGGTATGGGCTAGGTTGAGGGCGCTCGCTCAGCTTGAAGAATCAGAGTAAGCGGATTTGGTGACATGGGCGGGCAGGTACTGCACGCTGATGCCAGTAACCCTGAGCAACAATTCTTCCCGACCCCGGAGCCATGCGTGCTGAAGCCCAAAGTGGCCGCTGAGCGCAAGGAACGAACTTTGCCCCTGCAACAGACCTGGGCACCCAACCAACACGAACAGCCCCTGAGCAGCGATTGGCGAGCCCGCTAATCGCTAATGTAAAGTGCAGCTTCGCCGAACCGGACGGTCATGGAGGCGCGCGGAGGAGATTGGGCGTCCGAGATCCGAGACGCCGATCCAAGGTACCGTGAGCTAACTTGAATGATTTACGCTGCAGGTGCGAAGTCATGCGCAAAGGGCGGGGAGCCGACATTCGCTGCACCGCGCACGAAGTTCCGGTTCGCGGGGCAAAATAGACATTTGTTGCATATGTATCAGTGTTCGGTTCGGCACCACCGCCAGTGAACTGCGCCTTCAAGCATTCGTTCGACCGATGCGCGGTGCCGAATGCTGACAGACGTAGTAGATTGATTGACGCAACCTGCCCCTTTCACGGGCATTCTGCCTTAAGTGCAGGCGGCGCCGTATCTAACTTCCGTATTCGGATCATCGGATCATCGGGTCTTCTGCGCTGCGAGCAGTCACCTTACGGAAGGCAGACACCCCAAAGGATATCCTTATGCACCGTTTTGCTTTCACTTTGCCCCTGCTTATGACCATCTCACCGTTGCCGCTTTACGCCCAAGACTCATCGCGGATCGCTGTAATGTCGGCATTCGAGCCCGAATGGATTGAGCTACAACAAGACCTCGAGGGTGTCGAAGAAGAGGTCATCAACGGCAACCGTTTTGTCACTGGCACGCTCGCCGGCAAGGAGGTCGTGCTCTTTCTATCGGGTGTGTCGATGGTTAACGCTGCCATGACGACGCAGCTGGCTCTCGACCGCTTCGACATCTCTCATATCGTGTTTTCCGGCATCGCAGGAGGGGTCGATCCTGACCTGAATATTGGGGATGTCGTTGTGCCCGAAAAGTGGGGCCAGTATCTTGAAGGAATCTATGCGCGCGAAACGGACGAGGGAGAGTTCGTGATACCGGGATGGATGCAATCGGATTTCCCGAACTACGGCATGATGTTCACCCGGGGCGTGACCCTAATTCGGGACGGCTCGGACGAGCCAGAGACACGGTTCTGGTTCCACGTCGACCCCGCGCTCCTCGACATAGCGAAGAACCTTAAAGACACTACTTCTCTCAGCGCATGCAACGAACAAGACAACTGCCTGTCGGATGCCCCGGAGATCGTTACCGGCGGATCGGGCGTTTCGGGAATGACCTTTGTTGACAACGCAAACTATCGCGAGTTCGTCTACGACACCTTTGAGGCGCGAGTTTTGGATATGGAAAGCGCGGCTGTGGCGCATGTAGCCTACGCTAATGAGATACCCTTCATCGCTTTCCGCTCGCTTTCGGATCTCGCTGGAGGTGGCGACGGCGAGAATGAGATGGCGACGTTTATGAGCCTGTCCTCCAGCAATTCGTCACAAGTGGTGGAGGCATTCCTGGCCGCTATGCCGACGCAGTAAGACTGAAAAGCCCCAGGTATCGTGGACGTCTTCTTCGCTAAATTTGAAGCAAGGAGGGCATGATGGTCAGCAATTTGTCAATCGGCACGCAAGATCGACTGCCGATTGACATGTCGTGCTGACGAGGTGCTAAAGCGTAGGTTCAAACACTTAAATCAGACGTTTCCGAATTGCTATCGCAACTGCCTGATCACGCGTTGCTGCGCCAAGGCGCTTTCGTGCTCTTCGCAAATGCAACTCGACGGTGCCCTCACTTATACCGATCCGGTAGGCAACTTCCGTTGTGCGCAATCCGTCAGCGACGTAGGCCAAGCAATCACGCTCTCGGGCCGTCAAATCCGTTTCGCCAGTCGATGTCCTGTTTAATCCTGCAAACAACAAGTGTGACCATGCGCGCCACTCACTCTCATGTTCCGCGCGCAATTGCGCAAATTCGGTAACGTTGTGGTCTGTCATCAAGTTCACACCCACACCCGCGCCATCCGCACCCACAAGGATTGTAACCGACAGGCCAGTGTTGATGTCGAGCGCACTGCTACCGGCAGCGATCTGGGTCAGAGCGCCTTTTGAAAGATGTCGATGGCGCTCAAGATGGCCGATCCCAGTAAGTTGTGACGCAAGTGTTGTCAGGCAGTGCCCGGCAAATGGATCCAGCCCCACGCGCACGTCCTCGCGGTATCCGGTAAGCCAATTCTCGCAGGCATTGCTGAGAATCAAATTTTCGTTGCGTGTGCTCAAGTCCATAAACACCACTTTGGAGAGACCCAGTTGAGGCAGGCACGACATCGCCGCGTTCCACACTCCAACCAAGTCTTGTCGATCCTCCATGCTGTCAGCCAAAGACCGGATCAGCGACACCCGCAGCCTCCCTATCCTCAAGGTATAAGGATTTCCTTATCTTGAAGAAAATAGTCTGGTTCCTCTAAAGTAAAGAGAGTTTTTTGATCGGTCAACAAAGCTAACTTCATCACAGGATACATGATGCGCATTTTCTACCCGCTGGGCTTTGCCCTGCTTGCTGCCGGTGGCCTTGCCGCGCAGGACGAAAATCGTGACGTGATGGTGGTTTTTGATATGTCCGGGTCGATGTGGGGGCAGGTCGACGGGGTGGCAAAGGTCGAAATCGCCCGGGGTGCGTTTGATGGGCTTTTGGCAGATTGGGATGCGAACAGTACACGCACAGGCTTGATCGCATACGGTCATCGCGAACGTGGCAATTGCGCGGATATCGAAACCCTTGCCACACCGGGGGATGGGTCTGACATCGCCAAGTTGGTCGCAGGGCTCACTCCCATTGGCAAGACACCGTTGTCGGATGCAGTGCGCCAAGCCGCCGAAGTTTTACGCTATACTGAAGAAGCGGCGACAGTCGTACTGCTGTCTGACGGTGTGGAAAATTGTTCTGCAGACCCATGTGCGGTTGGTGCAGAGCTTGAGGCGCTTGGGCTTGACTTTACGGCGCATGTCATCGGGTTCGACATAGTTGATGGCGACAAGGCGCAGTTGCAGTGCCTCGCCAGAGCTACGGGTGGTCAGTATTTCGACGCAAGCGACGCGGGTGAGCTGGCCAGTGCGATGGACGGTGTAATGCAAGCCACCGCCAAGCCTGCAACCGAAGCCTTACCAGAGCCAGTGGTGGAACCAGAGCAGGCCAAGGACGTGACTATTCGCATTTACATGCCTTACGGACTGGCCTTGCCGGACGAAACTGTCTTGTTTCAAGGCGACGAGGAAATCGGCCGACTTGCTGCGTCCGACGCCGTCGTGCCGGGGCTTGTCGTCGATTTGCCGATTGGCACAGTGAATTTGCGCGCGGGCGGCGATAAGGTATCCGGCGATTATACGATCGACATCGCCGCCGACACCAAAATCGTCGAGCTTGAGTTGAGTACCGAGGACGCCGGTTTTGTGATGCAGTCCAGTGCGAACATGCCGCTGAACCGAGAACATCAGGTGATGATCAATGACACATCTGGACTGGATCGTGACATTCACAGCCGCGTGTATCTGGCCCCCGTAGGCAGTACGGATCTGACAGAATACGAAGGCGGCAACCTATTGTCACCCAACGCCGGTGTATTCGAGGACTCAAGCATTCCGTCCCCTGCCAAGGCGGGTGATTACGATGTTGTCGTTATGGATGCACGGCAGCGGGTGGAGTATGGACGTTTTCCAGTTCGGTTTAGCGAAGTCGTAACGCCTGAATGGCAGGGTGCCCGCGAGGCTGATGTGGGAAGCAATATTGATGCGCGTTGGGTGGGTGACGCCAATCGCCAATCGTCATTCGAATTCCACCAAGACGGGGAACGTGTTGGATCCGGACAGGTGATTTCTACAATGTCGACGCAAGATGGGTTCAAGTTGACGGTGCCGGACGTGGCTGGTGTTTACACCATTGTCCTCAAATGGTTCGACAAAGATTTTAACAGATTTGAGGCCGACATGGGGCTGATTGCCGTCGGCGTTCCCCTGCCGTCCAATGCAGCGGCGCCAGCGGGTGAAGCCGTACAGGATGGAATGTCCATCGAAGCCGGCGCGATGGGCGGCGAAGAGGGACCACTGACGCAGGTTGGTGAATTGCATGGTAACTGGATTGTAGTCGGCATAGACGACGTAGGCTCTGTGCCGCTGGGACGATTTCAGGTTATCCATGACGAAGGCACGGAAACGGGCGAGGGCGACTTTGTCGTCGAGGCACCGGACAACAGGTGGCTTGGGGCTCAGGGATCATCCGGGACGACGACACTCGCCATCGTAGACGCTGACACGCGCAGGCTGACCGTTACCACGGACGGTGTCGCGAAGACCGTTACGCTGACGCGCGATGGAACCATATGGCGCGCGCCCTCCGGCATGATTAACCAAAGCTCCGACCAGAACCTTGAGGTCGTCGTCTTGCGACCTGAGGATTTGGCCACCACCGTAATTGAGCCCGTCACCCCTGCGGAAACCGTTGCCACATCGCGCGAGACCGGTGGTGGGGCTAACCTTCCGATCGAGGCAGTCCATTTCTGCGCCAAAGAACAGGATTGCGATATAGCTGACCCCCAACTCGAAGTCGATTTCACCCTGCCAGCCGGATGGGGCGCAGAGGCACCAATCCACAGTCGCAGCGGGGAGATCATGTTCAACATGGTAGCGATGACACCGGACGGACCACTCTGGGCAACACTGAATCAGCCTCAACGCAGCGCCGACCTCGGACCCTGCTATGACGTGCTGTATGGCAGGTTCTGCCACGATCACACCGACGACACGCAACGTCTGGCCGAGATTGGCGTCATTCGGAACAGCCTATCATCCAAGATAGTCGGTGAGCCGCGCCGCGAGGCCGAGATGTCTGAGTTATTGAATCAGCTGACCGGAGATTCAGAATGAAAGCCCTTGCTGTGATCGCCGCGCTGACAGCCAGCCCTGTCCTTGCCCAGGATTTTCAAGTCTTCGTCGTAGAGAAGGACGTTAACGGCGTCGTCCAGTACGAAAGCAACGTTACACTCCAAGGCGCGCAAGTTCTGATGGGCAACACACCGCCCACAGGCACGACCGGCGTGATCCTGAACAAAATAGACAAAACGGTGAAGTGGACCAGCGACACTCCGGAAGAGGCGAACAAACGCTTCGGAGGGGATGGACCGCCCTACATCGTGGACGCCAGGGACCCTCCGGCAGAGCCCCGGATGGAGCTCAGCGCCGGGGAGGAAGAGAGACTTCGGCGTGACGATGGCGATGATGAAGAACCGTCCGATATCGAGTTTGACGCCGAGGAAGAAGAAAAGCGTCGCCGACGCGCGTCCGGCGATGAAGAACCATCCGATTTGGACTTTGAAGATACCGAAGACTTCTTTCCGGAACCCGACACGATGCGATCCGCACGTATCCAGCCACGCGACGGTTTCTGGGCTATCGAAATCAGAGACCAGACAATTACGGGTTGCCTGCCGGGGATTGCCGAAGCCCTGGGTCCGCAAATGGCGGCGATGAACATGTCAAGCGGCCGCGGCACCTTTGGCCCCGATTTCACGCCTCAGAAAATGGCTCCACAGCTTGAATGGACCCAGGTCGGTGCGAACTCCTGGTATGGCAGCCGTGACGGGACCGCAGGAGGGGCTGGCGTGTACATACAATGGGGCGTGCAGGTGATTTCACCCACTCTAATCAATCACCGCCAAGCTTTAAGCTTCGGGATGGGCGGATTTGGCACCTGCCACGTCTATACGGTGATCACCGCGTTTCATGGCAACGACTAGATTACAAACGCAAAAGATCGACGACACTGAAGTTTCACACAAGGATACAAAATGACTTTTCTCGCCATCGTTCACCGTCCCTTCATTGCGGCAAGCTTCGCAGTAGTCGTTTCCAGCGCTCAGGCGCAAACCGCAACAATGGACACGCCCGAAAATATAGCCGCAGTGATGGAGGCCTGCCTCGTCATAATCACCGCTCATGACTACGAAGCAGAAGGACAAGGTGTGGAACTGCCGTGGAAGCAGATCAGCTCGCGTGTTTCCAGCTTTTCGCCGATCGGAGATCCCGCCAAGGTAAGCGCCTATGTCTCGTCCTCGGACGGCTTTTCGAATTCATATTGTGATATTTTTTTCGATGATCCCGATATGGCCAAAACGACCTTTGATTTATTAATGTCTGAGCGGGAGCAGATCACCTTTGAGGGTCGCAATGGACTTTGCGTCGATGGCGAGTTTGTTCAGGTTGAGATGCCTGAGACTGACGACGCATCCGCCGCTATCGTGAATGCACGAGGTCACATTACGATGCACAATGACCCTACATCTGGTGAGCCTCCGTGTGCCGAATAAGATAGAATAAGCCAACTCTTGAATTTCTTGCGCAAGCTTGCGCCCAGTCTATCCTGCGGCAACGTCCGGCTGCCGGTCGATCTGTTACGAAATGTCATCGATTATGCGGATGACTGAAGAAACTTTTGGAGGTAAGGGCAATAATATTGATTTCATCTACCGCTGCTGTTGTTAGATGCAAAAGAATGCTGGACGATGCTCGAATGGCTGCTTTTGACGTGCCGCACTGCCGCATTCAGAATCACGGTCAATGTCAGCAATGGGCCGGGAGCGCCCTGAGCAGCCGGACCTGCCGATTGCCAGCTACGGGCCGCGAGCGACGACGGGCACACCTAAACGGTAGGAATCCCGCCGCGGTGCCGCATGATCGCTTAGAGCCCATACTGCCCAGCATGATTTGAGATTTGGGCCGCGACGCTTGCCTTGTCGACAACAGACCAGACGGTCCGTATCCTGCCGTTACGAAATTCATAGAATACGTTCTCGGCGAAGCGGACACGTTTTTTGTTCACAGGCAGGCCGAAGAGCTGGCCCATCGGTGTGCAGTCGAATGAAAGCCTGCTTGCGATCATGGGCGGGTCGCAGACAAGAAAGGCAATATTGAACGAAAGATCGGGGATGGCTCGGAAATCCTCGACTAGCATGTCGCGGTAGCCGTCAAACCCAATGGTCCTCCCGTTATATTCGACGTTGTCCGCAACATGGCGCTGGAGGTTGCTCCAGTCTTGGGCGTTCAAACAGGCAATGTATTCCCGGTAGGCATCTATAATTTCCTCCCGCTGCATCGGCTCACCTCGTTATACTTGGTTATTCTATCTCGAGTAGCAAAGATTGCGCAGCAATGGCATGCCCGCTTCGCCCGCTCAGCGGCCAACTGATGAACTCAAATGCTGCAGTATCGACGAACGACTGCTTTGGAGAAACCGCACTGCAGCACTCTAAGCCACAGCCAACGGCTGCTAAGGGCCGGGAGAGCCAGACGGCGCGACCGGTGATGTCTCGCCGGCGACGTTCGCATCCTCCGCAATGCTGCCGTCTCCATGTTCCCTTCCCACGGCTCGAGGCGCAACCCGCTCGGGTCCTTGCTGGCGGATCCTGTAACGGTGTTAGTTTGAACCGCGAAGCTCGTAAGTACTCCGGCGATGCGGAGGGGTTGGTGATGCGGTTATTGTTCTTTGAGAGCCTCTGCTGGCGAAGGGATCTTGGCCTTGATCGGCCTCTCGTGAGCTGAGGACGTGGGAGTACAACGGTCTCATTCTGGGGAGATGGTGGGTCTTGGGGGTGTTTTCTCTGATTTTCGAGTCTAGTGGCTCCCCCGGGGGGTATCTGACAATCAGAGCAGAATCCTCCCTACCGGTGAGCAAAAAACTCCAGACGCAGAGCTGTAACTGGAGTTTTTTGCTCACCTGAAAGTGAGGAACTGGAGGGATTTGAACGCCTAAAACGCCAGATTTCGCCCTTGACGGGCTCAGGCGAGCCGCAAGGCCACTTCGCTGGCACCGCCGCCGGTCTTGGTGACCTCCAGCTGCACCGGAATGCGGTCCTTCATCGCCTGGACATGGCTGATCACGCCGATCGTGCGGCCTTGGGCCTGGAGCCGCTCCAAAGCGTCGATGGCCAGGTCGAGGGATTCCGCGTCGAGGCTACCGAAGCCCTCGTCGATGAAAAGGGTGCCAGCTAGCGCGCCGCGGCTGCCCATGCCCGAGAGCGCAAGCGCCAGCGACAGAGACACCAGGAAGCGTTCGCCGCCCGAGAGCAGGCGGCTGGGACGGGTGTCGCCGGCCATGTCTCGGTCGATGATGTGCAGGGCCAGGTCCTGGTCGGCCACGGCCAGCTGGTAGCGCGGCTTCAGCTGGTCCAGGTGCAGGTTGGCGCGTTCGACCAGCATGGCCAGGGTCACCGCCTGGGCGATCTGGGTGAAGCGGTCGCCCCGGGCCGAGCCGATGGCCTCGTTCATCGCGGTCCAGGTCTCGGCCAGGCTGCGGGCCGCCTCGATCTTGGCCAGCAGGCCCGATAGGGCGGCGCTGGCACGGGCGTCCGCCTCGCGCCGTTCGGCCAGCCGTCCGACGGCTTCGGTCAGCGTGGTGGCCGTGGCCTCCAGCCGGGCCTTGCGCGCCTCGAGGTCAGGGCGCGGGGTCTCCGGCAGTTCAGCCTCCTGCAGCCGGGCCAGCTCCTCGCGCCGCTCCTGACGCGCGCCTTCGGCGCTGGTGCGTTCGGTGCGGGCGGCGTCCAGTGTGGCGCGACGGTGGTCGACGTCCTCCGTCGATGCGGCGTGCAGGGTCTGAACGCGTGCCAGGTCCAGCCCGGCGGCCTCGCAGGCCACGGTCAGCGCCGTGGTTGCGGCCTGCTGGCGGGCGGTGGCGCTGGTCAGGGCGTCCTGCGCCGCGGTCAGGCCGGCGAGATCCCCGGCCAAGCGCGAGGCGGCGTCGGCATGGAGGCGCTGTGCCTCGGTCGCGGCGGCCATGGCGGCCTTGCGGGCCTCGTTGTGGCGGGTGCGGTGGACGCCGGTGGGCTCGCCCCCCAACAGCTCGGCGCGCTGCGCCGTCAGGTCATCCAGCGCGGAGCGGCGCCGGTCGCGGGCCTGCTGCGCCTCGGTGGCAAGCTGGCCGGCGGAGCGGGTCGCCTCGCGCGCTTCGGTCAGCCGGGGCAGCAGCTCGGCCCGCGCGGCCCCGGTGTCGGTCATCTGCTGGCGCAGCGTCGCGGCGCGGCGGGCGCTGTCGCGGAGCCGGTCCAATGTGAGCTGGCCGTCGGCGCCGAAGGCATCCGGCGTCAGGCCAAGCGCCGCAAGCGGCGGGGTGAGGCGTGGCGCCAGGGCCACGATCTCGCGCGTGTCGGCGGTGAGGTCGCGTGTCAGGTCGCGCGCGCGTGCCTCGCTGTCGGCCAGGCCTTCGGTCAGGGTGGTGATCTGGTCGGCCAGCGTAGTCTGTCGCGCCAACCCGGCCTCGATCGCGGCGCCAAGGCGCTGGTGTTCCTGCTCCAGCGCCTTCAGCCGGTCACGGTCGGCGTCCAGGGGGACGCGGGCGGCATCCAAGCGGGCCAGCAGGGCCGTGAAGGCCTCATCCGGCGCCTGCGGGTCGAGGGGCATGTCGGTGCCGTCCAGCGCAGCGCATTGGCGGGCGTGATCGTCCTGTGCCGAGGCGCGGGCAGCGGTCAGCTCGGCGGCGCGGTTCTCTTCGCGGGTGATCGCGGCCTGCGCCGCCTCGCGCCAGGCCTGGGCGTCCCGCAACCCGGCCTGCGCGGCATCGCGGGCATCGGTGGCCGCCTGCATCTGCTGGCGCAGATCTTCGGCCAGGCGGGCAAGGGCGCTGTTCTCCATCACCGGATGTTCGGTCGCATGGCAGACCGGGCAGGGCGCGCCGGGCTGCAGGTGCTGGCGCAGGTGATCCGCTTCGGCGCTGAGCGCGGCCTCGGCCGAGGCAACGGGGCGGGAAAGGGCGTCGACATGGTGCCGGGCCGTCTCCAGCTCGGCGGTCAGGCGGGTCTGGTCGGCCTCTGCCGTGGTGCGATCCGTGAGGGCGCGGCGCTGCAGTTCGGCGCTGTCGGAGAGGGCGCGTTCGGCCTCGCGCAGCTGGGCCGTGGCCTGGCGCAGGCTGCGCAGGTCGATCAGGTGCTGGGCGAGCGTGGCAAGCCGCCCAGCCGGATCCTCGGCCTGCAACCGCAGCCGCTCTGGCTGTAGCTCGGACTGGGCGCGGCGCAGCTCGGCAAGGCCGGTCTTGACCGTCTCGGCCTCGGCACGGGCCTTGTCTCGGGCTGTGGTCTGGTCCTGGTCGGCACGGTGCAGGGTGCCAAGCGCCGCTTCGGCGGCGTGCAGGCGGGTTGCGGCCTGGATCCGGGCCTCGAGCCGGTCTTCCAGCGCGGTCCACTGCGCCAGCAGGACATCCTGTCCGGGGATCTCTTGCAGGGCATGGGCAGCCTGCGTCAGGGCCGTTTGAAGGTCCCGGTCCTGAGCGTCCAGCGCCTCCTGCGAGGTTTGCGCAGCCGCCAGGTTGTCCTGCCGTGCGGCCTGATCGGCCTCGGCGCTTGCCAGTTCCCGGGTTGCCGTTGCGATCTGGCCGTCGAGCTGTTCGGCCGCCGTCCAGTCCGGGCCAAGCGCCTTGAACAGCGCCTCGATCTGATCCAGCCGGGTGGCGGCGTCGGTGGCCTCGTCGGCTCGTTCGGCAACCGTCCCGGTCTGTGCCGCGTGGGTCTCCGTCAGGCGGGCCACGGCGTCGGTCGTATGATGCAGGGCCATGGCGGCGGCCTGATCCTCCCTCACTTCGCTCCGCAGTGCCTGGGCACGATCCCAGTCGGCCAGCCAGGCCTGCTGGTCTGTCAGCTCCGTCAGCGCCGTCTCGGCCGCCCCGACACGCGCCTCGGCCCGGTCGAATGCCGCCTTGGCCGTTTCCAGCGCGACGTAACGGCCAAGGTCGGCCAGGACTACGGCCAGGTCTGCGGCGGTGGTTGCCTGCTGGTCCCGCAGGCTTTTGCCCTCGGCCTCAAGTGCTGCGCGGTCTTCCGCGCTGAGCAGGCGGTGCTCACCGCGCCGGGTCTCCAGCGTGGCGAGGGTGGATTGGGCGGCGGCGTGGCGTTCGTAGACCCGGCGCGAGATGTCGCGGTAGACCTGCGTGCCGGTGACCTTTTCCAGGATCGCGGCGCGTTCGCCGGTCTGGGCCGAGAGGAAGGCGTCGAAGTCGCCCTGGGCCAGCAGGACGGTGCGGCGGAACTCGTCGTAGGTCAGGCCGGTCAGCTCGGACACCCGGTCGTTGACACGCGACAGCTGGCTTTCCAGGACCTGACCGTCGGAGGCACGGATCAGGCTGCGGTCGGCGGCCTGCAGGCGGCCCTCGATCCGGTCGCGGGCGCGGCGGGCGGACCAGCCGGCGGTGTAGACCTCGCCATCGACGGCGCGGAACGTCACCTCGGCCATGCCTCGGGCGGCGCCCCGGCGCAGCACCATGCGGGGATCGGTCGACCGCAGGGTCGCGCCGTCGACATCCGCCACCGCCTCGCGGGTGCCGCCGCCGGACAGGCGCGGGCAATCGCCGTAGAGCGCCAGGCACATCGCATCCAGCAGGCTGGACTTGCCCGCGCCGGTCTCGCCGGTGATGGCAAACAGACCGGCGCTGGCCAGCGGCCCCTCGTCGAGGCGGATCTCGAAGGGTTTGCCGAGGCTGGCGATGTTCTCGCCCCGGATCGACAGGATCTGCATGGCTCAGACCTCGGACAGCACGTCGCGGAAAGCGGCGAGGTGGCGGTCTTCGGGGGCGAAGCCATTCTTCGCCTCGAAGGCTTGGGCAAAGAGCGCCTCGGGCGAGGTCTCGGCCAGCGAGGGGGCGGGGGCGGGCGGCGCTGTGTGGTCCTGGGCGCGGTGGATGCGGATGCCGGCGGGACGGACGGGGGCGGCGCGCAGCAGCGCCTCGGCCCGGCCCATCATCACCGCGGGCGCCTCCTCGGCCAGCAGTTCGACATAGACTAGCGGGCGCAGGTCGACCTCGGGACCTTCCTCGATCTCGGACAGGGCCGCTTCCAGCTGGGCCAGGGTCATCGTGCCGGTGGAGGGCAGGCGCAGCACCGGGGCGGGCAGGGGGATGTCGCGGTGGGTGGCGCGGATTCTGCGGCCCTCGATGTCCAGGATGGTGACGCCGTGCCTGTAACGGATCTCGGAGGCCGAGAGCGGGAAGCAGCTGCCGCTATAGCGCACCCGGCCACTGTCCAGCGACTGCGGCCCGTGCAGGTGGCCGAGCGCCACGTAGTCGATGCGGGGCGGATAGATGTCGGGCGGCACGGCATGGGAACCGCCGATCAAGATGCGCCGTTCGGCGCCTTCCGATTCTAGGCCGCCGGTGCAATGCAGGTGCCCCATGGCGATCAGGGGCAGGTCGCCGATGCGGGGCAGGGCGGCCTCGGTCAGATCGGCATAGAAGCGGCGGGCGGCGTCGATGACGGTGGTCTCGCCCTCCGCGGCGGCAAAGCTGAGGCCCGAGAGGTCCGCGGCGCGCAGGAAGGGGATGGCCATCACGTAGGCCTCGGGCGTGCCGTCGGGGCCGGGCACGGGGATCAGGTGGCGGTCCAGGTCCGGCTGGCCGCCGCGGCGGTGGACTGTGCCGATCGTGTGGATGTCGAAGCTGCCCAGCAGGTCGGCGGGAGCCTCCAGGCGCAGGGCGGGATCATGGTTGCCGCCGGTCAGGATGACCTGCAGGCGGGGCAGCCGCTGCTTGATCCCGGCCATGGTGCGGTAGAACAGCCGCTGGCTTTCGCCCGAGGGGTTGGTGGTGTCGAAGATGTCGCCGGCCACCAGCAGCAGGTCGATCCGTTCCGCGACCAGAAGGTCGGTCAGGGAGTCGAAGAAGCGCGCATGTTCGGCCTCGCGGGACCAGCCGTTCAGGGTCTGGCCGATATGCCAGTCAGCACTGTGCAGCGCGCGCATGGGGGGGCTCCTTGGGTTGCCGGTCAAGATCCCCGGGAGCGGCGCGAGGGTCAAGCGCCCGGCGCGTTGTTGTGGGCAGGTAGCGGACATGGCTTCGAGCGCAGCGCTTCCCATCATGCCGGCTGATGCGATCGGCCCTCTGCGGACATTTCCGAGTCTGGTAGCCACTGCGGAGCCGCTTCCCGGGAGCGGCCGTTCGAGACATAGTGCAGCATGGCACCGGCCTCCGCCGGGGGACTTTTCTCTTCGGCGGAGGCAAACAAGAATTTCCGTATTCAGTCTCCAATTCGATAGCCGTCTTCTAACCCACGTTCGGCAGCAACTGCGCGTAGTTGCTTTTCGAGTTCAGCAACAAAGGCGTCAGCGTCGCACTCGTCCACATCTTCTGGCTTGAGCCGTGTCGGCTGCTTCAGGCGTTGTAAAAGATCCCGCACCGCCTCTTTGTTTCCGTTGTCCTGCTTGATCGCGACGTAGGCCTCGAATGGCTTGCTTGATCCCCCAAGAGGCAAGCCTATTCGACGTTCGAAGTCGGGAATGCTGACTTCGTGCGCTACTCCTATGCCAAGGGCTTTCGCTTGCTTGACGAGTTTGCGAATTTCCACATTTTGCGTCCAAGAGCTAGATTTCTTGAGCTCGCCGTATTTATTTTTGGTGGTACCACGCGGCCAGTCGCAGTCATGCACCACGCCAAAATCTCTGCGGAAGTGGATAAGCATTTTCATGACCGCGCGGATTTGTGGCTTACCCCTTGCCTTGATAATCGTGACTTGATCGATAAGCTCGTGCCCTGCCTCGACCACTGCCGCGATGAAGGCAGCGTGTTCCGTATCACCCTCAACTACAATCGGATAGGTACCGAAGAATACCTCGCAAAAAGTCGGATCCATCTCTTGGATGGCTTGCAGAGTTTCCTTTTCATCACCGGTGAATCCCGCCTCATCAGTACGGAAAGTGCGAGGTGCAAAGTTATTTTCAATCGGGTCGCGTTCGAGTCGCAAAATCGTGGTGTGATCTACCGCTGGATTGATGAATAGAGGCGAGTGCGTGGTCATCATAACCTGCCACTCAGGCTGCCGAGCAAGCTCATATAGTTGCCGTTGAGCCGCGCGAGCAGCAAGTGGGTGTAGGGCGTTCTCCGGCTCGTCGATCAGCAATATGTAGCCAGGGAGGGCTGGGTCTTCTGAGTCTGCAGGCAGAGCACCCCCAGCCTGTATCAAATCGATTTGCGCTTGGAGCTCCTGCTGTCTGTCTGCATCTTTCTTTGCCTTCCCTAATTCCTTCTCCAGCGCCTTGACTGTGTCCTGTCGAATCTTTTTGTCGCTTATCATGCGGTTTCGGACTTGCAGCATGGTCCAGAACAACGCCCGTTGCGCGCCAGCGCCCTGTTGAGAAAGCTGAACTTCGGCGCCTCCATCCGTTACGCGCAGACCAGAACCGTCAGCAATCAGTTTGGCGGCATCGAATTTTGGCGGCGCCGCTTTGACATCTAACGTTATGGAGAGACCTGGGAATACGCTTGTGAAGCCTTTCTCAACTTCCGAAACGGCTGCACTGAATTGGGCCTCTTCTTCCTGCACAATCCCTGTTACACGCTCTGTGAGCTGTTCCATCGCTTGAGAAAGCGCTGTATTAGGATCAGAGGCCGCATTCGAGAGTGCCGTCCCGACTGGCTCTAAGACAAGCTTCATAAGAGCCTTTTCTGCCTCAGAAGGGTCGCCGCGCGAACCGATCCGAACAGGCTGCGGCAGTCGCGACTTAAAGACGTTGTCGGCGCCGCCCGCCTTGCCGTCTTCGGCATAGCCATCATTCTCTTCGATGGGTTGATCGGGTTTGCGAGTCTGCCTAACAGGTGAGACTTTGCCGTCAATGACTTTCTCGGGCAACCATTGCCAGCGACTGGTGAGGATGTGGAGGCCGTCCCGTTGCTCTTTCCATTCCTCACCTATGTTGCCGATACCTTTGGGAATGTGTATCTGCAAAATTACTTCTGAGGGTTGGTCCTCCGGTGCTTGCGCACAACGATCACGGAGCCAGTCGAATTTCTCGCTGCCCTGAGCGAGTTCGTACGCCCGCAGCAGTGTCGATTTTCCAGAATTGTTTCGACCGACAATGCAGACAATGTCATCAAGCGCCACGCTGACACCCTCGGGCCCAATGCAGCCAATATTTCGAACGAACATTTCGACCAACTTGGATCTGCTCTCACTCATCTTCTAAGGCCTCTTACTCAAGCAGTATAGCAATATAGCCTCACTCGCTTTTCATCTTCCTGCAGAAGATGCTGATACTAGTATTTTGAAGCGCGGCAATAATTCGAAACCAACAGAATTTCTGTATCGCGTCAAGATACGAGAAACTTATCTCAGCATACCACAGCACTGCCTGCGGTGTGTTTTCAACTGCAGCTACGAGTTGCATCTACGGTTTAATCTCATCCGCGGCTCTCCCTTGTGGTGACCTCGCCATGGTTTGGGCGGCTAGACGTCGCGGTCGATGAAGGGGGCGGTGGTCAGCTCCTCCGTACCGTCCTGCCGTGTTGCCTTGCGGACGCCGAATTGCTCGAGATAGACGCCGCTCTCCGTGAGCCGGAAGTCCGGCGTATAGCGGCCTTCACCAGATAGGCAGCCTTGGCGGTGATGACCGAGGTCTTGCCCGAACCCGCACCGGCGAGGACCAGGGTCGCATCCTCGTCGACCACGACGGACAGCCGTTGCTCCGGCGTCAGCGGCATGGACTCGACGGTATCGAAGAACTCTTTCCAGTCCGCCAGCTGCTGGTTGACGAAGGCCGCTACCGCCGTCTCGCGGAACTGCTCTGGATCGCGCGCGAGCTCCATGATCGGAGCCAGACGCGCCATCGTCTCCACCCCCAGGGCTGTCGGGTTGAGCTTCTTCAGGACGCGGGCGTCGAGGTCGGCGGCCTTGCTTGCGACCGGGCCTACCAGGCAGGCGGCGGGATACATCGCCGGTGCCTTCAATCCCTCAATCGCCGTCAGCAGGGCCGCAATCGCGTCGTCTTCCCTGGAAAGCTGGGCAAGATTGTAGCCTGACCAGGCTATTTCGACAGCTTGCGCGAATGCTCTGGCGGGTGCCTCCTGGACCCCGGGCAGCAGGACGCAGGACTGGTCGCCGAGATCTAGGGTGAGGCGGGCGGAAACACGGCCACGCTGAACGACGGGAGCTGCTGCGATTTCCGAGAGGTGAACCCTAGCATGCGCGCCGCCAGACGCCGAAATGATGTCGTCCTGAAGTGCCAGCGCTCGGGGGTGCTTGCGGAAGGGGTCGGACAGAAAGGCGGGCAGTGGCCGCGATACGAGTTTCATCGAAATCCAGAGGTCGGGTTCGCTTCCCGACATACCAGACGTGCCCCAGGGGGGAAGTGTGTGTTCTCAATGGCGAGTGGGGTGCTCGGACAGAGAGCCATCGGTCTGCTGCCGCAGACGTCTCGTGGCATCCGTCCAAGGGGATGGAGCGGTCTTACTACATCGGTTCCGGGGAGTGGTCGTCTGACGTTCCGGGTATCTCGCTGTTCACCTCCCCGAACTTCTTGCGCCAGGCTTCGGCGAACTGGGTGACTTCACCTTCCTCACGCGCGTCGACCAGGACGCCGCCGATCACCTCGGCAACGCTTCCATCCCGGAACGTTACCTGAATCCCTGATTTGTCCGAACGGCGCCAGCGCCAGCCACTGAAGCCCGCGTGAAGTGAACGGAGCAATTTCCTGAGCTGCCTACCAAAGGTCACTCCGCCGGGCTGAACATCAGGCCGTGGATCTTGGAGATCTGCTGCTTCAAACTGCGGTTCTCCGCCCGGATCTCCCGAAGCTCTTGCGAGATGTCCTTGAGCATCTGTGACAGTGCGGTGTTGGTCTCGTTCGCCTGATGCAGGGCTGCGCGGTGCTCTTCTCGGAGCTGTGTGGCCTTCCGCAAGTCCTCGGCGATCCTCTGGAGCGCCTCGATCAGAGCTTGGCCGAGTTCGGACATCGGGTGACCCGGGTCGTTCAGCAGATCGAGCAGCGGGAGCAGCTGGTCCACCTTGCCGTCCGTGGTGAGCATCGCTTTCAGCAACACTTCGTACTCCTGGGGAAGGGTCAGGGATGTCATCTTTTCTTGCATGTTCGAACTCCATGAGCGGTTTCGCGTGGGGCAGGATCGCTGCGATAAATATCTGGGTGTTCAGGCGCAGTCGAAGGCGGTGGAGGGCATGGGCATGTGCGAGGCGCGTCTCGAGATGGCGCGGCTCCCACTCGGGCCCGAGTTCGCCCCCAAAGACGTGCGCGCCATCCAGGCTGAAGAGATGGCTCTTCACACCATGCGTATTCTGGGTCGTGGTGCGTAGGATGGCCGGGGTTTGCCGCGTCAGAGCAGCATCGAGGGCGTCGAGGGTTCTTGGGCGCTCGGTTGTGAAGATGGCTCTGAGGGCCTCGCTCAGCCTCTTCTTGGGCGCCGTGGTCAGCCGGCGGGTGATGACCGGTGGGTCGAGGCGCGGGATCTGAGGATTGAAGTAGTCCGGTACGGGCAAGCCGAGGCGCCGGGTCAGCATCTGGTGATTGCGACTTGTCAGGATGTCGCCGGTCTCGGGGCGCAGGCGGGATCCGTCAAAGCCACGCAGGGCGATGGCGACATGCACATGGTCGCAGTTGGCATCGGTATGACGGGCCGCGACCCACGGAGTGCGCAGGGCGGGTAGGCCCATCAGATCGAGCTGCGCCATGACAATCGCACGCCATGTTTCGCGACTGGCCCGCACTCCTACGGGCAGCGACAATGTCATGTGGATCACTCCCGCACCATCCGCGAGGTTATCCAAGCGGTCGCGCATGGACACGGGATCTGCGCGGAGGATGGTGCCGCCGATGAATTCCGCACCGTCGCGGAGGTCATAGTCGGGCAGGACGCCGGCCGTTTTGTGGAAGGTGCTATGCGCGCGCATCGATCAGCTTTTCTTAGCACTGCGGAGCTCCAGCGTGAGTTCTCCGAGGAGTAGCGCCAGGTGGTCGAGCTGTTTGGGAGCGATATCGTAGGTGTTCAGCGTCACACCGACCTGACCGACAAGATCCGCGATCGCCTGTGTACCGATTTCGGGTTCCAGAGCCCGTCTGCGGATGAACACGGCGCGGCTCTCCGATCCCGAGGTCCGGCGCAGCGTTTCCAGCAGCGAGAACTCCTCCTGCGAGAAGCGCAACTTCACGAGCTTGTCTCGCAGGGCGGTCATACAAGACCCCAGTCAGTGTGACCGATGATCTGGGGGCACGTAGAGCGGGTGCGGGCGCAGATGATGGCCAGATTGTCAGTCAACGTGGTTGTTCCTTTAGCAGTTTCTCTGGCCGACAGTGTAACTGCTGCAGGATGCCTCATCGCGCCCGAATGGCGGTTCGAGACCGTCTCACGTAGCTATTATGTGGATAACCGCGCTCGCCTGGTGAGCCGAGTGGCTGGTGAAGCGCCCGGCATGCGTCGGCTGAGATGACCTTGTCGGAAAATCCGTACTTTCCGCCAGAGGGGCTCAGAGACCACACTGGCCATGCCTAACATGTTTATCGGATCGCAATTGTCGCTTCGGACTGAACGCGGGACACTTGCGCGCGAAAGGACCTAAGTGGGAGGGCCCTCGGGCGGGCAATCGCGAGCCGAAGCATCCGATATGTCGAAAATGATTTTCTGATCCAGATGCGACGATCCGTGCCATTCGTCATCATGTGCGGAAGGCCAATCGGACAGTGAACTCGTCAGCGTGTCAGAACAATCGCGGGAGCTTCGCGACCACGCTGCTCATCACGGGCATCGACGTGGCGACATCATACTGCTCGTCATGCACGTCACCGCCGCTGTGCCCAACCAAGTCACGGCGTTGCTTCTCGCTGACCTCGGGCAACTCCTTCAGGTGGGCGATGGCATAATGGCGGAACGAGTGGAAGCAGAGTCCCCTGGGGTTACCGTCCAGCTGCAGCACCAGCGCCTTCGCCCAGTTGTAGTAGATCTTGTCTCCGAAGGACTGGCTATCATTTGTCGCGATCAACTCGGGGAAGAGGGCCGAGGCGCCTCGCATGCGCATCTCGTCGACATGCCTGAGAAAGCCCAGTTCGATCAGGTGCTCGTGAATGGGAACCAGGCGCTCGGAACTGAAGGTCTTGACCCTGCGGTGCATGTTGTCGCGGATGTGGTAGCAGGGAATGCCGTCGACGGACACGACATCGCGGGGTTCCAGCCCGAGAACCTCCTCCCGCCGGGCGCCGCTGTAGCCAGCCAGGATCGGCCCCCAGTAGAGCCCATCCGCCTTTACGATGTTGCCACGCTCATGGCGCCGCGACGTTGACCGGCACCCAGTCCAGATCGGATGCCGGAAAACCTGCTGAAGTTCCGGCAAGGTGAAGGCTTCGCGCTTGTCGCGGTTGCGCTTTTCCTCCCGGACGCGGAGCAGGCCGAGTTCGATCGTGTCCGAAATCGTGAGGCTTTCGCTCTTGGCGAACTGGAAGATGAGCTTGAACCGGTCCAGATGCCCGTTGATCGTGCGAGGTGAGAGGCCGACCTTCTTCTCGGGAAGATCCTCGGCGCTTGCCAGAAGCTCATCGATGGTCCTGTCCGCGTCCTTCGCGCTTTTCCCGTAGCTCGTTGGAAGTCGCTGCAACACCGACTTGTAGAACTTGAGATGGCCCTGGGTGATATCCCGAACGTCGGTGATGCCCGTGGCCTTGATGAACAGGCGTGCCTGGGCGGCAAGCTGCTTCCTGGTGTCTTCCTTGATGTGATCGCGATCCCTCTCGGCATTGATACGCTCAACGAGTGCGACAATGTCCGGGTCAAAACTGAACTCGGGCCTTTGGGCAGGGATTTGAGTGAGGGCAGGTGCCTCGATCAGAGTGGCTTCCTGAGGGACGGGAAGAGGCTCCAGAGGCTCGATGATCTCGGCAGACGCGCCGTCTAGGATTTCCCGCGCAAGGTCGCGCGCTTGTTCAAGGCTCGGATCTTCCCGATCTTCAGATGCGGACCAGGCCGCGGCTTTTCCTGCCAGCAGCAGTTGCCGCAGAGAGAGAAGCGTCTCGGCCGCAGGGTTCAAGGTCTCGCCTGTAGCCGTCTGAATGCTGTCCCGCGCGGCGCGAAGCATCTTGTTGACGCCCGCCTCGGACAGCACGTCGCGCGACAGGATGCCAAGCATCGTCTCCAGCGACGCGATGTCTGTCTCACTCGAACCTTCGTTGAGTACGGTGCGTCGGTCGTGAGCGGAGAGCTCCGGATGCAGTCCCTTTCTCGCCAGGTGAGACCAGGCGCGCGCCGTCGCCCAATCGAGACGCTGGTCTTCCTCGCAAGAGCCCACCGGGTCCATCCGGCTGATCATGCGCTGACGCTCGATGCGGTCAAGCTCGCTGCGCACAACGGAGGTCAGCCAAGCCTTGGCCTGGGCGGGGGTCAGCTTTCCATCGGTGATTGCATCCAGCATCCGGTCGCACTCGTAATTCAATCTGTGTGCGATGATACATGCGATGGACCGGTCCGTGGTGCGCAGAGACAGCTGCCAATGTCGGGTTTTTGTGGAAAACTCAGGCACGCGCCGACGCCAGCTCCAGGTGGAGCCGCGTTGCAGGAGGTAGGGGGTGGTCGCCAAGATGCGGCCTCCAGAATTGGAGACGAGCGACCCGCATTTCATGAACTTGTGCTACAGTGCTGTGTGACACTGTAATTGCCAAATTCAGCCTATGCCTTAATTATCAAGGGCTTAGTGGGTGAATTGGCTCCGGCGGTAGGGCCCGGAGGTATTTCCGCAAGGCACTGAAATCGCGGTCCTTTTCCGGAGCGACTCTCGTGCGACTCCGCAGTGTGACAGCACCTGTGCCGTACTCTGTGCCAGATGGCAAGACGTCTTCGTGCCAAGCAGACCGCGCCGGGAAGTCGCCTCGGCTTTCGGAATAACATGGGCCATGCGCGGCTCGTCTTTCGGGTGGCCGCCAAGTCGTCCGGAGCGGCGCGCATCGGGATGCGAAGCTCCATGCACGCCTCGGATGACGCTCCTGCTCGCGGTCTTGCAAAGGACCACGATCTTTTCGACGAGACTTCCTTCGTCGCCGACCAAACCGGCCAATCTTGCTTTCAGACAAGGAGGCTACACATGATGAACACCGACAGGCGACCCGAACATCTGGGCTGGATCGAAGTCGCGCTCCAGGCGGCCCACCCTGACCTGCCCAACCTGGGGATTGCCGGGCAAGTGCACTACGGGCCACCCGACCACTTTGCGTTCATACACGTCTTCGGAGTCGACGGCGATCGCGCCCGGCGCCGACAGGTCCGCGCCGAGGCGAGCGCTCTGCTGCGGTGCCTCGGATACGCCGTCGCGATCGAGCCCGGCCGCGACGTCTTCGATGTGTCGCCGGACCGCCCGGTCTCCGCGCATGATCGTCTGGGGATGCTCCGCTGCCTCCATGCCGCCTACGGCCTTGGAGGCTGACGCGCAGTCTTCGGCTCCCTCTTGACGGCCGCGGCGGTGTTCTCGCCGTCCCATCCGATGCGGCCATCGGGCAATTTGTCCCGGACTTTCCGATCGTGGAGGTTCGCATGAACTCGATCGTCTTCACACACGTCCACAGGCCGTGGGCTACCGCAGATGTGCTTGAGGTGGCGCTTCACCGCCTCGGAGCGTGGCTCGATGAAGAGCGGGATACACTGGGACGCGTGCTCGCCCAGGCTGGCCGGAGAAGCGCCTCAGACCTTCTCGAGTCGCTGGATCAGCTGCATCTCGATCCGGGCGCGACATCACGGCATCTGCGCGAACTGCTGGAGGACGCAAGGAGCTGGCTCTCGACACTGCTCGACGTGGTGAGCCACATCCCCTCCCGATGCCGCCTGGAGACGGCATGGGGACTGCCCGGACCAGCGTCCTTCGACACGCACCTGCGTTGGAGTGCAGCGCGGCTCACGGACATCCTCGCGACGCTCGACAGAGCGCTGGACGACTGAAGCAGCTCAAGGGCCCGGGCATCCGCTCGGGCCCCTTGGAGGGCTGTCACAAGGTTTTCGCACGCACATAGCTCAGGACGGCAGCAGCAGTGCGGTCAGTGTGCGATCGTCATCATGCTGTCGTGCAGCTATTGCGGGACTGTGAAAACGTCCTGCAAACGACACTGGATTTGGCCCATGGCATCTTGCTACCAATGTCAAAATGCCGATCTCAAGGGTGCCTCGACGGCGTGCCCTGCTGCCAAAGAGGAGCGCATGTCGTGGGCGCCCGCGTATTCATCTCCTACAGCCATGTGGACGAGGCTCTCCGAGACGAGCTCGAGGTCCACCTCTCAATGCTGAAACGGCAAGGCCTCGTGGATGTGTGGCACGACCGCAGGCTCGTCGCCGGTGACCATCTCGACTGGACGATTTTTCGGGAGCTCGATGAAGCGGACGTGATACTGCTCCTGGTCAGCCCGAACTTCCTGGCTTCGGATTACTGCTACAACATTGAGAAGGGGCGAGCGCTGGAGCGGCATCGTGAAGGCACTGCCCGCCTGATCTCCGTGATTCTTCGTCCATGCGACTGGACTCACACGGACCTCGCCCAGTTCCTGGTAGTTCCCAAAGACGCGAAGCCGGTGACGCAGTGGCCGGATCGCGACGAGGCATTCCTCGATGTCACCAAATCCATTCGAAGAGCTATCACTGAACTCGGGGCTGCCGGCAAGGAGAATGGGGAGCGCGAATACGTCAAGCAAGATCATGAAGCTGCGGCCGGTCGAGCTGACGTCGAAACCTTGCCGCGCTCTTCCAATCTTCGACTCAAGAAAGAGTTCTCGGAAGCGGACCGGGACGCCTTCCTGTTCGAGACATTCGAATATCTCGCCAAATTCTTCCAAGGTTCCCTTGAGGAACTTGGGGCTCGAAACGAGAGCATTGAAAGCCGCTTCCGACGGGTGGATGGCGACTGCTTCACGGCTACGATCTATCGGAATGGCGAGAAAGCGGCCGGTGGCACGATCCGGGTGGGCGGACTGTTCGGGTCCGGTATCACCTGGCTGGGAAACGACAGCGGACAGGCAAACACCCACAACGAAAGCCTGTCGGTCGGACACGATGACCAGAAGCTGTTTCTCACCGCGATGGGCATGCCCATGGGGGGCATCAACCGGGATTCGCATCTGACGCAGGAAGGCGCTGCCGAGTATCTATGGTCCCTCATGATCGGCGCACTCCAGGGACACTGAAGGGGTTTGCGCCTCCACCGAAAGATGGCTCGGTGGAGAAGCTGCTCTGATGTCTGAGTTTAGTTGGACCGTTCCTTCCGGCGTGGAGATGGCGAGGACATCTGACAGCGTGCAGAGGATGTCGTCTCGGCCGCCGGGCATGCGAAGTTCCGGTGACCTACTCCCCGGATTGTCCTCGTTCAGAAGATAACTTTGTCCCGGGTTTGCTCTTTCTTTGACCGGATTGCATATTCCTGCGGGCCGATCTGACCAAGCTTTCCATGGCCATCGGGGAGGCGGCGGCGTGGGGGAGATTTCGGAGTTCCCTGGATTGGGATACTGTGAGCTGTGAAGGCGGAGCCACTGGCAGTGACCAACCAAGGCCATGAAAAGACTATAATTGCCCGCAACGGTTCGGTTATGAAGCGATCGGGTGGAGGCAAGGCATAGAAGTATGGACGTATTTTCGCTGAACCAGAAGGCGATCGAACGATATGAGAATTTCTCTCGATCCTTCGCCAACATCCTTTCCAAAGATCTCCAATCCGCGATCGATCAGGCCTACAACCAGCGCCGATATGTCCGCGAGCCTCTCGTCAGCCTGAATCCTCGTTTCAGGCCTGGAGCCTCGGTTGATGCGCGAGCTGCCGACGGAACAATTCTTGACGATACCGCGAAGGTCTTTCGACGCAATGATGGAGCCTCGATCGAGCTCTATGTGCATCAAGACCTTGCGCTCGGCATGGCGCAGTCGGGAAAGGGTTTTGTCGTTACGACTGGAACTGGCTCGGGCAAGTCGCTCTGTTTCTTCATCCCACTGATCGACGCTGCCATCCGAGCGCGCGCCGCGGGAGAAAAGCGCCGAACCCGCGCCATCATCATCTATCCGATGAATGCGCTCGCTAATTCCCAGCTCGAAGAAATCAATGGCTTTCTGCGTGACTCGGGGTTGAGCAATCCTCCTGTCGTCGAGAGATATACCGGGCAGGAATCCGAGGCTGATCGGGAACGGATCGCGGCCAATCCGCCAGACATCCTGCTGACCAACTTCATGATGCTGGAACTCCTGCTCACCCGGGCCGACCGGAAAGGACGCCAGGTCCTGGAGAACGCGCGTGGGCTCGACTGGCTCGTTCTTGACGAGTTGCACACCTATCGCGGCCGCCAGGGCGCCGACGTGGCAATGCTGGTTCGGCGCCTGCGGGATCGGCTGTCACCAGACCACTTGCGATGCATCGGTACCTCGGCCACCATGGCCTCGTCGGATGCGGTCTCCGAAGACCCGGCTACCGTCGTGGCGAATACGGCGACGATGATCTTCGGTGACCGGATCGAGCCTGAGGCCGTGATCGGCGAGACACTGGTGCGCGCCACCGAAGGACATGTGGATGGAGCTGACTTGCAGAAGGCCATCCACACGCCCCTTGCCGCGCTGCCGGATGACAGTCTGAAGGTTGAACCGCTCGTCGTCTGGGCCGAAACCCGCATCGGCCTGACGGACGATCCGATCCCACAGCGCCGCAAGCCGCGCACCCTGAGCGAGGCGGCAGCGCAGCTTTCCGAGGAGTCCGGCGAGCCGGTGCCCGACTGCCTGGTCGCGCTCAAGCACGCGCTGTCCGTCGCCTCGATGCCGGAAACCCAGCGGGGAGGGCCATCGGACAGAGGCTTTCTGGCCTACAAGCTTCATCAGTATCTGTCCGGTCCCGACAGCCTGTATGCAACCCTCGGCCCGGAAGGTGGACGAACCATCCGGTTCGACAAGCAGAAGACAGACCCGAAAGCCGAGGCGCGACTGTTCGAGGTTCGCTTCTGCCGCAAGTGTGGGCAGGACTATCATCCCGTCCGGTCGGTACTGGATGGTACGGGGCGGCGATACGTTCCTCGCTCGATCGACGAAGAGCCGCTCGACGACGATGACGAAACCGGATTTCTGTGCCGTGCGGAAGGACTGCCCTTCGAGGGCGAGCAGGATCTTCCGTCGTCTTGGCTCGAGGAGACGGCGAATGGCGCGACCCGGGTCAAGCGGACCTATCGCGAGCGGGTCCCGTTTCAGGTTTCGGTCGACTCCCAGGGCGTCGAAGGGTCCGGGCTCGGCATGTGGTTCATGAAGGGGAAGTTCTCTCTCTGCCTGCGCTGCGGAGACACCCCTCCGGGACAAGGCCGGGACCGCAACAGGTTGTCTGGCCTCTCCGCCGAGGGCCGATCCTCGGCAACGACGATTTTGAACTCGGTCGCCCTTGAGGAAATGGAGACGGCGCAGGCCGGGCGCAGCAAGCTGCTGACCTTTACCGACAACCGCCAGGATGCCGCCTTGCAGGCAGGGCACTTCAACGACCACGTCTTCGTCACCAAGCTGCGCGCCGCCATTTTCGCCGCCGTGCGTGACGCTGGCAGTGGCGGGCTGGCGGGCCGTGATTTCGGAGACGCCGTCCGGCGAGCTCTGGGCTATGCTTGGTCGAACGAGGACAGCCATGAGGAATGGCTTCGGGATGATGTCCGCGGACGCAAAGCGACCGAGGCCGAGGTCCTTTTGTCCCGGGTCATTGCGCATCGGGTCTGGACGGATCAACGCCGTGGCTGGCGTTTCACCAACCCCAACCTCGAAGATCTCGAGCTCGTCCGGGTCGAGTACTCGATGCTTCCGGGACTTGCGGGTGAGGATGCCATCTTCGCCGGCGCGCCTGAAGCCCTCCGAAATGCGTCGCCGGATATCCGCTTAAAGGCCTTGCGTATCCTCCTCGAACACATGCGGACCGGTCTCGCCATCGACGTCGAGGCGCTGGACCGGCAACGGTTCGAGGAAATTGCCGAGGAGTCGAGACGCTATCTCCAATCTCCCTGGGCCATCCACGAAAAGGAGCGCCCGCGCGAAGCCGCCTGGCTGATGCTCGAAGGCACATCGCGCGCCAACATCTCCCTGCGGGACGAAGGCATCGTGCTTCGCGGCAGTGCGCCGTCGGCCCTGGGCAAAGCTCTCGTGGACGAAAACCTATGGGGGCGTCGGCTGCGGCGAGCCGAGGTGACCGAGGTCATCGAAGCGCTTCTTCAGGCGACCGCCCATGACGACTACGCCTATATCCGGGCGCAGCGTACCCCCTTTGGCCCCATGGGATGGAAGCTCGATCCCGGTGCGCTGAAGCTCTGTGCCGTCACTGATCCTGTGGAGGATGGCGACAGAGGGGCACCACCCAACCGCTATTTCCGGGACCTCTACGCCAGGGTTGCCGACAACATGCTGGCCAGGCGAGCGCCATTGCGCGGCCTCGAGGCGAGGGAGCATACGGCACAGGTGGACAAGGATCTCCGGCAGCACCGGGAGCGCCGGTTCCGGTTCGGTGAGGACGACCGGAAGCAGATGCGGGAGACGCCGCATGACAACGAAACCTCTCGGCGTCTGCCGTTGCTGGTCTGCTCGCCAACGATGGAACTCGGGGTCGACATCTCAACGCTCGAGCATGTGCACCTTCGCAATGTCCCACCAACGCCGGCCAACTACACGCAGCGGGCCGGGCGCGCGGGCCGCGCCGGGCAGGCGGCACTGATCACCACCTATTGCGCCGCGCAAAGCCCGCATGACCAGTACTACTTCGCCGATCCGGGCCAGATGGTTGCGGGCTCGGTGCAGCCGCCGCTTCTCGATCTCGGCAATGAGGAGCTTGTCGTCTCCCATTGTCACGCGATCTGGTTGGCGGAATCCGGTATCGAACTCGCAGCGGCCATCGCCGAGGTGCTGGACCTCACCCAAGGCGACGGCAAGTATCCCCTCCGCGCCGACGTGGCGGCAGCTCTGTCGGTTCCCGACCTTGCCTCTCGGGCGGCAGAGCGCATGGTGGCCGTCCTCAGTCAGATTGCCGGCCGGCCCTTCGGACATGATCTCGCCGAAGTCACCGCGCGCAACGCCTTCAAGAATTTCGACCAGGCGTTCGACTCGTGGAGGCGGCGGTTGAGTGCCGCCGAAGACCAGAGAGATCGCGGCTACCGGCTGTCGAAGAGTACCCAGGCAAGTGCCGAGGAAAGACGACAAGGCGATCGGTCCTACAACAGCGCTCGACGTCAAATCGAATTGCTCAAGAGCGGCAAGGACTCGAATTCGTCGGACTTCTTCACCTACCGCTATCTGGCAACCGAGGGATTCCTGCCCGGGTACAATTTCCCGCGCCTGCCGCTCACA
This sequence comes from Tropicimonas sp. IMCC34011, assembly GCF_003390865.1. Lineage (GTDB taxonomy): Bacteria > Pseudomonadota > Alphaproteobacteria > Rhodobacterales > Rhodobacteraceae > Tropicimonas_B. The sequence continues at coordinate 32,974 of NZ_QMEJ01000001.1, forward strand.
GCTTTCGTCCCTGGCGCCGAGCGTCGTGGCCGCGGCGACTTCCTGTCTCGGGCCCGCTTTCTGGCGATCTCTGAGTTCGGACCGGGGAGCATGATCTATCACGAGGGCCAGTCCTTCCGGGTGACGCGCGCAATGTTGCCACCCGAAGTGCGCGCAGGAGACGGAGGCGGGCTGAGTACGGAGGTACTGCTGCTCTGCCCGAACTGCGGTGCCATTCAAGCCTCCGATGCACCCGAGCGCTGCGAGGGATGCGGCACCAGCCTTGCCGAACCCATTCGGCTCGATGGTGCGTTCCGGGTCGAGAATGTCGAGGCCGCTCCGTCGGAGCGCATTTCCGCCAATGACGAGGAGCGTCAGCGCCAAGGTTTCGACATTCAGACCGCCTTCGCATTCCAGGGCGAACCAGAGAGGGTCCGACTCCGTGATTGCGACGGCAAGGAGCTGGCGACGATCTCCTACGGTCCGCGGACCCGCATCGCCAGGATCAACAAGGGGCTGAGGCGCCGGCGTGACAAGGACCTCTACGGGTTCAAGATCGGAACCCACAGTGGCCGTTGGCGTGGTTCGGCGGGCGGTGATGAGATCGATCCGGATTCGCGTCCAAGTGCGGAGCCTGAGCAGACGGTTCTGCCGATGGTGGAGGATCGCAAGAATGCCATGCTCCTGGTGCCGACGCAGCAGTTGGAGGTTGAGGATGTCGCTACCCTACAAAGTGCGCTGGCACGCGGCCTTGAGCGGGTCTTTCGTCTGGAGGAGGGTGAGATCGCCGTCGATCCGGTTCCTGATCGCGAGGCGCGCAACGGCCTTCTCTTCTACGAGGCGTCCGAGGGGGGCGCCGGTGTGCTGTCGCGGATCTCGCGCCAGGAGGACCTACAAGCGGTTGTCAGGGCCGCTCTTGAAATCATGCATCTTGAAGAAGTTGGAGGTGAGTGGCGTGACCGTACCGACGCTCCGTGTGTGGAGGGCTGCTATCGCTGCATCCTGACCTATTTCAACCAGCCCGATCACGAACTGATTGATCGCCAGCGCGGAGATGCCCGTCGTTTCCTGGCCGACCTCTTGTCGGCCCAAGTCGAGGCGACTGCTCCGATCGGCAAACCGGTCTCGGTCGACACGCTGGCCACAGACAGGCCTTGGGCAGACGCGGCACGCAGGTGGGGTATCGTACCGCCGGACCCGAAACCCGTCGTGCGGGGGGGCAAGAAAGCTCGAGCCTCGTGGAGCAAGTCCTATACCGCCGTGACCGACGACGCCGACCTCACCGAAGCGCTGTCGAACGAAGGCTATATCGTCCTTGGGGCGAGCGATCCGCCGGAAATGCTGCCAGAAGAACTGGCGCACATTGATAAGGTGACGCCATGACCTCTGCACCCAGCTCCCTGGCGAGCCCCGGCGGCCTGATCCGTGCGCGTGGTAGGGAATGGGTTGTCCTGCCCGGATCGGGACCCGACCGCCTGCGTTTGCGGCCGCTATCCGGGATGGAGGGTGACGCCACCGTCGTGCTGCCCGGACTCGAGCAGGTTCCGCCCGAGCCGGCCATTTTCAAGGCGCCGGACGCGTCTCGGATGGGCACCTCCTCGCAAGCGCGCCTGCTGTCGGATGCACTACGCCTCAGCCTTCGTCGCGGCGCGGGGCCATTCCGGTCGTCCGGCCGGATTGCGTTCGAGCCGCGAGCCTATCAGCTCGTTCCACTGATCATGGCCCTGCGTCTCGACCCCATGCGACTGCTGATCGCGGACGACGTCGGCATCGGCAAGACCATCGAGGCCGGGCTGATCCTGCGCGAGATGTGGGACCGCGGTGAGGTGACGCGAGCTTGCGTGCTGTGTCCGCCACATCTGGTCGAGCAATGGGTCGATGAGCTGCGGGAGAAGTTCGACCTGCATGCAACCGCCGTGACCGCCACGACCGCACCGCGGCTGGAGCGCGGCTTGGCATTGAACGAGAGCCCGTTCGACGCCCATCCTCTGACGGTCGTCAGCCTGGACTACATCAAGGCCGATCGACGTCGCGCCGACTTCGCGAAATCTTGCCCGAACTTCGTCATCGTGGACGAGGCGCACGCCTGTGTCGGCGGCGGACGCGGCACGACCCAGAGGCAGGTCCTGCTGAACGGTTTGGCCAAGGACGCGGATCGCCACATGGTCCTGCTCACGGCCACGCCGCATTCCGGCGACGCGGAGGCCTTTGACGACATCCTGGCGCTGCTTCGGCCGGACTTCGCCCACGGGGCGTTGTCGAAGGCCCGGGAAGAACTGGCTCAGCACTTCGTACAGAGGCGGCGCATCGATGTGCGCGAGGAGGGCTGGGAGGTTCCCGGTGCAATGCGGACTTTCCCCCGGCATGATGTCGGCGAAAGAGCGTTTCAGCTATCCCCCTCGCACGTGGCATTCCACGAGGCTGTCCTTGGCTGGTGCACCGAGCGCGCTGCGAAAGCCGGCCATGACGCTCGGCAGCGGCGATTGGCGATCTGGGCAACCCTGGCCCTGATGCGTTGCGTCGGCTCCTCGCCTGCCGCCGCGGTTGCCACGCTGGAAGCCAGACGCGGGCCAGTCGAAGATGCCGATCTGGAAGCCACTATCTTCGACGAGGACGAGGGTCAGCTCACGGATGACGACCTCGAACCGGGAGCGATGGCGGAGGACATGTCCGGCCTCGACGACCTCCTGAAGATGGCGCACGACCTTGAGACCAGACCACAGGAGGATGCCAAGTTGTCCCTCCTGAAGCGTGAACTGATGGGGCTCTGTTCCGAGGGACATCAGCCGGTCGTGTTTTGCCGGTACATTGCCACGGCTGAAGCCGTAGGCGCTGCGCTCAAGAGCGACAAGGCCTTCAAGGACCGGACCATTGAGGTCGTTACCGGCCGGCTTCCGGGAACGGAACGCAGGGTCCGCGTTGAAGCCATGTCGGATGCCGATCGCCGGATACTCGTGGCCACCGACTGCCTTTCGGAAGGGATCAACCTCCAGACTTTGTTCGATTCCGTCGTGCACTACGATCTGTCTTGGAATCCGACGCGCCACCAGCAGCGCGAAGGTCGGGTGGACCGGTTCGGTCAGAAGAACGACGTACGCTCGCTGACCATCTTCGGAAGCAACTCAGCCATCGATGGGGCCGTGCTCGACGTGATCCTCCGGAAGGCCGAGGCGATCCGGAAAGCCACCAATGTCTCGGTCAGCATGCTCGACGATCGTGGCACTGTCTCCGAGGCGCTGATGCATGCAATGGTTTTGAAGTCCGGCACTGCTTCGGGTCGTCAGGGCGATCTGTTTCGCGACCTCGATCCAGCGGCAGATCTTGAACAGCTCTGGCGCGATGCGGAGGAGAACGAGAAGGCCTCCCGGGCACGATTTGCCCAGCGGCGCCTGAAACCCGAAGAGGTGATCCCGGAGTGGCAGCGCGTGCGCGATCTGCTTGGAGATACCGAGGACGTCCGGCGGTTCGTGCGCCGCGCCCTGGACCGGGTCGGTGTCACCTTTGACGGCAAGTCCATCCCGGTCGACGCGCTGCCCGACATGATGCGTGAAGCCCTGTCCTCGCGCGGCATCCAGGGCCGTACCCGCGTTTCGTTCGATGCGGTCGCCCAGCCAGGGATCGAAGTGCTGCACCGTACTCACCCGATCGTCGCGACCCTGTCCGACACCCTGTCCGAAGGTGCTCTGGAGGATGCTCCGGACGCTCTTGCACGATCCGGCGCCTGGACCAGCCGCGGCGCCAAAACAATGCTGACGCTGGCACTTCTCAGGGTCCGCCACCGCATTCGCCGTGCCTCGGCTGCTGCCGAAGATTTCCTGCTGGCAGAAGAAATTGTACCAGTGCTGTGGGAGGGAACGGCCTCTGGACATACCGCCATCGGCCTCGACGCGCTCAAGGTGCTTGACGAAGAGGTTGGGGCAACCTTGCCCGAGCCGGTGCGACGTGCTCAGGTGTTGCGCGCTCGGGATCGTATCGAGGCCTCGGACGCCCTCTCCGCCATCGCCCAATCACGGGCCGAGTCACTGACGGCCGATCACGACCGCCTGCGCGTCGCTTCGTCCACGCGCGGCCGGACAATCGTCGAGCCGGTCCTGCCGCTGGATCTCATCGCCCTCCATGTTATCCTGCCGGAGGCCAAATGATGCGCCACGAGACGATGCACCGCCCCGTTGAGATCGGCGCCGGCCTGATCCTCGAAGGAGGCCTGATCCCGTCTGACATGATCGCGAAGATTGCCCGCGGGCAGGCCACCGAACAGGCCGCAGCGGACTATGGCGTGCCGAAGGGCCTGACCCTCAACGATGAGATCGAGCGCGCCTTCCGCATGGCCCGCGCCGCCAATGACGACCCCGCCACCGATGCCGCCTCGCAGGCCCGCACGGTACTGCGGGCCTTCGGTTTCGACGACCTGACGCACGGGCAGCTGACCGTGGGCGAAAGACGCTTCCCAGTCGACTTGATGACAGGCGACGGCTGTGTCCCGGTCGTCGTCGCGCCCGAAGACGGCCTCGACCGCGCCCGGCATGAAGGCGGACCCTCGGGCCGGTTCCGGTCACCGGCGCTGCTCTTGCAGGACGCGCTCAACGCCTCGGACGATGCCCTCTGGGGCCTCGCCACCGACGGCAAGCGCATCCGTCTCATGCGCGACTCCGTCCGCCTCGGCCGCCCGGCCTTCCTCGAGGCCGACCTGGGCGCAATCCTCGACACGGACGACCTTGCCGCATTCGCCGGTCTTTGGCGGCTGATCCATCGCACACGTTTCGGCCGCGGCGATGCCGTGGACGGCCCGCTGGAACGCTGGAGCAAGGCCGCAGCCGAGCAGGGCGTCGCCGCCCGCGAACGCTTGCGCGATGGCGTCGAGGCGGCGCTGAGGGCGCTCGGCGCTGGCGCCCTCGCGGACCCGGCCACCCGTGCCCGGATCGAAGCTGAGGAACATCCGGCCGATGCGCTCCATGCCGAAGCCCTGCGCGTCGTCTACCGGCTGATCTTCATCCTGACCACCGAGGACCGCGACCTCCTGCACGCCCCCGACGCCACCGATGAGGCTCGCCAGACCTATGCCGAGGGCTATGCGCTCACCCGCCTCGCCCTGCGCGCCCGCAGGCGAACCAGCCGCGACCGGCACTACGACGCCTGGGAGGGCGTCAAGGTCCTGTTCCGCGCTCTCCAGAAGGGTGAGCCGCTCCTGAGCCTGCCCGCCCTCGGCGGCCTGTTCCGCGAGGGCCTCACGCCGCTCCTCGATGCCGCCACGCTGCCCAACCGCCACTTCCTCGACGCGCTCTTCCACCTCGCCTGGATACGCGACGGCAATTCCCTGGCCCGGATCAACTGGCGCGACATGCAGACCGAGGAACTGGGCTCGGTCTACGAATCCCTCCTGGAACTCGTCCCCCGTCTGGCCGAGAACCACACGCTGCTCGACTATGCGGGCGGGGCCGAGACGCGGGGCAACCAGCGCAAGACCACCGGCTCCTACTACACGCCCGACAGCCTGGTGCAGGCGCTACTCGACAGCGCGCTCGACCCAGTGATCGCCGACCGCCGCCGCGGCATCGGCACACCGAACGGCGAGACCGGCGCCGAGGGCATCCTCACCATGACTGTCTGCGACCCGGCCTGCGGATCAGGGCACTTCCTGCTCGCCGCCGCCCGCCGGATGGCCGAGGCGGTCGCCCGCACCCGCGCCGAGGCCGAGGGCGAGACCTTCGACCCCGCCGCCTTCCGCCATGCCCTGCGCGAAGTCGTGGCGCGCTGCATCTTCGGGGTGGACCGCAACGATTTCGCCGTGGAACTCGCGCGCGTCGCGCTCTGGATCGAAAGCGTCGAGCCGGGGCGGCCTCTGGGCTTTCTCGACGCCAACATCCGGCACGGTGACGCGCTCCTGGGGCTGTCGGATCTGTCGGTACTGGCGAACGGCATCCCGGATGCGGCCTACAAGGCGCTGACCGGGGACGACAAGGGCATCGCCTCGGATCTGCGCAAGCGCATCAAGGCCGAGCGCGAGGGCCAGGGCGATCTCGGCCTCGACGGGCCCGGCGGGCTGCCGCCGGCGCTGGTGGCCTTCGACCAGCGGCTCCACGCCGCCAGCCAGGACACGCTGGAAGAGGTCGAGCGCCTGCGCGCCAGCTTCGAAGCCCGGGGGGCGGATGCCGAGCGGCGGCGGGTGCGGCGGGCGGCGGATGCCTGGGTGGCGGCGTTCCTGCTGCCCAAGAAGCCACAGGTGCAGGTGCCGACCACGGCGGATATCGGCCGCATCCTGGCGCGGCAGGGCGACCCGGTGCTGGTGCAGGGCGTCGCCGACACCGCGGCCGAGGCGCACGTGCTGCACTGGCCGATAGCCTTTCCCGCGATCTGGGCGCGCGGTGGGTTCGACGTGATGCTGGGCAACCCGCCTTGGGAGGTCCTCCAGATCGGCGAAAAGGAATTCTTCGCTGCCCGCGATCCGGACATCGCCGAGCTTGCCGGAGCTAAGCGGAAGGCCGCGATTTCGGCGCTTGAAGCCGAAAACCCGGAGCTCCTTGCGGAATTCAATCACGCGAGGCGCACGGGCGAAGCGGCGAATGACTTCGCGCGAGCCTCCGGGCGGTTCGACCTGACGGCCCGCGGCAAGGTCAATACCTACGGCCTCTTCGCCGAACATTTCGCGCGATCGGTCAATCGTCACGGCCGGGCCGGGGTAATCGTGCCGACCGGGATTGCGACGGATGCGACTACGGCACCGTTCTTCGCCTGGCTGGTCGAGGATCGGCGGCTATCCCACATGATCTCCTTCGAAAATGAGAGCATGATCTTCCCCGGTGTTCACCACGCCTTCAAATTCGCGCTGCTTACGATCTCGTCAGCGCCCATAGAGGAAATGCGCTTCGCCTTCTATCTGCGCGACCCGTCGTGGCAGAGTGACCGACGGCGCGTCTTTTTTCTCACCTCTGAGCAGATTGCCCGTATCAACCCGAACACCAAGACCGCACCCGTTTTCCGCTCGCGCCGAGACGCCGAACTGACTGCAAAGATCTACGATGCCGCGCCGGTGCTGATCGAGGAGGCTCGGGCCGATGCCAATCCGTGGGAGGTCGAGTTCCGGCAGGGTCTGTTCAACATGACTTCGGACTCTGGTTTATTCCGAACTGCCTCTCAGCTGGCGGAAGAGGGTTGGCGCCGTCATGGCAACGAATGGACTCGCCCGCGCACTCATGTCCACCGGCCTGAGGCGGCCCGGCCCGCGCAATCGGCGATGGACCTTGATGGCCGCGACAACCGCTCCCTGCCGCTCTCGCGCGCCGAAGAGCGAATGGTACCGCTCTACGAGGCGAAGATGATCCATCAGATGGACCATCGATGGGCCACCTACGACGGCGAGGAGGCCCGTGACGCGACCACGGCGGAAAAAGCCGATCCAGGCTGGGAGCCCATGCCGCGCTACTGGGTTTCCGGCGATGAGGTCGAAGCCTGTGTCAACGCCAAGGGTCGGCGGCGCGGCTGGCTGATGGGCTGGCGTGACATCACAAACGCGACGAACGAGAGAACAGCGATTGCGGCGGCTATCCCGACAGTTGCCGTTGGGCACGTCTTGCCGCTCTTCTTCGTCAATGCCGAGCCCGGTCAGTGGGCTGCGCTACTGGCGAACCTGAATTCCTTGCCTACCGATTTCGTTGCCCGTCAGAAGGTTGGTGGCACCCACCTGACATACGGCTACGTCAAACAGTTCCCGATATTCCCCCCCACATTCTACACCCCCGACCGCCTGCACTTCGTCACCCTTCGCGTCCTCGAACTCACCTACACCTCCCACGCGCTGGCCCCCTTCGCCCGCGACCTTGGCCATGACGGACCGCCCTTCGCCTGGGACGAGGGCCGCCGCGCGCTTCTCCGCGCCGAGCTCGACGCCTTTTACGCCCGCGCCTACGGCCTGACCCGGGACGAACTGCGCTACATCCTCGACCCGGCCAGCGTCATGGGCGCCGACTACCCCTCGGAAACCTTCCGGGTGTTGAAGCAGAAGGAACAGCGGCTCTACGGGGAATACCGGACCGAACGGCTGGTGCTCGAGGCCTGGGACCGGTTCTCGGCTGACTGGAGCGCCGTGGGCATGGGCGACCGCGCGTGAGCTTCGACCCCGCCCCCTCCGGCCCGGCGCGGCTGATCCTGCAAAAGGCAGGCTACGACGGCGGCTGGACACTGCAACCCGAGGGCACCATCCCCGCCGCGCTCGACGCCCCGCCCTGGATGACGCTGCGCTCGCAGAACGCCCCCGGCCAGATCGCGCTCGCCCTCGCCCCCCCCGGCTACGCCCTGCGCACCACCCCCCGCGTCCAGCGCCGCCTGGCCGAGGAGGGGCTGGGCGCCCCCGAGGTCGACCACCTGCGGTTCGCGACACTGATCGAGCTCCGCACCGCCACCCTGCGTGCCTGGCACCTGTTCCGCGCCCTCCCGGACGCCCCCGAGGCCGCCTTCGAGGCCGACCTGAAGCGGGAAGGCCAGGCCTGGTCCGGCCCCGCCTCGCAGGACCTCGACCCCACCCGCGCCACCACCCGCGAGGCCCAGGTCCGCCTGCGCGTCGGCCAATCCACCTTCCGCGCCGCCCTCGACGACTACTGGGCTGGCCGCTGCCCCCTGACCGGCATCACCGACCGTGCCCTGCTGCGCGCCAGCCACATCGTTCCATGGAGCGAGTGCAAGAGCGACGGCCAGCGCCTCGACGTCTTCAACGGCCTCCTGCTCGCCGCCCACTGGGATGCCGCCTTCGACGCCTTCCTGGTCAGCTTCGATGCCGAAGGCCGCGCCATTGCATTGCCGGGCCTGTCGGAGGCCGCCGGGCGGGCCCTGGGTCTCAGCACGGTCCCACCCATCACGCTCGCCGAGGATCATGCCGCTCCGCTTGCCTGGCATCGCGAACGGGCCCTGACGCGGCACCAGACCTGATCGGCGCCGCTGGGGGCTGATCCGGAAGGGCTACTCTGCCGGCACAGGCTGTTGCAAAGTCTCTTTCATGAGCGCCAACATCTGGCCGCGGAAATCCTGTTCCTTCTGGAGGTCCGCGACGCGTGCCTTCAGGGCCGCATTCTCCGAATTCGCCTTCGCCAGCAGGTCCTCGACTTCGAGCTTCGCATGGTCGAGGTCTGCAATTTCCACTGCCAGATGATCGATCTTCGACAGGAGGTCACGGATCTGCGCGCGCTGAATGCCGAGATCGACCTCTTGGGCGGCGACCTTCTGGGCCGCCAACGCTCGAAGGCCTTCGAGCTCCTGACCGAGGTGAAGCAGCACCGCGTTCTCGACCATCGCCCCGATCTCCTTGACCGCAGCTCGGCTTTCACCGGGCAAAGCTGCGATGAGCCGCTCTCGGCGCTGCCGATCACGGTCCTCGAGAAGCCGTTGGACCTCCTTTTCAAGGCTCTGCGCGTTGATGCTTTCACGCACGCCGAGCCGGGCGCACATAGCTTTCTTCACAGTGTCACCCGTCGGTCGCTCGCCGTTTTTCTCGACGATCTCAATCCCTTCGACCACCTGGTCCTCAGTGTATTGGGGCGGGCGACCGATCTTCTTTTCTGCCATTTTCTTTCCTTTCGTTTCGCAAAGAGTTTGCGAAAGGGGGTTTGTCAAAGTAGCGACCTGCGCCGCTCTGAATGAGATTGGTCTGTTTCCCCGCGACGGAAGAAAGTTCCGGCCGCGGCCGGAATTCTTCTCTGCGACGAGTTGGGCTATAACCCTGTCACCTCAGGGACGTTGTGCTCGACAACAAGCTTCCAGCCGTTCCCGCTGTCCCGCACCACCGGTGATCTTTCTCTGGCAAGACTGAGGAGGCAGCGCCGCACGCTCTTCATTCGGCTGTCGTCGGCGATTCTACCGAACAGTTCTGGGGGCAGTGTCTTCAGCAGGTCGCGGGTCTGGAACTCGTCTACCGCATGCTCGCCTGTCATCCTGCGGATGTGAAGCGACGTCCGGACCGCCATTTCGATTGCGATGCTGTCCTTGCTGGCCCTCCTCCCTTCCGGAACGGGCGCACCGCCCTCCAACTCGGTAGCGGTCACGGTCGTGCGATCCTCGCCATCTTCGTCCTGCCCGAGAACGTGGGCCTTGGTCTTGAACCGGACCGCCTCTCCCTTCGGCATGGTGCGCTGCTTTTCCTGCGACAGCAGCACCGCTCCCCCTTCGAGAGGTTTCAGCGCGAGCTCGGTATCGACGGCGCCGCGCAGTGCCGAACTGCCACGTCCGCCACGGTCGGTATCCTTCCCGGTGTGGTGGACGAACATGACATGGGCCTTCAGCGCATCCGCGATCCTGCCGCCGGCATCGGCCACGCCCGTCATGGAGCTTGCGCAGTTCTCGTCGAAGGTACCGATCGAGCGGGCGAGTGTGTCGAAGACGACCAGCACGATCTTCTGGCCCGTGTGTCGGTATATCCGCTTGGCGTCGGCGACGAAGGCGGCCACTTCACCGGGGTTCGAAAGGTCGACGGCATTCATCCGGACGATGTAGGAATTCTGCTCTTCCTGGCGGAGGTCGTAGGCCTGCAAGCGGTCGAGAATGGAATTCGGGGCTTCCGCTCCGACATGCAGCACAAGCCCCTGCGTGACCCGCGCGCCGAAGAAGGCCGATCCGGTGATGATGCAGTGGCCAAGGTGGCAGACGATGGCGGACTTGCCGCAGTTCGACGGGCCGTAGAGGACAGAGGTTTCCCCGCGTCTGAGGAAGCCCTTCGCGGCATAGTTCCAGGTAAGCTCCGGCGCGTGATCGCGGGCGTCGCGATACGAGCTGCTCAACTCAGCCGGAACGCGCGGTGGCCCTTCATTTTCTTCCATGATTTCATATCCTTGTTCTGCTCGAGAGGCTGTCCCATTGGCGGACACGGGGAAAATAGGTCCGCCCTGAGCGCTCCCAAAACGGCTCGCCAGACAATTTTTCGGATTCTCGCGCAGTCACTCAGACGGACCGGCGGACCCCCCTACGGGGGGATGTCCGCCGGTCCGTCTGGTGCCGCGTCCGCATTTTCCGGATCGTGCATTTCTTCCCTATGTCCTCTCCAGAGCCAGTGAAACTTGGAGAGAAACCATGAAAAACAGTGACTTGAACCCAATCCCGCTGGGCGAGGCGGCTCGTCTGCTGGGAGTGTCACAGCGGACCGTTCGTCGCCTCGTCGACGCCGGCGACATTCCCGCGGTGCGGATCGGCGCAACGTTGGCAATTCCCCCGAGCGCCTGGCCGCTTTCGGCATGTCGTCCGGGGGAGGGTGCCGAACTCCGGCCACTCCTGAGCCAGCATGAAGTCGCACAAGCCCTCGATTGCCCGCCGTGTGACGTCAGGGCTCTGGCAGCTTCGGGGAAGCTGACGACGATCATGATCGGCAAGTCGTGCCGCTGGCGCGAAGTGGAGGTCACGGCGCTTGCTGAAGTGGAGGGCGCGCAATGATCACCGCGCCGGACGACTCCTACAGCGCTGCCGAGGCGGCGCAGCGGCTGGAGGTCTCCGAGCGCCAGGTGCATCGCTATCTGGAGAAGGGTCGCCTGCGCGGGTCGAAGGCGTCGGGCCGCTGGCGGATTACCGAGCTCCAGATCTGGGTGTTCCAGGGCATCGCGGACGAAATGCTCGCCTCCTGGCGGGAATACTGCCGCTCCATTGAAAGCGCCGCAGAAATTTCTGCGGAAAATCAGACAGATAGAGAATCAGGGGAGTAGGAGCGGTCTGCACGGCGTGGGCGTGCAGACCCTCCGCTCTCCCCCGAAGGCACCGGATGTCTGTGAGTGTCGGTAAATGTCCACTGGCGACTTCCTGCGACCACCCCCGTCCCCCGTCCTTCGAGAGCAGCCGCGTCTTCCGGAACGCGACTGCCTCTCGCAGGCGGATGACGGCAACAACGAAAAGAAAGAATGAACCGATGAAGCATCAGGATTTCCAGGACGCCGAACCCGTTGATGACGGCGGTGATACCGCAGACCTCCGACGCTGCCTCTGGCTTAGCAACATGAACGCCGCGACCCGGCAGGCAACCCTCGACAGTTTGGCGAAACTGTGCGCGGTGTCGGCCGCCGACGGCGAACTGGCCGTCACGCGGGTTCGCCAGATCGTCGCTGCCCCTGACGCCGCGACCAGGGCGGCGCTGGACGGGCGGTGGACGCAAATCGCCAGTGATCTGCGCCGGGCGCTGCGTCTCTGGGACGACGGGCCGACGCAATGGCTGGCACGTCGGCTCCGTTGCCGGGTGCCGACCCTTTCCGACGCCGCAACCGCGGCCAGCCTCAGGTTTGGCTCAGACGACGCGAAGCGCGCGACGGCAGCCCTCCAAGCCCTCGCCGCCTCCGAGGGCGGCGCTCTCGAGGACCTTCCGGCCACCGCGGCCGCAGTTGAGCCGCTCCTCCGCAACGCCACCCCTGAGACTTTCGGCGTGGCCAGCATGAAGAGCCTGGAAAACAAGCGAACCCTTGTCCGGCGCGCCGTCCGCCTTGTCGATCCGGTCAGCAGCGGACTGCGCGAGACCTCCGTCGCGACCCTGCCGTCGCACTGGAAGCAGACCGTAGAGACGATCCAGACGCAACTGAAGGACCATGAGACCAGTGCCGCCGCGATCCTGCGTCGTCTCGCCGGCTTCTGCGCCCGGCAGGGCGTTGCTGCCATGGAGATAGACGGTCCTCTCATCGACGCCTTCGTCGCCCTCGAGATGGCAACCCACACGCCGGGATATGTCGAGAAGCTTCGCGCCGCGTTCCGGCGATGGAACGACTCGGTCGATGCCGGTCTCGCGGCTCCGTGTCTGCCACTCCCGGGTGCGTCGGTACATCGGCAGGCCAACGTGGACTGGAAAAGCGTTCCCGCGGCGATCCGGTCGCCTGTCGATGCCTATCTCGCGACCGCCGTGTCGTTGCGAAACCCTGGGGACTGGAGCGACTTCGTCCCGGACGAAGATCTCGAATATGCCGAGCTCGGCATCGCCTTCATCGACCCCGTCTCGGAAGACAGCGATCAAGCGGCGCCGATACTCGAGCCCGGCACTCACAGAAACTGGCGAGACGCCGTCAAGCGCGCTTGGCACGCCGCCTCGATGGACCCGCGCGTACATCCGAAGCCGAGTGTCCTCGCCGACCTGTTTTCCCGGGCCGTGATTGCGGCGCTGGTAGCATCGACACGCGATGCCCGCCGGCAGCGGCTCGAGGCGCAGGCCAGGATCTTCGATCCCAAGGTGAAAGGCCGCTACGAGCACTCGCTCGTCGAGGCACTCTGCTCGGTCGGACGCGCCTTGGCCGTCGATCCGGATCGGGTCGAGGAAGTGGACGAGTTGAAACGACAGCTCGATCCCAACGTCGTCGGGATGAAGCGGGCTCCGGATGGGAGCTTTAAGCGAGTCTACGCGGAGCGCCGCATCGGCCTACGGCACGCCACGATGCTGGCCGCGTTCGCCGACACCTCGCAGCTGAAGCGCTGGTTCGAAGCGCCCTCGGCTCTCTGGGCCCTCGCGACCGCGCCGATCCGCCAGGGCCGCAAGCCCCAGTTGCTTCAGGCCACACTCGCGAGGTCCGCGCTCGTCGCGCGCGTCGGCCAGTACGTGGCGCCGATCCGGCGCACGAACCTTGCCCGGCTGCGATATCGCGGCGACGACCGCCACCTCATGCTGCCGGAAAGCGACGGCGAAGGCACGCTGCGGATTCCGGCCGACGAAGGGAAGACGCTGAAGGAAATCCACGTCCGGATCGATCGCGAGACCGTTCGGATGCTGAAGTACTACATACAGCACTTCCTGCCCGTCGCGCAGAAGCATGCGACGGCCGGTGCCGACAATCCGCATCTGTTTCCCGGAGCAGGTGGCCGCGCGGTCGAGGGCGGCGGCTATGCCGTCGGTCGCGGGTACATCACGAAGTCGAAGCTGAACACTGCTTTCAGGAAGCACATGCGCAAGCATTGCGGACTGAAGATGTGCCTTCACGTCATGCGGCATCTCGCCGGAAAGATCATCCTCGACCAGGACCCGTCGGCGATGTCGCTGGTCCAGGAGATCCTCGGCCACAAGCGGCTGAAGACGACGCAGGCGTACTACGCCGAGGTGTCGAAGATCGTGGCGCAGCGGCGCTACATTCACCTGCTCGAGCGGAAGGCGCGGCAGGTGCTGGCGACCGTGACGTTCAGGTTCATCGACCCGCGGACGGGAAAGGAACTCTGAAATGCCGAGACGCAGACTCACTCTACCGCCGTCTTCCTGGCCCGAGGACCTGCGGGAGCGTTTCGAACGCCACTCGCTCTCCGCGGCGCAGAGAACCCGACTTCGTAGGGGCCTCGGTCGCTGGTTTCGGCTCTCGATGGATCTCGGCGCCGACGCCCGCGACGCGACGCGGGAGACATGGAAGGAACGCACGCAGGGACTGTCGCGGCCGGTCCGGAACGAGGTGCGCCAGGCTCTCGCCATCGTCTTCCCGGATGCGGCGGCGTCGCTCTACGAGGGTGACAACCAACAGAAGGGACGGAGTGATCCTCGCGACCAGCTTCGCGCAATCGTCGAGCGCAACCTGGCGAGATTTCCCGACGCTTGGCGCGCCGCCGCCGCGCCGCTGTTGCATGTCGACGCGGATGGTCTCGGAGACGGCATCCTTGTGCAGGCCTGGGCTCCGAGCACGATCCAGCGGCGCGTTGAGACGGCGGCGCATCACTTCGACTGGTGTCGCGCCCGTGGTCTGCCGGAAGATATCACGCCTGACGGGCTACGCGCGAAACTTCGCGAGGACCAGGCCAGGGTCGCGCGCGGCGAACGCCGGCTTGGTGGAGTGAGCGTCGATCTCGAGGCGCTGGCGGGTCTTGCGCAGGCACTTCGTCCCGAGAGGGACTGGGCATGGCTGAAGACCGCGCGCGACCGGCTCAAGAAACTTGCCGCCAACCATGGATCGCGCAATGCGGCCCGTGCCGTCGATGCGGCGGAGCTGCGTGTCGCCGGACAGCAACTCCTCGCCAAGGCCGATGCGGCTCACGCCGTAGCCCGACACCGACGAGACTTCGTTGTGGCACACACCCGGGCACGGACCGCGCTGACGATCATCCTACTGGCGGAGGCACCGATCCGGCTGACCGGATGTGCCGAGCTTGAGCTGGGGGAGAGCCTGCTCGGTGATCTCCGCGGCCTGTTTCTCGATGCGGGGAGCACGAAGGAGGCCAACACGGATCGGCGGATGTTCAGCGCCACGCTGATCGACGCGATCGGACGATACGTCCGTCTCCATCGGGCGGTGATCGCCGCTCCGGGCGAAACAAGGTTGTTCGTGGGAGAGCGTGGTGGCCCGGTGAAGGGCGCACAGCTCAGCAAGATCCTCGGCGATTACACGGAGCCCGTCTTCAGGGTGCGCGTCACGCCGCATGCGGTTCGGCATTCTGTCGCGAACTTCATCGCCGCGACCGCGCCGGAGGAGGCTGCGCTGGCGAGCATCATCCTCAACCACAAGGGTGATGACGTGACACCGGTCTACACGCAGCGTGGCGACCAGATCATCGCCTCGCGGAAGCTCGGTAAGGCGACCCGGATCGGAGCAGCAGAACTGGAAGCGGATACCGCTCCGACACGGCGCGGCCGGTCAGGGCCGAGGCCCGGCAAGGCACGCCGCAGGAATCAAAAGCCGCGCCGGGCGCCTCGCCGGACCCGGGGAGGATGATTGCCGTCCGCTGGCGGCTACCCAGCCTCACCGGCACCCCCGATGCCATGGCAAGATGTGCGAGGTCAGTCGACCGAGACAGGCGGAAGTCCGGACTGCTTTATGGAGGGCTGCCGAAGTGGGGTTGATCAGCAGGGATGAGGAAGCCCGGACGCGCCAGGGCGCCTGATCGCTGCGGGTCCTCCGAATGAGACCCGCATCGCACAGGCTCCGGTGAGGGCGCGAGGGGAAACGGAAACGAGGCGGACGACATAGGGGGCGCCGCCTACAGCATCGCGTCGCAGACGACAGGAGGGGAACAGCGACGATCTTGAAGCCGGCTTTTCCGGTCGGCATGGAACGGAGGTCCCAATGTTCCATCGATACATGTCGCCCACTGCGGCGACACCCGCCTTCGCCCTGCATGTCCTGTTCGAACAGGACTGGCCGGCCTACCGGCAGGCGGCAGAACTCCTCGCCGGGCGGCGGGGCGGCCGTCTTGTCGACCAAATCGTGGGCATGCTCGAAGAGAGCCCGGTCGTGACGCGGCGGACTCGCCTGGCTCTTAGCGATTTGCTCGACATCCTCGCGCTCGAGCGCGTGGAAATCGAGGACAGCGAAGAGGCGGCGCTCTTCGCCATGATCGATCCCCAAAATCCCGTGGTGGAGGACATCTGCCTCCTCACGGATCGGTTGCGTGAAGCCCTCGAACTGGCGGACCAGGATCACCCGCCGGCACCGCGCAACCTGGCCGCTGCGTAACCCCACGCATCGGTCACGCCGCCGGACCTCCTGCCGGCGGCGCTTGACGACACCTGCTTTTGCAAGCGCGGCACCCGCCGCGGGCAGCATGTCGGAGGACGTCCCATGAACACTCACCCGGATATTGCGGCGCGGCAGGCGGACACGCCCCGTGCCTGCGATGTCGCATCCGCGCTCGATGCGCAGCTCGCGCCGCTCGCGGCCATCGCCGCAGTCTTGGGCGACGCCTCCGGCCAGGCTGCCGTGGCGGAGCTGAAGCGGCACACGGAGGCCGCCGCGCCGGACACGCGCTATCTTCTTGGTGCCGCTGCGCGGGTCCGCGACATGCTGGCACAAGTTCGGTTCGCTGACTTGGTCGAAGTGGAAACTGAGGCAGAGGTGCTTCGAGACCTCGCGGCCAGCGTCAGCTGGCACGGCGCGCGAATGGACGAGGCCATGTTCCGACTCTCCGCAATGGTCACAGAGGGTTAAACAACTCTGGGTGGCGGCAGCGTCCGCCACCCGTTTACACCGGCGGCCGGAGTCAGGGGGTCTGTCAGCGATCAAGACACCACGCGAAGCGAAACACCGGTCCTTTCCTGACTGGGATGGCCGAACGGACTCTGCACCTGTTCCAGGTTGAAACGGATCTCGGAGACAACGTTGTAGAGGGTCTTGATCGCGATTCCGCCCTGCGCGTAGGACTTTTCGCCCTCGTCGAGACCCTCGTGCCCCATCAGGGCCCGCTTGATGTAACCAGGGACGCGATTGTCCATCAGGGCGTGGTGGAACGTTGTACGAAGCGCGTGGAAGTCGAGACCCCGCCAATAGACGCCATGCGCCTGCCGGTACTTGGTGAACTCCTTGGTGAACAGTTCGGTGAAGGTCTCCTTGTGCTTGCCGCGCTTGAGCTCCGGGAACAGGCGCGGTTCGCCCTGCCGGCGCCGCAGTTCGACCAGCTTGATCAGTCCAAGACGAACGAGCTCGGGGTGAACGGGGATCACCCGGACCCCGGCGTCCGACTTGATGCTGTTTCCGGCCGTGTCGCGGAGGCGGTAGTAATGGATGCCACCAGAAGTTTCGAAGTCGTCGGGTGAAAGCTGGAGGATTTCCTCCTCGCGCCCGCCGCCAATTAGGGCCATCAGAGGTGACCAGAACATCGGATCGCCCACGTCTGCGGAGCGTCCCCGAAACACCGGTGTGGCAAGTAGATTGTAGAGGCGGTCATCCCAGGGGCGCCGGTCGCGCTTTTCCTCCAACTTCCGCATCCTGGCCGCGCTCTTGTTACTGATCATGTGCTTCTCGAAAGGGCTGCTTTCGAGTTGCCCAAGCTTGACCAGCATCTTTGCCGGGCGATTGAGCGCACGCGTGTGCTTGAGAACCGTCTCGACCCGGATGCGCGGGGTGAGGTTGTCCAGCCTCGCGCGCTCGATCTTGGCTTCGGAACCACCCGAAAGGGTCGCTTCCGCGACCGCCCGTTCGATGTTTCGCTTTTCCTCGGCATCAGTCTCCATGATCAGAACATCAAGATCCCGTGTCTCGGAGCAGCTTTTCGCATGACGTTCGGGGATCAGCCGAAGCTTCTTCTTGGCCTCCCGGATCTGCTCGTCGGTGATGTCCGAGATCGGCCTGTTGCCGAGCAGTCCGATCCAGAGACGCTTCCCGACTTCCAGGTTGTTCCTGCTCGTTCTTTCCCATTTCTTCCCGGCGGCCTCATCCGGAACCTCCTCCTCGCCGAAGTCGTCGGTGTACCCCTCGAGCTTCTTGGCGATGTAGAGGTCGAAGTAGTCACCGAGCCGCATGGAACCTGCCCCCGTGGCCGGCCGCTTCCTCTGCGGCACCGGTCGGATGCTTGTCGCCTTGCTGTCGTTTTCTTCCTGCGCAGGCGGCGGCGCAGTTGCGAGCATCACCGGAGGGACATCGGCCTCCTTGACGGGAGAAGGCACGAACTGGTCCTGATCAGGAGCATGGAACGCCGGCGCGGAAAGCGGCGTGGGGCAGGTTTCCGAAGCCAAGGCCGCTCGCGGCATCGCTTGCGGCAAGGCGGGACGCGGCGTGGCCCTTACCGCTCGCGACGAGCAGAAGTAGGGGCTCGGCGCATCGAAGACGCCGGCGTCACGCCGCGCGTTTTCTTCAGCCGCGTCGAGCATGACGCGGAGCGCCCGGTATGCCAGGCGCGGCCAGTCCGCATCGGCCTCGTCCAGGTCGACGCCGAGACGGCGCGCGACATCCCTCAAGGGCTGGCGCGCAGGCTCCCGGTCGCGCAGCGAAAGGGCGCAGCGGAGTGCATCAATGGCGGCCTGGGAGCACGCCGCCTCGTAGGCGGCCGCCTCGGCGGTGAGCTGCGGCGCAACCTCGCGCGCGGTCTCATGCGCCTCGACGAGGAAGCATCCCAGCTCCTCGAGGTGCCTTGCCATGATCTGCGGCCCGATTGCCATCGTCGTCTCCGTCCTGCGGGCGAAGGCGATGTCGGTCAGAAAGGTCAGTTTCTGGGCCAGCACCTTCGCTTCGGGCGGGAGATGCGTTCGAAGCGGGAAAAGCAGTGACATTTTTTTCGCGGGCGGTCCCATATGATGGGCAAGCCAACGTTGCGGCCACCGCCGGCGCCAGTGGTAGCCGGTAGGTCGATACTCGAGGTGTCGTTGATTGGTCTGAAGGGTGCGCAGTGCTCCGACTCCTGTGCCAGCGAATGTGCCAGGCGGAGAGACAGGAATCGTGCCGGAAAGTGCCGCGCTGCGACTCCTCGCAAGAAGTCTTTGCTTTTCAGCTACTTGAGGGAATTGGCTCCGGCGGTAGGGATCGAACCTACGACCAATTGATTAACAGTCAACTGCTCTACCGCTGAGCTACGCCGGAACACGGCGAGACGTTTAGCAATGCGGGTGGTGGGCGTCCAGAGGTGTTTCAGAAAAACTTTGCTCTGAGTTGGAGACGTGGCGGAAACTTGGTGGGGGACCTGCGGAGGCGTTTGATTTCAGTCGGTTGCGGTGCGGAGGTGGAAGGTGGCATCCGGCAGCAGGTCGGGGTCCGCGATGACTGCGTCGCGGGCCTCGAGGTCGATGAGCTGGGAGAGCACATTGCGCGCGGCCATGGGCAGAAGGACCGTTGGACTGCCGGTGTAAATCTTCGCGGCCAGCTCGTCCGGGGTGGCCGGGCCTACGGCGAGGGTGTCCAGGATCTGGGCCTCGCGGGCCTCCCGGTGGGCAATGAGTTCGGCGATCCGGGCGGAGGGTCGTGGCACGGGCGCGCCATGAGCTGGGTAGAGGATCCGGTCGCTTCGCGCGCTCAGCGCTCTCATGGATGCCATGAAGGCCGCGAGATCGCCCTCGGGCGGGGAGACGATGGATGTCGACCAGCCCATGACATGGTCGCCGGTGAAGAGAGCGTCCGTCCAGGCGAAGCACAGGTGGTTCGAGATGTGGCCCGGTGTATGGATCGCGGTGAGCGTTTCCGCCCCGACCGTCACGGTCTGCCCATCCGCCAGCGCAAGATCGGGAACGAACGTGCGGTCGACCCCGTCGCTGCCGCGCGTCATGCGCGCCGCGAGAGCGTCCATCCGGGGGGTGCGGCCGGCGCGGTAGTCGCCGAACGCCGCCGTCGGGGCGCCGGTGCGGGCTGCGAGGGCAGGGGCGAGGCCGCTGTGATCGAGGTGGCTGTGGGTGACGAGGATGAGGGCGATGCGTTCGCCCGGATCCAGTGCGGCGAGTATTGCGTCGAGGTGGGCCGGCAGATCGGGCCCGGGATCGATCACGGCGACGTCGCCGCGGCCGACGAGGAACGTGTTGGTCCCCTCCGCCGTCATCGGTGAGGGGTTCGGCGCGAGGATGCGGCGCAGGCGGGGCTCCCACATGTCGCAATTCATCTTTCGTCCTCCCGCATGGCGCTTTACCCCTGATCCCATGAATTTCGCCTGGCTTAAACGATCGATGCCGAAAGGGCTCTACGGGCGGGCGGCGCTGATCCTCGTTCTGCCCATCGCCGTGCTGCAGATCGTGCTGGCCATCGTCTTCGTACAGCGCAACTTCGAGGGCGTGACGGATCAGATGATGCGCTCCGCGGCGCTCGAGCTGTCCTATCTCTCGGCGCTCGTGGAGGATGCGCCCGATCTCGAGGCGGCGCGAGGCGAGATCGCGCCCGTGGCCGATGCGCTCGCGATTGACTGGGCGTTGCCGGGGGAGGAGATGCGGGGATATCGGCGGGCCTTCTACGATATTTCGGGCCGTGTCGTGATCCTGCGTCTCGAGGAGGCGCTGCCGAACCTGAGGGCCGTCGACCTTGCGTCCTCCCTGCGCCGTGTCACGCTCCAGACGGAGACGCCGCACGGGCCTCTCACGCTCCAGTTCGACCGGAGGCGGGCCGCTCCGTCCAACCCGCACCAGCTTCTGGTCCTGATGGGGATCCTGGCGATCGTGATGACCGGAATCGCCTTTCTCTACCTACGCGGGCAGCTTCGGCCCATCACCCGCCTTTCGGCCGCCGCGGAGGCGTTCGGGCGGGGCAGGGTGGTGCCCTACAAGCCCTCCGGAGCGACGGAGGTGCGGGCGGCGGGCCACGCCTTTCTGGACATGCGCTCTCGCATCGAGAGGCAGATAGAGCAGCGCACGCTGATGCTGTCCGGCGTCAGCCATGATCTGAGGACGCCGCTGACGCGCCTGCGCCTCGGCCTGTCGATGCTCACCGACGAGTCGGAGGCGGAGGACATGCTGAACGACATCGCGGAGATGGAGACGATGCTGGGCACGTTCCTCGATTTCGCCCGGGGCGAGGCGCTGGACGATCCGCAAAAGGTCTCCCCGGCGGGCCTCGCGACGAGCGCCGTCGAGAACGGTCAGCGCGCCGGCGGCACTGTCTCGCTGGGGCGGGTGCCGCCCGATGAGGTTCAGGTGACGCTTCGCCCGCTGGCCGTGGAGCGCGCGCTGGCCAACCTCGTGGGGAACGCGATCCGGTATGCCGGGAAGGCCGAGGTGTCCGTGCAGGTGGGCGAGCGGGCGGTGGTTTTCACCGTCGAGGATGACGGGCCGGGGATCCCCGAGGACTCGCGGGAGATCGCGCTTCGGCCCTTCGCCCGCCTCGATACCGCGCGCAACCAGGATAAAGGATCCGGCGTCGGGCTTGGTCTCTCGATTGCATTCGACATCGCGCGCGGTCATGGCGGCACGCTTCGCCTGGGGGAAAGTGAACGCTGGGGCGGGCTCCGGGCCGACCTGGTGTTGCCACTCTGAGCGGGATCAGCCGGTCAGGCCGCTGAGGCCCGGAAGGGTCAGAGTGGCGGGGCTGGATGCGAGCGCGAGCTTCTGCGCCGCCACGCAATTGGCCTCCACCGGCATCATGAACTCGTGGCGGAGCGTATCCCTTACTTCGTGACGCGGCGCGGAGAACCCGGAGCGGGTCAGTTCGGCGCGCACGAAGGCGGGGTCGTGCCGGTAGCGGTGGGTGAGTGTCGGGTGCCAGCCGCGGGGCGCCGGCTTCTGCGCCAGCTCGGTCGTGAAGACGATCCATCCGCCCGGCTTCAGGACCTGGGCCAGCCCCGAGAGGGGGCCGGACAGCGTGCCGAAATAGACCATGACGTCCCCCGCGACGATCACGTCGAACGGTCCCTCCGGCAGGCTTCCGGCGACGCTGATGTCGGAGCGGGTCAAGAGGTCGTAGATGTTCCGCGCGCGGCTCTGCTCCAGCATGCCGATCGAGATGTCGCAGCCGTGGAGCGTCCGCGCATACTCCCTCAGGAGCGGACCGCAGAGCCCGGTGCCACAGCCTGCATCCAGGATGTCGCGCGAGCGTGTCGCGGGCAGGCCGAGGCGCTGGACCATGTCGCGGATCAGGAACGGGCCGCGGTTCTGGATGCCGAAGAGAACCTGATCGTAGGTCTTCGCGAAGGCGTCGAAGATCTCGACCGAATGCGCCGCCTGCCGCTCCATGTCCCCGGCGCCGTTGACCAGCACTTCGACGGCGCGCAGATCGTCCCGCTCGGCCGGCGTGCGCAGGAGCGGGCGGGCGAGGTCCAGATAGGCGCGGGCGCGGGCATCGCGGTCGAAGAAGGCGAAGACCTTGGCGGCCCGAACGATCATGTAGGCTCGGCTGGGCGAGCCGTTCTCGGGCCATTGCCCGATCAGGTCGTCCCAGACCTCTGCCGCCCGCGCCTCGTCGCCGTCCTTCAGCGCGAGAACCGAGCGGAGTTGCACGGCGGAGCGATCGCTGGGATCGGCGGCAAGGGAGCGGTCCGCCTCCGACTTGGCCTCCTCGGAGCGACCCGAGAGGTGAAGCAGGATCGCGAGTTCCGTGCGGGCTTCGCCGTCGGCGGGATCGAGGGTGATCTTCTCTTCCGTCAGCGACAGGATGCGCTTGAAGATCCGCGCCGCCTCGGCTTCGTCCCCCGCCTGTCGTGCAGCGTAGACCTGCCGCGACGCAGCCCGTATGCCGTCGTCGAGGGCCGCGCGAGAGCGTGGGGCATCTCGGGACGTCTCGGCTTGATGTCCGCCCAACTCGGTACGGGTCGTCGTGTCGTCGAGATCGCTCATCGATCGGTCCCTCTGCCTCGCAGATCCTTTTGCGCATCGCGTCCCGTGAGCCGGTGAGCGGCCCTCAGGCGGCACGTGGAGCGGGACCCCCCGATCGGCGCCCTCCATGACGCAGCGTAGCCATACGACCCGGCCAGTTCAACGCCGCCGTGAACCGGCCATAGGCGCGCAGCGGGTGGGCGTTGGTGCAGAACCTGAGCCGGTGAGGCTACGCCGTCCGGGTCTACAGAGCGCGCCGTTCGATCAATCCGCGCAGGCCGCGGTGACGACGATCTCGATCAGGATGTCCGGCGCGGCCATGGAAGCTTCGACCGTTGCGCGCGAGGGCGCATGCCCCGGCACCGTCCAGGCATTCCAGGCCTCATTCATCGCCTTGAAGTCACGCTCGATGTGCTTCAGCCAGATCTGGGCGGTCAGCACGTGCGACTTGTCGACGTCCGCCTTTTCCAGATAGCTGTCGATCTTATCCAGCACCTGCCGGGTCTGGCCGGTAATGTCCTCCGACCGATCGGCGGCGGTCATGCCGCCGATGAATACGGTTCCGTTATATGTGACCACGCGGCTGTTTCGTGGGTCACGCAGATCATCGTCATGCCCTCTTCGGCGAGCTCGATCATCGTATCGAGAACTTCCTTGATCATCTCGAAGGCCTTGACCTGTCCGATGATCGGGACAGAGCGATGCACGAAGTTCGCCAAACCCCCCGTGGCATCCGCACGAGTGCTTCGCGCCGACGGAGGCGCTCGCGTGTGAAGTGCGAATAATTTAAGCGGTTTGCGCGGGAGCTTTCCGTTGGAGCGCGATGTGAGATGCCGTCTGCTCCGGCTCTTGCCGGGCGGCCTGCACGCTACGACCTGGCTTGCGACCGTCGTTCGACAAGCGCTTGCACCATCATGTATAGCGCATCGACGGAGAGGCCGTCTTCGATCTCGCCCCGCCTGAGGTTCTGGCGCAGAGCGATGCCGTCGAAGGCGAGCATGAGCGAGTGGGTCAGCGCGTTGCGTTCCGTGGGATCGGAGCTGGGGAGGGCGCCACCGATCATGTGATGGATGCGCGACATGGTCCAGATCAACAGCTCCGGATTGTATTCGTCGCCGGGCTTCGCCGTGGCGAGGGCCTGTACAAGGGTGAGGGTCTGGCCGGAGCGGTCGGCCGCTATGCCGTGCAACAGCCCGTCGATCAGGCTCCGAAGGCTTTCTTCCGGTGTTTCTTGAGCCATTACACGCTTTTCCAGCTCGGCGACCCTGGCGCGCAACCATGGGTCGAAGACTGCAAAAGCGATCTCGAACTTCGAGGAAAAGTAGACGTAGACGTTGGATTGCGAGGTGCCGGCCGCCCGCGCGATGCTGCTGATCGTCGTCGCGATATAGCCCTTCTCCATGAACAGCTGCTGCGCGGCTTCCATGATAGCTGTCCGGATTTGCTCATTTTTTTGGCGTGCCATGGCGCCTCTCCAAGATCAATTTTCATCGAATGACATTCGCTATTGACAGAATCAAGGTCTCTGCCACTCTTTAACGAACGTCATTCGTTAATGCGCCGTCAGAGCGTGAAGCCAACCGGGAGATGACCGTGCCTCGATCCAGACAGCCGAACTGCATCCGCTTCTTGCCCCTGCGTCAGCTTCGGGGGCGGATCGTATGAAGATCGAGGGAGAGTTCGAGGTCGAGGCCCCGCGCACCGAGGTCTGGAAGAAGATACAAGATCCGCAGATCATGGGCGCCTGCATTCCCGGCTGCGACTCCATCGAGCAGCTGGACGACACCTCCTACCGGGCGCAGGTATCGGTGAAGGTCGGCCCCATCAAGGCGCGTTTCAATCTGCTGGTGGAAGTGCTCGAAGAGCAGCCCGAACACACCATTCTTTCCCGTACATCCGGAGAAGAGGGGACACGGGCCAGCGTCGTGAACTCGGACAACGTGTTGCGGCTTGCCGATACCGACAGCGGCGGCACGCGGGTGGATTATGTGGCCGATGTCTCGGTTACCGGGCGGCTCGGAAAGTTCGGTCTGGGGATCTTCCGCAAGAAGGCTGACCAGTTGGCCGGACAGTTTGTCGAGAACTTCCGCGAAAAACTGGGGGTGACGGCATGACCGAGGTGCTCAGCCCCGGGACAATCGAGGAAGCCGTTGCCATGCTGGCCGAGTACGGCGAGGCAATGCCGCTATCCGGCGGCGCGACGCTGATCGCGATGCGCAATGCGGCACTGGTCGAACCCTCGCATCTGGTCAGCCTTGATCGCATTTCCGATCTGCGCGGGATCGACCGAACCGCTGACGGGAAGATCCGGATCGGCGCCATGACCCGGCACTGTGAGACTGCGGCCTGCGCCGAACTCACCGGCAGTCTCTATGTCCTGCGTCGCGCTGCAGGCATGATCGCCAACCGCGTCGTGCGCAACATGGGTACGATGGGCGGGTCGGTTGCCAATGCCGACCCCGCGGCAGACTACCTCCCGGCGCTCGCCTGCTGCGACGCCATGCTTGAAATCGCGGGGGCGGACGGGCGGCGCTCCCTTTCGATCCACGACTACATTGATGACTGGTACGAGACGGCGCTGGCAGAAGGCGAGATCATCACGGCGATCACGCTGCCTGCCCCCGTCGAGGCGCCGTCGACCTACCGCAAGATCGCGCGGGTTTCGGGCGACTATGCCACGGCGTCCTGCGCCATGGCGCTCGACCCTGACGGGCAGGGCATGCGCGTGGCGATTGGCGCCTGCGGGCCGGGCCCGCTACGCGACCGCGCCGGTGAAGATGCGC
This sequence comes from Tropicimonas sp. IMCC34011, assembly GCF_003390865.1. Taxonomy (GTDB): domain Bacteria; phylum Pseudomonadota; class Alphaproteobacteria; order Rhodobacterales; family Rhodobacteraceae; genus Tropicimonas_B. Next base: position 58,573 of record NZ_QMEJ01000001.1, read on the forward strand.
TGCGCGGAAAGCTCGGCGAACCTGCGGCGGTCGCGGAGTTCGCCGGCAAGCTCGTCGCCATCGCCGACCCCGTCGACGATGTGCGCGGCAGCGCCGAGTACCGCCTGCGCCTCATTCCGCGGCTCGTTTCATCGGTCCTGTCCGAACTCACCACTCAGAAGGAGACGGCATGATGGCGAAGAAAGTCCTGCACAGCCTCACCCTGAACGGAGAGGAGGTCCAAGTGGCCTCAGCCGCCGGGGCGACTCTTCTCGAGACCCTGCGTGAAGACCTGCGCATCCTCAGCTCCAAGCGCGGGTGCAATCAGGGCGTCTGCGGCGCCTGTACCGTGCTCGTGGACGGCAAACCGGTCCGCTCCTGTCTGACTTTGACCGCCCGGTGCGTGGGCCATTCGGTGCAGACGATGGAAGGCATGGACGGCGACCAGATTATGGCGACGCTCCAGCGCCACATGGTCGAGAGCGGCGGCGTTCAGTGCGGCTTCTGTACCGGGGGTGTCCTGATTTCCGCACGTGAATTGCTCGAGGATAATCCGAGCCCGACCCGCGAGGCGGTAAAGACCGCGCTTTCCGGAAACATCTGCCGCTGCACTGGGTATCGCACCATCGTGGATGCCGTCTGCGGCGCGGCTGAGGAGCTATCACAATGAGCCTCGATCAACCGGAACCGATTTTCCTCGGTGGTACGGTGGGAAAGTCCGTCGCCAAGCCCGACAACCTCGAGAAGGTGCAGGGGCGCGCCGAGTACATCGCCGATCTCTACCGCCCTGGTATGCTGCACGGCGCGATCCTTGCCAGCCCGCACGCTCACGCCCGTATCCGCGGCTATGACCTCTCCGAGGCGATGCAAGCCCCCGGCGTCGTGGCGATCATAACAGGCGACGATGTGGGCGAGGGCCGCATGGGCGCCTTCATCAAGGACGAGCACGCGATCGCCAAGGGCAAGGTGCTCTATGTCGGTGAGCCCGTCGCCGCCGTTGCCGCCCGGACCGAGGAAGAGGCGCGCCACGCCTGCCGTCTGATCAAGGTGGACTACGAGGAACTGCCGGCCGTGCTGTCGCCCGAGGACGGGCTCGCCGAGGATGCACCGATCCTGCACGAGCAGCTTGCGGACTACATCAAGGTCTTTGACGCGGGAGCCGAAGGTAACCTTTGCAGCCGTACGGAGCTGAGTGAGGGCGACGTCGATGCGGCCTGGGCCGAATGCGACGTGATCGTCGAGGACGAGTACACCACCCAGCCGCAGGCGCATGTCTCGATGGAGCCCTGCGGTGCCCTGGCCGAGGTCGACCCCAACGGCCGCGTCACACTCTGGTCCGCGAACCAGTCCGTCTTCCGGGTGCAGGCAAATGTCTGCGAGAGCCTTGGTCTTCCGATGTCCAAGCTGCGTAGCATGACGCCCCGCGTCGGGGCCGGTTTCGGCAACAAGATGGAGCCGCATATCCAGCCGATCACCGTGGCGCTCGCCATGAAGGCGAAGCGGCCCGTGAAGCTGATCCTGACGCGTGAGGAAGACTTCGAGATGGTTCGCGCGCGCCATCCCTTCCGGGTCCGGATGAAGACCGGGGCAAAATCCGACGGCACGCTGGTCGCCCGCGAATGCGAGGTTCTGGTCGATTGCGGCGCCTTCGCCGACGACAGTCCGGGGGTGATGGGCTACAGCCTCTTGATGTGCGGCGGACCCTACCGCATCCCGCACATGAAGGCTTCGGGCAAACTGGTCTACACCAACAAGCTCCGCTTTGGTGCGTTCCGCGGCTTCGGCAATCCGCAGGTGCTGTTCGCAGGAGAGCAGCAGATCGATCAGATCGGCGAGAAGCTGGGCCTCGATCCATTCGCAATCAGGCGCAAGAACATGCTGCGCGAGGGCGATCAGTGGTTTGTCGGGCCGCGCATCGGCTCGAACGGGCTGGGCCGCTGCCTCGATGCGGTCGAGCGGGCCTCAAAAGGGTCCCGCGCCGACGGCAGCCCGCGCAACTTCGGTCTGTCCGTGACAGCGCATATCTCCGGACTTCTGGGGACCGGCGCGATCGTCAAGATGCTCGAGGACGGGACGATCTCGCTCAATACCGGGGCCACGGATATCGGGCAGGGGTCGGACACGGTGCTGGCCCAGATCTGTGCCGAGGAACTGAAACTGCCCTTCGACACGGTGGCGGTCGCCAGTCCTGATACTGATGGGTCGCCCTACAACTGGGGCACCACCGCGTCCCGCGTGACCTATACGACGGGACGGGCAGTGAAGGCGGCGGCCAAGAAGGTGGTCGACCAGGCAATGAATCACGCAGCCGAGATGCTGGAGTGCGATGTCGATGATCTGGAACTTCGCGAGGGAGGCCGGATCGGACAGCGTGGCTCGAACAGCGACGTGACCTTCGCACAGATCTCGGGACGTGCCCACTGGGCGGTCGGCGGGCCGCTGGTCGGCAGCGAGACGCTGGTCTTCGATGAACCGACCCACGATCCGAAGCGGGCGATCGCCCTCGGCCTTCCGTTCCCGCGCATCGGCGTCTTCAGCTTCGCCGCGCTCGGCGTCGACGTGGATGTGGACGACACGAGCGGTCAGGTAACGGTGCACGAAGCATGGTCCGCCGCGGACGTGGGACGCGCCATCAACCCAAGGCTGGTCGAGGTGCAGCTTCACGGCGGCTTTGTCCAGGGCCTTGGCTATGCCCTTTACGAAGAGATGGTGTGGGACGGGGCGCGGCTCGCGAACCCTTCGCTGATGGACTACAAAGTGCCGACCGCACGCGACGTCCCCGACGCGATCCACACCTACATCATCGAGGACCCCGATCCTACCGGCCCCTTCGGCGCGAAGGGCGCGGGCGAGATCGGCCTGAACGCCGCCCCCGGCGCGATCGCAAACGCCGTAGCGAAGGCCACCGGCGCGCGGCATGTGCATTTGCCGCTGACCGGCGAGCGCGTGCTGGCGGGCATGCTCGATCCCGGTGGCCCGCAGGACTGACCGGAGAAACAAAAACAAGATCGCAAAGATCAATAAGGCCCAGAACAGGCCCCCCAACAGGAGAGAAGACGATGAGAGGACGAAGAAGTCTGGCATCTGCCGCGCTCGCGACGGCTATCGCCTTGACCGCGACCGGTGCCGCGGTCGCACAGGAGCCGATCACGATCGGCTATTCCATCGCGCGCACCGGCATCTACGCGGCCGCTGCGCCGTCGCAGGAAAACCCCTACAAGCTTTGGCAGAAGCAGGTGAACGCCGCGGGGGGACTTGAGCTGCCCGATGGCGAACAACGCCCGGTGGAGTTCGTCAGCTACGACGATCAGTCCAACCCGGCCAACACCGTGCGGATTTACGAGAAGCTGATCACCCAGGACGAGGTTGACCTTCTGGCCGCGCCTTGGGGCACGCCGATGCACCTCGCCCTTGCGCCGGTGCTACAGCGCTTCAAGATGCCGATGGTCGGCAATACCGCGGCTTCCGTGCAGCTGCGGAACGTGGCGCCCGGCTATATCTGGTTCCCCACCTCGGCGATCCCTGACGCCATGGGCGCGGAACTTGCGAAGATGATGCAGGCCGAAGGCGTGAAGAGCGCTGCCCTGCTTGCCAATGAACTGCCATATTCGCAGGAGTTCCGCAGCTTCCTCATTCCCGCGCTTGAAGAGGCCGGGATCGAAGTGATGGTGGATGAAAGCTATCCGCCGGACATCAAGGACATGACCTCGATGCTGGTCGAGGTGCGTGACGCTGCACCGGACGCTGTCGTCGCGATGACCTACCCGTCGGACGCCTTCCTCTTCGCGGGGCAGGCGAAGGAACTGGGGATCGAGGCGTCTTTCGTGATGTCGCTGATCGGCCCGACCATCGACGCGTACCGCAAGGCGAACGGGAGTGCCGTGAATGGCATGGTCTCCTCCGCGCACTGGTCGCCCGAAGCCGAAGACTGGCCGAGGGGGCAGGCGTTCTTCGATGCCTATGTCGAGGAGTTCGGCGAGGAACCTGACGCTCTCGACTCCGCGCTGGCCTACATGTCTCTGGAGATCCTTCAGCAGGCGGTGGCCGAGGCAGGCCTCGAGCCCGAGGCCCTGCGCGACGAGATCGCCAGCGGGACCTTCGACACGATCAACGGCGAGGTCCGCTTCGAAGGCGTCCAGAACGTAGTGACCCCGACGGGCTTCGTCCAAATCCAGGACGGAAAGATCGAACTGGTCTGGCCCGAGTCCGTCGCGACCGCCGACTTCGCGCCAAAGCAAGGCTGGTAAACCGCGGGGCCCCGTTCTTTGCGGACGGGGCACCCTCCGGACCCATCCGACCCGCGCGGGCGTCCCCCGCGTGACACCCCGGGTCTCAGCTACGGGAACAGGACCGTCGTGGATACACTATTGTCAGGACAACTGCTCTTCGCCGCACTCGTTTCGGGATCGCTCTACGCGCTTGTCGCGCTCGGGCTGAACCTCGTCTATGGCACGCTGCGGCTGCTCAATATCGCGCACGGTGATCTGGTGATGATCGGGGCCTACACGGCTTTCTGGATGATCTCGCTCTTCGCCATCCCGCCGATACTCTCGCTCTTCATCGCGGCCGCGCTCTGTGCCCTGCTGGGATGGGCCGTCTATGCAGGTCTGTTCCGGCGGATGCTGGCCAAACCCGAGCTTGCAAAGCGGGTCGAGGCGAATTCGCTGATCCTTTTCTACGGCATATCGGTGATCCTGCAGAATCTCGCGGCGCTCGCCTTCACCTCGACATCGCGAGGCTATCAGTACCTCGACACCGTCATCACGTGGCAGGGGATCAGCATGACCGGCAACCGCCTGCTGTCGCTCGGCGTGGCAGCGTCGGTCTGCTTCGGCGCCTTGCTCTTCCTGCGCTTTCACCTCTTCGGATGGGGCCTGCGTGCGGTGATCCAGCGGCGCGAGGCGGCGCAGGTTGTCGGAGTGAACCTGAACAGGGTGCAACTGCTGACGATCTGCGGCGGGTTCGCCGTTGCCGGCGTGGCGGGGGTGCTGGTCAGCATGACCGAGCAGATCACTCCATTCATGGGCTTCCCCTTCACCATCGTGGCCTTCGTGGTGATCATTATCGGAGGCCTTGGAAATATCGGGGCAGGGGTGCTTGCCGGCTTCTGTCTTGGGCTGGTTGAGACCTATGGCATCGCGCTCACCTCGCCCGGCTATCGCTCGATCCTGATCTACGGGCTTTTCGTCGGCGTTCTCCTGGTGCGTCCCGAAGGCATCTTCACCAAGGCGGTGCGGTCATGAGGGGCGCCGGCATGATCCTCGGTCTCGCTCTCGCCGTTTTCGGCGTGGCCGTCCCCTTCATCGGCAGCCCCTACATGATGGGGGTGGTCTTCCAGGTGGCGATGTGGATCGCCCTGGCGCAGAGCTGGTCGATGCTCTCGGCGACGACCGGGTACCTTTCGCTCGGCCATGCGGTCTTCTACGGGATCGGCGCCTATGTCTGCGTACTGCTGACCGGCACGCTCCCCTTCGAACTGGCGCTGCTCGCGGCGGCCGGGTCCGCTGGGCTCTTCGCGGCGCTGGTCGGGATGCCGGTGCTGAGGGTGCGTGGTCCATACTTCGTCATCCTGACCTACGGGTTGTCGGAGCTCGTTCGCCACGTGGTCATGCGCATCGAATCTGCACTGGGCAGCTTCGGTCGGATGATCTTTGACGTGCCCTCAACCGAGGTGTTGCTGTGGTGGATGGTGGGGCTTGCGGTGCTGGCCACCCTGGGCGCCTATGCCATCAGGCACTCGCGCTTCGGGGCCGGATTGGCCGCCATTCGCGAAGACGAGGTCGCGGCAGAGACAGTGGGCGTTCCCGTCACGCGGCTCAAGCTGCTGGCCTTTATCGCGTCCGCCATCATTCCCGGAGCCGTCGGTGGCCTTGCCCTGCTGCGCACCAGCTACTTCGAGCCGGCGCAGGCATTCGATCCGGTCATTTCGTTCACGATCGTCACCATGGCGCTCGTCGGCGGGACCGAGACCGTGCGCGGGCCAATCCTGGGGGCCGTGGGCTTCGCACTGCTCTCGGAGCTTCTGTGGTCCAGCCTGCCGCAACTTTACATGATCGTGCTCGGCCTGACGCTGATCGGCTTCATCCTCTTTGTTCCCAAAGGGCTCTCCGGCCTTCTCGGACGCATCGGGAGGGCAGCCTGATGGCATTCCTCGACATCAAGGGCGTGAGCAAACGCTTCGGCGGATTGATGGCGCTCAACGACGTCAGTCTTCAGGTCGAGAAGGGCGAGATCTTCGGCCTCATGGGGGCCAATGGAGCGGGCAAGACGACGCTGTTCAGCGTGATTGCAGGGCACGTAGCGCCTTCGGCGGGCGAGGTTGTCTTCGACGGCACGCGGCTGACGGGGCTTTCGCCCAGTCGGATCTGCCGCCTCGGACTCTGCCGAACGTTTCAGATCGTGCGACCCTTCGCGGGTCTCACCGTGGCTGAGAACCTTCGCGTCGCGGCCCTCTACGGAAGCGGGCGCAAGCTCTCCGCCTCCGAGATCGCCGCGGTGGTGGACGAGGCGCTGCAGGCTGTCGATTTGGCTGACCGACGCCACCTCGATGCGGCGCAGCTCACCCTTTCGGGTCAGAAGCGGCTGGAGATCGCCCGGGCGCTCGCCACGGGGGCAGAGCTTATAATGCTGGACGAGGTCATGGCGGGTCTGAACCCGACCGAGGTCAGCGCGATGCTCGCCACACTTGAGCGGCTCCGCGGCGAACATGGCCTGACCTTCGTGATCGTCGAGCACGTGATCGGCGCGCTGATGACACTCTCTGATCGGATCCTCGTGCTCGATCACGGTGAGCGTATCGCATTCGGCACGCCCGAGGAGATCGGTAACCACAAACGCGTCGCGGAGGTGTACTTCGGATGACAACTCCAATGCTTTCCGTCTCAGGCCTGCGCGCCGCCTACGGGCCGGTGCAGGTGCTGTTCGACGTGGACTTCGACGTGGAGCCGGGTAGCGTGACCACCCTGATCGGGGCCAATGGTGCGGGCAAGACCACGATCATGAAGTCCATTGCCGGTCTCGTGGCCCCGGCGGCGGGCGAGATCAGCTTCGAGGGGCGGGACATCACGCAGGCGGCCAGCCACGACCGCGTGGATGCTGGCCTCTGCCTGATCCCGGAAGGCCGCCTGGTTTTCCCCGGTATGACGGTCGAACAAAACCTGCGCCTCGGCGCGATCGCGCCTGCCGCGCGGGCGGGTCACTCCGAGATGCTGGCCGAGGTGTTCCGCCGCTTTCCCCGATTGGAAGAACGGCGGGGCCAGCAGGCCGGGCTGATGTCCGGCGGCGAACAGCAGATGCTCGCCCTCGGGCGCGGGCTCATGGCGCGGCCGCGCCTGATCCTGATGGACGAACCTACGCTCGGGCTTGCACCAGTCATGGTGAAACAGGTTTTCGAGACGATCGAGGAGCTTCGCGCCACCGGCTTCACGATCCTCCTCGCCGAACAGAATGCCAAGGTCGCACTCGAGCTCGCCGATCGGGCCTACCTGCTGGAAAACGGACGCGTCGCCCTGTCGGGGTCGGGGGCCGAGTTGCTCGACTCGCCCGACGTGCGCCGCGCCTACCTCGGGATGTGACAGCCATTCCTGCGTATCCCTGACGAAAGGAGCCCCAATGCGCTTCATTGCCCTCTTCTTCGACGATGTTCAGCCGGCGCAGATCGACGCTGATCTGACACGGGAACACTTCGACTATCTCGCCGCCTGCGGGGATCGGATCACCGATGCTGGCGGATTGCGGGACGGGCCCGAGGCGCCCTTCTGCGGTTCGCTCTGGATCATCGAGGCCGAGAGCCTGGACGAGGCTCAGGCCCTCGCCGACGGAGACCCTTATTGCAAGGCAGGGCTGAGGCCGGACTACCGCGTGCTGCAATGGAACAGGGCGCCCTTGCCCAAGACCGACTGACCCGACAAGGAAAGGATTGAGCCATGAGTACCCCAGACGGCACCGAGGTGAAGGTCTTCACCCCCGAAAACACCACCGACGCCAAGCAGGGCATGCCGCAGTTTTTCGGCGTTTCCGAAAATACGACCGGTGCGAAGCACCTGTCGCTGAACGTGACGGCTTTCGGGCCCGGCGGGCGCGCCAAGTCGCATCGCCACAAGGATTACGAGACCGCGATCTACACGATGGCGGGCAAGATCGTGCTGCTGCACGGGCCGAACCTCGAAACCGAGAGCCTGATGGAGCCCGGAAGCTTCTGCTTCATCCCGGCGGAGGTGCCGCACGTCGCCTTCAACCTGTCCAAGACCGAGCCGGCGACTGCGCTGACCGCGCGCAATGACCCGCGCGAGCAGGAGAATGTCATGCTGATGCCGGAACTCGATACCGAGGAACTTGCCGCGCGGATCGCCAAGCGCCGGGCGGAGGGCTGAGCGATGAACGTTATCATTGCCGGCGGCGGCATCGGGGGGCTGACGGCAGCCCTGTATCTCCACAAGCACGGCGTGTCCTGCCAGGTCTTCGAGAAGGTGCCCGAGATTTTGCAGCTGGGCGTGGGCATCACCATGCTTCCGCACGCGATCAGCGCCATGAACGAGCTGGGGCTCATGGACCGCCTCGACGCACTTGGCGTGCGCACCGACCGGATGATCTTCCGGACCCGCGGCGGGCAGGAGGTCTGGGATGCCCCGCGCGGCCTTGCTGCCGGATATGATGTGCCGCAAATCACGGCGCACCGGGCCGATATCCACCAGGTGCTGCTGGATGCCGTGGCAGAGCGCCTGCCCGAGGGGGCGCTGACCCTCGACGCGGGGTTCCAGGACGTGGAGGAGACCGGGGAGGGCGTCCGCGTGACCCTGCGCCGCAAGGACGGCAGCACGTTCACGGCCGAGGGCGACATGCTGATCGGGGCCGACGGGATCCACTCCGCCGTGCGCCGGCACCTCAATCCGGACGAAGGCGCGCCGCGCTGGTCCGGCCTGATGCTTTGGCGCGGGTCGCTCGACTGGCCCAAAGTTCTCGACGGGCACACGATCATCAATTCGGGCGGGATCAGCCGGAAGTTCATCTTCTATCCGATCGGTCCCGGCAAGACACCCGAAACGCAATTGATGAACTGGGCCTGCGTGGTACGCCAGGCTGCGCCGGGGGCGCCGGCGCCCGGCCGCGAGGACTGGAACCGCGAGGCGCAGGCCGAGGTGCTGCACCCGATCCTCAAGGATTTCACCGTACCCGAGACCGACATCCGCGCGATGGTGGATGCGACGCCGGTTTTCTGGGATTTCCCGATGTGCGACCGGGACCCCCTCGAGACCTGGACCCGCGGCCGCGTAACTCTGCTCGGAGATGCCGCGCACCCGATGTATCCATTCGGGGCGAATGGCTCGGCGCAGGCAATCCTCGACGCGCGTACGCTCGGGCGGCTCTGCGGCGAGGGGGGCGATCCGGCTGCGATCCTGCAGGCTTACGAGGCCGAGCGGCTCGGGCCGGTGAACGACGTTGTCGCGGGCAACCGCACCGGCGGACCGGAACGTGTCATCGACGAGGTGGAATCTCGTATCGCCGAGCTGCCGGGGCAACAATTCGACGATCTGGAAACGGTTCTTCCGTTCAAGGAACGCGATGCCATCGTGAACGGCTATTCCAGGCTTGCGGGCTTCTCAGCGGAGCAAATTCGCTGAGACTACGGACGGAATCGAGAGCTTCAACGGCAAGCTTCGGTCGGAAAATCTGAATGCTCGCTGTTTCCTGATCTCGCGGATGCGCGCGAATAGTTGGAACCCTGGCGTCGAGACTACACGATGTCAGATTGAATGGGTCGATCGGATACAGCGTTCCGATCGACCTGCATATTTCCGGTGGCGTAGCCAGCCCGCCATGGGGATCAGAGCCGGACATCGGGTCTGAGGTCACTCGCTATGACTTTCACATCGATGCAATAAAGACGTATTCGTCGCTGGCGAGCGCGGCCAGTCGATAAAAGAGGGCGCTCGGGAAATCCTGCACAGGGCTTTGCCACCGTTCGCTGCACCCGCTCAGTCCTTACAGGTTGATAGTCGGTCGGCTGGCGGCTATCCTTTCTTCAATTCCGTTGGGGTGCCCTATTCAGGGCTGAGAGGCGCGAGCCAACCCATCGAACCTGATCCGGACAATACCGGCGTAGGGAACGGAGCAAGATCTGACGCGGCATAATAGCCGCGGGCTGTCGACCTCCATCCCCTATGTCCGGTGGAGGAAACGTCGATGCCGCACGCATCCGCAATGACGATAGCAGGCTCCGACAGTGGCGGAGGCGCGGGCATTCAGGCCGATCTGAAGGCGTTTTCCGCACTCGGGGTTTACGGGACGAGCGCCATCACCGCGATCACGGCACAGAACACCCGAGGCGTTTTCGCCGTCGAGCCTGTCTCGCCCGCGACAGTGTCCGCCCAAATCGCCGCCGTTCTGGATGATATTCCGCCGGCCGCGATCAAGATCGGGATGCTCGCATCGCCGGAGATCGTCGCCGCCGTCGCTGCGGCGATCGCGGATTATGACGGACCCGTCGTGCTCGATCCCGTCATGGTGGCGAAGTCGGGAGATGCGCTTCTGTCGGAAGACGCGGAAGCGGCGCTGATCGAGATGCTGATCCCGCGCGCGCATGTCCTGACGCCGAACCTGCCGGAAGCAGCGCGCCTCCTCGGGCGCGCCCCCGCGCGGGGCGCTGATGAAACGGTGGGGCAGGGGCTGGCCCTGCTCGACCTCGGGGCGCAAGCTGTCGTGATGAAGGGCGGTCATGCCGACGGGCCGACCTGCATCGATCGGCTGGTGACGGCGTCCGGTGTCATCGCGATGGAGCAGCCGCGGCTCGCCACACGTAACACGCACGGGACGGGATGCACGCTGTCCTCCGCCATCGCGGCCGAGCTTGCGAAAGGGGCGGGCGTCGCGGCGGCCGTGCAGCGGGCACAGGCCTGGCTGCATGGGGCGATCCGGGCGGCAGACCGGCTGGACATCGGCAGCGGCCACGGTCCAGTCCATCATTTCCACGAGGTCTGGACGTGACGCAGGCCCGGGTCATCGGTGGCGGCGTCGCGGGACTCTGCGTGGCGACGGAGCTGGTCGCGCGCGGCTGTGAGGTGACGGTCTTCGATCCGTCGCCCCGCCCCGGGCCGCATGGCTGTTCCTGGTGGGCCGGCGGGATGCTCGCCCCTTTCTGCGAAGGCGAGACGGCCGAGGAACCCGTCGTCCGGCTGGGCCAGGAGGCGGCCGATTGGTGGGAGCGGCAGGGCGTGACCGTGCACCGGCAGGGAACGCTGGTGCTGGCCCTCGGGCGGGACCGGCGCGAACTGGACCGCTTCGCGCGGCGCGTGACGGGGCACGAGATGCTCGATCCGGCAGCGCTGGCCGCGATGGAGCCGGATCTGGAGGGCCGCTTCGACCGGGCCCTGCATGTCACCGGCGAGGCGCATCTCGACCCGCGTGCCGCGTTGATCCATCTTCGCGACCGGCTGGAGCAGGCCGGCGTCCGCTTCATGGCCGAGCCCGGTCGCCCCGCAGGGCTGACCTTCGAGTGTCGCGGGCTGGCGGCGCGGGACGCGCTGCCCGACCTGCGCGGGGTGAAGGGCGAGATGGCGGTGCTGCGCAGCGCCGATATCCGGCTGACCCGACCGATCCGGCTGCTGCATCCGCGCTACCCGCTCTACGTCGTGCCGCGCGCGGACGGGCTCTTCATGCTGGGCGCCACTCAGATCGAAAGCGACGACCGGCGGCGTAGCGTACGGTCCGCCCTCGAACTGCTGTCGGCGGCCTATGCCCTGCACCCGGCCTTCGGCGAAGCGGAGCTGGTCGAGATCGGGGCCGACGCGCGGCCTGCCTTCCCCGACAACCTGCCTCGCCTCGTCAAGCGGGGCGAAACGATCCACGTAAACGGCCTGTTCCGTCACGGCTTCCTGCTGGCGCCCGCCCTGGCGCGGATGGCGGTGGCGGCGGCTTGTGACGGCATAAAACCGGAGTTCTGGCATGAAGATCATGATTAACGGCAGCCCGACCGACGTGCGGGCGGACACGCTCTCCGCGGTTCTGGAGGAACTCGGCTTCGGCGACGCCAAGGTCGCCACCGCCGTCAACGAGGACTTCGTCCCGGCCGCACAGCGCGGGCAGGTGACGCTGGCTCCCGGCGATCGGGTCGAGATCGTCACGCCCCGGCAGGGAGGCTGAGATGCAGCTTTACGGCTCCGAGATCGCATCGCGCCTGATGCTGGGCACCGCGCAATATCCCTCGCCCAGCGTGCTGACCGAAGCCTTCCGCCGCTCCGGCGCGGGCATCGCGACCGTGTCAGTGCGCCGCGAGGCAGGCAACGAGCGCGCGGGCGCGGCGTTTTGGGATCTGGTGCGCGACCTCGATGTCGCGCTCCTACCCAACACGGCGGGCTGCCATTCCGTGCGCGAGGCTGTGACGACCGCGCAGATGGCGCGCGAGCTCTTCGACACGCCCTGGATCAAGCTGGAGGTCATCGGTCATGCCGACACGCTTCAGCCCGACCCGTTCGGACTGGTGGAGGCCGCCCGCATCCTGACCGACGAGGGGTTCAAGGTCTTTCCCTACACGACCGAGGACGTGGTGCTTGCAGGGCGTCTGCTGGGCGCCGGATGCGAAGTGCTGATGCCTTGGGGCGCGCCGATCGGCACAGGGCTGGGGCTGACCAATATCTACGGCCTCCGCACGCTCAGGGCGCAGTTCCCCGAGGTGCCGATGGTCGTGGATGCCGGGCTCGGCCTGCCCAGCCAGGCGGCGATGGCGATGGAGATGGGGTTCGACGCGGTGCTGCTGAACACCGCCGTCGCAAAGGCCGGCGATCCCGCCGCGATGGCCGAAGGGTTCGCCGGCGCGGTCGAGGCCGGACGGCTCGCCTTCGAGGCCGACCCGATGGAGCCGCGCGACATGGCGGCCCCCTCGACGCCGCTGATCGGAAAGGCGTTCCTCGAATGACCCTCGACCGCTTCTATCCGATCTTCGACAGCGCGGACTGGCTGGAGCGCATGTTGCCGCTCGGCGTGAAGCTGGTGCAGCTGCGCGCAAAGGACTTGGGCGACGCGGAGTTGCGAACGCTCGTCAGACATGCGCGGGCGCTCTGCCGGGCGCACGGCGCCGTGCTCGTGGTCAACGATCATTGGCGGATCGCGATCGACGAGAGCTGCGACTGGGTTCACCTGGGGCAGGAAGACCTCGACACCGCCGATCTGCCCGCCATCCGCCGCGCCGGGCTGAAACTGGGCATCAGCACCCACGATCATGCCGAACTCGACCGTGCCCTGTCGCTGGCGCCCGACTATGTCGCGCTGGGGCCGGTCTACCCGACCATCCTCAAGAAGATGAAATGGGAGCGGCAGGGGTTGGAACGGGTCACCGAATGGAAGCGCCTGATCGGTGAGCTGCCTCTCGTGGCCATCGGGGGAATGACCGTCGAACGCGCAGAAGGCGCCTTCGCGGCCGGTGCCGACATCGTCTCGGCGGTCACGGACATCACACTGAACGACGATCCCGAGGGCCGTCTGCGCCACTGGATCGAGGCAACGCGATGAGCCGCTATGCCCGGCAGATCGCGGTTCCGGGCCTCGGGCTAGCGGGTCACGAGCGATTGCGGCACGCGCGAGTGCTGGTCGTCGGGGCCGGAGGGCTTGCCGCGCCGGTGCTGCAATATCTCGGCGGCTCCGGCGTCGGGCACATCCGGCTGGCCGATCCAGACCGGGTGGAGGAGACCAACCTGCATCGCCAGACCCTGTTCAGGGAAACCGATATCGGCCGACCCAAGGCCCAGGCGGCGGCAGCGGCCGTCACCGCGCTCAACCCGGATCCTGACGTCGAGCCCGTCGTAGCGGCCCTGGACCCGTCCAATGCCGCCGCGCTCTCAGCCGATGTCGATCTGGTTCTCGACTGTGCCGACAGCTTCGCGGCAAGCTACGTCCTGTCGGATACGTGCATCGCCGCCGGGCTGCCGCTGGTCAGCGCTTCGGTGATCGGGCTGGAGGGCTACGCCGGCGCGTTCTGCGGCGAGGCTCCCAGCCTGAGGGCGGTCTTCCCGGATCTGCCCCACCGCCTCGGCTCTTGCACCGAGGACGGCGTTCTGGGGCCGGTCGTGGGGGTGATCGGCGCTCTTCAGGCGCAGATGGCGGTCGCGCTTCTGGCGCGGATCGACCCCTCACCACTGGGACAGCTTGTCACCTTCGATGCGAGATCCTTCCGGTTCGGCGGCTTCCGCTTCCTCGGTGCGCCCGAGCCCGATCGGCATCCCCGCTTCCTCGCCCCGACCGAGATTGCAGACAGCGATTTCCTCATCGACCTGCGCGGCGAAGACGAGGCCCCGCTGGTCCGTCCCGCCGCCCGCCGCCTGACCGCCACGGCACTGGGGCCGGACGGACCGGTGCCCGCCCACGGCCAACGCGCCGTGCTCTGCTGCCGGTCGGGCCTGCGGGCCTGGACGGCCGCCGAACGGCTCGCCTCCGTCTGGGACGGAGACATCTACCTCGTCGCCCTCGGCGACCAAACCGGAGAGACTTCATGAAAACCTCCCTGACCGCTCTCTTTCTTCTCGCTGCCCCGCCCGCAGTCGCGCAGGACCAGATGAGCGTGATGCTCGACTGGTTCGTGAACCCCGATCACGGGCCGATCATCGTCGCCCAGGAACAGGGCTACTTTGCCGAGGTCGATCTGGAGGTCGAGATCATCGCCCCCGCCAACCCCGTCGATCCGCCCAAGATGGTCGCCGCCGGTGCCGCCGATCTTGCGATTTCCTATCAGCCGCAGCTGCATCTTCAGGTGGCCGAGGGCATGCCGCTGATCCGGGTGGGCACGCTGGTTGCGACGCCGCTCAATTGTCTGCTGGTGCTGGCGGACGGCCCGATCGAGGACATCGCTGATCTGGAAGGCCGCAAGGTCGGCTTCTCCGTCTCCGGTTTCGAGGAGGCGCTGCTGTCGGCGATGCTCGGGCAGGCGGGCCTCGAAACCGCAGATATCGACCTGATCAACGTCAACTGGTCGCTCTCGCCCGCGCTGATGTCGGGCCAGGTCGATGCGGTGATCGGCGCGTTCCGCAATTTCGAGCTCAACCAGATGGATATCGAGGGCGTGTCCGGCCGGTGCTTCTACCCCGAGGCCGAGGGCGTGCCGACCTATGATGAGCTGATCTATATCGCCAACCCCGAAACGATGGACGCGGAGATGACCCGCCGGTTTCTCGCCGCGACCGAGAAAGCGACGCAGTTCATCATCAACCATCCGCAGGAAAGCTGGGAGGTCTTCTCCTCGACCTCGGCGGAATTGCAGGACGAATTGAACGAGCGCGCCTGGGCAGACACCCTCCCGCGCTTCGCCCTCCGCCCGGAAGCGCTGGATGCAGGCCGCTACGAGCGTTTCGAAAGCTTTCTCGCCGAGGCCGGTCTGCTCGAAGGGACGCGGCCCGTCTCGGAGCTCGCGGTCGATCTGGGCGCGCAATGAGTTACGGGGCGATCTTTCCCATGTGGCAGGCGGCTGCGGGGCGGACGTGGACCGAATACACCCGCCATCCCTTCGTAGAGGGATTGGGTGACGGCACGCTGCCGCGCGAGGCGTTCCTGCGCTACCTGGTGCAGGACTACGTCTTCCTCATCCACTTCTCCCGCGCCTGGGCCCTGGCCGTGACCAAGGCCGAAACGCCCGAGGAGATGCGTGCCTGCGCCGCCACGGTCCACGCGCTGCTGGATGAGGAGTTGCGCCTGCACATCGAGACCTGCGCGGCAGAAGGCATCCCGGAGGAGCAGCTGTTTGCCGCCCGCGAAGCGCCGCAGAACCTGGCCTATACGCGCTACGTGCTGGATGCCGGGCATTCCGGTGATCTTCTCGACCTGATGGCGGCGCTCGCCCCTTGCGTGCTCGGCTACGGCGGGATCGGAACACGGCTGGCAGCCGAGGCGGGCGACACACCCTATGCCGACTGGATCGCGACCTATGCCGGTGCAGACTATCAGCGCACCTGTCGTGAGGTCGGCTCCCTGATCGACGCGGCGACCGCACGACGCCTCGGAGAGGCGCCCGAGAGCTCTCCCCGCTGGCCCCGCCTGTGCGCTCGTTTCGAGATGGCGACCCGGCTCGAGGTCGACTTCTGGGGCATGGGTCTGACGGCATGAACCGCCCGCCCGCGCTACGCCTGGCCGGGAGCGCGACGATCGGGGGAGGGAGGATCTTCGGACCGCTCGCGCTCGAGGCCCCGGCCGGGGAATGGACCTGCCTGCTCGGGCCCTCGGGCGTGGGCAAGTCGACCGTGCTCCGTCTGCTCGCTGGGCTCCGCGACGAGGTCCTCTTCGCGGGTGAGGCGGTTGCGGGCGACGGCGAAACGCTGTCCGGGCGTGTGGCGCTGATGGGGCAGACCGACCTGTTGATGCCCTGGCTGAACGTGACCGCCAATGTCACCCTGGGCGCCCGCCTGCGGGGCCGGAAGGAACAGAGGGACCGGGCGCTGGAGGTGCTGGAGCGCGTCGGGCTTTCCGGCCATGCCGCCAAGTGGCCGACCGCGCTGTCAGGCGGACAGAGGCAGCGGGTGGCGCTGGCCCGCACGCTGATGGAGGACAGGCCGGTCGTGCTGCTGGACGAGCCCTTCTCGGCCCTCGACGCGCGATCGCGGGCGCTGATGCAGGATCTCGCGGCGGAGCTGCTGGCCGGGCGCACCGTGCTGCATGTCACCCACGACACCGCCGAGGCCGCACGGCTCGGGCACCATGTCCTTCTGATGAGGGAGGGCGGGCTCACCTCGGTAACCCCGCCCCCCGGCCCGATACCGCGCCGCTACGATGCGCCCGATACGCTCGACTTCCAGGGACGCCTGCTGCGCATGCTCATGGAGCCCGCATGACGCGGTCCTTTCGCATCGCCGCCGCAACGCTTCTGGGTCTGGCGATCTGGCAGGCGGTCGTCACATTGGGCGAGCTTCCACGCTTCATCCTGCCCGGTCCACTCTCTGTCTTCGCGACGCTCTGGACCAGCCGTGCGCTGATTGCCGAGCACGCGGTCGTGACGGCTGTAGAAGTCCTGCTCGGCCTCGGCCTTGGGGCCGGCCTGGGCTTCGCCTCGGCCATCGCGCTGGCCGCCTCGCCGATCGCGCGGTCCTTGCTGCGCCCGATGCTCGTCTTCAGCCAGGCGATCCCGGTCTTCGCCCTGGCCCCGATCCTGACGCTGTGGCTGGGCTACGGGCTTTGGTCAAAGGTCGCGATGGCGTTGCTGATCATCTATTTCCCGGTCACCTCGGCCTTCTTCGACGCCCTGATGCGGACGCCGCCCGGCTGGCTGGAGCTTGCTCGCGTCATGAACGCCACGCCTGGCCGCGTCCTCTGGCGGCTCCGTGTGCCAGCCGCGATGCCGGGCTTCGCCTCGGGGTTGCGCCTCGCCGCCGTCTACGCCCCGATCGGCGCGATCATAGGCGAATGGGTCGGAGCGTCGCAGGGGCTGGGCTACCTGATGCTGCTGGCGAACGGACGCGCGAAGATCGACCTGATGTTCGCCGCGCTGATCGTCCTGGCCGTCCTGACACTCGCCCTTCATGCTGCGATTGACGCCGTGTGCCGACGATTGTGGGATGGCTGACAAACGCTCCCATTTTGGCTTGAAATTTGAAGAGACCGTGCTCAGTCCGCACCGTCTCCAATCCGCACATGTCGGTCGTCGTTCATCAAAGGGTTGATTGAACTAGGCTTTGCCCTCCCGGGCACGAAGCTTCGGATCTCGTCAGTGCTGATCAGACATGTGATGCTGGCGAGCCATACGATGATCGAACAGCGCAAAAACCGCTCTTTGCGCGGCTCGCGGGTCCAGATCGACGATTGCCTCGATAGCTTCAATATATTGATCAGGCGTCGTTCGTTGTAGATGACGGACCAGCTGCTCGCGATGGTGGGTACGCAAACCTTCGATCGATCTCTGCGCAAGGCAGAAAAGGAACGAGTTCCCCGCAAGCGCAGCAAGATGAAGGTGAAAATCAAGGACGGCGTCGGGGAGATCATCAGGATCGGCCGACTTGATCCGACCGGCCAGAGCCTTGAGATCGGCATCCGCCAGATTTAGCTCCGCAACCTTCCCGGCCACCTGCGGCTGGGTCAGGGCCAGAACCTCGATCAGTTGATCTCCCACATCACTTGAGCGATCCCCGTTGCTCATCCAGCTGATGACGTCGCTGTCGACCATGTTCCAGAGTGTCGGGTCGAGTATCGCCGTGCCTCGACGTCGGCGTGGCTCCACGATTGATTTGGCCGAGAGGGTCTTGATCGCCTCGCGCACCACCGTTCTGCTAACGCCCAGTTCCTCGCCCAGCTTGTCCTCTTTCGGGAGGTAGTCAGCCTCCGACCAGGCCCCACCGATGATCGCCATGAAGATCCGGCGAGCTGCCAGAGCACTCAGATCGTCCGACGGCATACGAACGGGTTTCAGCCCGCTCGAGGGCGTCTCCACCAACTGGGGCAGGGGGATGGGATCGGGGCGGCGGTAGATCGTCATACGATGGTCAGTTATCGTTGAGTCCGGGTTAGATCATATATATTCTGGTCCCTTGATGTGTAAATAGCCGGGCTGCCAGGTCGATGCCAACTGTCGTTTGTTTCGGGGATTCCATCACCTGGGGCTGCCCTCCCTACAAGAATTCAGCGTCTGTCCCCGTCAGGATGCCAAAGGAGTCTCGCTGGCCGCAGGTCATGGCTGCCGAGGTGGGGATGGACATCGACGTGATCGAAGACGGCCTAAGCGCTCGCACGACCGTGTTCGACGACCCCGTCGAGGGGGAGCACAAGAACGGTTCGAGATTGATCGTGGCTTCGATCGAAACCCATGCACCGCTCGATCTTCTGATCATCATGCTGGGCACCAACGACTTCAAGGATCAGTTCCGGGCGTCTGCATTCACTTCGGCCCGTGGGGTGCTGACGCTCGTGCAACTGGTCCACGGCTACTATGCCCTGGCGGATCATCGTCCGGAAATCCTTATCGTTACCCCGCCCTCACTGACCCGCGAGGCGGAGCCGGCGTTTTACGGCAACGGCTGGGAGCGGTGCAGGGGTCATGCTGACTATCTGCAGCAGATCGCGGATCGAACCGGGTGCTTTCATTTCGACTGCAACTCCGTCGCGAGCGTGGGGACGGACGGGATCCATCTGGACGTCGAGGGGCAGCGCGCTCTCGGCAGGGCCCTCGCACCCAAGGTTGCCTCAATTCTGAAAATGAGTGGCTCGAGGACACGTTGAGCTCACTCGGGCCGGGGACGTGATCGAGCCGGCCGCTATAATTTGCTCGTCGGTGCACATGCGGTGCCAGTGGCGGGGCTCCAGATCCGCTTCGCCATTTTTGCCCCGCGACCTGTAGGGCTGCCCCGCGCTGCTGCTCGTCTTAGGATCGCCTTCGGCGACCAGACAAATCCCACGCACCATATTTCTATTTACATCATACGTATGATCTATGATGCTGATCAAAGCCGGAGGAGGCAGGCGGGCGTGGGTCCGTCGAGATTGGAGGAGAAGACGCATGAGAATATCGAACCTGTTGCTGGGGACGGCCGCGATTGCGGCTGGCTTAGGCGCGGCAGCCTCGGCTGACGAAATCACGGTGGCCACGATCAATGTCGGCCACATGGTCACCGCGCAGAGGCTGACTGCCGAGTTCGAGGCTGCCCATCCCGACATCAAGGTCAATTGGGTGACGCTCGACGAGGGGACGCTTCGCCAGAGGATCACGGCCGACATTGCCACCGATGGTGGTCAGTTCGATGTCATGACGATCGGCATGTACGAGGCGCCGATCTGGGCCGAGCGGGGGTGGCTTCTGCCGCTGGACTTCGATGACGCCTATGACGTCGATGACATCTATGAGCCTATCCGCGCCGGACTCAGCTACGATGGCCAGCTGTACGCAGCGCCGTTCTACGGCGAAAGCTCGATGGTCATGTATAACCGTGAGCTTGTCGAAGCTGCCGGTTACGACGGGATCGACGACCATGCCAGCTGGCAGGAAATCCGCGAGATTGCCGCCGCGATCACGGATCGGGAGGCCGGGTTCTATGGCATCTGCCTGCGCGGCAAGCCCGGCTGGGGCGAGAACATGGCCCTCATCGGCACCATGGCGAACTCGTTCGGAGGCAGCTACTTCAACGACGACTGGACGCCCGCATTCGAAACGCAGCCATGGCGGGATGCGGTCCAGATCTACGTCGACATGATGAACGAGTCGGGCCCTCCGGGCGCGGAGTCCAATTCGTTCGGAGAGAGCCTGGCTCTCATGAACGAGGGGCGCTGCGGGATCTGGATCGACGCCACGATTGGCGCGTCTCTCATGACCGATCCGACGGAATCCAGGGTTGCAGGCAAGGTCGGTTTCGCCCAGGCGCCTAACGGCGGCACCGAGAACGGATCGAACTGGCTCTGGGCCTGGGCCCTTGCCGTGCCCGCCGGTACCGACAGTGCCGAGGACGCAACGACGTTCATCGAATGGCTGACCTCGAAGGATTACATTCGCCTTGTGGGGGAGACGGAAGGCTGGGCCCAGGTGCCGACCGGTAGCCGGGAGTCCACCTACGACATTCCCGAATTCATGGAGGCGACGAGCTTTGCCGATGCCGAGCTCGAGGCAATCCTGACCGCCCGCCCGGAGATTGGCCCGAACAAGCCTTACGTCGGGGTCCAGTTCGCCGCCATTCCCGAGTTTCAGGCCATCGGAAATGCCGTCGGTCAGCAAATGACTGCCGCTCTCTCCGGTGAGCTGACAGTTGATGAGGCTTTGGCCAATTCTCAGGAAATTGCGGATCGGGAGATGCGCAGAGCTGGGTACTACTGACCGCCTCATCGCTCCGCAGGGCCACCGCCTCCCAAGGTGGCCTTGCGGAGCACTTTCTGAATGCTTGCCGTCGCGATCAGAGCGGGACAGCAGGGCATGGGGTCTTCGATGAATCAAACGCTATCGAGATGGCTTCAAGCGCCGTCCATCGTTCTACTTTTTATTTGGATGATCGTGCCAGCGGGCATGACCGTCTATTTCTCTTTCATCAACTATCGATTGCTTTCGCCGGAGCAGGGCGGCTTTGCGGGCTGGTCGAATTATGAGTTCTTCTACACCGATCGCGATTTCTGGCCGGCGATCTTCAACACACTGCTGATGGTCGGTCTCGTGCTGGTGATCACCATCGTACTGGGCCTGGCTTTGGCTGTTCTTCTTGATCGCCGGTTCAGGGGGCGCAACATCGCCCGGCTGCTGCTCATCTCCCCGTTCTTCATCATGCCAACAGTGAACGCATTGATTTGGAAGACGATGATGATGAACCCGATCTACGGTATCCTTTCCGTCGTCTGGAGGTTCTTCGGTGCCGAGCCGATCGACTGGTTGAGCCAGTTTCCGCTCCTGTCGATCGTCATCATCATCAGCTGGCAGTGGACGCCGTTCGCCTTCCTGATCTTCATGACTGCATTGCAGAGCCAGGACCATGAGCAAAAGGAAGCGGCAACGCTCGACGGCGCCGGATTCTGGGCGCAGCTGTGGCATCTGACGCTGCCGCATCTCGCGCGGCCCATAGCCGTCGTGGTGCTAATCCAGTCGATCTTTCACCTTTCGATCTTCGCAGAGATCTTCGTCACCACAGGGGGCGGCCCGGGCAATCAGTCGACCAACCTGGCGTTCCTGATCTACAGGCAGGCCTTTTTCGGCTTTGACGTTGGTGTCGCGGCAGCGGGCGGGATCATCGCGATCATCCTCGCCAATATCGTTGCCTATCTCCTGATCCGTGTAATCGGCAAGAACCTGACGGTGTAGGCAATGATCATAACTGACAAACAGAAACAGACGTTGACGCACAATCTTGCCGTTGCGACGGCTTGGATCGTAGCGCTTCTTTTCTTCTTTCCGATCTTCTGGATGATCCTGACCAGCTTCAAGACCGAGCAGCAGGCGATCTCTATTCCGCCCCTTCTGGTATTCGAGCCGACCCTGGACAATTACCGCGTTGTTCACGAGCGATCCGACATCGCCGGATATGCATGGAATTCCATCATTACGAGCTTCGGCGGAACGGTACTGGCCCTGCTCATATCCATTCCTGCCGCCTACGCGATGGCGTTCCGACCGGGCCGATACACGAAAGGGATCCTGCTGTGGATGCTTTCGACCAAGATGATGCCCGCGGTCGGCGTGCTGATGCCAATTTACCTGCTCTGCAAGCGTTTCGATCTGCTCGATACGACCGGGGTTCTCATCGTCATCTTTGCGATGATGAACCTGCCGATCATCATGATGATGCTGTTCAACTTCTTCCGCGAGATTCCGAAAGAAATTCTCGAGGCCAGTCGAATGGACGGCGCGTCAACCCTTGTCGAAATTACCAGAATCGTGATGCCGCTTGCGTGGGGAGGCATCGCTTCGACGGCGCTGCTGTCGGTCGTCCTGATGTGGAACGAGGCCTTCTGGTCGATCAACCTCACCGCGAACAATGCCGGCACACTCGTCTCGCTTGTCGCGAGTTTCTCCAATCCCCAAGGCCTATTCTGGGCAAAGGTGTCTGCCGTCTCGACCCTCGCGTGTGCGCCGATCGTTGTATTCGGATGGATGACGCAGAAGCAGTTGGTGCAGGGCCTCACATTCGGAGCCGTCAAATAGGGAGTGGAGTGATGCTCCAAGTTGAGTGCGATTGCCGTTTGCACATCATTTTCGGGGGACTGCAGGAATGAGCAGAAAACTAAGCATTCTGTGCTTTGGTGACTCCAATACCCATGGCACCCCGCCCATGAGGGACGTCTGGGAGCTGGATAGATTTGCTGCCGATATTCGCTGGCCCGGGGTCGTGCGGCGGCAGTTGGGAGATTGGGCGGACATCATAGAAGAGGCGCAGCCAGGGAGGACGACTGTCTACGACGACCCCGCAGCCGGCGGCGATCGAAATGGCCTCACTGCCCTGCGCGTCGCTCTGGACTCGCATCGCCCCCTCGATTGCGTCGTCATCATGCTAGGGACGAACGACCTTCACGCACGCCATTCCGCTGGAGCGTGGATCATCTCCCTCAATCTGGCCCAGCTCATTCAAAAGATCCGGCAAATGCCCTGTGGGCCGACGTCAGATTCCCACCCTGCGATATTAGTCATTTGCCCGCCTCCAGTCATCGAAACCGGCTTTGCGGCGCAGTCCTTCGTGGGGGCGGAGGTGAAGGCAAAGGATATGCCGAAGCACCTCGCGACAGTTGCCGAGAAATTCGGTGTTGAGTATCTGAATGCCGGAGATCTCATTTCTGTGGATAGTATCGATGGCATCCATTTTGATGCCGACAGCCATGAGGTTCTAGGGCTGGCCGTGGCCGAAAAGCTGAAGTCCATCCTGCCTGGCCTCAGGCCTCATTGATGTGACCCATCGTCGAAGGCCAAGGGTTACATGTCTGATCTTTACCGGCTGACCGAGGCGCTTATGGCGTTTCTGGAGGTCTGCTTCCCAAGGCCGAACGACAAGCCCAAGGTCCA
The DNA here is from genome assembly GCF_003390865.1 of Tropicimonas sp. IMCC34011. Taxonomy (GTDB): domain Bacteria; phylum Pseudomonadota; class Alphaproteobacteria; order Rhodobacterales; family Rhodobacteraceae; genus Tropicimonas_B. Next base: position 81,974 of record NZ_QMEJ01000001.1, read on the forward strand.
TGACCGGTCCGGCAGGGTAAAGGACTGGCGGGGTAGGGGGCGGACCTACTAAGGCCGCTCTCGCAAGGTCTTGATTGCCCTGTGACACCTCACGTGAGGTCTTTGCGGGAATCGAAAATCGTGAAGGGCTGTATGGCGTCGAGGTCTATATCGGCGCCGATGCCGGGAGAACGCGGAATTTCCAGCCTGCCATTCGCAACGGCTTTTTCCGGCGGATTTCTCAGGACCTGAACGAAACTGTTGTGGTCCGAGAAATAGGGATAAAGCTCCAACGGCATGGACATAGCCGACGTGGCCGCGACCTGAAGCGAGGCCGCGGTCAGGAGCGAACTGGCGCAGTTATGGGCCGAGACGCGGACGTTATATGTTTCCGCCATTGCCGCGATCTGAACAAACTCGAATATCCCGCCGCAATTGCCTACATCGGGCATGACGACATCCACGCCCCCTGTGTCCAGCAGGTTGCGAAAGCCGTGCCGCGTGTAGATCCGCTCTCCTGCGGCGACCGGAACAGGCCAGCGGCCGCGGTTGGTGCGCAAGCCGTTGAAGTCGAATGGGTCGAACGGTTCCTCAACCCAAATCAGGTCCAGCTCGGCACAGACATCCATGAAGCGGATGAGCTGGTCGTTGTTGAGGCCGCCAGACAGGTCCAGCATCAGGCCGATGTCGGGTCCGACAACCTTTCGCAGGGTCCGCACACGGTCGATGGCGCGCTTGAAGGCGCCGTCCTCTAGGTGCCGGCGCTGGACGTGGCGAAGACTGACGCCATTGACCTCATGCGCCAGTGGATAGCACTTCAGAAGGCGATACCCATCCTTGAGCGGCCGTTCCGCCGATTCTGCCCAGCCGATGACATCGTTGTGCGATGTGCTCCAGCCATTCGCATACACGTCAATGACGTCGTTGAATTTGCCCCCGAACAACTCGTAGACCGGCACGCCGAGGGACTTCGCCTTGATGTCCCACAGCGCCTGATCGATCGCGCTGAGCGCCGCGAAGACGATTGCGCCACCGCCCTTCGTCCAGAAGGAATTGTCGTAGATTTCGTGCCAGACATGGCGCGGATAGGTGGCGTCGGCGCCGATGACGATTGGAGCGAGGTCAGACAACATTCCGGCAGCGGCGCGCGCGCCGACACCATAAGCGACCCCGGCCTCTCCATAGCCACGGATGCCGTCGCGTGTCTCGAGCTCAACGATGACAGGGTGCAAGGCACCGCCGCTGATGTTGAAGACGCGCATGTTCTGGATGATCAGCATCGAATGTTCTCTCGCTTGACTGAACTTGGGTATAGTGACGCATCCCTTTCCCCAACTCGCGACCGAGCGGCCGCGCCCACCGCAAGGCGGTCGGCGCAGGTAGGGATGGTGATCGGCGTTGAATGAAGGGTCGGGCGCGGCCCCTAGTGGGTGAGGATGCGCTGAAGGAAAGAGGATAGCCGTTCGGTCTTTGGCTGCCGGAACAGTTCGGCTGGCGGCCCTTCCTCGGCGATGCGGCCATCGTCCATGAACACCACGCGATCAGCGATCCTTTCGGCGAAACCCATCTCGTGGGTGACGCAGACCATGGTCATGCCCGACGCGGCGAGCTCGGTCATAGTGTCCAGCACCTCCGAGATCATCTCGGGATCGAGGGCAGAGGTGGGTTCATCGAACAGCATGATATGCGGCTCCATGCACAGCGCCCGCGCAATTGCCGCACGCTGTTGCTGCCCGCCGGACAGCTGGGAGGGATATTTCTTGGCCTGCTCGCCGATCCTGACCCGCGACAGGTATTCCATCGCCCGTTCCGAAGCCTCCTTGCGGATCAGTTTGCGCGATTCCATCGGCGCCAGCATGCAGTTCTCGAGGATCGTCAGATGCGGGAACAGGTTGAAGGACTGGAATACCATCCCGACCTCGCGCCGGATTCCCCGCAGGCTGCGATCGACAAGTTCGACCCCCTCAATCTCGATCGTACCGCCCTGGTGCCGCTCAAGGCCATTGATGCAGCGAATGAGAGTAGATTTGCCCGATCCCGATGGACCGCAGACAACCACCTTCTCGCCGCGTCTCACGGTCATCGAGATGTCTTTCAGCGCGTGATGGCTGCCGAACCACTTTTGAACGTCCCTTATTTCTATTACCGGATCGCCGTAGCTGGCAGTGACGTCCGCCTTCGAGGCCGTCGATGTCGAGAGTGCTTGATTCATGTCCGGTCGTCCGTTTCCTCGGAGGCGCGCAGGATGCGGTTTCCCTCGCTCATGCAGTGATCCGCAGAAAGCGTCGCAGCGAGCGTCGGATTCCGGCTCAGGATCGCTTCCACGATCGGGCGGTGATGCTCGATCACCGCCTCCTTGTAATTTTCGCTGTATGTCGTGCTCAGGAACAGGCGCACTTGTTGTTCGACCAGCCGGTAGTGATGGGACAGTCGAGAATTCTTCGCAAGCTCCACGATGCAGCGATGCAGGGCAAAGTCGCGTCGCTTGATTTCATCCAGCCCCACCGCATTGCGCACACCTTCGAACAGCAGTTCTCCGGCCTGTTCGAGCTGGCGCGCGCCATCCTCGTCCAGCTGCTCCGCGGCAAGGCGGGCGCCTGTCGCCTCGAGCCCGCCACGCATGGTGTAGATCTCCCACATGTCCCTCGGCTCGAGCGTGATGACCGACCAGCCGGAATAGGGCTTCAGCACGACGAGACCGTCGGAGCTGAGTTGATGAAGCGCGAGACGAACCGTGCCGCGCGAGACCTTGAACTGATCAGCGAGTTCGACTTCGGTCAGACGCTCCCCGAGCTTGACGCTGCCGGTCAGGATTGCGTCCCGCAATGCATCGGTAGCCAGTTGCTCGGCCGGCTGACGCTTGAGTGCAGTCAAAGCCATTGTGAAATCCTTAGTATTGCTCTGAAGCTTGACGATGAAAGCTGCCGTGTCAGGTGCCGAAAAGGCTTCCCCTTCCGCGGGCGAAACGACGTTCTATGGCCTTCTGGATCAGCCCGTATCCGTTGGCGAGAATGATGTACCAGATTGCCACGACGGCGATGACTTCGAAGTACCGGAAATTGACGGAAAAGATGTTCGTGCCGGTCGCGAATATTTCGGGGATGGCAATCGCGAAGAGAAGCGAGGTGTTCTTGATCATGTTGATCACCTGGTTCCCCGTCGGTGGAATTGCGATCCTGATCGCCTGTGGCAGGATCACCCTGCGCATCGTGGAGTAGTAGCTCAGGCTCAGCGCCTGTGACGCCTCGCGTTGCCCCCGCTCGACCGCCGTGATGCCGGAGCGCACGATTTCCGTCATGTACGCGCCCTCGTTGATGGCCAGCGCGATGATGCCGGCCACGAAGGGGGGCGGGTTGATCGCCCCCCCCGTCAGTGCAGGAACGCCGTTGTACCAGAATATGATCTGGACGAGAACTGGTATGCCCCGGATAAGGGCCACGTATCCCCTGATGACATGCTTCAGCGGCCCAATGGCTGATGTCATGATGATGCCCCCGATCGCACCCAGTGCGATCCCGATCGTCATTGAGACGGCGACCATCCAGACGACGATCCAGGCGGGATGCAGGAACCTCGTCGATAGCAGGAGGTTCCAGAAGTAGTCGGCATCAAAGTTCATGACGCTTCAGCCCTTTTCACTTGTTCAGACGACGATTCAGTCGTTCGTCACCCGAATGTCGCCATCGCCGAGGTTCCACTTCTCCAGCATCTCGTCGTAGGCGCCGCTTTCGAGCACCGCGTCGAACGCCGAACTGATCGCGTCGAACATCTCTTCCTCGCCCTGGCGGACGACAATGCCGTTGCGGTTGCGTGGCGTGTCAGGTCCCCTGCCGCTCAGCACGGGGCTGGCCTCGGCGAAATCGTCGGGGCGCAACTGGATTACGTTTGCCGCGATGGGCCAGTCCACGAAAGCGGCCTCGACCGACCCCTTGGCGACCTCGTTCAATGCTTCGATCTGGTTGGAGAAGACGCGAATCTCCATCGGTTGATCGGCCGCGCATTCGCTCTGCACCTGCTCCAGCGCGACCATCTGCGTCGAGCCCGCCGTCACGGCTGTGGGGTGACCGCAAACTTCCTGCTCGTTCTCGAAGCGAAGCTCGCTGCCCGCCGCTGCGACAAGGCGAAGACCACCCTTGAAGACGGGAACGAAATCGAACGTCTCCTCACGCTGCGGCGTGATGCCGACCCGCGCCGCGACCACATCGAAGCGTTTGGCGACCAAGCCGGGAAACAGCCCCTGGAACGTCAGATCAACGAATTCGGGCTCGAGGCACATTTGCTCGGCAATCGCCGTCATGAGTTCGGGCTCGAAACCGGCGGGGGCATTGTCTTCGACAAATCCCATGGGAACCCCCGTCAGTGATGTGCCCACGGTAAGGACACCAGGTGTCACCAATGTGCTCGGAGCCGGCAGGCACTCTGCGGCAGCCGCCGATCCCGATACGGCGAGGAGCAAGCCACCCAAAGCGGCTGCGTCGATGCGAAGTTTCAATGTCAAACCAGTATCCTTCCTGAAGATGCGCAACCGAGGATCCGTGATGCGAGACGCACAGATCCCGGAGGGCGATTTTGTTTTTTGCCGATTGTCACCAATCAGTAATAAGACAGCAGACGGCGAACTTTCTGTCAAGCGTTCGAGCTCTTCGCGAAAGAAACCGTCATTAATAACTGTAGATTCGACGTTTTTTTCGCCACCGGGCGAGCCGGCAGATCGGGCAGCTGTCGATCCACCGATTCTCTGGGGTGCGGCCCGCGCTATCGCGAGGCGTTAGATGTCTCCCTATCCCAGCGGTTCTTCGGTGCCGGGTATCGCTTGGTCTGAGGCATCTGCACCGGGGAGGGGATATCCCGCTCGCCCACCTCCGCAACCGGCGTGCCCGGGTAGTCCCGCAGATGTCGGCGGGCGCGCCGCAAATAGACGTTGCCCGATTGCGGCCCCTCGACCCGTGCCTGAGGCTTGCCGGAATAACTGAGGAAGGCGACGGAGGTGCCTGCCTCGGCCGCAAGGACCACGAGGTCGGGCGGCATTGCCGTTTGCCCGTAGCAGACGGTCTGGCCCGGAAGATGGGCGAGGGCCCTTGCTCGAGTGGCGCGGTCGATATCCACGGCGACGGTCTCGCCATCCTTGCAGACGCGCGCGCCTTCGGATGTCACGTCGTATGACCATGCGCCTGAGCCCACGCGCGGCGTCGCGATCGGCCGAGAGCCGACCTCACCTGCTCGTCCGTCGCTGCGGTGCGACGTCCCCCGCTCCCCGCCTTCACACGTCTGCATCGCATCAGCCGAGCCAGCGGCGTCGGTTGTGCGGTAGACGTGCCGCCCGGCCCATGGGCGCGGGCGGTTTGGGACGGCTTTGGCGGATCAGGACGTCTCGTGCTCCATGCGCTTGGCGCAGCGCTGGACCCAGTCCTGGATCCTTGGATCATCGGGCATGAGGTCAGGGAACCAGGAGAAGGGGGAACTGCACAGCATATCCGCGGCGCTGAACGTGCTCCCGAGCAGCCACGGACCGGTCGCAAGGGCCTCTGCCAACGTGGCGATCATGGTGTCAAAGTCGCGCAGCGATGCCGTTATCGTGGGATGGCTCAGGCCGGCCCAATGCAGCACGAGCAAGGGTTCCATGATCCCCTGATAGTAGAATAGCCATGACAGGTAGGCGCCCCGGCCCGCCTCGCCGGGCAGCGGGCCCAGTTTCGCGGTGGGATAGGCATCCGTCAGATACGCGATGATGGCACCGCGTTCGCGAACGGTCTCCTCGCCGTCCACCAGGTACGGCACCTTCTTTTCCGGATGCGGATTGTCGGGATCCGGCGCGTCCGTCCCGTCCTGGCGGGGGATCGTGACCTCGCGGATCGTGATGTCGGCGTTCAGCATCCGGACCAGGGTCACGACCGTGTCGGAGCGGGATCGGGGGGAATGGTAGAGAATGGGCATCAAAGACTCCTTTCGATATCTGCAGGACCCGCTTACGCTGCCCCTACTGACAGAACGAGGCAGCAGGGTATGTCCCGCCAGGACCGATTGATGCGCTTGCTGGACGTTCTCCGCCGCCTGCCTGCGCCGGTGACGGCCGAACGGCTTGCCGCCGCGACCGAGATCTCGCGACGCCAGCTTTACCGCGACATCGCTACGCTGCGGGCCGGAGGCGTGCTGATCGATGGCGCAGCCGGCTATGGCTACACACTGACGGAGGATCCGGCGTTGCCGCCGCAAAGCTTCTCGCGGATCGAGATCGAAGCGTTGATGCTGGGTATAGGGAGCCTCGACGCCCTCGGCGATGCCGATCTGGCCCGCGCCGGGCGCGATGCGATCGCCCGCATTATCGCGACGCTGCCGGACGGCCAGGCCCGCCAGGCCATGCACACGATCCTGCGGTCCTGGCGCCCGCCCGACGCGCGGGCCGACGTGAAAATCGACATGGATATGGTGAGGCGCGCCTGCTGGGACGAGACGAGCCTCTGGATCAGTTATCGCGACCTGAACGAGCGGCGGACCGAACGGGAGATCTGGCCGCTCGGATTGTCATACGGGCCGAACGCGCTGATCCTTCTGGGGCTCTGTCAACTGAGACAGGATTATCGGCTCTTCCATGTGGCCCAGATCGGCGAGGCGCGCCCTGGCGGCACCAGTTTCCGCCCGCGCCGGGTCGAGCTGCTGCGGGCCTACGTGGCACATCGGTCAGGGTAGCTGACTTACTTCGCGCAAGTCAGACGGGCTCGATCTGAAAGCCACGCCTACTCCACGAGCAGCCTGTGGCTCCCGGCCCGGAGGTGACCTTCATAGCCCCCACCGTATCTGCGCTGCGGCGTACCGTAAGCGGACGTCTTCGGCTTCGCGCATCTGCCGGTGTCAGCTCAAAGCGGCATCGCTCGTTTTCATTCTAAGAGGGTGATTTCTTCCGTCACAAATTGCTCAAAGGACGTCGGGTCGACGAAGTTGGCGTGGTCGGGATCGACCTTGGTGCGGAAGCCGTCCGACTGAAACACCGTGATCATGTCGTGTTCCGTATCGAACCAGACCTCGACCATGGCGTCGAACCGCGGCTCCTCTGCGCCGGCCGTGGTAACCGCCGGATAGGATACGACGAGGCGGCGCATGAGTTTGGCCTCCGGAATGGACAGAAGGATGGGGGTGTGGACATCGCGCCGGTAGTCGCGGAACGCCTGCACGTCCATTCCGCGTCGACGCTTGAAAGTCATCACGAGCTTGATCATCGAAATCTCCTTGGTGGCATTCGAGAGTGCTCGATTGCCGTGATACGGAGATAGCCTCGGGCGATCGGACGCACTATGCGTGGACATCCCCATAACCTTGGCGATCGTCCCACTCATGGCAGCCGACCCGTTCTCCGATGTCCTTTCGCTCATCAAGCCGCGCACATCGGTCGTCGGTGGGTTCGATTTCGGCGGAGAATGGGGGATCAGGTTCGGCGCACACAGCGGATTGAAATGCTTCGCCCTCGTTTCAGGAGCTGCTTGGCTCGAGGTCGATGAGCAGACCGAGCCGATACAACTGTCGGCGGGCGATTGCGTCCTGCTGCCGAATGGGCGGGGCTTCACCATGTCGAGGGGATCGGCCGTCGATGCCATGCCGATCTCCTCACTCCCCGACGAGGACTGGAACGGCGGCATCGCCACAGTGAACGGGGGCGGCGACACGATGATGCTCGGCGGGCACTTCGACTTCACCGGCGCGCATCCGGAACTGCTGCTCGGCTCCATGCAGGCGATCGCTCCCCTTCGCGACGGCGATGACCGGGTCGGATTGATGTGGACACTGGATCGAATGCGACGCGAGCTCGTCGATGTCGGCCCGGGCGCGTCGCTCGTGGTCGGGCATCTGGCCCATCTCATTCTCGTCCAGGCCCTCCGGCTCTACCTGTCGCATGAGCAAAACCGGGGCGTTGGCTGGCTCTTCGCCATAGGTGATGCGCGGATCGGACCGGCGATCGCCGCGATGCACCGTGATCCGGGGGCGAAGTGGACCCTGCCTCAACTCGCCCAGATCGCAGGAATGTCCCGGTCGAGATTTGCGCAGCGCTTCCGCACCGTCTGTGGCTCTGCGCCGATCGAATATCTGACGCAGTGGCGCATGATGCTGGCCTGCGACCGCCTGCTCAGCGGAGACGAGACGATCTCGCAAGTTGCGGTTTCTCTTGGATACGAGTCGGATGCCGCCTTCAGCACCGCCTTCCGACGGCTCGTCGGCAAGGCACCGAGAACGTATGTTCGGGACTGTCTTCAGCCGGCTCCGAACTGACGCTGACTGGCCGAGCGGTGACGGTCGGACGCGGGCCTAAGCCGCCGTTCGGCGCCCTGCGCGACCCCGGCCGCTCCCGGCCCATTGCTGCCATTCGCCGCTCAGTTGATACCCCGTGCCGCCTCTCCAGACCGGACGTCCGTGCTCGGCGCGGCACAACCGATCAGGCGCAGTTTGCTCTATGTGGTTAGCGGCTATCGCGAGGCGCCCTATTATTTTCGGAGCAATTCGTGCGAGGTGCAGGTGACGCTTTCGCTTTCCAGGGGCAGCTCCCTGAGTGTCTGCCAGCCGCTCGCGTCAAACCGCGGGAAAAAAGCGTCTGCATGTTCGACATCAAGATCAACTTCGGTGATCAACAACCGATCAGCGAGGCCTAGCATTTCGCTATAGATATGTTCACCCCCAATGCCATAGATCCTCATGTGACCTTGCGCGTATGCCAGCGCTGTGGCGTCCTCCACCGTGGGCACAACATGCTCTGTCAGACTGGAATCGCGCGACACCACGATGTTCAATCGGCCCTTCAACGGTTTGACCGGGAGGCTGTGCCAAGTGTTGCGGCCCATGATGACAGCACCACCCAATGTCTCGCGTTGGAAAAGCTTCAAGTCGGATGGTATATGCCATGGGATCTGGTTGTCCCGTCCGATCGCGCCGTTCCGGGCCCGAGCAACGATCAGGGTGATCATACCGCCACCGGCGCCTTGATCGCGGCCGCTGGATCGTAGCCCTCGAACTCGAAGTCATCGTATTGGAAATCGAAGATTGATGTGACCTGCCGTGTGATCCGAAGGTTCGGAAGGGGTCGAGGGTCGCGCGAAAGTTGGGTTTCGACCTGATCCAGATGGTTCAGATAGATGTGCGCATCGCCGATCGTGTGGATAAAATCTCCCGGGACATAGCCCGTAACATGGGCAAGCATATGGGTGAGCAGCGCGTATGAGGCGATGTTGAAGGGTACCCCCAGGAACATGTCGGCCGAGCGCTGGTAAAGTTGGAGATGCAGCTTTCCGTCAAGCACGCGGACCTGCCAAAGCGTGTGGCAGGGCGGCAGGGCCATTCGGTCAGTGTCCCCCGGATTCCAGGCGGAGACGATCAGCCTGCGCGAGTCCGGGGTTCGTAAGATGTCCTCGATAAGGGCGGATATCTGGTCGAGGCTTCCCACCACCACGCGCCCATCTTCCTCGCGGACGATTGGAAAACGACGCCACTGGTGTCCATAGACCGGACCGAGCTCACCGTCGGCATCGGCCCATTCGTCCCAGATCGATACGCCTTTTTTCTGCAATGAGCTAACATTGGTGTCTCCCGACAGGAACCAGAGAAGCTCATGCACGATGGAGCGTAGGTGGAGTTTCTTCGTTGTGACGAGAGGGAAGCCGTCAGCAAGCGCGTAGCGACACTGCATCCCGAAGTGAGAGATGGTTCCTGTTCCAGTGCGATCCGAGGAGCGGACCCCCAGATCCTTTACCGCCCCAAGCGCGGTTAGATAGGTATGCATTGCCTGCCTCTTGGCTTGGTCGCTTCGCCTAGACTTACGGCCTTTTAGAAGCTCGCCTCGGCTGCCCGACTATCTACGGTTTTTGCTCGACGAGTGTAGCCGGCGCGCGGCATCAATAGGCCCGCTGCGTCGATCTCATGGCCCGAACGACGGGCAGGCTACAGGATGGCCTTCTACCCGCGCGCTCGGCCCTGAGCCGACCTTCGTGCCAGGCGCGGCGGATAGCCCGTGTCAGCCCGAAGCGGACATGATCGGGTTGGCGGTCGCGTTGCAACGGCTCCAACAAACGGGGCGGGTTCCGGACCTTCGTCACGACGGCGAGATAGTTTAGCCAAATCTGCGAAAGCGGACGTCATTGGCGCCTTCGAGTCCATTGGCAAACTGCGGTGGCGCATGACCGCTCGGAGCAAAATGTATCCGTGGAAACAAGCGTATGTCGAGCAGTTGTAGGACAAATCCCGTCGGGAGCTGCCATGCTCTCTAGTTCAGATCACAGCCTCCTCGAACCGATACCCGACCCCTGGCTCATTCAACAGCCATCGTGGTCTGGCGGGATCATCCTCGATTTTCTTTCGCAGTGCGCGGACCGTTACTCGCAGATATTCGATGCTCCCGGTGTGAGCGGGTCCCCAGATCTCGCGCAGTAGATACGTGTGGGTCAGGACCTTACCGGAGTGACCTGCGAGTTCGGCCAGAAGCGCGAACTCTTTCGGCGTCAGTTTTACGGGCGTGCCGGACTTCAGAACCGCGTGGCCATCAAGGTCGATTTCGACCGGGCCAACCGTGAGCCGCCGCCTTCGTCCGTGTCCTTTGTCGGAACGGCGAAGGCAACTTCTTATCCGCGCCAGCAGCTCATCGCTGTCGAACGGCTTCGTGACGTAGTCGTCGGCACCCAGATCCAGCGCAGCAACCTTTTCAGCCGCCGCCTCGCGCGCGGTCAGCACGATAACGGGCACGTCGCGGGAAACGAGGGACGGTATCAGTTCCAGCCCGTCCCGGTCTGGTAGCCCCAGATCGAGAAGAACGAGCCGTGGGCTCGCGCGCTCAATCGCCGAAATCGCCCCCGCGGCGTTGGCCGCCTCGACCACCGAATAGCCTCCACGCTCTGCAGAGACCCGGAGTAGTCGACGGATTGCCAACTCGTCATCGACGATCAGGATGTGATCGGTCACGCAATGTCCTCCAAGTCAATATTGATGACTGCATTTTTCGGAATGCGAATCGAGAATCGTGATCCGCCCCGTTGTCGACGGCTCGCCTCGACCCCAAAGCCCATCGCATCGGCGAAGCCCTTCACGATTGCCAGCCCGAGCCCCGAACCGCCGGTGCGATCGGACGTCTCGCCGCGCGCGAAACGGTCGAAGATGCGGAGTTCAGCTCCGTTCGGGATGCCGGGGCCGCGATCGAGAACGTCGATGACCGGGCCGCGCCGCCCCATTCGCGCAATGACATGGACGGGAGTGTTGTCGGGCGAATACTTCAAGGCGTTGTCGATCAGGTTCAGAAGTGCATGGTGCAGAAGGACCCCGTCGGCGCGCACGAACGGCACGTCTGGATCAATGGTCGTTTCGATCTCGCGGTGCGCGTAGGACTTGGGCAGATCCGCCAGAGCCGAACTGACGACGTCGGTCAGGTCCGTCGCGGTGAAATCCGGCGTGACCGCGCCTTCCTCGATGCGGGTGAGCTCAAGGAGATCCGACAGGAAGCGGCCTAACCGCCGGGCTTCGGTGCGGACCGTCTCGACAAGATCGGCGTCCTCGCCGGACGGTCGCATCGCTTCGGCGGCCGCTGTCACGGCAGTCAAAGGGGTGCGCAGATCGTGACTAAGCGAGGCGAGGAGCGTGGCCCGCAGCGTATCTCGCTGACGCACGACTTCGACCTCGCGCATGTCGAGTTCCAGCTTGAGTCGCTCGTGGGCAAGCGCGGCCTGGTCGATCAGACTCTCGGCCAGCGCGGCGCGTTCTGCGGGGATGGGCGCGCGGCCCGGCGGTCCGCGCAGGCCGAGGACCGCCAAGACACCGAGCGAGGTCTTCAGTGGGCGGAATTGCCATGCGCTTGCGGTCAGAGTGTCGGTTCCGTTTCCCGCCGGCTCGCCATGTTCCAGCGCCCAGCTCGCGGCGGCATGATCGACGGATGTGAGATTTGGCTCGGCCTGCCCCGAGGCCGTGATGCGCGCACCCTCCTTCGATGCATGCAGCACGATGGTTTGCACGGCGAGCAGCGCGCGCACCTCGTCGCAGACGATCTGTGCCGTCTCGGTTGGCTCGTTCACCGCGCCGAGACGTGTCGCGAAGCGCGCGAGCGCCGCGTTCTCGCGCGCGCTGCGCATCGCCAACGCCGCTGCGGCGCGCGCGCGGGCTGCAAGCTGCCCGGTCAGGAGCGCCACGAGCACCAGGAGGATTGCCGTGATGACGTTTGCGGGCGAATAGATGATGAAGGTGTAGATCGGTGGCAGGAAGAAGAAGTTATAGGCGATCCCGGCTGCGAGCGCTGCGACCAGCCCCGCGCGGAACCCATACAGGCTCGCGCTGGCAATGACGGGTACAAGGTAGAGCAGGTCGACAGGTCCCCGGCCAAGCCAGGGCTGGGCGCCATACGCGAGCGCGGTAAGCGCCCCGACGAGGACAAGCGCGATAAAGTCGCCGCGCCACGAGCCACGCAGGATACGGGACGCCCAAGTGCCCTTAGACCGCTCTTCTTCGAGCGGAATGACATGGACGGCGACCCCCTTGGTATTGTCGAGAAGATCGCGCAGCACCCGATCGCGACGCCTGACCCAACGTGAACGATCCCGCGATTTGCCGATGACCAGCTGAGTTGCGCGTGTTTCGCGGCATTGCGACAGGATCGCCTCTGGCACCGAGGTCGCAGGAACCGAGACGAGCGTTGCACCGAAGGTGCCGGCAAGCGACAGAGTGCGCGCCAAGGTCGTGCGATTTTCATCGGAATACCGGGCCGCACTCGGGGTCTCGACGTAAAGGGCTGTCATCGGCGCCTTGAGGGCGTCGGCAAGGCGCTTCGCCGCGCGAAGGATGCGTTCGCTGCCGGGTTCCTCGGACACGGCGACCAGAACGCGCTGTCCGCCGGCATATCTGCCATCCTTGCCGGTCAGGCTCTGATGCTCCTGCATCCGGGCGTCGACATAATTTGCAGCGTGGCGCAGAGCCAGCTCTCTGAGGGCAAGCAGGTTGCCGGTCGAAAAGAAATGGTCGAGCGCCTGGCGCGCCTGTTCGGGCACGTAGATCTTGCCCGCCTCGAGACGGGCGATGAGGTCTTCGGGCGGCAGGTCGATCAGTTCGATCTTGGCATTCTCGAAGACCTTGTCCGGCACTGTCTCGCGGACGCGCACATGCGTGAAGGAGCCGACAATGTCGTTCAGGCTTTCGACATGCTGGATGTTGACCGTGGTCATCACGTCGATGCCGGCGTCGAGGAGTTCCGCGATGTCCTGCCAGCGTTTCGGGTGGCGGGTTCCGGGCGCATTGGTGTGGGCCAGCTCGTCCACCAGCGCAATGTCCGGCCTGCGCTCCAAAAGCGCGTCGAGGTCCATCTCGGCAAGCAGCTGGCCGCGGTAATCGACTGTGCGGCGCGGGATGACAGGCAGGTCGGCAACCATCGCCTCGGTCTCGGCACGGCCGTGCGTCTCGACGATGCCGATCGCCACGTCGGCGCCCGCCTCGCGCTTCTCTGTTCCCTCGAGAAGCATCTCGTAGGTTTTCCCGACGCCGGGCGCGGCGCCGAGAAAGATTTTCAGACTGCCGCGCCCCTCGCGCTCGGCTTCGCGCAGAAGGGCATCGGGCGAGGGGCGGGCATCTACGGGCATGGTGCGATCCTATTGGCTCGCGGCAGGCGCTGCCAGATCGGCGTCGAGCGCGAGGTTGAGGTCCAGCACGTTCACGATACGGCCTGCCGTGAACGGCCCACCCGGTTTCACGGCGCGCCCCTCGATCCTCCGCTCGATCTCCGAGACATCGACACCGCGCGCCTCTGCCACGCGGGGCGCCTGAAAGAGCGCGCCCTCGAGCGAGATATGCGGATCGAGCCCGGCGCCGGAGGCCGTTACGAGATCGGCCGGGATCGGGGCATCCGCGCTCGCGCCGCCATGGGCCGAGATCAGCTCTTCAGCTCGAGCGGTGATCTCGGGATTGGCGGGCGAGAGGTTGGAGCCCCCAGCGCCGCCCGCGTCGTAATCGACCGCCGAGGGCCGGGACCAGAAGTATTCGGGCGAGCTGAACGCCTGCGCGACAAGTCGGCTCCCTACAACGGTGCCCTCGTCGTTCGTAATGAGGGACCCGTTTGCACTAATCGGAGTGAGCGCCTGGGCAAAGCCCAGGATCACCGCGGTGTAGCCGGCGACGCAGATCGCCATGGTCGCAAGCGCGACACGAAGGGAAGACAGAAGGTCGGACATGTAACTTGCTCCAGTTCGGTTCGCTCAGGGCAGTGAGACATGCTCGGCGATCGGCCCGAGGGCCGCGGCCGGCAGGAAGGTCAGCGCGCCGAAGATGACGACGGTGATCGCGAGCATGCTGCCGAAGGTCGTGTCCTCGACGCCAAGTGTTCCGCAGCTCTCCACAGCCCGGCGCTTGGCCATCAGGCTGCCCACGATCGCGATCGGCAGGATGATCGGCAGAAAGCGGCCAAGCAGCATGACGATCCCGGTGGCGATGTTGAACGCCCAAGACCCGTCGCCGAGCCCCTCGAACCCGGAGCCGTTGTTCGCCCCTGCCGAGGAGAACTCATAGAGAATTTCCGAGAAGCCGTGCGCACCGGCATCCTGCACGGCCGACTGGCCCCAGGGGGTCGCCGCGAAGAGGGCGGTGCCGCCAAGGATCAGGAATGCGTGGGCAAAGAGCGCGAGCACGGCAAGACGCATTTCCTTGGCTTCAATCCGATGCCCGAGATACTCGGGCGTCCGGCCGACCATCATGCCGGCGACGAAAACCGCGACGATGATGTAGAGGAACATGTTGATCATGCCCACGCCGACACCGCCGAAAGTGGCGTTGAGCCACATGCCGGCCATCGGCACGAGCCCGGTCAGCGGATTGAGGCTGTCATGCATCGCGCCCACCGAGCCGTTCGACGTCGAGGTTGTCAGGACTGCCCAGAGAGGGCCCGTGGTCGCGCCGAAGCGCAGTTCCTTGCCTTCGAGGTTCGAGGACTCCGCAACTGGCAGGTCTGTGAGCGCCGCCGTCGGCGCGGACTCGAAGGTCACGGCAGCGCCGATCTTGACGAGGAGGAACAGCGTCATGACCGCAAAGACCACGGTGGCGTGGCGCATCCGCCCGATGATGCGGCCGAACATCCATACGCAGGCCATCGGAACAAGGATGATCGCTATCATGGCGAGCGCATTGGTCCAGAAGCTCGGGTTCTCGAGCGGATGCGTCGCGTTCGGGCCGAAGAAGCCGCCGCCATTCGTGCCGAGCTGCTTGATCGTCATGAACGCGGCGACGGGTCCGCGCGATATCGTCTGCACGGCGCCGTCGAGCGTGGTGGCCTGGACCGCGCCCTGGAGCGTCATCGGAACTCCGAGAAGCACCATCGCCGGCGCCACGAGCAGGGCCAGCGGCAGGAGCACGAGGAAACTTGCTCGCTGCACGTCGATCAAGAAATTACCGATCGTCTCGCGCCCGGCGATGCCCCGAGCGAGGGCGGCAAGCGCGGCGATGCCAGTGGCAGCGGACACGAATTGTAGCCACATGAGGGCCGCGAGCTGGCTGAGGTAACTCATTGTGACCTCGCCCGAATAGTGCTGCAAATTCGTGTTCGTGGTAAAGGACGCCGCCGTATTGAAGATCAGCGTTGGATCGAGTGCGCCCTTGCTGTCGGGATTGAGCGGAAGGTGCTGCTGGAGCGTGAGGATCGCGAACGAGACGCTGAACATGACGACATTGAACACCAGGAGCGTCGCGAGATAGCGCTGCCAGCTTTGACCCGCTGTGGCCCCAGCGCCCCCAACGCGTTCGAACAGAGTGGTAAACCGGGTCCCGCGCGGCGATGTCGAGCCTGGATCCATGGCCCAGGCCATGTAGGTCCCGAGAGGCAAGGACAGGAAGGCAGTGCCTCCAATGATGAGTGTGACGACGAGTATGTGTTCCATCGGATCAATCCTTCGAAAGAAGGGTCACGAGGCCGATGAGGCCTGCGAATGTGAGCGCGCCGAGCGCATAGGTGACGAAAATCATGTGGTCTGGCTCCTTCAGGCGAGGCCGAGGCCAGAGACGGCCAAGTCGATGAGCTTGATGCCGACAAAAGGCACTATGAGCCCGCCGACGCCGTAGATGCCGAGATTGCGCACGAGGAGTCGCGCGGCGCTCTGGGGACGGTAGCTGACGCCCCGGAGTGCCAACGGCACCAGGAGCGGAATGATGAGCGCATTGAAGATGATCGCGGACAGGATGGCGCTCTCGGGGCTGGCGAGGTTCATGACGTTGAGCGCGCCGAGGCCTGGATAGAGCGCGACAAAGATCGCCGGCAGGATCGCGAAATACTTCGCGACATCGTTCGAGATCGAGAATGTGGTGAGCGCACCTCGCGTCATCAGGAGCTGCTTGCCGATACCGACGATTTCGATGAGCTTTGTGGGATTGTTGTCGAGATCGACCATGTTGCCGGCCTCGCGAGCAGCCTGCGTGCCCGTGTTCATCGCAACGCCCACGTCCGATTGCGCCAGAGCGGGCGCGTCGTTGGTCCCGTCGCCGCACATGGCCACAAGCTTGCCCCCCGACTGCTCCTTGCGGATCAGCTCGAGTTTGTCCTCGGGTGTGGCCTCGGCGAGGAAATCGTCCACGCCGGATTCCGCCGCGATCGCCGCCGCGGTCAGGGGGTTGTCACCGGTGATCATCACGGTGCGGATGCCCATTCGGCGCAGCTCGGCAAAGCGTTCCTTGATGCCTGCCTTGACGATGTCCTTGAGATACACCGCGCCGAGAAGCCGATTTCCGTCAGCGACGGCCAGCGGCGTGCCGCCCGCTCGGCTGATCCTGTCGGTCAGCGATTTGAGCTCGCGCACCGCATCGGCATCGAAGTCATGCAGCTTCAGGACAGCATCAACGGCGCCCTTTCGGATCGACCGATCGCCGATGTCGATGCCGCTGACGCGGGTCTGGGCCGTGAAGGAGACCGGCTCCGCATGCTCGGGCATCGTCTCTCTTGCTCCGGCAAGCTCGACGATGGATCGTCCCTCCGGCGTTTCGTCGGCGAGCGAAGCCAGCCGGGCAGCGTCGACAAGGTCAGCCTCCCGGATGCCCGAAAGAGTCATGAATTCGGTGGCCTGACGATCTCCGAGGGTTATCGTGCCCGTTTTGTCGAGCAGCAATGTGTCGATGTCGCCCGCGGCTTCGACCGCACGGCCTGACTTGGCGAGAACGTTGAACCGGATCAGTCGGTCCATGCCCGCGATACCGATTGCCGACAGAAGTGCCGATATGGTCGTGGGAATGAGCGCCACGAAGAGTGCGACGAGAACGGGAACTGAGATCGACCCGCCGGCATAGGCAGCGAAGGCGGGCAGCGTGCCGACCGCGACCAGGAAGATGAGAGTGAGGCCCGTGAGCAGAACGGTCAGCGCAATC
Source organism: Tropicimonas sp. IMCC34011 (assembly GCF_003390865.1). Classification (GTDB taxonomy): domain Bacteria; phylum Pseudomonadota; class Alphaproteobacteria; order Rhodobacterales; family Rhodobacteraceae; genus Tropicimonas_B. The sequence goes on from NZ_QMEJ01000001.1 coordinate 99,293, forward strand.
TCATTCGGCGTCTTCGCGCGGCTCGCGCCCTCGACGAGGGCGATCATCCGGTCGATGAAACCTTCGCCAGGCTCGGCCGTAACCTTCACCTTGATCCAGTCCGAGATGACCCGCGTGCCCGCCGTGACGGCCGAGCGGTCGCCGCCAGCCTCTCGAATGACCGGGGCCGACTCGCCGGTGATCGCCGCTTCATTCACGGATGCGACGCCCTCGATCACCTCACCATCCGCCGGGATCAGATCGCTGGTCTCAACGAGCACGATGTCGCCTGCGCGCAGGCTGCTCGCGGCAACGATCTCCTTTCGTTCACCCTTCAGGCGCTTGCCTTCAAGCTCCGCCTTGGTCGATCGAAGTGACGCGGCCTGGGCCTTGCCCCGCCCTTCGGCGAGCGCCTCGGCGAAGTTGCCGAAGAGAACCGTGAGCCAGAGCCAGAGGAGCAACTGCGCCTCGAATACGGGATCGCCTTGCCCGGTCGCAATCGTTCGGAAGAAGAGCACTGACACCAGCACGGCCACGATCGATGTCGTGAACATGACCGGATTGCGAATGAGATATTTGGGGTCGAGCTTGACGAAGCTCTGACGCATGGCTTCCGCGGCCAGTTCGCCTGAAAACATGGAAGTTGTTGGTCGTGTCATCGCACGCGCTCCTCAGAACCGCTCGGGCCGCACGAGGACGGCGACGAGATAAACGAGGAGCCCGGCTGCGACGACGCCACCGAGAACGAGATCAAAGATCATGTGGGCACTCCAGAGCGATTTTCGCTGAGGAGCAGATGGACGCTCACGCCATAAGATCGCCATGGGAGGTTCGGCGTTCCGGCGTAAGAAACCCGTAAAGATTGCGTTCAACGATTAGACTCAAGGCATGACGGCAACATCCAATGCTGCGCATCTTACCCCCGGAGTAACGCTGCATTGCTGTTTCAATGGCGGGTCTGGTGAAGGTGCGCTTCGGAGTTGGGCCGACGCTTAAAGTGTGGAGAGGGCCGGCATCCATGCGCCTCTGATAAGCGTGGCATCCGTCCCGCTGCGTCGGCGCAGGTCCGCTTCGAACCCAAATTGACCGATGCTGCGAAGACGGTAGGTGTCCGCTCTCGTCGTACTGCGGTCTGGATCAACAGCAGAGCGGTGGCCGGGACCCTGTATCGGGTCCCAGCGCCTCTGGCTTCAACTCTGCAAAAAGCTGAGCAGGTCCGGGTTCACCAGATCAGGGTGCGTGGCGAAGAAGCCGTGGGACAGGCCCTCGTAGATCTTCAGCGTCCCGTTCGGCAGAAGTTCGACCGCCTTCTCGGCCGAGTTTGCGATCGGGACGACCTGATCGTCATCGCCGTGCATCACCAGGGTCGGCACGTTCATCGCCCTGAGGTCTTCGGTCTGGTCGGTCTCGGAGAACACCGCGATACACTGGTAGTGTGCGGACGCGCTGCCCATCATGCCCTGACGCCACCAGTTGTTGATCAAACCCTGGCTAACGTCGGCACCGTCGCGGTTGAAGCCGTAGAAAGGACCTGACGGAACATCGAGGTAAAACTGCGCGCGGTTCGCGGCCAGCGCAGCCCGGAACCCGTCAAATACTTCAAGCGGCACACCGTCCGGGTTGGCGTCGGTCTGCAGCATCAGGGGGGGGATGGCCCCCAGCAGCGCGGCCTTGGCGACACGGCCCGGCTCGGCCTTCGCAACGTAAGCCGCGACTTCACCGCCGCCTGTCGAATGGCCGATGTGGATCGCGTTCTGCAGATCAAGCGCCGCGGCAAGATCGACGACATCGTTTGCATAGGTCGCCATGTCATGGCCACGGTCGGTCTGGTCCGACCGTCCATGTCCACGCCGGTCGTGTGCGATCACGCGGTAGCCGTTGGCGAGGAAGAACAACATCTGGTTGTCCCAGTCATCGCCGCTGAGCGGCCAGCCGTGGTGAAAGACGATGGGCTGCGCATCGCGCGGGCCCCAGTCTTTGTAGAAAATTCTGGTGCCGTCGCGTGTTTCGATGGTGGACATGATGATGTCTCCTTCTTGCTGAGTAAGGGTTTGAGCCGCAAGCGCGGCGGGCATCGCGGAGAGCAACGCAGTTGCTGCACCCACCTGCAAAACGGTGCGTCTGGTGGGTTCGTATTGGGTCATGGTCATTGGCTCCGCGCTGTTTGTTCGACGCGGCCAATGTTGCAATTTGGTGGGCTTTCCACGATTGTCACAAATGACAAAGAAGGGTTCAAAAGTGACATCTGGGAAGAAAGATTGGGTCTGCGAGATTGGTCTGCTGATCTACCCCGACTGCCAGATGTCAGCGATCTACGGGCTGACCGATCTGTTCCGGATTGCGGGCGAATGGGCAGACGGTGACACCAGGCGACAGGTTCGGGTCTCGCATTGGCGTGCCGGGGAAGACGGCGAGCTCACATGCGTCTGGGACACCCATCCGCACGAGAGCCATCACTTGGCGTACGTGATCACACCGCCCAGCGTCGTCATGCCTGAAAAGATGCAGTCCATGCCGCAAGAGGCCGCGTGGCTTCGCGCGCGACACAAGGATGGCAGTCGCGTTTGTTCGATCTGTGCTGGAGCCTTCGTTCTGGCTGAAAGCGGATTGCTCAAAGGCAGGCGTGTCACGACGCATTGGGCTTTCGCCAAACACCTTGCAGAACGCTACCTGGAGATCGAGGTTGCCGACCGGAATCTGGTGCTGGACGATGGTGACGTCATATCAGCGGGCGGTATCCTTGCCTGGACCGATCTCGGCCTGACCCTTGTCGAGCGTCTCTTCGGGCGTAGCACGATGCTGTCGACGGCCCGATTTCTTGTCATCCAGCCGCCGCGGGCCACCCAGCTTCCCTTCACTGAGTTTCTTCCGGATTTCGATCACGGGGACCAGGCGATCTTGCGGGTCCAGCACCATATCCACGCCGATCTGACGGCATCGCTGAACCTGGACGACCTCGCTGATCTTGCACATCTGGGAAAACGGACCTTCATGCGCCGTTTTGCCAAGGCGACCTCGCTCACCCCCACCCAGTACATTCAACAGGCCCGAGTTGCCAAAGCCCGAGGCATTCTGGAGCTGACCAACCGTCCCTTGGATCAGGTGGCGTGGGAGGTCGGATACAAGGACCCCTCTGCCTTCAGCAAGATCTTCCAGCGTATCTCCGGACTTTCAGCCTCAGAGTATCGGCACCAATTTGGCGTCCAGCCGGCGCTGCCGTAGCCGTCAGACAAGACAGAAGCAGTCCTTGAATCGCAGATGGTCCCGCTGCTTTAGGTGGTCGCCATGGCCCTAGGACCTTGAGGCAAAGCGCGCCTTCGCGGCCTCCGTCTCCGGCATGTACAGGCTGACGAGGTTTCCCTCCGGGTCACGCAGCTGGAACGTCCGATTTCCCCACGGCAGAAGCTTTGGGGCATGGACCAGATCCAGCGTCTTCAGGCGCACGAATTCGGCGTCGATATCCTCCACCTGAAGTTCGATGATCGACGTCCGGTTTGCCGCCGCTTCGGCACTGCCTGCCTGAAAAAGCGCGACGGTCTCTTCCGAGCCGATGGCCAGCGATGCGCCTGGCGTCACGATCTCTGCGAAGACGGGTGCCAGCCATTCAGCCTTCGTGCCAGTGACGGTTTCATAGAAGGCCACGAGGCCCCGGACATCCCGCGCGATGAGGCGGACAGAAGCAAGTTTCATTGTATATTCCTTTCCCGCCGGTACTTGACCGGCCAAGAGCGCTTGTAGAGGGGGGCTGCTGACAGCATTGTGGCAACAGGAAACAGGATGCGCAGCACCGACCGTCTTTTCCAGATCATCCAGATTTTGCGACGCACGCCCCGCGCCGTTACGGCCGTCGCTATCGCGGAGGAGCTCGAAGTGTCGCGCCGGACGGTCTACCGCGATATTGCCGACCTCATCGGTCGCCGGGTCCCGATCCGGGGCACGGCAGGTCTCGGCTACACGCTGGACGATGATTACGAGATGCGCCCGTTGGCCCTGTCAGCGGACGAGACCGAAGCACTTGCCCTGGGCGCACAATGGGTGAGCCGTCACCCCGATCAGGCGCTGGCGCGTCTTGCACTGGACGCGCTCTCGAAGATCCGGCTGTCACTGCCCGAGTCCAGCCGCACTGTGCTGGAGCAACCCGCTTTGGGTGTGAGGTCGATTGCGACCGCCCCGGGCGCGACGCTCGATACCACTTGTCTAAGGCAGGCCATACGTCGATGGCGCGTGGTGACATTCAGCTATCGGGCGCTCGACGGGAAAATCAGCCAGCGCCACGTCTGGCCGATCCTGCTCGGCTACGATGATACCCGCTGCCTGTTGATTGCCTGGTGCGAGGAAAGGGCTGCCCTCCGCCATTTCCGCCTGGAGCGCATGTCCCACATCGAAATTCTCGACCGAAGGCCGGCCAAACGGAGGACGGATATGCTGCGGCACTGGCATGCCCAACGGGAAAGCGCGATGGATGCCTGGAACCGCAACGTGTAGCGTCCTGTCGGGCGCGTCGGCAATTCCAACCTGCTAGACCAATCAAGAGCTTCGGGGCAGGCACCGGTCATCGACGGTGATCGCGCACGCGGCAGTACGTTTCCGCGATACGGACCTTTTCGGAGGCGCAGCGAAACGTCGGCTCTCGCCGTCTTCAACCGCGGGCATGTTCAAGGTGACCACGCAGCTCGGTCCGGTTTTGCTGTACGGTCGGACTGCTTGGTCGGCCGACATCTATGTCGTGGCCCGCGAGATGATGGAACGTCATGACCCGTAAGAAACCCGCCGAAATGTCGTGTTTGGCGGAGATCTACCCGCCGGAACAGCAGGGAATGCAGCGGTAGGCCCGGCAGGATTCGAACCTGCAACCAAAGCGTTATGAGCGCTCTGCTCTAACCGTTGAGCTACAGGCCCGCCGCACCATCCCGATTATCAGGTTGAAGGGGCCGGTCAAGCCGCGTTGATCCCCCCTTGTAAAGCGGCTATTCGCCCGGGCAGGCCACGAGGGAGACCTGCCATGTCTGACGAAACCGGGCTGACCTATGCCGGGGCCGGGGTGGATATCGCCGCCGGCAATGCTCTGGTGGAGCGGATCAAGCCGGGCGCGAAGGCCACGCAGCGCGCAGGCGTGATGGCCGGCCTTGGCGGCTTCGGCGGGCTTTTCGACCTCAAGGCCGCGGGCTACGAGGACCCCATTCTCGTCGCGGCGACGGACGGGGTCGGAACGAAGCTCAGGATCGGCATCGATACCGGCCGCATCGACGATCTGGGGCAGGACCTCGTCGCGATGTGCGTCAACGACCTGATCTGTCAGGGCGCCGAGCCTCTCTTCTTTCTCGATTACTTCGCGACCGGCGCGCTCGATGTCGAGGAGGCGGGCCGGCTCGTGGACGGGATCGCGCGGGCGTGCGGCGAGGCTGGTTGCGCCCTCATCGGCGGTGAAACGGCGGAGATGCCGGGGCTCTACGCCAAGGGCGATTTCGATCTCGCGGGCTTCGCCGTGGGGGCGATGGAGCGGGGCACGGCCTTGCCGGACGGCGTCGCCGAAGGGGATGTCCTGATCGGGCTGCCGTCGTCCGGCGTGCACTCCAACGGCTTCTCCCTGGTGCGCCGCGTGGCGGAGCGCGCGAATCTCGGCTGGGATGACGCCGCGCCCTTCTCGGACGGCACGCTCGGCGAGGCCCTCCTTGCGCCCACCACGCTCTACGTTGCGCCTTGCCTCTCGGCCCTGCGGGCGGGCGGCGTCCACGGACTGGCGCATATCACCGGCGGCGGTCTGACCGAGAACCTGCCGCGGATCCTGCCCGAAGGCTGCGGTGCCGAGGTGGATCTCGGCGCATGGCCCCTTCCGCCGGTCTTCGGCTGGCTGAGGGAGGCGGGCGGCATCGCGCAATCGGAAATGCTGCGGACGTTCAATTGCGGCATCGGCATGGTCCTCAGCGTCGCTCCGGATCGGGCGGACGCCTCGACAGATCTGCTCGAGGCCGAAGGCGCGTCGCCGGTCCGCATCGGCCGCGTGACGAGCGGGCAGGGCGTCTCCTACCGGGGCGCATGGAGCGCGGCGTGAAGCGTGTCGCAATCCTGATCTCGGGCGGCGGCTCCAACATGCTCGCCCTCTTGGACGACATGGCGAGCGGCGATCATCCGGCCCGGCCTGTCTGCGTCATCTCGAACGATCCCGGCGCCGGCGGTCTGGCGCGGGCGGCCGAGCGGGGCCTCGCCGTGGACGCCGTCGACCATCGGGACTATCGCGGCGACCGTCCGGCCTTCGAGGCGGAGCTGACCCGGCGGCTCGAGGCCTACCAGCCGGATATCCTCTGCCTCGCGGGGTTCATGCGGATCCTGACGGAGGGGTTCGTCGCGCGTTGGGAAGGCCGGATGCTGAATATCCACCCGTCGCTTCTGCCGAAGTACCGGGGCCTGCACACCCATGCCCGCGCCATCGAGGCGGGGGATGAGGAGGGGGGCTGCTCCGTACATGAGGTCACGTCCGAGCTCGATGGCGGCCCGGTTCTCGGACAGGCTCGCGTCCCGATCGTTCCGGACGATACGCCCGATGCGCTGGCCGCGCGTGTCTTGTCTGCCGAGCACCAGCTCTATCCCGCCGTGCTCCGCCGCTTTGCCGCCGGGGACCGTACGCCCGTCCTGCTCTGAAGTCGTCCCGCCTCACGAATCCGGCGCCGTGCCACTAGGGCGGCAAAACCGGATCGCATGAACGGTAGAGGCGGCCCGTACAGCCCCCTCGAGACCTTACTGTTCGCGCAGGAATTCCGCTTCCCACGGGCGCAGCAGCGGCCGCGCCGGCGCCGGGACACGGGGATGCGCCTTGGTCAGTTCCGGGAAGATCGCGGCCAGTTCTGCCCGTGCGGCCGGCGCCAGCGATCCGACACCCGTCTCACCAAGCAGCAGGCTCTCGCAAGCGATGCCCTCCGCGGTCAGGATCTCGTGATTCTCGAGCGCGATGTGGCAGTAGGTGACTTCCGGAAGGGAGATACGCCGGATCGTGGTGCCGTTCACCAAGGCGAGGGCAGGGACGAGGACTTCGCCGTCGTCGAACAGCAGCGGCGCACGCGCATCGCTCAGAAGGATCCGGTGCTGAGCGGAGACGACGAGCGCACGGTCATTTCCGAGCGCGCCTGCCTCGATCAGGACCGGGGCGAGCTTGCCGCGGCCCGTCACGCGCCTGGACCCGGCCCAGAGGACCGGCTGCGCGCCGTTGTCCCGCGTGGTCACCAGATCGCCGATGGCGAGCGTCTCGACCCGGCGGGGGCCGTCCGGCGTATCGATCAGGGTTCCGGCGGCAAAGCAGGGGAAGCTGTCGGGCGGATCCGAGTAGCAGGAGTCGAAGGGCATCTTCTCGTGGCGCGGCGGTTCATAGCCCGGCCCGTAGGTCATCTTGCCTTCGCTCAAGCCGTTCACGTCGAACACGACCTTCTGGCCGCCGCTGTCGAAGATCTGGTGATCGTGGGAGGAAGCGCGGCCCTGATAGCGGTCGTGCTGCGGATTGAGTTGGGAGAATATCGGTTTCGGGTTCTCTCCCTCATCGGGATAGGCGTAGATCTCGACGAACTGACCGTTGGAGAACTCAGACCCGCCATTGGTCTGCTTCACCACGAGGCGGAACACGTCCGTGGGGCCGCCGAGCGTCTTCACGCCGTTCAGCTCGACCTTCATGCCGTTGCCATTTCCGCCGGAGCTCTCCCAGTCGTAGGTGCCGATCTGGTCACCGGTGAGGTAGAGTGTAACGTCCGACATGACATACTCCAAAAATACGAACCGATGCGCGCTTCCGAAGCGTGCTTGCCCGCGAATGAAGCAGGCCTTTGCGTCTCTTTGGGGACATTTTAGAGAAACATCTAGCGTGGCGCCGCGAAAATCGGGCGATCTGCACCTTTATGTGACACCAAAGCTTGTTTCCGCACCTTTTTACGCCCAAGAACTGAGCCCGGCGCGGCATTGAACCTTCCGCGACCGCGAAATACCGGAGGCCCGATGCGCACGATTACCGACACCGAGACACTGGCCGAGTTCTGCGCGCGGGCGGCGGAGGGCGAGTACGTCACGGTGGATACCGAGTTCCTGCGCGAACGGACGTACTATTCCAAGCTGTGCCTCGTTCAGATCGCGCTTCCGGGCGAGGGGGAGGCTGTCCTGGTCGATCCCATCGCGGGCGGAGAGGCGCTGTCACTCGAGCCGCTCTACACGCTCTTCCGCGACCGCAACGTGGTGAAGGTCTTCCATGCCGCGCGGCAGGATTTGGAGATTTTCTGGCACGATGGCGGTGTCATCCCCGAGCCGCTTTTCGATACCCAAGTTGCCGCCATGGTCTGCGGTTTCGGGGAGCAAGTGGGCTACGAGACGCTGGTGAAGCGCATCGCGCGCGGGACCGTCGACAAGACGTCTCGCTTCACCGACTGGTCCCGCCGCCCGCTGAGCGACGCGCAGAAGACCTATGCCATCGCCGACGTGACGCACCTTCGGGTGATCTACGAGCACCTCGCCGCCGAGCTGCAGAAGTCCGGCCGCACGGCATGGCTCGGCGAAGAGCTGGAGGTCCTCACGACGCCGGCGACCTACATGGTCGAACCCTCGGAGGCCTGGCGCAGGGTAAAGACCCGGACGAGCTCCGGCAAGTTCCTCGCTCTCGTCAAGACGCTGGCCGAGTTCCGCGAAACCTACGCGCAGGAGCGGGACATCCCGCGCAACCGCGTCATGAAGGACGATGCGCTTCTGGAACTGGCCTCGACCAAGCCGCGATCCTTGGAGGATCTGTCCCGCAGCCGAATGGTCCTGCGCGAGGCGCGCAAGGGTCCGATCGCGGAGGGCATCCTCGCGGCCGTCGCCGCCGGTCTCGAGATGCCGCAGGACGCCTGGCCAAAAGCGCCGCAGGACAAGGACCGCAAGGAGGTAAACCCGGCGCTGGCGGACCTCCTGAGGGTTCTTCTCAAGGCGAAGGCGGAGCAGGAGGGCGTCGCCCAGAAACTCATCGCCACGTCCTCAGAGCTCGACGCCATAGCCGCCGGCGAGCGCAGCGGCCCGGCCCTGAAAGGGTGGCGCGGCGAGGTCTTCGGGACGGATGCGATGCGCCTTTGCGCGGGCGAGATCGCCCTGTCCGCCAAGGGATCCTCGGTTCGGATCGTCGAACTCTGAGAGACTGAGGCGAACTTTTCCCGGCCGGCTCGCGTTCAGCCTTCCAGCACCCACTGGAAGGATACCGCCATGCGCAAGCTCATCAAGTTGTTCGCCGTCTGGAAACTGTTCCAAAGGGCGCGGCGCCGACACTGACCGCGCCCGACATGGCGCGGCGCAGGCGCCTCCGCGTCAGCGAGACGAGGTGATCTGGTTGCGCGCGCCGCGCACGACGATCTGACGCGTACCCGCGAGGGTCTGGTCGGTCAGGAACAGACCGGCAGTCAATTCGCGGGAGGGCGGCGTGCCCGCCGGCTTCGGCTCGGCGGGCGGAAATACCCTGAAATCGAGCACGATGACACCGCCCGTCGGAATGGCATCGCCGTCTATTTCCGCGTTCGCAGGAACGAGGTCGGCGGCCCAGAAGCCTTGGGACGGGGGAAGACCGACGGCGGACACGATGGCGCCGCCCGGTGCACGGTCCACCGAAATTTCCACGACCTGATCGACGAGGCCTCTGCGGTCGACCGGCGCGGCGATGTCGCCGTCCTCGACGAGCATCGTCTGCGACTGTCCGCCTCCGAACCAGTTGAACGGGTTGAGGCGGCTCTCGCGCACAGTGCCGCAGCCAGAAATAACCGTCACAGCGGCCAGCGCGGCCAGCATCGTCGCCTTCATCATCCGTCCCCGTCCCGTTTGCCGCTCTGCGTAGCCCATCGTCCCGGACTTGAAAACCCGGCCGATGCACTGGACGGCTCTCCCGCCGGCGCTTAGGTCGGGCATGTCGCAGCAGGGAGCGCAGTTTCAATGGCACAGCCTCAGTTCGAGGAGATCGTCGAGACCTTCGAGTTTCTGGATGATTGGGAAGAGCGCTACCGCCACGTGATCGAGATCGGCAAGGCGATGGATCCGCTGCCAGAGGCAGAGCGCATCCCGGCGACCAAGGTGGATGGATGCGCTTCCCAGGTTTGGCTCGTGCCGCAGATCGAGGGGCAGGGGCCCTCCGCCGTTTTCCGATTCCATGGCGACAGCGATGCGATGATCGTCCGCGGCCTGATCGCGATTCTCAAGGCGCTCTATTCAGGATTGTCTGCTGGCGACGTGGGAAAGGTGGATGCCGGGGCCGAGATGGCTCGCCTCGGCCTCAACGATCACCTCTCAGCGCAGCGCTCCAACGGACTTCGCGCGATGGTCGAGCGCATCCGGCAGCTGTCCGCCCGGACCGCCGCGGCCTGAACCCGGAAGGCTCGCCTCACAAGGCGGCGAGCGCCGTCTCCAGATCGCCGTACCCGGTGAAGAGCTTCTCGTATCGGAGGCCGAGCCGCGCGGCGGCGCGTCGCGCGCGGGCCTCCGTGTCGGGATCCTCCGCCTGCACCTGGTGGACGAGCGTTTCGTAATTGCCGAAGTACATCGGGAGCAGCTCGGGATGCCGGTCGAGCCCGAGCGGGCGCCAGACGAAGGCGTCAAATTGCCGGGCGAGGAAATCGGTCAGGTAGAACGCGGTGCCTTCGCCATGCGCCGCGAAGGCCGCGTTTCCCTCGAAGAAGCTGTAACAATGCGGCCCCTCGATCATCGAGACCCCGAGCCGCGTGCATGTCGCTGCAAGCGCACCGCCCGTGCCGCAATCGGCATAGGCCACGAAAACGGACGCATAATCGCCGCCGCGCTCCGTCACCGCGGCCTCCACGGCGTCCGGGATCTTCTCCGGCCGGTTGTGCAAGATCGCTGGCAGGCAGGTGACGTCGAGGTGGTTAAGCCCTCGCTGCCGGGTCACGGCGAGGATCTCCCGCGCCAGTGCCCCGCAGGCGACGACGAGCACCCGCCCGTTGCCCTCGGGGGGCATTCCGCTTTTCGTGAGCGTATCGTCGTCGGGAAGGGCCACGGGCGATGGCCTACCGCTTGCGCCGTACGGTCCAGACCCCGGCGGTGAGAGCGAGGGTCAGCGGCAGGAGGATGCTGGCGAGCCCCGGCATCTCGGAGATCAGCCAAACCGTGGCGCCGGCGGCGATGAAAACGCTGCCGAGCAGCGTGAAGAAGACATGCGTCGGCATGGGTGTGCTGGTTCCGAATCTGTCTGGAGTAACGTCACCACCCATGTGGGGCCCTCGCCGCACAAGGAAAGGGGCGGAGGGCGGATCGTCCTCCGCCCTTCGCGTCAATTTCTAGGCATTCGGCTGGTTGTGCTTGCGGGCGACCAGCGACTTGGCCGTCTCCACGGCGACGGCCGCATCCCGGCAGTAGGCGTCCGCACCGATGGCCTTGCCGAACTCCTCGTTCAGCGGGGCACCGCCCACGAGCACGATGTAATCGTCCCGGATGCCCTGCTCGTTCAACGTGTCGATCACGACCTTCATGTAGGGCATCGTCGTGGTCAGCAGGGCGGACATGCCGAGGATGTCCGGCTTCTCCGCCTCCAGCGCCTCCAGATAGGCCTCGACCGCGTTATTGATCCCGAGATCCACGACCTCGAAGCCCGCGCCCTCCATCATCATCGAGACGAGGTTCTTTCCGATGTCGTGGATGTCCCCCTTCACCGTGCCGATCACCATCTTTCCCATCCGCGGCGCCCCGGTCTCCACGAGGAGGGGCTTGAGGATGCTCATCCCGCCCTTCATCGCATTGGCCGCGAGCAGCACCTCGGGGACGAACAGGATCCCATCCCGGAAATCCTTGCCGACGATGGTCATGCCGGAGACGAGCGCCTCGGTCAGGATGCGGTAGGGCGTCCAGCCGCGTTCGAGAAGGATGTTCACCCCCTCCTCGATTTCCTCCTTCATGCCGTCGTAGAGGTCGTCCATCATCTGAGGGACGAGTTCCTCATCCGGCAGCTCCGACAGAACGAGATCATCTTCTTCGTCGGCCATGACAGGTCACTCCTGGGATCGGTGGCAGCGGCGCCCGCGTCGTTTTGCCTTTTCTTCCACTCCCTGCAAGGCCAGTCGGCCGAATTTGCGACCATGCCGCGCCCTGGAACGACGCTTTAGGATCAGATTGCGCAGTCGCCGGCCTCCATGCGGCGGCTGATGGCCGGTGTGGTCCCGCCCAGATGCCGGCGGAGACGTCGGGAAATGATGTCGATGCCAGCGGTCATCGCAAGCGAGGCGAGGAGCAGCACGATCGCCGCGTCGAGCCGGAACTCCGCAACCGCGCTGTCGATCCAGAACCCCAGCGTCGCGACGCCGAGAAGACCCATCACGGCCGAATCCCGCGCGATGATCTCCCAGCGGTAGAGACAGAGCGCGAGATAGGGAGCGAAGAGCCTCGGCGCGAGGTCCCAGCCCCACAGCGTGAGGCCCCGCGGCGCGTCGGGCCTCAGCTCCGCCGAGATGTCCTCCCCCTGGCGGCCCACGAGATGCGCGATGATCGCGCCGTTGTGCAGGCCGAGCGCAAGGATGGCGGGCAGCATGGACGGGCCGAAGACCTGCAGGAAGAGGTAGGCGAGCATGTAGTCCGGGACTGACCGGAGCGTCACGAGAAGGATGTGGCCGAGGTACCGTCCGAAGCGCCCCGCCACGCGCGTGACGATGGCGGGCGCACCGAGCGCGGCGACGAGGCCGGCGAGGACGAGAGCGATCTGCGCGACGACGAGGGTCGCAACGATTCCCGGGAGCGCCTCCGACCAGATGATCTGCGAAAGCCACGGCCAGAGCGGGCCGCCGTCCCGGATCGGCGCCGGCACGATGTCCTCCGTCAGGAACCGCATCAGCGCGCCCGATCCCATCGGCGGAGAGCTGAGGCTGAGCAGAAGCGCGAGGCAGGCCAGCAGCCAGAGTGCCGCGATCTTCCAGCGCATCCAGATCCGGATCGTGGCGATCAGTCCGATGTAGCAGATGAGGATCGCGCTCGCCGCCCCGTACTCGCCGAGCCTGAAGAAGCTGTCGAGTTGAAAGCCCAAGGTCGGCAGTCCGATGAAGCCGAGGACCGCGCTCGAGCGCATGCCGCATTCGAAGCGGTAGAGCGTGTAGGTCCACATCTGGGGCAGGGCGAGGGGGGCGGTGGCGTAGAGGAACCGGGAGGCGGCGCCGGTCCCGGGCCCGAGGGCGCGGGCGGGGCGCGGATCCACGTCGCCGAGGTAATCCGAGAAGACCTTCGCGAAGATCCCGGCATAGGGAAGGGCGATGGCGAGAACTCCGGTCATCGGCGACAGGCCCAGAACCTGCATGAGGAGGAGCGCCCAGAACAACTCGTGCACCGAGCGGACCGCCACGCAGATCCCCCGAACCGGCCCCCGCTCGTAGAACGGCGCCATGAGGAGACCCGCGCCCGCGCCCGCGGCGACACCGGCGACCGCGAAGGCGATGGTGAGCGCGATGGCACGGCCTATCTCCTCGATGGCGGCGAAGTCTGGACGGAGGAAGCCCGAGCCCATTCGCGCAAGCGCCTCCCATGGATCGTGGCCGGCCAGCGTCAGATCCGCGAAGGGCAGAAGAAGGAGGGCCAGCGCGGCAAAGCCGGTGACGACCCGCCCCCGCGGCCAGCCTTCAGAGCGCATAGAGCGCCCCGATCTCGGCGTCGGACAGGCTCTCAGGGGGGCCATCGATGATCACCTGTCCACTCTTCAGCCCGACGATCCGGGTCGCGAAGCTGCGTGCCAGCGCCACATCGTGGAGCGCGAGGACGGAGGTCTCGAACCGCCGGCCGATCTCGTCCAGCACCTCGGCGCCCTGGCGCTCGTCGAGCGCTGAAACGGGTTCGTCCCCGATGAGGTACGAACCGCCGCGGAAGAAGGCGCGGGCAAGCGCGGTGCGCTGCTTCTGCCCGCCTGAGAGCCGCTCCACCGCCCTGTCGATCTCGGGGGCAAGGCCGAGCGGCTCCAGGATGTCTGCCACGGCGGCGCGGTCGCGGGCGCGGGGACGGACGAGGTTGGTGAGGTTGTAGAGCGTGCCGTGATCGTCGAGCCGGCCCATCAGCGCATTGCGCAGAACCGAAAGCGTCGGCACCAGCCCGGCCTCCTGCGGCACGAGGGCGACGCGGGAGCCCGCGCGCTCAAGACGCTCCCGGATTGCACCCAGAAGCGTGGTCTTGCCGGATCCGCTGCGGCCGAGGAGCACAACGCGCTCCCCCGGCGCGAGCGAGAAGCTCACGCCCGAGAGAACCGCTGCCGAACCGTAGCCGACGCTCTCCCGGTCCAGCAGCGGCGCCGTCATCTCAGAAGGCCGAGCGCGTCGCCGGTCTCCTCGATCGGAGCGTAGTCGTCGTTCGTCGCCGGGATGAAGCCCGAGCGCGGGAAGGACGCCAGGAGGTCCGGGTCGTCCATCGACAGAAGCGCTTCCTGCACGCGGTCCGTGAAGCCCTCGCCGAAGCGGGCATCCACATCGCCGCGGATCGTCCAGTTGTAGTCGGGGTAGGGCGGCGTCTGCCAGATGATGCGGGCGTCCTCGACCTCCGGGGCCTCGTCCGTCACTGCCTTGTCGTAGACCGAGAAGTTCAGCGCGCCGACCTGCCATGCGCCCGAGGCGACGAGGCGGAGCGTCTGTGAGTGGTCGCCCGAATAGCCGACGCGGGAGAAGAATTCGTCCGGCGCCTCGCCCGTTTCCTGGCGGATCCAGTATTCCGGCATCAGCCGCCCGGAGGTCGAGGTCTTGGCGCCGAACGTGAAGGTCAGTCCCTCGAGCGCGTCGGCCGGGAACTCCTCGGACGGCTCGATGCCGGTTTCCGAATTGGCGATGAAGTAGGTGACGAACGCCTCATCCTCGACGCCCTGCGCGATCGCCTTCGAGCCTTCGGTCATGCGCCGCGCCTGAACGCCCGAGAGCCCGCCGAACCACGCGAGCTGGACCTGGTCGTTGCGGAAGGCCGTCACGGCGGCCGGATAGCTCTTCACCGGGACGAACTCGACATCGGCGCCGAGCTCGCCCTCGAGATACTCCGCGACCTTCGAAAAGCGCTCCGACAGGGCGGTGTCGTCCTCGTCGGGGATTGCGGAGAAGTAGAGCGTCTGTGCCCCAGCGGCGGCGGGCAGAAGCGCGGCGAGAAGGGCGAGACGGGCGATGGAGAATGACATTCGGGTGCTTTCGGCTGGCTGGTCCGGATGGACGGATCACACGGCGTGTCAGGCAGGCAGAAGCGGCCGACGCCGCGCGAGGGCGTCGATAATCCCCCCCGGCGGAGGGTGCAAGACGAAGACGAGGGACGAACATCGTGCCCGCCCGCGCCCGGCTTCGTTCAACTCAGGATAAGGCGCAGGATCGTCAGGGTGAGGAGCGCGGCGATGCTGAAGGCGATGCCGAAGCCGGCTGCGTATTGCGCGATATCAAGCCCCTTGCCGCCGCGCTTCTTCGCCAGAACGCCGCCCCATACGGCGCCGATGACGCCGGCCAGTAGTGTAATCATGCTTGGTCTTTATCCCTGCGGGCCACGAACCGTCAGCGGCTCGCCCGGATTGAGTGTCGAAATCTCCAGAAGCCGCGCGCGGACCTCGCCGTCCGGCCCGAAGCCGTAGCGCGCCCAGCCAAGCGCATCGCTGCGGAGCGCCGCCGCGCGGGCCGCCTGGCCCTTGGCATCGAGCGCCTCCGCCTTGATCAGCATGAGCGTGGAGAGAAGGGCCGCGTTCTCCGCCGCGGCGACGGCGGGCAGGCTCTCGTCCACCATTTCGATGGCCGTGTCCGGCCGGCCGGCGGAAAGCGAATAGGCGGCGAGCTGCATCGCGACATGCGCCGCCTGGATCGCGGTTTCAGGACGCGAGCGGTAGATCGCGGAGCTTTCGAGGAAGGCGGCCAGCGCAAGCTCCGGCTCGGAGTTCAGCGACAGGCGGCCGAGGGCGTAGAGCGAGTAGGCCCGCCGCGAGTCCGTCCAGCGATTGGCATCGGCGATGGCGACGGCGCGTTTGGCGGCGGCGGAGCGGGCGCGGGGGCTCGTCCGCGGCCCGACCGCGCGTTCAATCTGTTCGGTCCATTCCCGCGGCGTCTCGCTCTCCAGCCGCCCCACGGGGCGGTTCCCGGCGGGGTTCAGGCGGGCGAGGATTGCGGGGAGGCGCGCGGCGACCTGCTCCCGGCTCATCCCGTTCGCGAGGGCCGGATCGTAGTACGCCTTGAGGATCAGCATGTCGAAGCCGGTCAGGACGGTATGGAAGTTGTCGTCGTTGAAGACCGATTCAGGCAGGCGGTAGAGATCGTTGAGGGGGCCGAGCGCCTGCGCGATCTCCTCGTGCAGGCAGTCGCGGGTTTCCTGGGGGCTGACATCGCCGGGCAGGAAGACGGCCGCACGCTCCCGCCGCTCCAGCGTCGTCCAGTCGACGATCTGGCCGCGCCTGTCGGCCTTGAACTCCGCCCAGCTCGACACCCGCGGGACGACGAAGCAGGCCGCTTGCGGAACGTAGCGCTGAAGTTCCTTGCGGGAGAGGACCTGCACCACGATGTTCGGCGTTTCGCCCGCGCTCGCGAAGCGGATGTCGAGCCCCGCCTCGTTGCGGAAGCGGGAGACGAGGCGGGTCAGATCGCCCGTAAGGCTCGCAGGCGCCGCGCCGCGAACGCCGATCGTGACCGGCCCCTCGAAGCGGGTCAGGCGGGGCAGCGCACGCCCGCTCTCCATCTTGAAGGACAGCTCCAGGAAATCGGCCGCGATCTGGGCATTCGGCCGGACGCTGCCTTCTGTCCGGGTGTGTCCGAAGGTCTTCATCGCCGGCAGTTGCATGGTCGGAACGACCCGCCGCTCGGCCACACCGCTCGCCTGCGGCGCACAGGAGATGAGCGTAAGGGCGGCGGTCGCGGCGACGAGAGGACGGCGGAGGAGGGAGATCAGACGGCGGCTCACGCGGTGGCCGCCGGGTCGGAGCGGAGAAAGCCCGAAGTGCCTGTGGATACGCCCCTGCCGTGAATCTCGCCCAAAGCCCGCCGGTCTGCGCGGCATGCCGCGGTGTCGTCCGGCCGGGCCGGGCGGATCTCGATGGCGGGCGTGTGGGACATCTTAGAACGACTCGCAGGCAAGGTGCGTGGCTGTGGTTACGCTAGCGGTCCCTGTGCCTCAGAGGAACCGTGGCCTTTTCGCGCACGATGAACATTGTGTGAGGCGTGGCCGACGCGCGACGGTTCCGCACCCATGCGCGCCGTCTTGACACCGCTCGCCGCGCGGGAAATGCCACGGCGCATGACAGCCTCTTCGAAAATTGCCGCGGCGCCGCGGGGTGCGGCGGGTTCCGGTCCGTCCGACATGGACCTGTCCGGAGCGGGGATGCTCGTCGCCTTCTCCGTGCTTCTCGGGTTCAATCAGGTGCTCATCGCGGTTGTGAACGAGGGCATCCAGCCGATCTTCGCCGCCGGCCTGCGCTCCGTCGGTGCGGGCCTTCTTCTGGTCCTGTGGATGCGGCTCAAGCACGGACCCGTGCATCTGCCGAAGGGCACGAGAGTCGCCGGATTCCTGATCGCGATGTGCTTCACCGTCGAGTTCGTCGGGCTTTACTTGGCTCTCGATCTGACAACCGTCACGCGAACCTCGGTGATCTTCTACTCCATGCCGCTCTGGCTCGCGGTCTTCTCCCACCTGTTCCTGCCGGGGCAGCGGCTCGGCGCGCCGCAATGGGCCGGGATCGGCCTTGCCTTTTGCGGTGTCGTGGTGGCGCTGACGTCACGCGGGGACGGGAACGGGGGCGGGGAGGCGTCCCTCCTCGGCGATCTCTGCGCTCTCCTCGGGGCCCTCGGCTGGTCCGGGATTGCACTTTGCGCCCGCGGAACCGCGCTCGTGCGGGTGCCGCCCCATACCCAGCTTCTCTACCAGCTCAGCATTTCCGCGCCCATCCTGCTGGCAATCTCGCCGCTCTTCGGACCCGTACTGCGTGACCCGACCCCCCTGCACTGGGCGGGCCTCGGCGTGCAGGCGAGCTTCATCGCCTTCGGCGCCTATCTCTTCTGGCTCTGGATCCTGACGCGATATCGTGCCGCCCAGGTTGCGGCTTTCTCGTTCCTGTCACCGATCTTCGGGGCGGGCCTCGGCTGGGCGCTCCTCGGCGAAGAGCTCGGCCCCTCTCTCGGCGCGGCGCTCGTCCTGGTCTGCGCCGGCCTCATTCTCATCAATCGCCCCGCCCGGCGGCCGGCGCCGCTCTGATCGGCGCCGCAGCGCCTGCAATCCTGTGACGCGCGAGGGTGTCACTCGGCCTGCCATCGGGTATCTGGAGGCGGTCGACTACGACGTCCGAGATGGCCGGGGGGCGCTCAAGCCCCGTCTCCGTCCTCTCGGGCGGGCAGCGTCAAGCGAAACTGGACGCCGTGTTCGGAGGGAATGCGGGTGAGGACGCCGCCGGCCTGACCGGCCGAGGCTTCCATGATAGAGATCCCGAGGCCGCTTGATTTCGCCGCGCCATCCGGGATCCCCACGCCGTCGTCACCGAGGTCGAGCACGTAGTCGGACCCTTCGTACCTGCCGTGAAGCCGGATCGTTCCGCCCTTGCCGTCCGGAAACGCGTGCTTCACCGAGTTGGTGACGAACTCGTTCACCAGCATGGCGACGCCAGAGGCGCGGCCGGCAAAGAGTTCGAACGAGTCCAGCTCGACGCTCAGCGAGACGCGGTAGGGCAGCTGCCCCTCGGTCAGGCGCGCGACGCGGTGGATGAAAGCCTTGAGATCAACGCGGTTGTAGGAGGCGGAAAGGTGAAGCTGGTCGTGCAGGAGGGAGATGGATCCCACCCGCCGCTCGGCCTGCTCCAGCGCCGCCTTCGCTTCCTGTCCTTTCACCCGGCGCGCCTGCATCCGCAGGAATGCACCGACCATCTGCAGGGAATTCTTCACCCGGTGGTCGATTTCGCTTGTCAGGATGCGCTGCGCGTCCATCGCGGAGAGGAGCTGGATCTGCGCGTCCACCTCGCGGCCGAGGGCCACGAGGGCCTCGCGCTGCATTTCCGTCAGCGTATGTGGTTCATGCCCGAGCACGCAGAGCGAGCCGAGCGCGACACCGGCGGGGGAATGGATGGGCGTGCCAGCATAGAAGCGCACGAACGGCGCGCCGGTGCAGATCGCGTTGTTCTTTGTCCGGTCGTCCTCGAGCGTGTCGTGGATCTCCAGCAGGCCCCCCTTGGCGATGGTATGGACGCAGATCGCCTGTTCGAGCGACGTTCCGTCCAGATCGGTGCCATAGGAAGCCTTGAAGTCCTGCCGGTCGGTTTCGAGGATCGTGACCAGCCCGATGGGCACCTCGCAGATGCGCGCGGCGAGCCATGCGATGCGCTCGAAATGCTCGTTGGAGGAGGACGACATCGGCAGGGCGCGCAGCTCGGATTGCCGCTCGCTGTGCTCCGTCTTCCATGTCTTGGAGTTAAGCGGCATCAGCCCCGCCTAGGTTCATTCGTTCGGATATGCCGACCTGTGCGCAAAGGCGACTATCGTGACGGAATAGCCTTGTTTTGCGGCGCGGATCAAGTGCCACAGAACGTCGTCGTCACAACCTCGCTCTCCTGCGGTGGCCGGCGGAGATCCTCGGTCCCCTGAGGCGGGTCAAACGGGTGCCTGAGAGCGGCGGCGAGGCGCCGGGCGGGCGCAAGATTGCCGGCGACGGCGGCCTGTATGGCCTCCTCGATGCGGTGGTTGCGCGGGATCAGCGCGGGGTTCGCGGCAAGAAGCCGGGCCTGCGCCCCCTCAGCGCCGCCGTGACGCGCAAGCCGTTCGCGCCACGCCGTCTCCCACGCATCAAACGCGTCACGGTCGGTCACGTGGTCCGCCGCGCCCCCTTCGCCGAGGGCGCGGAAGGTCAGCGTCATGTCCGAGCCGCCCTTCGCCATCAGGGTCAGCAGCCGCCCGGCGAGGTCCACATCCGCGTCCTCCTCGCCCAGAAGGCCGAGCTTGCGGCGGAAGACCCGAGCCCATTCGGACTGGAAGGCGGGCGGATAGGCGTCCATCGCGGCCTGCGCATCCTCCAGGGAGCCGCCCTCTTCCTCGATCAGTGGCAAAAGGCAGGTCGCAAGCTGCGCGAGGTTCCAGGCGAGGATCTCCGGCTGCTTGTTGTAGGCGTAGCGGCCGTGCTGATCGATCGAGGAAAAGACCTTGTTCGGCACGTAGGTGTCGAGAAAGGCGCAGGGACCGAAGTCGATCGTTTCGCCCGAAACGGAGGTGTTGTCGGTGTTCATCACGCCGTGGACGAACCCGACCCCCATCCAGTCCGCGACGAGCCGCGCCTGCGCCCGGACGACGCCGTTAAGCAGCCCGAGCGCTCCCTCGGCCTCGGGGTAGTGCCGCGCGCGGGCATGATCTGCGAGCGCGCGCAGGGCCTCGGTATCCTGTCGCGCGGCGAAGAACTGGAACGTGCCGACGCGGATATGGGAGGAGGCGACGCGGGTGAGGACGGCGCCCGGCAGGACCGTCTCCCGCATGACGTTCTGGCCCGTGGAAACCGCCGCGAGAGCGCGGGTCGTCGGAATGCCGAGGGCGGCCATGGCTTCGCTGACGATATACTCCCGGATCACCGGTCCGACCCAGGCCCGACCGTCGCCCATCCGCGAATAGGGAGTCGGGCCGGATCCCTTGAGTTGGATGTCCCGCCGCTGTCCCGCGCGATCGACGATCTCGCCGAGGAGCAGCGCGCGGCCATCGCCGAGCTGCGGGTTGAAGCCGCCGAACTGATGCCCGGCATAGACCTGTGCGAGCGGACGGGCGCCCTCGGGGACGATGTTCCCGGCAAGGAGCGCGACACCGTCGTCGGATGCCAGCGCCTCGGCGTCCAGTCCCAGCTCGCCGGCGAGCGTCTCGTTCAGGAGCATCAGGCGCGGCTCGGCGACGGCCGACGGCTCCTGCCGGGTGTAGAACCGCTCGGGCAGGTCGGCATACGTGCTCTCAAGGGGAATGTTCAGTGTCATGGGACGCAGGTAGGGCGGAACCGAGGCGTTGCACAGGGGGGTGACGGTGCGGGAGCGCATGCGCATCGACAAACGAGCGCCGGACCGCCCCGCAAGAGGCCGGGATGCCAGCGCGCCGTCGCGGGGTCTAGAGCCGCCGCACCAGCCTCAGAGCGCCCTCTTCGGACCGGAAGCCGAGGCGATTCCAGTCCAGCGCCTCTCGCGATCCCTCGATCGCGGTGATGGCCAGTGACAC
This sequence comes from Tropicimonas sp. IMCC34011, assembly GCF_003390865.1. Taxonomy (GTDB): domain Bacteria; phylum Pseudomonadota; class Alphaproteobacteria; order Rhodobacterales; family Rhodobacteraceae; genus Tropicimonas_B. Next base: position 120,397 of record NZ_QMEJ01000001.1, read on the forward strand.
GAGGCCGGCCTCCTTCAGTGCCGGTATCAGAGCCGCCAGCGCCTCCGTGTCCATCCCCCGTCCGCGAACGGCCTTGCGGATGTAGAGCTCGTCGAAGCGGCCAGAGATACCACCCCAGCGCAGGGACCAGCCGAAGGACAGCGACGCATAGCCTACCGGCGCGTTCTTCGGGCCGACGAGATAGACCGCACCATGGGGGGAGCCGTTCAGGAGCGGGAAGAGGGAGCCCGTCCGGCTCTCCTCGTCGCCCTTGACGCCCAGCTCCTCGTGATGAGCCGCGACCATGGGGAGCAGGCGCGCCAGATCGTCTGGGCCGCACAGGTGAAGACGGGTTGTCATGTCGCTCAGAGTCGCCCGATACGCTCGGTGAGGAGGGAGAAGAAGCCGTCCGCATCGAGCCCGCCGATGAAGGTCGCGTTGGCCTTCCGGTCCGTAACGCCCCACCAGTCCGCCACCGTCATTCCGCGCGTGAAGCGGCCCTCCGTCTCGATCTCGACGTTGATCTTTCGGCCGGTGAAGAGGTCGGGCTTCAGCAGGTAGGCGATCACGCAAGGGTCGTGCAGCGGGCCGCCGTCGCCGCCGTATTTCTGGACGTCGAAGCGCTCGTAGAAGTCGAGCCATCCGCAGGCCGCCTCCGCCACAGGCGTGCCGAGGGCCCGGATTGCGTCCAGCCGGGTGCGGTCGATCAGCGCCTTGTGGGTCACGTCGAGCGGCAGGACGGTGATCGGGACGCCGGACGCAAAGACGATCTCGGCGGCTTCGGGATCCACGTAGATGTTGAATTCCGCCGTGGGGGTGATGTTGCCCACCTCGAAATAGGCGCCGCCCATCAGGACGATGCCGCCAATCCGTTCGGCGATGTCCGGCGCGCGGGTCAGGGCCGTCGCGACATTCGTCAGCGGGCCAAGGGCGCAGATGGTGATCTCGCCGGGCGCGCTCTCCCGCACCAGCCGGATGATCGCGTTGACGCCATGTTCCTCGGCCAGCGGCATCGTCGGGTCGGGCAGGTCGGTGCCGTCGAGGCCGGTCTTGCCGTGGACGTGCTCCGCCGTCACCAGCGGCTGGGACAGCGGCGCGTCGCAGCCGGCATGGACCGCGATATCGCGCCGACCGGCAAGCTCGCAGACCTTGCGCGCGTTCACCGCCGTCAGCGGCAGGGGGACGTTGCCCGCAACCGCCGTCACGGCGAGCAGGTCGAGTTCGGGGCTGCCGAGGGCGAGCAGGATGGCGACGGCGTCGTCCTGCCCGGGATCGGTGTCTATGATGATTTTGCGCGTCATGACCGAGACATGACCGGCGGCGCTCAGCTTGTCCAGATGGCGGGGGCTTTCGGACCGGCTCCAGTCCCGTCAGGGTCGCTCTGACCGAAAGATCCCGGAGGGCATATGGCACTGATCTGGACATTCGTTGCCGGCCTGGGCGGGCTTGCGCTGGCGGGCAGCTTCCTCGGCGCGCTGCACCCGGCCGGGGATTCGCTGGCCGTCTTCCGCCTCTGGATCGCCGGCGCGCTCGCGTTGTGGCTCCTGCTCGGCACGAGCCTTGGCCTGTGCAGATGGACCTGGCTGATCCTGCCGGCCGTGGCGATCCTGCCCGTGCTCTGGGCCTACAGCGCGCCGGAGGGCGGCGGCGAGCGGACGATCTACCAGAAGAACATGCTGTTCCGGCCGAAGGATCTCGGCCCGATCGAGGCGGACATCCGATCTGTGGGGGCGGACATCGTCATGCTGCAGGAGGTGTCGGACGCGAACCAGCCGATCCTCGGCGCCCTGTCTGACATGCTGCCTTCGCAGACCTTCTGCCCGGGCCCGTCGGTGGGCGGCGTGGCTGTGCTGTCGCGCTGGCCGAAGATCGAGGGCACGGAGGTTTGCGCCAGCGGGGTCGCGGCGATGCGGGTGCGAAGCCCTGACGGACCGCTCTGGATCGTCTCCGTTCATCTCAGCTGGCCATGGCCAAGGGCGCAGGCGGCGCAGGTCCGGATCCTGGAAGATCGCCTGAGGATGCTCGACGGGCCGGTGGTGATGGCCGGAGATTTCAACATGGTCCGGTGGTCGTCCGCGGTCCGGCGCCTGGCACGTGCGAGCCGGACGGCGCCGGCGGGCCGCGCGCGGGGGAGCTTCAGGCTCGTGGATACCGTGCCGATCGCGATCGACAACGTGCTGATCCCGAAAGGGGAGCACGGGGCGAGCGAGCTCAGGGGCCTGTTCGGCTCGGACCACAAGGGACTCGTGGTGCGCTACTGACGCCTCAAATCAGGCCGAAGGCGAGAAGCGTCGCGGTGAACAGAAGGGAGCCGATGGCGAGGGCCGGCACCAGCGCGAGGAGGAAGACCAGAACCAGCGCCAGCGGCAGGTTGGTCTCGCTGTCCTCTCTCCGGATGCGCTTCAGGAGCCACGCCCCGATCGCCGGATTGCGCCGCTTCACCTGGCGCGTGACCAGAAGCGCCTGAGCCCTGCGCGCGCGCGCCCGCTCGCCGTAGCTCACGGGTGCCGGTGCGGGCGGCGCCTCCTCCCGGCCAGTAAAGGCGAGCGCGTCGGGGGAGGAGCTGGAGAAGTACATGTCGATGGAATCGGAATTGCCGGCCTGCATGTTACGCCGCCTTTCCACTGGGTAAGGGAATGATCCCCGAGGGAGGAACGACGGGGCCGCCGTCCCGCAGAGTGAGGGACAGGTTCAGCGTCCCGTTCGCCTGTCGTGCGACTTCGATGCGCTCGCCGTTCGAAACGCCGAAGACGGGGGGCGCGTCGTTGCCGCAGCGAAGGTGTGTCACGAGCGCGTAGGCCCGCTCCGCCATCCAGGCAAGTGGCGCCGGGCTCGGCTCGAACCGGATCGCGTGGCCGCAGATCTGCGCCGCGCCCTCGAGGTCGAACCCGACCTGGTCCGGCGGGCCCTCCGCCTCTGGTGCCAGCGGCCGGGGATGCAGGTAGACCGGCAGCGGATAGAGCATGTCCACGGCGCAGAGGAACCGACTCGCCGAGAAGAACTGGTTCGACTGGGACCAGAAGACCGCCTCCGCCTCTGTCGAGGAGGCCAGCAGCCAGCCGGTGCAGACGTGAAGCACGCTGAGCATGGTGTCGAAGGCGTCGGCCGAGGGCAGGTGCGGAAGGGCGCCGTAGGGGCCGCCGACCACGCGGATCGTCAACGCCACGCCTTCGGCTGCGGCCCAGTCCGCCCAGGGCTCGCCGATCACGTGCGGCAGGCGGGAGGTCAGGGCGGCGGCGGTGCGGCAGGAGGGCAGAGGGCCCGCCTCCGAGGAAAGGATGACATGCAGTTCGCCCGCGTCGAGGACCACCCCGTCGGGGGCCTCCACACGAGAGAAGATCAGCTCCGAGGCGGCGAATGTCTGGTTCATCGCAACCGCGAGGGCACGCGCGTCGAGCGCGGCGACATGCCTTGCCAGAAGCGCTGCGTAGATACTCGCGGAATAGGACGGATCATCCATGACATTTCACCGTAAGGAGGTGCGCCCGTCCTACCTCGCGCGCAATCGCGACTATTTTAGGGCATCGCGCTGAACATTTCGCAAACCCCGGACGCCATTACGAAAACGGGGCGCCGAAGCGCCCCGTTCCTGCCTTTTGGGTGGTCCCCGCCGGAGCGGGGCGCCATGCCGCGATCAGCAGCTGTAGTACATCTTGAATTCGACCGGGTGCGGCGTGTGCTCGAACTGGTAGATCTCTTCCCACTTGAGCGCCATGTAGCCGGCGATCTGGTCTTCGGTGAAGACGTCGCCCTGGGTGAGGAAGCCCATGTCGGCCTCCAGTTCCTCGAGCGCTTCGCGCAGCGACGCGCAGACCGTCGGGATGCCGGCGAGTTCTTCGGCGGGCAGGTCGTAGAGGTCCTTGTCCATCGCTTCGCCCGGGTGGATCTTGTTCTTGATCCCGTCGAGGCCGGCCAGAAGCAGGGCCGAGAAGCAGAGGTAGGGGTTCGCAGCCGGGTCGGGGAAGCGGGCTTCGACGCGCTTGGCCTTCGGGCTTTCCGCCCACGGGATCCGCACGCAGCCGGACCGGTTCCGGGCGGAGTAGGCGCGCAGGACCGGCGCCTCGAAGCCCGGGATCAGGCGCTTGTAGGAGTTCGTGGTCGGGTTGGTGAAAGCGTTCAGGGCCTTGGCGTGCTTCAGGATGCCGCCGATGTACCACAGGGCCTCGTCGGACAGGTCGGCATACTTGTCGCCGGCGAAGAGCGGCGCGCCGTCCTTCCAGATCGACATGTTGACGTGCATCCCGGTGCCGTTGTCGCCGGAGATCGGCTTCGGCATGAACGTCGCGGACTTGCCGTAGGCATGGGCGACGTTGTGGATGATGTACTTGTACTTCTGGATCTCGTCGGCCTGCTTGGTCAGCGTGCCGAAGATGAGGCCCAGCTCGTGCTGACAGGACGCCACCTCGTGGTGGTGCTTGTCGACCTTCATGCCGATGCGCTTCATCGTGGACAGCATCTCGGAGCGGAGGTCCACCGCGTCATCCACCGGGTTCACCGGGAAGTAGCCGCCCTTGATGCCGGGCCGATGGCCCATGTTGCCCATCTCGAACTCGGTATCCGTGTTCCAGGAGCCGTCGGCCGCGTCGACCTCGTAGGACACCTTGTTCATGCCGACCTGGAACCGGACATTGTCGAACAGGAAGAACTCGGCCTCGGGGCCGAAGAACGCCTGGTCGCCGATGCCGCTCTCGCGCAGGTACGCCTCGGCGCGCTCCGCGGTGCCGCGCGGGTCGCGGTCGTAGACTTCGCCGGTGTCGGGCTCGACCACGGTGCAGTGCAGGCACAGGGTCTTCTCGGCGTAGAACGGGTCGATGTAGCCGCTGTCGAGGCTGGGCATCAGCTTCATGTCGGACTGGTCGATCGACTTCCAGCCGGCGATCGAGGAGCCGTCGAACATGAAACCTTCCTCGAGGAAGTCTTCGTCGACCTGGTCGGACATCACCGTGACGTGCTGCAGCTTGCCGCGCGGGTCGGTGAAGCGGATATCGACGTACTCGACGTCCTCATCCTTGATTCGCTTGAGAACTTCGTTGGTCATGGACCGTGTTTCCTTCCTTGATCGTGATCGCGTGTGGTGGGGGCCGCCGGAGCATGCGCTTCTCTACCTGCCCGCGCGGCGCGGGCGGTCGGGCCGCGGCTCAGATTGCGTCTTCGCCGTGCTCGCCGGTCCGGATGCGGATCGCCTGCTCGACGGGGCTGACGAAGATCTTGCCGTCCCCGATCTTGTCGGTCTTCGCTGCGGTGCAGATCGTCTCGATCGCCTGCTCCACCTGAGCTGCGGCAAGGACGATCTCGATCTTCACCTTCGGCAGGAAGTCGACGACATATTCGGCGCCGCGATAGAGCTCGGTATGACCCTTCTGGCGGCCGAACCCCTTCACCTCGATGACGCTAAGACCCTGTACGCCCATCTCCTGGAGCGCGTCCTTCACATCGTCGAGCTTGAAGGGTTTGATGATGGCCTCGATCTTTTTCATGATTGTGGCCGACTCCCTTTCCTGTCCCGGTTCGCGAGAGACCATCAACGCCGGTAAGGGGCAATTCAAGAGGCAACGGCGTGCGGCCGCGATTTGGGCGAATGATGCCTCATGCCCAAGATATAATCAGGGCGCACGATAAATGAGCAGTTTGGGAATTTACCAGATGCGCGATTGTCCGACATCCGCCCAGATGGGCGCCATCGAAACGAGCGCCGTGAAAGATGGCGTCACCACGGGAGCGGAAATGATGCGGTGCGCCGGTCGCGCCTTGGCCAGGGCCGCGTTTGAGGCGTCCGGCGCGGAGCCGGGGGACCGCGCCCTGGTGCTCTGCGGGCCCGGAAACAACGGCGGGGACGGCTATGTCGCGGCCATTGCCCTCCGCGAGGCGGGGCTCGACGTGCAGGTCTGTGCGCTCGGCGATCCGCGCAAGCTGGGTGGGGACGCGGCCCTTTTTGCCGAAGAATGGGGCGAGGCGATCGCTCCGCTCGATCCCGAGGCGCTGGGGCAGGGGCCGCGCCCCGTTCTGGTGATCGACGCCGTCTTCGGCACGGGCCTCTCCCGCCCGGTTCCGGATGTGCTTCCGAAGGCCTTCGCCGCGATCAGGTCCGCACCCGGGGAGGCGCCCCTCACGATCGTCGCCGCCGACATCCCCTCCGGCATCCAGTCCTATACGGGCGCGCTTCTGGCGCCCGAAGCCGCCGCGGAAGTCCTCGCCGCGGACCTCACGATCGCCTTTCACGCCGCCAAGCCCGGCCATTTCCTCGGGCAGGGCCCGGCGGTCTGCGGCGCGCTCGAGATCGCCCCGATCGGCCTTGCGCAGGACGATCGCACACCGCCCCTGACCGAACCACACAAGGGCGACATCGTGCGTCTCATCGCGCCGGATGCGGCGGAGGCCGCGGACTGGCTGGCCGGGTGGGCCCGCCCGGAGCCCGGTGGCCACAAGTTCTCCCGCGGCCACGCCCTCGTTCTCGGCGGCGGTCCGGGCAAGGGCGGGGCGGCCCGCATGGCGGCGAGAGCGGCGCTGCGCACCGGCGCCGGCCTTGTCACGCTCGGGGTGCCGGCGGATGCGATCACCGAGAACGCCGCCCGCCTCGACGCGATCATGCTCTCGGTGATCGAGACCGCGGATGACCTTGGCGGCATGCTGAAGGACCACCGGCTCTCCGCCCTCGTCCTCGGTCCCGGGCTGGGCATCGGGGAGCGCACGCGGGCCATGGTCCGCGTAAGCCTCGAGGCCAAGCGTGCCACGATCCTCGACGCGGATGCGCTGACCTCGTTCGCGGATCATCCCGAGGAGCTGTTCGACCTCCTCCACGAAGACGCGATTCTAACCCCGCACGAGGGCGAATTTTCCCGGCTCTTTCCCGATCTTGGCCTGAAGTCCCGCGACATGTCCAAGATCGACGCCGCACGACGCGCGGCGGACCGGGCGGGCTGCGTTATCCTGCTGAAGGGGGCGGCCACGATCATCGCCTCACCGGGCGGCGCCGCGTCGCTGCATCCCGGCCTTTACGAGCGGGACACGCGCTGGCTCGCCACCGCCGGCGCAGGGGATACGCTCTGCGGCATTCTCGCAGGCCTCGCGGCCCATGCGCCGGAGGGACAGCTTCACGGCGCGGCCGAGTGCGCCACCTGGATCCACGCCGAAGCTGCCCGCAGCTTCGGTCCGGGCCTCATCGCAGAGGACATACCGGACCGGATCCCCGACCTCTATCGCGCCCACGGCCTGTAGCGGCGGCGGGCGCGACCTGTTTCTCCACCTGACGGCCGAGGCCCGGGGCGTCCGTGGGCGCCACCGGGCTGGGAGCCGTCAGCCGTCGAAGTCGACGATCTCCATCAGGCGCACCGCCTCCGCGCGCAGGTCGGCGAGGTCCTGGAGGTTCGCATCGTCTGCTTCGAAGCTTCCCCAGCTCTTCACGGTCTCGGACTGGGAGACGTTCTCGTTCACGGGGTATTCGTTGTTGATCTCGGCGTAGAGCTCCTGGCCGTGCGCCGTGGCGAGGTACTCCATCAGCTGCAAGGCGTTTTCCCGGTTCGGAGCGGCCTTTGTCATCGCAACACCGGAGATGTTCACGTGGGTGCCGCCCTCCTCGAAGGTCGGAAAGACGAGGCGGACCGCGTCGGCCCAGGCCTGCTGCTCGGGATCCGACTGCATCAGCGCCATGTAGTAGGTGTTCCCGAGGGAGATATCGCATTCGCCCTCGCTGATCGCCTTGACCTGCGCCCGGTCATTGCCCTGCGGACGGCGCGCGAGGTTCGCCTTCAGACCGCGCAGCCAGTCTTCGGTGAACTCGGCCCCGTGCTGCTCGATCATTCCTGCCGTCAGGGCGATGTTGTAGGGGTGAAGGCCGGAGCGGGTGCAGATGCGCCCCTCCCACTCGGGATCCGCCAGCGCCTCGTAGGTCGTGATCTCGCCGTCCGCCACACGCTCGCGGCTGGCATAGACGGCCCGTGCGCGGGTGGTCAGGGCGAACCAGTCCCGGTCCGGATCGCGGTAGGCGGCCGGGATCGCCTCGTCGAGAACATCCGACTCAACCGGCTGCAGGACGCCCGCCTGCTTCAGCGCGTCCAGTCGCCCGATATCGACGGTAAAGGCGAGATCGGCGGGGGAGCGCGCCCCTTCGGCGCGCAGGCGTTCCTCGATTCCGGTGTCGATGTAGACCGAGTTGACCTCGATCCCCGTCTCCTCGGTGAAGGTCTCGAAGATCGGGTCGATCAGCTCTGGCTGACGGTTCGAGTAGACGTTCACCTCCTCGGCCATCGCCGGCAGCGCGGCACTGCCGATGAGGATCGCGGCGATGGAAATGCGAATGTCGGTCATGGGGAGCTCCTTGTCCTGGTCCGGGCAATGGATGGCAAAGCGAGCGGCCCGGGGCAAGTATTTCCGATAATTTTAATCGGACTTTTCGCGCGCCTTCACCTCAGCCCAGATGGCGTCCATCTCCAACAGGTCCGACTGCGCCGGGGCACGGCCGCGCGCACCGAGTTCGTCCTCCACCGCCGCGAAGCGGCGCTGGAACTTGGTATTCGTGCGCCTCAGCGCGGCTTCGGGATCGACGCCGAGCTTCCGGACGAGGTTCACCACGGCGAAAAGCAGGTCCCCGGCTTCGTCCTCGATCCTGTCCGCATCGCCGTCGCGGGCGACCTCGGCCAGCTCTCCGGCCTCCTCGACGATCTTGTCCAGAACACCGGCCTCGTCCGGCCAGTCGAAGCCCACGCGGGCGGCACGGTTCTGCAACTTGAGGGCACGGCTGAGCGCCGGCAGGGCGATGGCAACGCCGTCGAGGACCCGCGTCTCGCCCCGCGCCCTGCGCTCATTCGCCTTCTGAACCTCCCAGGCCGCGTTCTGGGCCGCTTCGTCCGCGATCTGTTCGGTGCCGAAGACATGCGGGTGCCGCAGGATCATCTTCTCGGCCGCGATCCGGGCGATATCGCCGAAGTCGAACCGCTCTTCCTCGCGCCCCATCTGGGCGAAGTAGACGACCTGCAGGAGAAGGTCCCCCAGTTCCCCCGGCACCTCGTTCCACGCCGACCGCGCAATCGCATCGGCCACCTCGTAGGCCTCTTCGATCGTGTAGGGCGCGATGGTCGACCAGGTCTGCTCCAGGTCCCACGGACAGCCGTCCGCAGGATCGCGGAGCGCAGCCATCACGGCGAGGAGACGCGGAAGGGGCTCGGCGGGGAGGGTGTCGGGATCGATCATGGCGCAGGAAGAGCCGTGGACGGCGCGGGCGTCAAGAGGGGGCAGGTGCGGTGCGGCCCGCGGTCAGCCCGCGGCGGACGCTCCCTCGTCCCTCCGCCGCGCGGCCACACGCTCCCCCCACGCGCCGGCCACTGGGAAGGACGATCCGGCCTCCGTAGGATCCCCAGCGCCATCTGGCCTGGGCCCCGCTCGCCCGCCGCGTCACGTGCGCGCAGCACGCGCTCGGGCGGCTTCCGCATGGCGCGCGCGGCCTGTAGGCTGCGCCCCATGATCACAGAGCTCGCCCATTTCGCCCTGATCCTCGCTGCCATCGCGGCAATCATTCAGATGATCGTTCCGATGATCGGCGCCGCCAAGGGCTGGGCGGGGTGGATGGAGGCGGCCCGGCCGGCGGCATCGGCGCAGGTCCTGCTGACGGGCTTTGCCTTTGCCGCCCTGATGCGGGCCTTCGTCGTGTCGGATTTCTCGCTCGCGGTGGTCGTCGCCAACAGCCATACCGACAAGCCGATGCTCTACAAGATCAGTGGCGTCTGGGGGAACCACGAGGGCTCCCTGCTTCTCTGGGTGCTGATCCTCGCGCTCTTCGGGGCCACCGTCGCCTGGTTTGGACAGGGTTTGCGGACCTCGCTTCGGGCCCGGGTCCTCGCCGTTCAGGCCTCCGTGGGCGTCGCGTTCTACGGGCTGATCCTGCTGACCTCCAACCCGTTCGAGCGGCTCGCCGTGCCGCCGATGAACGGTCAGGATCTGAACCCGCTCCTGCAGGATCCCGGTCTCGCGTTCCATCCGCCCTTTCTCTACCTCGGCTATGTCGGGCTCTCGATGTCCTTCTCCTTCGCCGTCGCTGCGCTGATCGAAGGGCGGGTGGACGCCGCATGGGGCCGCTGGGTGCGCCCCTGGACGCTAGCCGCCTGGCTCTTCCTCACCGCGGGCATCGCCCTGGGATCCTGGTGGGCCTATTACGAGCTCGGCTGGGGCGGTTTCTGGTTCTGGGACCCGGTGGAGAACGCATCCTTCATGCCGTGGCTCATCGCCGGCGCGCTTCTGCATTCCGCCGCCGTCACCGAAAAGCGCGAGACGCTCAAGAGCTGGACCGTCCTTCTGGCCATCCTCGCCTTTGGCTTCTCGCTTCTCGGCACGTTCATCGTTCGCTCGGGCGTTCTGACCTCGGTCCACGCCTTTGCGACGGATCCGCTCCGGGGCAACGTGATCCTCGGGATCTTCACCTTCTTCGTCGGCGGGGCGCTGCTCCTCTATGCCATCCGTGCCCGCGAGATGACCGCCCGCAGCGCCTTCGCGACGCTGTCCCGGGAAAGCGCGCTCGTGGCGAACAACGTGCTGCTCGCCGTCGGCGCCTTTGTCGTGTTCGTCGGGACGCTCTGGCCGCTGGCCGCCGAGATGTTCTTCGGCCGCACGCTCTCCGTTGGCGCGCCGTTCTTCGACGCCGCCTTCACCCCGTTCATGATCGTCCTTGCGCTCATCCTGCCGGTGGGCGCCGTGCTCCCCTGGAAGCGCGCCACGGGAAAGTCCGTCCGGCCCCTGCGCATCGCAGCCGCCGCCGCATTCCTCGCCGCCGCGCTGGCCTGGACCCTCGGGACCGGCAAGCCGATCCTCGCGCCGCTCGGCGTCGGCCTCGCGGTCTGGGTGATCGCCGGCGCCGCGGTCGATCTGGCGCAGCGGACCGGTCGCGGGTCATTCGCCGAGCGCGCCGGCCGCCTCCGTCGCCTGCCCGGCGCGGATTGGGGGCGCAGCGTCGCCCATGCCGGCTTCGGCGTCACCATCCTCGGCATCTCCGCGCTCCTGGGCTGGCAGGTGGAGGACATCCGCGTCGCGGCGGTTGGCGAGCGATTCGAGGTCGCGGGCTACGGCGTGACCCTCGCCGATGTCACCCAAGGCCGCGGCCCCAACTACACGACCACGATGGCGGATATGCGCGTCGACAAGGGGGGCCGCGTGATCGCCCGCCTGCACCCGGAGCGCCGCGTCTATCCCGTCGCCGGAATGCCGACCACGGAAGCCGCCATCCGGAGTGGCGTCCTGCGGGACCTCTACCTCGTGATCGGCGCACAGCAGGACAGCGGCGACTGGGCCGTCCGCACCTACATCAAGCCGTTCGCCAGCTGGATCTGGGCGGGCGCCATCATCATGTCGATCGGCGGCGCGATGTCGCTCGGGGACCGCCGCCTGCGCCTCGCGGCGATCCGGCGCAAGGCCGCGCCAGCCTCCGGAGTGCCCGCGGAATGAGACACATCTTCGCCGCTCTCCTGATCGCGCTCGCAGCGCTTCCCGCCCTCGCCGTCACGCCGGACGAGATGCTGGAGGATCCCGCCCTCGAGGCCCGCGCGCGCGACCTCTCGACCGGGATCCGCTGCCTCGTCTGCCGCTCCGAGAGCATTGACGAGAGCAATGCGGATCTCGCCCGCGACCTGCGCGTCCTCGTCCGCGAGCGCATCCTCGCAGGCGACACCGACGAGGAGATCGAGGCCTATCTCGTGTCCCGGTACGGCGAATACGTGCTTCTGCGCCCGGACACCTCGGGGGCGAATCTCCTTCTCTGGGCCGCTGGACCGCTGGCGCTCCTCGCAGGGCTCGGCGTCTCGGTGTTCTACATCCGCCGCCAGCGCAGCTACGACGGGGCCGGTGCCACCCATTTCAGTGCAGCCGAGCGCCGCCGTCTCGACGAGCTGACGGAGGGCGAGCAGGGCCGGCACTGACGCAGTGTCACGGCTCGCGCTCCCTTCCCCTCGAAGCTGCCCTCGGACATCCTCTCCGGCGCAGAAGTCATGCCGGGGAGGCCGCGATGCAGTACGAGACGATCACTTGGGAGCTGCGCGAGGACGTCGCCATCGTCACCCTCGACCGGCCGGACGTCATGAACGCGCTCGACAGCCGGATGCGGACGGAAATCACCCATGCGGCGACGCGCGCGCCGGACGAGGCGCGGGCGCTCGTCCTGACGGGGCGCGGCCGGGCCTTCTGCTCCGGGCAGGACCTCGTGCAGGGCGCCAAGCTGGACACGAGCGATCTCGAGAGCGTTCTGAGGGACGAGTACGAGCCGATGATCCTCGGCCTCGCGAATTGTTCGATCCCGACCATCGCCGCAGTCAATGGCGCTGCGGCCGGGGCAGGGGCCAACCTGGCGCTCGCGGCGGACATCGTCATCGCCTCGGAGACGGCGAGCTTCACGCAGGCCTTCTCGCGGATCGGTCTCATGCCCGATGCCGGCGGCACCTACTGGCTGCCGCGCCAGATCGGGTTTGCGCGGGCCATGGGCGCCGCGCTTTTGGCCGAGCCTGTCCCTGCCGCCCTCGCGGCCGAGTGGGGCATGATCTGGGAGGCGGTTCCGGAGGAGAGCTTCGCCGAGTGCTGGTGGTCCCGGGCCCGGCAGCTCGCAACAGGCCCGACGGCCGCCTACCGGACGATCAAGACCGCGTTCCGGGACGGCCTCGCCAATGACCTGCCGGCTCAGCTTGCCGTCGAAGCGCGCCTTCAGGGCGAATGCGGCCGAACCCGAGATTTCCGCGAAGGCGTCATGGCCTTCCTGGAGAAGCGTCCCGCCGCGTTCGAGGGCCGCTAATAGTTGATCCTGCCGGCAGCGACCCCGGCGAAAGCGACGCTCCGACGAGGCAGTACATCGTCTCAAAACCCTGAAATGAAAAAGGCCCCGCCAACAGGCGGGGCCTTTTCAACGGCAAATCGACGGGAAACCGCCCTCAGCGGTTCTCCACCTCGACGTAATCGCGGGGACCGGCGCCGGTATAGAGCTGGCGCGGACGGCCGATCTTCATGTGGTCGTCCGTCAGCATCTCTTTCCACTGGGCGACCCAGCCGACCGTGCGCGACAGCGCGAAGATCGGGGTGAACATGGAGGTCGGGAAGCCCATCGCGTCGAGGATGATGCCGGAATAGAAATCGACGTTCGGGAAGAGCTTCTTCTCGGTGAAGTAGGGATCTTCGAGCGCCTGCTTTTCCAGTTCCTTGGCGACCTGGAGCGTCGGGTTGTTCTCGATCCCCATCAGCTCCAGCACCTCGTCGGCGCTTTCCTTCATCACCGTGGCCCGCGGGTCGTGGTTCTTGTAGACGCGGTGGCCGAAGCCCATCAGCCGGAACGGGTCGTTCTTGTCCTTGGCGCGGGCGATGAACTCGGGGATCCGGTCGACGGTGCCGATCTCCCGCAGCATCTCGAGACAGGCCTGGTTGGCGCCGCCATGTGCCGGGCCCCAGAGGCAGGCGATGCCGGCCGCGATGCAGGCAAACGGGTTAGCCCCCGACGAGGAGGCGAGCCGGACCGTGGAGGTCGACGCGTTCTGCTCGTGGTCCGCATGGAGGGTGAAGATCCGGTCCATCGCGCGGGCGAGGATCGGGTCGACGTGATACTCCTCGGCAGGCACGGAGAAGCACATCCGCAGGAAGTTCGACGCATAGTCGAGCTCGTTCAGCGGATAGACGAAGGGTTGACCCATCGAATACTTGAACGCCATCGCGGCGATCGTCGGCATCTTGGCGATGAGCCGGATCGAGGCGACCTCGCGCTGCCACGGATCGTGGATGTCCGTGCTGTCGTGGTAGAAGGCGGACATCGCACCGACGACGCCAGTCATGATCGCCATCGGATGCGCGTCGCGACGGAAGCCGGAGAAGAAGTTCTTCATCTGCTCGTGGATCATCGTGTGCTTGGTCACACGATTCTCGAAATCCTCGAGCTTCTCGGCGGAGGGAAGCTCGCCGTAGAGCAGCAGGTAGCAGACCTCGAGGAAGTGGGACTGCTGCGCGAGCTGCTCGATCGGGTAGCCCCGGTGCAGGAGCACGCCTTCCTCGCCGTCGATGAAGGTGATGTTGCTTTCGCAGGCGGCAGTGGACGTGAAGCCCGGATCGTAGGTGAAGATGTCACCCTGGGCGTAGAGCTTGCGGATATCGATCACGTCCGGACCGCAGGTCGGCGAGAGCATGGGCAGCTCCAGCGACTTGTTGTCGAAGGTCAGTGTGGCCGTTTTCGCGTCCTGTTTGTCGTCGGGCATGGATCGTCCTCTTTCGAATCCGCCGGGGCGGTATCGGTGCTGCATACGGGGGGCTCTTGGTTCAGCCCTTCGCCGCGTCCTTGAGCCGGTCGATGGTCTCGTCCCGGCCGATCACGAGCATCATGTCAAAGACACTCGGGGTAACTGTCCGCCCCGACAAAGCGGCGCGGATGGGGCCGGCAATCTTGCCGAACTTTAGTCCCCGTTCGGCGGCGAAATCGCCGCATGCCGTTTCGAGTGCGGTGCGCTCCCAAGTAGCCTTTCGCAGGTGCGGCGTCAAATCGCCGAGAAGCGCACGGGCGTCGGCGTCGAGCGCCTTGGCTGCCTTTTCGTCGGGGGTGAAGGGGCGGGTTCCGAGTGCGAAATGCGCTTTCTCCAGCAGATCGCCGAAGGTCTTGGCCCGTTCCTTCAGATGCGGCATCGCGGCGAGAAAGGCCGCACGCTGATCGTCCGAAAGGGGCGGCGCTCCGGTTGCCGCAAGATAGCCGTCCGCTTCCTCGACGAGGGCGGCGTCCGGTGCAGAAGCGATATGCAAGCCACTGATATGCTCCAGCTTTTTGAAGTCGAGACGGGCGGCGCTCTTGGTGATTCCGGCCAGGTCGAACCACTCTTTGGCCTGCTCGTCGGTGAAGAACTCGTCATCGCCGTGGGACCAGCCAAGGCGCGCCAGGTAGTTGCGCATCGCCGCCGCGGGATACCCCATGGCGCGGTACTCGGCGGCGCCCGTCGCGCCGTGACGCTTGGACAGCTTCTTGCCGTCGGGTCCGAGGATCAGCGGGATGTGTGCAAAGACCGGGACGGTCCAGCCCATCGCGTCGTAGATCAGTTTCTGCCGCGCGGCATTGGCGAGGTGATCGTCCCCGCGGATGACGTGGGTGACGCCCATGTCGTGATCGTCGACGACCACGGCAAGCATGTAGGTGGGCGTGCCGTCGGACCGCAGAAGGACCATGTCATCGAGGTCGCGGCTGGCCCAGGTGACGCTGCCCTGAACGGCATCCTCGATCACCGTCTGGCCCTCGCGGGGAGCCTTGATGCGCACGACGAAGGGCCGATCACCCGGGTGCTCGCTCTCGGGCACATCCCGCCAGGGGCTGACGAAATTGGTGGAGCGTCCCTCCGCGCGGGCGTCCTCCCGGGCTTGCTGGACCTCCTCGGGGGTCGAGAAGCACTTGTAGGCCGTGCCGCCCTCGAGCATCGCCTCCGCGACCTCGCGGTGCCGCTCCGCCTGCGCGGCCTGGCTGACGGCGTCGCCGTCCCAGTCGAGGCCGAGCCAGGTCAGCCCGTCGAAGATCGCGCGCTCGGCTTCGGGGGTGGAGCGGGCCCGGTCGGTATCCTCGATCCGCAGGAGGAACGTTCCGCCATGGCCGCGGGCGAAGAGCCAGTTGAAGAGCGCCGTCCGCGCGCCGCCGATATGCAGTGCGCCGGTGGGCGAGGGGGCGAAGCGGGTGACGACCTCCGTCTGCCCGGTCCCGCCCGTCGCTCTCGTCTCGTCCGTCATGGCGCCGCTCTCCGCTCTTTCCTGGGTCATCTGCAAGGGCGGTGGCCGCGCCGGCGTTAACCTTGCGCTAACCGGTCCGCCGGTACTCGGGCGACGTGTATGCAAGCGACGTGACGGGAACAAGGGAGGCTCCGGACGAGGGCGCGCGCCGGGCCGGGCCATCCGGTCTCGTGGTGCGAGCGGTTCAGCGCCAGAGGGGTCATCTGCTGCACTGGGCGCCGGTGGCCTTCGGGATCGGCATCGCGATCTGGTTCGCGCTGCCGTCGGATCCGGCGCCAGTGGCGCTCGTCGCGGCGAGCCTCGCCTGCGTGACGCTCGGTCTCGTCGCGGGGCGGGCGGGGCCGGGAGCGCCACTGATCCTGGCGCTCGCCTTCATTCTCGCCGGCGGCATCGCGGCGGACCTGCGCGCCCGCAGCGTCGGCGCTCCCGTTCTCGGCTTTCGTTACTACGGCCCGGTCGAGGGACGGATCGTCGGGATCGACCGCTCCGCCTCGGACGCGGTCCGCCTCACGCTGGATGAGGTCCATCTCGGGGACCTGCCGCCCGCCCCCACGCCGGAGCGCGTCCGCGTCTCCCTCTACGGGCCGCAGGACTATTTCGTGCCGGAACCGGGCCGCGCGATCATGCTGACCGCCAATCTCTCCCCGCCGAACGGCCCGGCTGAGCCCGGGGGCTTCGATTTCAGGCGCCATGCCTGGTTCGACCGGCTCGGCGCCGTCGGATACACCCGCACGCCGGTCCTCACGATGGACGACAGCCGCGACACGGGGCCGTCCGCCTGGATCTTCCGCCTCCGCATGTCGATCAGCGCCGGAGTCCGCGCCCAGATGGACGGGCCGGCCGGCGCCTTTGCCGCGGCCATCCTGACGGGGGACCGCTCCGGGCTCGATCTGGAGCGGCTGGAGCATCTGCGCGCGTCCAACCTCGCGCATCTTCTCGCGATCTCCGGGCTGCACATGGGCCTTCTGACAGGCGTCGTTCTGGGCGCGATCCGGCTGGGGCTCGCGCTCGTGCCCTACGCCGCGCTGCGCTGGCCCTGCCGGAAGATCGCCGCGTCCGGCGCGCTGGTAGCGGCGGCGGGGTATCTTGCGCTCTCGGGCGGGTCGGTCTCGACCGAGCGGGCCTTCGTGATGGTCTCCGTGATGCTCGGCGCGGTCCTTCTGGAACGTCGGGCGATTTCTCTCAGGGCCGTCGCCATCGCCGCGCTGATCGTCCTTGCGCGGAGGCCTGAAGAGCTGTTGTCGCCCGGTTTCCAGATGTCCTTCGCCGCGACGACGGCCCTCGTCGCCATCTTCGGAAGCTTGAGAGGCCTGCAGGATATCGGCCCGCGGATGCCGCGGATCGCGACCCCGATCCTCGCGACCTTCCTGTCCTCCGCCATCGCCGGCGCCGCGACGGCCCCCTACGCCGCCGCGCATTTCGGGCGCCTGTCCGATTACGGGCTGATCGCGAACCTCCTCAGTGTGCCGGTGATGGGTCTTCTCGTCATGCCGGCCGCCGTCCTGACCGCCTGCCTCTGGCCTCTCGGCCTCTCGGGGATCGGGCTCGGCGTGATGAAACTGGGCCTCGTCTGGATCCTCCGCGTCGCCGAGACCGTGTCCTCCTGGCCGGGCGCGGTGACCGCGGTCCATGCGCCCGGCCTGGCTGTTCTCCCGCTTCTCACACTCGGGGCGCTCTGGCTGATTCTCTGGCAGGGACTGGCGCGTCTTGCCGGCCTGCCGGTGCTGGCCGCCGCGCTGGCGCTCTGGTGGGGGACGGAGCGTCCGCCCGTTCTGATCGCGGCGTCCGGGGGGCTCGTCGGGATCATGGGGGAGGAGGGGCGCGCGCTGTCGAAACCCGTCGGGGACGGGTTCGTCGCCTCGATCTGGCTGGAGAATGACGGCGATACCGCGCTTCAGGACGCCGCCGCCCGTCGCCCCGGCTTCACCGGTCGCCCGGGGGAGTTTCGTGCGGACCTGCCCGGCGGTCAGACGCTCGCCGTCGTCACCGGCCGGGGGAACGCCGCCCGTGCCGGGGCCGCCTGCGATACGGCCCATATCGTCGTGACCACCGCCACGGACCCGCCCCGCGACGGGCCATGCCTGATGCTGGATTCCGAAACGCTGGGTCGCACCGGGACACTCGCCCTCTGGCCGGACGGGCAGGGCGGATGGCTACCGGTTTCCGCTCTCGGCGGCGCGCGCCGCGCCTGGTCGGGACGGGCCGCGGCGGATTGACCGAAGCGGAGGGCCTTTCACCCGGCCGGGCATCGTGCAATAGGGACGCGCCAATTGATACCGTCCCGAGGAGCGTGAGATGGAGATTCGAGAGGCCCTGACCTTCGATGATGTGCTGCTGGTGCCCGCGGAAAGCCGCGTGCTGCCCTCCACCGCCGATGTCGGGACATACGTCACCCGCTCCATCCGCCTGAACATTCCGGTCCTGAGTTCCGCGATGGACACCGTGACCGAGGGACGCATGGCGATCGCCATGGCGCAATCGGGCGGCATGGGGGTCATCCACCGCAACCTCACGCTGGAACAGCAGGAGGAGGAGGTACGCCGCGTCAAGCGCTTCGAGAGCGGAACCGTCTACAATCCCGTCACGCTGACGCCCGACCAGACCCTGGCGGATGCGAAGGCGCTCCAGGCCCGCTACAGCGTCACCGGCTTCCCGGTGGTGGACGCCTCGAACCGTGTCGTCGGCATCGTCACCAACCGGGACATGCGCTTTGCTTCGGATGACAAGACGCCCGTCTCCACCATGATGACCTCGGATCGGCTCGCGATCCTGACCGAACCCGCTGATCTCGAGGAGGCGCGGTCGATGATGCAGGCCCGCCGGATCGAGAAGCTTCTCGTGGTGGACGCCTCCGGCAAGCTCACCGGGCTTCTGACGCTGAAGGACCTGGAAAAGGCCGTCCTCAATCCCAATGCCTGCAAGGACCGCCTCGGGCGCCTGCGCGTCGCCGCCGCGACGACGGTCGGGGATTCGGGCTTCGAGCGCTCAGAGGCGCTGATCGATGCCGGCTGCGACATGATCGTGGTGGACACCGCGCACGGCCATTCCGAAGGCGTCGCCAAGGCCGTCGAACGAATCAAGCGGCTGTCGAATGACGTTCAGGTCGCCGCCGGCAACGTTGCCACCGCCGAGGCCACCCGAGCGCTAATCGGCGCCGGGGCGGACGCGATCAAGGTCGGCATCGGGCCGGGATCCATCTGCACGACACGGATGGTCGCCGGTGTCGGCGTACCGCAGCTCACGGCGATCATGGATTGTGCCGCGGCGGCGGGGGATACGCCCGTCATCGCCGATGGCGGGATCAAGCTGTCCGGAGATTTCGCCAAGGCCATCGCCGCAGGTGCCTCCTGCGCCATGGTCGGATCGATGATCGCCGGCACGGACGAGAGCCCGGGCGAGGTCATCCTGTACCAGGGCCGGTCCTACAAGACCTATCGCGGCATGGGGTCCCTCGGCGCCATGGCCCGCGGCTCCGCCGACCGGTATTTCCAGAAAGACGCCGCAACGGACAAGCTCGTCCCCGAGGGGATCGAGGGACAGGTTCCCTACAAGGGCTCCGCCCAGGCGGTGGTGCACCAGCTCGTCGGCGGCCTTCGCGCGGCGATGGGGTATACCGGCGCGGCGACCGTCGAGGAGATGCGCCGCAACTGTACGTTCGTGAAGATCACAGGGGCGGGCCTGAAGGAAAGCCACGTCCACGACGTGACCATCACGCGGGAGAGCCCGAACTACCGGATCGGCTGAGGACCGGCCGGGACCAGGGCGCAGATCCGCCGCACGGCGGCGGCGTAGCCTTCTGGTCCCAGTCCGGCGATCACCCCGTCCGCGCGGAGACTGACATAGGACGTGTGGCGGAAGCTTTCGCGCCGGTGGATGTTGGAGATATGCACTTCCATCACCGGCCCCTCGAAGGCGTTCAGCGCGTCGAGAATGGCGATCGAGGTGTGCGAATAGGCGCCGGGATTGATGACGATCCCGGCCGCTTTCGTTCGCGCCTCCTGGATACTGTCGATCAGGGCGCCTTCGTGGTTCGACTGCATCGCCTCCAGCGTGAAACCGTCGGCCAGCGCGTCCCGCGCGATCCGTTCCACGTCTTCGAGCGTTTCGGCGCCGTAGATCTCCGGCTGCCTCTGACCGAGCAGGTTGAGGTTGGGCCCGTTCAGAAGGAAGATCGTCTTCATGTACCACTCGCTTTTCATCTTCGCTTCGTTCACTGGCCGGTCGGGGCCGCGTCTGTCAAATGAAAGACTGCTCTGCCGAGACACCGGGGGGAGGTCGTGACCCCGCCGGCGCGCGCCGCTGCCGCCGCCGAGATCCTGGACCGCATCCTCGCAGGAGGCCCCGCCGAGAAGGAACTGACCAACTGGGCGCGCCGCAGCCGCTTCGCAGGCTCGAAGGACCGCGCAGCGATCCGTGACATGGTCTTCGACGGTCTGCGCAGGCGACGTTCGGCTGCGGCCCGGGGCGGCGGCGAAACCGGCCGCGGGATCGTCCTCGGCCTCCTGCGCGAACGGGGCGAGGCGCCGTCCGGCTGGTTCACCGGCGGGACATACGCCTTGGCGCCCGCCACTGACGAGGAGCTGGCCGCGACGGGTCCCGTCACGGAGGCCGAAACGCTCGATGTCCCGGATTGGCTCCTGGCCGATCTGCGCCAGTCTGTTGGAAACGATTATTCCCTCGTTCTTAATGAATTGCGTGCAAGAGCTCCGGTAACCTTGCGGGCCAACATCGCCCGAATGGACCCGGCGGACGTTCAGGCGAGGCTTGCGAAAGAGGGGATCGAAGCCGAGCTCCATCCACTATGCACAACAGCGCTCCGCGTGACAGAAGGGGCTCGCAAGATACGGAATTCGAACGCCTTTCTGGATGGGCTTGTCGAGCTTCAGGATGCCGCGTCGCAAGCGGCCGCCGCCCTGATCCCCGTTCCGGAGCACGGCGACATCCTCGATTATTGCGCGGGAGGTGGTGGCAAGGCGCTCGCGCTGGCCGCACGCGGAGCCACCGTCGTCGCCCATGATGCGGATCCGATCCGCATGCGTGACATCCCGGAGCGTGCAGGCCGCGCAAAAGTCGCGTCGCAAGTTGCTGTCGCGAAACAAATTAAAGACGACGCAAGGTATCCTGTCGTGGTCTTGGACGTGCCGTGTTCCGGCAGCGGCGCCTGGCGTCGTCAGCCGGAGGCGAAATGGTCCCTGACCCCGGAGCGGCTCGATGAGCTGAGAGATGTCCAGGCCGGCCTTCTGCGCCGCGCCGCGGCGCTTTCCTCACATGCGATCGCCTATCTCACCTGCTCCTTGCTGCGTGCCGAGAACGAAGATCAGGTCGCGAAGTTTGTCAGTGAGACGCCCGGCTGGACCGTCCGGGAGGAACGCCGGTTCAGTCCCCTCGAGGGCGGAGACGGCTTTTACGCCGCGATTCTGGTCAGAGAGAGCGCGGCTTAAGACTCCGTTAACACTTCGCGCGTCATAACGGCAGGGACCACGTAGCTTCGGGGGAAGTCCCTTGACTGTTGTCCACGCCGCTCCTGCCGGTCTTGCGGATCGCTTTCCAAGGTTTCCCGCCCTTGGTGGTGCGGCACTTGCCGCCGGCGTTGCGGCGTATCTCCTTCCGCCGGGGTTTGCAGCGCTCTGTGCGTTGAGCGCGGCGGGCGTCATGGCCGCGCTCATGCTCCTGCGCGCCGTCATCCTCGCTCTCGCGCGGCGTGACGTTCCTGATACGGCGTCTCTCTCGCGTCTCATAGGCAGCGATGCCGCTTCAGTCTTCGTAACGCGCTCGGATGGAACCATCGCGCTGCGAAATCCCGCAGCGGAACATCGTTTCGGGGGCAAGGGCGAGACGCTTGCCCGCACTCTGAGAGGAACTGTCGCAGACCCCTCCGCACTCCTGTCCCGCCTCTCGCTGTCGATTGCGGCGTCCGGCGCGGGCCGGGAGGACATTGTCGGCACGCGCGGGCACCTTCGCATGGCGGCCCATGAGATCGGGGGCGGTATGACCCTCTGGCGCATCGAAGAACTGTCGGAAAAGATTGGCCGGCGGTCTGCTGACGGCATCGGCCTTCCCATGATGACGCTGGGCGATTCGGGCGCGATCCTGTTCCGGAACGCCGCGATGCGTCGCCTCGTCGGCGCGTCGGCCCGCACCGTGGATGCGATCTTCGAGGATCTGCCGTTGCAGAGCGGCGCGCTGCACAATGTGCGCACGCCCAATGGCAGCGTCCGAGCTCGCACCGTCGAAATCGGCACGCCGAACGGGCGCCGGGAGGTGTACCTCCTTCCTGCACAGGACGATCCGCTGAGCCCGGAGGAGGCCGCATCGCTCGAGATGCTGCCCGTTGCGGTCCTGCGGCTGTCGCAGGAGGGGCACGTGCTCGGTGCCAACGATCTCGCTCGCGGTCTGATTGGACCTGAAGCCTCTCCGGGCGCGAATTTTGCCGACCTTGTCGAAGGTCTCGGTCGCCCGGTCAACGAATGGCTGCGGGATGCCGCCAGCGGCCTGACACTCGGGTCACCCGAGATCCTGCAATCCCGCCGCGGCGAAAAGAAGTTCGTCCAGGTGACCCTCAGCACCTCACCCGGAACGGCTGGCCTTACCGCCGTCGTTATGGATGCGACCGAACTCAAATCCCTCGAAGCCAAATTCACGCAAAGCCAGAAGATGCAGGCCATCGGCCAACTCGCCGGGGGAATTGCACATGATTTCAACAACCTGCTCACGGCAATCCTCGGGCATTGCGAACTCCTATTGATGCGTCACGATGCGGGGGACCCGGAATACGCAGATCTGGTCCAAATTGAACAGAACGTGAACCGCGCGAGCAGTCTCGTCAGCCAGCTCCTCGCGTTTTCCCGCAAGCAGACCATGCAGCCCGAGCGGATCGACCTGCGGGATGTGCTCTCCGACCTCGTTCATCTGCTCAATCGCATCGTCGGGGAGCGGGTGTCGCTGACCTTCGCGCAGGCTGAAGAACTTGCTTCTATACGAGCGGACAAGCGGCAGCTCGAACAGGTGATCATGAACCTCGTGGTGAACGCGCGCGACGCGATGCCGGAGGGGGGCGAGATCTGCATCGAGACCGAGACGTTGACCCTGACGACGCCCATGAGCAGGAACCGTGCGACGGTTCCGGCAGGACGATACTGCACGGTTCGCGTGACGGACCACGGTGTCGGCATTCCCCCCGACAAGCTGGACCAGATCTTTGAGCCCTTCTTCACGACCAAGCGCGCCGGTGAGGGAACTGGCCTCGGCCTGGCAACGGTTTACGGGATCGTGAAGCAGTCCGGCGGCTATGTCTTCGTCGACTCGGCTCTCGGGACAGGGACGACGTTCCTCCTTCTGTTCCCCGCATGCCCCCCGGGGGAGGCGACAGCGCCTCCTCCGCTAGAACTGACCCAGAGCGAGGTTTCGAGTTCCCTCGAGGAGCAGATGATGGAAGCGCGTGTGGTTGAGGCGGTCGAAGGGGCGATCGAGATCATCTCTCCCGCGACCGATGCCACTGGCAGCCAGACGGCAGGCATCGATCCGCCTCGTCACATCCATGAAAAGTTGACGGAATCATCGATGTCTTCCGGCATGATGCGAGACGGGACGTCCCGCCCCATGCCGGGAACCGATCTGGGCAAAATCCTTCTCGTCGAGGACGAGGCTCCCGTTCGGGCGTTCGCGTCACGCGCCCTTCGAATGCGAGGATACGAGGTCGTCGAGGCGCGCAACGCGGAAGAGGCCCTGTTACGTCTCGAGGACCCGGCCCTCGAGATCGATCTGTTCGTCACCGATGTCGTGATGCCGGGACTCGACGGTCCGACCTGGGTGCGACGCGCGCTCGCAAGCCGTCCGGGCACCGGTGTCATCTTCGTTTCCGGCTATGCGGACGAGCACTTCGCAGAGGAACGTAGCCGCATTCCGAACTCGACGTTCCTGTCCAAGCCGTTCTCTTTGAACGACCTTACCGAGACAGTGCGCCGACAGCTGCATTGATGGCACCTATCGCCTCATTGCCGTGGCGTGCAGCTCGATGTCGAACGCGAGGCTCTCCCGAAGTCGGTTCCGGAGTTCGTCGGGCAAATCGAGCGGGCGTTCGGGAGAGGCGTTGCGGATAGGCGGGGTCACCCCGGCAAGGCCGACCTTGTCTTCGAGGAAGTCCAGAAGTTCGTCCATTCGCTCGTAGGCAAAAAGGTGATCCACGGCGATCCGGCCCCTGTTGTCCTGCAGGAACCTCCCCTGCGATCCCACGGTGGCGTAGGATGGCTGCGCATCGGACAGATACCCCTCTGCGAAGGTTGCAAAGTCCATCCCGGCCGTACTGTTCTGTGTGCCGAGAATGTCCCCGCGGGTCCTGTAGCGGTACCAGCTTCCAAGCCAGTCCACCGGCTCCCGGATCACCGCCACGCTCTTCAGCCGGGCCTGATCCTCGGGGGCGAAGAGCGGAAGGATCTTCCGCCTAAACCATCCCAACGGCATGTGTTTGGTCAGCGGCGGGTGGCGGAAGACGATGTCGGCGCGCTGCGAGAACGCTTCCTCGAGCGCCTGCGTCCCGGTTTTGGGCACCGCCAGGAGCACCAGCCCCGCCTCCCAGAAAATCATCATGGCGCTGTCCTCGGTTCGGAACGCGGATTCACTCTATCTTAACGTGTATCAGGCGAAAATGGAGGGTGACAAAGATCTTGAATAAGACCGTGGGCGATGGCATCTAGGGGTGGAACAAGTGGTGAACACGGGCAGTCATTGCCGCCCCGCGCGGCACATGGGATAAGGACGCGACAGAAATGGCCACGGCGAATATTTTCGATATGACGGACAAGCGCGCGAACGAAAAGCAGAAGGCCCTCGACAGCGCCCTGGCGCAGATCGAACGCCAGTTCGGCAAGGGCTCGATCATGAAACTGGGCGGCGAGAACGCCCTGATGGAGATCGAGTCGACGTCTACCGGTTCCCTCGGTCTCGATATCGCTCTCGGGATCGGCGGGATCCCGAAAGGCCGGATCGTGGAGATCTACGGCCCCGAAAGCTCCGGCAAGACGACGCTGACCCTTCACTGCGTTGCCGAGGAGCAGAAGAAAGGCGGCGTCTGCGCCTTCGTCGATGCCGAGCATGCCCTCGATCCGCAATACGCCAAGAAGCTCGGCGTCGATCTCGATGAACTCCTGATCTCGCAGCCGGATACCGGCGAGCAGGCGCTCGAGATCACGGATACGCTGGTGCGCTCGGGCGCGGTGAGCATGGTCGTGGTCGATTCGGTCGCGGCTTTGACGCCGAAATCCGAGCTCGAGGGCGACATGGGCGACAGCTCCGTGGGCGTGCACGCGCGCCTCATGAGCCAGGCGATGCGCAAGCTCACCGGATCCATCTCCCGCTCGAAGTGCACCGTGATCTTCATCAACCAGATCCGGATGAAGATCGGCGTGATGTTCGGCAGCCCCGAGACCACGACCGGTGGCAACGCACTGAAATTCTACTCCTCCGTACGCCTCGATATCCGCCGGATCGGCTCCATCAAGGATCGGGACGAAGTGGTCGGCAACTCGACTCGGGTGAAGGTGGTCAAGAACAAGGTTGCGCCGCCGTTCAAGCAGGTCGAGTTCGATATCATGTACGGCGAGGGCATCTCCAAGACCGGCGAGCTTCTTGATCTCGGCGTGAAAGCCGGCGTGGTGGACAAGTCGGGCTCGTGGTTCTCCTACGGAGACGAACGGATCGGGCAGGGTCGCGAGAACGCAAAAACCTTTTTGAAGGAGAATAAGGCGACGGCGCAGGAGATTGAGGAAAAGATCCGCGCCGCGCATGGGCTCGATTTCCACATGTCCGACGAGGGCGGCAGCGACGATCTCGTCGAAGGCTGACGCATCGGGAGCGCCGTCCGATCCGGCGCGGCGCTCCCATTGCCGAAGTCTCCGACCGGGTCGGTCCCGGTCGCCGGCACGCCGGCTGATGCAGCAATGCTCGCCGCGCCGAAGCCAAGCCGGTAAGCACGATGTGGACACCCCCGAGCGCCCCCGTTATTGCTCTGCGGCGCAAACGCGGAGGGAGCCACGATGCCCAGCCTGAACGATATCAGGACGACTTTTCTTGATTTTTTCGAGCGGCAGGGCCACCGCGTGGTTCCGTCCTCGCCGCTCGTTCCGCGGAACGATCCGACGCTCATGTTCGCCAACAGCGGCATGGTGCAGTTCAAGAACCTTTTCACCGGGGCCGAGACGCGGGATTACACTCGCGCAACTACGAGCCAGAAATGCGTCCGCGCTGGCGGCAAGCACAACGATCTGGACAATGTCGGCTACACAAACCGGCATCATACCTTCTTCGAAATGCTGGGAAATTTCAGCTTCGGGGATTACTTCAAGTCGGATGCGATCCCGTTCGCCTGGGAGATGGTGACCCGCGAGCTCGGCATCGACAAGAGCAAGCTCTTGGTGACGGTCTACCACACCGACGAGGAAGCGGCCGAGCTCTGGAAGAAGGTGGCCGGTCTGCCGGATGAGCGGATCCTGCGCATTTCGACCGATGACAATTTCTGGACCATGGGGCCCACTGGCCCGTGCGGCCCGTGTTCCGAGATCTTCTACGACCACGGCGAGGACTTCTGGGGCGGACCGCCGGGAAGTCCGGAGGAGGATGGCGACCGGTTCATCGAGATCTGGAACCTCGTCTTCATGCAGTACGAGCAGTTCGAGGACGGCACGCGGCGCGATCTGCCGAACCAGTCCATCGACACCGGAATGGGGATCGAGCGGGTCGCCGCGCTGCTTCAGGGCACGAACGACAATTACGCGACCGATCTGATGCGCGCGCTGATCGAGGCATCCGCCCATGCGACGTCCTCCGATCCGGACGGGCCCGGGCGCACCCATCATCGCGTCATCGCCGATCACCTTCGCTCCGCGTCCTTCCTCATTGCGGATGGGGTGATGCCGTCGAACGAGGGGCGCGGTTATGTCCTGCGCCGGATCATGCGCCGCGCCATGCGCCATGCGCACCTTCTGGGAGCGGCCGATCCGCTCCTGCATCGCCTCGTGCCGGAACTCGTCCGCCAGATGGGCGGGCATTATGCCGAGCTCGGGCAGGCTCAGTCCCTAATCCGCCAGACGCTGGAGGCGGAGGAAACGCGCTTCCGCCAGACGCTGGACCGGGGCCTGCGGCTTCTGGACGACGAGCTCGACAAGCTTGCGCCCGATGCGACGCTGCCCGGCGAGACCGCCTTCAAGCTCTATGACACCTATGGCTTTCCTCTCGACCTGACACAGGATGCGCTCAGGGAGCGCGGCCGGCAGGTGGAGACCGCCGGGTTCGATGCGGCGATGGAGGAGCAGAAGGCGAAGGCGCGGGCGGCCTGGTCCGGCTCCGGAGAGGCGACCGATGCGCGCGTCTGGTTCGAGATCGCGGATCGCGTCGGCGGCACCGAGTTCCTCGGCTACGACAGCGACAGCGCCGAAGGGCAGCTCGTCGCCATCGTCAAGGACGGCGCCGAGGTCGAGCGGGCGGAGGAAGGCGACAGCGTCGTGCTGATCTTCAACCAGACTCCGTTCTACGGCGAGTCCGGCGGCCAGATCGGCGATACCGGAACGGTCGCCGGGATCGAGGGCACCGCGAGCATTGTCGATACCAAGCGTGCGGCGGGGCTCTGGCTCCATCAGGCGGAGATCACCTCGGGCAAGTTCGCGCTCCACACCGGGGCCGAACTCATGGTGGATTCGGCACGTCGGGACGGTATCCGGGCGAACCATTCCGCGACGCACCTTTTGAACGAGGCGCTGAGGGAGCGGCTCGGCGATCACGTCGCGCAGCGCGGGTCGCTGAATGCGCCCGATCGTCTGCGGTTCGATTTCAGCCACGGTGCGGCGTTGTCCGACGACGACAAGTCCGAGCTGGAGGCCGAGGTGAACCGGCTCATCCGCCAGAATTCACCCGTTGAGACCCGCGTGATGACGCCGGACGAGGCGCGTGCCCTCGGCGCTCAGGCGCTCTTCGGCGAGAAGTACGGCGACGAAGTTCGCGTCGTGTCCATGGGGCAGGGCGAAACCGGCAAGGGCTGGGACAGGCAGACCTATTCGATCGAGCTTTGCGGCGGCACCCATGTCCGGCAAACCGGCGATATCGGACTCTTCGTCCTTCTGGCGGACAGCGCCTCATCTGCCGGTGTCCGCCGGATCGAGGCCCTGACCGGTGAGGCCGCACGGCGTTACCTTGCGGATCAGGACCGCAAGGTGGCCGAGATCGCCGGCGTCGTGAAGGCGTCTCAGGCCGAGGTCGTGGACCGGGTTCGCATGCTCGTCGACGAGCGGCGCAAGCTGCAGGCCGAAGTCGCCGACCTGCGCAGGCAGGTTGCCATGGGCACATCGTCCGGCGGCGGCGAAGCGTCGGCGGCACCCGTCAACGGCATTCCCTTTGCGGCGCAGTCGCTTCAGGGCGTGACCGGTAAGGACCTGCCCGGGCTCATCGACGAGATGAAGGCGCGTCTCGGCTCGGCCGCGATCCTGCTGGTGGCGGATGCCGGCGGCAAGGCGGCGGTCGCGGCCGGCGTCACGGCGGATCTGACGGAAAAGGTCTCCGCGGTGGATCTGGTGCGCGCGGCGGTCGCCGAGCTCGGCGGCAAGGGCGGCGGCGGCCGGCCGGACATGGCGCAGGGCGGCGGTCCCGATGCCTCCCGCGCCGATGACGCGATCGCTGCAGCGAAGAAGCATCTCGAAGCGATCTGACCCGGCGGTGGACACGCTGGCCGATCTGATTTCGCGGTTTCCAAGAGCGGGCCGGGTGGAGGCAATCCTCCTCCGGCCCGTTCGTCTGTCGGACCCTGTTCGAGTACCGGAGGTCCAGGTTCAGGAGGCGGGTCTCGAGGGAGATCATGCGCGGCCGGGCAAGAGAGCCGTGACGTTGATCCAGTGGGAGCATCTGCCGGTGATCGCGTCGCTGGCGGGGCGGACGGAGGTCGCGGCGGAGGTCTTGCGACGCAATCTCGTCGTGGCCGGGATCAACCTGTCGGCGCTGCGCGGGCGCGAGATCGATGTCGGCGGCGCACGGCTCAGGCTGACGGTGCCCTGCGCCCCGTGCTCGAGGATGGAAGCGGAGCTGGGGCCGGGGGGTTACAACGCGATGCGCGGCCACGGGGGCTGGTGTGCCGAGATCGTCGCGCCGGGCCGGGTGGGCGCTGGCGATGCCGTCGTGGTAATTGCCGAAGACTGACGCCCGGGTAGAGAAGAACCGCCCGGCCACGGGTCACCGCGGCCGGGCGATGCTCGGTCAGCCCGCGGCGCGGGACTGACGCTTGCGTTCGTGCGGGTCGAGGAAGCGCTTGCGAAGGCGGATCGCGTTCGGCGTCACTTCGACCAGCTCGTCATCGTCGATATAGGCGATGGCCTCCTCGAGCGACATGCGAACCGGCGTGGTGAGGCGAACGGCATCGTCGGTGCCGGAGGCGCGGACGTTGGTCAGCTTCTTGCCCTTCAGCGGGTTCACGTCGAGGTCGTTCTCACGGCTGTGTTCGCCGATGATCATGCCCTCGTAGATCGCTTCCTGCGCGCCGATGAACATCTTGCCGCGGTCCTCGAGGTTGAAGAGCGCGTAGGCGACGGAGGTGCCGTTCTCCATGGAGATCAACACGCCGGCGCGGCGACCGGGGATCGTGCCCTTGTAGGGCTCCCAGCTGTGGAAGACGCGGTTCAGGACGCCCGTGCCGCGCGTGTCGGTCAGGAACTCTCCGTGATAGCCGATGAGGCCGCGGGAGGGGACATGCGCGACGATGCGGGTCTTGCCGGTCTGCTGCTTCATCTCGACGAGATCGCCGCGGCGGGCGCCGGTCAGCTTCTCGATGACGGCGCCGGAAAACTCGTCGTCCACGTCGATGGTGACTTCCTCGATCGGCTCCATCTGCTGGCCGCCCTCGTCGCGCATGATCACGCGGGGACGGGAAATCGAGAGTTCGAAGCCCTCCCGCCGCATGTTCTCGATCAGGACGCCCATCTGGAGTTCGCCGCGGCCGGCGACCTCAAAGGCCTCGCCGCCCGGCGTGTCCGTGACGCGGATGGCGACGTTCTGCTCGGCCTCGGTCATCAGGCGCTCGCGGATGACGCGGGACTGGACCTTCTTGCCGTCGCGGCCGGCAAGGGGGCTGTCATTGATGCCGAAGGTCACGGAGATGGTCGGCGGGTCGATCGGCTGCGCGGGGATCGGGGTGTCGACATCGGTGGCGCAGATCGTGTCGGCGACGGTGGCCTTGCCCATGCCGGCGAGGGAGACGATGTCCCCGGCGACGCCTTCGTCGATGGGCTGCTGCTGCAGGCCGCGGAAGGCCATGACCTTGGAGATCCGGAACTGTTCAATCCGGTCGCCCTTGCGGGACAGCGCCTTGACCGTATCACCCGCCTTCACGCGGCCGCTCTCGATCCGCCCGGTCAGGAGGCGACCGATGAAGGGGTCGGCGCCGAGCGTCGTCGCGAGCATCGCGAAGGGCTCGTCCGAACGGCCCTGCTGCTTCGGCGCGGGCACGTGGCGGGTGACGAGATCGAAGAGCGCGTCGAGGTTCTCGCGCGGTCCGTCCAGTTCCTCGTCCGCCCAGCCGGCGCGGCCGGAGGCGTAGAGCGTCGGGAAGTCGAGCTGGTTCTCGTCCGCATCGAGCCCGGCGAACAGGTCGAACACCTCGTCGAGCGCCCGGTCGGCATCGGCATCCGGCTTGTCGACCTTGTTCAGCACCACGATCGGGCGCAGCCCCAGCGCCAGTGCCTTGGAGGTGACGAACTTTGTCTGCGGCATCGGGCCTTCGGCGGCATCGACCAGCAGAACGACGCCGTCCACCATCGACAGGATGCGCTCGACCTCGCCGCCGAAGTCGGCGTGACCCGGCGTGTCCACGATGTTGATGCGGGTATTCTTCCACTCGACCGAGGTCGCCTTGGCGAGGATGGTGATGCCGCGCTCGCGCTCGAGATCGTTGCTGTCCATGGCCCGCTCGGCAACGGCCTGGTTCTCCCGGAAGGCGCCGGACTGGCGCAGGAGCTGGTCCACCAGAGTGGTCTTGCCGTGGTCAACGTGAGCGATGATCGCGATATTGCGAAGGTCCATGGGGGCGCCTTTTCGGGAGGGGTCGCGCGGCCCCTACACGGAATGAGGCTTCATTGCGAGTCCTTATGCTGCAACGCCGCGTGATTTGAGCTTCCACAGGGCGGCGGTTGGCGAATGCCCGCCTGCGCGATATGCCGGGCGCCACGCACCGGAGCAAGGAGATCGCCCGTGGGCAGGGACGAGCTGAACGACATCGAGGGCGCGCGGCATCACCCGGTCGCGGGGCGCATCATCGTGGATAAGGCTTGCGTGGCCGAAGGCGCCGCCTGGCTCGCGAATGCGGATCCGCGCTTCGCCGAAGCGCTGGAGGCGACCGGCCCGCTGCCGCTTCGTCGGCGCAAGGACGGGTTCGAGGCGCTTCTGGCCGCGATCGTGTCGCAGCAGGTCTCCGTCGCGGCGGCGGATTCGATCTGGAACAAGCTGAAGGCGGCGAAGCTGACCGGCCCTCGCAAGGTCCTCGGCGCCACGGACGAGGAGCTGAGGGCCTGCGGGCTCTCGCGCCAGAAGATCCGCTACGGCCGCGCCCTTGCGGCGGCGAAGATCGACTATGCCGCGCTGCGTGTCGCGCCTGAGGCGGAGGTCGTCGAGACCCTGACCGCCGTGCCCGGCATCGGCCGCTGGACGGCGGAGATCTACGCGATGTTCTCCCTCGGCCGGGCGGACATCTTCGCGCCCGGCGATCTGGCCTTGCAGGAATCGGCCCGGATCCTCTTCGATCTGGAGGACCGCCC
The DNA here is from genome assembly GCF_003390865.1 of Tropicimonas sp. IMCC34011. GTDB lineage: Bacteria > Pseudomonadota > Alphaproteobacteria > Rhodobacterales > Rhodobacteraceae > Tropicimonas_B. The sequence goes on from NZ_QMEJ01000001.1 coordinate 151,860, forward strand.
GCGGGAAAAAGCGCTGAGGGAGATGGCGGAGGCGTGGTCTCCCTGGCGTGCGGTTGCAGCACGGCTCCTCTGGGCCTACTTCCACATCGCCAAGCAACGCGAGGGGATCAGATGATGCGAGAGCTGAATGCGAAGCGCGCGGGAGCGCCGAAGGGCACCGCGAAACAGATCGTGATCTTCGTGCATGGCTACGGAGCGGACGGCGCGGACCTTCTGGGCCTCGCCGGGCCGCTTGCGCCGCATCTGCCGGATACGGCCTTCTACGCCCCGGACGCGCCCGATCCGTCCTCCGCAAATCCCGCCGGTTTCCAGTGGTTTCCGATCCCCTGGATCGACGGCTCGAGCGAGGAGGAGGCCGCGGAAGGCCTCGTCGCGTCGGCCGAGGATCTCGATGCGTTCATTACCCGGGTCCTGAACGACGAGGGGCTGGAGGCGGATCGCCTCGCCCTCGTCGGGTTCTCGCAGGGCACCATGATGTCCCTTCATGTCGCGCCGCGGCGCGAGGACCAGATCGCCGGGATCGCAGGCTTTTCGGGTCGTCTCGTGGCGCCCGAGCGGCTGCCGACCGAGGCGCTGTCCTTTCCGCCGATCCTCCTTCTCCACGGCGATCGGGACGACGTCGTCCCCTATCCGTCGATGGACGAGGCGGAGCGGGACCTCACCGCGGCAGGCTTTTCCGTCGCGACCTACACGATGGAGGGCACGCCCCACGGTATCGCACCGGACGGGCTGGGGCAGGCGCTCGCCTTCCTGAAGGACGTCTTCGGGATCGATTGACGATAAAGCCGGGCGCAGTCCCCCGGCGTCATATCCCTGTCACCTCCCAAGTGCATCACGTCCCCATGGGGCGCCGCCCCCCTCATGAAGAGGCTTGCGGGACCAAAAGCGCCATATATAGTCGATCTGAATTCCGGCGCGGCCCGGCTTCCGCGACGGACGCTTCAGGGCGTGGGATGCGGGGACGAATGACGTATGGACGGTGATTTCAGAACGCAATTCGTGAGAGAGCCCGGCGGGCTCAAGCATCATCCCGCCCTCGTACTCAACGCGGATTACAGACCGCTCTCCTACTACCCGCTGTCGCTCTGGCCCTGGCAGGAGGCGGTCAAGGCGGCCTGGCTCGACCGGGTCCAGATCGTGGCGGAGTACGACGAGTACGTGCATTCGCCTTCGACCAGGATCCGAATACCTTCGGTCGTCGTCCTCAGAGATTTCGTCAAACCCCAGAAGCGCGTGGCTTTCACGCGCTTTAATTTATTCTTGAGGGACGAATTCTGCTGTCAGTACTGCGGCAGCCGGGGGGACCTGACCTTCGACCACGTCGTGCCACGGGCCCGTGGCGGGATCACAAGCTGGGAGAACGTCGTCGCGGCCTGCTCCCGCTGCAACCTGCGCAAGGGCTCGAAATCCCTCCGGCAGGCCGGCATGGCGCTCCGCAAGACCCCGAGGCAACCGGGGTCGGAGGAGCTGCGCAACATGGGCCGCCGCTTCCCGCCCGGCCACCTGCACGAAAGCTGGCTCGATTTTCTCTACTGGGATGCCGAACTGGAGGCCTGAGGCCGGATCGTCAATGCGTCGCGCTGTCCGACAGCAGGTGCATGACAAGGACGCCGGCCATGATCAGGCCGATGCCGACCAGAGCCCAGAAATCCAGCTTCTGGCTGAAGACGACGAAGCCGATCAGCGCGATGAAGACCATGCCGAGGCCTGACCAGATCGCGTAGACGATCCCCATCGGCATCGTCTTCAGGGCCAGGGCCATGAACCAGAACGATGCGCCATAGGCGACGAAGACGACGATCGACGGGGTGAGCCTGGTGAATTGCTGGCTGGCCTGGAGCGCCGTCGTGCCGATGGTCTCGGTCGCGATGGCGATCACGAGGTAGAGATAGGGCAGGGGCATCGAAGTCCTCAATCCGCGATGTATCGAGCGCGCCGGTGTTGAAGGCGATGACGCCACCCATCACCGCTGCGCCAGACAGCGAATAGACCAGGGCGGAGGCGGGGAACAGGGCCAGTGCGACCGGGACGGTCCGCGCGTGCATGGCGGACAGCCCCGTAGAGCGATTTGATTAGAAGGCGCGGCAGGCCGGCCGCGCTATGCGGCCTTCATGACGTCCTGCCCGCCCGCGACTTGCGTGGACGGACGGTACTGTCTCAGGCCGCCGCCACCGATTGTTGATCCCACGCCCTCTGCACCACCTGGGGCAGGGTCATCGGGTCGAACGGCTTTGTGATCACGTCGATGGCGCCCTGACCGAGCAGCCGCGAGACGTTCTCGGAATGGGCCTTGGCGGTCACGAAAACCACGGGGGTATCCATCTGGCCGGGGATCTCACGCAGCCGGCTCAGAGTCTCCTCTCCGTCCATGCAAGGCATCATCACGTCGAGCAGGATGAGGTCGGGCGAAAAGCTCGTCACGAGGTCGAGGGCATCGGCACCGCTCGACGCTTGAGCGACTTCGAAGCCGCCGACGCTTTCCAGGGACATCCGGGCGATGAACTGGATATCGACGTCATCATCGACGTGAAGGATCTTACGTAATGCTTGCATGCGTCACTCCCTTTTCTCCTGATCCGACTCACTACGTGAACCGTCGCGTCAAAATCGGGTTATTCTGCGGCGACTTTTCGCTCTGAACCGATTTCCGCTTTGGGCAGGTCAACGAAGAAGGTCGTGCCGCATCCGACGTCGCTCTCGAAATCGATTCGCCCGTCATGGCGTTCGACGATCGCCTTGACGATGGAGAGGCCGAGACCGGTGCCGACGCGGGGCTTGCCGTCGGTGGGCCGGACCTGGCTGAATTTCTCGAATACCTGATCGCGTTGATCCTCGGAAATGCCGGGGCCCGTATCGGTGACCGAGATCCTCCAGTCGATCCCGGCGTCGGACAGCGCGATCTTCACCGCACTTCCGGGGGAGGAGTATTTGCAGGCGTTCGACAGAAGGTTCGAGACGACCTGCATCAGGCGATCGGCATTGGCGATGACTTCGCGCGGGCCGTCATTGAGCCCTTCACCTTCGAAGCTGACGCCGAACTCATCCCCGTACCCGCCGTTGATCTCCATCGCTTCCTTGAGGAAGCCGGCAAGGTCCATGGTGCGGCAGACGAAGTCCATCTTGCCGGCTTCGATCTTTTCGAGGTCCAGCATGTCGTTCACGACGAGCAGCAGTCGTTCGCTGTTGCGGTAAGCGATGTCGATCACGGGCTGGGCGCGCTCCGGCAACTGCCCGGTGACGCCGGCACGGGCCAGCCCGAGGGCCCCCTTGATGGCCGTCAGCGGCGTGCGAAGCTCGTGGCTGACGGTGGATACGAAGGCGCGCTTGGCGGCTTCGACCTCCTTGCGCTCAGAGATGTCCCGCACCACGGCGACGTAGGCGGGCTTGTCGAACGGCTCGTTGATGATCTGGACGTTCACTTCCGCGGGCTGTTCCATGTGATCGGTCTCGTAGACCAGCGATGTCTTGGTCCGGTCGTGAAGGGACGCGACGCGCTCACGGAATTTCGTCCGGTCGAAATGGGTGAACGCCTCCTCGACCGACTTGTTCTTCCACTCGTCCTGGCTCCAGCCGTTCACCTCGGCGAGGTGATGGCGCGCCTTGGCGTTCGCGTAGATCAGGGTGAACGTAACGCTGCAGATGATGAAGACCTCGTCCGACAGCTCGTCCAGAAGGGTAGTCTGCTGCTGGTAGGCTTCAGCCCGGCGAGACGCGGTGACGTCCGTACGGATGGCAATGCTGCGGATGTGATTGCCGCGGGAATCGTTCAGCGGAACGATGGAACACTGCATCGAACGGCTCTCGCCGGACTTGGTGACGAGCGTCTGCTCGCCGGCCCAGGTCTTCCCAGAGGCAAGGTGCGCGAGGATCTCCTCGAACAGGGCGCTTTTCTCCTCGGGATAGAGGACCGAAGTGGACTTGCCGATGATCTCCTCGCGCGAATATCCGAAGACCTGAGCGAAATTCTCGTTGATGTCGAAGATCGTGCCGGTGGGATCGCAGTAGTCGACGATGGCATGCTCGCTGATCGCCTGATTGTGGATCACGAGTTCTTCGTCCTTGCGCAGCAGAAGCTTGTTCTGCAGGCGGATCGCCTGGATGCCGCGAAGGAACGCAAGGAGAAAGCCGGTACAGGCGAGAATGCCGAACAGCATCGTCTCGCGTGTGAGGGCCGGGGGAATCGCGCTGTCCGCGCGTTCCCAGATGAGCGGAGTGAGGAAGTAGACCAATGAGGTCATTGCCCCACCGACGAGAAACGCGGAGGCCGTGGGGAAGGACATCAATCTTCGCATGCTCATCTGCCCACGGTTACGTTCGACACACTCAACTCGACATTTTAGCGGGCGTTGCCCTTGGTACGGCGCAGTCATCGACTGGCATGCCGGTCATAGTCGGTCGAAAATGTGTTCAATCATTGGCGTTGTAGGTGACGCGCCCGGCCGACCCGGAGCTCCGTTCGTTACTGATGGTCCTATGCCGACTTCAGTGCAAGCGACAGGATATCGTCGATACTCGCCCGCGTCTTCACAAGATTCCTCGTCACGCGCGGGTCGCTCCACGCCGTTTCGGAATTGGAGAAGCCGAGGATGACCGGCGGTGGCTCGCCGACGAAGTCGAGTATGTCGCGGCCGTTCCCGTCAGGCAGGTCCCAATCCACGATAATGACATCGAAGGAGTACGAGTCGAGCAGCCGGACCGCGGCGGCGAAGCTTCCCGCGCGGATGTAATCGGCCTTTCCCTTCAGGGCGCTGCGGAAGATGTCGCCGAAGCCGCTCTCGGGCTCGACATGCAGGATCGAAGGCAGTGAGCTCTTGACCTGGGGAGAGGTCTTGGTCCCGGCGTTGTCGATCCGCGGCAGGCGGATCCAGAATTTGGAGCCCACCCCTTCCTCGCTTTCGAAGCCGATCCGCCCGCCCATGCGGATGACCGCGAGATTGGACACGTAGAGCCCGATCCCGGACCCGCCCTGTTCCCGGGTGGAGGAGCTGTCGGCCTGGGTGAAGCGGTCGAATACCTTGTCCCGGAAGGAAACTGGAATGCCGCAGCCGGTGTCCTCGACCCAGACCGTGACGTGGTATTCGTCCGAGCTGACCCTGAGGATGACGTCGCTATCGGGGTCGGAAAACTTGATCGCGTTCGACAGGATCGCTTCCATGGCCTTGCCGAGGCGCATTGCGTCGACCATCGCCTTCCCCTCGGCCTCTTCGGTGATCGTCACCCGGATGTTCTTGCTGATGGCGGCCGCAGTGACGCTCTCCACGGCCTCGCGGGCAATGTCCGCGATCCGGGACGGCTCGAAATCGAAGACGGTATCGGGGGCGGTGAGACGTTCGACATCGAGGATGTCGTTGACCATGTCGATCAGGCGCTTCGAGTTGGTCTCCGCAATCGACAGCAGCCGCATCACCCCGTCGGCCTGGTTTTCTCCAACACAGAGCTGCGACAACAGTCGGATCGCGCCATGGACCGAGGTGAGCGGCGTTCTCAGCTCGTGGCTCACGGTGGCGAGAAATTGTGCCTTCGCCTCGTCGAGTTCCTTGTCGCGCGAGATGTCCCGCGCCTGGGCGACGATGATGCCGTCCATCCCTTCGGTCCCCGGATCATAGCTCACGCTGAGACGCGCCCAACAGCCCGAACCGTCCTTCCTGCGGATGCGCTTTTCCGTCTCGTAGCGGCGAACCGTGCCGCGTTTCAGAGAGTCCATGCGAATCCGCGCGGCCTCGGCGTTGTCCGGAAAGGACAGAGACAACAAGGTCACGCCGATGATTTCGGAGTGGGGGAAGCCGACGAGATCGCAAAAGGCGATATTGGCGTCGATGATGTCACCGTTTACGCTGCACAGCGCGGTCGGGAACGGGGAATTGCCGAGGCTTTCGCGGAACCTGCGCTGGCTCGCGGACAGCTGGTCTTGCAGGCGAAAGTGCTCGTCCATATCGAACTGCAGGCCGGTCAGACGCTGCGGATTGCCCCTGCGATCGCGCTCGCTGACCACTGAAATCGAACGCGTCCACATCCAGCGGCCGTCAGGGCGGAGAAACCGGTACGTGGTGTCCGTGAGATCGGTCTCGCCCGCGTAGCATGCGGCATCGGAGGCGGCGACGCGGGCAGAATCATCGGGATGAACACGCGCCAGCCATTCGGCCTGCGCATCCAACGCGGCGCCGTGCGCGATGTCGAACCCGAGCAGCTCAAGCCACCTCGGCGTCACGACGGACTTGTCGGACGCGATATCGACCTCGAAGACACCGACCCCTCCGGCCTCGAGCGCCCCGGCCAGCCTGAGCTCTCGGGCAGAGCGCCGGTCGGGGGTCACGTCCGAAATACGCAAAGAGAGCGCCGTGCCAGCGACGCCGAGGTCGTCTGACTGGGCGTCGAGCGTAACCCGGGTGCCCAGACGCGCCTCTGTCCTGATCTGGATCGGCCCCGAACCGGCGCGACTGTGCCCGAGGAGCACGGCGGCGTCCTCGACACCCAGGAGATCCGACAGGCCACGCCCCACGATCTCGTCGCTGTCCAACTCCAGCAGACCCTCGGCCACGCCGTTGGAGCTGCGGACGATCCCGCATTGGTCGACGCTCAAGAGAGCACTCGGAGAGGATGGCAGGGACGGAAGCGATGCCGGGTCGGCTGGCGCGTCGCCGGCATCTTCGGCGGCACCCGGAAGCAGCCCCGTGACGAGATTCGGCAGTTTCACCGTGGACCCTCCGCCGAACGTAGGGGGGGGCGGCCCGTGCAACGCGGCCAGTCCCTGTCAGCTGATGAGCATGCGTCGATCATGGTCCGGTTCTGAACTGTTTGGTTTAATATGCACTAGAAATCTGGCAATTACTTTAGCTTATCGTATGAGCATTCAAGATAGCGTCAAGTTGCAATACCCCTTAATGACGGGCCGTTACTGACTGTCGCAACTGCTATCGACGTAGGTGCCCCAGGGGCATCTTTCCACCCCGCCTCCGCAAAGGACCACTCGCGTGATTTCTGCACCTCCTTCGTTTGCGTCACGATTCGCCACGATTTCTGCCCGACGCTCCCCCTTCTGCATGGGATGTGATCCGAGCCCTGCGACGCTGGACGCCTGGGGCCTCGAGGCGAGCCCCGCCGGACTGACGCAGTTTGTCGACATCGTGCTGGAGGCAGCCGAAGGGTCCGTGGGGATCGTCAAGCCGCAGGTTGCCTTCTTCGAGGCCTTCGGACCCGCCGGCATCGCGGAACTCGCGCGTCTCATCAGGGGCATGCAGGCCAGCGGCATCCTCGTGATCGCCGATGCCAAGCGTGGCGACATTGGATCCTCGATGGAAGCCTATGCCCGCGCCTGGATCGGCGAGGGCGGCTTCGGCGCCGATGCCGTGACGGCAAACGCCTATCTCGGGGCGGGAACCCTCACGCCGCTCCTGTCCCGTGCCGCGTCCTGCGGAGCGGGTGTCTTCACGGTCGTGCGGTCATCCAACCCCGAGGGCGCAGCCCTTCAGGATGCGCGGCAAGGGGACGTCGCGGTGGCCGACGCACTGGCCGACGCGCTGACCGAACAGAACGCGGCCCTTGCCTCAGGAGAGTCCGTCGGTCCCGCCGGCGCGGTCATCGGCGCGACGCTCGGCGAAGCGGCCTCCGGCACGGTCGCACATTTGCCGGCCTCGCTCTTCCTCGTTCCGGGGATCGGCGCACAAGGCGCGGGCTTCGGCGATCTCGAAGGCATTTTCGGCGAGGCGCTCCCCCGCGTGATCCCGACCTCCTCCCGCGCGGTTCTGGCGGCGGGGCCGAGGATTGCCGATCTGAAGGCTGCCCTGGCCGATCACGTCGGCGCGGCGATGGCCCTGCGGGGCTGAGCCGGCGGCATCTGCAACGCGATAAAGGATCCCGCGAAACGTGCGGGGTCCAGCTTTCGACAATGTAAGCGGAAAGAGGATCGCAGCCACCGGACGGCGCGCCCCGAGGGGCACCCGCGGCACGGGGTAAGCTGCTGATACTTCTAAAGGAAGTGGTAGCCCGTAGGGGAATCGAACCCCTCTTTCCAGGTTGAAAACCTGGCGTCCTAACCGATAGACGAACGGGCCGTGCCGTTTGGTGAGGCGGTGTCTAAGAAATGCGGCGGGTGGGTGCAAGAAGATTTTTCGCGAAACTTGTCATGACCTTGGGGGAGGCTGAAAAGTCAGGCTTTCGCGGCGTCTTCCAGCCTGAGCTGAGCGCTCCTCCGGCCGTTCCAGCTGTTGATCTCGAACCGTCCCGCAAGATGGAAGCGCGCCCCGCCGTGAGCCTCGAGCGCCGGGCCGAGATCGGAGCGGAAGACGCCGAAGGCGATGGCATCGAGGCGCGGGCCGAGGCCGTCCGACACCGTGAGCTTCAGGTGACCGTCGCCGACGCGGCGTGCCGCATGGATCGCGGCGCCCGGGATCGCGAAGCGCGGGGCAGGGGCCGAGGCGCCGAAGGGACCGGCGCTCTCGAGCGCCTCGATCATCTCCACCGTCGCGGCACCCGGCATCATGAGGCCGTCGAGCCGGAGCTGCCGCGCGGCACCCGACCCCGAGCCCTGCGCCTCCAGAAGTTCGCTCAGGCGCTCCATCGCGGCTTCGATTCTGTCGGCGTCGGCAGTGAGGCCGGCCGCCATCTTGTGGCCGCCCCCCGCGATGAGAAGCCCCTCGCGCGACAGGCGATGGACCGCGGCGCCGAGGTCGATGCCCGACACGGAGCGACCGGATCCCTTTCCGATCCCTCCATCGGTGCCGATGACGACGGCAGGGCGGCCGAAGGCTTCCTTGAGGCGGGAAGCCACGATCCCGACGACGCCGGGATGCCAGCCGTCGCCCGAGGCCCAGACCAGCGGCGCATCGGCGCCGCGCGCGATGGCCTGCTCCGTCGCTTCCTCGGTCACGCGGGCCTCGATGTCCCGGCGCTCGCCGTTCAGCGCGTTCAGCTTCTCGGCGAGGGATTGCGCTTCGGGGCCGTCGCGCGTGGTCAGAAGACGGGCGCCGAGATCCGCGCGGCCAATTCGCCCACCTGCATTGATCCTGGGGCCGAGCATGTAGCCCAGGTGATAGGCCGCCGGCGCCTCCGACAGACCTGCCTCGTCGGCCAGTGCTGCAAGGCCGGGCCTCGCGCGGCGGTGCATGACGGCGAGACCAGCCCGGACGAAGGCGCGATTGACACCGATCAGCGGCGCGACGTCCGCCACCGTTGCCAGGGCCACCAGATCCAGAAGCGGGACGGGGTCCGGCGCGGGATGGCCGGCACCGCGCGCCTGCCGGTTCGCCTCGACGACGGCGAGGAAACAGACGGCGGCGGCACAGAGATGGGCAAGCGCGCCGCTTTCGTCCTGGCGGTTGGGGTTCACCACCGCGACGGCGCGGGGCAGCGTCTCGCCGCCGAGGTGGTGGTCGAGGACGACGACATCGGTCATCGCCGCGGCCTCCAGCGCCTCGTGGGCAAGGGTGCCGCAATCGACGCAGACGATGAGATCATGGCCTGCCGCCAGCTTCTCCATTGCCGGCGCATTCGGCCCGTAGCCTTCCGCGATCCGGTCGGGCACGTAGATCGTGGGCGTGAGCCCATGCGCCGCGAACCAGTCGTGCAGCACCGCCGCGGATGTTGCTCCGTCCACATCGTAATCGGCGAAGATCGCCACGCGCTCCCGACCCGTCGCGGCCTTGAGAAGACGGGCCGACGCGATCTCCATGTCCTTGAGACTGCGCGGATCCGGCATCAGGTCCCGCAACTTCGGCTCGAGATGGGCGGCACAATCCGGGCCGGCGACGCCGCGCAGGGCGAGGATGCGGCAGAGGGCATCCGGCAGGCCGGTTTCCTGGACCAGCGCCTCGGCCTTGCGGTCCTCCTCGACGGACGGACCGGCCCAGAGCCGTCCCGTCAGCGAGGAATCGACGCCGAGAAACGCCTGCGTGACGAGGTCGCGCGGCATGTCCTGCCCCCATATGTTGTAGCTTTGCCGAAGGTGCACGCTAGGCAAGGCAGAGCCGTGGGTCAAGGGGACCGGCAAGGCCCTCCGGCGGTCATCGCCTCGCTCGGCAGAGGGGGCAACGGCTTTTGCCAGCATCCAGGCCGGCGCACGGCGCAGGCGCGTTCGCAATGGCAGGACCCTGCGGAACACAAGTGCCGGCCTGAGGCGTTGCCGATCCGAAGCTGATCGACAGGAGGACGAGATGGCGAAGAAGGATCCCGGACCGCAAGTGAAGGACAACGAGACCTACGAGGCGCTGCGCGATGAGGGCGCGTCAAAGGAGAAGGCGGCCCGCATCGCCAATGCGCAGGCCAATGATTCTCAATCGCCCTCGAAGAAGGGCGGCGAGAGCCCGCCCTACGAAGACTGGACGAAGGACGACCTCTACGAACGGGCCCAGGAGATCGGCATCGAGGGCCGGTCGGACATGGACAAGGACGCGCTGATCGAGGCCCTGCGCAATCACTGAGGCGCCATAGCGCCATGGTCCTAAGGGGAACGGACGATCGCTGAAACGTGTTCACCCTCACACCATTTTCGAGAAAAGGAATCGTCATGTTCTACAAGGAAGGTGACAAGCTTCAGTGGAATTGGGGCAACGGAACCGGAACCGGCACCGTCTCCAAGGTTTACACCCAGAAGATTACCAAGAAGATAAAGGGCAACGAGGTCACGCGCGACGCGAGCGAAGACGAGCCGGCCTATCTGCTGAAGCAGGAGGATGGCACCGAGGTCCTGAAGTCGGAGTCCGAAGTGAAGAAAGCATGAACGCAACGGAAGACGATGGTCCGGCGCCGCGCCGCAGCCGCCGCAAAAGCGCGTTCATGCGCGTTGCCGTCTGGACGAAGGCCGGCGGCGATGTCCTGCGAACTATGGATGAGAAAAACCTCTTTCTCATGGCCGCCGGCGTCGCGTTCTTCTCCATGCTGTCGCTCTTCCCGGGTCTCGCTGCCCTCATCGCGATCTGGTCGCTGGTCTCGGACCCCTCCGTCGTCGAGGCGCAGCTGGTCCTTCTGGCCAATTTCGTGCCGGCCGAAGCCTACAAGCTGATCGGCGATCAGGTCCGCGCCGTTACCTCCTCTTCGACCGATACGATGACCTGGGCGTCGGTCCTGTCGCTTCTGTTTGCGCTCTGGTCCGCCCGCCTCGGGGTCGACGCGCTGATGCGGGGGGTGAACGCCGTCTACCGCGAAAGCAACCGCGGCGGCCTGCGGCATATCCTGGCGGCGGTGGCGCTGACGCTGTCCCTCGTGGCGCTCGGTGTCGTGACGCTCGGCACCGTCATCGTCACTCCCATCGTTCTCGCTGTCTTCCCCCTGGGACCCATCGCGGGGGTCGTCGCCCAGCTCATGCGGTGGCTGATCGCGGGGGTCGTGATGCTCATCGCGCTTGCCCTCGTCTATCGCTTCGGACCCAACCGGCGCGGCGCGCGAGCGGCCTGGATCACGCCGGGGGCGTTTCTCGCGCTGCTTCTCTGGGCCGGCGCGTCCGTCGCGTTCTCGATGTACCTGACGAATTTCGGAAACTACAATCAGGTCTATGGCTCCATCGGCGCGGTGATCGCTCTTCTGATGTGGCTCTTCATCAGCGCCTTCGCGGTCCTCCTCGGGGCGTCCCTGAATGCCGCGCTCGAGCTCCGCACGAGGCGGGACAGTACGATCGGCCGGCCCCGACCGCGCGGCGAGCGCGGCGCCTATGTCGCCGATCATTACATTCCGTCGTGATCCGTCATGCCGCAGCAGGGTCTCGTCTATTATCCTGACAGCCGCCCCGGCATACGGCGGGAGAAGCGCGGCACGGGGTTCTCTTATATCGCACCGGACGGGACGCGCATCCGCGACGCGAAGAAGCGCAAGGAAATTGCGTCCTTGGCCGTGCCGCCGGCTTATGTGGACGTGTGGATCTGTCCGCTTCCGAACGGCCATTTGCAGGCGACGGGAACGGATGCGCGGTCCCGCAAGCAGTACCGCTACCATCCCGACTGGACCGAGTTCCGCGCCCAGCGCAAGTTCTCAAACCTCGCCGCGTTCGGGGAGCATCTGCCGTCTCTGCGCCGTTGGATCTCCAATGCCCTGAAAGCCGACGCGGGCGATCCGGAGCTGGCCATCGGAGCGACGCTCGCCCTGATCGACCGGACGTCGATCCGCGTCGGCCACCCCGATTACACCAGCCAGAACAAGAGCTACGGCGCCACGACGCTCCGCCGCAGGCATGTCGAGTTCGACGGCGGCAAGATTGCGCTGAACTATACCGCCAAGGGCGGGCAGGAGGTCGAGACGCAGATCCACGGTCCCGCGCTTGCCCGCGCGCTCCACCGGATCGACGATCTGCCCGGCGCCGAGCTGATCGGATGGACGGACAGGCACGGCGAATGGCATGCCGTCCGGTCCGAGCAGCTGAGCGACCGTCTTGCCGAAACCTGCGGACCCGGAGCGACCTGCAAGACCTTCCGCACGTGGAACGGCACCCTCGCGGCGTGGCGCCACGCGCTGTCCTGCGGGGCGGAGAGGCTCACGATCTCGGGCATGGCCAAGGCGGCATCGGAGGCGCTGCACAATACGCCGACCATCGCGCGCAACAGCTATATCCATCCCGAAGTCATCGCCCTGGCTGAAATGGACGGGGAGGCGCGGGCCGCGCTTCTGGCGCGGCATGACGTGCCGTCCACGGGGGAGTACCGCGCCGGGGAAGAAGCGCTCCTGTCCTTCCTCGCGGCCTGAGACGCGCCCCGGTGCTGGCACTTGGCCGCCACGGGCGCTATCTCGAAATCCCAGACCGTCACCGCCCGACCGACCCCTGAAGAAGCGCGCCCCCGCCTCATGCCCGCACAGACCGAAGACATCCCCGTCGACGAGCTCTCCGCCACCCAAGGAGAGGAGGAGCTGGCCCGGCTCGCCGGCCTTCTGGCCCGTGCTAACGACGCCTATCATCAGGCCGACGATCCGATCCTGGCGGATGCCGACTACGATGCTCTGAAGCGCCGGAACGCGGCGATCGAGGCCCGGTTTCCCGAGCTGAAGCGGCCGGACAGCGCGACGGACGTGGTCGGCGCGGCGCCTGCGGAGGGCTTCGAGAAGGTGCAGCATTCGAAACGAATGCTGTCGCTCGGAAATGCGTTCGACGCGGGCGAGGTCACCGATTTCGCCGCCTCCATCCGCCGGTACCTCGGATTGGCGGCAGATGCCCCGCTGGCCTTCACCGCCGAGCCGAAGATCGACGGGCTGTCCCTGTCGCTGCGCTACGAGGGCGGCCGCCTCGTCCAGGCCGCGACGCGGGGGGACGGCGCCACCGGCGAAAACGTCACGCGCAACGCGCTGACGGTGGGCGATATCCCGGACCGGATCGAGGGCGCTCCGGATCTTCTCGAGGTGAGGGGCGAGGTCTACATGTCCCGCTCCGACTTCGCGGCGCTCAACGCGCGTCAGGAGGCGGCGGGGCAGCGCCTGTTCGCGAACCCGAGGAACGCCGCCGCCGGCTCCCTCCGCCAGCTCGATCCGGCGATCACCAAAACCCGCCCCTTGCGCTTCTTCGCGTATGCCTGGGGGGATCTGTCCGCGCCGCTCGCGGACACGCAGATGGGCGCAATCGAGCGGCTCGAAGCGCTCGGTTTCGCGGTGAACGATCTCACCCGGCTGTGCGAGACCGCTGAGGACATGATCGCGCATTACGATGCCATCGCGGCGCGAAGGGCGGATCTCGACTACGATATCGACGGCGTCGTCTACAAGGTGAACGACCTTGGCCTGCAGGAGCGCCTCGGCTTCCGCTCCACAACCCCCCGCTGGGCGCTGGCGCACAAGTTCCCCGCCGAGCTGGCCTGGACGCGTCTCGAAGGGATCGACATTCAGGTCGGCCGGACGGGGGCGCTCAGCCCCGTTGGGCGTCTGCAGCCGGTGACGGTGGGGGGTGTCGTCGTCTCGAACGCCACGCTTCACAACGAGGATTACATCGCCGGGCGGGACAATACGGGCGCTCCGATCCGCGAGGGGCGGGACATCCGCGAGGGCGACCGGGTCCAGGTCTATCGCGCCGGCGATGTCATCCCGAAGATTGCCGATGTGGACATGTCGGCCCGTCCGGCGACGTCGGAGCCTTACGCCTTTCCCGAGACTTGCCCGGCCTGCGGACAGGCGGCGATCCGGGAGCCCGGCGATTCCGTCCGCCGCTGCACGGGTGGCATGGCCTGTCCGGCGCAGGCGGTGGAGCGCCTCCGCCACTTCGTCTCCCGGGCTGCGTTCGACATCGAGGGGCTCGGAGCCAAACAGGTCGAGGCCTTCCATGCGAAGGGCTGGATTGCCGAGCCCGCGGATATCTTCGACCTCGCGGGGCGCCACGGGGAGAACCTCCGCACGCTCGAGGGCTGGGGCGAGAAAAGCGCCGCCAACCTCGAAGCCTCCATCGAAGCGCGGCGCAGGATCGAGCTGCCGCGCATGATCTTCGCCCTCGGCATCCGCCATGTCGGCGAGGTCGCCGCCACGGATCTTGCGCGTCATTACGGCGATTGGTCCGTCCTCGTCGCCGCCCTCGATGCCGCCGCGCCGGCCGCGCGCGCCTATCGCGAGGCCGAGGAGGAGGTGTCGGCGGAGCGGGCAGCGGCGGGGACGGAAGGCCGGCGGGCGCAGGTCTCCCGGATCCGCGATGCCGCGTGGTCGCGGGCCGATCTGCCGGAGGGCGCGAAGGCGGCCTGGGACGATCTCGTCGGGATCGAGGGCGTGGGTGCGGTGCTTGCGGATGCCATCGTCACCGCGTTCGACCAGGAGGCCGAGCGCGCCTCCATCGACCGGCTCGCCAGCCAGCTCGACATTCTGCCGGAAGAGGCGCCGGACACCGCTGGCAGCCCCGTTGCGGGCAAGACCGTGGTCTTCACCGGTACGCTCGAGAAGATGACGCGCGCCGAGGCCAAGGCCCGCGCCGAGAGCCTCGGCGCCAAGGTGTCGGGCTCCGTTTCCGCGAAGACGGATATCCTGGTGGCCGGACCGGGGGCCGGATCGAAGGCGAAGAAGGCGGCCGAGCTCGGGATCGAAACGCTGGACGAGGACGGATGGCTGAGCCTGATCGAGGGGGCGTGACGGGCCGCCCGCCCGAGCTGTTCCCGCTTTTTGCCGGCATCGACACGCTCCCCGGCATCGGTCCGAAGATGGCCAAGGCGCTGGAGGGCGCCGCCATATCCCGTCCGAGGGATCTCGTCCTGACCCTTCCCCACTCGGGCATCGATCGCCGCAGCGTGGGCACCATCCGCGATGTGGTGCCCCCGGCGGTCGTCACCATCGCCGTGACAATCGGCCGTCATCGCCCGTCGCAAAGGCGGGGCGGGCCACACAGGGTCATGGTCGAGGACGGCGCCGGCAACGCGTTCGACCTCGTGTTCTTTCGCGGCGGCGGACCGTGGCTCGAGGACCAGCTGCCCACCGGCGAGCGGCGCATCGTGTCGGGCAAGCTTGAGCTGTTCGACCGGGTCGCGCAGATCGTCCACCCCGAGCACATCGTCAGGCTAGAGGACGCGGGCAACATACCGACGTTCGAGCCCGTGTATCCGCTGACCGCGGGCGTGACGCAGAAGGCCATGTCGAAGGCCGCGGCCGCGGCGCTCCATCGTGTGCCGCAGGGGGGCGAATGGATTGATCCCGGCGTTCTGGCGCGAGAGGGCTGGCCCGGCTTCGCCGACGCGCTCCGAATGGCGCATGCGCCGCGCAGCATGGCGGACCTGGCAGCCGAGGCGCCGGCCCGTCGCCGTCTGGCCTATGACGAGATGCTGGCGCACCAGGTGACGCTGGCCCTTGCCCGGGCGCGGCGGCGGGAGAAACCGGGGCGGGCGACGGCGGGGGACGGTGCGCTCCGCGCCCGGGTACTGGGCGCGCTGCCCTACGATCCCACCTCCGCGCAGGCTCGTGCCATGGAGGAGATCGCGGCGGACATGGCGGCGCCCCGGCGGATGAACCGGCTCCTGCAGGGCGATGTCGGCTCCGGCAAGACCCTCGTCGCCTTCGCCGCGCTTCTGACCGCGGTGGAAGCCGGAGGGCAGGGCGTCCTGATGGCGCCCACGGAGATCCTCGCCCGCCAGCACATGGAGAGCCTCGCCCCGCTTGCGGAGGCGGCCGGTATCCGCCTCGCGGTGCTGACCGGACGGGACAGGGGCGCGGATCGCGCGCGCCTTCTCGAGGACCTCGCGGAGGGCCGCATCCGGATCCTCGTGGGAACCCATGCCGTCTTTCAGAAGGATGTCGTCTTCTGCGACCTGCGCCTCGCCGTGATCGATGAGCAGCATCGGTTCGGCGTGGCCCAACGCATGGAACTCGGCGCCAAGGGCGAGCGGATGGACATCCTTGTGATGACGGCGACGCCCATCCCGCGCTCCCTGTCGCTTGCACAATACGGCGACATGGACGTCTCCGTCCTCGACGAAAAGCCGCCGGGACGTACGCCGATCGTCACCTCCTCCGTTCCCATGGCGCGCCTGCCGGACGTGGTGGAACGGCTGCGGGGCGCCATTGCCGAGGGCCGGCAGGCCTATTGGGTCTGCCCGCTGGTCGAGGAGAGCGAGACAGCGGACCTCACCGCCGCGGAAGAGCGGTTCAAGCGGCTCCGGGCGGCCTTCGGGGACGACCAGGTCGGCCTCGTCCACGGGCGCCTCACACCGGCGGAGAAGGACGCCGCCATGGCGCGCTTCGCTTCCGGGCAGACCGCCGTTCTGGTGGCGACCACGGTGATCGAGGTCGGCGTCAACGTCCCCAACGCGTCCATCATGGTGATCGAGCAGGCCGAGAGCTTCGGCCTCGCGCAGCTCCACCAGCTTCGGGGCCGCGTCGGCCGCGGTGCCGTCGCCTCCACCTGCCTGCTCCTCTACCGGGCCCCGCTGGGGGAGACCGCGCGTCGCCGCCTCGATATCCTGAGGCAGAGCGAGGACGGCTTCCGCATCGCCGAGGAGGACCTCGCGATTCGCGGCGCAGGCGATCTGATCGGGACGGCGCAATCCGGCATGCCGCGGTTCCGTATCGCCGAACCCGAACGGCAGTCCGGCCTCATGGCCACGGCGCAGCGCGACGCCCGCGCCTTCCTAGAGATCGATCCTAGGCTCGAGGGACCGCGGGGCAGGGCGATCAAGACCCTTCTGTGGTTGATGGAGCAGGATCGCGCGATCCGCCTGATCGATATCGGCTAAACGGGCCGTTCTGCCTGTGTTCTCCTTTTTCTCGCGATGTTCTCATAAAGTTCTTGATTTGGGTGACCCCCTATGAGAACAAATGAGCAACGGTTAACGTAATGAGGAGAAGACCTGATGATGATGTCGGACCTGAAAGTGCTGATCGCCCGCTCCGGCAACACGCTTCTCGTCGATGCGCTCGGCGCCCTGTCCCTCGCCGTGATGCTGATCGCTGCGCTTCACTTGCCCGGCGCGGCCTGATCGCCCCACCCGACTTGCCCGGAGCGGTCTGACCGCCGCTCCGCCTGCCCGCGGTCCGGGTCAGCGGGGGTGGTTGCCTCCCCCTCGTCTGTCCAGTCCCCCCGGTCGGTATCCCCAGGGCCCGCCTCGGCCCTGACCGCTCCCGGTCCCGGACCGCAAACTCAAGGGCCGCCGTCGCCATCTGGCGCGGCGGCCCCTTTTTTATCCGCGTCTTGCCTGGTCGTTGCCTCGCGGATCGATTTATTGCCGAGGCGCGAGGTATGTGCGCCATGCACCGGCGTGCGCGGACGGGCCGCGCCGCTCCGGTGATCCCGTTCCTGACCGGCCCCTGATCAGGCGGATCCCTTACGGATGGTGAAGGCCGTCCCTCCGGGAATATCCTCCGCGCCAAGCAGTGCATGACCGCTCTCGGCGCAGAAATGCGGCATGTCGATCAGGGCCGCCGGGTCGTCCGTCAGGATGCGGAGCAGGGCACCCTCCGGCAGCGCCATCAGGCGCTTGCGCGCGCGCAGAACGGGCAGGGGACACAGCAGGCCGAGTGCGTCGACCTCCTCGGCGATATCGTTGCTGCCTGTCCCCATCTCGTCACCATTCCTTCAGATTTTGCTTGCCATCCGGGGCCTTGCAGGAAGGATAGCGCCATGAGCGATGCCCCCGCCACCCTCGAGACGACGCGTAGCGATCGTGCGGTCAGGCGGCGTACGGTTTTCTATATCCCGGGCTTCGATCCATTCCACCCTCGCCGGTACCGCGAACTCTATCGAAAGGAGGGCGCGGCGCAGGCGGCGATCTCGGGCTACGAACTGACGCAGGCGCCGCTGCCGGGATCCGGAGGCGTCGGCTGGGCGGTTCAGGCGGACATCGAGGGCGAACGGACCGAGGCAGAGATCCGCGTCCTCGTCTGGGCCGACATCGTCAAGGCGTCCATGGGAACGGGCATCGCGCGCACCTATCTCGATCTGTGCCGTACGGCCTGGACCTATATCGCCTCGGGCGCGCTCGGGCGCTTGATGCGGCTGCGCAAGGGCCCTGTGATCGCGGCGCTCTATCCGGTCGCCGTCCTCCTCGGCCAGCTTCTGATCGCCTGCACTGTGGCCGTGGGGATCGGCGCGCTCCTGTCGCTGGTCGCGGCGCCCCTCGCATGGCTCGGCGTCCTCGCGATTCCGCCTGTCCTGATGTGGTTCCGCAAGCACGATAACCGCATCTTCGCCTATTACCTGATGCACGATTACGCATTTACGGCGCAGTATCGCGGGGCCAATCCGCCCGCTCTCGAGGCCAGGATGGCGCAGTTCAGGGAGTCGATCGAGGACGCCCTGCGCGGTGATGCGGACGAGGTTCTGGTGGTTGGCCACTCGTCGGGCGCGCATATCGGCGTCTCGGTCCTTGCCGATCTCATTCGGGGCGGCGGCGTGCCTCCGGAGGGGCCGACGCTCTCGTTCCTCTCGCTTGGTCAGGTGATTCCGATGGTGTCCTTCCTGCCGGACGCCGAGCGTCTCCGCGAGGATCTCCGCGTCCTGTCGCAGCAGGGCGAAATGACGTGGATCGACGTCACGGCGCCGGGAGATGGCTGCGCCTTCGCGCTCTGCGATCCGGTCGCGGTCAGCGGTATGGCAGGGTCCGGGAAACGCTGGCCGCTGGTCCTCTCGGCGGCCTTCACGCAGACGCTGTCGCCGGAGCGATGGTCTGCCCTGCGCTGGCGATTCTTCCGACTGCATTTCCAGTATCTCTGCGCTTTCGACCGCCCGGGCGATTACGATTATTTCCGCATCACCGCAGGTCCGCGCACGCTGGCCGCCCGCTTCGCCCATCGCGCCCCGTCGGCCAGCCGGATCGAGATACCCGTCTCCCCCCATATCCGCCGCAGGGACCCGCAAACCGCATGATCCCGCCGAAGCCAGCCGCGCGCGAGGGGCGCGTCTCCCTTCTGCGATATCTCAGGCTGTTCCGGTCGGACATCCTCTCCGCCCAGCCGGAGAAGCTCTACCGCGCCTGGATGGCGGAGTTCCGCACGCCGTTCTTCCGCTCCTACATGATCGGACAGCCTTCGCTAGTCGATCTCGTCCTGAAGGAGCGGCCGGGGGATTTTCCGAAATCCGATCGGGTACGGGAAGGGCTGGCTCCGCTTCTGGGGAACTCCGTCTTCGTCACCAATGGCGAGGAGTGGACGCGGCAGCGGCGGATCATCGATCCGGCCTTCGAGGGCGGGCGGCTTCGCCAGACATTTCCCGCGATGCGAGATGCGGCCGTGGCGACCCTTGCGCGGCTGGACGCGCGAGCGGATGGCTCAGAGGTCGAGATTGAGGCGGAGGCGAGCCATGCCGCGGCGGATGTGATCTTCCGCACGCTCTTCTCCATCCCCATCGAGCATGAAATCGCCGCCGAGGTCTTCGCCGCGTTCCGCGCCTATCAGCGGGAACAGCCGCTTCTGAACGTCGCCGCCTTCCTGCCCGTGCCCCGCTGGGTGCCGCGCTTTCACTCGCGCCGCGCGCGCGCTTCCGCCCGGCCCATCCGTGAGCTGATCGCGCGCCTTGTCAGGGAGCGCGCCGCGCTGATCGAGGCGGGAGACGCGCCGGACGATCTCGCGACGAAGATCATGACGACGCAGGATCCAAAGACGGGGGCGCGCTTCGACGAGGCGGAGATGGTGGACCAGGTTGCCATCTTCTTTCTCGCCGGGCACGAGACCAGCGCCTCCGCTCTCGGCTGGGCGCTCTGGCTTCTCGCCGCATCGCCCGACTGGCAGGAGAAGGTCGCGGCGGACGGGCGCCGGCTCGGCGATCTCGGAGAAGCGCCGTTCAGTGCGATCTCCAGTCTCAAGGTGACGCGGGACGTGTTCCGGGAGGCGCTGCGCCTCTACCCGCCCGTGCCAATGATGGTCCGCGAGGCGCGGTGCCCGGAGCGGTTCAGGGACCGGGACGTGCCGGCGGGATCGCAGATCATCATCTCTCCCTGGCACCTTCACCGCCAGTCCCGCCTCTGGACGGAGCCCGATGCCTTCGACCCGGCGCGATGGGGAACCGAGAACGGCAAGGCCTGCCAGCGGGAGGCCTACATTCCCTTCTCGGCCGGTCCGCGCGTCTGCCCCGGCGCGGGGTTCGCGATGATCGAGGGCGTGCTTTTGCTCGCCTCCATCGTGGGACGCTACCGGCTGGAGATCGTTGAGGGGAAGCGTCCCGTGCCGGTCGCGCATCTGACGGTGCGGGCGAGGGACGGGATCTGGCTGAAGCTCACGCCCCGCTGAGGCGGGATTGAAGATCGAGGAGAACGTGGAGGCGGATAGCCGTGGCCAGACCGATCTCCGGATCGCGCTCGGCATCGATGCGCGCGGCAAGCGTGTTGATCGGCAGGTCCTCCCGCTGCGCGCATTCGCGGAAGGCCTGCCAAAACGCATCCTCCAGCGTGACGGACGTGCGGTGCCCGGCCAGCGTCAGGCTGCGTTTGCGTGGGCGGCTCATCGTGGCATCGCGCGGGGCAGGATCTCGGGTCCGTAATCCTTCAGCGCGCGCCCGTCGCCGGCAAGGTCTGCAAGAAGCTGCCTGCGAAGCGCCCTGTCCTGGCGGCCGGACAATGCGCCGGGGTGAAGGCTCTCGAGCGGCACGCCGCCCGCGAAGATCACGGCATGACGCTCGAGCAGGATCTGCACATAGGTCACGGCCGTGGCCGGAGCGATGCCGACGCCCTCCAAATCCAGGCAGGCGGCGGCGGGAACGATCTGACGGCGCCCGTCCACCCATCGCACCATGCCGGCACGGGGCGAAAGGCGGAGGGGCCGGCGCGGGGCGCCGCCGCCGAAGGCATGGGCGGCGACGAGGATGGGCGAAAGGTCCGGCCGCTCGGCAATACGCTCGGCAGGCAGGGGGTGCCGCCGGGTCCAGAGGATGCGAACCGGGCCGCTCTCGGTTAGGACGCTCTGGCCGGCGCGGAGTTTCCCTGCCGCGCGAGGGCCCTCCGGCGTCATAACGCGCGCCTCGGCGGCGACGGCGGAGGCGAGGCAGGCGCCGGACGAGCGAGCCGCCTCCGCGGAGCCTTCGCTGAGGACAAGAGGGCGCCGGCGCCCTGGAGTGCTCCGGACGGGTCGCGCGATGTGGAAAGCCTGCGAGGGCAGGGAGCTCATGCCGTCATCCGTCTCCGGGACAAACGGAAGTATGAGCGCGAATCGTTTCGGATGGGAGCGGACGGCGCCGAGGGCGGACAGACCTGTGGCCACCATGCACATGGATGATGCAGGGGCGCCGCGACTTCACTCGAGGTCATCGTCCCGTTTCCCGGCGTCGTGAGCACGTTGCGCGCGTTCGTTCTCCGCGCGCGCGGCGTCTTTCCGGGCCTTCGGCAGGCCGTGGAAGGCGGCGTTGCGATCCGCCGCCTCCTTCTTCTCTGCCCGGGCCCGCGCCTTGCGGACCCGGTTGAGGTTCACCGGCACATCGGCCATCGGCTCAGGCCTTCTTCGGGCCGACCATGTCCTCGGGCCGCACCACCGCGTCGAACGTCGCCTCGTCCACGAAGCCGAGCGCGACGGCCTCTTCGCGGAGCGTCGTGCCGTTCTTGTGAGCCGTCTTGGCGACCTTGGTGGCGTTGTCATACCCGATCTGCGGCGCAAGGGCTGTGACGAGCATGAGGCTCTCGCGCATCAGCTTGTCGATCCGGCCCTCGTCGGCCCGGAGCCCCTCCACGAGATTGTCGGTGAAGGCGACGGCCGCATCGCCCAGAAGCTGCATCGACTGCATCACGTTGTAGGCCATCATCGGCTTGTAGACGTTCAGCTCGAAATGCCCCTGGGAGCCGGCAAACCCGACGGCGGCGTCATTGCCCATGACGTGGGCGCAAACTTGCGTCAGCGCCTCGCACTGCGTGGGATTCACCTTGCCGGGCATGATCGAGGAGCCCGGTTCGTTCTCGGGCAGGATCAGCTCGCCGAGGCCGCAGCGGGGACCGGAGCCGAGAAAGCGGATGTCGTTCGCGATCTTGAAGAGCGAAGCGGCGACCGTCTTGAGGGCGCCGGACATCTCGACCATCGCGTCATGCGCGGCCAGCGCCTCGAACTTGTTGGGCGCAGTGACGAAGGGCAGGCCGGTGATCCGGCCCATGCGTTCGGCCACCTCCTCGGCCCAGCCCTCGACGGTGTTCAGACCGGTGCCGACCGCGGTGCCGCCCTGCGCCAGCTCATAGATCCGTCCGAGCGCGCTCTCGACGCGGGCAATCCCCATGCGGACCTGATGGGCATAGCCGGAGAACTCCTGCGCCAGCGTCAGCGGCGTCGCGTCCTGCGTATGTGTTCGGCCGATCTTGATGATGCCGTCGAAGGCGGAGACCTTGGCCTCGAGGGCGGTCGCCAGCTTCTCGAGGCCCGGCAACGTCACGTCCCGCGCCATCATCGCCGTGCCGATATGCATGGCGGTGGGGAAGGTGTCGTTGGACGACTGGCCCATGTTGCAGTGGTCGTTGGGGTGGACCGGATCCTTCGAGCCGATCGTGCCGCCCAGCATCTCGATCGCACGGTTGGCGATCACCTCGTTGGCGTTCATGTTCGACTGGGTGCCGGAGCCGGTCTGCCAGACGACGAGGGGAAAGTTGTCGTCGAGCTTGCCGTCGATGACTTCCTGCGCGGCGTTCTGGATCGCCTCGCCGATGTCCTTCGGGAGCTTGCCGCTTGCCGTGTTCGCTTCGGCGCAGGCCCGCTTGATCACGCCCAGGGCCCGCACGATGGCGACGGGCTGCGTCTCCCAGCCGATGGGGAAGTTCTTGAGCGAGCGCTGCGTCTGAGCGCCCCAGTACTTGTCGCCGGGAACTTCGAGTGGGCCGAAGCTGTCGGTCTCGGTGCGGGTCTCTGCCATGGCGTCCTCCGAATGGGTCGCCAGCGGTTTACCCGCAGGAGCGTGGCAGGGCAACGCACCCCGCCACCATGCGGGCGCTAACAGCACCATGCGGGCGCACAAAACGCCCGCGCCGGGTCAGGTCTTCCGGAAGCTGTCGAGCCGGACCACCTCGGCGTCGCCCTTCGGCGCCTCATCCTCGACCGAGCTGTCGGTGAAGGCGGCCTCATCCACGAACTCGTCCTCCTCGTCGTCGTCGTTCGCGGCATCCTGCGTCTCGAACCGCAGGCCGAATTCGACGGAGGGGTCCACGAAGGTGCGGATCGCCTCGAACGGGATGTAGAGCGGCTCCGGGCTGTCGCCGAAATTGAGCGTGATGTAGAACCCGTCCTCGGTCACTTCGAGGCCGGAGAACCAGTGCTGAATGACCACGGTCATGTCGGCAGGGTATCTCTGGCGCAGCCAGTCGGCGACCTCGGTGTCGGGATGGCCGGTGTCGAAGGTGATGAAGAAATGATGCTCACCGGGCAGGCCGCCCGAGGCCACGTCCCGGAGGACCTGTCGGATGAGGCTGCGCATCGCCTCGTGCATCAGGTGCCCATATTCAATGGTGCGCGACATCTGGTATCCCGGAAATTGCGGCGCCGCAGAAATCGGCGTCGACCTCAGCATAAAAGATTCGAACCGGAATGACAGCCCCCGCCGCCGGGGCAGTCTGTCCCGCGACACGGGCCATCTTGCGCGGCGTTTTACTCCGGATCGCGCCCGGAAAATCGCGGTTCGTTCTCGCTGTCTCTCAGGGTCTCAGGCGGCGCTCTCGACCGTCGCCATCGCCTCCGCCGCCGCCTCGAAGACCAGCAGGATCGAGGCGTGCCGGTTCTTGAAGTCCCGCGCCGGAGACAGCGCTTCCAGCCCATCGAAGGGGGCATCCGGCACAGGGCCATCCTCCTTCAGCATGGCGCGAAGCTGGTCTCGCCCGCGCTCGATCTGCTCCCGTGTGGTTCCGATGGCGGATTTGCCGAACACCGCCGAGGACGCCTGTCCGAGCGCGCAGGCCTTCACGTCCAAGCCCAGCTCCGTCACCCGGCCCGCCTCGGAGACCACGTCCACCGTCACGGTAGAGCCGCAGAGGGGCGAGCGTTTCTTGACGCTTGCCTCCGGCGCCTCGAGCCTGCCGACATTCGGGATGTCCGCGGCGAGGGCGAGGATACGCCCGGAATAGAGCTTGACGAGATCGGTGTCGGTGGTCATTCGGAGCCTTCCTGCGCTGGTCCGACAGATAGCCATGCGCGCGAGGAATTCAAAGGAGCCTTGATGTCCTTCGATGCCGAAACGCTGCGCTACGATGCCGCCGGTCTTCTTCCCGTCATCGCCCAGGAAGCCACCACCGGCGAAGTCCTGATGCTCGCCTGGATGAACGCCGAGGCCGTGCGCCGGACGCTCGAGACCGGACGCGTGACCTACTGGTCCCGGTCGCGTGAGGATTTCTGGGTCAAGGGCGAGACATCTGGCCACACGCAGGAGCTGGTCGAGCTGCGGATCGATTGCGACCGGGACTGTCTCCTCGCCGTCGTGCGCCAGACCGGTCCGGCATGTCATACCGGGCGCCGCAGCTGTTTCTACACCGGCATCAATGCCGGCGAGGAACTGGAGCTGATGAAGCCGGAAGTCTGACGGCTCAGAGCCCGATGAGCGCGCGCATCTCTCCGGCGCTCATCCCGGCCTCCCGGTAGGCGGAGATCGCGCGGGCATCGTCCCGCTTGGCGAGCCGCTTGCCGCTCTCGTCCCGGATCAGCCGGTGATGGAGATAGGCGGGGCGCGGCAGGCCGAGCAGGATCTGCAAGAGGACGTGGATCGGCGTCGCCTCCGCGAGGTCCTGGCCCCGCACGACAGCGCTCACGCCCTGGGCCGCATCGTCCACCACGACGGCAAGGTGATAGGACGCGTCCCATCCGCGCCGAGAAAGCACGACGTCCCCGACCTCCTCCGTCATCTGCCGGCACGTCGCGATCCGGTGCCCCGGCGCCTCGCCATGCTCCTCGAAGGAGACCGTCCCGGCACGCTCCATTGCCAGCCTCATGTCGAGCCGCAATGCCTCGTGCCAGGGCACGGGCCCGGTCCGGGGCGCCCCGCGACAGGTGCCGGGATAGACGATCCCGTCCGGCCCGATCAGCGGATCGCCCCCTTCCTGCGGCGCGCGCGCAGCGGCGCGGATGTCCTTCCGGCGACAGGTGCAGGGATAAAGAAGGCCCGCATCCCAGAGCTGCTGGAGGGCGTCCCGGTAGGCCGCCCCGCGCTCCGACTGGCGCATCACCGGCTCCGGCCATGACAGACCGAGCCAGGAGAGATCCTCCGCGATGAGCGCCTCGTAGGCGGGCTTCGAGCGCTCCCTGTCGAGATCCTCGAGCCGGAGCAGGAACCTGCCGCCGCGCTCCTTTGCCATCTCGAAGGCAAACCCCGCCGAAAAGGCATGTCCAAGATGAAGCGGCCCCGTGGGCGAGGGCGCGAAGCGGGTGACGAACGCCGCCCCCTCGGGCAGGCTCATGCCGGGGCCGTCACCGGTGCCGTCGTCTCCAGCCAGTCCGCCCACGCGGCCTTCGCACGATCGGTATAGGCTTTGTAGCGCTCGCGGCGCCCCTTGCGGCCGCCCTTTGCGTCGATCGGCGGGAAGAGCCCGAAATTGACGTTCATCGGCTGGAACGTCTTCGCCTCGGCGCCCCCGGTGATATGGCTCAGAAGGGCGCCCATCGCGGTGACGTGCGGCACCTCCGGCAGGGTGCGCCCCGCGAGTTCCGCTGCGGCGAGACGCCCCGCCAGAAGCCCCATCGCGGCGCTTTCGACGTAGCCCTCAACGCCGGTGATCTGCCCCGCGAAGCGCAAGTGAGGCGCCGATTTCATCCGCATCTGCGAATCGAGCAGCGTCGGCGAGTTGAGGAATGTGTTGCGATGGATGCCGCCGAGCCGGGCGAAGCGCGCTTCCCCGAGCCCGGGGATCATGCGCAGCACTTCGTTCTGGGCGCCGTAGCGCATCTTCGTCTGGAATCCGACGATGTTGTAGAGCGTGCCGAGCGCGTTGTCCCGCCGGAGCTGGACGACGGCATAGGCCTTTTCGTCCGGCTTGTGCGTGTTCGTGAGGCCGATGGGCTTCATCGGTCCGAAGCGCAGCGTCCCCCGTCCGCGCGCGGCCATCACCTCGATGGGCAGGCAGCCGTCGAAATAGCCCGCCGTCTCGCCCTCGTGGAACTCGGTGACGTCGGCGGCGAGGAGCGCGTCGATGAAGGCCTCGTACTCATCCTTCGTCATCGGGCAGTTGATATAGGCGCGGCGCTCCTCCTCGGTCTCGCCCTTGTCGTAGCGGGACTGGCGCCAGGCGACATCCATGTCGATGCTGTCGGCATAGACGATGGGGGCGATGGCGTCGAAGAAGGCCAGCGCCTCCTGACCGGTATGGCGTGCGATGTCCTCGGCAAGCGCGCCCGAGGTCAGTGGGCCGGTGGCGACGATGACGGGCCCGTCCGAGGGAAGCGCGGTGATCTCACCCGCCCGGATCTCGATCAGGGGGTGCGCCTTCAACCGCTCCGTCACGCCGGCGGAGAAGGCATCGCGGTCAACCGCGAGGGCGCCGCCAGCGGGAAGACTGTGCCGGTCGGCCATCTCCATCAGGAGCCCGCCCGCCTGCCGCATCTCCCAATGAAGCAGGCCGACGGCGTTGCTCTCGTCGTCGTCCGAGCGGAAAGAGTTGGAGCAGACCATCTCGGCAAGGTTGCCGGTGCGATGGGCGAAGGTGCCCGTCTGGGGCCGCATTTCGTGCAGGACGACGGAGATGCCGGCGCCCGCGGCCTGCCAGGCGGCTTCGGAGCCGGCCATGCCGCCGCCGATGATATGAAGGGTCTGTGTCATGCCCCGCATCTAGGACGACGCGCGCCGGGACGCAAAGGGCAACGTGACGGGGCGCCGAACTTTCAGGTCCGGCGCCCCTTCATCTTTTCTCTATTATCCCGGCGCGCCATACGCGATGGCGGCGCGTTTAGGGCCAGGCCCTTCTCAGAAGGCGAAGCCGATCCGCATGCCGACGGACAGCGCGGTGCTGTCGCGGAACTCTGCGCGGGCCACGTCGGGCGTGCCGGTCTCGGCGGTTGCATCGCCGAGCCAGGCGTAGCGCACCCCGCCCGCCAGCGTCACGCCGCCGTCGAGATCGTAGGAGCCGCCGAGGGCGATGGCCTTCTGGCCGCGCGTGGGCGCGAGCGGGGAGACAAGCTCGTCGTCCCCGGTCTCGGGCTCGTAGGTGAAGGAGGCCTGCGCGGCGAACTTGTCGGTGAAGCGGCGGCCGACGCCGATCGTGTACGTCCAGGTATCATCCAGATCCACGAGCCCGCCGCCGGTCAGGTCCTCGAAGTTCTCGGGATTGATCTGGAACTCGGACCATTCCGCCCAGCGGATCGAGCCGAAGACGAGAGTGTCCTCCGCGACGCCGGTCTGGAAGTCGATGTTGACCGATTGCGGCGTCTTGACCTCGGTTGACGAGGAGCCGCTGAGGAGGGGGGCCACATTGGCAGCGACGCCAGCGCCCGCGGCTCCGCCCGGAAGCGAACCCTGCCCACCGACGAGGGTCGTCCCCACGCCGGAAAGCGGAGCGAGGCTGTAGCTCTCGGTCGTGTCGAAATCGTGCTCGATCTCAGTGCTGTAGGTCAGGGCGACGCGCAGTGCGATCGCCGGGATCTCATAGGCGCCGCCGATGACGTAGCCGACCGATGTGTCGTCCTCGAGTTCGACGTTGTAGCCGTTCACGGGACCGTAGGACGTGCCGCGCAGGGAGATGTCGCCGGACGCGCGCTGGACGCGGACACCGCCATGCGCGGACCAGTTCTCGTCGAAGGCATAGCGCAGGAGCGCGGTGAGGGAGGAGGACTCGGCCTTGGCCCGCGTCCCGCCGAGTTCCGTCGTCGAATTGTCGCCCGAATAGGCGATGTCCGCCCCGAAGGCCTCGTCAAAGAGGAGCGCGCCGGAGACGGTGCTGTTGAACTGCCACTTGATGCCGGCGCCGACGGTGTTGAAGCTCTCGCCCACGTCGTCGTACTCGGTCCCGCCGCCGATTGCGTTCTGCACCACCGCGAAGCCCTGGGTGGCGGGGCTTGCGGGAGCGAGGCCCGTAGCGTCCGTGCCGAGGCCCTCGCCGTTGAGGTCGGGATTCGTGCGGGAGAAGGAGAGCTCGGCGTAGTTGCCTTCGCTGAACAGCAGGCCGATGGGCTGGCCGGTGCGGTCGAGTCCGCCGGCATGGGCCGCGGTCGATGCGAGTGCAATGATGGACGCCGTCGCTAGGTACCTGGTCATGGTGCTCTCCCTCCCAAGAGACGCCGGCGGGCCCGGTCGGAACCGCTCGGTCTACGATGGCCAAACCTGCTCTGCGGGCGAATTTCGGTCAAATCGGACGCTGGGTCACAATCTGCACGCCGGGTAAGTTGCGACGCTTTTGCCACAGGCCGCCCGCCACGTCCGCGATGGATCAGGGCAGGCCG
This sequence comes from Tropicimonas sp. IMCC34011, assembly GCF_003390865.1. Taxonomy (GTDB): domain Bacteria; phylum Pseudomonadota; class Alphaproteobacteria; order Rhodobacterales; family Rhodobacteraceae; genus Tropicimonas_B. Next base: position 180,537 of record NZ_QMEJ01000001.1, read on the forward strand.
AGGAGGTTGCCGCTCTTGCGGAGCGCCGCGATGTCACCTGCATCTTTCGAGATCCAGCACGCGAAGCCCTCTCCGGTCTCGCTGAGTGCGGCCAGGAGGGCGGAGAGCTGGTGGTATTCCGACGAGCCCTTCGCGTAGGCCCCGCTCTCGAGCGCGTAGGAGACGCGCGACCAGAGTGCCGGCGTGAAGCGATAATGAAGGATCGGCAGCAGCATCCGGCCCGACATCGGCACGGTGGCCTTGTGGGAATGCAGGAAGAGGTCCTCCGGCCCAAACTTCGCCAGCGTCGGTTTGTAGAGGGTCAGGTCGGTCAGCGTCCGCACTCCCCTGATCCGCGCATCAAGCCGCCGCCGCAGCGGCGGGCGGGGTGCGAGGCCGTGGCGGGTGTAGAGACGCATCCGTGCACCCTCGTAGGCGACCTTCGGCGCCGATCCGTCCGCTTGAAGATGCAGGTGCCGCCGCGCATCGAAGAGCCAGCGCCCTTCCCGGACGCCCGTCGCGGCGGGAGCATCGGGGCCCAGTTCCTCGAGGCGCTCGGGATAGACATCGAGCATGACGCCCCAGGCGCCCCGTACGCCCTCCGCCTCGAGCCGCGACGCGACCTCGGGGAGGGTCGTCCCCTCCGGCAGGGCGATGAACTCGTCGAGATCGGCCAAAAGCGACCAACGGCCGACGCAGAACCGCCGCATCAGGATGGACCGCCACAGATGCACCCGTCGCAGGTGCCCGGCCTTGAGACGCGGGTCGATGGCGAGGCCGTCCACCGGATCGCCGAAGCGGCCCCGTGCGCGCAGGAGCATCACGTCACCCTGCTTAGCCAGATATTCGGCCGAGCCGTCATCCGAGCGGTCGTCGAGTACGATGAAACGTTCTGCGCCGATCTTTCGGAAGTGATCGAGAAAGGCGGGCAGGAAGTACATCTCGTTGCGCATCACAGTGATGACGGTGAAGCCGGGCGCGCTCTCAAGGGCCGCACCGGAGACCATGCTCAGATCGTCGTGGCTCATCAGGGACATCACTCGCCCCCCGAGACCGTGGCCGGGGGGAAGTCGAGCGGGTGGCCGAGACGCGCTTCGGTTCGGTCCCGCGCCGCCTGGAACTCCTGCCAGAACGTCGCGCGCATGCGCCGCTCGCGGGGCTTCGTCAGCAGATGCAGGCGAACCGGCGCCGTGGGAGAGTGCCAAGGCTTCTCGAAGCCGGTGAAGTGACAGATCGCGGGATCGGTCCGGCTTTCCCTGAACATGTCGCGCAGCTCGGGGGGGAGGGCGCGCCGGTCCGTCCGCGGATTGCCCCAGCCGCTGTTCCATGTCGGGTCGAGCAGGTGGATGCGGCCGGCGAAGACCATGTTGATCCAGTCCTGATCGCGGGACGTGACCCGAGCCGTCGCCTCGATATCGCCCATGAGCGCGTCGAGGCCCTCCGCCCGGATGCGCGGCAGATCGAGCAGCATGACCCCGGAATTGACGTAGGTGCTCATGTCCAGACCGCCCATCCGGTCCGATCGCCGCTCGATCTTCGCCGCCGCTTCCCTGGCAGCGCGCCCCCGCGCCGGGGCCGCGAGGGTCGCGGTGACGCCCGGTGCGAGACAGGCCGCGAGACAGGCGCCCTCAAGATCCGTCTGCCACAGCGGCGTCAGATCCTTGCGGACAATAGTGTCGCCATCGAGGTAGAGCACCGGACCGTCATGGAGGGCGGGGAGCAGGAGGCGCGCCCGTGCGGCGAGGGGCAGGCGCCCCCGTGGAAGGTGCGCAAAGGCCGAGAGGTCCACCGGCCGGACCTCGATCTCGGCCCCGAACGCCTCGGCAAGCGTCCTCGCATCGGTCTCGAGCCGATCCGACGGCCCGGTGGGATGAAGCGACACCCGGACCGGACCGGGCGTCCGCTCGAGCGCCGTGAGGAGGGACACGAGCGTGCACCCTTCGAACGCGGGATCGAAGAAATAGACGAGGTGGGGAGCGCCCCGGGTCATGCGGGGAACCTCACATCCGATCTGGGCAAGCCTGCGGTGAGGATACCGGCCGTCTCAAGCGGGCGCCCGGTTCGTGCAGGGTCAGTCGCGGACGATTCCTGTCCCATGCCGCCTCATTCCCATTCGATGGTTCCCGGGGGCTTCGAGGTGACGTCATACGTCACGCGGTTGATGCCGCGGACCTCGTTGATCAGCCGGGTCGCGGTCTCGCCGAGGAAGTCGTGCGTGAAGGGATAGTAATCCGCCGTCATCCCGTCGACGCTCGTGACCGCACGGAGCGCGCAGGCGAAGTCGTAGGTGCGACCGTCGCCCATCACGCCCACGGTGCGAACGGGCAGGATGGCCACGAAGGCCTGCCAGATCTCGTCGTAGAGGCCGTGCTTGCGGATCTGGTCGATGAAGACGGCATCGGCTTCCCGCAGGATCGCGAGCTTTTCGCGGGTGATCTCTCCGGGGCAGCGGATCGCGAGGCCGGGGCCGGGGAAGGGGTGTCGGCCGATGAAGCTCGGCGGCAGGCCGAGCTCGCTGCCAAGGGCGCGGACCTCGTCCTTGAAGAGCTCGCGCAGGGGCTCGACCAGCTTCAGGCCCATCTTCTCCGGCAGTCCGCCGACATTGTGGTGCGACTTGATCGTGACGGAGGGGCCGCCGGAAAACGAAACGCTCTCGATCACGTCGGGATAGAGCGTGCCCTGGGCCAGGAACTCCGCGTCGCCGGCCTCGGCCACCTTGTCCTGGAAGACGTCGATGAACAGCCGGCCGATGGTCTTGCGCTTGATCTCGGGATCGGACACGCCGTCAAGCGCAGTCAGGAAGCGATCCGATTCCTCCGCGACGATCAGCGGGATGTTGTAGTGATCGCGGAACATGGTGACCACTTCCTCGGCCTCGCCCTTCCGCAGAAGGCCGTGGTCGACGAAGACGCAGGTGAGACGGTCGCCGATCGCCTCGTGCAGCAGAACCGCGGCGACGGAGCTGTCCACGCCGCCCGACAGGCCGCAGATGACCCGTCCCTCGCCGACCTGCTCGCGGATCTTGGCGATGGCCTCGTCGCGATAGGCCGCCATCGTCCAGTCACCGGTGAACCCTGCGAGGCGGACGAAGGCGGAGAGGAGGGCCTTGCCGCGGGGGGTATGATGCACCTCGGGGTGGAACTGGACACCGTAGAAGTGCCGTGTGCGGTCGGCGACGATGGCGAAGGGCGCGCCGGGGGAGGTGGCAAGCACCTCGAACCCGCTGGCAAGCTCGGCCACGTGATCTCCGTGGGACATCCAGACCTGTTCGTCTCCTCCCTCGAACCAGCCGTCGAGGAGCGGATCGCGGAGGTCCGAGGCGGTGACGCGGGCGCGGCCGAACTCGGCCGAATGGTCGCCGCGCTCGACACGTCCGCCGAGCATCTGGGTCATGACCTGCTGGCCGTAGCAGATACCGAGGATCGGCACGCCGAGCTCGAATATCTCCTGCGGCGGTCGCGGGCTGCCGGCGTCCGGAACCGAGGCCGGGCCGCCCGACAGGATCACTGCCTGCGGAGCGAAGTGGGCGAGGAAGTCCGGCGTCACCGCGTTGAACGGATGAATCTCGCAGTAGACGCCGAGTTCGCGCAGTCGGCGGGCGATGAGCTGCGTCACCTGGCTGCCGAAATCGACGATCAGCATGTTCTGGTGACGGGTGGCGGCGTCCTCGGCCCTCTCGGGCGCAGCGGAATTCTCAAGCTGGGTCATGTCCGCCCGATTAGGGCGCCGCGGCGCGGCGCGCAAGAGGGCCCGGCGGTGACGGGACCGCAACAGGGAGTAAGCCGGCCCCGGTCTGACCCTGGTGCGCCTTCGGCGAGGGGATGCTATCGAAAGATGACCCTCCCGGGGGCGCTCAACCGGGCAGGGTCAGCGTGATCGGGCCGCGGTCCGTGGCGACGACGGTATGCTCGTACTGGACCGCTGGCGCGGCGGGTTCGCCGTAAAGCGTCCAGCCATCGTCACCGCTCGTCGCCCAGAGCGCGCCGCGGGACAGGAAGGGCTCGACCGTGAGGACGAGGCCCTTGGTGATGCGCCTCCGCTCGGAGCGGGTCGGCCAGGTCGCGATTTCCTCGGGGTATTCGTGGAGCGCTCTTCCGATGCCGTGGCTCGCGAGGTTCCGGATCAGGGTGTAGCCACGTTGGGAGGCGAACGTACCGATCGCCTCTCCGATATTGGCTAGGGGGCGACCGGCGCGGACCTGGCCCATTCCGATCTGCGTCGCGCGCCTGCCATCCCGGCAGAGCCGATTGAGGGAGGGGGCGAGCTTTCCCATCCCGAAGGTCGCACCCGTGTCGGCGTAATAGCCGTCCTTCGATGCGGAGACGTCGATATTCACCAGATCGCCTTTCGCGATCACGCGGTCTCCGGGAATGCCGTGGGCAACTTCCTCGCCCACGCTGATGCAGGTCGCGCCGGGAAAATCGTAGGCCGTCCGGGGGGCGGAGAGGGCACCTTCGCGCTCGAGCATCGCGGACCCGATCCCGTCGAGTTCCCGCGTGGTCATGCCCGGCTCCATCGCGGCGGCCATGGCCTGCATCGTGTCGGCGACGATCCGGCCGATGATCCGCATCGCGTCGAGATCGTCCTGATGGTCTATCGTCATGGTCCGCCTTCGTTGCTCGCGCCGGCCGTCGGGGCCATGCGCTTCTTGCAGTCCGGCGCACGGAAGTCACGCTCCCCCGGCCCCGCAGATGTCGCTTTTCCGCGCGGCGGCGGCGCAAACGCTCCAAATGCAGCCTGCCGCCTAGGTTAGGAACGAAGTCGACCGAGGCCAAGGAGGCGCAGCCCATGTCCGAGACCGCAACGCGCCGCAGGGGCGGCGGAGGCGCGGCACGCCGCGCCGAGCGCACGGCCGTGCGTTTCGACTGCGCAGGCTACATCACGCGCAAGGTCCCGGATCTGGACTACCACCCCGAAGAGGCGCTCGCGGTCATCGAGGCGAATGCCGACACGGTCCTCCAGGAGATCGGCGTCGTCTTCTCCGAGAACCCGAAGGCCCTCGAGCGCTGGCGCGACGCAGGTGCGGACGTGCAGGGCGAGCGGGTGCGCATCCCGAAGGGCCTGGCGCGCAAGCTGTGCGAGACGGCGCCGGGGGAATTCGAGCAGATCGCGCGCAATCCGGATCGGAACGTGCGGATCGGCGGTCGAAATCTCGTTCTGGCGCCGGTCTACGGACCGCCCTTCGTGCGGGACGGCCATGGCGGCCGGCGCTACGCGACGATGGAGGATTTCCGCACCTTCGTGAAGCTTGGCTACATGTCCAAGTGGCTGCATCATTCGGGCGGGACGGTCTGCGAGCCGACCGACATCCCGGTGGCCGAGCGGCATCTGGACATGCTGATGGCGCATATCACGCTGTCGGACAAACCCTTCATGGGATCGGTCACGGACCCGTCGCGCGCGGCGGATTCGGTGGCCATGGCGGACATCCTCTTCGGCGGGCTGAACGGGCGGACGGCGATGACGTCCCTCGTCAACATCAACTCCCCGCTGACCTTCGACGCCACGATGATGGGCGCGCTCGAAACCTATGCCGAGGCGATGCAGGCCTGCATCGTCTCCCCGTTCATCGTCGGCGGCGCGATGGCGCCCGTCTCCACCATCGGCACGCTGACGCAGGTCCTCGCCGAGGTGATGGCCGGGGTCGCCTATTCGCAGCTCGTGAAGCCCGGCGCGCCGGTGATCTTCGGCGCCTTCGTGACGTCGATCGACATGAACTCGGGCGCGCCCACCTTCGGCACCCCCGAGGCCGCGCAGGTGACCTATGGGGCGGGGCAGCTCGCCCGGCGCCTTGGCCTGCCGTTCCGCTCGGCCGGAGGCTTCACCGGCTCCAAGCTGCCGGACGCGCAGGCCGGCTACGAGAGTGCCAACTCGCTGAACATGGGTCTGCTGTCGGGTGTGAACTTCATGCTCCACGCCTGCGGATGGCTGGAAGGCGGGCTCGTTGCGAGTCCGGAGAAATTCATCATGGACGCCGACCAGCTCGGGACGCTCCACAAGCTCGCAGCCGGCGCGCCGCACGACGAGGGGGCGCAGGCGATGGACGCGCTGCGCGAGGTGGGGCCGGGAGGCCATTACCTCGGCTGCGCCCATACCCAGGCCAACTACCGCGACGCCTTCTGGCGCACCGAGGTTCTGGACTACAAACCGTTCGAGACCTGGGACGAGGAAGGCGGACGGGACACGATGGCCCTCGCCACCGCGCGCCTCGAGAAGATGATGGGCGATTACGTGGCGCCGCCACTCGATGCGGCGCTGGCCGAGGAACTCGAGAGCTTCGTCGCCCGGCGCCGCGGAGAGCTCGCCGAGAGCTGAAAAGGTCCGGCCGAGCGCGAACTGCCCGGCCGCCTCACTATCAGATCGCGCCGGCTCGCTCCTGCGGGCTTGCAGTGGAATGCGGCGGGGTCCGGCCCATGAGCCGGGCCTCCGCGGTGAGCGCGATCATCACGTCGACATGGCGCAGGGGCGAGTAGGCCGCGTCTCGGCGGCAGCGCACCTCTTCAAGCACAGCTTCCTCGGCAAGAAGCCGACCGAGCGCGGCTTCGGAGCCGGGCACGTCTTCCTCGCCAAACAGGCGCGGCAGGTCGCGGCGGCGATCATAGTCCTCCGCGCCGATCCGCGCGGCCCTCACGAGAAGGGTCGGGCGGCGGAGCGTGGCGATGGCGTCGGGCAGCGTGGTCATGGTCGTTCTCCCCAGGGACAGACACACGCATAGGCTGTTCCGATTTTTGGCGACGTTGCGCGCCCGGCGGGGGAACCGCACGGACGCACAATGAAAAGTTTGCAAAATGCGAACAAATTTCTCCTCAAGGCGCTAAAGTTCCTATAATGGAAACAGTCACCCTGAAGTTGAATCACTGGGGTCAGGGCGCGCCAGCGGGGAGAAAGGAGCCGGCATGAGCTGCACTGACGAGATCCGGTCCCATCAGCCAAGCCCCGCCTGGGTGCCGCCGGCGGCGTGCGAATATCTTGCGCATACCGAGACGGGCCTGCCGATCCGCGCCCTGGCGCGGCAGCTCGGCTGCCATCCGTCCACGGTGATGCGGCGGATCCGGCGCTACGAGCTGCGCCGGGACGATCCGCTGGTGGACGAAGCGCTCACGTATCTGGGGGCGCTCTGCTGCGCTCCCGCAACGGCGGTGTCCCGGGCTGACACCGGGACCGAGACTGACGAACCTGTGGGGAGACGTAACATGACCATCCTGTTCAAGCCCGAGGCGAAACTCTGCGACGAGGTGACCTTGCAGAAGGAGGGCTGCCGTATCCTGCGACGCCTGACGGAGACCGGGGCCGTCCTCGTCGTCGCGGATGGCATGGAGAGGGCCGCGGTGCTGCGCCAGGGAAGCGACGGGCAGACGACGCGGATCGCAACGCTGGACCGCTCCGTTGCGCAGGCCTTCGCGCTCAAGGACTGGATCTCGATGGTGCAGGACGGGAAGGTCACGACCTACCGCGTCACCCATGCCGGACGCTCCGCGCTCAAGAGGATGCTGGCCGGTGCCGAGCGCGCCCGGCCGGGACTGGCAGAGGCGCAGACCCCGTTCGCCGCGCAGCACGGGGACTGGTCCGAAACCGACATCGAGGAAGAGGACAGCCCGGGCAAGCGCCGCCGGGTGCGCTACAACATGGCCGAGAGCCCCGTCGTTGCGCTGTCCCGGCGGCGGGACAAGGACGGCACCCCGTTTCTTGCGCCGGAACTCGTGGCCGCCGCGGAGCGCCTTCGCGAGGATTTCGAGCTGGCGCAGATGGGGCCGCGCGTGACGCAGAACTGGGAGCGGTTCCTGACCGCCGGCGTCCGCGGCGGCCCGGGTCATGCAGAGCAGGCGAACGGTCCGCAGGGCGCGCGGGAGCGCGTGGCGCTGGCGCTGAGGGATCTGGGGCCGGGCCTCGGGGACATGGCGCTGCGCTGCTGCTGCTTTCTGGAGGGGCTGGAGGCGACGGAGAAGCGCATGAACTGGTCGGCCCGGTCCGGCAAGATCGTGCTTCGGATCGCCCTGATGCGCCTCGCCCGGCATTACGAGGACACCTACGGCAAGGGCGGTGCACTGATCGGGTGACCGGGGGCAAGGAGGGAGCCGTTCAGCCGCCCTCCGCCAGGAGCTCTTCCATGCGGAAGCGCGTCAGCTCCACGCCCCGGCGCTCCACCGTTTCCTCGGCGACCACGCGCCAGCCGTTCGCCTCGAAGAAGGGGCGGGCGGCCTTGCTTGCGAAGGTCCGGAGTGGCGAGACGCCATGTTCCGCCGCCCAGGCCTCGCAGGCTTTCAGCAAGGTTCGGCCGACGCCCTTTCCGGCGCAGGAGGGCATGACGAAGGCCAGATCGACGAGACCGTCTCCGTCGATCGTCATCAGGCCGACGGTTTCCCCGCCCTCCACGGCGACGAAGCCCGTCTGAGTGGCAAGGCGCGCCTTCCAGTGATCCAGGTCGATGGTGTCTCCCGCCCAGGCTCTTCGCTGTTCAGACGTGTAATGCGCACGCGTTCCTTCGTGGATCGCGCAGAAGAAGATCCGCCCGGCATCGGCGTAGTCTGCGGGTGCAAGCGGCCTGATCCTGACATCCAATTCTGCTCTCCGTTTCGATGTTGGAAACAAAAAGGGTGCGGCCTGAACCGCACCCTTTTCATCGTTTCTCGACGTCGTCCGGCTCAGGCGGCAGACGCGTTCGCGGCGAGGCTGCGCAGGACATAGTGAAGGACGCCGCCGTTCTTGACGTAGTCGATCTCGACTTCCGTATCGATCCGGCACTTCACGTCGATCTCCTTCTCCGTCCCGTCGGGATAGGTGATCCGGGCCTTCAGCATCGCTGCCGGCTTCAGATCGGGATCGGAGAGGCCCTCGATATCGAAGGTCTCGTCGCCGGTCAGGTTCAGCGACGAGCGAGTGTCGCCTCCGGTGAACTCGAACGGGACGACGCCCATGCCGACGAGATTGGAGCGGTGGATACGCTCGAAGCTCTCGGCGATGACCGCCTTCACGCCCAGAAGCGCGGTGCCCTTGGCCGCCCAGTCACGGGAGGAGCCGGCGCCGTACTGCTCGCCGGCGACGATCACGAGCGGGATGCCCTGCTCCTGATAGGCCATCGCCGCATCGTAGATCGGCATCTGCTCGCCGTCCGGCCCCTTGGTGAAGCCGCCTTCGACGCCGTCCAGCATCTCGTTGCGGATACGGATGTTGGCGAAGGTGCCCCGCATCATCACCTCGTGGTTGCCGCGCCGCGAGCCGAAGGAGTTGAACTCCCGCGGGGCGACCTGGCGATCGGTAAGGTATTTGCCCGCCGGGGTGTTTTCCTTGAAGGAGCCCGCCGGGGAGATGTGGTCCGTGGTGACCATGTCGCCGAGGATCGCCATGACGCGGGCGCCCTTGACGTCATCGATGGTGCCGGCTTCCGGGCTCATGTCCTGGAAGTAGGGCGGGTTCTGGACGTAGGTCGACGTGGACGGCCAGTCATAGGTCAGGTTGTCCGTGGTCTCGACCGAGCGCCACTTCTCGTCGCCCTTGAAGACGTCGGCATACTTCTCCTGGAAGCTTTCCCGCGTCACCGTCTTCTCGACGAGGTCCGCGATCTCCTGCTGGCTCGGCCAGAGGTCCTTCAGGAAGACGTCCTTGCCGTTCTGATCCTGACCGATGGGCTCCCGCGTGATGTCGATGTTCATGTCACCGATGAGCGCGTAGAGCACCACGAGCGGCGGGGAGGCGAGGTAGTTCGCCCGCACGTCGGGGCTGATCCGGCCCTCGAAGTTGCGGTTGCCGGACAGGACGGAGACCGCGATCAGGTCGTTGTCGTTGATCGACTTGCTGATCTCGGGCTCCAGCGGACCGGAATTGCCGATGCAGGTCGTGCAGCCGTAGCCGACGAGGTTGAAGCCGAGCGCATCGAGATCCTCCTGCAGACCGGCGGCCTCCAGATAGGCGGAGACGACCTGCGAGCCGGGGGCGAGGGACGTCTTAACCCAGGGCTTGCGGTTCAGGCCCATTTCCCGCGCCTTGCGCGCCACGAGGCCCGCGCCGATCATGACGTACGGGTTCGAGGTGTTGGTGCAGGAGGTGATCGAGGCGATCACGATCGAGCCGTCGTGGAGCTGATAGTGCCCGTCTTCGGTCTGCACGAAACCGCGCTTGTGATGACCTTCGTCGCCCGGGATGTCCTGCGGTTCGGGGGAGCCGCCTTCGCCTTCCCAGCGGACCTCGGAGCGCTCGGAGGTGTCCTTGCCCTCGCGCTGACCGCGGATGTACTCGTGGAACGCCGTCGCGGCACCGTCGAGCGCGATGTGATCCTGCGGACGCTTGGGACCGGAAATGGCCGGCACGACGGTGTCCATGTCGAGCTCGAGCGTGTCGGTATAGACCGGCTCGTAACCCGGCTCCCGCCACATGCCCTGCGCCTTGGCGTAGGCTTCGACGAGCGCGATGGTGTCCTTGTCGCGGCCGGTCTGCTCGAGGTAGCGCAGCGTGACCTGGTCAATCGGGAAGAAGCCGCAGGTGGCGCCGTATTCGGGGGCCATGTTGCCGATGGTGGCGCGGTCCGCCAGCGGAACGGTGTCGAGGCCGTCGCCGTAGAATTCGACGAACTTGCCGACCACGCCCTTCTCGCGCAGCATCTTCACCACGCGCAGAACGAGGTCCGTCGCGGTGGTGCCTTCGCGCATCTTGCCGGTCAGCTTGAAGCCGATGACCTCGGGGATGAGCATGGAGATCGGCTGGCCGAGCATGGCCGCCTCGGCCTCGATGCCGCCGACGCCCCAGCCAAGAACGGCCGCGCCGTTGACCATGGTGGTGTGGCTGTCGGTTCCGACGAGGGTGTCGGGGTAGGCGACGAGCTTGCCGTCCTGATCCTTGTCCGACCAGACGGTCTTGGCGAGATATTCGAGGTTCACCTGGTGGCAGATGCCGGTGCCCGGCGGAACGACCCGGAAGTTGTCGAACGCCTTCTGACCCCACTTGAGGAAGGTGTAGCGCTCGATGTTCCGCTCGTACTCGCGGTCGACGTTCATCTGGAAGGCGCGCGGGTTGCCGAACTCGTCGATCATCACCGAGTGGTCGATCACGAGGTCGACCGGGCTGAGCGGGTTGATCTGCTCGGCGTCGCCGCCGAGGCCCACGATACCGTCACGCATGGCGGCGAGGTCGACCACGGCCGGAACGCCGGTGAAGTCCTGCATCAGCACGCGGGCGGGGCGATAATTGATCTCACGGCTCGATTTGCCGCCGTTATCGGCCCATTCGGAGAAGGCCCTGATATCGTCCTCGGAGGCGGTGCGGCCGCCATCCTCGAAGCGCAGGATGTTCTCCAGCACGACCTTCAGGGCGGAGGGAAGGCGCTTGAACTTGCCGAGCCCCGCTTCTTCGGCCGCGGGGATGGAGTAGTAATCGTAGGATGTACCAGCGGCGTCCAGCGTCTTGCGGGTCTTCGCGTTATCCTTGCCGACATTAATTGTCATGGGGGGCTGCCTTCCTCTGCCAAGGGGTTGCTCGCCGCCGTCAATGTAACACGCGGCAGCGCTGTTCAAGGGTCCTATACGCGGGATACCTCGAAGTGTATACCGTGGTATGCATGATTTTGCCCGGCCGGCTGCGTGACTCGCGCAACAGCTCGCAAACCATCGCAGAACCTTGATTGGCCGGCTCCGGCCCGTCAGGACTAGGAAGAGGGCCTGATACCGAAGCCGCGGGACGCATACCAACATGGCACTTCCCAGACGACGCCTGATCGCATCGGCGCTCGCCGCAGCGATGACGGTTCTGCCATCCCTGTCGCCCGCGGACGAGTCGCGTGTTCTGGTCGAACTCTACACGTCCCAGGGCTGCGCGTCCTGCCCGCCGGCGGACGAGCTTCTGCACCGGCTGGCGGGTCAGGAGGACGTTCTCGCCCTGTCCCTTCACGTCGATTACTGGGACTATATCGGCTGGAAGGACAGCTTCGCGAGCCCGGCCTTCACGGCGCGGCAGAAGGACTATGCCCGCGCCGCCAGCTCGCGCAGTATCTACACGCCCCAGATGATCGTGGACGGAGCCGAGCATATCGTCGGCTCCCGTCCGATGGAGGTCGCCGGCGCGATCGAACGCCGCCGCGCCGCACAGGATCTCGATATCGGCGCGACCCGCAGCGGCTCCGATCTGCGGATCGCGGCTCCGGTGCCGGAAAGTGGCGTCGTGCCGGGGCCCTACGATATTCACCTCGTCACGTGGACGCCGCAGGAAACGGTCGATATCGCCCGCGGCGAGAATAGCGGGATGAGCATCACCTACACCAATATCGTGACCTCCTGGACCACGCTGGAGCAATGGCAGGGCGACGCGCCGCTGTCTCTCGATGTGGCGGCGCCGGAGGGGGCGCATGCGGCGGTGATCGTTCAGGTGGCCGGCCACGGCGCCGTCGTCGGTATCGCCGAGCTCGACTGATCCCGAAGGGCAGGGCGCCCTCCATCCCCCGCGCGTCATCCTCCTGCCACATTTGAGCCGCAAACGAGATCCAGCCTGTGAAGGCAGTTACCGTCCTTCAGGTAAACGCGATGTTGTCCCGATCCATCCGGTCTCGCTCGGCAATGACCCTCGTCGAGCTCGATTGGGACCTCGCGGTCTATCTGGTCGTCGTCGCGGCAGCGATCGGCGCCGCAGCGGGCCTTCAGCTGCTGATCTTAGACACCGGCGCGTCTCCCTCGTCCGTCGGTTGAGCGGGAGGGCAGGGCGGGACGAGACCGTCTCCCGCCTTCGCCTCGCTCTGCCTCCCGCTGGAGGGGCGTCCGCCGTCGGGCGCCCCTTTCCCCGTCGATGCCGATGGACGAACTGCGCCGCGCCAGCCTCCCCCCGACATCGCGCTCAGTGCAGGGCCCGCCATGCCCGGGCCGGCGATCCTCCGCTGCCGTCCCATCGAGGGCTTTCCAGTTTTGACAAGGCCAGCGCTTGCCGGTAGCTAGAGCGCAAATAATGACGATGCCTTCGGGGGGCAGTGGCTATGATTGATCCGGCTCGGACGGATACGGGGCGCGTGGCCCCCTTCTCCATGATGCGCAAGCACTGGTCCCGTCTCTCATCGACCTGCGCGGTCGCTTGCCTGACGGTGTCGCTCGCCGTGACACCGGCCGGCGCGCAGAGCTACCAGTTCAGCACCATCGACGTTCAGGGCAACGAGCGTGTGGATGACGCGACCGTCGCCTCCTATACCGGCATCGGCCGGGGCCAGACGGTCAGCGGCGGCGCGCTCAACGATGCCTACCAGGCGCTCCTGCAAAGCGGCCTCTTCGAGAGCGTCGATCTCGTCCCGCAGGGATCGACCCTCGTGATTCGGGTTCAGGAATGGCCCACGATCAACGTCATCTCCTTCGAGGGTAACCGCCGGATCGACGACGAGCAGCTTGGCGCGATCGTCGAGTCCCAGACCCGCCGTGTCTTCAGCCCCGCCCAGGCCGAGCGGGACGCAGCCGCCATTGCGGAGGGCTACCGCCAGTCCGGCCGCCTCGCGGCATCCGTCGAGCCGCGCGTCATCCGCCGGGAGAACAACCGCGTCGACCTCGTCTTCGAGATCACCGAGGGCCGCGTCTCCGAGATCGAGCGGATCTCCTTCGTCGGCAACGATGACTTTTCCGACCGTCGCCTTCGCCGCGTTCTCGGCACCAAGCAGGCGGGGCTCTTCCGCCGCCTCGTGCAGCGCGACACGCTCGTCGAGGAGCGCCTCGCGTTCGACCAGCAGGTCCTGCGCGATTTCTACCTCTCCCGCGGCTATGTCGACTTCCGCATCCTGTCCCTCAACAACGAGGTGACACGGGATCGCGGCGCGGTTCTCACGACCTACAACATCCAGGAAGGCCAGCAATTCCGCGTCGGCGGCGTGTCCGTGTCGTCCGAGATCGAGGGCCTGGACACGTCCGGCTTCCGCGAGGCTGTCCGGCTCAAATCCGGCGTGGTCTATTCCCCGGCGCAGATCGAGAACGACATCGCCCGGCTCGAGACGCTCGCCTCCCGGCAGGGTCTAAACTTCATCCGCGTCGACCCGCGCATCACCCGCAACGACCGCGACCTGACGCTCAACGTCGAGTACGCGATCACCCGCGGCGAGCGCATCTTCGTCGAGCGGATCGATATCGAGGGCAACACCACGACCCTCGACCGGGTCATCCGGCGGCAGTTCGACACCGTCGAAGGCGATCCGTTCAATCCGCGCGAGATCCGCGAGGCCGCCGAACGGATCCGCGCCCTCGGCTTCTTCGCCAACGCCAATGTCGAGGCCCGCGAGGGCACGTCGGCCGACCAGGTAATCGTGGATGTCGACGTCGAGGAACAGCCCACCGGCTCGCTGGGCTTCGGTGCGAGCTACTCCACCAACAGCGGCGTCGGGTTCAACATCTCCTTCGCCGAGCGCAACTTCCTCGGACGCGGGCAGTCGCTTTCGGTCGATCTGAACACCACCGGCGCCACCCGCGCCTTCGGCTTCGACTTCAGCGAACCGGCCTTTCTCGGCCGTGACGTCGCCGCGGGCGTCTCCGCCTTCTACCGCGAGAGCGACAACGACAACGCCCGGTACAACACGCGCCGGGCCTCGTTCTCGCCCTCGCTGAGCTTCCCGGTGTCGCTGAGCACCCGCCTCGGCGTCCGCTTCGGTGTGGATTACGGCGAGGTCTTCGGCGTCGATCAGGGGTTCCCCGAGGATAGCGACGATCCGAACGACACCGGCTCCTCCGCCGTCCTGCGGGCGGAAGAGGACCTCGGAGAGCAATACGCCTTCTCGCTCGGCTACACGGTGGCCTACAGCAATCAGCGCGTCAGCCTCGATCCCAACATGCTCTACCAGCTGCGCTTCAGCCAGGATTTCGGCGTGCGCGACGAGGCGACCTTCATCAAGACGGAAATGCTGGCCCGCGCGCGCAAGGCGTTCCCGAATCCTGACGTCAACCTCCTCGCCGAGTTCGAGGCCGGCGTTCTGGCCTACGAGGGTGGCGACAGCCGGATCATCGATCGCTTCACGCTGAACGGAAAGATGCGTGGCTTCGAGCCGAACGGCGTCGGCCCGCGCGATCTGAACGTGTCCAACGAGGATGCGCTCGGCGGCAACATTTACGCCGTCGCCCGCTTCGAGGCCGACTTCCCGCTCGGATTGCCGGAGGAATACGGCATCGCAGGCGGCGTCTTCGCCGATGTCGGCTCCGTCTGGAGCCTCGACAATACCGGCGGCGGTCCCAACGGCGACCAGGAGATCGACGACGGCTTCTCGCTGCGCTCCGCGGCCGGTGTCGCGCTCTTCTGGGACACGCCCATCGGTCCGCTTCGGTTCAACTTCTCCCGGCCGATCCAGATGGAGGATTACGACGAGGAGCAGAACTTCGAGCTGACCGTCTCGACCCGGTTCTGATGGCTCGGCGCCTGACAGCGGGGGCGGCCCTCGTGGTCGCCGCGAGCCTTCCCCTCGCTGCCGCCGCGCAGGAGGGGGAGGCCGCCATTCCCCGCCCGCAGCAGGGACCGGTGCAGGATCCGACCGTCGTCATCGCGCCCTTCCTGACCCTCGATCAGGACCAGCTCTTCGACGAGTCCCTCTACGGCCAACGCATCGAGGCGGAGATCGAAGACGCCTCCGCGGCCCTGGCCGAGGAAAATCGCGAGATCGAGGAGGAGCTGACCGCCGAGGAGCAGCGCCTGACCGAGCTGCGAAGCGAGCTTGAAGCGGACGAGTTCCGGCGCCTTGCCGATGCCTTTGACGCGAAGGTCGTCGACCTGCGGCGCCAGCAGGACACCAAGACCAGAACGCTGCAGGCGCGGCGCGATCAGGAGCGGCAGGCGTTCCTGCAGCGCATCCTGCCGGTCCTGTCCGAGCTCGTGCGCGAAAGCGGCGCCGTCGCCATCCTCGACAGCCGCGCCGTTTTCCTCTCCTCGGAAAGCATCGACGTCACGGACGCAGCACGCCGACGCATCGACAGCGATCTCGGCGACGGCTCGGACCTGCCGCCCGTGACAGGCAATGGTCCGCAGAGCGGCGACAGCCTCGATCCCCCGCCGCAAGCGGAGGAGCCCTCCGGCATCGGGCTGCCCGCACCATCCGCGGACTGACCGCGACTTGCCGCGCCCGCGGTCCGGGTGCTAGTCAAGGCGCGGCCGATCCCAAGGAGCGAGTGATGGACCCCCAAACGACGCGCGAGGCCGATCTCGCTCTCATCCAGCGGATCATTCCGCACCGCTATCCCTTCCTGCTGGTGGACAAGGTGCGGGACATCGTTCCGAACGAAACGGCCGTCGGCATCAAGAACGTGACCTTCAACGAGCCGCACTTTCAGGGACACTTCCCCGGCGCCCCGATCATGCCCGGCGTCACGATCATCGAGGCGCTCGCGCAGACCGCCGCAATCATGGTCGGCGTTTCCCTGGATCTCGCGGACAAGAACATGCTTGTCTACTTCATGGCGATCGACAAGGCGAAGTTCCGCCGCAAGGTCGTCCCCGGCGACGTGCTGGAGCTTGCGGTCACCGTAAAGCGCGGCGGCGGCAAGGTCTGGAAGTTCGAGGGCCGCGCGACGGTCGAGGGCGAAATGGCAGCCGAAGCCGAGTTCACCGCGATGATGGACATGCCCAAGGCGGACGCCGCCGACGCGGAGGCCTGATCCTTGGCGATTGACCCGACCGCCCGCATCCACCCGCTGGCCGCCGTCGAGGACGGGGCCGAAATCGGCCCGGGCGCCACGGTCGGCCCCTTCGCCGTGATCGGCGGGAAGGTCACCCTCGGCGCGAATGTCGAGATCCGCAGCCATGCCATCGTCACCGGGCGCACCAGCATCGGCGATGGCACGGTCGTCTTTTCCTTCGCCGTTCTGGGGGAGATCCCGCAGGATCTGAAGTTCGCCGGCGAGGATACGGAGCTGCGCATCGGTGCGCGCTGCCGCATCCGCGAGCATGTCACGATGAACACAGGCACGGCCGGCGGCGGCGGTCTGACCTCGGTCGGCGATGACGGCCTCTTCATGGCCGGCAGCCATGTCGCTCATGATTGCCTGGTCGGCAACAACATCATCATGGCGAACAATTCCGCCCTCGCCGGGCATTGCGTGGTGGAGGACGAGGTCATCATCGGCGGTCTCTCCGGCATCCACCAGTTCGTGCGTCTCGGCCGCGGTGCGATCATCGGCGCGGTCTCCATGGTCACGCATGACGTCATCCCCTTCGGCCTCGTGCAGGCGCCCCGCGGACGGCTCGATGGCCTGAACCTCGTCGGCCTGAAGCGGCGCGGCGTTCCGCGGGAGGACATCACTGCCCTTCGTGCCGCCTACCAAATGCTGGCGCAGGGCGAGGGCGCATTCCAGGAGCGGGCCCGCCGCCTCGGCGATGAGACGGACAGCGACTACGTCCGCCAGATCGTCGAGTTCGTCACCGGCGCGTCGGACCGGTCTTACCTCAAGCCCGAATGACGGTCGCGCTGGTCGCCGGGTCGGGGCGCCTCCCGGCGATCCTTCAGGCGCGGCTGGGACCGGAGGCCCTGCTCTGCTCGGTCGAGGGCGTTGCCGCCGGATTGGACCGCGCGCCCGACATGGTCTTCCGCCTCGAGACGATGGGCTCCGCCATGGCCGAGATGGGGGCGCGCGGGGCAACCCGGGTCTGTCTCGCCGGCGCCATGCGCCGACCGGCCATCGATCGAAGCGCTATCGACGAGGTCAGTCGCCCGATCTTGGAGCGCCTTCTGCCGGAATTGGGGAAGGGTGACGATGCCGCCCTCCGGGCCGTTCTGTCCGCGTTCGAGGCGGCGGGCCTGACCCCGATCGCGGCGCATGAGATTGCACCGGATCTCCTGCCTCCGGCCGGTTGCCCGACACGCGCCACGCCGGGCCCGGACATCGAGGCCGACCGCGTCCGAGCCGCGGGAATCGTCAGAGCGCTCGGTGCCTCTGATCTCGGACAATCCTGCGTGGTTGCCGGAGGGCAGGTACTTGCAGTCGAGGCCGCTCCCGGCACGGATTGGATGCTGGACACCCTCGCCGGCGAGGTTCCGGGGCGACCGGACGGAGCGCGAGGGCTTCTCTGGAAGGCGCCGAAGCCGGGCCAGGATTTGCGCGCGGACATGCCGGCAATCGGTCCCGAGACTGTAACGCGCGCGTCGGCGGCCGGTCTCGCCGGGATCGCGGTCCAGAGCGGCGGCGTCCTGGTGCTCGATCTGCCCGAAGTCATCGCCCGCGCCGACGCTGCCGGTCTCTTCTTCTGGGTCGCCCCATGACGCATGTCTTCGTCATTGCCGGCGAAGCGTCCGGGGATACGCTCGGCGCAGGCCTCATTGCCGGGTTGCGGGCTCGCGATCCCTCCCTCGTCGTTTCGGGCGTCGGTGGGCCGAAGATGGCGGCCGAGGGCCTGACGTCGCTCTTCGACATGGACGATCTGTCCGTCATGGGGCTGGCCGAGGTGCTCGCGCGATATCCGCTTCTGAGACGGCGCCTGAACCAGACGATTGCGGCCGGGATAGAGGCCGCACCCGATGTAGTGATCGGGATCGACAGTCCGGATTTCTGCCTGCGCGCCTATCGCGGAATACGCGCGGCGCGTCCGGAGCAGCGGATCGTACATTATGTCGCTCCGTCCGTATGGGCATGGCGCCCGGGGCGGGCGCGAAAGATGGCCCGCGATGTCGACCAGGTTCTCGCGCTTTTGCCGTTCGAGCCGCCCTACATGGAAGCGGCCGGAATGGAGTGCGACGTCGTCGGTCATCCTGCCGCACGCGCGCCGGTGGCCTCGAAAGAAGCCGCGGAGGCATTCAGGGCGCGGCATGACATCGATGGCCCCCTTTTGACGGTCCTTCCCGGCAGCCGGACGTCCGAGATCACGCGGCTCGCAGAACCGTTTGGGGAAGCGTTGAAGGCGCTCGGGCGTAGGGGGCTCCGCGTGGTTGTCCCGGTGGCCCCGGGCAAGGACGCCGAGGTCGCCCGGGCGACAAGCGACTGGCCGGGCAACCCGATTCTTCTTCCGCCGAACGAGGTCGAGGATCGGCGGGCTGCGCTCGTGGCATCCGACGTGGCCCTCGCAGCGTCTGGAACGGTGTCGCTCGAACTCGCCCGGGCAGGGCTGCCGATTGTCATCGCGTATGACATGGCACCGCTCAGTCGCTGGATCATATCGCGGATGCTGCAGGTGGATACGGTGACGCTGGTCAATCTGGTGTCCGAAAGCCGCGTCGTTCCAGAGTTCATCGGTAAGAATTGCCGGCCAGCCGGAATCGCGGGGGCGCTGGCGCACCTGCTCGATGATGCCAAGGCCCGCGAAGCGCAACTGGATGTCATGGCGCTGACCATGGAACGGCTCGGGGCGAACGGGCCGCCACCCGGGGACCGCGCGGCCGAGGCGGTGCTGCGCCGGCTCGCGGATTGACCGTCGCGGCACCGCTAAGCCTGGCACGGGGCAGGCCATGATCATTCTTCTGCCAGAAGGAGGATCTCGCTGGCGTCAATCAACTCGCGAATGGACGAGATGACGGCCGTGATCGCTTCCTCGCCGTCGTCAACGCTAATGGGCCCCTGCTCCTCGATCTCCTCCCTCAGACTGTCCGCCATCCGTTTGGACATGTTGTTGAGAAGGAAATCACGCGACGGCTCCAGCGGGCCGACGGCATAGGCGAGGGCCTTCAGAAGAACGGCGGGCTCTATGACGCGCACCACTTTCGGAACATCCCGCGGATCGATCCGCGCGGGGATGTTGGAGAAGGTGAAGATCGCCTTTCGGACTTCCGCGGCGAACTCTGAATCGGTTTCGTCCAGCCACTCCAGAACCTCGTCCCGCGTCGCTGCGCGGGAGGAGTTGAGGATCGCGCCCACGCGTTCGACGGGGCGGGTGTCGAAAGCGGTGGCGGGCTCCGCATCGAGCTGCTGGGCGAGGGAGAGACCGATACGCCGAACGGTTTCGGGGGCGACACGTCCCGTGCGCGATATCGCGTAGGACAGCCGCCGGGCCCGTTCTCCGGGCAATTCGCCGAGGAGGATCGCGGCGCGAGCGACATCCAGCTTGGACAGAAGGACAGCTCCGACCTCGACACCCTCGTCCTCGAGGACGTGCAGGAGGCGTTCGTTGTCGAGCCCGGCGATCCGTAGCCAGGGGTCGCCCTTGGCCGCGACGCCGGATTCGCGGCGCAGTCGGGAGATCGTTGCCGGGCTTATATGTCCGTCGAGGAGATCGAGGGCATCGGCGAGTCCCTCGGGGAAGGTGAGGCCGACGCGGCTCAGAACCTCGCAGAACTCTGCGGCCACGTCCTCCACCACGTCCTTTTCGACCAGCCCCATCGATGCGATCTGCTGAGCGAGGGAGACCTGCAGACCCTCCGCGAGATCTTCGAGGGAGAGGGCCGCGTCACCTTCGATCATGAGCCGCACGACGATGGCGGCTTTCTGTTTCCGGGTCAGGTGATCGCCCGCACCGGTACGGGCCGGGAGCGGCGCGTCCACGCCCGGAGAGATGTCGCCAAGGGGCATGGCCAGGGGCATGGCCATGGGGATCGCCAAAGGTTGCAGGTCGTTCGGCACGCGCCGTCGCTCCGGGTCAGATCTCAAACGAGAGCCTGACTTAGCGACGGCGCCTTAATGCGCGGTTACGGCCAGCGGAGGAAAGGTCGTAAGCTCAGAGGCAGGACCTCAACTCCATATCGCAAAACGATAAATTCAGCTTTCCCCGAAAACACGGCGGAAGATCGTATCGACATGCTTGGTATGGTGGCCGAGGTCGAAGACCGCCTCGATGCCGTCCGCGCCGAGGGCGTCCGTCACTTCAGCGTCGGCGAGCAATTCCTCTTTGAAGTCAGCACCCTGTTCCCAGACCTTCATGGCATTTCGCTGCACCATGGAATAGGCGCCCTCGCGGGTGACGCCCGCCTGCGTCAGGGCGAGGAGCACACGTTGGGAATGGACGAGGCCGCGAAACTTGTTGAGATTCGCCATCATGTTGTCGGGATAGACCACGAGGTTCTCGATCACGCCGGTAAGCCGCGCGAGCGCGAAATCGAGGTGGATCGTCGCATCCGGACCGATGCCACGCTCAACGGAGGAATGAGAAATATCTCTTTCGTGCCATAGCGTTACGTTCTCGAGCGCTGGTGTCACGGCGGACCGGACGAGGCGTGCGAGACCGGTCAGGTTTTCCGTCAGGACAGGGTTGCGCTTGTGCGGCATAGCCGAGGAGCCCTTCTGGCCCTTCGAGAAGAACTCTTCCGCTTCAAGGACTTCCGTGCGCTGCATGTGACGGATCTCGGTCGACACATTCTCGATCGAGGAGGCGATGACGCCGAGGGTCGCGAAGAACATGGCGTGGCGGTCGCGCGGGATGACCTGAGTGCTGATCGGTTCGGGAACGAGCCCCAGCTTGGCGCAGACATGCTCTTCGACGGATGGATCGATATTGGCGAAGGTCCCGACGGCGCCGGAGATCGCGCCGGTTGCGACCTCCTCGCGGGCGCGCAGGAGGCGCTCCCTGCCTCGCGCCATCTCGGCATAGAAGCGGGCGAAGGTGAGGCCCATCGTGGTGGGCTCGGCATGGATACCGTGGGAGCGGCCGATACGGACCGTATCCTTGTGCTCCATCGCACGTTTCTTCAGCGCTTCCAGAAGCCCGTCCATGTCGGCGATGAGAATGTCGGCAGCGCGGACGAGCTGGACGTTCAGCGTCGTGTCGAGCACGTCGGACGAGGTCATGCCCTGGTGCACGAACCGGGCCTGATCCTCTCCGACGATCTCGGACAGGTGCGTGAGGAAGGCGATGACGTCGTGCTTGGTGACGCGTTCGATCTCGTCGATCCGGGCGACGTCGAACTCGGTGCCTTCGGCGGTCCAGACAGCCTCGGCGCTCTCTTTCGGAATGACGCCGAGAGCGGCCTGTGCGTCGCAGGCATGGGCCTCGATCTCGAACCAGATGCGGAACTTGGTTTCGGGCGACCAGATGGCTGTCATCTCGGGGCGGGAGTAGCGGGGGATCATCGTCGGCGCCTTTCTGAGGCTGGCTTTTGGGCTTTCGCACGGGGCGGCTCGTCCTTAGCCTCGGCTCCTCGTGGCGGCAAGGTGCGGGGGACGATGCCGGAGCTGGCGAAGTTTGAGGGGCGCTGGTCCCTGGACCGGTCCATCGAGGACCGGCGAGCGGGCCAGACGGGCCAGTTCGAGGGCGACGCCGTGTTCGGTGCGGCGCCGGACGGTTTGATCTATCGCGAAGCCGGTTTGTTGAAGCTGGGGCAGGGGCCTGCAATGCGGGCGGAGCGGCGGTATGTCTGGCGGGAGGCGGGCGGAGGGATCGCGGTGGCCTTCGAGGACGGTCGGCCGTTTCACCGGTTCTCAGACACCTCGCCGGAGGACGTACATCTTTGCGGTTCCGACAGGTACGAGGTCGCGTACGATTTTTCCGGCTGGCCCCGCTGGACCGCGACCTGGACCGTTTCGGGACCTGCGAAGGATTACACGATGACCAGTCGGTACATGCGCTGAGCGGCGCAATATTCGCCCCTTACGCGATGTGATCGATGGAGATCCGCAGCCGCACCTGCCGCTTCGCCTTGAACGAAGCGCCGCTTTGCGACAAAGCTGGACCACCGAGAGGATTGCCTGGGAGAATGAGCATGGCATTGGCGATGACCGGCCGGATGACACTGGCCGAATCGATTGGGCCGCTTGAAGGCCGCGAGGCGCAGACGAAGAACGTGCTCCTTGTCGCGGCAGGGATCGTCCTTCTGACGGTCGCGGCGCAGATCAAGCTGCCGGTGCCGCCCTCCCCGGTGGCGGTGAACCTTGGAACGTTTGCCGTTCTGACCATCGGCGCCGCCTACGGGCCGCGCCTCGGCCTGACCACCATCCTGCTTTACATGGCGATCGGTGCGCTCGGCTTCGACATCTTCCAGAGCTCGACCGCCGAGATGAACGGCCTGAGCTACATGATGGGCACGACCGGCGGTTATCTCGTGGGCTACGTGCTCGCGGTCGGCGCGATGGGGCTTCTGGCCCGTCGCGGCTGGGACCGCTCGCCCCTGAAGATGGTCGGCGCGATGCTGATCGGGAACGCCGTGATCTACCTGCCCGGCCTCGCATGGCTCGCTTTCCTGATCGCGGGCGGGATGCACCAGCCGGAGGTCTACGGCTCGGTCTTCAACCAGGCGCTGGCCTGGGGTGCGCTGCCGTTCCTCGTCGGGGACGCGATGAAGCTGGCTCTCGCCGCGCTTCTGGTGCCTGCTGCCTGGAAACTTCTCGGTCGCAAGTAACGCAGATCGAAAATATGGACGACCAAAGCGCCCGCCGGGTTTCCGGCGGGCGCTTTCACGTTCGAAAAGGGCAGGCGGGAGCCGCTCATTCCTTGCATCTTCCGGCGCTTCTCCAGAAAGTCGCCGGCGACGGCGGCTCTGCCCCTTCTGTCGCGTTCCGAGGCTTTTCCGGGCGCCCCGATTGCGCTAACGGCTCCATCTCGTGACGCCGGCAGCCCGGTGGACGGAGCCCTTTGCCAAGGAGCTAGACGCAGATGGTAGCGCGTATCATTCCGGTCGACCCGTTCGACCTCGTGATCTTCGGCGGAACGGGTGATCTCGCCCGGCGGAAGATCTATCCCGGTCTCTATCAGCGCATGAAGGCGGGGCAGATGCCCGCGGAGGCCCGCATCGTGGGCGCCGCGCGCTCGGAGCACGACGACGAGGAATTCCGCGGCATCGTGCGGGACGCGCTGACCGAGTTCGTGCCGAAGAAGGACATCGACCCCGACACGCTGGAGGCCTTCCTCGCCTGCCTCTCCTACGAGGCCGTCGATGCGCGCGGCGAAGCCGGCTGGACGGAGCTGAAGGGACATATCCGCGAGGGCGTCGTCCACGCCTTCTACTTCTCCGTCGCGCCGTCGCTCTTCGGCGATCTGGCGGAGCGGCTGCATACCCACGGCATGGCGGGCGACGGGTGCCGCATCGTCGTCGAAAAGCCCTTCGGACACGACCTTGCAAGTGCGAAGGAGCTGAACGCCACGCTGGAGAAGCACTTCTCCGAGGAGCAGATCTACCGCATCGACCATTACCTCGGGAAGGAGACGGTCCAGAACCTGATGGCCGTGCGCTTCGGCAACGTGCTTTTCGAGCCGCTCTGGAACGCGCAGTACGTCGATCACATCCAGATCACCGTGGCCGAGACCGTCGGCGTCGGTGGCAGGGGCGAGTATTACGACCGCTCCGGCGCCATGCGGGACATGGTGCAGAACCACCTCATGCAGCTCCTCTGCCTGATCGCGATGGAGCCGCCCTCCCGGTTCGGCTCGGACGAAGTCCGGGACGAGAAGCTCAAGGTGATCCGGGCGCTGGAGCCGGTCCAGCCCCATCACATCATCCGCGGCCAGTATGAGGCGAAGGGGGGCGAGCCCGACTTCCGGGAGGATGCCGGCGATCCGCGTTCGCGCACCGAGAGCTTCATCGCCCTGCGCGTTGCCATCTCCAACTGGCGGTGGGCGGGCACTCCGTTCTACCTGCGCACCGGCAAGAAGCTGAAGGCGCGGACCTCCGAGATCGCCGTGGTCTTCAAGGACGCGCCGCACTCGATCTTCGACGAAACCGGCAAGAGCCACCGCAACATCCTGACGATCCGGCTCCAGCCCAACGAGGGCATGGAACTGTGCGTGACAATCAAGGAGCCGGGCCCGGGGGGCATGCGTCTCGTGGATGTCCCGCTCGACATGACCTTCGCCGATGCCCTCGGTCCGGACGGCTCCGACATCCCGGAGGCCTACGAGCGGCTCATCATGGACGTGATCCGCGGCAACCAGACGCTCTTCATGCGCGGTGACGAGGTCGAGGCGGCCTGGGCGTGGACCGATCCCCTGATCGCGGGATGGGAGGCGCGCAACGATGTGCCGAAACCCTACGAGCCCGGATCCAGCGGGCCGGAGGATGCGTTGATGCTCATGCACCGCGACGGACGCAAATGGCGGGAGATCAAGGCATGAACTTTCAGGAATATCCCGACCGCGAGATCATGATGATGGATCTGGCCGACCGGATCTCGAGCGAACTCAAGGGTCATCTGCTGACCAATGACCGGGCGACGCTCTGCATTCCCGGCGGCTCCACACCGGGGCCGGCCTTCGACATCCTGTCCGGCGTTCGGCTTCCCTGGGACCGTATCTCGGTGATGCTGAACGACGAACGCTGGGTGCCGGAGGACAGCCCGCGCTCGAACACGCGCCTCGTGCGGGAGCGGCTCCTGACGGAGCATGCCGCGGCCGCGCAGATGGTGCCGCTCCATACCGATGTTCCGACCCCGGAGGAGGGGCTGGGCGCGCTGTCCGACGAGGTCGAGGCCCACCTGCCGATCACGGTCCTGCTCCTCGGAATGGGAACGGACGGGCACACAGCGTCGCTCTTCCCGGGCGCCGACCAGCTCGAGGCCGCCTTCGCCCCGGATGCGCCGGCACTCATGGCCATGCGCGCCGAAGGGGCGGACGAGCCCCGGATCACCCTGTCCGCGCGCGCCTTGCGCACCGCGATGAGCACGCACGTGCTGATCACCGGCGCGGAGAAGCGCGAGGTTCTGGAGGCCGCCGCGAAGAAGCCCGAGCTGGAGGCGCCGATCCGCGGCTTCCTCGGCGCCGCCACGGTGCATTGGGCGGCGTAGGACCGCCCTGCTGGCCGTACGTGAATTTTCAAGGCGCTGCCCGCGGCAAGGGACCCTTCTTGCAGGCGCCACGACCTGAGGGAGCCGATCCGAAACCATGCTGGACAAACTGAAGGCGCACCGCGCCAAAACCGAAGGCCGCACAATCGCAAGCCTGTTCGAGACGCCGGACCGCGCGCATCGCTTCTCGGTCGAAACAGGGGATCTGCTGTTCGACTATTCCAAGACGAGCATCGACACCCAGGCCCAGTGGCTCCTGCTGCAGCTGGCCGAAGCCGCCGGCGTCGCCCGGCGCAGGGACGAGATGTTCGAAGGCAAGGCGATCAACGAGACCGAGGGGCGCGCCGTCCTGCACACGGCGCTGCGCAACCTGGACGGCGACGCGGTCGTGGTGGACGGCAAGGCCGTGATGCCGGGCGTTCTGGAGACGCTTTCCCGCATGTCGAGCTTTGCCGAGGAGGTCCGCGAGGGACGGTTCAAGGGGCAGGGCGGCCGGATCACGGACGTGGTCAATATCGGCATCGGCGGCTCCGACCTCGGTCCCGCCATGGCGACGCTGGCGCTTGCGCCCTACCATGACGGCCCGCGGTGCCACTTCGTCTCCAACGTGGATGGCGCGGACATCGCAACTGCGCTTCAGGGGCTCGACCCGCGGACGACCCTCGTCATCGTCGCCTCCAAGACCTTCACCACTGCCGAGACCATGACGAACGCCGAAACCGCGCGCGACTGGATGGGCGAGGCGGTCGCCGATCCCGCATCGCAATTCGCCGCGCTCTCTTCTGCCAAGGACAAGACGGCGGAGTTCGGCATCGATCCCTCCCGCGTCTTCGGGTTCGAGGACTGGGTCGGCGGGCGCTATTCGATGTGGGGGCCGATCGGCCTGTCGCTGATGATCGCCATCGGGCCGGACGCGTTCCGGGCCTTCCTGCGCGGCGGACAGGCGATGGACCTGCATTTCCGCTCTGCCGAGATGAAGGAGAACATGCCGGTTCTCCTCGCCCTCGTCGGCATCTGGAACCATCAGGTCTGCGGCTATCCCACGCGCGCGGTCCTGCCCTACGAGCAGCGCCTCGCGCGGCTGCCGGCCTATCTGCAGCAGCTGGAAATGGAGAGCAACGGCAAGCGCGTCCGCATGGACGGCAGCGCGCTGGACACCGTGTCCGGGCCCGTCGTCTGGGGAGAGCCCGGCACGAATGGGCAGCACGCCTTCTACCAGCTCATCCACCAGGGCACCGGCATCGTGCCGTGCGAGTTCATGGTGGGGGCCCGCGGGTTCGAGGAGGAGCTGGAGCACCAGCACACGCTCCTCGTCGCCAATTGCCTCGCTCAGGCCGAAGCACTGATGCGCGGACGCTCCATGGACGAGGCGCGCGAGATCATGCGCAAAAAGGGCCTCGAGGGGGACGAGCTGGAGCGTCAAGCCGCCCACCGTGTCTTCCCGGGAAACCGTCCCTCCACCATGCTGGTCTATCCCCAGCTCACCCCCGAGATCCTCGGTCAGATCGTCGCGCTCTACGAGCATCGCGTGTTCGTCGAGGGGGTGATCCTCGGGATCAACAGCTTCGACCAGTGGGGCGTCGAACTCGGCAAGGAACTCGCGAAATCGCTGGAGCCGGTCCTGACCGGCAAGGACGCCGGTACGGACAAGGATGAATCGACCCGCATGCTGGTCGCTCGGCTGCGGGCGCTGAAGTAGCACGGCCGGGCCGGGCACCGGCCGCGAAACGGACCGTGCCGCGCCTCCCGGGGTGCTGCGCTCATCTTCGCTCCCCCAAGGCGGTCACGATCGCCGCGGGGGGGGGCGACACGGGGCGCGGCCGACCTATCCTCCATGCGGAAAGCGGCCCCGCGCCGCGCAAGGTGATACGAACAGGGAGATCCCATGAAAGCCCTCATTCTCGACAGGCCGGATGGCGAAGACGTCGTCTCCGAAATCCGCGAGACGGCCGAGGACAGCCTGCCGGACGGCGACGTGACGGTGGCGGTCGAGTATTCCACCCTGAACTACAAGGACGCCCTCGTGCTCGCGGGACAGGGCGGGCTCGTGAAGACGTATCCGCATGTTCCCGGCATCGACTTCGCCGGCACCGTCGAGACCTCGTCCGATGAACGCTATGCTCCGGGAGACCGCGTGATCCTCACCGGATGGCGCGTTGGCGAGATCCATTGGGGCGGCTATGCCGAGAAGGCGCGGGTCAAGGCGGATTGGCTCGTCCCGGCGCCGGACGGACTGGACGCGCGTACGGCGATGGCGCTTGGAACGGCCGGCTTCACGGCCATGCTGTCGATCATTGCCCTCGAGGAGCATGGGCTCACGCCGGATCGGGGTGAGGTCCTCGTGACCGGCGCGTCGGGCGGCGTCGGCTCCGTCGCGACGGCGATCTTGTCCCGCCTCGGCTACCATGTCGCGGCCGTGACCGGCCGGCCCGAGCAGGAGGAATACCTGCGATCCCTCGGCGCCCGCAGCATCGTTCCGCGGTCGGAGCTCTCCGAGGGCGGCAAGCCGCTCGAGAGCGAACGCTGGGCGGGATGCGTCGACGCGGTCGGCGGCACGATGCTTGCCCGCGTCCTGTCGCAGATGAAGCATGGCGGCTCGGTCGCCGCGGTTGGGCTTGCCGGCGGCTCGAAGCTGGAAACGACGGTGGTTCCCTTCCTGCTGCGCGGCGTGAACCTCCTCGGCATCGACAGCGTGACCGCGCCTTACGCGAAGCGCGTGACGGCCTGGGACCGGCTTGCCCGCGACATGCCATCCGAGCTCCTGGAGCAGACGATCCGCATGGCGACCCTCGACGAGGTGCCGCAGATCGGGCGCGACATGCTTCAGAACAAGACCCATGGCCGCGTCGTGGTCGACCTGTCGGAATGAGTGACGGCGATACGAGCAGCCCGATCCTCTTCTGGTTCCGCCGGGACCTGCGCTTGTCCGATCACCCCGGCCTGTCCGAAGTGGCGTCGACGGGCCGCCCCGTCATACCGGTCTTCATCTGCGATCCGAGCGTCGACGGTCTTGGCGCCGCGCCGAAATGGCGGCTCGGGGAAGCGCTGCGCGTCTTTTCGGAGACGCTCGAGGAAAAGGGCAGCCGCCTGATCCTCCGCCGCGGGAACGCCCTTCCGATCCTGCGCGGGCTCGCGGAAGAGACGGGGGCAGGGGCCGTGCACTGGTCCCGCCTCTACGACCCCGAAGCCCGCGAGCGCGATGAGGCGGTGAAGTCGGATCTCAACGCCGACGGCATCGAGGCGGTGAGCCATGCCGGACATCTCCTCTTCGAACCATGGACCGTCGAAACCAAGCAGGGCGGGTACTACAAGGTCTACACACCGTTCTGGCGCGCGGTGAAGGATCGCGATCCGGGGTCGGCGCCCTCCGCCCCGAGCGAGCTCGCAGCGCCGAAGGACTGGCCTGACAGCGACCGGCTGGGTGACTGGGACATGGGCGCCGCGATGGACCGCGGCGCCGCCGTGGTCGCGAAACATGCCCGCGTGGGCGAGCAGAAGGCGCAGCAGCGCCTCGGTACCTTCATCTCGAATATCGTAGAGGGCTACGACACATCCCGCGATCTGCCGGGTGAGGACGGCACGTCCCGCCTCAGCGAAAATCTCACCTATGGGGAGATCGGCATCCGTGCCTGCTGGGAGGCCGCGCAGAGGGCGCGGGAGGACGGCAAGGATGGCGCCGAAACGTTCCTCGGCGAACTCGTCTGGCGCGACTTCGCCTATCACCTGCTCTACCACACGCCCCGTCTCGTCTCCGGCAACTGGCGCGAGGAGTGGGACGCCTTTCCCTGGAACGAGGACGAACGGCGCGCCGAGGTGAAGGCGTGGAAACAGGGGCGGACTGGAATGCCCTTCGTCGATGCCGCGATGCGGGAGATGTTCGTCACCGGAACGATGCACAATCGCGGGCGGATGATCGTCGCGAGCTACCTGACGAAACACCTGATGTGCCACTGGAAGATCGGGATGAAGTGGTTCGAGGACTGCCTGATCGACTGGGATATCGCCAACAACTCGATGGGCTGGCAATGGGCGGCCGGATCGGGACCGGACGCGACACCTTATTTCCGGGTCTTCAATCCCGAAACCCAGATCGAGAAGTTCGACCGGGACGGCGCCTATCGCCGCGCCTTCATCGCCGAGGGACAGGAGGATCCGCCCGAGACTGCGCTCGACTACTTCGAGGCGATTCCCCGGCGCTGGAGCATGTCCCCGGCTGATCAGTATCCCGAGGAGCCCATCGTCGGCGCCCAGGAGGGCCGCGAGGCGGCGCTCAAGGCCTACAAGGAGCGGGACTTCTGAGGGACGGACGGCGCACACCTTGACGGCGAGGTTCGGCAGCTCCGGGCCCTTGGGCCAGCACCCGGCCCGCGGACTCGCACGATCCTCACTGCACCCGCACGCCGCCGCCCCGTCCGACACGGTCGGCCTGCATCCAGTCCGGCAGGAGACCGAAATGCTCCAGCCCGAAGAGGGCGAGACAGGCCGCGATGATCCCGAGGATCAGTAGGAATTTGCCCCAGGACGGCGGATTCTGCACCAGCCGCTTTGCCCGGAGGAGGTGCCGCGGGTTCAGCATCAGGTCTCGTCCGTGAAACGCACCGAGCCGATGAAGGGCAGGTTGCGGTTGCGCTGCGCGAAATCGATCCCGTAACCGACGACGAATTCGTCCGGGATCTCGAAGCCCGTCCAGGACGCCTTGAACGGCACTTCGCGGCGGGAGGGCTTGTCGAGAAGCGCGATGGTCTCGAGCCGCCGGGGGGAGCGGCTCTTGAGGAGCGAGGTCACGTGGGTCAGGGTGTGCCCCGTATCGACGATGTCCTCGACCACGAGAACGTCCCGTCCGCCGATCTCTCCGCGAAGATCCTTCAGGATCCGCACCTCGCGGCTCGAGGTCATCCCGGAACCGTAGGAAGAGGCTTCGAGGAAATCGACCTCCACCGGCATGTCGTGGAGTTCACGCACGAGGTCGGCGATGAAGACGAAGCTGCCGCGCAGCAGACCGACGACGACGAGCTGGTCCGTCCCCCTGAATGCGGTCTCGATTTCACGGGCGAGGTGCTCGATGCGGGCGGCCACTGTCTTGGCACTGATCATCGTATCGATGACGTATGGGCGGTCTGTCACGGCTTTTGTCCTTGATCTGCGCCCGCACCATACGACATCAACCGGTACAGTCCACCAACGCACCGGCGCCATGACCACGCATTCCGAGACCCGCACCGTTCCCTATACCGCTCAGCAGATGTTCGACCTTGTGGCGGATGTCGAGCGGTACCCCGAATTCCTGCCCTGGACGGCCGCGGCGCGCATCCGCTCCCGCCGCCACGAGGGTACGGCGGAGATCATGGAGGCGGATCTGGTGATCTCCTTCAAGGTCTTCCGCGAGAAGTTCGGCTCCCGCGTCACCCTCTGGCAGGAGGACGGGCGCATCAACACCGAGTATCTCGACGGTCCCTTCCACCACATGATTTCCAAGTGGGGGTTCGTGGATGTCGAAGGGGGCTGCGAGGTGCAGTTCTACGTTGATTTCGAGTTCAAGAACAGGCTCTTGCAAGGCGCAGCGGGGATGTTCTTCAACGATGCGATGCAGCGGATCGTGCGCGCCTTCGAGCGTCGGGCGGCCGAGCTCTACGGTCCGAAGGGGACCGTCTGAAGCTCAGTCCGTCAGAGCGCGGATGAGCATGGAAAGGGCGTGATCCACGGCCGCCAGGCGCACCGCCTCTCGGCCGAGCGCGCCGAACTCGACCGTCTCGCCGAGCGTGGTTTCCCCGATCCGGGCGAGGCCGAAGCAGACCCGGCCCTCCGGCTTGTGCTGCGAGCCGCCGGGCCCGGCGATCCCGGTCACCGAAATGGCGATGTCCGCTTCGGACCGGCGGAGCGTTCCGGTCGCCATCTCCCGCGCGACCTCCTCCGACACGGCCCCGTGCGCGAGCAGAGTCTGCTCCGAAACGCCCAGCATCGTGACCTTCGAGACGTTGGAGTAGGTGATGTAGCCGCGATCGAGGATGTTCGAGGCCCCGGCCGGAGCCGTGATCGCCCCGCCGAGAAGACCGCCCGTGCAGCTTTCGGCGACGGCGATCCGGGCGCTTTGCGCGCGGGCCGCCTCGAGGAGTTGCTCCGCCGGGCTCATGACATCAGCACGCCGTGGGAGATGGCCGCGGCCAGCGCGACGACAATGGCCGCCATGACCCCCGCCGCGACGTCATCGAGCATCAGCCCCTCCGGGGTTCCCATCCGGTCCGCGCGCCCGACGAGCCATGGCTTCCAGATGTCGAACAGGCGGAACATTGCGAAGGCGCCGACCCAGCCCGGCCAGGGGAAGAGCCAGGGATCCGCCCCGGCGAACCAGAGACCGCCGGACAGGGGCAGCAGCGCGATCCACATGCCAACCGCTTCGTCCACGACGATCCAGGACGGGTCGTGATCGCCAACCCGTGTCTCCGCCCGCGCGGCCCAGAGCCCGATCGGGAAGAGCACGATGGCGGCGATAAGAAGCAGGGGGAAGCCACCGAGACCGTGCAGCAGGTATCCCACGAGGAGCGCCGCGGCGCTGCCCCAGGTTCCGTTCGCCGGGGAGATCAGCCCCGAGTAGGCGAAGGAGGCAATGAAGCGGGTCATGGCGTCTCCGAGACGAGGGTTGCCGTGGCGATGGCCGCGATTCCCTCGCCGCGACCGGTGAAACCGAGCCGCTCCGACGTCGTCGCCTTGACCGAGATCCGGTCCGGCGTCGTGCCGAGGATCGCTGCCAGACGCGCCGACATGGCGGCGGCGTGAGGGCCGATCTTGGGCTCCTCGCAGATCAGTGTGACATCAGCGTTCGAAAGACGGAAGCCGCGACCGGAGGCGATGTCGGCGGCACGTGTGAGGAAGATCTCGCTGTCGGCGCCTTTCCACTGCGGATCCGACGGGGGGAAGTGGCGCCCGATATCGCCCTCGGCGAGGGCGCCGAGAATCGCATCGGTGAGCGCGTGCATCCCGACATCGGCGTCCGAGTGGCCGGACAGGCCGCGGCCATGGGGGATGCGGATGCCGCAGAGGATCACGGCGTCCCCCGGCCCGAAACGGTGGACGTCGTAGCCGTTGCCCATGCGGATATCCATCGGCGTGCCTTTCCCGAGCAGGTCCTCCGCGCGCCTCATGTCGGCGGCGAGGGTCAGTTTCAGGTTCCGCTCCT
This sequence comes from Tropicimonas sp. IMCC34011, assembly GCF_003390865.1. Taxonomy (GTDB): domain Bacteria; phylum Pseudomonadota; class Alphaproteobacteria; order Rhodobacterales; family Rhodobacteraceae; genus Tropicimonas_B. The sequence continues at coordinate 213,243 of NZ_QMEJ01000001.1, forward strand.
CGCCCGGAACCATGACGACGTCCAGTCCCGCCGCAAGAGCCACGGTGACATCGTCGGCCGGATCGCCGGGCGCGTCCCACCCGGCATGGGCCGCCGCAATGGCCTCGTACCGAAACCCCTGCGGGGTCTGCGCCCGGTAAAGGCCGTCCCGCGGCACTGCGCCCTCGATGCGGTCCGTCTCGCTCCGCCAGAGGGCGTCGGTCACCGCGACCGCAGGCGCCGCCCCGTCGTGGGTGTCCAGGGCCTCGCTCACGCGGGCGATGGTCTCCCGGTCGATCAGCGGGCGGGCGGCATCGTGGATCAGGACGCGGTCCGGCGGCGCGTCCGACAACGCGGCGAGCCCGGCCCGGACGGAGGCCGCACGGCTTGCACCGCCCGTCGCGATCGTCACCTCCGAGGGCAGGATCGCCCGCGCGGCCTCCGCATCATCGGCGGCAACGACGGCGACGACGCGCCGGATGCCGGGATGGCACAGGAACGCGGCGGCAGAGCGGCTGATCACAGGCTGGCCGGCCAGGAGGCGGTACACCTTGTTCTGGCCGCCCATGCGGGTCCCCTTGCCGCCGGCAACGAGGATCGCGTCCGTCACGGGTCCTGCGGCATCGGTCACGGGCGGATCCGGGGGCGGTCTGAGGGTGTCGCGGGACGGGTCATCATGGAGATCCTCATTAGCCGTGAGCTCGAAGCAGGGCAACGCGGAAGCCTTTACCCTCCCAACGCGCTTAAAAAGCGGGCATATGAGAAACCGGGAGGCTGATGGCCATGCGTCAGGCTTCCGTCCGCGCCGGACCGCGGGATAAGAGACCGCACGCACAAGGATTGAGCGTTTGACGCATCGCCAAGCACAAATCACCGGAGGCGGGGCGGAGCGCCCGCTCGTCGCCCTCGCGCCGATGGCCGGGATCACGGACCGGCCCTTCCGCCGGCTTGCCATGCGCTTCGGCGCAGATCTCGTCGTGTCGGAAATGGTGGCGAGCCGGGAGATGGTGACGGCGCGGCGCGGCACGCGGGACAAGGCGCTCGGCGCTGACATGCCGGGAACGGCGGTGCAGATCGCGGGAGCCGAGGCGCACTGGATGGCCGAGGCGGCCCGGATCGCCGAGGACATGGGCGCCCGCGTGATCGACATCAACATGGGCTGTCCGGCGAAGAAGGTCACGGCCACGGCCGGCGATGGTGCCTCGGGGTCGGCGCTCATGCGCGACGTGCCGAATGCCCTGCGGCTGGTCGAGGCCGTGATCGGCGCGGTCGCCGTCCCCGTGACGCTCAAGATGCGGCTCGGCTGGAACGAGGAGAGCCTGACGGCGCCGGAGCTCGCGGCCGGGGCCGCCGCGCTCGGCGTCTCCCGCATCACCGTCCACGGCCGGACGCGCTGCCAGTTCTACAAGGGCCGGGCCGACTGGGCCGCGATCAGGCCGGTGCGCGATGCGCTGCCGAAGGACGTGCCGCTCATCGCGAACGGAGACATCTGTTCGCTGAACGATGCCCGCAACGCCCTCGCGCAGTCGGGTGCGGACGGCGTCATGATCGGACGGGGCGCTCAGGGCAGGCCCTGGCTTCCGGGACAGATCGCCGATGCGCTCGGCGGCCGGGTTCCGCGTGCGGCGCCCGAAGCAGACGACCTCGCCGCCCTTGTCCGCGAGCACTACGAGCAGATGCTGTCGTTCTACGGGCCGGGGCTCGCCGTGCGCGTCGCGCGAAAGCACCTGGGGTGGTACCTCGAGGCGGCCGGCGATCCAGCCGGCCTCCGCCGCACGCTCATGACCGAGACCGATCCCGCTGCCGTCCTGTCGCTGATATCCCGCGCCTTCACCCCGGCCCGAAGGACCGCCGCATGAGCGACGAGGGGCATCGGCTCACCGGCGAGATCTGGGCTTCGCTGCCCGTGCCGGCGCTCCTTCTGGACGCCGAGGACCGGATCGACGCGCTCAATCCCGAGGCGGAGGCCTTCCTGAATGCCTCCCTGCGGTCGCTCAAGGGGCGGTCCGTCCACGATTGCCTCATCGTCGATGCGCCCATCGAAGGCGCGCTGACGCGGGTCCGGCTCAACCGGTCGCCGGTCTTCATCAACGATTCGGACGTGGGAACGCACGAGCGCGCGAGCGTGGCCTGCAATCTTCAGATCGCGCCGCTCACGGACCACCCCGAGATCCTGCTCGTCGTCATCGCGCCGCGCCAGATCGCAGGCCGCCTCGGCCGCGCGCCGGGCGCCGCCGCACGCTCGGCCATCGGCATGGCCGAGATGCTGGCGCACGAGATCAAGAACCCGCTCGCCGGCATCTCGGGGGCCGCGCAACTTCTGTCGATGTCCCTCGAGGGCGAGGATCTGGAGCTGACCGATCTCATCGTCGCGGAGACCCGCCGCGTGGTGCAGCTCCTCGAGCAGGTGGAACAGTTCGGAAACCTGCGTCCGCCGCTCACCAAGCCGGTGAACCTGCATGACCTCCTGGACCGTGCCCGCCGCTCGGCCAGCGTCGGATTCGCCGCGCACATGCAGATCCATGACGATTACGACCCCTCGCTGCCGCCGACGCTCGCCGATGGCGACCAGCTGCTGCAGGTCTTCCTCAACCTTCTGAAGAACGCCGCTGAGGCGGTCCAGCGCAGCGGGCAGGGGACCGGGACGATCCGCCTGCGGACGTTCTACGAGCCGAGCCTCAGGGTGCGCGGCGCGGACGGCGTCGCCCTCGCGGTGCCCCTGCAGGTCGAAATCGTCGATGACGGGCCGGGTCTGCCGCCCGAGATCGCCGACGAGATCTTCGAGCCATTCATCTCGGGGCGGGAGAACGGGACCGGCCTCGGCCTCGCGCTCGTCTCCAAGATCGTCATCGAACATCGCGGCTGGATCAGCGTCGAGAGCGCTCCCGGCCGTACCGCCTTCCGCATCTCGCTGCCCGTCGCCCCGGAGGGCGGGGCCCCGGACGCCAACCAGGAGACCTGACCGAATGGACGGAACGATCCTCGTCGCCGATGACGACCGCACGATCAGGACCGTGCTTACCCAGGCGCTGACCCGCGCCGGCTGCAAGGTCCATGCCACGTCCAGCCTCGTGACGCTGATGCGCTGGGTCGAGGAGGGCAAAGGCGATCTCGTGATCTCGGATGTCGTCATGCCGGACGGGAACGGGCTGGAGATGCTGCCCCGGATCGGCTCCGAGCGGCCGGGCCTTCCGGTGATCGTGATCTCCGCGCAGAACACCATCATGACGGCGATCCAGGCGGCGGAGGCGGAAGCCTACGACTACCTGCCGAAGCCCTTCGACCTGCCGGACCTGATGAAGCGCGCGGCGAAGGCGCTCGAGGTGAAGCGCCACGCCGGCCAGTCCCGTACCGTGCGAGGCAACGTCGAGCGGCCGGAAGCCGCGGCGACGGACCTGCCGCTGGTGGGCCGGACGCCGGCCATGCAGGCGCTCTACAGGCTCGTCGCACGGGTGATGAACACGGATCTCGCGACCCTGATCACCGGCGAAAGCGGCACCGGAAAATCGCTCATCGCGCGGGCGATCCACGATTTCTCGGACCGCCGATCGATGCCGTTCGTCGTGGCCAGCGCATCGGACCTCGCCGGCGTCGACGGGCCCTCGGCCATCGTCGCCAAGGCGCGGGCGGGGTCGATCCTGTTCGACGAGGTGGCCGATCTCGACATGGACACCCAGGGGCGCCTCGTGCGGCTGCTCGATGCCCTCGGCGATTCCGCGCCCCGGATCATGGCGACGAGCCAGTCGGATCTGACCGAGCGCATGGAGCGGGGGGCGTTCCGGCAGGACCTCTTCTATCGCCTTGGCGGCGTCACCATCGCCGTGCCCGCCCTGCGCGAGCGGGTGGACGACATTCCGCTCCTGGCCGAGCATTTCCTTGCCCGCGCGGAACGGGACGGAGCACCGACGCGGCGCTTCGCCGAACCGGTCATGGAGCTGATCCGCGCCTATTCCTGGCCCGGCAACGTGCGCCAGCTCGAGAACATCATCCGCCGTCTCGTGGTGACCTCCCCCGAGGAGGAGATCGGCCGGGCGGAGGTGGAGCAGGTCCTCGGAAACCAGCCCGAGATCGAGCCTCTCATGGGGGGCGGGTCGGGGGAGAAGCTCTCAGCTTCCGTCGCCAAGCATCTTCGGCGCTATTTCGACCTCCACGGCGGCGTTCTGCCGCCTCCGGGCCTCTACCAGCGCATCCTGAAGGAGGTCGAAGTGCCGCTCATCGAGATCGCGCTCGATGCAACTGGCGGGAATCAGGCCAAATGCGCCGACCTTCTCGGCATCAACCGCAATACCTTGAGAAAGAAGATCACGGACCTCGATATTCGCGTGACACGCCGCCGCAAGTTGATGTAAAGCTGCAACAGAGCCGTGACATCGGGGCCTGCGCCCCCTAACGATCACGGAATTTGGCGGAACGTCGCGCGACGGCCACGCTCCCGTTCAGAAGGGGCGGCCCGCTCGGCACGAGGAAGAGCGAGGCTGTCTCTTGGCAAGCCACAAACAGCGTCTGAGCTGGGAAAGAGTCTCGCGCCTGCGACGGGCGCGCGCAATCCGCACTGGGTCTGCCCTCGGCCTGGTCGTGCTCGGTCCCGTCCTCGTCATCGGCACATTCTGGGTTCTCGGGCCATTGCGGCAGGGCGCGACGTCGCCATGGCTCCGGGTCGTCATGCTGGTCGACCTCGTCTACATCCTCGCCGTTGCCACGCTGGTCCTCGGCCGGGTCGCGCGCATGGTCGCGGAGCGCAGGGCAAAGTCGGCCGGATCCCGGCTACACCTGCGACTGACCGGCGTCTTCGCCCTGATCGCGCTCATTCCCACGGTTCTCGTCGCCGTTTTCGCTGTCCTGACGATCAATGTCGGTCTCGAAGGCTGGTTCTCGGACCGGGTGCGCAACGTCGTCGGCGCATCGCTGTCCGCTGCGGAGGCCTACGAGGACGAGCACCGGCGCGACCTGACGCAGGATGCCGCGGTGCTCGCCGGGTATCTCAACGTCGCCCGCTCGGCGCGCTTTGCCCTCTCGGACGGCGAGATCCGCCAGCTTCTGACACAGGGGCAGGCGCAGGTGCAGCGCGGCCTTCGGGAAGCCTACGTCATCGACTCGGACGGCGAGATCCGGGCGCGGGGCGAGCGATCCTATCTCTTTGATTACGAACGCCCGAGCGAGGAGGCGATCGCGCAGGCCGCGGGCGGCGATCCCGCGATCATCGAGGACTGGGACGCCAACGAGTTCCGCGCCCTGATCCAGCTGACGGCCTTCGCCGACCGGTTTCTCTATGTCAGCCGCGAGGTGGATGGAGAGATCCTCGCCCTGCTGGACGACACGCAGGAATCCGTGCGGCTCTACAACCAGCTGGAAAGCGAGCGGGGGCGGCTCCTCTTCGAGTTCGGCCTGCTCTATCTCGGCTTCGCCCTGATCCTGATCCTCGCGGCGATCTGGCTCGGCCTGATCTTCGCCGAGCGCCTGTCGAAGCCGGTGGGCCGTCTTGCGGGCGCCGCGCAGCGCGTGGGCGACGGGGATCTGAACGTGCGCGTGGTGGAGGCGGACGGCGAGGACGAGATCGCCATGCTGGGCCGCGTGTTCAACCAGATGACCCGGCAACTGAAGGGACAGCGCGATGCGCTGCTGTCCACCAACGCCCAGATCGAACGGCGCCGCCGGCTCTTCGACAGCGTTCTGTCCTCCGTCACGGCGGGGGTGATCGGCCTCGATGCGGAGGGCCGGGTGGACTTCATGAATCGCTCCGCGCTCAGGCTTCTGGAGATCGAGGAGGGCCAAGACCATCACGACGCGATCGGCCAGACCGTGCCCGAATTCGCCGGTCTGCTGACGCGTCTGAGGTCGGGGGAGCGCGGCGTCGCCCAGGAGGAGATCCGGCTGTCGCGGAACGGCAAGCTGGAGAACCTGCTCGTCCGGATGGCAGAGCGGCGCTCCGGGGACGGTGACCTCGAGGGCTACGTCGTGGCCTTCGACGACGTGACCGAGCTCGTCTCGGCGCAGCGCATGGCCGCCTGGGGGGACGTCGCACGCCGCATCGCCCACGAGATCAAGAACCCCCTGACGCCGATCCAGCTGTCCGCGGAGCGCGTCCGGCGCAAGTTCTCGTCCCGGCTCGACCCCGAGGAGGCCGAAAGCCTGGAGCAGCTGACGGGCGTCATCATCCGCCAGACCGGCGATCTGCGCCGCATCGTGGACGAGTTCTCGAAATTCGCCCGGATGCCCGAGCCGGATCGCCGGCGCGCGGACCTCGTCGTGCTCCTGCGCGACGCCGTGACGCTTCAGTCCCAGCAGCTCGACGAAGCCCTTTCCGCCGACATTCCTTCGGAACCGATCCCGGTGGACGTCGACGAGACGATGATCGGGCAGGCGCTGACGAACCTCATCAAGAATGCCGGCGAGGCCATCGAGAGCCTGCGCGAGGCGGGGGCGCCCGAGGACTTTTCCCCCGAGATCCGCGTCTCCTGCGAGACCGGGGAGCGGACGGCGACGATCCGCATCATGGATAACGGCATAGGGCTCCCGGAAGACCGCACGCGGCTTTTCGAACCCTACGTGACGACCCGCGAGACGGGCACCGGCCTCGGCCTGCCCATCGTGAAGAAGATCATCGAGGAACATGGCGGGAGCTTCGATCTCGAAGACGCCCCGCCGTTCGGTGGAACGGACCGCGCCGGGGCGATGGCAGTCATCGTCCTGCCCCGCGCGGTGCAGTTCGAGCAGGCAGCAGAATAAAGAAAAATGAGAGGGAGCAAGGGATCATGGGCGACATTCTGATCACCGACGACGAGCGCGACATCCGCGAGCTTGTCGGCGACATCCTGAAGGACGAGGGCTTTTCGGTCCGGCTCGCGGCGAATGCGGACGAGTGCATGTCCTCGATCAACGCCGAGCCGCCCGCGCTGATGATCCTCGATATCTGGCTGAAGGACAGCCGGATGGACGGGATCGACATCCTCAAGACCGTGAAGCGGGACAACCCGGACATCCCCGTCGTGATCATCTCGGGTCACGGGAACATCGAGATTGCCGTCGCCGCCATCAAGCAGGGCGCCTACGACTTCATCGAGAAGCCGTTCCATATCGATCAGCTCATGGTCGTGATCCGCCGGGCGATGGAAACCTCGCGCCTGCGCCGGGAGAATACCCAGCTGCGCCGCCGGGAAGTGGTCGCCGCGGAAATGATCGGCGCAAGCTATGCCTTCAAGACGCTGAAATCCCAGCTCGAAAAGGTGACGCGCTCGAACGGTCGGGTGATGCTGACGGGGCCGGCCGGCTCCGGCAAAGAGATCGCCGCGCGCTTCATCCATCAGAATTCGGCGCGCGCCGACGGCCCGTTCGTCACCGTCCCCTCCGCTTCGGTTGAGCCCGAGCGGATGGAGGAGGTCCTTTTCGGCCGCGAGAGCCCCGAGCGGGGGATCGAACCGGGCCTTCTGGAGCGGGCCCATGGCGGCATCCTCTACTTCGACGAGGTGGCGGACATGCCTCCGGGCACCCAGTCCAAGATCCTCCGCGTTCTCGTCGATCAGCAATTCCAGCGCGTCGGCGGCACGGACAACGTTCGCGTGGACATGCGGGTGATCTCTTCGACCAACCGGGATCTTGCGAACGAGATCTCGGCCGGCCGGTTCCGGCAGGAACTCTATCATCGGCTGAACGTGGTCCCGATCCGTGTGCCGGGCCTCGACGAGCGACGGGAGGATATTCCCGAGCTGGCCAATTACTTCATCCAGCAGCTGAATCAGACCCAGAGCCTGCCGCTGCGGGAGCTGTCGGACGAGGCCGTCGCGCTTCTCCAGACGATGCACCTGCCGGGCAACGTGCGCCAGCTGAAGAACCTGATCGAGCGGGCGCTGATCCTCGGCGAGACCGGTGAGGCGATCGGCCCGCGGGAGCTCGAAGGCGGCGATACCGGCGGCAGCGAGGAGGACCGCGTGGTGCTGTCCGGCGCGCTGGCGACGCTGCCGTTGCGCGAGGCGCGCGAACTCTTCGAGCGGGAATACCTGCTGACGCAGATCAACCGGTTCGGCGGCAACATCTCCCGCACCGCGACCTTCGTCGGCATGGAGCGCAGCGCGCTGCACCGCAAGCTCAAGTCGCTCGGGGTGGTGACCTCCAGCAAGGCAGGCGGCCGCGTCGCCCATGTCGAGACGGCCGGGCAGGAAGCGGCGGAGTAGGGCGCTCGGGCGGGGGGCTGCTCCGGCCGCCCCCCGCGCGTTCGCCCCTTAAGCGGCGCCTTTCGCCTTCACCTGGAGCCGCCGCTCATGGAGCGCGGGCTCGGTGTACCCAGACGGTGCGATGCGCCCCTTGAAGACAAGGTCGCAGGCGGCCTGGAAGGCGAGGCCGTCGAACTCCGGTGACATCGGAGAGTAATCCGGATCGCCGGCATTCTGCTCGTCCACCATCGCCGCCATGCGGCGAAGCGCTCCCATGACGGTCTGCGCATCGGTCAGGTCATGGTGGATCCAGTTCGCCAGCGCCTGCGATGAGATCCGGCAGGTCGCCCTGTCCTCCATCAGCCCCACGCCCTCGAGGTCCGGCACGGTGGAGCAGCCGATCCCCTGATCGACCCATCGCACCACGTAGCCGAGGATCCCCTGTGCATTCAGGTCGGTCTCGGAGGCGATCTCCTCCGCCGAAAGTTCGGTCTCCAGAAGCGGGATCGTCAGGAGGGCGTCCAGCCCGTCCCGGGTCCCGCCGCCGGTTTCCTCGGCGATCTCGTAGAGCCGCTTGAAGACGTCGACCTTGTGGTAATGCGTGGCATGAAGGATGGCCGCGGTGGGCGAGGGGACCCAGGCGCAGGTCGCCCCGGCCTGCGGATGGGCGATCTTGGCCTCCAGCATGGCGTGCATCCTGTTGGGCATCGCCCACATGCCCTTGCCGATCTGCGCCCGCCCCTTCAGACCGCAGGCGATGGCGATGTCCACGTTGCGGCTTTCGTAGGCCGATAGCCACTCCGCCGATTTCATCTCCGCCTTGCGCTTCATCGGCCCGGCTTCCATCGCGGTATGGATCTCGTCCCCGGTGCGGTCGAGGAAGCCTGTGTTGACGAAGGCGATCCGGTCAGACGCGGCCTCGATGCAGGCGGCGAGGTTGGCGGAGGTCCGGCGTTCCTCGTCCATGATCCCGATCTTCACCATCTTGGCCGGGAGCCCGAGCGTACGCTCCACCGCATCGAAGATCCGGCAGGTCAGCGCGACCTCCTCCGGCCCGTGCATCTTCGGCTTCACCACGTAGATGGAGCCCGCGGGGGAGTTGTAGGGACCGCCCTCGCGCTTGAAGTCATGGATCGCGCAGAGGGTGGAGACGAGGGCGTCGAGAAGACCCTCGGAGATCTCGGCACCATCCTCGTCGAGGACCGCCGGTGTGGTCATCAGGTGGCCGACATTGCGCACGAGCATGAGCGAGCGGCCCTTGAGGAGGCGCGGCTGCCCGTCCGGCCCGATGAAGCCGATATCGTCGTTCAGATCGCGGGTGAATGTCTCGCCGCCCTTGGTAATCTCGGCCGTGAGATCGCCTTTCATCAGGCCGAGCCAGTTGCCATAGGCCAGGACCTTGTCCGGGGCATCGACGCAGGCAACCGAATCCTCCAGGTCGACGATCGTGCTCACCGCGGCTTCGAGGACGATATCGGCGAGGCCGGCGGGATCGGTCTTGCCGATGGGATGCGTGCGGTCGAGGAAGAGGACGATGTGCAGCCCGTTCGCCCGCAGGAACACGTCGGAGACATTGTTGTCCGGCCCGCGATTGAAGCCCGCGAACTGGCGCTCGTCCTTGAGCGTCGTTGAGCCCATCGAGCCGATGATCATGAGTTTCCCGCCGGAGGGCGCCAGCGCCTGAACGTCCGCCCAGCTTCCTTTCGCGAGGGGAGCCACGGCATCGAGATGCGCTTTCGCCCAGGCCACGACTTGGCGGCCGCGCTCCGGGTCGTACTCCCCCTTCGGAGCCTCCGAGCCGAGGGCGTCGGTGCCGTAGAGCGCATCGTAGAGCGAGCCCCACCGGGCATTCGCGGCGTTGAGAGCGTATCGTGCATTGGTGGCCGGAACGACAAGCTGCGGCCCGGCGACGGAGGCGATCTCGGGATCGACGCGGCTGGTTGCGACCTCGACCCCGTCCGGTTCCGGCAGAAGGTAGCCGATCTCTTCGAGAAAGGCGCGGTAGTCGGCGGCATCGTGCGGCTGGCCCCGGCGCTCGACATGCCAGGCGTCGATGGTTTCCTGCAGCTCGTCCCGCCGGTCGAGGAGGGCTCGTGTCGTCGGGCCGAACGCCTTCACGAGACCGGACAGGCCCGCCCAGAACTGATCCGGCTCGACGCCGGTGCCCGGAAGCGCCTGCTCCTCGATGAAGGTTGCAAGCTCGGTGGCGACCTGCAATCCGGTCTTCTCAACACGATCCGTCATAAAAATGGCTCCCTGATCGAATGTGGTGGGCGGTGGGGGGACCGCCTGCATTTGAGCTGAACTTTAGAGGGAAGACGCGACGCGAGTAAACGGCGCCGCACGACGGGACGCCGCTTGGCGCTGCGAGGCATCTCGTGGGACTGCCGCCTCGCCGAAAGGCATCTGAAGACCGCGAGGACGCTCGGGGAGCTAAGAGCGTCAGCCTTCCCGCTTGAGCGCCGCCGCGACCCAGAGCACCACCAGGACGAGGGAGAGAAGCGCGTTCCAGCCGGCCATGGACAGGCCCAGAAGCGACCAGACAACCTGATCGCACATCACGACGCCCGTCGGCGCGTCGGTGGACAGAAGATCCGCGCCGCCGAGGCCGGAGAGTCCGGCGCCACCGCCCGTACAGGCCGTCGGCCCCGGCCAGATCCCCCATTCGACGCCCGAATGGTAGATGCCGATCCCGGCGGTGATGGCGGCAGCGAGCGCACCGAACCAAGCCAGGCTCCGGGTCCCGAGCGCCAGCGCAGCGACGCCGATCGCGATGGCCGCCGCGTGCGGCCAGCGCTGCCAGAGGCACATCTTGCACGGGGCATAGCCGCCGATGTGCTGAAAGGCGAAGGCGCCGAGGAGAAGCGCGGCGGAGCCGAGCGTGGCGAGAAGAACGAGCGTGGTGCGGGTCACAGGAACCTCACTGCGAGAAATCCACCGATCAGGGCGGCGACGAAGAGCGTGAAGACGAGGGCGAGGCGGCGCTCGATGAAGTGCCGGATCGGCTCCCCGAAGCGCCAGAGGAGCGCCGAGACGATGTAGAACCGCAGGCCCCGCGCCACGATGGAGGTGACGAGGAAGGTGCCGAGCGGCATCCCCGTCCAGCCGGACATGATCGTGATGACCTTGAAGGGAAAGGGCGTCAGTCCGGCCACAAGGACCGCCCAGAAGCCGAGGCCGTTGAAGCGCGTGTTGAACTCTTCCATGCTGTGCGCCTTGCCGAGCGCTTCAAGCACGGGTTGCCCGACCTGATCGTAGAAGAAGGCGCCGATGACGTAGCCCGCGAGGCCGCCGAGAACCGACGCGATCGTCGCGACGGTCGCGATCAGGAAGGCCCTGCGGCGCTGTGCCAGGATCATCGGGATCATCAGGATGTCGGGCGGAATCGGAAAGACGGAGCTTTCGGCGAAGGCCACGGCGGCCAGCGCCCAGAGCGCCCGAGGCCCGGCGGAGAGGGCCATCGTCCAGTTGTAGAGGCGAGCGAGCACGGGCGACGTTCCTCGAGGCGGGGTGTCCGGTGGACATGACCCGCGCCGCAGCCGCGGTCAAGGCTGAGGCTCGGACGCGGGGCGGCATGAGGCGGTCCCGCAGCGATGTCCCGGCATTGTCCCCGCGGCGCCGAACGGCTAGAGGGCGCAGCACTTCAGACCCGCCACGGGAGAGTGCGCGTTGAGGGGGATCGGCGTCCTGATCGAGCGGGCCGCGCGCGGCATGGCCGTCCTTGCGGGGATCGGACTTCTCGGCCTGTCCGTCATGGTCTGCGTCTCCGTGATCGGCCGTGCCCTGACGGGACTGGGGCTGGGGCCGGTACGCGGGGATTACGAGCTGATGGCGAATGGCTGCGGCATCGCTGTCTTCTGGGTCCTCCCCTGGGCCACGCTCTCCCGCGCCCATGTGAGGGTGGATATCGCGGCCTCCCGGCTCCCGGCGCGCCTCCGGGACGGTCTGGGCTTGCTCGGCGATCTTTTACTGGCCCTCGCGGCCTTCGTCATTCTCCGCCAGCTCTGGCTCGGCTTCGGCGAAAAGCTCCCCTACGGCTCAGAGGTGCTGCGGTCCGCGCTCGGGCTCGGCGCCCGGCCGTATTACACCGAGACAACCTTCGATCTGGGCCTGCCGGTCTGGGCGCTGCTCGCGGCGGCCCTGGCGGGCGCGGTCATGACCGTCGTCGCGGCTTTGCGGGCGGCCTGGGTGTCGTTTGCCGAGGCGATGTCATGACCGGACCCGCGCTCGCCGCCCTCGTCTTTGCCGGCGTGATCGCCGCGATCCTGGCGCGTATCCCCGTGGCCGTCGCCATCGGCGGTGCCGGGATCGCGGGAACGTGGGCGATCCTCGGCAGTGCGGCGGGGCCGATGAGCCAGTTGAAGACGCTGCCGTTCGATATCTTCTCGACCCCCTCGCTCGTCATCGTCCCGCTGTTCCTGCTGATGGGGCAGGTGGCCACGCAGACGGGCCTCTCCGCGGCTCTCTTCGGCGTCGCCGGGGACTGGGCCGGGCATCGCCGGGGCGGAATGGCGCTGGCCGGGATCGGCGCATCGGCCGGTTTCGGGGCGATCTGCGGCTCGTCGCTCGCCACCGCCTCGACCATGGCGCAGGTCGCGCTGCCCGAGATGCGCGCGCGGGGCTATTCGGACGCGCTGGCGGCCGGGACCGTGGCGGCGGGCGGGACATTGGGCATTCTCATTCCGCCCTCCGTGATCCTGGTGATCTACGCCATCATGGCCGAGGCCAACATCGTGACCCTGTTCGCGGCCGCCCTTCTGCCCGGGCTTCTAGCGACGGCCGGATATGCCCTCGTCATCGTGCTCTACGTCCGCATCGCGCCAGGCGCAGGGCCGGCCGGGGCGCGCGCGCCGCTCAAGGCGCGGCTCGCAGGGCTGTCGCAGGCATGGCCGGTCCTCGCGATCTTCGGGCTGACCATGGGCGGCATGCTCGTGGATCTCGACTGGCAGAGTGCCGGTCTCCAGGCTCTTTTCACGCCAAACGAGGCGGCCGCTTTCGGTGTGGTGGCGACCCTCCTTCATGGCGCCGTGACCGGACGGCTGACCCTGGCCGGTCTCGTCGAGGCTATCCTCGAAACGGCCCGGACCACGGCGATGATCTTCGCGATCCTCCTCGGGGCCGAACTCTTCAAGGGGTTCCTCGCCCTGACGCAGGCCCCGCAGGCGCTGGCAGCGTGGGTGGAAGCGGCCGGAATAGTGCCCTTCGTGGTCCTCGCGGCGATGCTGCTGGCCTACCTCATCTTCGGATGCGTCATGGATAGCCTGTCGATGATCCTCCTCACGGTGCCGGTCTTCCTGCCGGTGATCGAGGGGCTCGACTTCGGGCTCCAGGCCGGTGAGGCCGCGATCTGGTTCGGCATCCTCGCGCTGATGGCGGTGGAGGTGGGACTGATCACGCCGCCGGTCGGGTTGAACCTCTTCATCCTGTCGGCGGCGGCGCCCGGGATCGACGTGCGTCGGATCTGGGCGGGCGTGCTGCCCTTCATCCTGTCCGATATCCTGCGCATCGCGATTCTGGGCGCGCTTCCGGCCATCTCCCTGTGGTTGCCGCGTTGGCTTGCGGGTTGAGGCTGGCGTAGCCCGCGCGGCTCGGTTAGGTACGGACCTGCTGGCCCGAGTGGCGGAATGGTAGACGCAGGGGATTCAAAATCCCCCGCCTCGCGGCGTGTCGGTTCGAGTCCGACCTCGGGTACCACGTTGGTTTTGAAAGGAAAGGCGCTCGATCTCGATACTCCTCCGACCTTGGCTCCAGCGCCGTATCCCACACCTCTATCCCACTTTCACGATTCGTCATCGGTTCGTTCTCCTACCGCCTTTTGTGCGCGGAGCGCGTAAGGGTGAGCCGGCTCGCCCGGCGCCGATAGTAGGCCACCGTCTCCGGGCTCTGGTTGGTCGCGGCCTGGATCTCGGCGTCAGACCATCCCGCCTCAGCGAGCCGGATGATCGCCAGCTTCCTTAGGCCGTGTAGCGAGAACGCCTTGGCCTCCGCTCCGAGGCCCTTGCGCCACTTTCGGAAGGCGCGCTCGACGGCGTCATAACCGAGCGGCTGGCTGAGGTTCTTGGCCAGCACATAAGCGCCCCGTTTCGGCAGACCGTCGAGGTAGGCGCGCAACTGGCTCGGGCAGTGGACTTGAAAACGCTCGTCCTGCTTCTCGTCCACGACCGTCATGCGATCACCGCTGAAGTCCGACCATGCCATCTCGATGGCTGCGCTCGGTCGTTGCCCGCTGCCAAGGATAAGCTCGGCCGTCGTGCGGACGTTCTCGGGGGCGTCGGCAAGCTTTCCGACCATCCACTCGGGCCACGGTTCGAAAGGGTTTTGCACACCGTATTTGTCGATCCCGGTTGCTGGGTTGTCACCTAGCGGCCAGTCGGCCTTGAGCTTGCCGTAGTTCCAAAGCAGAGACACGATCTGGATCCGCCAGTCGGCCTTGCGCGGTGTGTCAGCCAGCGCAGCGTGGACTTTCCGCAGGCCCGGCCTCGTCGTCTTACGCACATCCTTGTCGGCGTTCTTCTCAAGCAGCGCGTCCATTTCCCGGCGGTAGCTCCGGCGCGTGCCATCCGCGAGGCGCTTCTGGACAACCGGGTCGGATCGCCAAGCGACGACCAGATCATGCCACGTGTACTGCGCCGGTGCCTGTTGCCGGTCATGCTTCCCGGTTCGGCACTCCCAATAGAGGGCGTCGAGGCGCTCGGGGTCGCCCTGCCAATCAAGGAAGATCGTGCGTTCCTTGCGCTTGCCGTTCACCGTTTTCGTCTGGCGGTAAACTGGCACCCACTTGCCGAACCACTTCCATGCGAGGCGCGGCTTCACGATGCGGGGCTTCGGCGGGCGTCTCACGCTTCGATGTCCTCATCGTCAGGCCATGCGGCTTTGCCGTCCACGATGGCCTTTATGTCCTGCACGCGCCAACGATCGTGCTGGCCGATCCTGCATGGCTTCGGCAGCGCCCCGGCGTCGACAAGCCGGCGGAACTCGAAGGCTGGCATATCCAACATCTTCGCCGCGGTCGTGTCGCGAACTGCTAGGGGCTGCGGGGCTCCCATGTCAGTCCTCCGCGCCGAGCGTGTCGGGGGTGCGGATGGCGGCACAGAGATAGGCGAAAGCCTCGTCTCGTTCTTCGACCCACAGCGGATCATCCTCCGGATCTTTGCCATTATACGGGTTGTCGCCGTTCCAAGCCTCCCGCGACATCACGAACCCAGCCCGAAAGGTGTTCCTCATGATCTCCTGCACGATGGGGGAGGCGAGGAGGGCGGCGCGGTCGTGGCGGATGTAGGCAGTCTTGTACGGTCCGCCTGACGGGAAGTTGCGCCATGCTCCCTGCTGCCGTTTACCCGGGCGCTGGACTAGCTGACGGGTCCAGATCATCGGCGCTTTCGTCTCGTCACTCATGGCTCAGTCCTCCTGTCCAGCGGCGGGCGGGGCCTCGCCTGGGGTGTCGTCAATCAGCGTCGGCAACAGGCAGGCGGCTGCCGCGCAGATCGCTGAGGCGAGGAGCAGGCCGCAGAAGTCGTCCGCGGCGCGGCGGGCCTGCGTCTCGATGGGGTCGGGGAGGGTCATCGCGTGGCCTCCCGGTAGGCGGCGAGGGCGGTCATTTTCCTGCGGTAAGCATTCGTGCCGCCGGTCTCTTCTTCATCGGCAACGGCTTCCGCCAGTTCCTCCGCAGCCAGAAGCGCGGCGGCTAGCCTATCCATCAGGGCCGCATCGTCGCGGCTCTCGCGGGCCACCACGAACAGCATCTCGTTTTCACGGGGCGCCGTACCCTTACGGCGAACATCAGCGCGCTCCCGGGTCTGCTCGATAAGGCCGGTCATGCCTCGCCCCCTTTCGCAGCGAGGGCGCGGAGGGCGGCTTCGATGATGTCCTTGGTCGCCCACCAACTGATAGTCACATCGAGCGTATCTTCGTCGCCGTCATCGTTGATAAACGGGTGAGTCTCAGAAAACTCATCCATCAGCACGGGTTTGAGGTTGCCGAAGATCGGGTTTGGGGTCGCATCGAGCAGCACCCGCGCCGCCTCTGCCACGCTCACCTCGCGCGGGGGCATGGCGGCAAGGGCGGCGGTGAAGTCGCAATCGGAGAGCGCGAAATCCCGCTCGGCGTCCTTCTCCGTATCCCATGCGGTCAGGAGCCAGCCCGGCTCGGGGTGCCATTCGGTCGCGTCGTAGCGCAGCCGGAGAGGCCGGATCGTCCGCATCGCCGTCTCGCCGCGCCAGTTTGTGTAGCGCATCGTGATCGGCTCCCGCACGTCGTCGGCAGGCTCTGAGGCGGGGGCAAGCGCAGAGAGGACGCGTCGCTCGTAGTCAGCTTGCGCGCCGGCTTTGGCGGCTTCTAGGCTGAGGAACGGGGAGTCGTTCTTGGAGCCGTTTATATACCAGTAGAACGACCCCTGTGCATTAACATCCTCGCGCACGGTGTAGCGGAAGGCACAGTTCATAGGATCTGCTCGATGGTAGTTGATCTGCGCCAGAAACCACTCCAGCGGTTTCACTCGGAGGCCCCTTAGCCGCGCGTTCTCGGCTTCCAGATCGGCGATGAGGGCGTCTTTTTCGTCGGTCATGTCTGTCTCCTGTGTTTGGCTGGGGCGGATCATCGGTCGATCCCTAGTCTCTGCTCGACCCACGACAGCCAGTCGGTGTCGCTGCCGTAGAGCGACTTCCACGCGGCCGGCTCGCGGTGCAGGGCCAGCTTGGAGGTGTCGAGGTCGCCGGTGTGATGCCCCTCGCATAGGGGCAGGGTCATGGTGTCGGGGGCGCGCCTGCGGCTGTACCGGCCGTGGATGCAGTGATGCACGGTGGTCCGGCTCTGCTGCACCATCCCCCACTCGACGCAGATGACGCACGGCAGCGCGGCAACGCGGGCCATGTGTTCCTGCCCCGCCTTCCCCTCGGCGCTCTGTCGTGCCTTCTGGCGGCGCTTGGAAACGGGGCGGATCTTGCCGGTGCGCTCCATCTGCGATGTGCTGGTGAGCGGCGTTCTGCGGGCGAGCGGGGAGCGCTTCACGAGAACTCCTCCTCGTAGCGGAGCGCGTCCGGATCCGTCAGGTGAAAGCCGATCCCGCACCAATGCCGCTGCATCTCTTCCATGAAGCTGGTCATCTGCTTGACCGTCATCAGGCGCGTCACCGGAAGGTCGAAGGCGCGGATGGACGCCACCTGCTGCTCATAAGTCAGGCGGTCCATGACCCCGTGCCAGGAGACGGCGAACGCCTCGTTCTCGGCGAGGAGGATCGGGACTCCGAACTGGCGCTTGCACTCGGCGCGCACCTCGGCGTGGCTGCTATCGCCACGCTGACGGGCGATGTCAGCATACCATCGCTGGGACAGCCGGTTCTGGCGGTTGCGCCGCAGCTGCCCCTTCGTGATGGTGACGGTCTGAGGATAGGCGCCGCGGCCGGCGATGAACCTGCACAGCTTCGCCGCATCCTCGTCGCTGTGGACCACGCGCGTTGTCATGATCAGTACGCCTCCTGACATTCCCACACGCGGAGGCCGTCAGCGTGAGCGTTCGTCTTGTGGTTCTTCTGCGCCCACTGATCGACAAAGGCTGTCAGGTCGTCTCGATGATTGGCGGCAATCCAGTGCAGGAGCTTCTTGTGGTCGGTCACCTCGTAGTGCGTGACGGTACGCAGGCCCTTCACTTGATCGCGCTTCGCAGCCTGCGCTGCCTTCTCAGCCTCCATCGCTGCGCGCTTGGCTTCTTCGGCCTCGCGTTGCTGCTCGATGTTTGCGGTATCTGCGGCGGCTGCCTTGGCCTCGGCTTCCCGGCGGGCCTTGTTCGCGGCTTCCCACGCGGCCCGTTCCTCAGCCCGCTTTCGTTCGTCCAGCTCGCGCTTGAAGGTATCCACCACGGAGACAAGGCCGGCCTCGATGCGCTTGGTGTCCTCGATCGAGGGCTTCCACCGATCAAGCTCCGCTTTGTAGACGGCGTGGAGCGGGGCGGTCGCGGCCTTCTGCCCCTTCTCAAGGGACAGGCGGCACTCGCGCATGGCCTTGCGCAGGGCGTCCACGGCCTTCATCTGGGCCTCGTTCTCGACCCGCTCGCCGTCCAGCCAGTTCTCAGCTTCCGAGATGGTGTCGCCGTAGGGGGCGAGGGCCTCGTCAATGGGGTCGGGCGGGTTGTTGTGGCCGACAACCGCGCGTTCGTTCATTGCTCCGTCCATCATGCAGCCTCCTGGTCGGGGTCATAGGGCAGGTCGCGCATCCCGAGGATGTCGTCCTCTTCGTCGCGCGTATCGTCATCAGCCTGCGCGCCCGCTTCGTGTTCGGGGTCCGAGTAGCGACGGGCGTCGGGGTCGAAGTCGAGGCCCAGATCGTTCGCGCGGGTGACGACCAACTTCGCCACATCGCGGCCGGCTTTCTTCGCCCGGCCCAGAACGGCGTTGATCTGGCTCGCCTTGGTCATCGTCGGCAGCGTGGCCTTGAACCACTCCACCTCGGACTTCCGCTCGACCTGCTCCTCCGAGAGGGCGTTGAGGTCGGCCTTGATCCGCGTGATGATATCGGCAAGGCAGGTCGCGAACGTCTCCGGGGCGGACTGTGCGTCGGGCAGGGGCATGGCGCCGATGCCGGCCGGATCTTTCCCGAACGCGGTCTCGGTGGGCGAGAAGATCAGTTGCCGCTCGCGATTGTGGATCGAGATGCGAGCGATCACGTCGCTGTCGGTCAGGACCAGATCCTTCGAGCCGCCCTGGATCTTGAGGCGTTCCTTGATCTCGTCGCCGTCGTGCTTCTCGTCCATGTGGGACAGGAGGATCACGTCCTTGCCGAACGACTTCAGCAACTTGAGAAAAGCGCTGAAGCGAACGCCGAGCTGGCCCCATCCCTGCTGGTTCAGGGCGCCGCCATAGGATAGCTTCGAGTTGCTGCGAACGATGTCGGCCCCGAGGCTGTCCAGCGCCTTGCCCACGGTGTCGATGATGATGGTGTCGTAATCCGCGAGGTCGGCGGCGGTCATGCTCGCCACGTCCGCCCAGTTCTCGACCTGCACCACGTCTTTCCGGTCAACGGCACGATAGGCGCCCTTGTCGAAGTCCAAGAGCAGAGGGCTGTTGGCTGTATAGGCGAGGCTGGTCTTGCCGAGCCCCGGCTGCGAGTAGATCGTGACGCAGAGGTTCTTGACCTCGATCGGCTGGTTCGACTTGGTGATGTTCAGTGCCATGTTCGCCTCCTCAATGGGATTGCGGTGAATGTCGGGTGCTGTGTGTCTGGTCTCCCCGCTCCATGAGGGAGAGGCACGGAGCGGGGAGGGGACCGGCGCTTAGGGAGGAGGATCGGCGCCGGTGTCTCGGGGCGTGTCAGACCCACGTCTTGTGTGCATCCCAACCGGCCTCAGCGGCATCCATGCACTTGGCATCGTCAGCTTCGCGTTCTGCGGTTACGATTGCTCTAAACTGACGGGAGAGAATGGCATGAGCGAAAGCGCTTGAGACGACACGGGCGTTGTTCTGCTTGAGTCGGCTGGCGGCGAACTCCGCGGCAGATCGCTTCCGGTATTTCATCGCCAGCTCCGAATTATGGTCTGTCCACCAAAGGCTCTTGGACTTCGCCCGGTCCACAAGTGCGAGGGTAGATATGCCCATGCTAGCGCCCTTCCGGGCATTGCAGATGATCGCGTACATCACGCTGCCTCCCCTTGGTCGGAGGCGCCGATCGGTTCGAGGCCGGAGAGACGGGCGGTTTCCGCATCAAGCGCGGCGGCATACCCCGCGACGTGCGGCTCGTTGATCGCGGCGGCGATGGCGCGGGCCATGCACATGTCCGGGACCGCCAGCATGAGGCCGGTATCGTGCGCGTAGACGCCGCCATCCGCGTCGGGCGTGTTGATGCTGACGAAAGCTTGGCCGCTATGTTCACACTTCCAAGCCTTAGCCTTGTGCTTGGAGTTGATGTGGGCAGTGAGGTGCATAGTCAGGCTCCTTTCGCTTTCTCGATCTCTCGCATCGTCCCTGCCGGGTCTGTCCCGTGGCGGTGTGCGAGGTCGGTATCGGTGGCCCCGTCGTGGGCGGTGGGTACGCTGGCACGACGGGGTGCGGCGGGGGTCGCCGCGTGTCCCGCTTGGCCGGGGAGGGCGGCGCTGCGGGTGTAGGGATTGCAGGTGCAGCGCCAAAGGGAGCCGCATTTGAAGCGGAGCCAGCCCGTCCCGCCGCAGTCTCGGCAGGGGTTGGTGAAGGCCGCGCTCATCGGGGAAGCCATATCTGAGCCCCCACCAGGACGAGGGCGGACACCGAGTTGACGACGGCCAAGAATACAGCCCCGTCCTTGAAGCACAGGACTGCGGCTGCGACGGTGAGCGCGAGGAAGACCCACCCGGCGACATAGGAGGCGATCATCGCGTGGCCTCGCGGTAGGCGGCGAGGGCGGGCTCGGCAACGTCCGCGCAGTCGTAGCCAGATTGCAGATGTTCCAACGCTGAAAGCATCCCTTCCGCAGCCAGAAGCGCGGGCGCTATCTGGTCCGGCCAAATCCACCAGATGGGATAGGCACCGTCATCTTCGGCGCGCTGGAAGTCACCGCCACTGCGGCACCGGCGGCCCTTTTGATCGAAGCACAAAGCTTTGAAGTGGTGTCCGCGCCAACCAGTGCGGTCAGCGTGTTCGGCGTCGAAGTATTCGGGGTGCGATGTCAGTGCGCGAGTGGCGTGGACGACCCACTCCTTCTGGCTGGCAAAATACTGCCCTCTGATCGAAACAAAATCGGTCATCGCGCGCACTCCAGTTCCTGCGCGGGCGCCGTCAGGGCGTGAGGCGCAGCAACCGCGGCGGCGGCGTCCTCAGGCCAGATGACGCAGTAGTCGTTATGCCACGCCCACCATTCGAGGCCGGCCATGCTCCCGAAGTACGCGACCCACGAAGGGTCATCGCAGTTGCGGAGGCGGTGATACTGGCCGTCGTGGCCAAGGTATTCGAAGGTGCCTTCCATCACGCGGCCTCCTCGTCGTAGTCCACCTCACCGGACATGCGGAGGAGGGCGGCGTGCAGGTCCGGGTGCAGGTCGGCCGGCTGGAGCGTCACGCCAGCGATGGTCACGGTGTTGAGCGTGGCGCTGCTGTCCTGGATTTCCTCGCCGGGCTGGTGGCCCCATGTCGAGGTGAACGGACGATCCGCGATGGCGAGGAACCGGGCCTCTGCCTCAAGGACGATCTTGCCGGAGACGGTGGTCATTGCCTTGCTCCTTTGATGCTGGCCTCTCCGTGGAGGCGGACGACGGTGTTGGAGAAATCGGTGAGCGCGGAGACCTGCGCCTCAAGCTCGGCGTTGCGGCGCTCCAGAGCGTCCAGCGCGTGGCTCGCCTCTAGGCAGACGTGCGAGGGGACGACGGGCTGGCTCAGGAGGTGCGAGAGGCGGCGGGCGCGGGTCATCGGGACGCCCCACCAAGCGCGGGCGGAAAGTCCGGGGTGACGTAGACGTTAGTGGTGTCCCGGCCTTCCCAAGACGCCATGCACTCGCGGCGGTAAGACTCACGGGCGGCGGCAACAGCGGCGCGCTCTTCGGCGCGGCAGGCTTCGAGCCAATCGCGATCTGCGTCTGTCATTGTCGTTCTCCCTGTGGCGTGTGCCGATGGGGAGAAGGTATTGGCCAGTTGGCCAGTCGTCAAGCGCTAAGATGGACAAGTGGCCAATTTATGGCCTGCGGGCGATCTACGCCCGTGCCGGAAAACGGAAAAAGCCCGCCGGGTTAGGGCGGGCTGGGCTTCGACGGGCGACATCAGGCATTGAAATCGGACGGCGTTAGAGCTACTTTTGAGATGCGCTCGGGAGCCTGACATCTATGGCGTCGGGGCTAAGGCCCCGCCCGGCGTCAACCCCCGGGCTTACCTCGGCTCGTCATCCAGTGGAACAGCGCGCCGATCATCTGGACGGCCCAATCAACCCCAAGCCGCTGCGCTATCCCAACTAATAAAATGAGTTGCAGCATAAAGACTGGGGCGAACAGCCAAGAGCCGCTGACTGCCTGAATGGCGATCACGTCGAACGATATCGCCACGCCACAGATCCAGTAGAACCGCTCCTCTCGACGCTCCTCTTTCTCGGCGTCAAGATCGGTTTCCAGCTTCGCGATATTCTCCATCAGCGGCGTGGCATTGAGCGTCTCAAGCGCGCCGCCTGTAGAAAACTCGGGAGATGCGGTCTTAGGCTGCGGTCCCTCGGGCGGCTCGGTACTCATCAATCATGTCGTCCGTAGGAATGGGGTTGTGCCGCAGCCCCGGCGCGTACCGTCGCGCCCAAGCTCCGTTCGTGGAGTGCGTCTTAGACACGAGCTGACCGGCCGTGAGGTGCCGCAGGTTGCCCCACGCCAAGTCAAGCATCTCCGCTTCATCCGTGCCGCCGATGCCCGTAGTGCCCCAGAAGATGTTGGGAATGGGCTTTGCCCCGAAAGCTTTGCAGCGCCGGTAAATTGATGGAAGGACCGGGCCGTAGTCCCATGCCTCAAAGTCCTCATCGACAAGACGACCGAAGCCTTGGCCGACGAAGTTGAGGTCTGCGAGGTACAGAATTTTTTGCAATTTTAGGTTGCTAATGAGCCAGCCGCTGCGCTCACAGAGGTGCCGAGCGGCATCGATTGATCTGACGGTCATGATCCCCCCTCTCTGCTTCCCGTGGGCCTCATAGTAACACGATAATTGTGCGCGGTATCGTAAAAATCAACTCACCCCGCCACCTTCCTCACCGCCTCGGGCGGCAGGTTGAACCGGACGCGGGCGGGGCTCATACCTTCCGTCCGTACCAAAGCACCTTGCCCACCGCCGTGACGTCGCTGATCCTCATGTCTAGCGGCGGGTAAAGGTCGCGATTGTCCGATATGACCATGATATGGTCGGGCTTCGCTGACCGTCCAATGCGCTTGACGTGGAGGGCCGTGTTGAACCTTAGGACGAACAGGCCGTCATAGCTGATGTCCGTCTTATGGCCGTCTAGCAGGACGATATCGTCATCCAGCAGCGTGGGCTCCATACTCTCCCCCTTCACCGAGATGATCGAGAGCTTGTCTGTCGGCCCTTTGGTGATCTTTCCCAAGTAAGCGGGCGGGAACGCGAGGCTGTGCGACTCGTACTCCTCATCCACAATCGCTCCGTCGCCCGCGCTGGCCTCTACGTCGTACACCGGCACGAGAGCGGTATCAGCCGGTGGTTGGTCTCCTGGCTCAACGCGCTGAAGAGCAGGTGTATCGGCACGCGGCGGCGTGCTCGGGCTCAATGCGGCCCTGAGAAGCTCTGCGTTCTCTGCGGATGTTGAGGATCCTTCACGGCGCTTGAGCTTGTTGAGGGTGTCGTAAGACACGCCTGACCTGCGAGAAAGCTCGGCTACAGTCATGCCTGTCTCCGACAGGTATTCAAGGACTTGATCTCGCAGGGTCTTGGTCATGTGCCCAATAACCCGAGAATCTGGTCCACAGTCCAATGGCCAATTGTCCTTGACGTCAGGTGGCCAATAGGCCAGATTACGGGACATGAACACTCATGACCTCCTGAGCCGCATCGACGCCTACCTCAGCCAGACCGGCATGAGCGAAGCGACCCTTGGCCTTCGCGCCCTTAACAACAGCCGCTACGTCGCTCGTCTTCGAGCGCGCGCGGAGAAGGACGCAGAAGCTCACCGTGATCTTCTCAAGTTCATGCAAGAGAACCCGGAGAAGATCAGGGGCGCAGCATGATGCGCTTCCTCTTCCTGCTTGGCCTTGGGCTGTCGGTTGACCTGTTCGCCGAATGGTATGCTCCGCATCCCGGCCCGGACTGGAACCTCGGGGCGGCCGCAATCGCCGGCGTCATTACCGGCTGGATGACTGCGATGAGTCGCGCCGCATGACCCCCTCAGTACATCTCCGATCCGCTGCCATGTGCTCGTTCTTTCCATGCTCTGGATATGGATCGGCACTCGTCAAGCATCAAAACAAAGGTGTTCTCCATGTCTAATCGCAGGTCGAAGCTCGAAGCGCTGATGCGCGGCATGGTTGAGCGCTCCTTTGAGCGCAAACACGGCCTCGCCGCTGCCGAGATGGAGTCGTGGGCCTCCGGGACCGAGGTCTCGCTGGAGGCTGCCGACAAGGGCGCGTTCTCGCGCAAATTCCACGGCTCGCGCGACTGGTCGTTCCTCGACGTCATGGCGTTGCAGGAGCTGTCCGGATCCACGCGGATCACCGACGCCTTCCTTGCCGACTCGCCCTCCAACCCTGAGCGCGTGCTCCCCACACTGCAACAGGCGACCAACCTTCTTCGCGAGAGCGGCGAGGCCGTCGCTGAAATGATGGCGCTGGAAAGCGGCACGGGGTCCGTGTCCAAGACGCGGGCGGAGTTGCTGGAGGCCCGCGAGGAGATCGACAAGGCACTCGCCAGTCTCGACGCAATGGCCGCCTGCGCCCCCGTCCCGCTGAAGAAGGGGGCCGCGTGATGGAGTGCGCAGCCATCACCATCGAAGTGAAGCGCGGCGGCATTCGTAATGGATGGATGCGTGCGGTCGTGCGTGACGATGACGGGATTACCTACGTCGGCCCGTATAGGCCGAATGAAAGCACGGCCCTGCAAGACGGCCAAGCGCGCCTGTCCACCGCGCTCTCACCCCAGATCCAGCGGGTGTCGTCATGAGCATCCTCGCCACCATCTGCGTTGTCTTCACCTGGCAGGGTGACTGCGTCCAGTCCGTCACCTTCACCGCCTCTGCCCCATGGTCTGACGCCTCCTGCGTCGATGCCCTGCCGGAGCGGGTGCGCCCGTTCGTGCTGGCCTGCACCAAGGTGCGGGAGGTGCGGACATGAACCGCGCCGCCGCTATCGCCGCCTACCAGAGCGCCAAGGCCCGCCGGGACACCCGAGGCCAGAGCGCCGCCCGCAAGGCCGCCTACGTCGCAACGCACGAGATCCTGGCAAGGGGTCCTGCCGGTCCCGTCCGCCGCGTCCTGCGCAAGCTCACGAGGTGGTGGGCATGACCGATATGTCGAAGCTGCGCGTCCTCGATCTTTTCAGTGGCATCGGCGGGTTCTCTCTCGGGCTGGAGCGCACCGGCGGTTTTGAGACCGTTGCGTTCTGCGAGATTGAGCCGTTCCCCCGTCGCGTCCTGGCAAAACACTGGCCTGGAGTCCCGTGCTATGAAGATGTCCGAACCCTCACAGCCGACGCTCTGGACCGAGACGGAATTGGCGTCGATGTCATCACCGGAGGCTTCCCCTGCCAAGACCTTTCCGTCGCAGGACGGCGCGCTGGCCTCAACGGCGAACGGTCCGGCCTCTGGTCGGAAATCGTCCGCCTCATTCGCGAGTTATCACCATCCTACGTCATCGTGGAGAACGTCGCAAACCTGCTTAGTGGCCCTAGCGAGCAGCGAGGGGGATGGTTTGGCCGTGTTCTCGGAGACTTGGCCGAATGCGGGTACGATGCGGAATGGGAGAACATTCCTGCGGCGGCCTTGGGCGCTCAGCATCGTCGCGAAAGGGTCTGGATTGTTGCCTACGCCTCGCAAGATCGACGGGAGATCAGCAGGGGCGGGGACGTCGGATGCGTGTTTGATACGGCGCGGGAGCTCTGGCTTTGGGTGGAATCTTGCGGAGCACGTTCAAGCCGAAGCGCGGGGGCTTTGGCCGACGCCGACGGCCTCAGACACTCGCGACCGCGGGCATCTCGGCATGCCTTCAGTCAAGCGAAGGGCGAGGATCGGGAAACAATTAAGCCTATCCATGGTGGTCTCGGAGACATCTGGCGCACTGAACCCGACGTGGGTCGAGTGGCTGATGGGGTTCCCCAGCGGGTGGACCGACTTGCAGGGCTCGGAAACGCCGTCGTCCCCCAGATCCCGGAGCTGATCGGCCGCGCCATCCTCGCCTCGCGCAGAGGGGTGGCGGCATGAGACGCGCCGCAAAAGTGGATTCGAACCAGAGCCGCATCGTCGCTGCCCTCCGCAAGATCGGCGCATCTGTGCAGCCGCTCCATGCAGTAGGCGGGGGATGCCCTGACCTTCTCGTCGGCTTCCGAGGCTTGAACCGAGTGATCGAGGTGAAGGACGGTGACAAGCCGCCCTCAGCGCGCAAGCTGACGCCCGATCAGGTCGAATGGCACGGCGCCTGGAGAGGGCAAGTCGATGTCGCGAAGGACGAGGACGAGGCGTTCGCAATCCTCGGCATCGGCGCCGCCACAGAGGCGAGGCGCGAGCCATGATCCACGCCCGCACATCCACAGGCAAGCACGCCATCGGCATCGCCTCTCACAAGGGCACTCACGGCGGTAGGTGCATCAAACTGAGTGGCCGCGACGGTCGCGCGGTCCTGGAGATCCGCGACGAGCAGCAATGGCGGGAGATCCTGAAGGGGCTGTTCGCAGAGGGGCAGGGGCTCGGCTGGAGCCTCGGCAAGGAGGGCACGGAATGACGCGAGAAACAGACAACTGGCGCAGCATTGGTGAGATCGCCGCCGAACTTGTCGAGCGGTCCCTGCGCCCCGCGGACGCAGCGCCCCCCGAGCAACATTCTGAGCGAGGCGCCAGTGAGTGCGCCGCCCAATCCGAAACAGATGAGGTGGAAGCATGAGCGAACAGCCATTCATGCAGCTCTATGTCGGCGACTACCTCGCCGATACGCTCGACCTGACCACCGAGGAGCACGGCGCATACCTGCTTCTTCTGATGACGATGTGGCGCCACAACGGCAAGCTGCCCAACGATCACCGGAAGCTGGCTCGGATCGCACGCGTTCACCCCCCAAAATGGAAGCGAGTCTGGGCAGGGATTGAGCATTTCTTCGTCGTCTCAGGGGACGTGGTTACGAACAGAAGGCTCGCCAAGGAGATGGAAAAAGCGCGCCTTAAGTCCGCTTCAAGAGCAGAAGCGGGGGCAAAGGGAGGTCGCGCTAAGGCGCTGAAAAATAACGAACAGGCCGAAGCAAATGCTACTGGTTTGCCAAAGCATTCTTCAGAAGTCAGAGATCAGACAGAAAAAGAAGAACCTATCGGTTCTTCCAAAAAGCGGGGTTCCAGGCTCACCGAAGATTGGCGTCTTCCGCTGGACTGGGGGCGGTGGGCTGTCGAGCAAGGCATGGACGAGTTCTCCGTCCGGCGCGAGGCAGACCGCTTCCGCGACTACTGGATCGGCGTTTCTGGAAAGAACGGGGCCAAGCTGGATTGGCTAGCAACGTGGCGAAACTGGATCCGCAAGGCGCTGGATGATCGGCAAGCGAAGACGGACCGCCATCAGCCTGTAGGCCGGCAAGGCTACGTTAACGCTGGCGCCTTCGGCATGATCCCGGAGGTCGGATGATGGACCTCGACCGTTGGGCCGAACGATCGGCCATCATGGAATTCGACGGTGGGCTAAGTCGCTTCTCGGCAGAGACCGAAGCCGCCCGCGCTCAGGGATACCAGCGCCACGAGGTGATCAATGCTTACCGCAAGCGAAATTCTCCATCGTCACGGGATCAGCGTCAAACGGCAGCAAGGAACGCAGCGTGCCACGTGCCCGGAGTGCAGCCCCTTTCGCAAGAAGAAGCGGGACGACTGCCTGAGCGTGACATTCAAGCCGGACGGGGTGGTTTGGAACTGCTGGCACTGCGGAATGAGCGGGGGGCAGTTCTTTGACCAAGGACGTTCAGACGTGGCTGACCGAGGTTCGGCGTCTCGACCCTGTCTTGATCGAGGCAATGGGGGTCGGCCGCAAGGATCATCCCGGCATCCAGGGCGAGGCGGTCGCTTTCCCGTATCGCCGTCACGGGAAGCCCTACGCCGCTAAGTTCCGTTCCGTCGAAGGTAAGGACTGGAGGTCCAGCCAGGGCGTGTCGCGGGGCCTCTACAACGAGGATGCCCTGCGCAGCGGCAAAAGCCCTATCGTCATCACGGAGGGCGAGATCGATTGCCTGAGCGTGGTGCAATCTGGTTTCGACCGCGCCGTTTCATTGCCTGACGGATGGACGAAAGACGACGGCAAGCGCGAAGCCATCATCGAGGCCGAGAAGCTTCTACGGGACAGCCCGTATGTGATCGTCGCTGGGGATGACGATGAGGCGGGGCACGGCCTGCCTAAGACGATCGCGAACATCCTGGCGGGACACGATGTGCGCCGTGTCCAATGGCCGGAGGGCTGCAAGGATGCGAACGACGTACTCGTCAAGTTCGGTGAGGGCGAGGTCGCTCGGTGCCTGACGGAGGCGGTGCGCGTTGACCCCCCCGGCGGCTTTGTCACCGGCATCTCGGATATGCCTCCGCTGCCCGAGCGGCGTGTCCTGCGCACTGGCATGTCCCCCTACGACTTCGTGATCGCTTTCGAGGTCGGGGCGATGTCGGTCGGCACCGGCACGCCGGGCGCGGGGAAGTCCACCTTCACCAACTTCATCGCCTACCACGTCGCCCGGCATGAGAACATCAAGGTCGGTATCATGGCTTTCGAGACGCATCCCTTTCAGGTGCGAGACCAACTCGCCCGCCTCCACGCCGGAACCCCGTGGGACCAGATGACGGTTCATCACAAGAGGCAGACGGCTGCCGAGTTGGATGAGTTCTTCAAGGTTGTTCACCGGACCTATGAGGACGACGAGAACCCTCACGGGCACAATCTCGGCTGGCTCAAGGACATGATCTACACGCTGGCCGTCCGCGACGGATGCAAGCTGATCATCGTGGATCCGTGGAACGAGCTGGAGCACATGCCGGCGCCCGGCGAGAGCCTGACCAACTATATCAACTTCGCGCTTCAGCAGATCAGGACGTGGGCGGAAAAGTTCGACACCCACATCTGCGTCATCGCGCACCCGCGCAAGATGCAGACGGTCGGCAAGCCGCAGTCCCCGACCGGGTACGACATCGCCGACAGTGCCGCTTTCGCGAACAAGCCCAGCCTCGGCTTCTCCGTCCACCAAGAAGAGGACGAGTGCGGCGACCAATACGTGCGGATCACCGCATGGAAGGTGCGGAACACGCAGCTCTACGGCTTCGCCAAATCCAGCACCCGACTGACCTTCATGCCGGAACTGATGAGCTACCGGAAATACGAAAGCAACGCGGCGTTTAAGCCGAAAAAAGGAGCCAACTGATGGCCGGATCCGTGAACAAGGTAATTCTGATTGGAAATCTGGGCCGTGACCCCGAGGTCCGCACGTTTCAGAACGGTGGCAAGGTCTGCAACCTGCGGATCGCCACGTCTGAGACCTGGAAGGACAAGAACACAGGCGAGCGCCGTGAGCGGACCGAATGGCATTCCGTGGCGATCTTCTCGGAGCCGCTCGCGCGCATCGCCGAGCAGTACCTGCGCAAGGGGTCCAAGGTCTATATCGAGGGCCAGCTCGAGACGCGGAAGTGGCAGGATCAGTCCGGCGCCGACCGCTATTCGACGGAGGTAGTGCTGCGGCCCTTCGCGAGCACGCTGACCATGCTGGACGGCCCGAGTGGCGGCGGATCAGGCGATGGCGACCGCTCCGACGACCGCGGCGGCCAGCAGTCCGGCGGCTACGGCGGGGGAGGCTACGGCAGCGGCGGGGCGCCCGGCGGCGGGCAGGACTTCGATGACGAGATCCCGTTCGCCTGTGACCGGAGGCTCTGATCATGACCGAAGATCAGGAGTTAGCAGCCTACGACGCCTACGCCGAGATGATGTCCAGCGCCGCCGAGATGGATGCGCAGGCGGGCCAGATGGAGAGCGCAGCCGAAAAACTCCGGCGTCGTGCAGCAAATGCCCGGGTTAAAGCATCCGACATGCTCGACAAGTTTGTGAAGTAGGGGGTTCACCAATGATAATCACCGCCAAAGACGAGGACGACCTACGCAAGAAATGGATGGCCGGCATCCCGAGCGAGTTTCGCTTCCGGGGGTGGCCCAGCACCGTCCGCCGAGCCAGCGAGTCCAAGTCCATCCGCCGGGCCTTGCAGGCGCTGGAGGCTGCCTCCGAGCCCCTGTCCGTCAGGGAGGTGGCCCGCATCATCGGTCGCAACCGAGGCACGGCGAGGACGGTTTTGGTGCGGCTGGTCAGCGATGGCCGCGCCGTCTCCTCGGAGCGTGAGTACAGCAAGAACGTGTTCATCACCGTCTACGCGAGGGCCAAGCGATGAGCCTCACCCACGAAGAGCGCACCGCCATCGCCGCATATCCCGAGGACGCCGTCCAGCGCATCCCGAGAGGGCAGAGCGGCCTACCCTTCGATCTGGGGCACTGGAAGGACCGCGCCGTCGGCGTGAGGCACGGCGTGATCGCGGGCCGGCAGGCGAAGTTCAAGGCAGCGGCCCGGAAGCGGGCGCGGAGACAGGAGGGCAGGGGATGACGCGCAAGCCTAATGTATGGCGTGGCCTCGTATTCAAAGGCGGCAAGCAAGTTCGGTGCGTCGTCGCCGGAACCCAAGACCAGGTCGTCAAGGCGGCCGGAGTGACAAAGCATGAAATTCGAGGGTGGTGGAGCAAGACCCAAAATCCCCGCGATATAGAATTGGCAATGCAAAACCCCGGGTGTGCAGTTTTCCCGGGTGAGCTCTCTCGTACCGACGCCACAGCACCGGAGCGGATTTGGGCGCACCATTGGGCGGCGGCTGACCCTGCGCATCCTTTCGAGGGGTGGTGGCATTGCGATAAGGGAGCCGCTGGCCCTGGAATGTCGTCACAGGGCTACGTCCGCGCCGACCTCGTGGACCGCCGCATAGCGGAGGCGGTGGAGGCGGAGCGGGAGCGGTGCGCGCGGATGGCCGAGAACACCGATGTGTCGGGAACGCTCGCGCCTAAAGCAACTATTGCCGCCGCCATCCGCTCCCACACGGGAGGGCAGGGCGATGAGTGATCTGGCGAAGCGCCTGCGCCACGCGATGGCGACCATGATGAACGATGACTATTCGAGGAACAATACTGAGGAGCGGAGGCGGTTCCTCGACCGCTTCCAAGCGATGGAGAAAGCTGCCGACCACATCGAAGCCCTAGAGGCGGAGAACGCGCGCCTCCGGACAGATGCACTGAAGCTCTGGGAGACCGCGGCTTCGGTGTCGATGGCAGCAGAACATGGCCTTGATACGTCATTCTCCGATTATGACGAGGAAGCGCTTCGCCGGGCGTTGGACTTCCTGTCCGCCGTGATGACGCGAGAGACGTACGCCATCCTCTCCCCACAGGAGGGCGGCTAGCATGGTCGATACAGACCTGAAGAAAGACCTCGATGAAATGCGGCTGCGGGTCGCGCTTTCACCGGCATCCGCAGAAAGCCGCCGAGGTTGGCTGCGACTGCTCAAGCACATCGAGCAGAGCGCCGAGCAGGACCGCACGTCGCTGGAGCGGCTGAGGCAAGCGCATCGTCTTATGAACAGATCAGCGGCCATGTTCATCGCCTCGATGTTCGTCGCCGCATGGGCCGTCAGGTTGGTGATGGCACAATGATGGACCTTCAGAACAGAGAGGCCCCCACCCATGGCTAAGACCAAGCGCAAGGCCAAGCGCCAGCCCTCAGCGCCGGCGACCCCCTGGGACATGGGGCCGAACACCGCGGCACAGCGCCACCTCAAGGTCGTGGAGCCGGTGGAGCACTTTGACGAGCGCACCGGGAAGAAGGTCACCAGCCCGAACGGCGTGAAGCGCGCGAGGCGGTGCAGCATGGCAGAGCACTACGTTCGGCAGGGGTGGCTTACCGAGAGGCAAGGCAAGGCCGCACAGGTGCTTCTCAACGCATGGGAGCGCAATCTTCGCACCGCCCCCGCCATCAAGGCTGTGCAGGTGGACACCAGCCCCAAGCCGGACGCGCATATCGCCATACAGATCGACCGTGTCAGCGCCTATCATCGCGTGGTCCGCCTCGTCCCGGCCAAGTACCGGGCCTTCGTGCTCCACGTTGCCTGCGACGACCGCGCCCTGTCGGCAATGCCGGGCTACCGGCGCAATGTCTACATGGAGCGGTTAGGCGCCGGGCTGGATGGGCTGGCGGACGCGCTGGAGTTGTCTTGAAAACAAAACGGCGAGCCCTTGACCGGCGAGTAGTGGAGGCCCAATATCGCGCCAATCCACCGATAAGATGGAGGAGACAAGCTGGATTGCTTGGGTGGGCCTTTGTGCCCGTTTAGCGTACTATGAATCATCTTTGGTCGCAGCGTAAGTTGCCCCGATGCCGGAGCCCGCTCGTTCAGTGAGCGGGCTTTCGTGCATCTCAGGCTAGGCTTCGGAAGAACAAAACGGGGGCGCTCTGGTGTTTTTGCCCCCGCTTGACACAAGGGGTTGACCCGACATGCTAAATCGGGTAGATGGGTATCATCGCGCGCGAGGTGAGGGAAATTGCCTCCTCGCATCTACGGAGCGACGTGGCCTCTACCTGGGTTGCGCTCCGAACCGAGGCGGCCTTGGTAAGGTGTTGGAGCACCCCCCAAGGCCGCCTCGGCTTCCGGTCCAAGGTGACCCCATGACCTTTCACGGCCTGCACCGCATCAAGCGCCGCATCCTCCGGGACCTAGCGCGCGCCTTGGTCGAGACCGTGCCGGCCCCGCCGCTACCCCGAGACACCGAGTTTCATCCCGCTGGTTCCTACCCCCGGCCTCCCGCGCCGCCGGGACGCTCCTCATGCGCGTCTGCGCCAACTCCGTCCAGCGGCGCCCCATCCGGGGCGGTTGAATGCGGGGAATGAGGAGAGGGCGCGGACTGAAATAAAATCAGAGGAAATCAATATGCCCCGAGGCGGAAAGCGCACGGGCGCTGGACGGCCAAAGGGTGTAGCCAACAAGGCGACCCAGGCGCAGCGCAAGGCCGTGAAGGAAAGCGGCCTGACGCCGCTGGATTACCTCTTGCAGGTGATGCGAGACGAGACGGCAGAGCGGGCAGAGCGAGTGGACGCGGCCCACAAGGCGGCGCCTTACGTTCATGCCAAGCTGGCGAGTGTCGATCACAAGTCGAGCGACGGGAGCATAACCCCACCGCCTACGACGATTCAGTTCATTGGCGTCGATGGCGACGACAGCGAGGGTTGAGCTTCCGAAGAAGGTCGCAACGGTCTTTGCCAAGCCCCGAGGCTCTTACCAGTATCGGTGGCTGACAGGCGGGCGTGGCTCGGGGAAGTCGTTCGGGGCTGCCAAGGTGGCGGCGATCTGGGGGATGGTCGAGCCTTTGCGCATCCTCTGCGCGAGGGAGTTCCAGGCCAGCATCCCGGAGAGCTTCCACGCGGAACTGAAGGCGGCGATTGCATCAGAGCCGTGGCTAGAGGCGGCGTATGACGTCGGCGTCGATTACCTGAGGGGCCGGAACGGTACGCAGTTCATCTTCCGGGGTCTCCGCCGGAATGCGCAGTCGATCAAGTCGCTCGCCGGCATCGACCTGACCATCGTGGAAGAGGCGGAGGACGTCCCGGAGGTCTCGTGGCTCGCTCTCGAGGCCACGGTGTTCCGAAAGCCCAAGTCGGAGCTGTGGTCGATCTGGAACGGCCGGATGGAGAACAGCCCGGTCGATCAGCGGTTCATTCGCAACCCGCCGCAGAACGGCATCGGGCGTCACGTCAACTGGTCGGACAACCCGTTCTTCCCGCCGCTGATGGATGCGCTGCGCAAGCGGGAGCAGGAGCGCCTAGACCCCGCGACCTACGCCCATGTGTGGGAAGGCGACTATCTTCGCAACAGCGCTTCTCAGGTGTTCAGCGGCAAGTGGCAGGTCAGGTCATTCGAGCCGGGGGCAGACTGGAACGGCCCATACTACGGAGTGGACTTCGGCTTCGCGCAAGACCCGACCACGGCGGTTGAGGTCTGGGTGGCGGATAGTCGGCTCTGGGTGCGGCGCGAGGTCGGGAAGGTGGGTCTGGAGTTGGACCACACCGCGCCGACCCTCATCGACGCGATGCCCGGAATCGAGCGGCACGTGTCGCGCGCAGACAGCGCCCGGCCGGAGAGCATTAGCTACCTCAAGCGGCATGGCCTGGGCCGCATCGAGGGCGTGAAGAAATGGCAGGGCAGTGTTGAGGACGGCATCGCTCATCTGAAGTCCTACAAAGAGATCGTCGTCCACCCGGAATGCCGGGCAACGGCGCAGGAGCTGCGGCTCTACAGCTACAAGACGGACAAGCTGACCGGCGATGTGCTCCCTCAGGTCGTGGACGCGCACAACCACTACGTCGACGCGATCCGATATGCCGTGAACCCGCTGATCCAGGCCGGCGGCGCAGACATACGAAAGTGGGTGATGTGATGTGCAAGGCGTGTGAGCAGCGACGGGAAGCTCTCAAGGCGCTCCTGAAGCGCATTCGGGGCGGCAAGTGAGCTTTATCACGGACGGGCTGGTCAACTTCGCGACTGGCCTCGGGCTGATCGGCACGAAGTCGGCAGCTGGCTCATACCAGTTCCAGCCCACGGACCTGACTGTTGTCGCAGCGGCCTATCGGTCGTCCTGGCTGGCGCGGGCCTGCGTGGATATGCCGGTGAATGATGCGCTCGGGCCGGGCCGGAGTTGGCAAGGGGATGCCGACCAGATTAACACCATCGAGGCGGAAGAGAAGCGCTTGGGGTGGAAGGGCGCCATCGTCCGGGCTCAGAAGAAGGCCCGGCTAGACGGCGGGTCTGCCATCTTCATCGACACAGGCGAGGACACGGAAGAGCCGCTCGACGTGGACACCATCGGGCGGGGCCGGATCCGCAAGCTGATCGTGTTCGGGCGGCGTGAACTGTCATGGGACCAGATCGAGGACGACGTGCTCGTGGACGGCTACGGGCGCCCGCGCATGTGGCGCATCGCGTCGTCGCGGCGGCTTCTGAACGTCCACCCGTCGCGGCTCGTGTTCTTCGAGGGCGACCCGGTGCTTGATGAGGACGCGCTCGGGACGCAGGCCGTCTGGGGGGATAGCGTTCTGGAGTGCCGTCTGTCGGCCATCCGGGACGCGGACAGCGCCATCGCGAACGTCGCTGAGATGCTGCACGAGGCCAACGTGGACGCCATTGGCGTCGATGGCCTGATGAACGCCGTCGCGAGCGGTCAAGAGGATATCGTCCTCAAGCGCCTCACGCTCATGCGCCAGGGCAAGTCCACGGCCAAGATGCTGGTCCACGACAAGGACGAGACTTACGAGCGGAAGGCCATTAGCTTCGGGTCTGTCCCCGACCTCCTTCGCGAGGCCCTACAGGTTGCCAGCGGCGCAACGCAGATCCCGGCAACGCGACTTCTGGGCCGGTCCCCCGCGGGGATGAACAGCACAGGCGACGGCGATGAGCGGGTCTACTTCGACCGTCTCGATGCGATACGCGACGAGGTGCAGGAGGCATCCTCCCGGCTCGATACCGCGCTGGTCCGCTCCGCCCTCGGCGCATGGCCGGAAGGTCTTCACTACCTCTGGCCGCCCCTGCGTCAGGTCACGGACAAGGAGAAGGCGGAGATCGCCGACAAGCTCACGTCGGCGTGGGAGCGGATCAGCCGCATGGGCTACCTCACGCAGATGGAAGGCCGGCTGGCGATGTCCAACGCGCTGATCGAGGCAGGCGTTGCGCCGGGCCTTGAGGCGGCGATGGAAGAGACCGGGGACGTAGACTTCGGGTTCGGCGCTGGCGAGGGTGGCGATGGGGAGCAGGTTGCTACCGATGCTGCGCCGCGGCCGCTCTACGTCCGCCGCGACGTCTTGAACGCGAGTGAGATCATCGCCTGGGCGAAGAGCCAGGGATTCAAGACCACGCTGGCCGCCGACGACATGCACGTGACCATCACTTACAGCCGCGCGCCTGTGGACTGGATGAAGATGGGTGAGGAGTACGGCGGTGCCGAGTTTGAGATACCCCCCGGCGGGCCTCGCATCATGGAGGCGTTCGGCGCTAACGGGGAGGCCAAGGTGCTGACGTTCGCATCTTCGCGCCTGTCGTGGCGGCACGAGGATATGAAGGACGCCGGAGCGACGTGGGACCATCCGGAGTATCAACCTCACATCACGATCAGCTATGACCCGGAGGCTCCGGACATTGCCGACGTTGAGCC
Source organism: Tropicimonas sp. IMCC34011 (assembly GCF_003390865.1). Taxonomy (GTDB): domain Bacteria; phylum Pseudomonadota; class Alphaproteobacteria; order Rhodobacterales; family Rhodobacteraceae; genus Tropicimonas_B. The sequence continues at coordinate 249,226 of NZ_QMEJ01000001.1, forward strand.
TTATCGGGGGCGCATCCTGCTTGGGCCTGAAATTTTCGAGCCGATCAGTGAGAATTGGTCAGGGAAATTGAAAGAGGTTTAAGATGGAAAATCACGTTAACAGCGCCGACGACGACCGCACAGCCAACAATGCCGTCCGGCATCAGTATCGTGTGCTGTCCGACGCAGAGAAACGGCAGATGGTCGAAATCAAAGACCTCGGCGCCGCATTTCTCGCCAAGTGCGACGAAGTAGGCCAGAGCCGTGAAATGTCTCTGGCGAGGGCCAACGCAGAGCAGGCGGTCATGTGGGCCGTCAAGCACGTCACGCGCTGATCCGTGACCCCCTACAGCCTCTCCAGCCTCGCACAGCGCCCCAAGGGCACGCGGGCGGTGCTGACTGGGATCGAGGAGCGTGCCGGGTCCGTGGTGGCCTACAGGAAGGCGCTGACGGCGATTTTGCAGGGCATGGCCAAGGAGACGCGCGACAGCGTCATCGCTGAGCTACGCCGTGACAGGGGGCTGACGACGGATGCGCCGGGCGATAGTTGGTTCCGCCGACTGAGGACGGTGCAGCGGCAGCTTTCGTCAGAGGCAGCCCGGATGGTGGAGAACATCCTGCGGCTCGACGCCAAGCGGCACACGGAGCGCTTTCGCGAGGACGCGCGCCGCACGCTGGGGATCGATCTTGCCGCGGTGGTCCGAGAAGAAGACCTGGTTGAGGCCATCGAGACGGCCCTGTCGCGCAACGTGGCGCTGATCACGTCGCTCGGAGAGGACGCGGTGAACCGGGTGGAGCAGATCGTCTACACCGCCGGTACGAACGGTACATCTTTGAAAGAGGTTCGGGCGCAGCTTCAGAACGCGTTCTCGGTCACCAACAGCCGGGCCGAGCTGATCGCGCAGGATCAGATAAGCAAGTTCAACAGCGACCTGAACCGGCTGCGTCAACAGCAGGCCGGGATCACGAAGTACATCTGGAAGACCAGCGCAGACGAGCGCGTTCGGTCTCTCCACCAAAGCTTGCGCGGCAAGGAATACCGCTGGGGTCAGCCGACCGGCGCGGAGCAGGGGTTGCCTCCGGGCCAGCCAGTCAGGTGCCGGTGCAGAGCCGATCCGATTGTGGAGTTTTGACTATGGAAGAGCAGCTTTACCAAGACTTGGGGCGCGTACTGAAGGATTCAGGGGCGCATGGCGTGGATGCGGTTCGAGCTTTGGCTCGCCTTGCCGCCCTCGCATGTCGGCACACGGGGGTGCCGGCGGACGCCTTCGCAGGGCTTATTGCCGGTGAAATGGCGTGTGAAGAGGTCTTGGAGCGAGAGTATCGAGAGAAGACCGCTCGGGAAGCTTTCGCCGCCGCGCATAAAAGGGGCTAGGCCCCAAAGATGTCCTTAAGTTCATCCGGCATATCGACCGGGACCGGGCCGTTGGACAGCGCATTCATCTGGAATTGATGAAACCGCAGGCAGTCCTCGGACAGCTTGTCCACCTTGAGCCGCAGCGCCGCCTGTTCCGCGCGCAGGTCGAGGAGCAACTGCCGTAGCTGGCGGAACTGATCGTCGGTCATCCGGCACAGGTAGCACACGGGAATCGAATAGGGTAGAATAACCGAGCCGCCGGGGTGCTGGTAACACCGCGACGGCTCTGACCATAGCGAGCGATAGGAGCGCCCGATGGCTAAAAAGCCCTTAGATGATCTTTTGTGCGGCCGAAAGAGGTTTGGCAACTACACCGTTCTAGGTGATGGGGCCAAAGACCCGAAAGACAGGATGGTCAAGTGCTTGTGCGACTGTGGTGTCGTAAAAGACGTCAGCGCGGCTAAGCTGCGTACTGGGCGGTCAACGTGCTGCAAAGGGTGTGCAGCGCTGAGCAAGAATAGGGTCACAAATCTGCGCCACGGGCAAAGCTCATCGCCCGAGTACAAGGCGTGGCGCTCAATGAAGCAGAGGTGCAGAAACCCTAGGGCTCACAACTACGAAGCTTATGGTGGCCGGGGGATAGATGTCTGTGACCGCTGGTTCGACAGCTTTGAGGCGTTTCTTGACGATATTGGCGCCAAGCCAACCGCAGAGCACTCTCTGGACCGGATTGACAACGACGGAAACTATGAGCCCGGCAACGTGAGATGGGCAACCGCAAAAGCCCAGGCGTGGAATCGGCGCAATACCACTAAGATCGGCAACAAAGTGATAGCCGAGATCGCTCACAAGGCGCGAATGTCCCCCGCTACACTCGCTGTTCGCCTGAAGGCGGGGTGGAGCATGAAAGACGCTACGACGCGCCCCGTCGAAGACCGCAGGCCTAAGCACCGCGTTTTTGGTGAAGACCTTACCGCCGCGCAGATTGCTGAGAAATACGATGTCCCACGGCAGCGGCTGAACTATCGTCTGCGCAAAGGGATGAGCGCCGAAGAGGCGATAAAGCTCGGTTAAGAGCGGAGTTCTTACATGCAAATCAAAGACAGCCTGACGCTTGATGCGTCGGGCCTTTCGCGTTCGCGGGATGGCTACCTTGTGGCGGAGGCCCGAGTGTCTCGCGCCGGGAACGTTCAGCAATACTACGGCGCAGAGATCGGCCTGACCGGCGATGACGCTGGCAGGGTGTTCGGAGTTTATCGCGATCCGGACGTGGTGTTCGATGAGGCGAGCATGTCGTCCCTTGCGGGCCGCCCAGTGACACGGGGGCACCCCCCGGAGGGCGTGTCGGCGAAGACGTGGAAGGATCTTGCTGTCGGCGCGGTCGGCGGCAGGGTGGTGCGAGACGGCGAGCACGTCGTCGCCAGCATGGCCATCATGGATGAGGCCGCTGCCGTGGAAGTGGAGCGCGGCGCACGCGCGCTGTCCGCAGGCTACACGGTCGGCATCACAAAGGACGAAGGCCTCGCCCCTGGAGGCGAGGCTTATCAATACCGGCAGACTGGGCCGCTTCGGTTCAATCACGTCGCGTATCTGCCCGACAACAACCCTCGGGCGGGCAACACGCGCATAGGAGACGCTGCGCGCAACTGGGGCCTCGATCCCATCATCACAAACGACCGAAAGGACGACGATATGGCTGAAGCCAATCGCACGGTCCTGATCGACGGCCTTTCCGTCGTGACGACCGACGCAGGCGCGCAGGCGCTCGAAAAGCTGCAAGGCACCATCGCGGACAAGGACAAGGCCCTGACCGACGCACAGGCAGCGCATGACGCCGCCCTCGCCACAAAGGACGCCGAGCTTGCGAAAAAGGACGGCGAGATCGCCGACCTGAAGAAGCAGGTGCTTTCCGACGCTGACCTCGACAAGCGTGTTCAGGATCGCGCCGCCCTGATCGACACCGCCCGCAAGATCGCGCCGAAGGTCGAGGTTTCCGGTCTCTCCGATGCCGAGATCCGCAAGGCCGCCGTCGAAGCCGTGCGCGGCGCTGACAGCATGAAGGACAAGTCCGAGGCCTACATCGCCGCGGCGTTCGACTTCGCCGCTGAGGCCGCTGGCAAGGGTCCTGACACCCTGCGTGATGCCGCTGCGGGCGGCGTGAAGATCAACACCACGGACGCCTGGGGCTTCCTGGACGAGAAGAAGGAGGCCTGAGCATGGCCATTCTCACCGAAGGTCGCCGCGCGGCCGACTACCTCGTGTCCGAGGCGAACGACTGGCGCTCCCGCGATGAGGTCGTCGTGACCGTGCCCGCGAACACCACGCTCGTTCCCGGGACCATCCTCGGCAAGCTGACCGCCTCGGGCAAGTTCGTCCGCCACAACGCCGCGCTCACCACGGGCGCCGAGGACGAATCCGGCATCCTCATGTTCCCGGCGGTCAACACCACGGGATCCGCCATCGACGTGACCCGCACCATCACGGCGCGGGATGCGGAGGTGAACGGGGATGACCTGACCTACGAGGACGGCGCCGACGCCGGCCAGATCACCACGTCGAACGCCGCACTCGCCGCGCTCGGCATCATCGTCCGCTGATAGGAGGGCTCAGACATGGCCACCATGGACATCTTTGGCAACTCCGCGTTCAGCACGACCTCGCTGTCCGGAGCAATCGAGCGGCGCCCCTACGTGCCGCAGCTTCTCGGTTCCCTCGGGCTGTTCACGCCCGAGCCCGTGCGCACCCGCAACATCTTTGTGGATCGCATCGAAGGCGGACTGACGCTCATCCCGACGTCTGCCGATGGCGCCCCGCCCGACATCCTGGATCGTGAAGACCGGGACGCGGTGTCGCTGCGGACCACGCGCCTCGCCAAGCGGTTCACGCTCTACGCGCACGAGCTGGATGGGATCCGCGCGTTCGGCTCGGAAACCGAGCTGATGCAGGTGCAGCGCGAGTACATGCGCCGCATGGACCGCATCAACGCCGATATGGAGCTGACCCACGAGTTCCACCGGCTCGGCGCTCTCCAGGGCGTTCTCCTCGATGCGGACGGGTCCACGGTCATCTACGACTATTCGACCGAGTTCAACGAGGCGATCCCCGCCGCGATTTCGTTCGAGCTGGATCAGGCGACCACCGACGTGCACGCCAAGTGCAAGGAGATCGCCCGCGGCATGGCCCGCTCCGCAAAGGGCAATCTCGCCGGCGCGTCGATCCATGCTATCTGCGGTGATGCGTTCTATGATCAGCTCGTCTCGCACCCGAGCGTCGAGAAGTTCTACCTGAACCAAGCCGCGGCGCGCGACCTGCAAGCGGCTCAGGGCGCCATCTTCGAGAGCTTCCGGGTGGGGGGCATCACGTTCCACAACTACCAGGGCACGGACGACAACTCGACGGTGGCGGTGCCGACCGACGAGGCGAAGTTCTTCCCGGTGGGCGCGCGCGACGTGTTCAAGGTGGCCTATGCGCCCCTCGAAACCCTCGATTTCGTCGGCACCCCCGGACAGCGCGTCTACGCGATGAACGTTCCCGACCGTGAGCGCAACATGTGGACGAAGGGCGAGATCTACAGCTACCCCTTGCACGTATGCAGCCAGCCTCGTGTTCTTCGAAAGGCGACCCGCACATGACCCGGATGAACGTCGAGAACCCCACGCATCGCTCCAAGGCGGTGCGTGAGGCCGGCGGGCTGACGGTCATCAAGCCGGGCGCCGCCGCTGATGTCGATGGCTCAGGGTGGTCCGAAGAGTACCGCAGGAAGCTCTCCGCATCCGGGCTGGTGATCAGTGAGGGCGAGGCGGCTGATGAGCCCCAAGGAACCGGCCTCCGCGTCGTGGACAAGGGGCGCGGGTGGTTCGTCGTCATGGACGGCGACCAAGAGGTCACCAAGTCCATGCGTGCCGATGACGTGCCGGAGTTCGACGGCATGTCCGAAGCTGACAAGGCGGCGTTTGTCGCGGCGAACAAGCCCGAGTGACCCGGCGGTGGCCCTCCGGGGCCGCCACCCAATTCCCTAGGCAGGAGGCTACACCATGATCGCCAAGATCTTCCGACTGGCAGCGATATGCGTGGCCCTCGCAATCCCGTCCTACGCACAGGACGTGCTCCCCTCCATTGAGGGCGATAACGGATTTGTCCGGGAGGCCGCCCCGGTCACTGTGTTCGGGACCGATGGCACCCCTGCCGTATTCGGTGCTAGTGGCTCGCAGGATCAGCTAAACTCGACGCTAACCCCCTTGGGCGCTGGCGAAGAGTACGTGGGCTCCTGGGTCACGAACAACGATCCGCACATTGCTTTCAGCGCCCAGGCTGACCAGCCCGGCACGCTTTATGTTGAGTTCTCGCTGGACGACGGGTCAACGGTGATCACGTCCATCCCGCACTCGGTTTGGAACGGCGAGTCTCGGTTCCACTCCTACGTGAAGTTGCCGGGACGTGCGCATCGCGTTCGCTATGTGAACGGCGACACCGCGCAGGGCTCCTTCCAACTGCTGACGGCCACGGGGGCGGGTCTCTACCCGTTCGAAAAGTCTGATCGAGACGAGCCGGTTCTCGTGGCGTACCAAGCAGCGGGGGCCACGACGACGCAATGGGCTGTCATCGTTGACCTGTCCGACCGTGCCACCTTCCCGCATTCCGATGTCGGGCGCGTGGACCTCTACAGCTCGTCTTTCGAAGTCAGCCGTAATTCGACGGGGGCCGGAAGCCTGCTGATCGGGGTCGTGACACGGGTCGATGGAACGGACGCAGACGTCGCCTTCTTCCAAGGTGTCACGTTCGACAACACAGACGAGCGCCGCGTAGCGCGGGATCGGACCTACCCCGTGCCGATCAAGCTGGGGCAGGAGGGCGGCAACCTGACCCGCGTAGGCACGTCCGTAGAGGTCACCACCACGGCGCTGAACACGGGCACGACACTGCCGTCGCCTTATGGGCAGGTGACGCCGCAGGTTGGAGATCTGGTCATGCGGCTGGAGGTCACGGCCGGCACGGTCACCGGATCGTTTTCGGGCTTCTATTCTGGCAACGTCAGGACGAGGTAAGCCATGGCCTACGTGATGCCGACTGCCGGCGACCTGATCGACCGGTTCCCTGAGTTCGAGGGGATTTGCGCGAGCCTTCTCACCGCTGTGGTCAATGAGGCCGTGCTGGAGGTGGGTGAGGCATGGGGGGAGTATCGCAAGACGGCGACCCTCTACCTCGCCGCGCACATCCTCGCGGAGGAAGGCGGTAAGGAACGGGAAGACACGGCAAAGGGCAAGGGAAAGGTGACGTCGGTCACCGTTGGGAATGAGACCACGACTTGGGGTCCATCCGGCGGCGGTGTGGTCGCCTATCAGGTCGGGCGGGACTTCACGGCCACTCCCTACGGGCGTCGCTACATGCAGATCAAGCGCCGCCTCTTCGCCGGCTCGGTCTTCGCGGTCTGAGCGATGTTCAAGGTACAGGTGAAACGGACCCGCCACCGGCGCATCCCCAAGGCGCCCACTGGCCCGTCGCGGGTGAAGGTGGGGTTCCCGGCGGGCACGGCGCCCGGCGACATCATGGATATCGCGATCTGGAACCACTTCGGCACGCGCACCATCCCCGAACGTCCGTTCCTCGACAACGCCATGCGCGACAACCGGGACAAGTACCGGGACGCCATGAGGCGCAGCGCTCGCAAGATCCTCCGCGGCGAGACCAGCATGTCGACCGTGATGCAGTTGCTGGGGAACCGCGCGGCCGCCGACATCAGCAACGAGATAGAAGAGCTTAGCACCCCGGCTAACGCACCTTCGACCATCCGGCAAAAGGGGTCTGAAAACCCCCTCGTTGATAGCGGGCGGATGCGCAACTCCGTCACATTCAAGGTTGACCGATGAGCGCAGCAATCGAGCATTTCGCCCAGCCTGTCACGCGCTCCCGACAGGTGCGCGGCACGTACAACGATGCGGGCGATTACCTCCCCGGAACCGCAGCCTCCGAGACCATTCTGGCGGCCGTCCAGCCGGCCAGCGACAAGGATCTTCGAGACGCGCCGGAGGGCGTACGCGAAGAGGCAGAGTTCAGCCTGTGGACCCGTGAGGACATCACAGAGGACGACACGGTCACCGGGGCCGCGGAGTTCAAGGGGAAACCCTTCCGGGTGCTGTCCGTCGCGCCGTGGCGGACGCATCGCAAGGCACTCTTGGGGCTCGCGAAGTGAGCTTTCACGACACATTCAATCGGTGGCTTGGGCCTTTGCTTGGGGTGACCGTCATCAAGGCGTACCAGTCGGGGCATCGGCCTGACCTACCGTACCTGACCAGCAACATCACGGATCGCCTGATCCTGTCCCAGACCCCGCGTGACGTCATCTACGGCGAGGCGGACGGGGCGCCGATTGTCGAGGCCGTCCATGACGTCGAGTGGCGTGTGACAGTGCAGGCTTACGGCCCGGACCCGATGGCACTCCTCGCGCCGCTCTCTGGCGTAAAGCACCTGCCCCGCGCGACGGAGAGCCTCGCGCCCTACCGCCTGCATGAGGTCGGGCGCGCTCAGTTCGTGCCCGAGAAAATCCAGACCGGATGGGAGCCCCGCGCCTCTGTCCGCGTGATCTGTCACGGCATCCACCGTGAGAGCCGTCCCGGCGAAGTAGCCGAGGCAACCGTTCCCGCCATCAACTTCGAGGCAAGCCCATGACCCTTCCCGCAAGCCTGGTGGTGAACGTCACCGTCAGGGCCAATGACCGCTTTCCGCCGCGCCGCGGCTTCGGCATTCCGCTGTTTCTCACGTCGGTCACCAAGGCCGGAAAACTGACGTCCGACATCCGGACGCGCGCCTATGGTTCCATGCCTGAGGTCGCGAACGACTGGGACGCCGCTGACGCCTTCTACAAGGCCGCTCAGTTCGCGTTCTCCCAGAACCCGCGCCCGTCGCAGATCAAAGTGGCCTACTACGACCCCACGGATATCGACGCCGCCGGCCTCTCCGACGAACTGGATGCGATCCGCGACTACGACGCAAACTGGTTCTGGGCCGTCCCCGAGGCCACGCTGCGCGATACCGCTGCGCTGCAAGGTCTGATCGACTGGACGGAGACCGAGGAGCGCATCGCTGTCATCGCGTCCAACGATCCGAACCTGAAGGACAGCGCCGACGCCACGAACATCGCAGCGGTGAACAAGGATCAGGTGATCAACACCGCCGTCGTCTACTCGTCCACCGCCGCCGAGTATCCCGACATGGCGCTCGCGGCCACGCTGGCGGCGCGGAGCCTCGATCAGGCGGACAGCCACTATACCGCGGCCTTCAAGCGCCTGCGTCTCATCACACCCGAGAACATCCCCGTCAGCGACTTCAACGCGATCACCGGTCTGACCGCCGGCGTGGGCGCAGACGATGCCAACGGGCATTGCGCGAACGTCTATGTCGAGATCGGCGAGCTGCCTCAGCTGCAAACCGGCATGACCCTGACGCCGAACACCTTCATCGATGAGGTGCACTTCCGGTACTGGCTGGCGGCGCGCGGGCGGGAGAAGATCCTGTCCGTCTTCGCGAACAACGACGTCGTGCCCTATGACGACCTCGGCATCGCCATGCTGACGAGCGCCATCCGCGAAGTGATGCTCCAGGCTCAGCAGAGCGGCCACATCGCCCGCGTCTACGACGACGAAAACGGGGAGTTCCTGGCGCCGTACACGATCACCGCGCCCGAGATCGCCGACATCGACGCAGCGCAGCGGCAGGCCCGCGTGTTCCCGACCATCGAAGTGGGCTTCCGGTATGCCGGCGCTGTGCACTTCGCCAGCGTTGAATTTTCGATCTCATATTAAGGAGGGCTAGGACATGGCCGGACTTCACACAGCCTATTCGTTCGACCAAGTGTCGATCACCCTCGATGGTCGCACCGTGCGAGGCATGGACGAGGGAGACAACGCCTTCGAGGTCGCGCCGATGGCGAACCGCGGCGAGATGCGCGTGGGTGCCAGCGGGGACAGCATCTTTTCCGGGTCCACGAACAAAGCCGCGCGCTTCACCCTGAGGCTGATGCACACGTCGCCGACGCACCGGCAGCTGATGGAGAAGGACGTGCAGTCCAGCGCGGGGGTGCGCCGGGCGTTCCCGCTGTCGTTCAAGGACATCGGCTCGGGCGAGGGCGGCTCCGCGACGGGGTGCTGGATCGAGCAGGCGCCTACCGTCCAGAAGGGCCAGAACGCCACCGTGCGCGAGTGGGTCATCGTGGCCGGCGACTATGCCCCCAGCATCCCGAATGAGGCCCGCTAATGGCCGAAAAGCGGATCAACAACACGACGTACCGCGTAGGTCGGGTGACGGCGCCTGAGGCTCTGCGGATGAAGGTTCGCATCGGCAAGATGCTGGGGCCGGGCCTGGAGGACATGGTTCTCGCCGTCGCGGCTGGCGTCTCGGACGATATGGACGTCAAGGCGAAGGCGAACGCTGCGGTCATGTCGGCGGTTGGCATGGCGTTCGAGCGGTGCGATCCCGACGCAGTGGTGCAGCTGGCTGGCGAGATCGTTGCCAAGTCCGAGTGGAAAGCGCCCTCCGGCGACTGGACCACAACCGACTTCGAGGGCGACATGACGGAGCGCCCGGCGGACCTCTACCCGCTGATCGGCTTCGTCCTGAAGGAGGCCCTCGGGGCTTTTTTTCCCGCAGGCGCGGCCGGCCGCCTCATGGGGGCGAAAGCGCACTAAGCCCGGCGGAGGTCGAGCGGATCGCGCCGAATATCGACTGGTTCCTGTACCGTCCGGTTCAGGCAGACCCTCCGATTTACACCATGCGCGACCTGCATGAGTTCATCACGGTGGAGAACGTGTTGGACGCCCACGAGTTGCTGGACGTCCGGGACGCGATGGCGATCAAGGCGAAGCGGGATCGGGGGAAGCGCTAGCCGGGCTGCCGCAACTCACAATGGTTCTCACCGATCTTCACTAAGTCGCCCTGAGCCATCGCATAAGCGTCCCACACGCTGATGATGACCGTTTCCCCGTAGGGCATTCCGAAGTCGTGCAGAGCTATGCAGGCATACTCTGCAAAGCCATCTCGGCGGCTGCCGTTGTCCCGCATCGAGATCCAGAAACTGCGGTCTGCCGTGAACATCGCTTCAACGACCGAGGTCGTGTTGTCTTCGAGGAAAAGACGGGTTGCTTCAGTGCGCCAGTCTTCAACGTTTTGCGCGGCAGCGGCGCCGAAGATGCACGAGGAAAAAGCGGCAATGGTCGCTGTTCTCATTAAAGCCATGGGTGTCTCCTTATGATCGTTGACGAGCTGATCGCCATTATTGGTTACGACATGCGCGGCGAAGCAGATCGGCGGCGGTTTGAAGCCAGTTTGGACAACCTTAACCGAAAGATGAACACTTTTGCCACTGTCGCGGGACGGGCTGTGGCTGTGGCCGGTGCTGCGGTAGCGACCGGTCTAGGCTTCATGGGCCGCTCCGTGGTCAACACGGCAGCGCAATTCGAAGGGTTTGCCGTCCAGCTGGAGACTATCGAGGGGTCCGCGGCGAAGGCAGAACAGTCGATGGACTGGATCTCGGAGTTTGCCCGCACGACGCCATACGAGATCGCGGGCCTGACTGATGCGTTCGTGCGCCTCAAGTCGCAAGGCATCGACCCTGTTGCTGACGACGCCATGCGGACCCTTGGCGACACGGCGTCGGCCATGAACAAGCCGCTCATGCAGGCGGTGGAGGCGTTTACGGATGCGTCGACCTTCCAGTTCGAGCGCCTGAGAGAGTTCGGCATCACGGCACAACAAGCCGGCGACGAGGTGACGTTCAGTTATACGCGGAACGGCGAGCAACTCCAGGAGGTCGTGAAGAAGAACGGTGAGGACGTTCGGCGCTTCCTGCTGGACAACTTTGGCGAACGCTTCTCCGGCGCGATGGACAAGCAAAGCCGAACGTTCTCCGGCATGGTGTCCAACATTCAGGATTCGTGGACGGACTTTCAGCGTCGGATCGCAGACGCCGGGTTCTTCGATGTGGTCACGGGGCAACTCGATAGCCTGCTGGGCTGGATCCAGCGCATGGACGAGCAGGGCAATCTGGACCGGTGGGCGCAAGGGTTCTCGGACGCCTTCACCACAGTCGTGAATATCGGCCGGGATACAGTCGAGCGGCTGGCGCGGCACATGGGGACGCTGCGCGACTTGTTCGCGGATGATGAGTGGGGGCCACGCCTTCAGGCTTTTGCCGGCGCATTCGCGGCCCTAGCTATCTGGTTCTCGCCGTTCATCCGATCCATGGCAGTCCTCAGCTTTGTGCTCGCCGCAATTGAGGATTTCCTGTCCTACATGAACGGCGATGACAGCGTCCTCGGTAGATTCTTGGACTGGTTCAAACGCTGGACTGGACTGGTCGAAACGGATGGCGCGAATGCCAACAAAGTTCTAGAGGCCATGCGCGCCGCTCTTGAGGGCATCAACGCCGCGGCCGACGGCCTCGGTGAGAAGCTGAAGTCTCTCACTGGGTTCTTTGACTCAACGAAGGGGTGGGAAGATCGCTTCAGGTCGCTCGATCTTCTCCCCAACATCGGCCTTCTCAGCAAGCCGCAGCAACCCGAGTTTGATGTCGAGGCCATGCGCAAGAAGCTCGACCTAATGGTGGTAGAGTGGTCCAAGAAGAAATACGGCGGCGGCAAGGGTGGAGGCCCCACCAGTATCGAGATCACGGAGCCCAATGCGTTTGAAGAGCGCGTCGGAGAGATCAATCACCAACTCGGGGCAGGCTCTGTCCAGTCGACCATGAACGATCACCGAGTCACGAATAACAACGTCTCGGCGCCGATCACGATCCAGCAGACCATCAACCAGGCGACAGATGCGCCGCGCGCTGCGGCGGAGGCAACAGGTCAGGCCGTCGGGTCAGCCGTTGGCACCGCCGCTCGCATCCAATCGGAGGGAGCGAATTGAGCGCAATCATCGTCTCCCCCGTCGCCGTGCTGCCGATCCCGGTGACGGTTTCGGAGCAGCACGTCTCCACGCTGGAGATGACGGAGAACCCAGTCGAGACCGGCGCCTCAATGGTGGACCACGCTTACCGCAAGCCGCGCAAGATCACGCTGGACAGCGCACTGCCGCTCCCTCAAGCGACATGGCAGGTGATCAAGCGCATCCAGCAGGACCGCCGGCCCTTCACGCTCGTGACCGGGCTGGACGTCTATCGCTCGATGCTGATCAAGGACGTGTCCGTCACACGCGACCCCGGCTCGGCGCTGATCCTCGCCGCCTCGATCCAGTTGCAGGAGGCGCTGCTTGTCGAGACATCCCGGTTTGCCGTTCAGGGGGGCACAGGAGCGGCGCCTTCGACGGCTGGCGGGGCATCCACCCCAAGCGCCGAGAAGGCCGCCAGCGACACGCCCACGCAGTCGCGCACGGCATCCACGGTCCATAGGGGCGACACGCCGCTTCAAGATGCGGTGACGGAAGGCCCGTCGCCGGAGGCCAAGCGGCATCGGTCCATCCTGGCGGGGATCCTGCAATGAAGCGCATCACCGTTTCTGATCATCCGGACCAGCAATTCAGCATGATCATCGCGGGACGACGGATCACCATGCGGCTGCGGCACAACCCGACGATTGACCGGTGGTCCTTCGACCTCGCGATCGATGACGGGTGGGTCTTGCGCGGGCGGCGCATCGTGACCGGTGTTGATCTGCTCAAGCCTTTCGGATTTGGCATCGGCATGATCTTCGCGGCGCGCACCGGGCCTCTGTCAGAGCCAGACCGCACGGCCCTGCCGGCCGGTGACGTGGAGCTTTATCAGGCATGAGCCTGCAATACCTGCGCAAGGTTCGGCTCACGGCGGTGGGTTCGTCCGGGCTGGTCATCAACGCGGGGCAAGGGGGCGGCGAAGACCTCAAGATCGGGTTTAGCGTGTCGCGATCCCTATCCTCCTCCGCGAATGACGCCTCGATCCAGATCTGGAACCTCAGCGAGGGGCACCGGAACGCAATGGGTCGGGAACTGGAAGACGTGCGGCTCGAAGCGGGGTATCTGCCGCCGGACGGGGATGATCAGACGGGCGTCATCTTCGCAGGCCAGATCCGGGAAGTCCGTCACGAAAAGCAGGACGGCGACATCATAACCACGCTCGATTGCGGCGACGGGGACCGGGCTTTGCGGCGCGCAGACGTCTCGAAGACCTTCCCGGCCGGCACTCCAGTCCAGGACGTGATCGACTACGTGCGCGGGCGATTCGAGGAGTATGGCGTGACCACGGGCGAGGTGGTGCTGTCAGACAAGGCGCGTGGGGCCTTCGCCCGGCCCTACAGCATGGCCGGCCCGGCCCGGCGGGAGATGGACCGGCTCGGGCGCGCAACGCGGTCCTACTGGTCACTGCAAAACGGCACCTTCGAGATGATCCCCGGTGACGGCTACATCGGGACGATCCTGCGCTTCGACGCGGCGACGGGGCTAATCGGGGTGCCGACGATTACGGACAACGGCGTGAGCGCGGAAGTGCTCTTGAACCCGGAGATCCGGCCCGGCCGCCGGGTGCAGATCGTGTCGGAGCACTGCGAGGTGCCCGGCGAGGACAACATCGTGCGCGTCTCGGCCGTCACCTTCGCGGGGGACAACCGGGACGGCAACTTCATCGCTCGGATCGAAGGCGAGGCCGTTTCAGGCGGCAAGGTGGACGAGGGAGAAAGGTAGAGATTCACTCCGTCGAATCAGAGTGTTAATATCGGGCATGGAGACGGTGACACGCCTCCACGCCCTAACCAAACGTTTCTGATCGGAGGAACGCATGGCTGAGAAGCCCTTATGCTCAATCGAAGAGTGCAGCAAGCCGGCACTGGCCCGCGGGTGGTGCAGCGCACACTATCAAATGTGGAGAGCGCACGGCGACCCGTTAGGGGGTTCTAGAACGCTTAGACCCCGCGGTGAAGCACAGGAGTATCTTAAGTCACTGATCGGCTCTACCGACGAAGCGTGCATCATCTGGCCTTTCATTCGTATCCGAGATGGCAGGGCCAAGGTCCACTATGAAGGTAGGATGCAGTACGCCGCGCGAGTAGTTTGCCGATTGTCCAATGGCGAGCCACCGAGTCCGTCGCATCAGGCGGCACACAACTGCGGGCGTGGCAGAGAGGGCTGTGTGAACCCAAACCATTTGAGATGGGCCACTCCGACAGAAAACTCGCTGGACCGGTGGGGGCATGGGACCATGCCGCACGGAGAAAGCAGCGGCCAATCTAAGTTGACCGAAGATCAAGTGAAATGGGCGCGGTCAATGTTCGGCAGCATGTCCGGTCGAGCAATTGCTCGGCACCTGAACGTTAGCCACGGGGCAATTAAAGACATTAAGAATGGGGTGACATGGGCTCACCTTAGGTAAGAGGTGTGACATGGGTTATCTTGGAAGATACACGAACACCTTCCGGGACAGCGTAGGCGCCTATGCGCAGGGGGAGCGAGAAGACCAATGGGGACCGTTTCCCGCCGAGGTTACGGCGTGGCACCCCGAGCGCGGGACAGTGGACGTGCGTCCGCTGATATCGAAGCGGCGATATGACGGCACCCGCCTGCCGATCCCGGACCTGATGGACGTGCCGGTGGACATGCCCCGCGGTGCGGCGGGAGCCATGACGTTCCCGATCACGGCGGGGGATCGGGTGACGCTGACCCCGGCGATGCGCTCGACGGAGAGCTTCGACACGGACGACGAGATTGATGACCCGCGCAGCTTCAACCTCAGCGACGTCCGGGCCTCCATCTCCGGGGGCGATCCGCTCACCGAGCCGCTGGCAAATGTGGACACCAAGAACCTGCACCTGCGCTTCGGGCCGACCGGAGATTACGGCATCCGGGGAAGCGCGGACGGCAAGATCGCCATCGAGGGGGCGCAGGGCAACGTCTACACCTTGATCGCCGCGGCCCTCCGAAGCCTCGCCAATGCGCAGACCATCGTAGGCAGCGGGTCATCTTCCGGCGCTTGGAGCCACGATCAGAAGGCGACCGTGCTCGGGATCGCTGACCTATTGGATGGGATGGCCCTCTAATGCACCTGGGATTTTACATCGACCCGGCGACCAACGACCTCGCGCTCGATGCGACTGGCAACCTTGCGATGGCTCGGGATGCCGAGGCCGTCGGGCAGCACGTCCGCCAGCGGCTCCTCACGCATGAAGGGGAATGGTTTCTTGACACGACCGCCGGCCTGCCGTGGTTCGCTCGGCTCCTGGGGCGCCAGTTCGACGCCGAGCTAGCGGAGGCATTGGTCAAGGCAGAGATCGCCGACACCGATGGCGTGACCGAGATCGAGGCCATGTCCGTGACCTTCGACCGCACGACGCGGGGCATGTCACTGCATGACTTCGCCGTGTCCACTATTTACGACGAGGTGCCGAATGGCTGAATATGGCGTCACCCCGGAAGGCTATGCCCGGAAGCCGCTTGCCGTCCGCAAGGCTGAACTGGAGCGGTCGTTCCGGCAGGTGTTCGGGGCGGACATCATCCTGTCGCCGCAATCCCCTGCCGGGCAGTTGATTGGGCTGTTCGCCGATGCGGTCACCGAGGTGGACGAGGTTTCCGAGGCCGTCTATCAGGCGCACGACCCCGATCAGGCGGAAGGCGCTGCGCTCGACACGCTGGCCCGCCTGCGCAACCTGTACCGCAACGGGCGCCCCGACGAAGCCCTTCGCGCCGCCATCACGAACGAGGGGCGCGGGTCCGTCGATGTGCAGGACATCAACGCTGCCGTCGCCCGGATCACGGGCGTGACCTACAGCCGCGTCTTTGTGAACTACGGCGACCAAGAGGACGACAACGGTCTCCCGGCCGGGCGCATCGCCGTTGCTGTGATCGGCGGGGATGACGAGGAGATCGCGGACGCCATGCGGCTCTACATCGCCCCCGGCGTGTCCATCTTCGGCAACACCTACATCAACTCCCTGACCGGCGGATATTGCCAGAGCTACCCCGTCGTGCGCCCCGTGGACGTGCCGGTATCCATCGTGGTCACGGTCAATGCGCGTCGAGACCGGGCCGACTGCCCCGCGCCGTCGCTTGCCGCGATCCAGCAAGCGATTGCAGAGGGGTGGGCCGTCAGCCGCCAGAACGGCCGGGACGTGTCCTTCTACACCATCCGGTCTATCGTGGAGGCGCTTTATCCCAGCGTCGAGGTGGTCACTGTTGAAGGCGAGCGCCCGGATGTCGAGCCGCTCGGGGTCAACCAACCGGCGCGGATCGCCTTTACCGAGATCGCGAGCCTCGCCCTCGCCAACATCGACGTGCGAGACGCCTGATGTCGGGCTTCGTGCAAAGCCGCATTGACCGGGTGCTGACGCAGTACAGGGAGAGCCCCAACTTGCTCTCCGTCGCTGAGGCGGTGCTGGGGCAGGCGCTGGACGCGAAGGAACAGATCGAGGGCATCCTTACCGCCTTCAATATCGACACGGCGACAGGCGAGCAGCTGACGTTTATCGGTCGCCGTCTGGGGTGGCCAAGAGCGCACTGCATCTGCTCGGAGACGCCCGTCTTCGGGTTTGACTGCACCGAGGCCGGCGATCCGGGCATTGTCGGGTTCTGCGAGCCGCTCAGTTCATGGGCCGACTGCAACGTGTCCGGCTTCGGGCTTCTCGTCGTGGATGATGACGAGATCTACCGGCAAATGCTGCGCGTCCGCATCTATCAGATCCTTGGTCAGTTCGAGATCACCAGCCTGCTTGAGGCCGCGCGCATCGTGTGGCCGGATGCCGAGGTGCTGTCGTCTGGCGGCGGACGCATCGTCCTAGCCCCGATGGATGACGAGATCGACGTGACCGACCCGCTATTGCAGATCTGGCCGCGCATTCTCCCCGTCGCGCTCGGTGTGCGGCTCTTGTTCCATTTCGGGACGCGGCCTGTCTGGGGCTTCGGCGAGGGATGGGGCAATATCGCCGACTGTGCCGGCGCCGACCGTCTCGCCGATGAAGATGGCGATCTGATCACTCACGAGGGGGACGATTACGTCCTCCTGCGCATCCGTCCGATTGACGGCGTTTCCGACTGGCTCTGCCCGGTCGATACCTCCACCTGCTAAGGGGCTTCCCGCATGTCGAACTTCTCAACGCCGTTCGCGGCGAACACTCCCGAACGCCGTCGTCCCAACGCAGAAGAGCAGTCGCTCGGGTTCCCCTGCGGCCCGTCTGATCGGGAGTTGTTCAACGGCCTCATCCATACGTATCAAGCTGAGATCAAGTCCGTTGCGACCGAGGCGGGCGTGACCGGCAGCGATGCCGATTACAACCTCCTGCGGGATTCCATCGTCGCGCTGATCGAGGCGGCAACCGGCGGTGGCGACCCGTCCAGCTATTTGACCGAGGCAATCGCCAAATCGCGCCTGCCGTTCCACGCTGAAGTCGAGACCGCAGACAACAAGCTTGGGGTGCAGTCCCCCGGCTCCGGGATCGTGCGCGTCCCCGGTGGGGTGGACTTCGTGCATCGCGGGATCGTGCGCGTCTCGACGGCACAGACGGACCTCGGCACGTCCGCCAACTCGACCTATCACCTTCGGTGGACTGCGGCAGGTGGGTTCGTTCTCAAGAGCCTTGCGGACCCGAGCTACAATCCCGGAGCCCTGTCGGAGACAGCCACGGCGTTTGACGGCACCTATGATGACCTGCTGTTCGCGCGGGTCACTACGAACGCGTCGAACATCCCGACGATCACGGACCTGCGGAATGCGGCGAACCTGCTGGACACCGTGACGGCGAATGCGACGAACGTGCAGAACTCCGGAAAGAACTTCGCGCGCGGCGACGTGCGTCTGCCGATCAACTGGGCACGCACGCCCCGCTCACGGTCCATCACGATGATCACCAAGAACAACGATGGCGACGTCAACGATCAGGACCGGCTGATCTTCGCGCTCGGCGGCTACGGCGGCACGCAGCTGACGGACTACCCGGTGGATCGCTACGGCTGCAATTTCACCCAGGTTGAAGACTTCATGACCTCCATGCGCCTGTCCGGCGCGTTCGGGGGCTGACATGGCTGATCGCAATTTCCCGCTCGACTTCGCGGACATCCCGTCGATTGCGGATGATGTTGATCTGTTCGCAGCGAGCGCGGCGGGCAATGCCTACAAGCTGCTGGTCGGGACTCTTCACAACCACATCCTGCGTTCCGAGCCGATTGCCGACTGGAACGCCGCTACGCGATCAGGTTACGTCTTTGACGATGGGGACGCCGCGAACGCCCCGGTGGCTGGCCTCCTGACAGGTCAGGTCACATCGTCGGGAACACGGATTTGGCAGACCGCCATCAACGAGGACCGGGATATCGTCTATTCCCGCACGTCGTCGGATACCGGCGCATCGTGGACCGCGTGGGCGGCGAAAGAAGATCTCCCCCCGATCACCGATGACGATGACCTGTCGGTGGACCAAGGCAACCTTCCGACGCGCGGGAATGTGGATGCCAACTTCGCAAACACGCCGACGCTGTTGCAGGACATATCGGCCGCCGGGCTAGCGCAGGTAGACATCGCCCTCGATATCGCGACGTACCGAACCTTTCGCGTCGAGATTGTCAATGCATCTCCGGCAGTTGACGGGGCAAAACTATACTTGCGGACCAGTTCTGACGGAGGCGTTTCGTTCGACGAAGGTGCGGAGGATTACAGTTTTGCCGGGAGATCGCAACGTAGTGACACGGGCGGTGACGAGTTCAAACTGGCGAACAGCGATGAGATTTGGCTGCACGCGTACACAATCGGAAGCGCGGCGGGTGCGGGCCTCTCTGGGACCGTAGACATATTCTCGGCCGAGAGCGGCTACATGACGGTGACGGGACAGTGCGGTTATGGCCTTCCGGGCGGCCAATTTTCCCAAGCCGGAATGTCTGGGCGAAGGAAAAGCGCCACGCCGGTAAATGCCGTCCGTCTGTTTTTCGACAACGGCAGCATCGCCTCCGGTCGCGTGTGTATCTGGGGCATGGGGCGGTTCGCATGAGCACCATGCGCCACGCGGTTGTCGCCAACGGCCGGGGGCTGGAGTGGCTGACCAGCCTGATCCTTCTGGGCCTTGCCGCGGCTCTTGCCACGCCCGGCGACACGCTCTCGATGTCGGTGTCCTACTCTGGCTTTATTGCCGCGGGGTTTACCGAAACGATCTTTATCGTGCTGCTTTTGATCGTTGCAGCAGAGCGGCTGTTTGGCCTTTGGCGCAACGGGCATTGGCGGCGTTCTCCGATACTGAGGTTCATCGGGGCGATCGTTGGCGCCGCGATTTTTGCGGGGCTCGCCGCCGGTTTCGCCTGGCCCTGGATAGCGGCGATCTCGATTACGACAGACCCACTTACAGTGTCTTTCGGGCTCCCGATGTCCACCGGAGTTCCCGTCTACGCCCTGCTCGCATGGGCGGATCTACAAGCCGCATATCGCAGCGGTGCCGACATCCGGGTGTGCCGGTCGCTGCAATGGGCGGGATAAATGCTAGGGAATATGAGTCCGGAAGATGCCGTGATCCTCGGAACTGTTCTCGGCACCATCATCGCGGCCGTCTACAGGGGCGTCCAGGGGATGCGCAAAGGCCACCCGACCGGAGAGCTTGCCGGCGGCAATGACGCCGAGGCCACGTCCACCGAGAAGCGGATCAGCGAGCTCGCGAAGGGCATGGTCACCCTTTCGAATGACATGCGCCGCCTCGAGCGTGAGGTCGGCAAGCTGACCGCGCATCAGGCGGACACAGCCGACAAGCTGGACCGCCTCGACCCATGGCTTCACGAGACGCTCGGCGAGATCAAGGGCATCCTCGGGCGCCGCTGACCCCATGCACCCGTTCTGGATCCTGTGGGTCGCGCTCCTCTGCGCGGCCCTGACCTACTGCGTCACCCACATTTGACATCTCCGACCGAAAGGCACTGCCAATGGACAGGTCTGCGTTCTTCGCTGCGCTGAGAGAGCGCGACAACGGCATCTTCGGCACGTCCCTCACGCAGCGCCAAGTCGAGGGCACCGAGGCCCTGCTGGACGCCGGCAAAGGGCTACCGCTGCACTGGATGGCGAACATCAACGCCAACGTCTACCGGGAAACCGGGGGCGGGATGTACCCGGTCAAGGAGACGGTATTCCCGCACCACAAGGACAAGAATCCCAGCGATGCGACAGTGATCTCGCGCCTCGATCGTGCCTTTGCCAAGGGGCAGCTCACGTGGGTCCGGACACCGTACTGGCGCAATGGCGCCTTCGGCCGTGGCCAACTCATGATCACGCACGACCACAACTATCGCAAGTTCGGGATCACCAACTACGCCGATGCGCTCAAGCTGGATGTCTCAGCGCGGATCGCGGTTGAAGGCATGGTCGAGGGTCATTTCACCGGCAAGAAGCTGGCCGATTTCGACTTCCCGGCCGACCTCGACAACCCGCCGAAGACGGACCCGCGCCGGATCGTCAACGGCATCGATGGGTCGGACGATCTCGTGCAGTCCTATCACATGGCGTTCGCGACCGCGCTGGAAGTCGCAGGGTGGGGTGAAGTCCCTCCCGCCGCTCCTGCGCCCGCTCCTGAGCCTGACGCCACCATCCCGGACGACATCGCCCGGAAAGCCGCCGCCTACGACCGCATCGCCGCAATCACCGCTGATATTGGAAAGGGGCCGACCCCATGAGCAGCAATCAGAACCTCCCGCCTCTCGCTTGGTGGAAAGCCCGGTCCACGTGGCTTAACGCCCTCGCCGCGCTGGCGGTGCTCCTCCAGGTGTTCGGCGTGGATCTCGATGCGTGGCTCGTCGCGCGCGATCTGACGCAGGCCGAAGTGGCCGAAGTCATCGTGATGGTCCTGCCGTATGCCCTCGCTGCCTGGGCGTGGTTTGAGCGCCGGGCGCCCAACTTCCGCCTGACGTGGTGGGCGTCGTGATCTCCCGCATCCTCGCTCCTGCCGCCATAGCGCTAGTCTGCCTCGCCGCCGGCTACGGCCTCGGTCGCTGGCAGGGGCATCAAGCGGCGGAGATGGACGCCATCAAGACTGCCGCCACCGCCTACCGTGACACCCTAAAGGAGATGGACGATGCGAGCATTGATCCTGACGACCTCGATGCTGCTGATGAGCGCCTGTGCCTCGAAGCCGATCTCGCCGCCAGCTGTCTGCGACGGGACGCGGAGTGATCGCACCGACCACGCCCGCGCGCTGGTTTTCGATGGTGGCCCGAAGAGCCGGACGACGGGGGCGAACCTCCTGAGCAAGATGACGGCGGGGTGCCAAGAATGAGCAACATCATCAAGCATCGCCGCGGCGACACCTTTACGCTCGCCTGCACCGCCTATCTGGATGACGCGGAGGAGACGCCGCGCCCACTGGCAGATGTCACGATCCGCTCTCAGGTGCGGCACGCATCAGACGGCACGCGCTACGACCTCACGGTGCAGGTCGTGGATGCCGCCGCCGGCACCTACCTGATCACGGCGCCCGCGGTCGACACCGAAGAGTGGCGCGTTGGCCCTTGGAACTGTGACATCGAGTACGAAGAGGGCGGCGTTGTCAACAGCACGGAAACCTTCGTCGTACAGGTCGAAAAGGACGTGACCCATGACGACTAGGATTGTGCAGGAGATACGGGGTCTCACCAATGTCCTTCCGTCTGGCGTTGGGACCACTGTCCTGACCGTTTCCGACAATGGCGAGGCGTCTGCCGCGCTTGCCGCAAAGATTGCCGCCCAAGGCGCGGCGGACGATGCAGCGCAAGCTGTCACTGATGCGGAGACTGCTCGCGATGACGCTGTTGCGGCAAAGAACGCTGCTGAAACTGCGGCGGACTCGATCGGCATCAGCCCCGCGCCCGATAACCAGATCACCAACGACGGAAACGGCCTCTACGTAGGCCTTCCCCCGCTTTCAACGGCGGACTGGTAAGGAGCCCCCTCATGCCCGACGTCTACCGTGTCCACAAGACAACCGCCCTGCCGGTCACGTTGCAGGGGAACTCGATCTACCTCGTCGCGCCCGCGGGCAGCCCGGATTACGTTGAGGTCTACGTCACCAACTCTGCCGGAGATGCAACGCGCCACACGCCCCGCGCCGAAGATATCCAAGCGATGATCGACAGCGCAATATTGGGGTCATTGGCGGATCCGCTAGGATTCCTGATCTCGGGCCTCACCCAAACTTTCGAGTATCACGACTTCCAGCGCGACCCTCTGTTCCTGACCACAAACGGTCAGACTCTTGCCGGGGTGTCTGATCCGGTCGGCCTCGCAGTAGATAATCGAGGAGGCAATAACGCCACCCAGCCCACCGCCGCCGCCCGACCGATCCGCAGCGCCGCGGGGCTGGATTTCAATGGTTCGGTGCAGTACCTGCTTTCGGGAATAACCACATCGACAGCGATGACAGCCCTTGTCATGGTGACTGTGGGCAGCGGAAGTACGCAATTTGCGCTCGGTGTGAATCAGGGCTCGTCTGACCGGTTCTACCTTGGGACCGCTAACGGAGAGGTGGTCTGGGGGGTCGGCAATGAAAACACCTCGGACCTGACTTCCGGTTTCGATGCAACGGGCCAGACCGGTGTGATTTGGCTTACCATGGACGGCTCCAACATCCGCGGCGGGTGGAATGGAACCGAACTGCTTAACAAAGGCCAAGTCGGTGCGGTGCAAGAAGGTATGACTCCTGCCATCGGCGCCCTTCGCAATCAGGCTACCGGCGCGCGGGGGGATCATTGGAACGGGCCTATCCGCCAGATGCTTATCTGCCAAGAAGCTTTGATGACCGAGCAGGTCGCCGCGTGGTCCAGTTACATGGGAGGTTTGTGATGACTGCTTATACCAGATCCATCGCCGCCTTAGTCACACTGGAAATGAGAGAGGCCGCCAACACTCTTCTGGACGCGCTCGGGCAGGGACCACAGAGCTTCACCGGCGAGGCTGGCCCGGACTCCGAAACGCCGACCCACGCCTATCTCTCGACCGTCTGGGTGCCTGCCTTCGAGGCAGAGGTGTTGGGCATCCTGTCCGGCGACGCCCCGCCCGAGGCACTGGCCGATGCGGACCCTGACACGATCGCTGCCGTAAACGCTGCACTCACCATCGACAACGGCCCGCGCTTCGGTCCGGATGGGGTGAGCGATCGCCTGTCTGGCCTTATGGCCCGCGAAGGTCTCGTGCGAGTGCGAACGGGGGATATTGACGACGGGGCGGGGGAAGTTCTGCCTCCTGCGGTCGAGAGCTTGGACGTCAACATCGAGAACCAGCGGCGCATTGCCATGGGCTTCCCGTTCGAGGTCGGCGGCGTGGGCTATACGTTCCAGTGCGATGACCGTAGCCGCGACCGCATCGCCGGGGCAGCGACACTCGCCGGGTTTGCCCTCATTGCTGGCGCGCAGGCGGGGGATTACCAATGGCACCGCACGGCTGCAAAGCCCGATCCTGACCCGTTCCGCTGGATCACCGCCGATAACTCGCAAGTAGAGCTGGACGCGCCCACCATGCTTGCGGTTGGTCAGGCTGCAGCCGCATGGGAAAGCGATCACGTTTTCGCGGGGGATGCGCTCAAGCGGATGGAACCGATCCCACAGGACTATACTGCAGATAGGCACTGGCCCTGATATGCGCGCGACCCTTGCCGCCTATCACGGTTGGGCGCGGCACGGCTGGCCCACGGACACCGCCATCAGGCTCGCCACGCTGTCCCCCTACAGCCATGTCGAGCTTGCGGAGGGCGAGGCGCATCCGGGAGAGGTTGCCGTCTGCTGGTCCTCCTCGCCGCGTGACGGGGGCGTCCGGTCCAAGAAGATCCTGCTGGGCGACAAATGGCGGCTGATCCCGGTGGACGTGCCGGGGGATGCCTTCGCCCGGATCGCAGCGCGGTCCGGCCGGCCCTACGATCTCCGGGGCGCGCTCCTGTCGCCTCTCCGCCGGGACCATGATCTCGGCACCCCTGGCGCGTGGTTCTGCTCGGAGGTCATCGCGGACGCAATGCGGCTGACCGCCCCCTGGGCGTGGTCTCCGGGGCGTCTGGTCAGGTGGGCGGCTCGGTCGGCTTGACGCCCGCTCCGTCCATAGCATCGTCCGCACCCTTCCAGATGATCTGCACAGCCTCTGCGCCGATCCTCCCGCACTCTCCGCACCGCGCGCGGCGCTGCACCTCGTCCACGTCTGTCTCGGGACCGTAGCGCTCCGCAAGGGCGGGGACCGGCACAAGCGCCCAGTGACCGCAGGCGCAGTCGAGAGCGAGGTGATGGTGGGGGATTGCGGCGAGGGTGGTCATGGGGTGCCTCAGGAGGGCGAGCGCGGGCGACCGGGGTAGCCCAGTCCACTACTGCGGCGAGTCTCCCGCCGACTGACAATCCGCGCTCTGGAAGCCCCTCCCATTCCGAGCCGAGGCCCGTTATCCCTGCATGGCGCTACGATGCAGCGTAGCGGGGAGGCGCCACCAGAAAGCGGTTCCGCGTTGATGGGCAGTCGCGGCCCTGCCGAGCCTCCACCTTACCGCATTCCCCGCCGCGGTGGAATCCCCCATGGCCGCCTATAATAAGCAGTCACTTGAATATGGAGCCACAGACGGCTCTATGATTCCGCTACCTTGAGCAACGAGAATCGGCCTCGTCTCTCCTATGTGCTGGGAAGGGGGCTAGGCTCAATCAGGCCTGTTCTCGGGGTCAGGATAATAAAGAGGCCACCAACGTAACGGATAAATGTTTTTCCCGACACGTCCGCCGCCTCCTGGGTACTTCCAGAAACCCTTGTGCCAAAACATCACTCTCCAGTGGTCGCGGTGGTCGCACTCTCCCTCCCATTCAATGAATGCAAGAATTGGCGTCCCGTCTCTAGGAGCTTCGTTCATCGGTCGTGAAGTGTCAGGCATCCGGCCTCTCCTTCTACGCGCCTGCTGCGCTGGTGGGGTGGATCTGGTCTAAACGTTCACACTCAGACGCAGCCTCTATCGAGGTCTCATATGGGCCGTGAACGTCTAGACCAGATTTTGCGTAGAATCCTGACGTGACCGCCGCGTGCCAAATCCTGTGACGAAAACGTCCATACCCAACCATATCCCGGTTGCCTAGGGTCGACCATCGAACGGTCATCGTCTCTCTCCTCATCTCACGAACGGGTGCCCCTAGGGGTGGTGGGGGTCAGCAAGTCGCCGTGCCGCTGGAATCTACTCAGGTGTGTTCCGCAAAACGCTTCGCCTTTACGCGCTGCGTTCAAGCATTGCTTGCGGCCTGCCACCCATGCCGGCCCATAGGAAATGATGGCTTGGCACCTTGGATGATTGTCGTGCGTTTTTTCTCGAAGGTCCGGCGCGTTTTTATGGGACTGCCCTTCGGCTATTTGTTTGTCCCGCCTCGCTCCTCTCATTGGTATCATCGCATCATCCTCCTTACTCCTGATATCTCACGAACGGTCGCCTCTGGGGCGGGTGGGGTAGGGGGTGGAGGTCAGTCGGCGGCTCGGTCCATGCCTTGAAACTTTGCTATGGCGGCGCGTATGTTCCTCGCCTCACGCTCAAGCACTTCTGCATGCCCCCAAGCCATGTCGCAAAACGCGTCGGACGACCTCGTCGATGGATCAATCTGAAGGGAGGCGTGTACAGGCGCGCCAGCTAAGCCGGTGACAACGCGCTGAACACTTGTCGATACCTCGCGCACCAGCCAGATCTCTTCCTTCTCACGTATAGTATCCTCCGGGGCTACTTGGACTTCGTTTTTCGGTAGCATATTCGTTACTCCTGATACGTCATGAGGGCTTGACGGTGCGCGGATGCACGCCTGTTTATCGGGGTCATGCCGGGAAGGGCATATCCCACTTTCACTGTACGTTCTTGGCATGTCCGTGGGATTGGCGTGGCGCTAAGTGCTTGCCCCTGCGCGGTATCGGCATGATTCAAAATCCCCCGCCTCGCGGCGTGTCGGTTCGAATCCGACCTCGGGTACCAAAGGCTTAGCCGGATCTCGGGGTGTGGTGATCGCAATGCATCCCACACCCCGAGCCCACTCTCCCGTTCCGTTCATGTTCCGGTCCATAGAGTGGTGAATCACCTCCGTCTTTCGTGAGCGGACCGCGTCAGTGTCAGCCGGTTCGCCTTGCGTCGGTAGTAGGCCACCGTGTCCGGGCTCTGATGTGTCGCGGCCTGGATCTCGGCATCGGACCATCCGGCTTCAGCGAGCTCGACAATGGCCAGTTTTCTAGGCCGAAGTGAAAATTCGTACCGGCTGGGGCGACATTTCACTTCACCGGTTTCGGTCTGCGGATGGGGCCACGTTCAAGCGTCTTAGTCGTCCGCAGTGTATGGCACCCTCATAATCAATACTGGATCTATAGGCCCAAGGGCGGATGATAAGATCTGGGTGGCAGCAAAGCCCCGCGCTTCGGCCATTCAGGCGAGGCGCAGCGGATGACCGGATCGAGCCAACTCTGAACGGAACTGCGCATAGTCGGCTGGCAGCTTTGAAGAGCGCTCCGCAACGTTGCTGCAGCGGCGGTGCATAGTCTCTCAGCAGAAACATCTCCCGGAATTGCGCCAAGCCGCTATTGGATAAGTGGATGGCACGCGTGCAGACGATCCGAAGACAGAGTTTCGCGCAGTTGGGATCAGCTTTCGGAACGATCTGTGGCGACGAGGGTCTTCAGTGCCTCCCGGACGATGCTCGTCAAGCGGCTTCGCGATTCCAGTTCGTAGAAGCCGACCTGCCGCATGGCGGTACAGTCATCGATGACTTCTATCCGCAGCGATGGGCTGCGGGTCCATGAAGCTCGGCGTTGCAGCGGCAGAAAGCTGATCCCGACGTCATCCTCCACCAGCTCCACGATCGTCCGCAACGAGTTCAGTTCAATGAAATCGTTCACCGGGGTCTTCTGGTCGCGAATGTAGCGTTCGACAAGAGTGCCGGTGTGGGTCTTGCGTGAGGGCCTGAGTAGCAGGCGTGTTGCGATCAGTTCGTCCCTGCTGATGTCGCTGGCGGACGCGCGATTGGCGATGAACGCGAGGGGCTCGGTGTAGAGCGGAGTCCAGAGAAGCCCCGAGGGCAGGGGGCGGGGGCTCTTGATCGAGAGCGCCGCGTCCAGCTCGCCCTCCATCACCTGCATCGAGAGGTCGCCGGAGTAGTTGAGGTCGGGCGTGATCTTCAGTTCGGGGTAGCGATTGCGCAGATCCAGCGTTGCGACGGCGAGCAGGCCGACGGTCGAGGCCACTGCGCCGATCGAAAGCTCGCCGCGGACTTCGCTGCCGTTGCTTTCCTTCATTTGCTCGTAAATGCCGAGGATCTGTTCGCACTGGCTGCGCAGCCGATGGCCAGTTGCCGTCAGGATGATCGTCCGGCCGACCCGATCGAAGAGGACTTGGCCGAGGTCATCTTCCAGGGAGCGGATCTGGAGGCTGACCGCGGCGGGCGTCAAGGCCACCTCATCCGCCGCGGCGGACATGGAGCCGCTACGAGCCACACACAGGAAGGTCTTGAGAACACGAAGGGAGCTCATGCCCGATCGTTAAAGATTACTTAAAACTACGTCAAATTTTTATAGTTTTACTTTCCTGTTACTGCGCCTTTAGCTTCCCTTCACAAAGCGCGGCGGCTTCGACAGGCCAGCCCGCGCAAAGCCAGATGGGAGGCCCCGCCACGATGTTGCGGTTTGTTTTTGCAAGGGTCGGAATGGCCGTCCCGACCCTCCTGCTCGTATCCATCGCAGTTTTCGTGCTGGTGCGCATGATTCCGGGGGATCCGGCGCAGTTGCTCCTGGGTGATCTTGCCGACCCGGACAGCCTTGCGGACATGCGTCAGAGAATGGGGCTGGACAAGTCGGTCTTCCAGCAGTTCGTCATCTGGTTCGGAAACCTTCTGACTGGCGATCTAGGAAGTTCGATCACGACCGGGCAGGACGTCACAGCCCTCGTGTCCAGCCGCTTCCTGATCAGCGCTCAGGTGGTGCTCGCCGCGGTTCTCTTCGCCGCGCTGGTGGCGGTGCCTGCGGGGATAATCGCGGCATGGCGGCAGAACGGTGTGACAGATCTGTTTCTGATCGGGACGGCCACACTTCTCGTGTCGATCCCCACGTTCTGGCTCGGCCTGCTGATGCTTCTTCTCTTCGGGGTCAAGCTGTCGTGGCTGCCGGTAGTCGGATATGTGCCGTTCTCGCAGGATGCCATGGGTGCGGTGCTGTACCTGCTCATGCCGATCGCGACGCTTTTCCTGCACGAGATCGGTATCCTGATCCGGATGTCGCGGGCCAGCACGCTCGAGGTGCTTCGTCTGGATTACGTGACCCATGCCCGCGCCAAAGGTTTGAGCGAAAGGGCCGTGCTGACGCGCCACGTGTTTCGGAATTCCTTTGGCCCGACCTGGACGCTGATCGGCCTTGTGCTGGGCAACCTGCTGGGTGGGATCGCGGTTGTCGAAACCGTCTTCACCATCCCGGGCTTGGGCCGGCTTCTCGTGGATTCGATTTATCAGCGCGATTACCCGGTGATCCAGGGATGTCTGCTGTTCGTGGCAGTGACCTACGTTCTGGTGAACCTGGCGGTCGATCTCCTTTACCCCCTCTTCGACCCGAAGGTGACCGCAGAATGACACAGGCTGACCTGTCCCCCGCGTCGCAGGCCCGTCCGCGGCCCCAGCTGCCCCCAACGAATGCGCTGATCGGAGGCTTCATCGTCGGAACGATCGTGCTTGTCGCGCTGATCGGCGCCGTTTGGACGCCCTACGATCCGCTCAAGCTGGATTTCACGTCGAGGTTCCAGTCGCCGGGCGCCGAGCACTGGCTGGGCGCGGACGAATTCGGACGCGACGTCCTCAGCCGGCTGATGACGGGCGCCTCGACCAGCGTCTGGATCAGTATTCTGACCGTGACGTTCGCGGTCCTCGTCGGCACCACAATCGGCGTCGTCGCGGGCTTCTTGCGGGGCTGGACCGACCGCGTACTGATGGCGGTGAACAACGCGATGCTGGCGTTTCCGGGGCTCCTTCTGGCGCTCGGTCTGCTGGCAGTGGTGGGCGCAAACCAATACGGGATCGTACTGGCCCTTGGAGTTGCCTACTCACCCTCGGTGGCCCGGATCGTCCGGGGAACAGTACTCTCCCTGCGCGAACGGGAATTCATCGAATCCTCCCGCGTGCTCGGGAATTCCGAGCTCTACACGATGTTCCGTCACGTCCTGCCGAACTGCATCGCGCCGATTTCGGTCCTTGCGACCTCGATGTTCGGATGGGTGATCCTCGCAGAAAGCGCGCTGTCCTTCCTGGGACTGGGGGTGCCGCCACCCGCTCCGACTTGGGGGAACATGCTCGCCTCGGCCCGGCCGTTCATGGATCAGGCCGCGTTCCTCAGCATCTTCCCCGGCATTTGCATCTCGATCGCGCTCCTTGGGATCAACTTGTTGGGGGATGCAGTGCGGGATCGTTTCGACCCACGCATGCGCGGAATGAGAGGCTCGCACTGACATGACTAGCAAAATGACTGGGGAGACCCTTCTGAGCCTCGACAACCTTACGCTGTCGCTTGGTCAGGATGGACGAAACATCGTGCGGAACGTCTCCTTCGATGTGGCGCCGGGACAGATGGTGGGCGTGGTCGGCGAATCCGGCAGCGGCAAGACGCAGGTTGCGCGTGCCGTGCTTGGCCTGACACCACATCCCATAGTGAAAACCGGTGGCGAGATCAGCTTTCGGGGCACGCCGTTGCCGGATCCGTCCTCGTCCGCCATCCGGAAGCTACGCGGCGCCGAAATCGGCATGGTCTTTCAGGAGCCGATGACCTCGCTCAACCCCTCCATGAAGATCGGGGAGCAGCTGCACGAAGGTTTGGCGCTGCACCGGCGCGACCTGAGCCGGGACGCGCGACACCGGATGATCCTGTCGATGCTGGACCGGGTGGGCATCGCCGACCCGCAGGAAGCGGTCGGCGCCTGGCCGCACGAGTTTTCGGGCGGGATGCGTCAGCGCATGATGCTTGCGGCGGTGATGCTGCTCAAGCCGTCGCTACTGGTCGCCGACGAACCGACGACCGCTCTGGACGCGGTGGTTCAGCGGGATGTTCTGGAACTGATGGTGGAGCTTACCGCCGAGAACAACACGGCGGTCCTTCTGATCAGCCACGACCTGGCGATGGTCGCGCGCTACACCGAGAAACTGGTGGTTATGCGGCAGGGACTGGTCGTCGAGCAGGGCGACACGGCCGATATTCTCGATCGTCCGAAGCACGACTATACTCGCGATCTACTTGCCGCGATGCCACGGCGCGAACCCGCCCGCCAGATCGCCAAAACGTCGCCCATCGTTTCGGTGCGCGACATCGAGGTCCTCTATCCCGGCCGGGCCCGCTTGTTCGGAAAAGCCAAGCCGAAACACGCACTGCGCGGCATCGACCTTGACGTCTACCCGGGCGAGGTCGTCTCGGTGGTCGGGGGATCGGGGTCCGGAAAGACCACCCTCGGGCGGGTCATCGCGGGATTGCTGAAACCCTCGGAAGGAACTGTCGAGTTCCGCGGCAAGCCGATCGCGACTCCCGGGGCAGACCGGCGCAACTACAGGCTCAACTGCCAGATGGTCTTTCAGGACCCCTATAGTTCGCTCGATCCACGGATGAGCATCGGCGATCTGATCGGCGAAGGGCTTCGCCATGTCGATGACATGACGCCCGTCAAGAAAAGGGACCGTGTCCAGGAACTGCTCGACGAGGTCGGGCTGGGCACAGGCTATGCGGAGCGGTTTCCCCACGAATTGTCGGGTGGTCAGCGTCAGAGGGTGGCAATCGCCCGTGCGCTGGTGCGCAAACCCGAATTCGTGATCGCGGACGAGCCGGTCTCCGCTCTGGATGTGACCGTGCGTGCGCAGGTGCTCAGGCTGTTTGCCGATCTCCAGAGGAAGAACGGGTTTTCCTGCCTGTTCATCAGTCACGACCTCAGCGTCGTCGAACAGGTGTCGGACCGTGTCGTGGTCATGGAACATGGCCGCATCGTCGAACAGGGGACCCGGGACGAGATTTTTGATGCGCCGCGGGAACCCTACACCCGGAGGTTGCTGTCGGCCATCCCGCTGCTGGCGACCAACGCCTATGGCGGGGTCAGCCTGAAATGGCGCTTCGACCAGGCATAGCCATCTGAGGAGGTTCGCGCTTCGCCCCGGTCGAACGGCCGAGGACCGGTGCGCGCCTGAAACCGAAAAAACCCAAGAGGAGAGTTTGCATGAAGACTTTTGTAGCAACGGCGCTTGGCGCGGCGATGGTGACCACGGCGTTGGCCGGTCCGGCCATGGCGCAGACCATCCGCGTTCACCAGGATGCAGACATCCGGAGCACCGATCCGGGCGTCAACCGCGACGGCAACACCGACGATGTCATCCTGCACGTGGTCGAGGGCCTTGTAGGCTATGACAAGGAAGGCCGTCCGCAACCGCTGCTGGCCGAAAGCATCGATGTGTCCGATGACGGCCTGGAATACACGTTTCACCTGCGCGACGACGTGCGGTTTCACAATGGCGAGCCGCTGACCGCCGAGGACGTGATCTTCAGCTGGGATCGCTTCATGGATCCCGAGACCGGCTGGCGGTGCCTGTCGAGCTTTGACGGCCGCATCAACCTGAAGGTCGAGGACGCGTCTGCCATAGACGACATGACCGTGCGTTTTCGTCTTGCCGCGCCCAATCCACTCTTCCTGAGCTCTCTCGCGCGGAAGGATTGCGGTATGACCGCGATCACGCACAGGGATTCCCTCAACGAAGACGGGACGTGGAACAAGCCGATCGGGACCGGCCCCTTCAAGCTGAACGAATGGCGCCACCGCGAGTACATTAGCCTTGTGAAGAACGAGGACTACGCCAACCGCGGCGAAGAACCCAATGCCTACGTCGGGAGCAAGCGCCCACTGGTCGACGAGCTTCGCTTTGTCGTGATCTCGGACCCGGCCACCGCCAATGCGGCCTTGGTGAGCGGGTCAATCGACATCATCACCCGCGTACCCTACGCCGAGGTGGAAACGCTGGAAGCGCACGACAATATCGGGATCACGATCTCGCCGCAGCTCTCCCCGGCGACACTGCCTTTGCAGACCACCGATCCGCTTCTGTCGAATGTGAAGATGCGCCAGGCAATCGCCTCTGCCATCGATTACGATCAGCTCGTGGCCGGAGTGACTTATGGTCTGGCCGAGCCCAACACCTCGCTCGTTCCGATCTCTTCGCCGTTCTACAGCGACGTCACGCGGCAGGGCTTTACCTACGACCCCGCTCGTACGGCCACTCTTCTGGAGGAAGCAGGCTACAACGGCGAGACGCTGGTCCTCACCACCAACAAGCGCAACATGCCGAACTTTGACGCTGCGGTAATCGCGCAGGCGATGTTGCAGGCCGCCGGCATCAACGTCGAGGTTGAGGTCGTGGAATGGGGCGTGCAGTCCTCCCAATGGCAGGCGGGGAACTATCAGCTGATGTCCTTCAGCTACTCTGCTCGCATGGACCCGGTGTTCAGCTACGAGGCCGTAATGGGCCCGAAGGACGAGCAGCCGCGCAAGGTCTGGGATGACCCCGAGTCGCAGGAAATTCTGATCCAGGCGATGAACGAGCCCGACGAAGAGAAGCGCCAGGCGCTTATCGAGGACCTGCACCGACGGATGGTAGAGTTCGTCCCGATCATTCCGCTCTTCAACATTCTCAGCACCGGCGCCTACCGGGACACGATCACCGGGTACGAATCCTCGAGCTTCGGTGGGCCGCAGCTTTGGGAAGTTAGCAAGGCGGAGTGATGACCGTGAAGATTCGCCTGTTGGGTGATATGAACTTCAGCGGCGAAACGGATGCCAGTGACCTGTTCACTGGCATCCGCGATACGCTGGCGGGGGCCGATTTCACTTTCGCAAACCTCGAATGTTGCTTCTACGATCAGCCCGAAGATGCGCTTGAGACCCGCGGTTTCTACGTGACCCCGGCATCGGGCGCCGCCGCCGCGATGCGCGATCTGGGCCTCGACATGGTCGGCAACGCCAACAATGTCACCATTGGCGCAGAAGCCATCGCCTCGTCACTCTCCGAACTTGATGCCGTTGGCATCGCCCATGTGGGCGCGGGCCCGGACGCGGCAAGTGCCTATGCTCCGCGGGTTGTTCAGGTTTCTGGCCTGCGGATCGGGGTTCTACAGCGCACCGCGGTCTTTTGGCCGGACGGCGAAGCGAAAGCAGATCGTGCTGGTGTCGCCGTTATCCGTGGCCACACGTCCTATCGGCCACGGCTCGAAGAACAATCCGCCCAGACGCGCCCCGGCGTCCCCCCCGAGGTGATGACATGGGCCGACCACACGGCACTTGAGCGGTTCCGAGAAGATGTCGCCGCGCTGAAGGCATCCTGCGACATCGCTCTGATCTCGGTTCACTGGGGCTACCGGCGGGAGGTGCTGCAATATCAGCGCGATTACGCGCATGTCGCCATCGATGCCGGCGCCGACATCGTCTTCGGTCACGGCCCGCACATGATTTTGCCGATCGAGACCTACAAGGGAAAGCCGGTCTTTTACGGGCTGGGCAACTTCTCGTTCAAACAGGAACACAAAGGCAGGGCACATGTCGGCTGGACTGGCATGCATGCCGCGCTGGACTTGCAGGGGCAGGGCGCCGACGCACGACTCACGGGTGGTCGCTTGGGCTTCGTCCAGCGCAACGCTCTTAACCAGACCCTGCCTGTCACGACTTCGGACATCTCGGAAGAGTGCGGCTTGCTCATCGCCGCATCGTCCGACCTGGGAACAGAGCTCCTGCCCGACGGGGACGCCTTTTCCTTCAACCTGTAGACGGTCGCGACCTCCGCGAACGTATAGGAGAACTCCATGAACAAGCCTTTCCCATTCGTCTCCGTCGAAGGAGACGTACGCACGCGTGGCCATAAATACGGTCAGGCTGTGCCGGAGCGGATCGCCCGCAGTGCTGCACATTACCGGTCGGAACTGGAGAAGATCGGCGCCGATGACGCGCGTCAGCGTACTCTCATCAATGAAGCTGCAGAAGAGATCGCACGGTTCGATCCCGATCAGGTCGCGGCGATCGAGGGCATTGCCCAAGGCGCCGGTGTTTCAATCGACGACATCGTGCTCATCAACGCCCGCACCGAGGTCATCGCCAAGGCCCGGCAACTGGCGCGGCAGGAGATCATCGATCCGGCCGAGGGCGAATGCACGACCGCCGTCATCCTGCCGAACCGCAGTGCAACAGGGACACTCATCCACGCCCACAACTGGGACTGGACACCGGATGCCAGCGAAACGACGGTCATCCTGCGCGAGACGACCGAGGCCGGTCTGACCTACCTCACCTTCGTGGAAGCTGGCGGGCTGGCACGATACGGTCTCAACTCTGCAGGCGTCACGCTCACTGGCAATTACCTGAGCAGCGATCGCGATTACTGTCAGGCGGGCGTCCCGCTGAGCTGCATCCGCCGCAAGGCGCTTGAACAGGAGCATCTCGCGGTTGCGATGCAGGTCGTGGCCGCGTCGCCGAAGTCCTGCTCGAGCAACATGATCCTCACGCAGAAGGGGTGGGCGATCGATTTCGAATGTGTGCCTGACGAAAGCTTTCCTTTGATGCCCGTCGACGACCTGCTGACCCACGCCAACCATTTCGAAAGCCCGGTGGCGCTCGGAAAGGTACGCGAGATGGGCCTTCGCAACGCAGTCGACACCTACTATCGCTCGAGCCGGATGCGCAGCCTGCTAGAACAAAGCGGCGAGAAAATCAGCGTTGACGATGCAAAGCGGATCCTCGCGGACGACTGGGCAACGCCTTATTCCATATGCCGTCCGGTTCGTGAGGCCCTCAGCGGCGGTCAGACCGCGACCGTCGCGTCGATCGTTATGGACCCCGAGGAGAGGACGATGGACGTGGCCACTATGCCGTCGCAAGGGGTAAGGTACGTGCGGTATTCGATGGACAGAGATCCGCAGCCTCTCTGACGGCTACGTGTTCAATCCCGGCATTTGAAGGACCGGATCGAGGATCAATCGATCCGGTTCTTACATACGGATCTTGCAGGTGTATTCGTAGGTTGGGAGGCCGCCCCATCAGGATTGCCCGGTCACCGCTGGAAAGCTGGCGTGGAACCCATTTCAGAATGGCGGCCATGTTTCGACCGTTATTCAAGCCGCTGACCTGCCAAGGGATTTTTCCTCCACCGCCAACTAGAGTCCGCCCTAACTTTAGGACGGACAATGAAGCGCACGAGATCCACGGACGAGCAGATCATCGGCATCCTTGGCGAGCACGAAGTGCGCTGACCTGTGCCGCAAGCACGGCATGTCGGAAGGCACCTTCTACAACTGGAAGGCCAAGTTCAGAGGCATGACGGTCTCCGAGGCCAAGCGGCTGAAGACGCTCGAGGACAAGAACGCGAAGCTGAAGAAGCTGCTGGCGGAACAGATGCTGGATCTGGCTGCGATGAAGGAGCTGGTTTCAAAAAGGTGGTAACGCCTGCCGTAAAGCGAGAGGCGGTCGCACATCTGAAGACCCTGTTCGGGCTCTTGAAACGGCGGGCGTGTGGGATTGCCGGGGCGGATCGCAAGATGGTCCGCTACCTACTATAGCGGACCCCGGGCACGGAGCTGCGCGGTCGCAGGTGTCCCTCTGCACGGAGTGATGCGAAACGCAGTGACTTTCCGGTTACACCTTGCGCCACCCTCCAAGTCTGGCATTTATCCGCACACGACAGGCGGCCGAGCCAAACGATGTAGCCACGGCCGCCTCTCACTCTAGGCTGCTAAAAGCCGAAACGTGTGTGAGTTCAGATGAGATAAATCTCTGATAGGTAATAAAACTCGCGGGTTTCAAAATCCCCCGCCTCGCGGCGTGTCGGTTCGAGTCCGACCTCGGGTACCATGCCTGCAAATAAATCACTGAAAAATATCGATTTTCCGGTACGGTGTCCCGCGATGATCGGGTCTGGGACACTTCCTGATGTCAGGGACCGATTCCCACGATCGCCGTCATGGGCTCGATCGCCATCTGCCGGCGCTCGGCGCTCCGCTGTCCGCCCGTTCAGAAGGAGGGCGGAACGATCGACTGATCCCGTTCGCGCCACATCGGGCCTTTGAGTGTCATCAAGTTCCATTGATCCTCACTGTGACCGGCGCGGCCCCAAATCCGCCTCAATCTTGGTTAACGTCTAGTGAAGGTGGGGCGCAGATCGCGCCCGTCTTGATAGACCCATGTAGCGGACTTGCAGTGCCATGAACTTCAGCCAGTTTCCCAAGCTTTCCACTACCCTCATCGGCTCGGCGATCGCGGCGTTCCTGCTGGCGATCCTCGTGGTCACGCTTCCGATCCGGTCGCATGTGAATGCCTTCGAACGGAACGTACAGTCCGAAGGCGTGACGCGCGCCGGTCGGGCCCTGCAACTGGCCGTCTCCAAGACCATGGAACGCGAATGGGGCAGCCTCGAAGCCGTCGCGGCGCAGGTCGACATGAACAACCAGAGAGGCCTGCAGAACTTCGCAGATGCCGTCCCGCGCGCGAGCTCGGCCATCGCCTGGACCGGAGTCGTCGCAGCAGACGGGCGCATCCTTGCCGGCACCGGCGGCACCGAGGTGGGATCCGATGCCAGCCAGGAACGGTGGTTTCGCGAAGGCCGCGCGGGCGGCAGCGTCAGCTCGGTCTATCGCCATGCATCGCTCGGTGAAGACAGCAATGGCCTCATCAACATGTCCGCCCCCGTGCTCGACCAGATGGGCCGGAGCATCGGCGTCGTCGTCTACAGCCTGCGGATCGACTGGCTGACGGACTACATGTCCGAAGCGGCGCGCGAGCTCGGCCTCGATATCGCGGTTCGGGACGAGGAGGGCCGGACGGTCCTCGAACTTGACGAGCAGATCCAGGGCCCGCTCGACCCCGATGTCATGGCGCTGTCCGAGATCGGCCACGACCTGACCCGCTTCATCCCCGGACAGGGCGGTCAGCCGGCCCATGTCCTCGGTGTGTTCCCGAACATGCTCAAAGGCGATCTGCCCCAATTCGGCTGGGACCTCGTCGTCCGCGTGCCCGCGCTGCAGGGTCAGGCGAGCCTTGCCGCGTTCATGCGCAAGATCAGCTGGTCCATCGCCGCGCTCTTTGTCGCCCTCGGCTGCGCCACGGTGTTCTACACGGTGCACTTCCTGCGGCCCATCGAAGAGCTGTCCCGCGTCGCAGGCAAGATTGCCGACGGGGATGCGAGCTACCCGCCGGAGCGCACGTCCTCCCGCGAAAGCGCGGCGCTCTCGTCCGCGCTGGTGAGGATCCAGAGCCGGCTCTTCGACAAGTCGATCACTCCTGCCGAATAGGGAAACCTCCGGGTTTTCAGACTGTGCAAGGCGCCTCCGCGGGGATCTGCGGGGGCGCTTCTCTTTTTTTGCGGTCGCGAAGCCTCGGGCGGCTCCCCGTCGGTCAGCGTCCCGGGCGGAGGACCATGGCGAGCGGGCATAATGGGGCCGTAACATGCGCGGACAGTGGCGGGCTGGACGGACGGATATCGGGGATGCCCCTCTGTGCGGGCTCCGATCCGGTTATCGAGAGGGCCCGATCTTCGAGAGACGCTTGGTGAAGTCGCCGATCAGGTCGCCGTAATTGGAGCGCAGCACGCCCGGTGTGACCTCGTCTTCGGCATGAAGGCGAATGATCAGGGCCTCGCGCAACGCCTCATCCGGCTCGAGCCGGACGAGAACACTTCCCGGCCGGGACACCAGGACAACGCCGTCCACCACGCCGACATCACGGATCTGAAGCTTCAGGACGCTGCCCGCCGGAAGATCGTGGCCGCGGAGCCGCGCCGAATCCCGTGTCAGCTCGCTGAGCCAGACGCTGTGCCGCCCGCCACCCGGAAGGGAGACCTGCGTCAGCTCCGGCGCGTCGGCGATGTGGACCTCCCTCCGGGGCAGCTCGACGCAGGCGAGGACCGTCATCACCAGCACGATGAGATTGTAGATCGTCCAGAACAGCACGACGCTCTTGCCGTCGCCGGCGTCGTAATAGGCGAAGGTATCGAAGAAGATCCCGAGCGTGAGACCAAGCACCGTCAGGCCCAGCAGGATCGCGAAGGGTCGCATGATCGCCCATTGCACGACGATCCGTGATCGGTCGCCGCCCTTGGCCGTCACGCTGAACGGGTGCCCATGGGGCTTCAGCAGCCCAGTGATGGCGGCGCGAGAGATCGGGAAGGCGCCGATGAGCTGGCTCACGTCATGGAAGATCGGAACGACCATGCCGGGGGAGAGGAGCGTCGAGGTCAGGAGAACCCAGGCGTAGTAGGTGCCGAAATAGGAAATCACGTCCGGCACCGCCGCGTTCACGACGGTGATGTTGAAGAACCAGTAGAGCAGCGGAAAGATGAAGGCGGCGATGCGAAAGACGAACGAGAAGAGCCAGTAGAAGGCGGAGTCGAGGACGCTCCATCGATCCCGCAGGCGCATCCTGCGGCGGCTGAGCGGTCCGAGGTCCGATCGCGCGATCTGCATGAGGCCGAGGCACCAGCGCGCGCGCTGGGTGACGTATTCCTTCAGACCCTCGGGCGCGAGCCCCTCGGTCAGGGCCTCGTTGAGGTAGACCGTCTTGAACCCCTTCTCCTGAAGGGACATCGTCAGCATGAAATCCTCGGTCACGCTGGAGGTCGGGAAGCCGCCGATGGCGTTGACCGCGCTCATCCGGGACATCGAGGACGTTCCGCAGCAGATCGCCGTGCCCCAGGCGTCCCGCGCAGGCTGCATGTGATCGAAGAAATATCGCTGCTCGTCGGGATAGGAGCGCGAGAGACCGAGATTGTGCTGGATCGGATCGGCGTTGAAGAAATGCTGCGGGGTCTGCACCAGTCCGACGGTGGGATCGTGAAAGAGCGCGAGGGTCCGGCTGAGAAATCCGCGATGGGGCACGAAATCGGCATCGAGCACGGCGAAGAACTCGGGCGGCTCGGCCTCGGCGTTCAAGACGCCGAGCGCGTGGTTGAGGTTGCCGGCCTTGGAGCCCTTGTTGTCCGGGCGGCGAAGACAGCGCACGTCGTGTGAGGCGCAGTAGTCCCGAAGCCAGTCCCGCCGCCCGTCATCGAGTACGTAGATGTCCTTGCGCTCGTAAGCGAGGGCGCGAGCCCCGGTGATCGTACGCTCGAGAACCTCCAGATCCTCGTTGTAGGTGGCGATGAGCACGGCGATCCGGGGGGCTCGTTTCCGGCTCTTCCACCAGTCCAAATTGGCGTTCACCTCGTCGCTGCGCTCGCGTGTGCGGGACATCAGGACAAAGGCGCTGATCGAGCCCACGAGCGCGAGGAGTTCTATGAGGTAGAGCGCGCCACTGGCGATGAAGTCCACGGTCAGACCCGGCGGTGCCAGGGTCTCCGTCCCGCGCCACCAGATATAGCGCAAGGCCAGAAAGATCGACACGCCGTAGAGCGCCACGCGCTGCCATGTCCGGGTGCGGGAC
Organism: Tropicimonas sp. IMCC34011; assembly: GCF_003390865.1. Classification (GTDB taxonomy): domain Bacteria; phylum Pseudomonadota; class Alphaproteobacteria; order Rhodobacterales; family Rhodobacteraceae; genus Tropicimonas_B. The sequence continues at coordinate 288,877 of NZ_QMEJ01000001.1, forward strand.
ACGGACCCCTTGAGAACGAGGCCCAGCCCGAGGATCAACAGAATCGGGATGCAGGCGGATTGCGTGGGTGTGAGATAGAGGCTCATCCGCGCCCGCCATCGCGGCGCAGCCAGTCGAGCGGACGCGCATCGAAGAAGACCCGGCCGGTCCGGCCAATCGCGCAGGCCAGTTGCGGATCCGCCGCCAGGCGCGGGATGAGGAGCGTCACGTCATAGCGCTCGAGATGGCGGGGTCCCGGCTGAACGGCGAGATTGCGGTAGATCGTGTTCGCGCCGCTGCCGGCAAGGCGGGAGACGGTCCCCTCGAACACTTGATTGACGCCGGAGGGGCGGAAGGTCGCGGACTGGCCGAGGCGGAGCGTGTTGTAGACGTTCTCGGTCACGGAGAGGGACAGGATGACCGAACTGCAATCGGCCAGCGTCGCCACCGCGTCCCCCCGCTGGATCGTCTCGCCGTCGGCGACGTGAAGTTCCCAGAGCAAGCCCTGCACCGGAGAGGTGAGCTCCGTGCTCGTGGCCCCGTTGGTCACGGCGCGCGCTTCGGTCAGGCGGATCGTCCGCGCCCGGCGGCTGGCGCGGGCTTCCTGCAGCCTCAGGCGCAGGCTGGCCTCCTCCTGCTGCAACGAATCGAGGCGCTGGCCGGAGTAAGGCGCATCGTTATAGCCGTCGCCGAGGAAGACGCCGTCGCGACGGAGGGCGTCGAGTGCGATCTGCGCTTTCTCGACGCGCTCCTCGGCGTAGTTCAGCGCCAAGGCGTAGGCGGTGGGTTCGGCGCGGGTGCGCGAGGTGTCCTCGTCGAGGATCTCGGCAATCTGCTGATCACCTGGGTCGAGGGAGCCCCGCTCGCGCAGGATCTCCAAGCGATCGGTCGCATGCTCCAGCTCGGTTTCCAGTTCGCGGATGCGGGCGTCCTTATAGGTCGCAAGGCGCGCCTCGGCATCGGCCCGGTGAGAGGCGATCTCGACCAGTTCCTTCTCGAGCCGGGCAATCTCAGCGCCGGCGATGCCGACCTCCATCGCGATGTCATCCCGGCGGACCACATCCACCTGCGGATCCTGCACCGAGGCGACCATCTCGGCGCTTTCCAGGCGGGCGCCGAGCGTTTCCTGCTCCAGAGTGACGGTTCCGGCGATCGGGCTGCGCAGGGTCACGAGCCGCGTGTTGACGAAGGCATTGGCGCTGGCGCCGGATAGCTGTTCCCCGATGATCACCCAGATCGCCGCGATGATCAGGAGAAGTCCGATGCCGAGACGGAGGATGCGCATGGTGTCAGCTTTCCGAGTAAAGATAAGGTAGGTTCTGCCCCTCGGATTACAGATCGCAATGGCACGAAAATGGCATCGATCCGATCGCTTGGAGGGCGTGGCGTCGATGCCGCAGTCCCGCGGAGTACGCCTTTCAGCCGAACGGCCCGCCTTCGCGCGCGGCGATGCCGGCAAGAAGACCGAGCGTCGCGGGGTAGTAGGGCTGGGGGCGGCTCCGGGGCGGCTCGAGATCGGGCCGCGGGGCTCCGGCGGGAGCGGCGACGAGCTGCCAGAGCGCTCGGTATCCGGGGTAGTCGCTGGTGTCCTCGACGATCCCGTCCCGGGTGACCCTCGTGGGAACGTGGTTCTGCGGCAGGCCGGGCAGGGCGCGCGCCAGGATCCGGCGGGCTGCCTCCGCCGCCTCGTGGTCCGCGCGCCCAGACCAGACGAGATAGAGTGCAATTCGAAGCGCGTCGTAGCCCAGCCCGCCGAAATAGCCCCTGGCCGGAACCTCGCCATCGGTGGTGACGGCAAGCCAGTCCGGCAGCCAGTCCATGTGTCCGATCTCCGACAGGAGCCGTTCGCCGTGATCGGCGGCGCGAATGAGGTCCGGGAGGCCGGCCGCCTCGCCCAGTTCCCTGAGCGCGCGGGACATGTAGTAGGACGGGTTCACGAGCACCGCGCTTCCGTCCCCCTCGGGGTTGGCGAACGGCGCGAGCAGACGCTCCGAGGGGGCGCGGGGATCGGGAACGAGACAGAGCGCGGCGATGTCACGGGCAATCCGGAGGGCCTCAGGCCGGTACGCCTCCCGCCCGGAATCCCGCGCCGCGCGCAGAAGCGCCCAGGCGCGGAAGAGGTCTCCATCCGTCGCGGTCTGGGGATCGGCCGTCCCCGCCTCCGGCCGCCAGCGCCAGGCCATCAGCGCATCGCTCCGCACCGCAAGATGCGTCCGCGTCCAGGTCTCGATCCGATCGAACGCCTCGTGATCGCCATGGGCCTGCGCCAGAAGGAGGGCATAGCCCTGGCCTTCGGAATGGCTGATCCCGTTCTGAAGGTCGTCCGTCACCCGCCCCGAGGCCGCGAGGAACGCGGCTTTCCATGTCTGCCACGCAGAGACGTCGGCGCGCGCGGGCCAAGCTCCGTGCGCCAGTGCCACGGCGCCGAGAGAGGCGCAGGCCGATCTGCGGGTCATCATCGAGGGGTTGGGTCCGGGCCGGGGAACATCACAGGGACCACACTGTGCCGGCTCGGTCAGCGGCCTCAACCCCGGCGAAAGAAGGCTGACGCGGTCGTGAAGCTCCCCCGCCCGCGATCCCGTAGGGGCGGGCGGGGGGCCATCGGTCAGGAGGTGGCGGCCGTCAGCGCCTTGTCCAGATCGGCGATGATGTCCTCCGCCTCTTCGATGCCGATCGAGAGGCGTACGACGTTCGGCTCGGCGCCGGCCTTCACCTGCTGCTCCGCCTCGAGCTGGCGGTGCGTGGTGGAGGCGGGGTGGATGATCAGGCTGCGCGTATCCCCGAGATTGGCGACGTGGCTGAGCAGCTTGAGACTGTCGACCAGCTTCACGCAGGCGTCGTAGCCACCCTTCACCGCGACGGTGAACAGCGCACCGGCGCCCTTCGGCACGACGGTCTTGGCGCGTTCGTAATAGGGCGAGGATTCAAGGCCGGCATAGGTCACCCGCTCGATCCGCGGATCCTTCTCCAGCCACTCCGCGACCTGCTTGGCGTTTTTCACATGCCGTTCCATCCTGAGGCCGAGGGTCTCGATCCCCATCAGCGTGTAATGGGCGCCCTGCGGGTTCATTGTCATGCCCAGATCGCGCAGGCCGATGGCGATGGAGTGGAAGGTGAAGGCCATCTCGCCGAGCGAGGCGAAGGTCAGGCCGTGATAGGCGGGTTCGGGCTGAGAGAGGGAGGGGAACTTGTCGTTCCGGCTCCAGTCGAACTTGCCCGAATCCACCACGATCCCGCCCGTCACGGTGCCATTGCCCGTGAGGTACTTCGTGGCCGAATGCACCACGAGCGTCGCGCCATGCTCGATCGGCTTGCAGAGCCACGGCGTCGCGGTGGTGTTGTCGACGATGAGCGGCAGGCCGTTGCGGTCCGCGATCTCGGCCAGCGCGGCGATGTCGGTCACGTAGCCGCCGGGGTTGGCGATGGTCTCGCAGAAGATCGCGCGGGTATTCTCGTCGATCGCGGCTTCGACGGCGTCGAGATCGTCGGTGTCGACGAAGCTGGCGGACCAGCCGAAGCGGCGGATCGTCTGGCTGAACTGGGTGATCGTCCCGCCGTAGAGGCGCGAGGAGGAGACGATGTTGCAGCCCGGTCCCATCAGCGGGAAGAGCGCCATGATCTGCGCCGCATGGCCGGAGGAGCAGGCGATGCCGCCGGCGCCGCCTTCAAGCGCGACGACGCGATTGGCCAGCGCCATGACCGTGGGGTTCGTCAGGCGCGAGTAGATGAAGCCGACCTCTTCGAGGTTGAACAGCCGCGCGGCGTGATCGGCGTCTTTGAAGACGTAGGAGGTGCTCTGGTAGATCGGGATCTGGCGTGCGCCGGTTGCCGGGTCCGGCTCGGCGCCGGCGTGAACCGCGAGCGTGTCGAAACCGAGGGGTTTGTCGGTCATGGAATGGGTCCTCCTGAAGTGCGCGCGGACCGTAGGGCAGGGCGCGCCCGGTTGGAAGCCGGTTCAGTGACGATGCGGTGCGGCGGAGGCTACTGCCGGGGGAGCTGCGGGATCGCCGTGACCGAGGTCACCCGGCCTTTTTTCACCCGCATGCCGAGGAGGTAGCCCCTCCCATAAGGAGAGGAGACCGTTGCCGGCCCGACGAGCCAGCCGAGGTTCTCGTCCCGGTCGTAATACGTCGTCGGCTCTCCGAGGAGCGCGACGACCTCCTCCCGCGTCATCCCGACCACGTCGTGACCGGCGAGAAACTCGTGCACCATCGCGCCGCGCGTCTCCGGCCCCGCGGACGCCCAGCGATCCGGCGAGAAGGATGTCGTGCCAAGGACTGACCAGTCGGCCTGCGTACCGACGTCGCAATCGGACAACATCGCGATCAGGATACCGAGCGCCATCGCCTTCACGGAGCGGTCTGGAGCTTGCCCGCGCTCAGGGCGGAATAACAAGCGTTCGACAGCTGCGAATTGCTGTCGGGAAAGCCGGTCCAGTCGGGCAGGATGTTGCGCAGATCCCCGCCGCCGATGGTCAGGCCGATGGAATTGTTGTGCAGGTCCATCCGGGACTCCGAGGGGTGCGGGCTGCCGTATTCATGGGACGAGGTGTACTGCCACGCCCTGAGATAGCCCATCTCCCGAGCCAGGTACGCCGACCAGAAGCAGTGCCGGAACGCGTCGGAGCTGTCATTGCGCCCGTTGTAGCCGAACCGGGCCGTGGTTTCGTTGTAGGCGATGTCCTTGCTTCGGTAGATCGTGGGGGCAAGGTGAGGGTTCATGGCCAGAAAGGCCTTCTCCGCGACCGTCAGATCGCTCCACTGTTCGTAAAGACCCATGGCAAACCGATCCGGTTAAACGTCATGCACACGCTTTGGTAGGAGTATGCCGGTACGCCTTTCGTCTGGCAATCGTGCCGGGGACGATTCGCGGAGCAGCGTGCGGCCGGCGAGAAATCGAGAACAATCGGGCATCAGCCTGAAGATTGATCAAGCGCTGCCCGAGAGCATCTCGCGCGTGACCTGTCTTTTTGGATAGGTCTCGGCACCTTTTAGACGCCTTGTTTTAACCATTTTTAGGATTTGGCGTAGCGCCTCCGTCCAAGGCGCTCTCTGACCGCCCGAGAGGCCACGGCGAGGCCTAACCCTATGTTAGCTAGATGATTTTCGCATCATAGGTACGAAGATGAGCGTTTACGTATAGGAAACTTTCGCCGCATGGGTACGGTAAAGTGTCCCGAACATCGCCTTTTTGTCGTCCTATTTACGCTCCGCTCGCGCCATGATTGCGCCATTTTTCACTTTCGATTCCCGCAGCTTGGCGCGTATATCGGTCTTGCCCGACTGGGGGGCGAAGTCTGCTGGCTGCGGGGGCGGCCGCACTCGAACCGCGATGCGGCGCATCGCGGGGGGTATGGGAAGTGTGTTGCTCGCGTGTATCGAGCGCCTTGCATGACGGGGGCCTCGGCCTTCTTCCGCAGGTTCCTGCAAATCGCCAGGCGTGTATTTGCCGGCGTCCCACCCCCCGCGCCGCGCCTCGTCGGTCCGTGTGCCGGCCGCTGTCGCGCGGTGCTTCGCCCCCCAAAGGGTTCGAGACATGCCCGGGGCCGAAACGTGCCATGATGCCATCATTTTTTGGAAGTCTGTTCGGTCCCGACGGACCACCCGGTCCCTGTGACATAACCCGTGCCGGGCGCCGCCCTGTGCCAGCCCACGTGAGTTTGAGGAGGCGGACATGACCTATTCATCCGGCGACACCACCTACAGGATCGTCTTCGAAAGCCTCCACAAGGGGGATCTCGTCTCGAACCAGTACGAGGAGTACGGGGTTCGCATCAGTTCGGCCGATCCGAACCATCCTCCGATGATCTTCGACACGTCGCATCCGACCGGCGGCGACTACGATCTGGGAACGTGGTACCAGGGCAAGGCCCTCATCCTTTCCGAGGATGGCGACAGCTCCGATCCGGACGACAATTCCGGCGGCGGCACCATCGCGCTGGACTTCGCGTCTCCCTCCGAGGTCAACAGCTTCCGGGTGATCGACACCGAAGAAGGCGGCACGGTGAAGTTCTTCGCCGCGGACGGCAGCCTCATCAAGACGGCGCAGCTGCCGCATACCGGCGACGGCGGCATCTGCCAGGTCAATTTCGGTGTCGAGGACGTCTCCCGCATGGAGATCACCCTGAACGGCTCCGGCGCCATCGACGATATCTGCTACACCATCGGCGATACCGAGTTCGACGACACGCCGGGCGGTCCCGCAGATGGCCTCGACGGTTATGTCGAGGGCACCGCCGGAGACGACCTGATCAACGAGAACTACACCGGCGATCCCGAGGGCGACCGCATCGACAACGGCGATGCCATCCTTCCCGGCGAGGGCCCGAACGACGATATCGTCTATGCCGGCGGCGGAAACGACACCGTCTATGGCGGTCAGGGCAACGACGAGATCTACGGCGACAGCGTCGCTCCCGGCACCGACACCGCAGGCGGCCCCACGGGCGGCACGGCGGAATCCTTCGAATGGAGCAAGCTGCCGGATACCGACCGATATGGCCACGGAACCGTCGACGACGGGGAGCATATCGACGGCTACATCTTCGAGCAGGATACGGGCGCCGTCAAAGTTACGGCCAAGATTCCGCATGCCGGCTGGGGCCGCGCCGAGAGCCAGTTCGATAATGAAGGCATCTTCGTCACCGGCGACGCAAACTCCAACTCCGCCCTTCAGTCGATGGCCGAGAGAGGTGAGTCCGCGACGTACGAGTTCGGCTTCTCCGAAGCGGTCACGGGCGTGTCCTTCACGGTCACCGATATCGATGTGAACAAGGGCAGCGTCACGATCAATGCCTTTGATGCGGACGGCAATCCGGTCGATATCGACTTCACCCCCGGCGACGAGTTGCTCCGGGACGGGAACACCTTCACCGCGGACAGCACCGACAACGACACCCAGACGGACCCCGACGCCTCCGTCATCGTGAATATCACCGGGCCGGTCAGCCGGATCGAGGTGATTCACAACAACGTAGGTTCGGGCACCTCGGGCATCTTCATCTCGGATGTGGCCTTCACGGCGGGGGCGGAGTTCCTGCCCGCTGGCCCCGGCGAGCCGGGCGACGACCGCCTCTTCGGCGGAGAGGGCGATGACGTCATCTACGGCGAGGCCGGCAACGACACGATCGACGGCGGCACAGGCGACGACACGCTCTACGGCGGAGAGGGTGACGACATCATCCGTGGCGGCGACGGCTCCGACCATATCGAGGGCGGCGCCGGGAACGACCGGATCAGCGGCGGCGACGGCGGCGACTTCATCGACGGCGGCGACGGCAACGATTACATCGAAGGCGGCGAAGATGCGGACGTGATCCAGGGCGGTGCCGGCAACGACACCATCCTCGGTCAGGGCGGCGACGACGAGATCGACGGCGGCGACGGCGACGACACGATCATCGGCGGCCGGGACAACGACATCATCCGCGGCGGCGCCGGCAACGACAAGATCGACGGGAAATCCGGCGACGACACGCTCTACGGCGGCAGCGGCGATGACGAGATCATCGGCGGCGGCGGCAATGACGTGATCTACGGCGAGGACGGCAACGACACGATCACCGGCGGAAACAACGTCGACGTCATCGATGGCGGGGCTGGCGACGACACGATCCATGGCGGCGCCATGGGCGACAAGATCACCGGCGGCGACGGCAGCGACACCGTTTTCGGCGATGATGGCGACGATTACATCGACACGTCCGCTCCCCTGAGTTCGAGGCCCCTCCCGGACCGGGGATATCCGGGCCTCTTCCCGTCCGATCCCGACCCCGACAATGACAAGGATTACGTCGAAGGCGGTGCCGGGAACGATACGATCATCACCGGCGACGATGATGACGTGATCTTCGGCGGCACCGGTGACGACACGATCAATGCCGGCCTCGACGACGACTATGTCGATGGCGGCGAGGGCAACGACACCATCATCGCCGGCGAGGGCTCCGACGAGGTCTATGGCGGTGCCGGTGACGACACGATCTACGGCGGGCTCGGCCCGTCCGTGCCCTTCGACCAGCTCAACGTCCGCGACGATCAGGGCGACAAGGTCACCGACAACGGCAAGGATGTCATTCACGGCGGCGACGGCAACGACCGGATCTTCGGCGAGGACGATGCCGACAAGCTCTACGGCGATGCCGGCGACGATTACATCGATGGCGGGATCGACAACGACTTCATCGACGGCGGCGAGGGCAACGACACGCTCCTCGGCGGCCAGGGCGACGATACGATCCGAGGCGGTGCCGGCGACGACTTGATCTTCGGCGGCGATGGCAACGACACCATCCATGGCAACGAGGGCAACGACACCATCGATGGCGGCGCTGGTGACGATTACATCGAGGGCAACCAGGACGACGACACCATCGAGGGCGGCTCCGGCAACGACGTGATCTACGGCCAGGGCGGCAACGATCGTCTCTCGGGTGGCGACGGCGACGACTGGATCCAGGGCGGCCGCGACGGCGACTATATCGACGGCGGGGCCGGCAACGACACGCTGCTCGGTGGCGCCGGTGCGGACGAGATCCATGGCGGTGACGGAGACGACGTCATCGACGGCCAAGGCGGCGACGACGTCATCTACGGCGAAGGCGGCAACGACACGATCAACGGCGCCAACAACGAAGACACGATCTATGGTGGCGACGGGGACGATACGATCCGCGCCGGCGCCAGTGACGACATCGTCTACGGCGGCGCCGACAACGATACGATCTACGGCGAGAACGGCGACGACGAGCTCTACGGCGAAGACGGCGATGACGTCATCGACGGCGGCAAGGGCAACGACACGATCACCGGCGGTGACGGCGCGGATCGCCTCTCCGGCGGCGACGACCGGGATACCTTCTTCGGCGGCAATGGCGGTGACTTCGTCGATGGCGGCGAGGGCGGCGACGATTTCGACACGCTGGACCTGACCGGTTCCGACGTGGACTTCATCACCTACACCTCCGACGACCGGGAGGACGGGACCGTCACGTTCAAGGACGGCTCCACGATGAAGTTCGAGGAGATCGAGAACGTCATTCCCTGCTTCACCCCCGGCACGCTGATCGCGACGCCACAGGGCGAGCGCCCTGTCGAGGAGCTTCGCGTCGGCGACAAGGTCATCACGCGGGACAACGGCATCCAAGAGATCGCCTGGGCCGGCCGCAAGGACATGGACCTCGCCGGTTTCCAGGCCGATCCGTCGCTTCGCCCGGTGTTGATCCGGGCCGGCAGTCTCGGTCACGGTCTGCCGGAGCGGGACATGCTCGTCAGCCCCAACCACCGGATGCTGATCGCCAACGAGATGACCTCGCTCTACTTCGAGGAGCACGAGGTTCTCGTCGCCGCGAAGCACCTCGTCGGTGCGCCCGGCATCTCCAAGGCGGACTGCCTCGGCACGAGCTACATTCACTTCATGTTCGAGCAACACGAAGTCGTGCTGTCGGACGGAACGTGGACGGAAAGCTTCCAGCCGGGAGACTACACGCTCAAGGGCATCGACGAAGCCCAGCGGGCGGAGATCTTCGCGATCTTCCCGGATCTGAAGACCCCGGCGGGACGGATGGACTATGCCGCGGCGCGCAAGATCCTGAAAAAGCGGGAAGCAAGCCTCCTCGTCATGTAACGGGACCGCGGTCGCGCGGCCGAGCGCGATCTTGGACGAGAATAAGGGCGGTCCCGGGGAGTCGGGGCCGCCCTTTTTTCGATGTCGCGCCTGATCACGGCGACGTCTCCTACCGGCCGGTCTCCCTGCGCCACGCTGACCAATCCTCCGGCGTGTCGAGATCACGTCGCGCGCGGCGGCCGGGCAAGTGAACGAGGTGGAGGCGCTCGCCGGCGGCGGTCACCGCCGCGCGCCCGCCGTCATCGCCGGACAGCCGCAGGAGGTGCGGGATCAGCGACGCGTCGAAGAGGATCGGATGACCTTGTCTGCCGTCTTCCGTGGACCCGCGCCAGACGAGGGCGTCCGGCGCCTCGCCGGGGGCCGAGAGGACCGACGCGATATCCTCCCGCCCGATCTCCGGCATATCCCCCAAGAGGATGAGCAGGCGGGGCGCGTCGGGGAAGGCGGCCGCGCCCGTCCGGATCGTCGCGCCCATCCCCTCCGCGTGGTCCGGGACCTCCATGCGTGCCACGTCCAGCCTGTCCAGCACCTCCGCGCGGGGATGATCGAGGCCGGGCAGCAGGACCGTGACCGGGCCCGACCCGGTTGCCCGGGACGCGGCCAATGCCTCGGATGCGGTCCGGCGCAGGAGTGGCACACCGTCCACCGGTTCGATCAGCTTGTCCCGCCCGGCCATGCGGCGGGAGGCCCCGGCCGCAAGAATCAGGAGCGGGACACCTGCGCTCATGCGCCCTTCGCAAGGGGGTGATGCGTCGTCACCAGCTCCCGGAGCCGCTCGTCGAGAACGTGGGTGTAGATCTCGGTCGTGGAGATATCGGCATGGCCAAGGAGCGTCTGGATCGCGCGAAGGTCCGCGCCACCGGCGAGGAGGTGGGTCGCGAAGGCGTGGCGCATGGTATGCGGCGTGACCTTTGCGGGGGAAACTCCAGCGGAGACGGCGATCTCCTTGATGAGGGCATAGAAGCGATGGCGCGTCAGGTGCCCGGCCGAGCCCGAGGAGGCGAAGAGATAGCGGGACGCCGCCGCGCCGCGCTCTGTCCTCGCCAGATCCTCGGCCGCGTCGCGATGGTGCAGCCAGGCGAGAAGCGCCTCCCGTGCGGGAGGGGAAAGAGGGACGAGCCGCTCCTTCTCCCCCTTGCCGCGCACCAGCAGCATCCGCGGATCGCCCCGCGCCGCGCTCACGGGAAGGGAGACGAGTTCGGACACGCGCATCCCGGTCGCATAGAGAAGCTGCATGAGGCAGCCGTTCCGCGCGCGGTCGGCCTCCGTGCGGCCCTGTTCGGCGGCGGCAGCGAGTAGCGCGTCCACCTCGTCGTGGCTCAGCGTCTTTGGAAGGCGCACCGTGCGGCCCGGCCCCTTGAGGCGGAGCGCCGGATTGTCCGCGCGCCACCCCTCGTCATAGGCGAACCGGTAAAGCTGCCGGATCGAGGAGAGGCGCCGCGCCCGTGTGGAGGTGGCGAGACCCTGGGCGTCACAATGGACGAGGTAATCCTCGATCTCATCCCGCCCCAGATCGGCGAGCGCATGGCCCTTGTGCTCTGCCCAGGCTGCGAAATCGTTCAGGTCACGGCCATAGGCGAGGCACGTGTTGCGGGAAGCGTCGAGCTCAGCGGCCTGCGCATCGAGAAAGGCGGAAATCCAGCCCGCCGCGCGGGCGGGCGGGCTCATGCCCCGCGCTCCAGCAGCATCAGTTCGAGGCCGATACGTCGCGCCCGGTCCTCGAGACCGACATCCCGCAGGAAAGCCAGTGTGCCGGTGATCGTGCCGTAATCCGTGCCACGGCCCCGCGCGATACGGTTCGCCGCAACGAGGAGCGCCTCGCCGAGCTTACCCTCGCTCCGCAGGCTCTCGAGTGCGGCGGGAAGGTCGGGGGCTGGATCCTCGGCGAACGCATCGGCGATGGCGGTCGCAAGCGGAGAGGTGGCCGTGGCGGCACCGGGCATGCCGCGCGCGAGAGCGACGAGAAAGATCGCCTCGGCGCCCTTCGGTTCGGCCGAGGCAGCGATGCGCTCGTAGGACGGGGTCAAGAGTCCGATCCGAAGCGCCAGATCCGCGGCGCTCGGCGGCAGATCCATTTTTGCGAGGCGCGTCCCGTAAAGCGAGGCGAAGGCGTGGTCCAGCCCAGCGGACCGCATGGTGCTCCATGTACCCGGCAGAAGTTCGGCCACGGGGCGGGGGCGCCCGTCTCCCATCGCCGCCTCGAACGCCTGCATCGCCGCCACGCGGTCCCAGACCCCGCCGGAGGCTGCGGCCTCCCGCTCGGCATAGAGCATCGCGAGATCCTGGGGGGAATAGACGCCGGCCCGCGTCAGCCGCTCGCCCGCCTCGACACGGGTTCGCCAAGAATTCGGTCCGTGCAGATCCGAATGCGCGAAGGCGACGGGCAGGGTGGGCCCGTGGAGCGGCTCCCCGATGGCCTCCCGCATCTTCAGATCGAGCGGGGTCGGGTTCTCGATGGGAGGCATCGGTTCGGCGCCATCTGCGATCGCGGCATCGAGGAAGCGGGCGAGGAGCTCGTCCTCGTCGGGTGTGAGCTGTCCCAGAGCCTCGGCCGTTTCCAGCGTCAGGGCGGCCGCGGGCCAGTCGCCCGTCCGGGCGAGGCAGAAGACACGGGCGGGAATTGAGGGGGCGATTCCGGGCGTGCGCCGCAGATCGGCGCAGGCGCGATCCTCGTGCCCGGTCAGGAGGGCGACATCGAAGCCTCGGCGGAAGAAGGCGGGCACGCCTGCGCCCGCCTTTTTCAGAAGCTGCCCCGCGGAGGACAGATCGCCGAGCGCGAGCAGCGCATCCACCCGCGCCAGAAGAAGACGCCCGTCAGGCGTCGCATCCTTCGGCGGGTCCACCTCCGCCGTCAGCAGAAGCTGGTGCAGATCCCGGGCGGCGGGCAGGGCGGAGGCGGGAAAGCCGGTCATGCGCCGGGCCAGTGCCTCCGTGGAGGAATTGCCCCAGAGATCCGCCGGCAGTCCCGTCTGGGAGCGCGGCACGAGCCCGATTGCGTCTGGCATCGGCATGTCCAGCGGCCGAACGGTCACCTCCGGGAAAGCCGCACCGGACGATACCGGCGGCTCATCCGGAACGACCGGCTCGGCGAGAACGTCGGACAGCCAGTCAACGCCCGAGAGTGGCGCCTGAGCCGCTGCCGGACCTGCAAGCCCGGTCAGGAGCGGGAGGCAGAGAAGAGCGGTTCTAGTCCACATTAAGGGTCACGGGCTCGGTCACGTCCTGCTGCTCCGGCGTCAGGTCACCGAAATAGGCAAAGCCCACGAGCCCGATGGCGCCGATCACCGCGAGGAAGAACAACAGCTTGATCAATCGCCACATTTTCCGCTCGTCCTTGCCTGTCCCTTGCCGCCTCTCCGGACGGCCCGTGAAAACTATATATGGCATCGCCGGCGGTTTCACGCCATTCAGGGGCCGACACGACAATTTGCGCGGGATCGCGCCCGCGAAAAGGGAAGCACCATGCGCGCGCGCCTGAAGAAACCCGTCGCCCTCGTCGGCATGATGGGAGCGGGGAAGACCGCGGTCGGACAGGCCCTGGCCCGCCGCCTCGGCGTGCCGTTCGTGGACAGTGATTCGGAGATCGTGAAGGCGGCGAACATGTCGATTGCCGAGATCTTCGAGCGTGACGGCGAGCCCTTCTTCCGGCTCAAGGAGCGCCAGGTCCTCCGGCGGCTGATCACCGGCGAGCCCGCCATACTCTCCACCGGCGGCGGCGCGTACTTGGCCTCGGAGAATCGCGAGATCATCTCCCGCAACGGAGTCGCCGTCTGGCTGAAGGTGGATATCGCGACGCTCTGGTCCCGCGTGCGCCACAAGGACACGCGTCCGCTCCTGCGCACGGCCGATCCGCGCGCCACGCTGGAGCGCATCGCGTCCGAGCGCGAGCCCGTCTATGCCCTGGCAGATCTCACCGCCGAGGCGGACCCGTCCTATTCGGTCGCCGACATGGCCGAGGAAGTGACGCGCGTTCTCGCCACGCGAACCGATATTCTGGAGAGGACCCATGCCTGACGTCCACGTCCCCCTCGGATCCCGTGCGTACGACGTGCGGATAGACCGGGGCCTGATCGCCCGCGCCGGCGAGGAAATCGCACCTCTTCTGGCGCGGCGCCGGGTGGCGGTCGTGACCGAGGAGAATGTGGCCGCGCTGCATCTGGGGCCGCTTCGCGATGGGCTGGAGGCGGCCGGGATCGAGTACGCGCAGCTCATCCTGCCACCGGGCGAGGGCACGAAGTGCTGGTCCCAGCTGGAGCGTGTCACGGAATGGCTGGTTGCCGAACGCGTCGAGCGCCGCGACGTCGTGCTGGCGCTCGGTGGCGGCGTGATCGGCGATCTTGTGGGATTCGCGGCGGCGATCCTGCGCAGGGGCGTGCGCCTCGTGCAGATCCCGACGAGTCTCCTGGCGCAGGTGGACAGCTCCGTCGGCGGCAAGACCGGCATCAATTCCCCCCTTGGGAAGAACCTCATCGGCGCCTTCCACCAGCCGAGCCTCGTGCTTGCCGACGTGGATGCGCTGGAGACGCTCCCGGAGCGGGATTTCATCGCGGGCTACGGGGAAGTGGTGAAATACGGGCTTCTGGGGGACGAAGGCTTCTTCGGCTGGCTCGAAAAGAACGGCCCGGCGCTGGCGCGCGGCGACGGGGCTGCCCGCGCGGAGGCGGTGCGGCGCTCCGTCCAGATGAAGGCGGATATCGTGGTGCGGGACGAAACCGAGCAGGGGGACCGCGCGCTCCTCAATCTCGGCCATACCTTCGGCCATGCGCTCGAGGCCGCGACGGGGTACTCGGACCGGTTGCTGCATGGTGAGGGCGTCGCGATCGGCTGCGCGCTGGCCTTCGATCTCTCGGCGCGCCTGAACCTGTGTTCGCAGGAGGAGCCGAGCCGCGTGCGCGCGCATCTGGACCGGATGGGGATGCGGATGCGGCTCTCGGACATTCCCGGCGATCTGCCGGATGCGGAGGGGCTTCTTGCCCTGATGGCTCAGGACAAGAAAGTCGTGGACGGTCGGCTGCGTTTCATCCTGGCCCGCGGGATAGGGGACGCCTTCGTCACGTCGGACGTGCCGCCGGATGCGGTGCGCGCCCTCCTTGAGGACGCGCTGGCCGCTTAGGCGAGGGTGGACTTGCTGCGCGCGGCGTCCACGCTCCAGACACCGGGGCCGGAGAACACGAAGTACAGGAACACGAAGCAGTAGAGGATCGCCGCGTCGCCACCGTTCAGCGACGGGAACGCGCTCTGCGGTGCGTGGGCGATGAAGTACGCCGCGGCCATCAGGCCGGAACAGATGAAAGCGACGGGACGGGTGAACAGACCGATCAGGAGCAGGATGCCGCCCACCAGCTCGATCAGGCCGGCAATGCCGAACATGGACAGGAGCGGGGGGTTCATGTCGCTGGCGGGGAAGTTCAGCAGTTTCTGCGTTCCGTGCGCCAGGAAGATGAGGGCGGACACGATGCGCAGGACGCTGAGCATCTTGGGGGCGTGGGCGGTCAGGGCGGTCGACATGGGCTATCTGCTCCGATGCAGTGTTTCGTTGCGATCGAAGTACATCGAAGTTTGCCTGCACCGATACTGGCGCCCCGGCGCAGGACCCGTGCGCATTCGCGCAAACGGGCCCCGCGCCCAAAGCACCCTTTAGAACGGGATCTCGTCGTCGAAATCGCTGCCGCCGGGGCCGGAGGAACCACCGGTGCCGCGATCGTCGTAACCGCCGCCGCCACCACCGTAGCCGCCGCCTGATCCGCCGCCGTAGTTTCCACCGCCGGATCCGCCGCCATAATTGCCGCCGCCACCGCCGCCGCCTTCACCGCGGCCGTCGAGCATGGTGAGCGTCGAGGTGTAGGGCCGCAGCACTACCTCGGTCGAATAGCGATCGGCGCCGGACTGGTCCTGGTATTTCCGCGTCTCGAGCTGACCCTCGATATAGACCTTGGACCCCTTGCGCAGATACTGCTCGGCGACGCGCGCCAGCGGCTCCGAGAAGATTGCCACGGAGTGCCATTCGGTCTTCTCGCGGCGCTCGCCCGTATTCTTGTCCTTCCAGGTGTCGGAGGTCGCGATCCGCAGGTTGCAGACCTTTCCGCCGTTCTGGAAGGTCCTGACTTCCGGGTCCCGACCCAGATTTCCGATCAGGATGACCTTGTTCACCGATCCGGCCATGCGACCCTCCGATTTCGGGTGTTGTTGAATGCCGCCGGTTACACCACCTGCGGCGCGCCATGGAAAGTCAAAACCGGACGGGCAGGGCGCTCCCGCCCCGTTACCCTTGAGCGGACACCCGCCTCCCCTTTTCGCGGGGTAGCGAGCCATTGTCCGATCGTCTAGCATCGCGCCCAAACGACAGGGACAGTCAGGACAACCACAATGCAGCGGATCATTGCCGCGGCCCTCGCTGCCGCTTTCATCGTGCCGACCGGAGCGATTGCCGACACCATCGTTTCCTCGAAGTCGCGCTCCAAGCAGTTCGCGGCGCAGACGCGGTTTCTCGATGACAGGGCCTCGGTCCAGTACCGCGCCTCCGTCGGCATCGCTCCGCCCTCCATCGTCGCTCCGTCCAAGTACAGTGAGGGGCCGAGCTATTCGGGGCGTTACCAGGGACAGTTCGTCGAGGTCGCCCGCGGCGCCGCCCGGAAGTACAACGTGCCGGAGGACCTCTTCCTGCGCCTTGTTCAGCAGGAAAGCGGCTGGAACTCGAACGCGCTCAGCCACAAGGGCGCCATCGGTCTTGCCCAGCTGATGCCGGGCACGGCGGCGACGCTGCGTGTCGATCCGCATGATCCGCAGCAGAACCTCGAGGGCGGGGCGCGTTACCTGCGCATGATGTACGACCGGTATCGCGACTGGCGTCTCGCGCTTGCCGCCTACAACGCCGGCCCCGGCGCGGTGGACAAGCACGGCGGCATTCCGCCCTACACCGAAACGAAGCTGTACGTCGTCAAGATCATGGGCAGCTGACGGCGCCGCGGGTCACGCCGCAGCGCCCGCGCCCCGGTCCGCCCGGCCTTGACTTCGGGCGGGCGAGGGGGCATGTCCTGCGATGTCCGCCAAGCATGGCCGCGTGAGACGTTCCCCATCTTCATGGGACGCCGGGCCGGCGGACGATTTGAGTTTCCGACATCACGCATTGGGGACACGCGCCGCCGCAGGCAGCTCCGGACAGACGGTCCGGCGCCGCGACTCGCGTCGGAGAACCCCATTCCGGGGCGGCCCTCGCCGCTCTGGTGCCGCGCCGGGCCTAAGAGGCCCCGAGCGCCGCGAAAGGACATTTTCTTGGATTTCGACATGCTGGGGCTCGACCCCCGTCTTCTGGATGCGCTGAAGCGCACCAACATCTCCGAACCGACGCCGATCCAGGCTCAGGCCATTCCCCACGCGATGAACGGCCGCGACGTGCTCGGGCTCGCGCAGACCGGAACCGGCAAGACCGCCGCCTTCGGCCTGCCGCTCGTTCACGCGCTGATGACCACCCATGGTGGCCGTCCCACGCCGAAGCAGCCCAAATCGCTGATCCTCGCGCCGACGCGCGAGCTCGTACGGCAGATCGCCGACACGCTCTCGCACATGACGCAAGGCACCCAGATCCGGATCCAGACGATCACCGGCGGCGTCTCGCCGGGGCCGCAGATCCGCAAGATGGAAAAGGGCTGCGACGTCCTCGTCGCCACGCCCGGCCGTTTGATCGACCTTCTGGAGCAGGGCGCCGTCAACCTCGCCGGCACACCGTTCCTCGTGCTGGACGAAGCTGACCAGATGCTGGATCTCGGCTTCATCCATGCCCTGCGCAAGATCGCCCGGCTCCTGCCCGAGGATCGGCAGACCATGCTCTTCTCGGCCACGATGCCGAAGCAGATGAACGAGCTGGCCAACACCTACCTGCGCAATCCCGTACGCGTCGAGGTGTCTCCCCCGGGTCGTCCCGCGGACAAGATCGCGCAGTACATCCACTTCCTCGACCAGTCGGAGAAGCCGGCGCTGCTGGCCGATCTGCTGGACGAGCACCGCGATGAGCGCGCGCTCGTCTTCGCCCGGACCAAGCACGGCGCGGAGCGGCTCATGAAGGGTCTCGACAAGTCCGGTTTCGCGGCCGCGTCGATCCATGGCAACAAGAGCCAGGGTCAGCGCCTTCGGGCGCTCGACGGGTTCCGCGATGGGGATATCCGCGTCCTGGTCGCAACCGACGTTGCCGCGCGCGGCCTCGACATTCCGGACGTGCGTCACGTCTACAACTATGATCTTCCGAACGTGCCAGACGCCTATGTCCACCGCATCGGCCGTACGGCGCGCGCCGGAGCGTCCGGACGGGCCGTGGCATTCTGCTCGCCCGAAGAGATCGACCTGCTGAGGGATATCGAGAAGACCACGAAGCTGCCGATCGAGGTTGCGGGCGGTGAGCGTCCGACCGGTCCCGCGCCCAAGAAGGCCGATGGCGGCGGGCGTGGCCGTCGCGGCGGCGGCGGCGGTGGGAAGCCCGGTGGTGGCGGCGGTCGCGGTCAGGGCCATGGCCAGGGTGCCAGGGGCAAGCCCGGCGTCACCGCGGCCAAGCCGAAGCGCAATCGTCGCCGGGGTCGGAGCAGCAACGCGGCCTGATCCTTCGGGGCAGACATGAATAAAAGGGCGCGGGAGGCATATGCTCCCCGCGCCCTATCTCGTTCCGGACCCGACTGCTCAGGTGTAGGACTTCGCCTTCAACTCGGCCTGCCGTGCAAGCGAGGTGATGTTCGGGCCGGCCGCTTTCGGCACGATCCGGTAGGCGGCGTTCACGAAGCAGAAGAACGCGAAGCACAGAAGGCCGAGGGCCAGCGCCGTGACCAGGACACGGCCATAGGCCTGCTGGGACAGCCAGCCGAAGGCCGCTTCCATGCCGCCCGCCTCGCTCGGATTGGCGGAGATCGCGGCGTTGACAAGAAGCCCGCCGATCACCGTCACGACGACGCCCTGCGCCGCGACACCGGCCTTCAGAAGCCAGTTGTAGTTCGTGGTGAACTTGTTGGCCATCAGGTGCTCGCGGTACTTCTCCTTCCAGGCCTTGACGAGATAGTAGAGCCCGGCGCCGATGACGATCACGCCGCCGATTCCGACGATCCAGCGGCCCGCGGGCGCCTCCATGATCTTGCCGACCCATTCGACGATGCTGGAACCGCCGCCGCTGCCTGAGCCGCTACCGCTGTCGCCGCCGGAGCCACCTCCGGTCCCGCCGGTGAACAGGAGCGAAATCGCGACGAAGGCGAAGGCGAGGTGAATGACGCCGGTCACGATCATGCCGGTGCGGGCGATCATTCCCTTGCCGTCCGAGCCGTAATCCTCGAGGTCCCAGATGCAGTCGACCACGCGCCAGGCGGCGTAGCAGATCATGCCGATCGCGATCAGCGCGAGGACAATGCCGCCCCAAGTTGTCGTCTCGAGCTGGGCCAGCGCCTCGCTCGTTCCCTGCGCGTTGCCCCCGCGCCAGATGGCGTAGGCCGAGTAGCCGCCGACGACCGTGTAGATCAGCCCCCGGCCACTGTATCCGGCTCGCATGACCGGAATGGCCCATGAAAAATCGCTGTGTGACATAGCGTCTGTCCTGCCCGTCGTTCAAAATTATCTGGCGGACCAATGCGCGCGGGTCGGTTCACGTTCCCTTGAATGACGCGTGGGGCTTACCACTCGGACGAGAGGGGCCGGTTCCGGCTGCTGTCGCGGAATTCCGACGGTCCGATCCCGGCTCGGGCCCGAAAGGCGTCGGCGAAGTCATCCCGGCTCCCGAAGCCCAACATGAGCGCGATGTGATCGGGCGGCAGCGCGGTCTGCACAAGCAGCCGGCGGGCCTCGAAGGCGGTGCGGTCGGCCAGGATGTCTTCCGCCGTGTGTCCGCATGTCTCGAGGCAGGTTCGGGTCAACTCGTCCGCGCTGACGCCGAGCTTCGTTGCGTAATCGGCAATGGTCTGGCCGGTATAGAGCTTGTCCTCGACAAGGGCGGTGAAGGCCCGGGCGAGGGCAGAGGCCTTCTCATGAGTGCCGTCTCGCGCCTCGCTGCGGTCCGCCATGATCTGCCGTTCCAGCCAGAGAGCGACGAGACTGCCATGGAGCCCGATGGCGCGCTCCCGTGCCGGGCGGCCGGCGTCGATCTCGCGTTGCAGGGCCTCGATCAGGCTCGTCATCTCGCCCTGCGCGCCGGCATCCCTGATCCTCAGATGATGCGGAGCCTCGGGCAGGGACGCCAGACCTGCCCCGAACCGGAGGGCGGAGCCGAAGGTCGGCGCGGTGACCTCGATGCCGTGCATGGTGCGGGCCGGGATGTAGATCGCGTTATGTGCGCCGTAGCCCCGCGTCGTGCCCGCGACCGTGATCCGACCTTGCCCGCGCGTGACCCAGAGAAGCAGCGGCTCTCGAATAGAGCGCATCGCCTCGGACCGCCACCGCCCGCCATGGGTCAGACGCTGAAGCGGAACGAGTCTCACCGCCTCCGGCGCTTCCGTGGGCGTCTTCGCGGGGCTGCTGCTGGAGCCTTCGGGCATCGCATTCTTCCGGCGACCGGCCGCTTGACGTTACGGCGCCCCGGAAGCCTGCATCCGAACGGGCGCCAAAATCAAGGCGCCTCGCACGGATCCTGCGACGCTAGAGCTGCCTGATCTTCAGCCGCGTGATGCGGTTGTCCTTCCGCGCCAGCACTTCGAAGCGGAAGCCGTGAAACGAGAACACCTGGCCCTGCGTTGGGATCGTCTGCGCCTCGTGGATGACGAGGCCCGCGACGGTGTTGGCTTCCTCGTCGGGCAGGTTCCAGTCCCGCGCGCGGTTGAGATCGCGGATCGTCATCGCTCCGTCCACCAGCCAGTCGCCCGTCTCCGTGCGCCTCATCGGGCGCTCGCCGGACACGTCGAACTCGTCGGTGATCTCGCCGACGATTTCCTCGAGGATGTCCTCCAGCGTGATCAGCCCCTGCAGCGCACCGTACTCGTCCACCACGAGGGCGAAGTGCGTGTGGCGGCGCAGGAATTCCCGCATCTGGTCATCCAGCGTGGTGGTCTCTGGCACGAAGTAGGGCTTCATCGCCACGTCGAGCACGCGGAACTTCGCAAGCGCCTCGGCGCCGGCTTCCGACGTGGTCAGCTTGTGCATGGCGCGCAGCAGGTCCTTGGCATGGACGACGCCGACGATGTTCTCGTGATCGCCGCGATAGACGGGCAGGCGGGTATGCGGCGAGGCGAGGGACTGCGAGAGGATCGCAGAGGGCTCGTCATCCGCGTCGATCATCTCGATCTTGGAGCGGTGGAGCATGATCTCCTCCACCGTTCGGTCGCCCAGATCGAGCGCGCCGAGGAGCCGGTCCCTGTCCTCCTTTTCGACGACGCCCTCGGAATGCCCGATCTGAAGCGCACCGACGATTTCTTCCCGCACAGACAGCAAGGCGAGATCCGGGTCGATCCTGAGGCCGAAGATTCGCAGCACGCCGCGCACGATCGCTCGCACCGCGGAGACAGCCGGAGACAGGACCAGAATGACGATGCGGATCATCGGCGCGGTCTTGGACGCTGCGGATTCGGGGTCGGTGATCGCGTAGGTCTTGGGCAGCACCTCGGCGAAGATCAGCACGAGCGCCGTCATAACCAGCGTTGCCAATGCCACGCCGCCATCGCCGAGAAGGCGGGTAAAGAGTGCCGTCGCGAGCGAGGTCGCGAGGATGTTGGCAAGGTTGTTGCCAAGTAGGATGCCGCCGATCAGGCGCTCGTCGTCTTCCTTCAGCGCAAGGGCCCGGCCCGCGCCGGCGGAGCCCTTGTCGGACATCGAGCGCAGCTTGCCGCGGGAGGCGGCCGTGAGCGCGGTCTCGGATCCCGAGAAGAAGGCCGAGCAGATCAGCAGCACCAGGATGGCGGACGCCGTGATCCAGAAGGCGGCGTCGAGAAGGGGAGGGGCGGTCTCGGTCATGATGTCCGGTCCAGAAAATACCGAGAGACTTATGCGGCTCCTCCGCCTCGCCTTCAAGCGCGCGCGACGGGGCGCTCATCGCAACGATGCGATCCGGCACCGTCGCGCGCGGGCCATGCACGCAGCGCACGGCAGGCGCCCGCCGTAAGCTGCGAACGCCTTTGGACAATCCGTCCGAAAGCCCCTATGTGGAGGGAAACCGAAGAGGGCACCGATGCCACGCGATCTCAAGATCCCCGGAGAGCGCCATCCCGAAAAGGCGCACCGCGCGGACAACGCGCAACCCAAGAAGCCTGACTGGATCCGGGTCAAGGCCCCCACGGGCGAGGGCTACAGGAAGACCCGTGACATCATGCGCACGCATCGGCTCTCCACCGTGTGCGAGGAGGCCGGCTGCCCGAATGTCGGCGAATGCTGGAGCCAGGGTCACGCCACCATGATGATCATGGGCGAGATCTGCACCCGCGGCTGCACTTTCTGCAACGTTGCCACCGGCCGTCCCGACGCGCTCGACGTGTTCGAACCCGGCCGGGTCGCCGATGCGGTTCAGAAGCTCGGTCTGTCCCACGTCGTCATCACCTCTGTGGATCGGGACGACGTCGAGGATGGCGGGGCGGAGCATTTTGCCCAGACGATCCGCGCCGTCCGCCGGCGCTCCCCCGAAACCACGATCGAGATCCTGACGCCGGACTTCCTCAAATGCGCCCCCGAGGCGCTCGAGGTCGTCGTTGCGGCGAAGCCCGACGTCTTCAACCACAATCTCGAGACCGTGCCGGGCCTCTACCCGTCGGTGCGCCCCGGCGCGCGCTACTTTCATTCGCTGCGCCTCCTGCAGCGGGTGAAGGAGCTCGATCCGACGATGTTCACCAAGTCGGGCATCATGGTCGGCCTCGGCGAGACCGGTGAGCAGGTTCGGCAGGTGATGGACGACATGCGCGCGGCGGATATCGATTTCCTGACCATCGGCCAGTATCTCCAGCCGTCGCCCAAGCACCACGGTGTGGACCGCTTCATCACGCCGGACGAATTCGCGTCCTACGAGCGGTCGGCCTATGGCAAGGGGTTCCTCATGGTCTCCGCCACGCCGCTGACGCGCTCGTCCTATCATGCCGGCGACGATTTCGCCCGCCTGCGCGATGCCCGTCTGAAGAAACTGGGCGTTTCCTGAGCCGGCTCGGCGGCTGTCACATGATCGTCACCGCGTCGTCATAGGCGGTGACCCTGCCGGCTGGTGCCGGATGAGAGTTGAGGAGTTTCGCTCATGAAAATCGCTGTTCTAGGCGGAGACGGATTCTGCGGATGGCCGACGGCCCTGCATTTGTCCGATCAGGGGCATGATGTGCATGTCATAGACAACCTGTCCCGCCGCTGGATCGACGCCGAGCTTGGCGTGCAATCCCTGACGCCGATGGACAGCATTCAGGAGCGGGTCCGGATCTGGAAGAAGGTCACGGGCCGCACCATCACATTCCACAAGATCGACCTCGCCAAGCAGTACGACCGCCTGCGGCTCTGGCTCAGCGAGGAGACGCCGGACGCGATCATCCACTTCGCGGAGCAGCGCGCCGCGCCCTATTCGATGAAGTCCGATTCCCACAAGGTCTACACGGTCGACAACAACGTCAGCGGCACGCACAACCTCCTGGCCGCCATGGCTGAAACCGGGATCGACGCGCATCTGGTGCATCTCGGGACGATGGGCGTCTACGGCTATTCCTCCGTCGGCGCGCCGATTCCGGAAGGCTATCTCGACGTCGAGATCGACACGCCATCCGGGAAGAAGGGGCAGGAAATTCTGTACCCGACGAAACCCGGCTCGGTCTATCATATGACCAAGTCCCTCGATCAGATCCTCTTCCAGTTCTACGCCCAGAATGACGGGCTTCGGATCACGGATCTGCACCAGGGCATCGTGTGGGGCACGCATACCGAGCAGACCAAGCGCCATGAACAGCTCATCAATCGCTTCGACTACGACGGCGACTACGGCACCGTTCTCAACCGCTTCCTGATCCAGGCGGCGATCGGCTATCCGCTCACCGTCCACGGCACGGGCGGGCAGACCCGCGCCTTCATCCACATCCAGGACACCGTGCGCTGCATCGAGCTGGCGCTCGGAGACGCGCCGGAGCGGGGAGACCGGGTTCGCATCTTCAATCAGATGACCGAGACGCGCCGGGTTCGCGATCTGGCCGAGCTGGTGGCGAAGCTGTCGGGCGCGGAGATCGCCTACCTGCCGAACCCCCGCAAGGAAGCCGCCGAGAACGACCTGATCGTCGACAACAAGCAGTTCCTGGCGCTCGGTCTGGAGCCGACCACGCTGGCCGAGGGGCTCCTCGAGGAGGTCGTCGAGGTCGCGAAGCGCTACGAGCACCGGATCGACCGCAAGCGCATCCCGGCCGTGTCCGGCTGGACGAAGGACCTCGCCGCGCGGGCCGAGAAGGACCCCGAGGGCAACCGGATCCGCTCGGTCTCGTGAGCCTGCCCGAAGGTCTGATTGCGGATGGGAAGGCGCGGGCATCCTGCGCCTTCGTCACCCTCGTCACGAATCCCGATTACGCGCTTGGCGCGAAGGCGCTTCTGCGCTCCATCCGGCATGCCGGCACGGAGGCCGATCTCGTCGTCCTTCATACCGGTCAGGCGGGAGATCTGTCCGAGCTGACGTCCCTCGGCGCCCGGCTCGTCCAGGCGGATCTGCTGCCCACGTCGGACGCCTTCAACGCGGCCCACGCCAAGGCAAAGCTCCACGGCGCCGCGCCGTTCACGAAGGGGGAGAAGCCGCCCTTCCACACACCGCTCGACAATTTCGCCAAGCTTCGGCTCTGGCAACTCGACTACGAGCGCGCGGTCTTCATCGATGCCGATACGCTGATGCTGGCGCCCTGCGACAAGCTCTTCGGTTACCCCGAGTTCTGCGCCGCGCCCAATGTCTACGAAAGCATCGCCGACTTCCATCGCATGAACAGCGGCGTCTTCACGGCCAGGCCCAACCCCGCGACCTTCGAGGCGATGCTGAGCGCGCTCGATGCGCCGGGCGCATTCTGGCGGCGCACGGACCAGACGTTCCTCGAAAGCTACTTTCCCGACTGGCACGGCCTGCCGGTCTTCTGGAACATGTTGCAATATGTCTGGTTCGCAATGCCCGAGCTCTGGGACTGGCGCGCGATCCGCATCCTGCACTTCCAGTACGAAAAGCCGTGGCAGGATCATGCCAAGGCGGACCGGCTCCGCCCGCTGATCGACCTTTGGGCACGCTTCGCGGACGGGACCCAGATCCCGGACATCGCGACCCTGCCGAACCCCGCTCGCTGATGCGGATCGCGATCACGGGAGGAACCGGCCTCGTCGGACGTTTCATTACGCGTGCGGCGACGCGAGCAGGGCACGACGTGGTGCTCCTCGGTCGCACGCCGCCCGGGAGCCTGTTTCCCGAGGCGCGGCACATGCCATGGCAGCTCGGCGAGCGTCCCGACCTTGCCGGCGCCGACGCCCTGATCCATGCCGCCTTCCGTCACGAACCGGGCCGCTATCGCGGCGGGGAGGGAGACGATCCCGAGGGGTTCTCGCGGGCCAACCTGGACGGCACGCTCCTTCTCTGGGAGGCGGCTGAACGCGCCGGGGCGCATGTCGCCTTCCTCTCCACCCGCGCCGTCTACGGCGATTACGCCCCCGGCACCCGCCTGACCGAGGACCTGCCGCCGCGGCCCGATACGCTCTACGGCAAGGTGAAGCTCGCCGCCGAGGAGGCGCTGGGGCAGGGCGGGGCGAGCCTTCGCGCAACGGGCGTCTACGGTCCCGCCGGGCCGGGCCTCGATCACAAGTGGACGTGGCTTTTCAGGGACTTCGCGGCCGGGGCGCATATCTCGCCGCGCGTCGCAAGCGAAGTTCATGGGGAGGATCTCGCCGCTGCCGTTCTCACCTGTCTGAGCCTGCGCGCGACCGGTCCGCTCAACGTCTCGGACCTCGTCCTCGACAGGCGATACCTCCTGAGGCGGGTGTCGGAGCTGACAGGGATCGACGGGCCGCTTCCGGATGAGGCCGACAGGAGCCGCGTTTCGGAAGCCGACTGTTCCCGCCTCTGCGATCTCGGCTGGCGGCCCGGCGGCTGGGACAGGCTGGAGGCCGACCTGCCCGAGCTGATCCGCGCCGCGCTCTAGTTCGACGCCTGCGTTCGCCCGCCCGACGCTGCATCAAGCGCTGACAGGACGGCGTCCCGCGTCAGGAGTTCCGGCAGGGCGATCCCCTCCGGCGCACCGGGGCCATAGACGGCATTGAACGGTATTCCGTATCTGCCGAACGTCTCGAGATATTGCGAGATGGCGGGATCCGGCCGCGTCCAGTCGGCGCGCATCGCGACGATGCCCTCCGCCGTCAGCGCCTCGACCATTTCCGCCCGGTCCAGGACAAGTCGCTTGTTCGCCTGGCAGGTCAGGCACCAGTCGGCCGTGACGTCCACGAAGACCACGTCTCCCTCCGAAACCCGCCGCGCGATCTTCCCCCGGTCGAACTCGGTCCAGATGCCGGAGGCGATCTCTGACCCTTGAGCGGCCGTTACGAGCCGCGGGGGAAGGACGACGCCTGCTCCGAGAATCGCTGCAAGGCAAAGGGCGATCGCGGATGGCGGAAGGATCCGTGATCCCCTCCAGAGCAGGACGACGAGGAGCGCTGCGAGGGCGGCAACGAGTGCTGCCGCTGCCGGTCCGGCCACCGCCGAAAGAACGGCCAGAAGCCAGATCACCGTCAGTGCCAGTGCAGCACCGAGGGCGACCTTGACGAGAAGCATCCAGCGTCCCGGCCTCGGCAGCCGCGTCAGAAGACCGGGCGCTGCGGCAAGGGCAAGGTAGGGGGACGCCAGACCGATGCCGAGCGCGACGAAGACGACAATGACATCCACCGCGCTTCCCGCGAGCGCGAAGGCCACTGCCGTGCCAAGAAAGGGCGCTGTGCAGGGTGTCGCAAGAACCGCCGCCAAGGCGCCGGTCGCGAAATCTCCGCCATAGCCGGGCGCACCGTCGGCCCGCGCCAGCCGCGTCTGCCAGGCTGACGGCAGGCCGATCTCGAAGAGCCCCGCGAGGTTCGCCGCGAGTGCCGCGAGGCAGACGATCAGGACCGCAAGGAAGGCCGGGCTCTGGAACTGCAGGCCCCAGCCCAAGGACAGTCCCGCACCCCGCGCCGTAAGGGTCACGGCCGCAAGCGCGATGAAGAAGGAGATGACACCGGCCGCGGAGACGAGGAACCCCCGCCTTACCCGCGCCGGACCGTGGCCCCGCGCCTTCATCGCGTGACCGAGCTTGATCGACAGAACCGGCAGGACGCAGGGCATGACGTTCATCAAGAGCCCGCCCAGAAGCGCGATTCCAGCGAAGACGGCCAGCTCGGTCCAGTCCGTTCCGGCGCTGGCCGCGCCATCGGGGCCCGGCGGCGCCGCGGCATCCCAGCTCGGCGCGAATTCCGCCGCGGCCGTTCCATCCGTCAGCGTGACCCGGATCGGCCCGCCCGGATCGCCAGGGGAGAGGACCGGAAACGCGGCCCACAGCCCGTTCTCCGTCAGCCGCAGATCCGGTGCCCCGAAGGATGCGGGGTAGGCGCCGTCCCATTCCGGGAAGACCTCCGGCGCCGCGAAGCCCCCTGGGCCGGTCGCCGTGATCACGAATTCTGTTCCATCCGCTGACAAGGCGGCCGCGCCGATCCTCCAGGGGGATGCATCCCCCTCCAGCGGTACGCGGGCGGCATGATCGGCGATGAGGGCCGCGGATGCATCGTCGATCCCGGTGCCCTCATCGATGGCGAGCGCGACGGAGACGTCCTGCGGGATGCAGACGTCCGAGCAGACGAGAAGGCTTCCGTGGCCCTCGAGTCGCGCAGGCGCACCGGGGTCCTCGAGCGTCACGCGCAAGGGAAAGACGACCCGCTCGTCGTAGCCGTAATTCTCGATCCCGAAGGCGCGGAAGCGATGCGGCGCGGGCCACAGCATTTCGACGTCCGAGACGTTCTCGGACGCGGACCAGTCGATCTCCGGCGGCAATCCGACCTCGCCGGGAGAGCGCCAGTACGTCTTCCAGCCCTCATTCAGGACAACATCGAGACCGGCCGAGAGGGTGGTTGCTCCCGGCGCGACACCGTCCTCCGCCGTGATCAGCCGGATGGAGGCGCCATCGCCTTCGATCGCATCCGTCTCTGCTGCAATCGCAGGTCCGGCCAGCCCTGCGAGAAGGACGGTCGAGGCGATGACACGCGTGAGGCTCATGAGGATCCGCATCGCTTCCGGCGATATAACAAAAGCGCCGGCGGAGACAGATCCGCCGGCGCTTCTGAAGCAGTCGTGAAGCCGCAGGTTCAGAGAACGGTGACTCGAGTTCCGACGGCGACCTGTTCGTAGAGCGCCTTGACGTGATCGTTCAGCATCCGGATGCAGCCATTCGACACGGACCGCCCGATGGAGCCGGGATCGGTGGTGCCATGAATGCGGAAGTACGTATCCACGCCGTCCTGATAGAGATAGAGCGCACGCGCGCCGAGTGGATTGTCCGGCCCGCCGGGCACGCCATCCGCAAACTGCGCATATTGCTGCGGTTCCCGCTCGATCATCTCGTCCGTGGGGCGCCAGGACGGCCATTCCGCCTTCCGGCCAACCACCGCGTCGCCATGGAACGCAAGTCCCGCACGGCCGACGCCGACGCCGTACCGCGTGGCCTGACCGGGCTGGGTAACGTGGTAAAGATAGTGCTGTTGCGGCGCGACGACGATCTGTCCCGGAGCGATGTCGCCGGAGACGCGCACGGAGCGCGGCATGAATTCGGGCGCAACCTGCTGGCCTTCCGCGGCGCGCGCGGCGGCCGGCAGAAGCGCTGCGGCGGGGATCGCGGCCATCATGGCGGCGAACTGGCGTCTGGTCTGCATCAATGCCTCTTCAATCTGGGTGTGCTTCCCCAAGCTGCCCTTACAACATCTCCTCCTAGGGAAAAGTTTCCTCACGAGGAGATGAGCTTGGCTTGAGCCGGTTTACGACTTCTTCATGGCCCTCTGCGAGACCGGTAGGCGAACGCCAGATCCGATCCGGGTGCGCATGATTGAAAGACCATCCCCTCTTCCGGCAGAGCCGCGCGTCCGCGTCGTGATCGTGGAAGATTCGGTCGCGATGCGACAGATCCTGCGCCTTGAGCTCGAGCGCGACGGCCGCTTCGATGTCGTGGGGGAGGCGGGCGATCCCTTCGAGGCGCGGGAGGTCATCCGGGCCACCTCTCCCGACGTCCTGACCCTCGATGTCGAGATGCCGCGGATGGACGGGATCTCGTTCCTCCGCAAGCTGATGTCCCTGCGACCAATGCCCGTCGTCATGCTATCCAGTCTGACGGTGCCGGGAAGTCGCGCGGCGGTTGAAGCGCTTTCCCTTGGCGCCGTCGATTGCATCGACAAGAGGTCGATCACGCATGATATCGGCCGGACGCGGCTGGCCTCGCGAATCCATGCCGCTGCGTCAGCGCAGCTCCATGCCCTGCCGCTGGCGGACCAGCCCTCGCTCGGGCGCGGCAGGGGATGGGATGGTCGTGCGATCCTGATCGGCGCCTCGACGGGCGGCGTCAGAGCGATCGAGCAGCTTCTCGCACCGCTTCCGCCAGATGCCCCCCCGATCGCCATCGTGCAGCATATGCCGAAGCCCTTCCTGGAGAATTTCGCTCAGCGGCTGAGCGCGATGAGTGCCATGCGCGTCGCTCTCGCCCATCCGGGGGCCGAGCTTCGCCGCGGCCATGTCTGGATCGCACCCGGCGGGGCACATCATCTCGCCATTGCCGGGCAGGCCGGCGGCGTGCTGACGCTGGATCTCAGGGCGGGGGGGAAGACGTCAGGCCACCGCCCCTCGGTGGACGTTCTCTTCAACTCCGCCGAGCCGTACGCTCCGAGTGTCGTCGCAACGCTCTTGACCGGCATGGGCAGGGACGGGGCCGAAGGTATGGCCAGGCTGCGCCGGGCAGGCGCCCACACCATCGCGCAGAGCGCGAGCACCTGCGTCGTGGCGGGCATGCCCGGCGCCGCCATGGCCCTCGGTGCGGCCACCGAAGAGCTGCCTCTCGACCGCATCCCGAAGCGCCTCATGGACCTGACCGGCAACGCCACCGCGTCCGGGCCCGCCCAGCCTCGCCGAAGCCTCACATGAGTCTCGCCGTGTCGCCGGGCCGGCTCATCACGGTGGTGCAGGGCGGGCATGCCGTGTCCTCCGATCCGGGCGCGATCATCACGACGGTCCTCGGATCCTGCGTTGCCACGTGCCTGCACGATCCGCTCGCCGGGGTCGGAGGGCTGAACCACATCCTGCTGCCCGAGCAGCAGGGCGATGACGGGGCGCGCATCGGGGCCTGCATGATGGAGGTTCTGATCAATGCCCTTCTCCGAAAAGGCGCCGCGAAGCACCGGCTCGAGGCAAAGCTCTTTGGCGGCGCCAGGATGGTGGCCGGGCTGAGCGACATTGGGGAGCGAAACGTCGCATTCGCCACGGAATTTCTCGCAAGGGAGGGGATCATCTGCCGGTCCTCCTGTACCGGCGGAACGTCCGGCCGGCGTCTCCGCTTCTGGCCGGTCACGGGAAAGCTGCAGCAAAAGCGCATCAGCGAGCCGGTCCCCATCAAGGCGCCGCCACCCCGGCCGAGGGACCAGGGCCGTGTCGAACTCTTCTAGGAGAACCGACACCTCAGCGCGGACTATCCGGCAGCCTGCCTCAGCCTTGGTCCGCGTTGGACGCGCCATTCACGAGCGCGGTGACAGGCCCCCGTACGGCCGTCTCGCAGCTCCGAGCGAGATCCTTGCGGTTAGCATGATCGGCGGCGCGGACGGGCGGATGGTAGGTGACATGGATGCGTCCCTGCCTGCGCGCGGCCAGCGTCTGCAAAAGATGCGCTCCAAATTCCATGTCCCCCCACCAGCCGTAGAAGCGGGCATCTTCTCCAACCGGGGCGTGATAACTCAGCGTGACGGGCTGGATCGCCATGTCGCCCGGGATCGCGTCCGACAGGAAGGCCTGGAACAGGGTCGTCTTGAAGGGCAGGACGCGGCGCCCGTCCGTGCTCGTCCCCTCGGGAAAGAACAGAAGGAGGTGCCCGGCGGCCAGTCGCTCCGCGAAAAGATCCGCCTGCGCTCTCGCCTCGCGCCTGTCGCGCTTGATGAAGAGCGTTCCCGTCGCCCGCGCGAGCCAGCCGATCCCGGGCCATGCGGCGACCTCGGACTTGGACACGAAATAGACGCGCTGTCCCGCATTCAGCGCGAAGATGTCCAGCCAGCTCGCGTGGTTGGCCACGATCGCGCCGGGCCCCGGCATGGGCTGCCCCGACTGCGTTCGCCTCAGGCCGAGGATCACAATGGCGGCGCGGCAGACAGCTTGGGTGATATGGGGCGTCACGGGCCGGCGCAGGCCGCAGAGCGGGCGTTCGACGAGACGGACGAGAAGCAGCACGGCCAGGCCACCGAAGGTCACGAGCCCGAGGGCACTGCCCCGCAGGAGGACCCGGAGCCACCCGGCGATCCCGCGAGGCCCCGTGGGTACCGCGCCAGGTCCGTCGCCCTCCCAGGTCGGTCCGCTCAAGCCGGCCGCCCGGCCGGTGCGCCGGCATAGACGGAGCGCTGTTTCTCACCGATATGCGAGACATCCATCACGAGGCAGATGTCCGTCGTGTTGAACGCCCGGTCGACATAGGCCCCTTCGCCGATGCATCCGCCGAGCCGCAGGTAGGACTTGATCAGCGCCGGGACGGTCCGCATCGCCGCGGGCCGGTCGATCTCCGCCTCCGGCATGAGGTCGAGCGCGACGGCGCCATCCCCGATGGCGCGAACGCGAAGCTCTTCCGGCGCCAGGTGGCGATGGTGCAGCAGCGACAACGGGGCGCGAAGGGCGTCGATATCGGTGCCGT
This sequence comes from Tropicimonas sp. IMCC34011, assembly GCF_003390865.1. GTDB lineage: Bacteria > Pseudomonadota > Alphaproteobacteria > Rhodobacterales > Rhodobacteraceae > Tropicimonas_B. The sequence goes on from NZ_QMEJ01000001.1 coordinate 320,286, forward strand.
GGAAGCTGGCCACTCCGAAGAGCACCTCGATCTGGCGCTCGGTGACATACGCGCCAAGGCCCTGCCAGAGTTGGAACAGGGCCGCGCCGCCGCGATTGGCCGGCTCGACGCAGGAGCGGCCGAGTTCGAGCAGCTTGCGGCCGGACGCCTCGAGCGGCGACAGATCGTACTCGCTCTCGCAGTAGAAGCGACCCATCCGGGCCCGCCGATCGCCGGGCAGCAGCCGGTAGACGCCGATCACGTGATCGAGAGTCGCTTCGTCCCGCCGGGGGTCGATTAAGACCATGTGATCGTAATAGGGATCGAAAGCGTCGCGCTCGAACCGGCCGGCATGATCGACGAGGTCGCCGTCGCCGCCAAGTTCCTCGACGAAGACGCGGTAGCGCAGCCGCTGCGCACCGAGGAGATCCGATTCGCTTGTCGCGAGGCGGGTCGTGAAGGGCATCTCGCCCGGAACCAGGGATCGATAGGACCGCGTCATGGTGCTGTCGCGTACCCCGCGCGGGCCGCACTTGGCAACAGAAACGGTGAAGCGGATTGTCGCGCCGGCCTTAAGCTTTGGTTAACTTTCGTCGGCGATCATCCTCCGGGGGCCCCGTCCTACTCCCAGACGGGCACCAGGGAGACGAGCCTGCCATCGATGACAACCTTCCCGATCTGCTCGAAATTTACCGTGATCCTGTGGCCGATGCGGGATTGCACCTGCCCGAGCCCCCAATCCGGCTCGCTTGGATTGGTCACGAACATGCCGGGTTCGAAGATGTCGAGAAGATCGCTGCTCATGCCGGAGGAGATGGCGCATGTCTGACGCGAATCCAGAGGCGACGCGGCTCGCTGGCCTGATCGGCTCCCGCCTCTGCCACGATCTGATTTCTCCCGTGGGGGCCATCGCCAACGGCATGGAGCTTTTCACCATGGAGAATGAGGCGACCGCGGAGATCGACCTGATCACCGCCTCCGTCGCCAGCGCGGAGGCACGGCTCAGGTTCTTCCGCATCGCCTTCGGTCCAACCCATGCCGGCGGGCCTGCGCTCGGGGCCGGGGAGGCGGCGGCGATCCTCGGCGGGATGTGGAACGGCGGGCGGTTCTGCGTCCGCTGGCAGATCCGCGATCCGCTGCTGCGGCCCATGGCGCGCCTCGTCTTTCTCATGCTGCTGTGCGTCGAGACCGCGTTTCCCGTCGGCGGAACCGCAACCGTCGAGCCCACCAGAAGCGGGTATCGACTGACCGCAGCGGGAAAACGGGTCACCATGGAGCGCGAGAGCTGGTCCCTTCTGGACGGCGCGCCGATGCCGCCGGACCTCGGAGCGGACCGGGTGCAGTTTCCGATGGCCGCGGCCGCGCTTGCCGAAACGAGGCGCGCCGCGAAGACGGAGGCGACGGACACTTCGCTCACGATCCTGCTCTGACGGCGCACGGGCTTGCCGGCCGGGCGTCTGCAGCCTATCCCTCCCGCGCCTTGCCCGCCGGAGCTCCGTCATGACCGACACGCCGTCACAGCCCATCTTCGTCCTCGTCCGCCCGCAGATGGGCGAGAATATCGGCGGCGCCGCGCGGGCGATGTGGAACTTCGGGCTCGACCGCATGCGCCTCGTCGATCCAAGGGACGGCTGGCCCAACTCGCGTGCCGTGGCGCTCGCCTCGGGCGCTGGCCGCCTGCTCGACGAGGCCGGCCTCTACGACGATCTTCCCGGCGCCATCGCGGACCGGACCCATGTCTTCGCGACGACCGCGCGGGGACGGGACCTGTCCAAACCGGTCCTGACACCCGAGGCCGCGATGACCGAGGCGCGGCGCCTGACGGGCGAGGGGGCCAGGGTCGCCTTTCTCTTCGGTCCTGAACGAGCGGGCCTCGAGAACGCGGATGTCTCGCGCGCAAGCCATATCGTGACCGTGCCGGTGAACCCCGAGTTCTTCTCGCTGAACCTTGCTCAATGCGTGCTTCTCATGGCCTACGAATGGCGACGGCAAACCGGCGAGACGCCCGCGATCGACACTCCGGACCGCGCCGAAGGGGTCGATGTCGAGCGGCTCGGGGATCATTTCGAGGAGAAGCTCGATGGTGCCGGCTTCTTCTTTCCGCCGGCCAAGGCGCCGCATATGAAGATGAACCTGCGAAACATGCTCTCGCGCCTGGCATTGACCAAAGGGGACGTTCAGCTGTTCCACGGGATGCTGCGTCAACTGGCCCGGCGGCGCGGCATTGATGAAGATGGCGGCGCGGAATAGCTCTGGGCGGATGAGAAGCGGGGGGCCGGTATGGCTGTAAAGCGTAGCATCTTCGAAGAAGTCGGTCGGAAGGACGAGGTTGCGGCGACCGCGCCCGGCTCGCTCATCGACCGCGCCCGACCCGGCGCGCCGCGCGGGATCCGGATCTGGCTGCTCCTCCTGTTCCTGCTCGTGACGCTGATGATCACCATCGGCGGGATGACCAGACTGACCGATTCAGGTCTCTCGATCACCGAATGGAAGCCCGTTACGGGCGCGATTCCTCCCATGAATACAGAGGATTGGGAGGCAGAGTTCGAGCTCTACCGACAAATCCCGCAATACGAGCTGATGAACGAGGGAATGACCCTCTCCGAGTTCAAGTCGATCTACTGGTGGGAGTGGGGTCACCGGCAGCTCGGGCGGCTTATCGGTCTCGTCTGGGCGCTCGGCTTCTTCGGTTTCCTTCTGACGCGGAACATCCCTCCGGGCTGGACCGGACGCCTCATCGGGATCGGCGCCCTCGGCGGTCTGCAGGGCGCCATCGGCTGGTGGATGGTGTCCTCCGGGCTTGGCGGAGAGGCGCTGAGCGTTGCGTCCTACCGGCTGGCGGTCCATCTCGGCCTCGCCTTCGGCATCCTCGGCACGATCGCCTGGTTCGTCCTGCGGCTCGGGCGGCGGAGGACGGACCTGTTGCAGGCGCGCCGTGCACGCGAGCGCAAGCTCTGGGGCATGTCCACCGGCCTGATGCACCTCGCTTTCGTACAAATCCTGATCGGCGCCCTCGTCGCGGGAATCGATGCGGGCCGGACCTATACCAACTGGCCGCTGATGGCCGGCGGATTCTTCCCGCCATATCCCTTGGATCTCGAACCGGTCTGGCGGAATTTCCTCGAGAATCCCGGCCTCGTGCAGTTCATCCATCGCATGGTCGGCTATCTCGTCGCCGCCTTCGCCGTGGTGGTCTGGCTCCGGGCCCGCCGATCTCCGCACCCCAGGACCCGCGGAGCCGGAGGGCTGATGGCCGGCGTCATGGCGCTGCAGGTGCTCCTCGGCATTCTCACCGTGATCTACGGCGCGCCGTGGCAGCTGGCGATCCTGCACCAGCTTTGCGCTGTCGCCTTCTTCGTTTCGATCCTGCGGCTGCGGTTCCTCGCGGGCTATCCGGCGGCAACCTCGCTCCGGGGCGCGCCGGCATGAGCTATGACGCGATGATGGCGTTCGTCCGGGAGACCCGAGCACTCTCCGAGGTGCAGGGACGACTGGGGTGGGATCAGGAAACCATGATGCCGCGGGGCGCCGCGGCGCAGCGCGCGGAGGAAATGGCAGCGATGGAGTCCGTCCTCCACGCCCGTCGCAGCGATCCCCGGCTGGCGGACTGGCTGGCAGAGGCGGTCCCCGAGGACGACGTACAGGAGGCGCAGATCAGGCAGATCCGGCGCGACTTGGACCAAGCGACGAAGGTCCCCGCGGCCCTCTCCGCAGAGCTCGCGCGTGTCACGTCGCTCTCCCAGGGCATCTGGGCGGAAGCGCGGGATTCCAACGATTTCAATGCCTTCGCGCCAACTCTTGAGAAAGTTGTGGCCCTGCGCCGGGAGGAGGCCGAGGCGCTCGCAGATGGCGGCGATCCCTACGACGCGCTGCTCGATCTCTACGAGCCGGGCGCCACGGCAGGGCAGCTGGACGAGATGTTCGGCGCGCTCAGGCCGCGGCTCGTCGCGCTGAGGGACAGGATCATCGGATCGGAGAGGCGGGCGCCGGTGATGGAGTGCGGCGTTCCCGAGGACGTCCAGATGACGCTGACCGCCGAGGCTGCGGCGGCCTTCGGCTACGACATGACGCGCGGGCGGATTGACCGGTCCGTGCACCCGTTCAGTTCGGGCTCCGGTCTCGACGTCCGGATCACCACCCGGATCAGTCCGGATGCGCCGCTCGAGTCGATCTACTCGACGATCCACGAGGTCGGCCACGCCGCCTATGAACAGCAGGTCGATCCCGCCTACCTCCTGACCCCGCTCGGCGGCGGTGCCTCCATGGGCGTTCACGAGAGCCAGAGCCGTCTTTGCGAAAACCAGCTCGGTCGCTCGGCGGCCTTCACGTCCTGGCTATTCGGACGTCTGGAGGACCTGTCCGGCACGGGCGGCCTTGCAGATGCCCGGGCGTTCTACGCCGCCGCGAACCGCGTGGCGCCGGGGCATATCCGCACCGAGGCGGACGAGGTTCACTACAACCTCCATATCCTGATGCGCTTCGACCTGGAGCGGGAGTTGATCGCGGGGCGGCTCGCCGTCACCGATCTGCCCGAGGCGTGGAATTCCCGCTTCGCCCGCGATTTCGGTCTGGAGGTCCACTCGGATGCGCAGGGCGTCCTGCAGGACGTTCACTGGTCCCTCGGGCTCTTCGGCTATTTCCCGACCTACACACTCGGCAACGTCTATGCCGGATGCCTTCACGCTGCGATGCGACGTGATCTGCCGGATCTCGACGAGGCGCTCGCCGCGGGCAGCGCGGCTCCGGCGACGGAGTGGCTGGCCGAGAAGGTGCGGCGCCATGGCGGGCTTTATGCGCCGCGGGACCTGATCGAGCGCGCGACGGGCGCACTGGTCAGCGAGGAGCCGCTCCTCGCCTATCTCGAAGAGAAGTTCGGCGCGCTCTACGGGGTCTGACCGCGACGGGGCGCCAGGGGCGCCCCGATTGCTATTTCTCCGGTACGAGACCGCGCGGGCTGAACCGCAAGACGAGCAGCAGAACCACCCCCATCAGCAGCACCCGCGTGTACTGCACACTGTCCATCAGGTGCAGCCGGAGCGGGGAGGTTTCGGGCAGGGGGGAGGTCAGCACGGACATCATGAAAGCGCCCATCGGCTCGACCTGCGTCCAGAGCCACCAGACGAGGAACCCGCCGAGGACAGCGCCCCAGTTGTTTCCGGACCCGCCGACGATCACCATGACCCAGATCAGGAAGGTGTAACGCAGTGGCTGGTAGGTGCCCGGGGTAAGCTGGCCGTCGAGCGTCGTCATCATGGCGCCGGCGAGACCGCAGATCGCCGAGCCGATGACGAAGACCTGCAGATGACGGCGCACGACGTTCTTGCCCATCGCCTCGGCGGCGGTCTCGTTGTCCCGGATCGCGCGCATCATGCGGCCCCAGGGGGAGGCGAGGGCGGCCTGCGACAGCCAGAGCACGAGCGCGAGAACGACGAGGAAGAGCGCGGTATAGGCAAGCTTGACCGCGATGGACGAGGCCGTGACGGGATCGAGCGAGCCGATGCGGGCGAGGAAGTCCGGATCCTGCTGCAGATCAACCTCGAAGGGCACCGGACGGGGCAGGCCGGAGACATTCTTCACGCCGCGGGCGAGCCAGTCCTCGTTCTTCAGAACCGCGATGATGATCTCGGCGATGCCGAGCGTCGCGATGGCGAGGTAGTCCGACCGCAGGCCAAGGGCCGTCTTGCCGATGAGCCAGGCCGCACCGGCGGCGATCAGCGCGCCCACGGGCCAGGCCAGGAGAATTGGAAGACCGAGGCCGCCGAGATAGCCGGTGGCTGCGGGATTCACCGCCTCGATCGCGTCCCGCGCGGGGTCGAAGATCGCGCGGTAGACGTAGAAGCCCACGACGAGGATCGCCAACGTGACCAGCGTGCGGACCCATCCGCGGCTCATCCGCGTCCATGCCAGGACCGCCGCGACGAGGACGGCCGCACCGACGGCCAAAGCGGCGAGGATGCGCACGCCGCCCGCGCTCCACGCGTCCGGAACGGGCGGCATGCCGACGAGCACCGCGCCAAGGCCGCCGAGCGCGACGAAGCCCATCACGCCGACGTTGAAGAGGCCGGCGTAGCCCCACTGGATGTTCACCCCGAGCGCCATGATCGCCGAGACGAGGCCCATGTTGAAGATCGTGAGCGCCAGGGACCAGCTCTGCAGAACCCCGGTGGCGATGTAGAGCAGCGCGACCAGCGCGAAGAGAAGACCCGCCCTCATGCCGATTTCCCCCGGAAAAGGCCCGTCGGCCGAAAGATCAGAACAGTGACGAGGATCGCGAAGCTGACCGCGAACTTGTACTCGGTCGCGAGCAGCTGGAGAAGACCGTCCGGCTGCCAGGAGGGCAGGAGATACTCCTGCACCTTGAGCCAGGCATAGGTCAGCGTGACCTCAGAGAACGCGATGACGAAGCCCCCGGCGATGGCGCCTATGGGCGATCCGAGGCCACCGACGATGGCGGCGGCGAAGATCGGCAGGAGCAGCTGGAAATAGGTGAATGGCATGAAGGACTTGTCGAGCCCGTAGAGAACGCCGGCGATGGTCGCGAGAGTGCCGGCAAGGGCCCATGCGATGATGACGACACGCTCGGGCGAAATGCCGGAGAGGAGCGCGAGGTCTTCGTTATCCGAATAGGCCCGCATGGAGGTGCCGGTCCGCGTCTTCGTCAGGAACCAGAAGAGTGCGGCGACGGTGACGATCGCGGTGACGAGGGTGATGACCTGGCTCACCCTCAACGCCAGGCCTTCCTCCAAGCCGGTCGCGTCTCGGAAGTCCCGCGCGGAGATCACGAAGCGGGCGCCGTCGGCAAAGACCTGATTGTCCGTGCCGATGAAGATCCGGACGACGCCGTTGAGGATGAACATCACGCCGATCGAGACGATGACGAGGATCACCGGCGCCGCGCGCTGCTTGCGGTAGAAACGGTAGACGACGCGGTCGGTGGCCAGGAGAAGCAGGACCGTGGCGACGATGCCGACGGGCATGGCCAGAAGCGCCGTCGGCAGGGGGCCGAGCGAAACGCCAACGGACTGGAGCCACCATGTCACCCCGATGGTGACCATGGTGCCGAACGCCATCGTGTCCCCGTGGGCGAAGTTGGAGAAGCGGAGGATGCCGTAGATCAGCGTCACCCCGAGCGCCCCGAGCGCGAGCTGCGCTCCGTAGGCCGCGCCCGGTATGAGCACGAAATTGGTCAGCGCGACCAGCGCGTTCACAAGATCCATGTCGCTCCCTTGTCCCCCCGGCGCCGTCTCCGCCGGTCCCGCCGCTTCGTGTACGGCTTTCAGCGTTCTTGCGCAGGCCCGCGCACGACGTCAAGGCGCGCGGGTGTGGGAGCGATGCATCAGGTGTCAGCCGCGCAGGATCTCCGAGAGAAGCTGGGCATGGCCGGTGCACCGGCCCGGGCGATTGTCGGTGATCAGCGTCTCTTCGGCCGCATCGTCTCCCCAGCGTCGCAGAAGCAGTGCGCGGCCGGACGCGGAGAGGGACATCGTCAGGCGCATGTTGCGGGGCCCCTTCGCGCGGATCACCATGTCCGGGGTCTTCGTTGCGGCCAGTTGCTGTGCGCGGCCGCGGACGCGCGTGCCGTCCGGCAGGGCGATGTGGAGCGTGGGCGTCAGGGACTGGCTCCAGCGGGCGGTGGAGGCTTCCACACTCACCATGACGGGCGCCATCTCGGGATGGGTGCCCGGAAAGACGCAGCGGGCCTCGAGGCCGTCGCTCATGGTGAAGGGAGACAGGAAAAAGGCGAGGAAAGTCGAAAGGATCATGGCCGTTCTACCCCTTGCTGCACCGCCGGTTCATCCGGCCCGGTGTCATAGGGAGAGTATTGCCGCCAACGTCCAAAGATGTGCTTAACAGCGTGCGCCGCACCTCCCGCCGCGCAGGGATATTGCGAAACAGGTCATCATTTGCGCAATTTCGGCCGCGAACGGGGCCTCAGGCGACAGATCGAGAACGACACCACCCTCGCGCGGGCGACGATCAGCGGTCGCAGCGACCGGTATAATCGGTCACGGTGCGCGCTCCATCGCGGGTCGTGATGCGGCGAAAGAGGAGCATACCGTTCGCCTCCACCCGAGCCTCGGCGCCGCCGGCACTGGCCACGATGGCGCCACCCTGACGTGAGACACTGGCGGGCAGCGTGTCGCCGCCAACGTTGATCGCGGGAGAAGCGCCGTCCCACCCCGCAACGGTAAACCCGCGCGCATCAGGCTGCCCGCATCCCTCGCCGGCCACGCAGGCGCGGCTCAGCGTGCAGGAGATATCCTCCGCGGCGACGGGGAGGGCGGCCATCATCAGAAACAGGGCTGCAACAAGACGGGTCACGGGTCCACCTTCCGGCAGTTGAGGGCGGTCTGCGTCGAATAAAGTCGACCGTATCCATAATAGACGACCGAGTAACTGGCCATGAGATTCTCGGCGATCGTCAGGCGCTGCTGGCTTTCGGGCCGGGCATCCGAGGTGAAGATGCGCAGGCCTTCCTTGACGGTTTCAGTGGCCGGAAAGCGGGAGGTGTCGACGAACCAGAACTCGTGGCCGTCTTCGGTCTGCCGCAGGCTGAACGGGTCGGCCGATTCGCGGCACGTGAGGTCGTCGTTGCAGGATCCGATGGTGGTACAGTCGAGATCGAGCGCCTGCAGCGGACCGGACGGGGTGGCCAAACCGAACAGGACACAGACGAACGCGGCGCGAACCATGACTACCCTCCGAGGAAACTCCGCCTGACCACGGGATCGGACAGCAGTTCGGCGCCCGTACCGGTATGGGCATTGGCGCCCTGAACGAGAACGTAGCCCACATCGGCGATCTCGAGAGCCTGCCGCGCGTTCTGCTCGACCATGAGGATCGAGATGCCGGTGCGGGCGACCTCGATGATCCGGTCGAAGAGCTCGTCCATCACGATGGGGGAGACGCCGGCCGTGGGCTCGTCGAGCATCAGGACATCGGGACGCGTCATCAGCGCGCGTCCGACCGCCACCTGCTGCCGCTGCCCGCCGGACAGTTCCCCGGCGGCCTGCCGGCGCTTGTCCTTGAGGATGGGAAAGAGGTCGAAGATCTGGGCCTTGGTCTCCGAGATATCGTCCCGGCGAAGGAAGGCGCCCATGTCCAGGTTCTCCTCGACCGACAGCGAGGGGAAGATGTTCCGCACCTGCGGAACAAAGGCCATGCCCTGTGCCACGCGGGCCTGCGGGGAGAGGGCGGTGATATCCGTCCCGCCGAGACGCACGGAGCCTTCGCGGATGTTCAGCATGCCGAAGACGGCCTTCATCGCGGTCGACTTGCCGGCGCCGTTTGGGCCGACGATCACGGCGATCTTTCCGCGCTCCACGGCGATGGTGCAGCCGTGCAGGATATCGGCCCCGCGGCCATAGCCGCCGGTCATGCCTTCCCCGATGAGAACGGGATCCTGCGCCACCTCCGCGACCTGTGCCTCTGCCGTCCTGCTCATGCCGCACCCTTGTTCTTGAGACCGGTGCCGAGGTAGGCCTCGATCACCTGCTCGTTGGCCATGACCTCCTCGGCGCTTCCCTCGGCAAGGACATGCCCCTCGGCCATGACGATGACGGGGTCGCACAGCCGGCCGATGAAATCCATGTCGTGCTCGATCAGGCAGAAGGTGTAGCCGCGCTCCTCGTTGAGGCGCACGATGGCGTCCCCGATCGTACCCAGAAGCGTCCGGTTCACCCCCGCGCCGACCTCGTCGAGAAAGACCACGCGCGCGTCGACCATCATCGTCCGCCCCAGTTCCAGAAGCTTCTTCTGGCCACCGGAGAGGTTGCCGGCCCGCTCGTCCGCGAGGTGGGAGATGGTCAGGAAATCGAGCACCTCGTCCGCCTTGTCGCGAAGCGCGGCCTCCTCGGCGGCGATCTGATTGCGGGAGAACCACGTGTTCCAGAGGGTCTCACCGGTCTGACCGGCAGGCACCATCATCAGGTTCTCGCGCACGGTCATCGAGTGAAATTCATGGGCAATCTGGAAGGTGCGCAGAAGGCCTCTGTCGAACAGCTCGTGCGGCTTGAGGCCGGTGATCTCCTCGCCCTCCATCAGGACCTGTCCGGAGGTCGGTGGCAGTACCCCGGCGATCACGTTGAAGAGGGTCGACTTGCCGGCGCCGTTCGGGCCGATCAGTCCGGTGATCGTGCCCTTGCGGATCGACAGGGAGGCGCCGTCGACGGCGTGAAAGCCTCCGAAATGGCGGTGGAGGTCCCTGACCTCGATCATCGGCCGGTCGGTCTTGGATGACATCTCTCGGGCGCCCCTTGCGGCTTGCGTCTGCGGACGGTGTCTTGCCCCGCCGCGTGCGTGCCGTCCAGTGGGAAGGGGGCGGCGTGTGGCGGCCGCCCCCGTCCGTTTCAGATGCAGATCAGCGGTAGCCGACCGTGGTGAGCTCGCCGCCTTCGACGATCAGCTCCTCGAAGTTGCCGGCGCTCTCGCCGCCCTCGATCAGCTCCACCGCGGTGGCGCCGACGTAGTCGATCTCCTCGCCGGCGGCGAGAAGCTCCATCGCGCGGCCGAGATCGCCCGGGTAGATCATTTCACCCGGCGCGTTCGCGATGTTCTCGATCTCGCCCTTGTAATCGGCGGGATCGCTGGAGCCGGCGGCCTGCATCGCGAGCAGGATCAGCGCGGCGGCGTCGTAGCTCTCGCCGGCATAGGTCGAAGTGCCGTCGAATGCATCGCCCACGAGTTCCACGAACTGCTCACCGCCGGGGCTGTCATTGCCGGCGCGCTGGCCGCGGGAGCCTTCGATCTCGTCGCCGAACTGGTCGGTGAGCGAATCGCCGATCATCCCGTCGGGGAAGTGGAACGTGTCGAAGGCGCCCTGGTCGAGCGCGGCGCGGACGATGCCGGCGCCGCCCTGGTCAACGTAGCCCGCAACGACGAGCGCATCGCCGCCCGCGGCGGCCAGCGTCCCGATCTCGGCGGAGTAGTCACCCTTGCCGTCCTCGTGGGGGGCGGAGGTGCTCACGGTGCCGCCGGCGGCCTCGTAGGCGGCCTGGAAGCTGTCGGCGAGACCCTTGCCGTAATCGTTGTTGGTGTAGGTCAGCGCGACGGTGGAGATATCGTTCTCCATTAGGATGTCGGACATGATCTGACCCTGACGCGCGTCGGAGGGCGCGGTCCGGAAGAACAGGCCGTCATCCTCGGTGTCGGACAGGGCCGGCGACGTGGCCGAGGGGGAGATCATCACCATGCCGTTCGGCACCGCGACGTTCGAGAGCACAGCGCCAGTGACGCCGGAGCAGTCCGCCCCGACGAGGCCGGAGATGCCGTCCGAGGTGATCATGCGCTCGGCTGCGGCCGTGGCGGCGGCACTGTCGATGCAGGTGGAATCGGCGCGCACGGGGGTGACGGTGGCGCCGTCCATGAAGGTGCCGGCCTCGGTCACTTCCGACATGGCAAGCTCGGCGCCGGCCGCCATGTTCGGCGTCAGCGATTCGATGGGCCCGGTGAAGCCGAAGAGGATGCCGAGCTTGACCTCGTTGTCCTGGGCGGCGGCGGCGCCGGCGAAGGCGAGGCTCGCGATGGCCGTGGTCATCAGAAGACGCATGATGGTTTCTCTCCCTGGTCTTGCGTTATTCCGCCACAGCCTAACCGATTGATCGAGGATGGGAAGTCCCGTGCTGGGGCAGAGTACCGGGAGACCGTTCGACGTCTCGTCCGGGCCCTTCGGCGAATCGTCTATCAAGGCGCAGGAGCTCCGTGGCAGTCTTGGGGGAGTGTCCTACGGGGGAATCCGACATGACCCGAGCATTCCTGATCGCCGGTGCCTGTGCCGTCCCGCTTGCGGCCGCCGCCGAGGAGCCCGGCGTCTTCGCGGATCACGCGGCCTATGCCGCCTTCGTCGAGGCGGCCATCGCGACGCGGGATTTCGAGGGCCTCACGCGGCGGCTCGACGGGGCAGACGATTACGCGCCGGGCCAGCTCGAGGAGGCGGTTGCCCAGCTTCGGGCGAGCTTTCCGGAGGACTTCACGGGAATGTCGCTCCTGAAGACCGAAGAGATGGAAGGCGGGTTCGTCCAGGAGGCGCGGGCCTTCTGGACCGACGAGAGCTACGCCTTCTTCTACGCGCTGCTGCACCGGAAGGAGGACGGGCTCGTCGTCGTCAGCTTTGCGCTCAACAGCGTACCGGACACAATCCTGTCGAAGTTCTGAGGGCTACTCGGTCCCGCTTCGGCTCGACCGGGCGCCGCGCTCGCGATAGGGCGTCGTCTGGTATTGCGCGCGGTAGCACTTGGAAAAGTGCGACGGCGAGGTAAAGCCGCAGACGAGGGCCACGTTGATCACGCTCATGTCAGTCTGCATGAGCAGGTTCCGCGCCTTCTGAAGCCGCAGCTCCATGTAATAGCGCTTCGGGGATCGGCCGAGGTAGCGCCGGAACAGGCGCTCTAGCTGACGCGTGGACAGGCCCGCATCCTTGGCCAGACGGGCTGGCGAGATCGGCTCCTCGAGATTGCTCTCCATGACCTGGATGACGACCGCGAGCTTGGGATGCCGCACGCCGATACGCGTGGGCACGGACAGGCGCTGTGTGTCCTGATCGGTGCGGATCGAGGAGTAGATCAACTGATCCGCCACGGCGCCCGCGATCGCCTCCCCGTGATCGTCGGCAATGACTTTCAGCATCAGATCGAGAGAGGAGGTCCCGCCGGCGCTGGTCATCCGCGGCCCGTCCACGGTGAAGACCGCCTTGGTCAGCGTGACCTCCTCGAAGGCCTCGGCGAAACTGTCCTGGTTTTCCCAGTGGATCGTCGCGCGTCTGCCGTCGAGCAGCCCCGCATCGGCCAGAAGATGCGCGCCCGTGCAGAGCCCGCCAAGCGCTGCGCCGCGCCGCGCCTCTCGGCGGATCCAGTTGAGGAGCTTCCGGTTCGTGTGATCCTGCACGTTGGCGCCGCTGCATACGAGGATCGTGTCGTCCCGCATCAGTTCCGCCAGATCGCCGTTCACCGAGATCTCCGCGCCGTTGGAGCAGGCGACGGGCGCGCCGTCCTCGGACACCGTGATCCACTTGTAGAGCCGCTCTCCGGTGATCCTGTTGGCCAGACGCAGGGGCTCGATGGCGCAGGCGAACGACAGCAGCGTGAAATCCGGGACCAGAAGAAAGACGAACCGGCGCGTGCCGCCTCCGGGCCCGGGGGCCGGATCCCTCATCGAACGGGGGGAGGAGGCGGTGGTACCTTTGTCCATCGCGGTCTCATTTCTCTGTCGCGCTTCGCAACCGCTCTCACCAAAATCAGCCTTCCGCAAGAGCATCCACGTCACTCCGGTGCACCGCAGCGCCAGAACGAGTGGGATTCGGCGTTGGATTGACGCTCCGTGCCGCCTATAAGGACGCCCACCCCGCGCCTCTGGCGGGGAAAGATGAAAGAGGCGACCAAGATGAGCTGGAGCAAGACCGACTGGCGTTCGAAACCCCGCGTGCAGATGCCGGATTATCCCGACCAGGATGCCGTGCGGGCCGTGGAAGGCCAGCTTTCCAAGTATCCGCCGCTCGTCTTTGCCGGCGAAGCACGCCGCTTGAAGGCGGAACTGGCCAAGGCCTCCCGCGGGGAGGCGTTCCTGCTTCAGGGCGGCGATTGCGCCGAGAGTTTCGGCCAGTTCAGCGCCGACCAGATCCGCGACACGTTCAAGGTCATGCTGCAGATGGCGGTGATCCTGACCTATGGCGCAAAGGTGCCGGTGGTGAAGGTCGGGCGCATGGCCGGTCAGTTCGCCAAGCCGCGTTCCGCCCCCACGGAGACGGTGAACGGTGTCGAGCTGCCGTCCTACCGCGGCGACATCATCAACGAACTCGACTTCACGCCCGAGGCCCGGATCCCGGACCCCGCGAAGATGCTGCAGGGCTACACCCAGGCGGCCGCGACGCTGAACCTGCTCCGTGCCTTTTCGACGGGCGGTTTCGCCGACATCCACCGTGTTCACAGCTGGACCACGGGCTTCGCCGAAGAAGACAAGGCGCTGGCCTATCGCGACCTGTCCAACCGGATCGCCGACGCGCTCGACTTCATGAGCGCCGCCGGCCTGAGCGGCGACAATATCGACGCGCTTTCCTCGGTGGACTTCTACACGTCCCATGAGGCGCTTCTGCTGGAATATGAGGAATCGCTGACGCGGGTCGACAGCACCACCGGAGCGACCATTGCCGGTTCCGGCCACATGATCTGGATCGGGGACCGCACGCGCCAGCCCGACGGCGCCCATGTCGAGTTCTGCCGCGGCGTGTCGAACCCGATCGGCCTTAAATGCGGCCCGACGATGGAGACGGAGGACCTGAAGCGCCTCCTCGCCACGCTGAACCCGCAGAACGAGGCCGGGCGCCTTACGCTGATCGCCCGGTTCGGCGCCGGCAAGGTGGCCGACCACCTGCCGCGCCTCATCCAGACGGTGCGGTCCGAGGGGGCGAACGTGGTCTGGGTCTGCGATCCGATGCATGGCAACACGATCAAGAGCGAGTCGGGCTACAAGACCCGGCCGTTCGACCGGGTTCTTTCCGAAGTGCGCGAATTCTTCGCGGTGCACCGGGACGAGGCGAGCGTGCCGGGTGGCGTCCATTTCGAGATGACCGGGCAGGACGTGACCGAATGCACCGGCGGCGTTCGGGCCGTCACGGACGAGGATCTGTCGAGCCGGTATCACACGGCCTGCGATCCGCGCCTCAACGCGTCCCAATCGCTGGAACTGGCGTTCCTCGTGGCGGAGGAGCTGACCACCGCCCGCGAGGCCGCGCGCGCCTCGGCGTAGTCGCCGCACGGGCGTTTCGCCCCGAAACCGATGCCTTTCACCCCCGCCTCATCCGGCGGGGGTGATTCGTTAACCAATTGAAGCAAGGGGGAGGAGCGCCCTCAGTCGGCGCCGCCCTCCACGACGTAGAGGGACGGCCGGCCGTCCCTTTTGACGCAAGTTGCGCCAGTCGGGACGTCGGGTCGTCTGAGCGGCTCGCTGCGGCGGTAGGGCGTGAACCGCTCGGCCATCCCCCGCACGCCGTTCCCGCCGCGTCCCTCCGGCGTCGGATCGCTCTCGCTTCTCCGCACCACCCCGCGGGAGCCGGCGCGAGGGGACTCGCCCGTCCGCTCGCCGTCGTCGTCGCGGATGACGATGGGGGAGATCTGCGTCTGGCGCAGTTCGAACCGGCGCGGCGCGCGGCCGATCGGGCCCTCGCTCACAAGGCAACCGAGAACGCGGGTGATATCTCCCATGTCGCTCCTGAGCGGCAGGAGGATCAGCCTGGCATCGAGCGGGGGGCGTCCGGTCCCGCGCTGCCCCGCCATGGTGAGCGTCGCCGCGGCCGGGCCCGAGAAGACCCGCTCCAGCGTGTCCGAGACGGGACGACGGGCCTCCGGCATGAACATCGCCGTCAGGGGCATGCCGCGCACCTCCATCCCCATCAGATCGCTCAGATGCATCCCGGCGAGGCGAAAGCGCGCGATGCCCGGCGCGATCCGCTCCAGGATGAAGGCATATTCGAGGGCGTCCTCGATCCGGCGGGGGTCGACCTCCGACCGGAAGGGCACCGGACGCGATGCCCGGATCTCCTTCCAGTAGGCCTCGACGGCGCTGATGGCAGAGAAACGGTTCTCCCTCGGCATCGTGCTGTTGAGGGAGACGATCTTGGCGTCCTGCCCGTTCCTGGTCTCGTCACGCGTCGTCATGTATGACCCCATCCTGAACCGACCCCCGGAGTCCGGTGACGCCGTGGTGGGTGTTTCGCGAATTGAGACCATCGGTTCACGCGCCCTGCAAATTAAGATCGCGCTAACGATAAGGTCGCAATTGTTACCGGCTTCTTAATGCGCCGGAGTTTCGATAAATTTCACGTCTTTTCGTGACCAATGGTTAAGCGAAGCGTACTGCCGCGGGCGCGCGGGGCAGGGACGCCGCGGTCGCCCCCCGAGACTTGACCTTGCCCGGCGCATGGTGGAACCGGGACCGGCCGGCCCGTCGAGGCACGGTCAGGATCTCGGAGACAATCGACCCATGGTGAACCGCCGCGGCTTGCTCATCATTCTCTCGTCGCCGTCCGGCGCCGGAAAGTCGACGCTGGCGCGGCGCCTCATGCGATGGGATCCCGATCTGTCCTTCTCGGTCTCCGCGACGACCCGCGCCCCGCGCGAGGGGGAAGTGGAGGGCCGGGAGTATTTCTTCCGCAGCCGCGAGGCGTTCGAGGAGGTGGTCGCGCGCGGCGACATGCTGGAACACGCGGAGGTCTTCGGGCACTTCTACGGCTCGCCGAGGCAACCCGTCGAAGAGGCGATCAGCGCCGGCCGGGATGTCCTGTTCGACATCGACTGGCAGGGCGGCCAGCAGATCCGCAACTCCGTCCTCGGCAAGCACACGCTCTCGCTGTTCATCCTGCCCCCCTCCATTCCGGAACTCGAGCGGCGTCTCAGGAGCCGCGCCCAGGACACGGACGAGGTGATCTCCGGGCGGATGAAGAAGAGCCGGGACGAGATCAGCCATTGGCCGGAATACGATTATGTCCTCGTGAACGATGACCTGGACGAGACCGAATCGAAGCTTAAGACGATCATCCAGGCCGAGCGGATGCGCCTGTCCCAGCAGCCGGACCTCGTCGATATCGTCCGCCGGCTCAACCACGAATTCGAGGAGCTTCAGTCATGACGGTCTACGCCCTGGGCGAGCTGCGCCCCGAGATTGACGAAACGGCCTGGGTCGCGCCCGATGCCAACGTGATCGGCGCCATCGTCCTGAAGGCCGGCGCCTCCGTCTGGTTCGGCTCGACGCTGCGGGGGGACAACGAGCCAATCGTCATCGGCGAGGGCTCGAACGTGCAGGAAAACGTGGTCATGCACACCGATATCGGCTTCCCGCTCGAGGTTGGCCCCAACGTCACCATCGGTCACAAGGCGATGCTCCACGGCTGTACCATCGGCGAGGATTGCCTGATCGGCATGGGCGCGACGATCCTGAACGGGGCCGTGATCGGCGCCGGCAGCCTGATCGGGGCAGGGGCCCTGGTGACGGAGGGCAAAGAGATCCCGCCCGGGAGCCTCGTCATGGGCGCCCCGGGCAAGGTCGTCCGCCAGGTGGGCGAGGCGGCGCTGAAGCGGATGACGGCCGGGACGGCGTATTACCGGCAGAATGCCGAGCGCTTCCGGGCCGAGCTGACCGAAATCTGACCCCCGCGCTCCCATGAGCCCAGAACAGACCGCCGCCGCCCTCGATGCGATCCCGCAGCCGCTCGTCCTGATCGGGGCGGACATGCGCATCGCGGCGATGAACGCGCGGGCGAGCGAGCTCTTCCGCGTGGCCGGCATCGGACGGCACTACGCGACCGTGCTGCGCAATCCCGCCGTCCTCGATGCCATCGACGCGGTCCTGAAGGGCGACCGGCCCGGCACCGCGCGCTTCTATACCGGTGACAGCCGTGAGGGGACGTGGCGCGTCTCCGCGATCCCGGTGCGCGGGGAGGGGGGCATGATGCTGTCCTTCGAGGACGTGACCGACGTCGAACAAGCCGGTCAGATGCGGCGGGATTTCGTGACCAATGTCAGTCACGAGCTGAAGACGCCCCTGACCGCCCTTCTGGGCTTCATCGAGACGCTGCGCGGCCCGGCGCGGGAAGATGCCGCCGCGCGGGACAGGTTCCTCGAGATCATGGAGAAGGAGGCGGCGCGGATGAACCGCCTCGTCTCGGACCTCCTGTCACTGTCCCGCGTGGAAACGACGGAGCGCCTTCGTCCGACCGAGAAGCTGTCACTGCGGGAGATCGCGGGAACGGTGGTGAATGCGGTACGCCCAATGGCCGATGCCGCGGATGTCGTGTTGCGGCTAGAGACGGAGGAGGGGCTGGAGACGAGCGCCTTCGACGTGATGGGCGACCCCGACCAGCTCCAGCAGATCGTCCTCAACCTCGTCGAGAACGCGATCAAGTACGGCGCGTCAGGCGGGGAGGTGACGATCCGGCTGTCCGTACGGGAGCGCGAGGCGGTGTTCCGCGGACCCGGCGTTCAGCTCGACGTGATCGACAAGGGCGAGGGATTCGATCCCATCCACATCCCCCGGCTGACCGAGCGCTTCTACCGCGTGGACACGCATCGCAGCCGGGAACAGGGCGGCACCGGCCTCGGCCTCGCCATCGTCAAGCACATCGTCTCCCGGCACCGCGGCCGGTTCCGGATTGAAAGTGCACCGGGCGAAGGCTCCACGTTCACGATTCTCCTGCCAGCCGCCTGAGGCGCGCCGTCCGGTCTATGCGCCGCGACGCGCGCCGGTCAGCTGCCACGATCGTCGCGGGCTGTCCGCCGGGCGCAGGGTCATCTCCATTGCTACCGGTTCCGGGGCCTGCCGCCTTCACGACACAGCCGCGGTTCCGGGGCCTTACGCGCACACGAAGATTTTGGAAAAGCCCGCGTCGGTCCGCCCCGCTGCGATGCCGCAGGGCAGGGGTGCCGTAAAGAATCCGCCGAACTTCCGCATTGTCATCGAACTGTTACACGGTTGTCACAAAAGGCCAGCATCCGGGGCATAGACGGCTCCCGAGGCTGCCTGGGGTAGCCTGCCACGATATTCAAAGGAGGACATACATGTCTCTCGCCAAGCTGACTGTCTCGACGCTGGCCCTCGCTGCCGTCTCCGCCACCGCCGTGTCCGCCCAAGGGCGCGAGCAGGTGCAGATCGCCGGTTCGTCCACCGTTCTGCCCTACGCCTCCATCGTCGCCGAAGCCTTCGGCGAGAACTTCGACTATCCGACCCCGGTCGTCGAATCCGGTGGCTCCTCCGCTGGCCTGAAGCGCTTCTGTGAAGGCGTCGGCGAGAACACCATCGACATCGCCAACGCCTCCCGCGCGATCCGCGAAGGCGAGATCGAAGCCTGTGCCGCCGCCGGCGTCACCGACATCATGGAAGTCCGGATCGGCTATGACGGCATCGTCTTCGCCAGCCAGATCGACGGCCCCGAGTTCACCGCCTTCGAGCCGGCCCAGTGGTACAACGCGATGGCCGCCGAGCTTCCGATGGACGGCGAGATGGCCTCCAACCCGAACAGCAGCTGGTCCGATGTCGACGGCGCGCTCCCCGATGTCGAGATCCAGGCCTTCATCCCCGGCACCAAGCACGGCACGCGTGAAGTCTTCGAAGAGAAGGTCATCCTTCAGGGCTGCGAAGACAGCGGCGCCTACGACCAGATCCTCGAGATCAACGGCGGCGACGAAGACGCTGCGGAAGATGCCTGCATGTCCATCCGGACCGACGGCGTGGCCGTGGACATCGACGGCGACTACACCGAGACCCTCGCCCGCATCGAGAGCAACCCCAACGGCATCGGCGTGTTCGGCCTGGCGTTCTACGAGAACAACACCGACCTGCTGAAGGTCGCCACGATGGGCGGTGTCGAACCCTCCACCGAGACGATCTCCTCCGGTGACTACCCGGTCTCCCGCCCGCTCTACTTCTACATCAAGAAGGCGCATATGGGCGTCATCCCGGGCCTGAAAGAGTATGCCGAGTTCTTCGTGTCCAACGAAGTCGCCGGTCCGAACGGCCCGCTCTCCAACTACGGCCTCGTTGCCGATCCCGAGCTGGAGCAGACCCAGCAGCAGATCGCCGACGAAGTGACCATGTCCGAGAGCATGTAAGCTACGGCTTCGCGGGGGGCTCTTCGGAGCCTCCCGCACCTTTCGACCGGGGCATGTGGCCCCGTCCGCCTCGTCCGGTCCGCCGGCTTTCCCTTTCCCGACAGGTTCGCGATGCCCGTATTCTGGATCCTTGCCATCGTTCTCGTGCTCGGCGCCGCCGGATACGTGCTCGGCCGCGCCCGCGCCCTGAGTTCGGCCGGTGACGATTACCGCAGCCTGCACTCGCTCCCCTCCTACTACGGCTGGAACGCGTTCATCCTGACCGTCGTCCCCGCACTTCTCGTTCTAGCCGCCTGGATGCTGATCGCGCCGATCGTGATCGACGGCATGGTCTCCGGGCTGGTGGACGAGGGAATGCAGGAGGGCTCCAATCTCTCGCTCCTGATGTCCGATGTGCGCCGCCTCGCGGCCGGTCTCGACTCCGCGGTCTCCTCCGGAGCACTCAGCGCGTCCGAGGCGTCCGGCCTCGTCGCCGACAATGCGCTGGCCGGCCGTCTCATGGGGCTCGGCATCTCGCTCGGCTCCTCCGTCACGGAGACCACGCTCGCCGCCGCGCAGCGCTATCGCGGCCTCGCCGCCGCCTCGCAGGTCTGGATGGCCGTGGTGGTGATCGCCCTTGCGGCCGGCGGCCTGCTGCTCGGCCTGCGCCGGATCAATCCGAGCTTCCGCGCCCGGAACGCCGTCGAGACCGGGCTCCTGGCGCTGCTGATCCTGGCCTCCTCCATCGCCATCCTGACGACGCTCGGCATCGTCCTGTCGATGCTCTTCGAGACGATCAACTTCTTCCGCCAGTACCCGGCGAGCGAGTTCTTCTTCTCGACCACCTGGTCCCCGGATTTCCGCGGCAATTCCGAACTCGGCATCCTCCCGCTGCTCTGGGGCACGCTCTACATCTCGCTGATCGCCCTTCTCGTGGCGGTTCCGGTGGGGCTCTTCGCGGCGATCTACCTCTCCGAGTATGCCGGGCCGAAGATGCGCGCCGTCGCCAAGCCGCTGATCGAGGTGCTCGCCGGCATCCCGACCATCGTCTATGGCCTCTTCGCGCTGATCACGGTGGGCCCGGCGCTCAGGGACTACTTCGCGCAGCCCCTCGGCCTCGGCAACAGCTCCTCCTCGGTGATGACGGCGGGTCTGGTCATGGGCATCATGCTGATCCCCTTCGTCTCTTCGCTGTCGGACGACATCATCAACGCGGTGCCGCAGTCGATGCGGGATGGCTCCCTCGGCCTCGGCGCGACGCCGTCCGAGACGATCCGCTCGGTGATCATTCCGGCAGCGCTCCCCGGCATCGTGGGCGCCGTCCTCTTGGCCGCCTCCCGTGCCATCGGTGAAACCATGATCGTCGTCCTCGGGGCAGGGGCCGCGGCCGCACGCCTGAACGAGGGATTGACGGAGGCCATCAACCCGTTCGAGGCAATGACCACCGTCACCGTCAAGATCGTCAGCCAGCTCACCGGCGATACCGATTTCGCCAGCCCCGAGACGCTGGTCGCCTTCGCGCTCGGCCTGACGCTCTTTGTCATCACGTTGGCGCTCAACGTCCTCGCCCTCTACATCGTCCGCAAGTACCGGGAACAGTACGAATGACCGATGCAACCGCATCCGGAGCCGCGCCCGAGCGTCGCCATACGTCGCTGATGACAGCGGACAAGGGAACGCGCCGCCGCAACGCCGCCGAAGCCCGCTTCCGCGCCTACGGTCTCGCTGCCATCGCCGTCGGCCTTGCCGCTCTCGTTATCCTGCTGGTCTCGATCCTGAGCCAGGGCCTGAGCTCCTTCCGTCAGGCCTACGTCACGCTCGACGTGCCGCTCACCGCCGAGACGCTGGATCCGGGCGGCAACCGCGACCCCGCGGACATCGCCTCGGTCTCCACCTTCGGCTATTCGTCGATCATCCGCGATGCCGTGCTGAACACGTTCCGCAATGCCGGCATCGAGATCGAGGGGCTGTCGGAGGACGAGGCGCGCGGCATCATCTCTCCCGAAGCCTCGGCGCAGATCCGCGACCGCGTGCTGGCCGATCCCGAACTCATCGGTCAGACCGTCGAGATCGAGGTCCTCGCGAATTCCTGGATCGACGGCTATTTCAAGGGCCGCGTGACGGATCGTACCGCCGAACTGAATTCCAACGTCTCTCCGGCCCAGATCCAGCTGGCCCAGGCCATGCAGGACGCCGGCATCCTGAACGTCCACTTCAACTGGGCCTTCATCACCGCGCCCGACGCCTCCGACAACCGCCCCGAAGCGGCCGGTCTCGGGGTCGCGATCATCGGCTCGCTCTACATGATGCTGATCGTGCTCTGCCTTGCGCTGCCGATCGGCGTGGCCGCCTCGATCTACCTCGAGGAATTCGCGCCGCAGAACTGGTTCACCGACGTGATCGAGGTGAACATCTCGAATCTCGCGGCGGTGCCCTCCATCGTCTACGGCATCCTCGGCCTCGCGATCTTCATCAACTTCGCGGGCCTTCCGCAATCGGCGCCCATCGTCGGCGGCCTTGTGCTGACGCTGATGACGCTGCCGACGATCATCATCGCGACCCGCGCCTCGCTGAAGGCGGTTCCGCCCTCCATCCGGGACGCTGCGCTCGGGATCGGCGCCTCGAAGATGCAGTCCGTCTTCCACCACGTGCTGCCGCTCGCGATGCCCGGCATCCTGACGGGGACGATCATCGGCCTCGCCCAAGCTCTCGGGGAAACCGCGCCTCTGCTGCTGATCGGCATGGTCGCCTTCGTCCGGGACTACCCGGCGGCGCCGCCCGACGGCTTCTTCGATCCCGCCTCCGCGCTGCCCGTCCAGGTCTACAACTGGACCCAGCGTGCCGATCCCGCTTTCGTCGAGAGGGCCTCCGGTGCAATCATCGTGCTGCTGGTCTTCCTATTGATCATGAACACGCTGGCGATCGTGCTCAGACGCCGCTTCGAACGTCGCTGGTAAGAGCGCAGGAGAGACCCATGAACGACATGAGACCCTTGGAGCGCATCGTGGATACCGACAACGTCAAGATCGCGGCAAAGAACGTGCAGGTCTATTACGGCGACACGCACGCCATCAAGGATGTGGACGTCGACATCCTCGCCAATACCGTCACCGCCTTCATCGGCCCGTCCGGCTGCGGCAAGTCGACCTTCCTGCGGTGCATCAACCGCATGAACGACACGATCGACATCGCCCGCATCGAGGGGAACATCCTGCTCGACGGGGAAGATATCTACGACAAGCGCGTCGATCCGGTGCAGCTTCGGGCGCGGGTCGGGATGGTCTTTCAGAAGCCCAACCCGTTCCCCAAGTCGATCTACGACAATGTCGCCTATGGCCCCAAGATCCACGGTCTGGCGCGCAACAAGGCCGAGTTGGACGAGATCGTCGAGAAGGCCCTTCGCCGCGGGGCGATCTGGGACGAGGTGAAGGACCGGCTCCACGCTTCCGGTACGGGGCTTTCGGGCGGTCAGCAGCAGCGCCTGTGCATCGCCCGCGCAGTGGCGACGGAGCCCGAGGTTCTTCTGATGGACGAGCCGTGCTCCGCCCTCGATCCCATCGCCACGGCGCAAGTCGAGGAACTGATCGACGAGCTCAAGGAAACCTATTCCGTCGTCATCGTGACGCATTCCATGCAGCAGGCGGCACGCGTCAGCCAGAAGACGGCGTTCTTCCACCTCGGCAACCTCGTCGAGTACGGCGACACCGGCGATATCTTCAACACTCCGCAGGACCAGCGCACCGAGAGCTACATCACCGGACGCATCGGTTGACGTCTTCGCAGAGGGCAGGGAAGGGCAATACCATGAACGATAGTCATATCGTCAGCTCCTACGACCGCGATCTCGAGGCGGTGCAGGCGCTCATCATGAAGATGGGCGGTCTGGTCGAGGAATCCATCCTGAACGCCGCCCAGTGCCTCGTCGAGAACGACGGCGACCTGGCAAGCAAGGTGCGGCGCGGGGACAAGGCCATCGACGGGCTGGAAGAGCGGATCAACGAGGAGGCGGCGCGCATGATCGCGCTCCGCCAGCCCATGGCGCGGGACCTGCGCACGGTCCTGTCGGTGATCAAGATCTCGGGCAACCTCGAGCGGATCGGCGACTATTCCAAGAACATCGGCAAGCGCACCATCGCGCTGACCGAGATGCCGCAGATCGGCTCCACGGCGGGGTCCATCCGCCGCATGGCCCACTCCGTCGAACAGATGCTGAAGGACGCCCTCGACGCCTACATCCAGCGCGATGTCGAGATGGCCCGTGACGTCTGGGCGCGCGACGCGGAGGTGGACCAGATGTACACCGCGCTCTTCCGCGAGTTCGTCACGCACATGATGGAGGATCCGCGCAATATCTCGGCCTGCATCCACCTTCATTTCATCGCCAAGAACATCGAGCGGATGGGAGACCACGTCACCTCCATCGCCGAGCAGGTCATCTATCTCGTCAGCGGCGAAAAACCGGATGAGGACCGGCCGAAGGGCGATCGCTCGTCCCTTGAGACGTTCGGACAATCCTGATGTCGCCGCAGGAACAGCCCCGTGTCCTCGTGGTCGAGGACGAGCCGGCGCAGCGCGAGGTGCTGATCTACAACCTCGAGGCCGAGGGATTCCGCGTCTCCCGCGCAGGCAACGGAGACGAAGCCCTGATCGCCGTGGACGAGGATTCTCCGGACATCATCGTGCTGGACTGGATGCTGCCCAACGTCTCGGGGATCGAGGTCTGCCGCCGGCTGAAGATGCGGCACGAAACCCGGGGCGTTCCGATCATAATGCTCTCGGCGCGCTCCGAGGAAGTGGATCGCGTGCGCGGGCTCGAAACCGGCGCGGACGATTACGTCGTGAAGCCGTACTCGGTGATCGAGCTGATGGCCCGTATCCGCGCGCAACTGCGTCGCACGCGTCCGGCCTCCGTCGGCGAGAGGGTCGAGTATGAAGGAATCGTACTCGATGCCGAGACCCACAAGGTCACACGGAACGACAATCCCCTGAAGCTCGGCCCGACGGAATTCCGGCTCCTCGCCACGCTCATGGAAAAGCCCGGCCGCGTCTGGAGCCGGGAGCAGCTACTGGACCGCGTGTGGGGCAGGGACGTCTACGTCGACACCCGCACCGTGGACGTCCATATCGGGCGGCTCCGCAAGGCTCTCTGTGCCACCGGCGGCGATGACCCGCTCCGCACGGTTCGCGGCGCGGGATACGCCCTGGGCTGACGCCGGCCGTCCGGGATCAGTACCCGAACGACTTGCGCAGCATGTTGAGCGCCACCAGGAGCAGGAACGCCCCGAAGAACCGCTTGAGCGGCTTCGGATCCGTCTTGTGTGCGAGCGCGACGCCAAGGGGCGCGGTGATCAGCGTCATCGCGATGACCACGATGAACGCGCCGAGATTGACCGATCCCACAGTGAAGGGAGGACGTACCTCCGCCGGGATCCCGACGAATAGAAAACCGAGGACCGAAGGCACGGCGATGATCGTCCCGAAGCCCGCCGCCGTCGCGACCGCGCGATGGATCGGCATTCCGTGGAGACTCATGACCGGCACGCCGAAGGAGCCGCCGCCGATTCCCATCAGCACCGACAGGAAACCCAGCATCGGCGACAGGATGTATTTGAGGGGACCTTTCGGCATCTCCGATCCGAGGCGCCAGTTCGAATTGCCGAAGAGCATGTAGAGCCCGACGAGGATCGCGAGGCAGCCGAAAATGCCCTGTAGCGTACCGGAGCGCAACGCTGCGGCCACGGCAACGCCGATCAGCGCGCCGATGACGATCCCCGGCGTCCAGCCACGCAGCACGGACCAGTCCACGGCGCCCTTGCGGTTATGCGACAGGACGGACCGGGTCGACGTCACGATGATCGTCGCAAGCGACGTCGCCAGGCACATCTGCATCAGATAGGGGCTCTCGTATCCGAGCGCCGCGAAGGCATAATAGAAGCCGGGCACCAGGACGATCCCGCCGCCGACACCGAGGAACCCCGCAAGGACACCCGCAAAGGCACCGATGAAGAGCAGAAGAGCGACCATGGCCGCGAGAAGCGTGGGGTTCTGTGAAAGTACGTCCATGGCTCAGCGCGCCATGTCGAAGATCGGGGAACAGGGTCGCATGTCGTTTGATGTCTCGCTTGGCAATGTGTCGGCGCGGACCGCATCCGGGCCGCGAGTACGTTGAGACCTCAAGCTCTGCGGATGTCAATCGAAGGGGCACAGCGCGGCGGGGAAAGCCGTCCAGCCTCCCACATGCGTCGATCCGATAATCAGTATTATGTTAATATTGTGTGCACGAGGCGGCCGCAGTGCTACCGGTATTTGAAACCGAGCTTCTGTGGCGTGACAGCTTACGGGGAAAGTCCGCGTCGATCACGACCCCTGTAGGCTCATCTTGTTCTTAGAGATCGGCATGTTGCATCCGAAAACGAAACAGGACGCCGAAGCGCCCTGTCCCGTGTCATGCTGATGTCGGACGTCGATCAGCCCTGAGCCGCCTTGGCGACCTCGGCCGCGAAGTCTTCCTCGACCTTCTCGATGCCTTCGCCGACCTCGAGCCGGACGAAGCCGGTGATCGTGGCGCCGGCATCCTTGGCAGCCTGCTCGACCGTCAGATCCGGGTTGATGACGAAGCTCTGGCCGAGCAGCGTGACCTCGGACAGATACTTCTTCATCCGGCCTTCGATCATCTTCTCGATGACCTGCTCGGGCTTGCCGCTCTCGCGGGCCTGTTCGGTCAGGACCTGCTTCTCGCGGGCGACCAGCTCGGGGTCGAGATCGCTCTCGCCGAGGGATGCCGGGTTCACGGCCGCGACGTGCATCGCGACCTGGCGGCCGAACGCCTCGTCACCGCCGGTGATGGCGACGAGAACGCCGATCTTGCCCATGCCGTCGGTGGCGGCGTTGTGGACGTAGGACACCACGTTCTCGCCGCTCAGCTTCGCCATGCGGCGGACGGACATGTTCTCGCCGATCGTCGCGATCTTGTCGGTGATCACGTCCTTGATCTTCTTGCCGCCCATGTCGGCCTCGACCAGCGCTTCGACGTTGTCCGCCTTCAGCGCGGCATCGGCGATATCGCCGGCCATCTTCTGGAATTCGGCGTTCTTGGCGACGAAGTCGGTCTCGGAGTTCACCTCGACCGCGACGCCCGTGCCACCCTCGACGCGGACGGCCACGAGGCCCTCGGCGGCGGTCCGGCCGGATTTCTTGGCGGCCTTCGCGAGGCCCTTCGTGCGCAGCCAGTCGACGGCGGCTTCCATGTCGCCGTCGGTCTCGGTCAGCGCCTTCTTGGCGTCCATCATGCCCGCGCCGGTCGTGTCGCGGAGTTGTTTCACCTGTGCAGCGGTAATCGCCATCGTATCAGTGCTCCTGAAATAGGCAGTTCCGCGGGCAGCCTGTGCCGCCCGCGCATGTCAGTGGAATGACAATCCCGAAGGTCACGCCGCTTACTTGAAGCGCACGGCGTGACGATCCGGATCAGGCCTCGGCAGTCTCGCCTTCGGCAGCGACCTCTTCGGAGGGCGCTTCTTCCATCTCGCCGACATCGATGCCGGCCGATTCCATCTGCGCGCTCATCCCGTCGAGGGCGGCGCGAGAGACGAGATCGCAGTACAGGGCAATCGCGCGGGCCGCGTCGTCATTGCCGGGGATCACGTAATCCACGCCCGCCGGGGAGCAGTTCGTGTCCACGACGGCGACGACCGGGATGCCCAGCTTGCGGGCTTCGGCGATGGCTAGGTCTTCCTTGTTCACGTCGATGACGAACAGAAGATCCGGAACGCCGCCCATCTCGCGGATGCCGCCCAGGGAGGCGTTCAGCTTCTCCTGGTCGCGCTCCATGTGGAGGCGCTCTTTCTTGGTCAGGCCCTCGGCCCCCATCGCCATCGATTCGTCGATGGATTTCAGACGGTTGATCGACTGGGAGACGGTCTTCCAGTTGGTCAGCGTGCCGCCGAGCCAACGGTGGTTCATGTAGTACTGGGCGCAACGCTCGGCGGCCTCGGCGATCGGCTTCTGGGCCTGACGCTTGGTGCCGACGAAGAGGATGCGGCCGCCGCGGGCCACGGTCTCGCGGATCACGTTCAGGGCAGCGTCCAGCATCGGGACGGTCTGCGTCAGGTCCATGATGTGGATGCCGTTCCGCTCACCATAGATGTACTCGCCCATGCGGGGATTCCACCGCTGGGTCTGGTGACCGAAGTGAACGCCAGCTTCGAGCAGCTGACGCAGGGAGAATTCGGGAAGCGCCATGTGCGTCTGTCCTTTTTCCGGTTTCATGCCTCGGCGGAGCTTGAGGGACCGTTGAAGGCCCCAACCGGTGGACGTCACGGGGATGTCTCCCCCGATATGGCCCGACTCCGCCTGTGAAGTGGGCGCCGGATAGAGGAAGGTCCCGCGAAACGCAAGCCGTTCTTGCATAGCCCCCGGGGGATCCCTACCCTTTTCGCAAGGTGGCAACGGGCCTCCTTCATCTCATTCAGGCGCTCCCTCCACGTGGTTCCCCCAAAATCTGCTCCCCCGCCGCGCGATCCCGGCACCGATCCCCTTGCGCGGCGTCCCGGCAAGCCGAAGCGTTTCGGGCGGCTGCGCGCATCGTTCCTGACCGGTCTCGTCGTCATCGCGCCCATCGCGCTCACCATCTATCTCATTTGGTCCGTGATCGGCTGGATCGACGGCTTCGTACTGCCGCTGGTGCCGGCGCATTTCCGTCCCGAACAATATATCGGCGTCGATATCCGCGGCCTCGGCGTCGTGATCTTCCTCGTCTTCACAGTCCTCGTCGGCTGGGTCGCGAAAGGCATCATCGGCCGCTCGCTGATCGGGTGGGGCGAGCGTTTCGTGGACCGTATGCCCGTCGTGCGGTCGATCTACGGCGGCCTGAAGCAGATCGCCGAGACCGTGTTCGCGCAGACCGAAAGCAATTTCGAGCGCGCCTGCCTCGTGGAATACCCCCGCAAGGGTGTCTGGGCGCTCGCCTTCGTGTCCACCACGGCGAAAGGCGAGCTGGCCCTGAAGCTCGGCGATGCGGAGACGCGGATGATCTCCGTCTTCCTGCCGACCACGCCGAACCCGACCTCGGGCTTCCTGCTTATCGTGCCCGAGCGTGACGTGACCTATCTCGACATGACCGTCGAGGATGCCGCGAAGCTCGTGATCTCAGCCGGTCTCGTCTACCCGCCCCAGAAGCCGGGCACCGTTCCCCCTGCCCCGCCAGCGGGCCCTGTCCCGGCGGGACTTCCCGGTGGGCCGGACCATGCGCCCGCCGAGCATCGCGAGACCGCCTGACGCGGCCCGCGCCCGCCAAACGAAATGACCGGGCCGACGAAGGGAACATTTGCGGCTGGATATATCAGTCGAACATCCGCTGCAGATCGACGCTTCCCTCCACGCCGAGCATGTGACCGTGGACGGACAGGAAGGTCTCCGCGGCGTCTCGCCCGGCCGCCTTCAGGCGCCCGGTGACCAGCGCCGAGGGCACCGTCTTGGTCGCGACGGACAGATCCCTCATCAGGGCGTCGTCGGCGATCATGTGGACGCGCACGGCCTTCATCGCGCCTTCAGGGATGCGCCCGTCGGCAATCAGGCGGCGCACGAAGTCGATGGCGCGCAGCTCTCGCAGGAGCGAGGTGTTGAAGCTGATCTCGTTGATCCGGTTCTGGATGTCGGTGCCGTTCATCGGCACGTCCGGCCGCCAGAGCGGATTGATGTTGACGATGACGAGATCGGACGGCAGCGCATCGTCATAGAGCGGAAAGAGGGCCGGATTGCCTGTATAGCCGCCATCCCAGTAAGCCTCCATCTCCCCGGTCGCGGGGTCCTCCATCTCCACCGCCTTGAACATCGTCGGCAGGCAGGCGGAGGCGAGGATGGCATCCGGGCACAGTTCGGCGCCGGAGAACACGCGGATCTTGCCGGACCGCACGTTGGTCGCCGAGACGAAGAAGGCCGGCCCCGCATCGGAGCAGACCAGGTCGAAGTCGAAATGCTCCACGACCGGCTGCAGGGGATTGGAATAGAACGGCCCGTAGGCATAGGGGCTGATCGCGCGGGAAACGGAATCGGCCAGGAAGAAGGCCGGTGAATTGCCGAGCAGGTGGCTGAGGGTGGCATTGGGCGTGAACTGCGCGAACCAATGCGTGAGCCGCAGGTCCTGCACGCCGACCACGCGGGCCCAGAGCCAGTCGAGATTCTCGCGCGCCGCCTCTCGCCCGCCGCGGACGAGTCCGGCCTTGAGCGCCGCTCCGTTCAGCGCGCCCGCCGAGCAGCCGGAGATCCCGGCGATCTCGATGCCCTCTTCCTCAAGGAGCCGGTCGAGCACGCCCCAGGTGAAGGCGCCGTGCGCGCCGCCGCCCTGAAGCGCGAGAGTGATGCGTACCGGGTCCGCCACGCCGCTCAGAGCGCCGTCCAGCCGCCATCGACGCTGATGGTCGTGCCGGTGATCTGCCGCGCCGCATCAGAGCACAGGAAGGTCGCGACGCCGCCGATCTCCTCCACAGTGGCGAATTCCTTGGAGGGCTGACGGTCGAGGATGACCTTCTCGATGGCCTCCTCACGCTCCATTCCGTACTGCTTCATCGTATCCGGGATCTGCGCCTCGACGAGCGGGGTCATCACGTAGCCGGGGCAGATCGCATTGCAGGTGATATCCTCCCGGGCGGTCTCGAGCGCGATGGTCTTGGTCAGGCCGACGATGCCGTGCTTGGCGGAGACGTAGGCGGACTTGTAGGGGCTCGCGGTCAGGCCATGGGCCGAGGCGATGTTGACGATCCTCCCCCACCCGGCGGCCTTCATCATCGGAATCGCCGCGGCGATGGTGTGGAAGGAGGAGGACAGGTTGATCGCGATGATCGCGTCCCACTTCTCCTGCGGGAACTCCTCGACCGGGGCGACGTGCTGGATGCCGGCATTGTTAACCAGGATATCGCAGGCGCCGGCCTTCTCGATCAGCTGGCGGCACTCCTCACCCTTCGACATGTCCGCCTTGATGTAGAGGACCTCGGATCCCGTCTCATCGGACAGCTTGCGCGCCAGGGCGTGGTCCTCCTCGCTGTCGGTGTAGGAGTTCAGCACAACGCGCGCTCCGGCCTGAGCGAACGCCGTCGCGACGCCGAGGCCGATGCCACTGTTCGATCCCGTCACCACCGCCGTCTTGCCATTCAGCTTCATGTGATCGCCCTCAGCGTTGTTTGCACTCGCGGCATAGCATAGGCGACGGGTTCGCTGTGGCCAGTGCGCAGGCCGCGCGGGGTCGATTCCATTCGAGTGAGCTGCTCGGGGGTCGTGCCGGCACGTTTTACCTATGCGGGAAACAGGCGGCGCGACCGGGCAAAAAAAAGCGCCCGCACAAGGCGGGCGCAAGTTATTGAGGCAGGTTTCATACAGGCAAGAAACCTATCGAGCAGTGCCCTCTATATAACCGTCAAAATACGGACGTCAAAGTTAAAAGTTTGAATCGCCCATGCCGGCCCCGTAGCATCGCCGGCGACAGGAACACGGCAGATGATGAGGCAATCCATGACCCCCTTCCGAGCGCAGGCGACGGCACTGGCCGCGATCTGGACGATGGCGGGCGCGGCCGCGGCCGACCCCACCCACGGCATTGCCATGTACGGCGATCCCGCGCTCCCGGAGGGGTTCGAGGCGTTGCCCTACGCCAACCCCGATGCCCCCAAGGGCGGCCGTTTCACCTTCGCCGAGATCGGCTCCTACGACAGCCTCAATCCCTTCGTCCTGAAGGGCAGCCCGGTCTACGGCCAGCGGGTCTACGGGTACGAATCGCTCATGGGCCGATCCTACGACGAGCCGTTCACGCTATACGGCTGGCTGGCCGAATCGGTCGAAACAGGACCGAATCGGGAATGGGTGGAATTCACGATTCGCCCCGAAGCCCGATTCTCCGATGGCTCCCCCGTTACCGCTGAAGATGTCCTATGGTCATTCGAGATCCTCGGGACGGAAGGCCATCCCCGCTATCATTCCGCATGGGACAAGATTGCGAGTTCCGAAATCGTGGGCGAGCGGACCGTACGATTCGAGTTCTCGGAGGAAGACGACGAACTGCCCCTGATCCTCGGCCTTCGTCCGATCCTGAAGAAGGCGCAGTTCGAGGACGTCGATTTCGCGGCGGCGTCGAACACCATCCCCGTCGGCTCCGGTCCCTACACCGTCGGCCCCTACGAGCAGGGCCGGTACATGGTTCTGGAACGCGATGAAGATTGGTGGGCCGCGGACCTGCCCCTGATGTCCGGCTTCCACAATTTCGACGAGATCCGGTACGAGTGGTTCGGCGACGGGGACGTGGCCTTCGAGACCTTCCGCGCTGGCGAGATTTCCTCGAACCGCGAAACGAACATGGGCCGCTGGCAGACGGCGTACGATTTCCCGGCTGTCCGCAGTGGCGATGTCGTCCTCTCCACCATTCCGCACGAGCGGCCCTCCGGCATCCTCGGCTTCGTGATGAACACCCGCCGCGCGCCCTTCGATGACTGGCGCGTGCGTGAAGCGCTGATCAACGCGTTCAACTTCGAGTTCATCAACTCCGCGATCAACGGCGGCACGGAGCCCCGGATCTGCTCCTACTTCTGCAACTCCGTCCTGGCGATGGAGGGCGGCTCGGCGACAGGCCGCGTCGCCGAGCTCCTGGAGCCGTTCGCGGATGAATTGCTGCCGGGGGCGCTCGAGGGCTATTCCCTTCCCGTCTCCGACGGCTCCGAGGCCAACCGCGCCGGCACCCGTACCGCGATCCGGCTTCTGGGCGAGGCGGGATATGCCATCGACGGCGGCGTGATGACCCACGAGGAGACCGGCGAGGCCCTCTCCTTCGACATCGTCCTGCCTCAGAGCGCCGGACAATACGCGACCGCCGCGGAACTCTACGTCGAAGGGCTGAGGCGGATTGGCGTCGATGCCGAAGTCGTCACCGTGGACAGCGCCCAGTACAAGGAGCGCTCGGACGCCTACGATTTCGACATGACGATCTACCAGCGCGCGGTGTCTCTCTCCCCCGGCAACGAGCAGTATCTCTACTGGGGCGCGGACGGCGTCGACGAGCCGGGCACCTACAACTGGATGGGCGCGGACAACCCGGCCATCGAGGCGATGATCGGTGCAATGCTCACGGCCGAGAGCCAGGAGGATTTCCGGGCCGCCGTGAAGGCCCTCGACCGCGTGCTGACGACCGGGCGCTACGTCGTGCCCTTCTGGTACTCCCCGGAGAGCCACCTCGCCCACGTCAAGGAGATCAAGTACCCCGAGACCATAGCGATGTACGGCGACTGGCTCGGCTTCCAGCCGGATGTCTGGTGGTACGAGGAAGCCGCCGAGTAACGGCGCATCGGATTGTGACATTCAGGGGCCCGGACGCGATGCGTCCGGGTCCTTTCACATTCAGCCTCGGCCGCACCTCGTCTTGCCGGTAGCCGCGATCCTGACTTGGGGGCATCCGCCCCGGAGGGAACCATCCTCCGGGCCGAAGTCTTGTCCCGCGACATCGATAATCACACCGACACAGATGCTGGAGACGAGAAGATGGACTGGGCCCCGATCGCACGGAACTGGGATGAGATGCTGGACGGGATCGAGGATCGCTGGCCGAATCTCGCACATTCCCGCCTCGTGGAGATCGACGGCGACCGGGAGGCGTTCACCCGTTACCTGATGGAGGCCCACGCCCTCAGGCAGGTCGAAGCGAACGAGGAGATCGACGAGTTCATGACGTCCAACATGCCCATCGACGCGCGCATGGACGAGCTGAACGACAACGCCAACATCACCTTCTCCGGACGGTCCATCCCCGAAGGAGAGGACGTCTATGCCGAGGACGGCGATTTCGGTGACGACGACACCGCCGAGCCGCCGGCCGGTCGGACGGATTGATCCGGAGCTCCCGGGCGCCCGGCCTCGCGAAGTACGGCAGGATCTGCTAGAGCCGCGTCCATGATCACGCTCGACATCATTTCAGATCCCGTTTGTCCGTGGTGCTACATCGGCAAGGCGCATCTCGACCGTGCGCTTGCCGACCGCCCCGACCACCCCTTCACCATTGCCTGGCATCCATTCCAGCTCGACCCGGAAATACCGCGGGGCGGGCTCGATCGGGGCGAGTACCTCGAGGGCAAGTTCGGCTCGAAGGAGGCCGTCGTACAGCTCCATACGCGGATCGACGAGGCTGCGAGGGATGCGGGGCTGCAGATCGACTGGGAGACCATCAAGCGGTCACCGAACACCATCGATGCGCATCGCCTGATTCACTGGGCCGGGATCGAGCGTAAGCAAGGCGCGGTGGTAGACGCTCTCTTCGCGGCCTACTTCCAGGAGGGCCGGGATATCGGCGATCGGGACGTCCTTGCGGATATCGCGGATGGGGCCGGGCTCGACGCCGCGGCCATCCGCCGCCTTCTGGACGGCGACGCGGACACGGCCGAGATCGAGACACGGGAGGCGCATTCCCGCGAGCGCGGCGTATCGGCCGTTCCGACCTTCATCATCGCCAACCAGCACGTCGTTCCGGGCGCGCAGCAGCCGGACCTCTGGCTCAAGCTCATCGACGAGATCAACGCGCAACTCGCCTGAGGGCTCGGGCTGCCGCGCAGTATACTCAGCCCGACCTTCTCAAGGCCCCGTCTCGCTCAAGAGATGCGCCGCTCTGTGCCGGCGTGCATCCTGCCTTCCGAACGGCGCGCGATCCTGCACGGGTGCACAGGTCTGACTGCCCCCTTGCCGACTGGCCAGTGCAGAGAGGGCAGTCTAAGGACTGCACGCAGGGAGAGACCCGAAGCCGCCTCGCGTCGGCGTGGCCAACATTCAAATGCGCGCCCGGTCCGCCCGGGACCATCCCGAGGTGCCCAATGCCACGTCGCTTAGCCGTTCCCGAATTCGTCGTCATGCTCGCGATGCTGTTCGCCTGCGTCGCCTTCTCGATTGACGCCATGTTGCCCGCCCTGCCCCAGATCGCGGAGGACCTGACGCCGGATGCGCCCAACAAGGCGCAGCTCGTGCTGACCGCCTTCGTGTTCGGCATGGGGATCGGCACGCTCTTCAGCGGGCCGCTCTCCGACACGTTCGGACGCAAGACCGTCATCACCTTCGGCATCGGCGTGTTCATCGCGGGCGCGATCGGGTCCTGGCAGGCCGAGAACCTCGAGACGATGCTGGCTTTCCGGGCTCTCCAGGGCCTCGGGGCCTCCGCGCCACGCATCGTGGCGCTTGCCATGGTGAGGGATCTCTACGAAGGCCGCCGCATGGCGCAGATCACATCCTTCATGATGATGATCTTCATCCTCATCCCCGCGATGGCCCCCTCCGCCGGGGAGCTCGTGATGAACGCATTCGGCTGGCGGTCCATCTTCCTCGCCTTCGCCCTCTTCGGTCTTTTGGGCTGCACCTGGCTGAATATCCGCCAGGACGAGACACTGCCGCTCGACAGGCGGCGCTCCCTGCGCCTCGGCGGCCTCTGGACCGCGGTGAAGGAAGTCCTGACGAACAAGCTCGTGCTGATCTACATCGCCGTGCTGACCCTCGGCTTCGGCCAGATGTTCGCCTTCCTCTCGTCGATCCAGCAGATCTATGCCGAGATCTTCGGCATCACCGATAGCTTCCCCCAGTGGTTTCTCGTGCAGGGCCTGATCGCCGGGACCGGCACGATCATCAACGCGACGCTTGTCATGCGGCTGGGTATGCGCCGCCTCGCCATCGCCGCCTATGGTGCGCAGACGGCGATCTCCACGCTGCTCGTGCTGCTCGAACTGTCCGGCCTCCTGCCGGAGGCGCTCTTCTTCCCGGCCTTCTTCTTCTGGGCGACGAGCGTCTTCTTCATGGCCGGCCTGACCTTCGGCAACCTCAACGCGCTTGCGCTGGAGCCGATGGGCCATATCGCGGGCCTCGCCTCCTCCGTCGTCGGCTGCGTCTCCACCATCGGGGCGGTGATCCTCGCGGCGCCCATCGGCCTTGCGTTCAACGGCACGATCGTTCCGCTCTCGGTCGGCGTGCTGATCTGCTCGGCGGTGGCCCTCGTGCTGATGATGAAATCCCGCAAGCTCGATCCGGTGCGCAAGCGGCAGGTGTCCGGACATGCGACCGCCCAGCACTGACAGGACGGCCAGATGTTGCGCCGGTCGGTCCGGCATCCTATCCCTCCTTCCGCCGTCTGAGGGGAGGAGGAGATGAGCGAGGAGGAGGAGCCTCTCACGGGGAGCGTCAAGGACAGGGCCGTCGATGCGGTCCTGCGCGCCGCGATCTGGGCCGCGCGCCGCCTGCCCTACGAAACCCGCGTTCCCCTCTTCGGCACCCTTTCCCGCCGCGTCTTCACGCCGCTCGCGGGCTACGACGCGCGCATCGCCGAGAACCTCGACTACGTCTTCCCGGACATGCCGCCCGCCGAGCGCAGGCGCATCGCGGCCGAGGTCGCCGACAATGCCGGCCGGATGCTGATCGAGAACTACTCCGCTCCCGAGCTTCTTAAACGCGCGGCAAAGATCGATCCCGAAGGGCCCGGCATGGCGGCGCTCATGGAGGCAAAGGCCGCGGGGCGGCCCGTCATCGTCATCTCCGGCCATTTCGGCAATTACGAAGCCGCGCGCGGATGCCTGAACGGGCGCGGGCTTGCGCTCGGCGGGCTCTATCGCCCCATGGCCAACGCCTTTTTCAACGCCCACTACGTCAGGACCATGGAGAATGTTGGCAAGCCAATGTTCGCCTCCGACCGGACCGGCATGAAGGGACTAATCCGCCATCTGTCGCAGGGCGGGCGGACGATGCTTCTCAACGATCTCTACATCGGCAGCGGGCGGGAACTCGAATTCCTCGGGCGTCCTGCGATGACGGCGGTGTCGGCCGCCGAGATGGCGACGCGCTACGATGCCCTCTTCGTGCCGGCCTTCGCGATCCGGCAGCCGGACGGCATCAATTTCCGCGTCATCGTCGAGGAGCCTATACCCGACGGCGATCCCGAGAGCAGGATGCAGGAGTTCAACGCGCGGCTCGAGGCCATGGTGCGGGCGTATCCGGGCCAGTGGTTCTGGATTCACCGCCGCTGGAAGCTCAAATGGGGCAAGGGCAAGGGCCCCGGCGCCCGCCCGGGCCTGCACCCGGCCGCCCTTCCGCAGCGGAAGCGCCGGAATTGAGGCCTTCGGGCGCGATCAGACCGCACTGAACCGGGCGGCACTAGCGCCCAATCTCAGTGCAATTGCGTAAGGTCATGGCAAAGATCCGATCACACCTCCATGGACTGGCCTTGCCAAGGATCGCATCCAATGCTGGACTGACACGATGACGACGCCGCAAGACGCGTCGACCCCAGGCCCCTTCAGGAGGATCCGCAATGTCACGTTCCCTCGTATCATCCCTGTTGCTGAGCACCGCGCTCGCATTCCCCGCCGTCGCCCAGGAGACCGCCCCGGACGGCACGCCCCTCGCCGAGGAGCAGGTCTTCACCTACCGCGAACTCGATGACATCAAGTCCTTCGATCCGCAGATTTCCACCGACGTCTCAGGTTCCAAGATCCTCCGCGACCTCTTCGAGGGCCTCTACAACGACGACATCGACGGCAACCAGGTCCCCGGCATGGCGACGGACCATGAGCTGAGCGAAGACGGCAAGACCTACACGTTTAACCTGCGCGAGGCGAACTGGTCCAACGGCGAGCCGGTGACGGCGTCCGATTTCGTCTATGCCTGGCGACGCCTCGTCGATCCCGAAACCGCCTCCGAATACGCGTGGTACATGGAGCTGATGGGCGTCGAGAACGCCTCTGCCATCGTCGAGGGCGAGATGGAGCCTGAAGAGCTCGGCATCCGCGCCGTCGACGACCAGACGCTCGAAGTCACGATCGAGACGCCCCTGCCCTACTTCATCTCCATGCTGACGCACCCCTCGACCTTCCCGGTCCCCGAGGCCGTGGTCGAGGAGCTGGGCGATGCCTGGACGCGGCCCGGCAATCTCGTCGGCAACGGCGCCTACACCCTGACGGAATACAATCCCGGCGAACGGGTCGTGCGGGAGCGCAACCCCGAATACTGGAACGACGAGGAGACGATCCTCGACCGGACGGTCACGCTGATCATCAATGACGAGAACCAGGGCCTGACCCGCTATCTCGCCGGTGAACTCGACATGACAGATATCCCCTCCGGCCAGTATCCGCGCCTGTCGGAGGAATACCCCGACGAGGCCCATTCCTTCCCGCGGTCCTGCTCGTACATCTACTGGTTCAACCAGGGTGAGAACGGCAACCCGGCCCTGAAAGACGAGCGCGTCCGCAAGGCGCTGTCCTACGCCATCGACCGCGACATCATCGTCGAGCGCATTCTCCAGGGCGGGCAGTATCCCTCCTACAACTGGACCCACCAGGCGACCGCGGGCTTCGATCTGCCCGAGATCGATTATGCCGGCTGGACCCAGGAAGAGCGCAACGAGCGGGCGAAGGAACTGATGGCGGAGGCCGGTTACGGCCCGGACGGCGAGCCCCTGACCGTCACGATCCAGTACAACACCGATGAGAGCCACCGGAAGATCGCCGTGGCCGTCAGCCAGTTCTGGAAGCAGACGCTGGGTGTGAATGTCGAGCTGGCCAACTACGAATGGGCCACCCATACCGACCGTCTCCAGGACGGCAATTACGAAATCGCCCGCTACGCGTGGTGCGGCGACTACAACGAGGCATCGACCTATCTCGACCTGATGACTTCCTACTCGGACCACAACGTCTCGGGCTGGACCGACGAGACCTACGACGAGCTGATGAGCGAGTCGAAGACGATGGAAAATCCCAATCCGAACTACACCGAGGCCGAGCAGATCCTCGCGGAGAACATGCCCTTCGCGCCGATCTATCAGTACACCGGTGTTCTGATGGTGGATCCGCAGGTCCGGAACTACCCCTTCGATAACCTGATGCAGAACTGGTACTCGAAGGATCTCTACATCGCGGCCGAGGACGCCCCGGCCTCCTCCTCCGCAAACTGATGGTCAAAGGGAGGCCGGGCGCGCGTCGCCCGGCCTCCTGATCCCTCATGCTCTCGTTCATTCTCAAACGTCTGGCCGTCGCGATCCCGACGCTTCTCGTCCTGATCGTGCTGTCCTTCGTGCTGATGCACGCCGCGCCCGGCGGGCCGTTCACGCGCGAGCGCGCGATTCCGCCCGAGGTGCTGGCCAATCTCAACGCCCGCTACGGCCTCGACGAGCCGCTCTGGAAGCAGATCGGCACGTATCTGTGGAACATCGTCGCCCATTTCGATTTCGGCCCCTCCTTCGTCTACCCGTCCCGCACGGTGAACGACGTCATCGCGCAGGGTTTCCCCATCACTCTGACCTACGGCGCCATCTCCTTCCTTGTCGCCGTGATCGTCGGGTGCTCGCTCGGGGTCGCGGCCGCCATCAAGCAGAATTCCTGGCTCGACTACCTCGCCGTCGGCGTCTCCATCGGGGCGCAGGTCCTGCCGAACTTCGTCATGGCGCCGATCCTCGTCCTCGTCTTCACCCTGTGGCTCGGCTGGCTGCCGGGCGGCGGCTGGAACGACGGGCAGTGGGAATACCTGGTCATGCCGGTGGTCGCGCTTTCCACCTCCTTCATGGCGTCGATCGCGCGGATCACCCGCTCCTCGATGCTGGAGGTCCTGGCGCAGAACCACATCCGCACCGCGCGGGCCAAGGGCCTGCCGACGCGGCGGATCCTGCTGCGCCATGCGCTGAAGCCGGCCATGCTGCCGGTGATCTCCTATC
This sequence comes from Tropicimonas sp. IMCC34011, assembly GCF_003390865.1. GTDB lineage: Bacteria > Pseudomonadota > Alphaproteobacteria > Rhodobacterales > Rhodobacteraceae > Tropicimonas_B. The sequence goes on from NZ_QMEJ01000001.1 coordinate 359,541, forward strand.
TCGGGCCCGCCTTCGTCACGATGATCACGGGCTCCGTCGTCATCGACCTGTTCTTTTCGACGGGCGGGATCGGCCTCTTCTTCGTCAACGCCGCGCTCTCCCGCGACTATTCGGTGATGATGGGGATCACGATCCTGATCGGCGGGCTGACCATCCTCTTCAACCTCGTCGTGGACATTCTCTACGCCTGGATAGACCCGAGGATCCGCTACTGATGCTCGTCGAACAGCAGAAAATGGAAAGCCTCGCCGGCCGTCTCGTCGAGGAGGAGGTCAAGGGCCGCTCTCCCTGGGCGGACGCGAGGCGCCGCTTCGTGCGCAACAAGGCCGCGATGTTCGGACTTGTCATCCTCGTCTTCGTCGGCGCCTTCGCCCTCTTCGGCCCCTACATCGCGGCGTGGTCGATCGACGAGCTCGATTTCATGGTCCTCGGACAGGTCGCCGAGCTCGGCGGCCCCTCGATCGAGACGGGGCATTATTTCGGCACGGACGACCTCGGACGGGACCTCTTCGCCCGCGTCGTGCAGGGCACGCAGATTTCGCTCATGGTCGGTCTTGTCGGCGCGGCCATCGCGGTCATCGTCGGAACGCTCTGGGGCGCCATCGCGGGATATGTCGGCGGCGCCACGGACAACGTCATGATGCGAACCGTCGATATCCTCATGGCGATCCCCTACATGTTCGTCCTGATCCTGCTCCTCGTCATGTTCGGCCGCTCCATCGCCATGCTGTTCTTCGGCATCGGGCTTCTGTCCTGGCTCGACATGAGCCGCATCGTCCGGGGCCAGACGCTCAGCCTCAAGAACATGGAGTATATCGAGGCCGCGCGCGCCACCGGCGTCTCCGGCTTCCGCATCATCCTGCGCCATATCGTGCCGAACCTCCTCGGCATCGTCGCCGTCTACGCCACGCTGCTCGTCCCGCTGATGATCCTGACGGAGAGCTTCATCTCCTTCCTCGGTCTCGGCGTGCAGGAGCCGCTGACGAGCTGGGGCGCGCTCATCTCCGAAGGTGCCGGGACGATGCAGTACGGCACGCTCTGGCAGCTTCTCTTCCCGCTCTTCTTCTTCGTGATCACCCTCTTCGGCTTCTTCTTCGTGGGAGACGGCCTGAGGGATGCGCTCGACCCCAAGGATCGCTGATGCCCCTTCTCGAGATCGACGACCTCAGCGTCTCCTTCGACACGCCGGACGGCACGGTCAGCGCCGTGCGCGGCGTGTCGATGGCGCTGGAGGCCGGAAAGACGCTGGCCATCGTCGGCGAAAGCGGGTCGGGCAAGTCCCAGACCGCCTTCGCCGCCCTTGGCCTTCTGGCAAAGAACGGCCGCGCCACGGGCTCCGTGCGCTTCGAGGGAGAGGAGATCCTGAACGCGCCTCTCAAGGCGCTCAACAAGATCCGGGCTGAGAAGATCGCAATGGTCTTCCAGGACCCGATGACCTCGCTCAATCCCTACATGCGCGTCTCGGACCAGATGAGCGAGGTGCTCATGCACCACAAGGGCATGGGCAAGAAGGAGGCCGTCGCCGAGGCCGTCCGGATGCTGGACGCGGTCCATATCCCGAGTGCCCGGGAACGCATCCGGCTCTACCCGCACGAGTTCTCCGGCGGCATGCGCCAGCGCGTCATGATCGCAATGGCGCTGCTCTGCCGTCCGCGGCTTCTGATCGCGGACGAGCCCACCACGGCGCTCGATGTGACCGTTCAGGCGCAGATCATGTCGCTCTTCTCGGAGCTCCAGTCGGAATTCGGCATGGCCCTCTTGCTGATCACGCACGATCTCGGCGTCGTCGCAGGCTCCTGCGAGGATGTCGTGGTGATGTATGGCGGCCGGATCATGGAGAAGGCCCCGGTGGACCCGCTCTTCGCCGATCCGGTCCATCCCTACACGCTCGGCCTTCTCCGGGCGATCCCGCGGGTCGACAAGGGGTCAGAGGAGCTTTTGACGATCCCGGGTGCGCCGCCCAACATGACCAATCCGCCGCCGGGCTGCCCCTTCCGCCCGCGCTGCGCCTGGGGCGGTGACGATTGCGATGCCGTCGTTCCGCCGCTGGATTCGGTCGGCCCGAACCGGTCCCGCGCCTGCATCCGCCCGGTGGAGACCATCCGCGAGGGCATTCCGGCCGATTACGAGGAGGCGCTGCCATGAGCGAGCTTCTGCGCGTCGAGGATCTCCGCGTCACCTTCGACATTCCCCGCCGTGGCGCCCTGCCCTTTGCCGAGCCGCTGCACCTGCGCGCCGTGGGGGGTGTGGACTTCACCCTGAACGCCGGCGAGACCCTCGGAATTGTGGGCGAATCCGGTTGCGGCAAATCCACGCTCGCCCGCGCGCTCATTCGCATGGTGCCTGGCGAAGGCCGCGTCGTCTGGATGGGCGGGGACGACCTTCTCGCCGTCTCGCGGCGCAAGATGCTCAGCTATCGCAGCGAGATCCAGATGATCTTCCAGGATCCGCTCGCCGCGCTCAATCCGCGGATGACGGTTGGCCAGATCATCGCCGAGCCGCTCCGCACGCATCGCCCCGACCTTTCCTCCACGGAGGTGAAGACGCGGGTGAAGGAGATGATGGACCGGGTTTCGCTCCTGCCCAACCAGATCAACCGCTACCCGCACGAGTTCTCCGGCGGCCAATGCCAACGCATCGGCATCGCGCGCGCGCTGATCGTCGAGCCGAAGCTTATCATCTGCGACGAGCCGGTCTCGGCGCTCGACGTGTCGATCCAGGCCCAGGTCATCAACCTTTTGATGCGCCTGCAGAAGGAGCTCGGTCTCGCGCTGATCTTCATCGCCCATGACCTCTCCGTCGTGCGGCACATCTCCGACAGGGTGATGGTCCTGTATCTCGGCCGGATCATGGAGATCGCGGAGAAGCACGACCTCTATGCAAATGCGCGGCATCCCTACACGCAAGCCCTGATGTCCGCCGTTCCGGTGCCCGATCCCGATATCGAGCGCACAAAGGACGTGATCGTGCTGTCGGGAGAGCTTCCCTCGCCGCTCGATCCGCCGTCAGGCTGCGTGTTCAGGACGCGCTGCCCCCGGGCGCAGGCCCTCTGCGCCGAGCGGGACCCGGTGCTGGAGGAGAAGCCCTCCGGCCGCCCCGGACAGCGTATCGCCTGCCACTTCGCCGACGAAACCTGACCGGATCCGCATAAAGAAAGCCGCATAACCCCATGCGGCTTCTCTTTTTTAACTAAAATTAACGCCGGAGGTGGGACGCCGCGCCATGCGGCGCCTCCTTACTCGGCTGGCTGTGCGATTGGCTGCGGACGGGCGGCGAGCGGGCCGTCCCGCAGGGCCCGGCGCTTCTTCTTGAGCGGCAACATCAGCATCGCCGGCGTCACCACGAGCGTCAGCACCGTCGCAACCGTCAGGCCGCCCGCAATGGCGGAGGACAGTTCCGTCCAGTACTGCGTCGAGGGCGCGCCGTAGACGATGTCCCGCCCCATGACGTCCACCGACAGCGCGAAAACCATCGGCATCAGTCCGAGGGCCGTCGTGATCGAGGTCAGGAGCACCGGCCGGAAGCGCTGCGCGCCCGACCGGATGGCGGCTTCCATCGGCGACAGCCCCTCGGCGCGGAGCTCGTTGTAGGTATCGATCAGCACGATGTTGTTGTTCACCACGATCCCGGCAAGCGCGATCACGCCGACACCGCCCATGACGATGCCGAAGGGCCGACCGGTGACGAGGAGCCCGAGGAGGACACCCGCCACGGAGAAGATGATCGCGGTCATCACGATGACCGATTGCGCGAAGCTGTTGAACTGGGTCAGCAGGATCGCGAACATCAGCGCGATGGCGACGAGGAACGCCGTCCCGAGGAAGATCATGCTCTCCTGCTGATCCTCCGCCTCGCCCCCGAAGGACCAGTCAACGCCCGGCGGCAACTCCATCTGTTCGAGCGCACCGCGAAGGGCGTTGATCTGGTCGTTCGCCAGCAGCCCCTGGGCCACGTTGGCTTCGATGGTCACGACGCGTCGCTGGTCGATCCGGTGGATCAGGCCCGTGCGCGGGGACGGCTCGAAGGTGACGAAGTTGCCGATCGGAATGAGGCCCGCATTGGTCGGAACGCGCAGGCTCTGAAGCTCTTCGAGCGTCCGCTGCCCGGCCGGGAAGCGCACACGGATATCGACCGAGCCGTCCACGTCGCTCGGGCGATACTCGGCCACCGTGATCCCTTGCGTCAGAAGCTGCACGGCCTGCCCCAGGAGGCTCACGTCGGCGCCGAAGCGCGCGGCCTCGGACCGGTTCAGCTCGATCCGCCATTCGACGCCCGGAATGGGCAGCGTATCGGTCACGTCGATATAGCCGCCGATTTCCTCCATCGCCTCGCGCACCTGCTCGACCACGGCGACCTGCGAGTCTGGATCCCGGATGCTGAGCTGAAGGTTCACCGGCTTGCCGGCGGCGGGGCCTTCCTGCGCGGTCTGTACCTGCACATCGATGCCCGGGATGTCCTGCATGTCCTCCCGGATCCGATCGCCGATGACGGCCGCGGTCGGACGGGTATCCCATTCGTCCAGCTCGAGCTGGATGGTGCCGATGACCTCCTCGTCGCTCTGCCGATCCGCCGAGGTCCGCGCATAGACACTCTCGATGTTATCGTAACGGAGCAGGCGGGCCTCCACCTCGCGCACAAGAGCGTCCCGTTCGTAGATGGAGAAGCTGTCTCGCGCGCGGACCTCAACCTGCATGAAGTCCGGCTCGATCTCGGGGAAGAAGGTGATCCCGGTGCCGAGGCGGCTATAGGCCGTGAAGGCGCCGACGAGGAGCGCGACGGCAAGCAGCAGCGTGGCCCAGGGGCGCTTCACGGCGGCGGTCAGAAGGCGGACATAGGCGCCCGTGACGCCGCCGATCCGCCGGGGATCTCCCGTCTCGGCCTCGTACATCGTCCGTTTCGCTGCCCGCGTCTGGGGCTGCCGGCGCCCGATCAAACCGCCAAGGACTGGGATGAAGATCAGCGCCATGAAGAGCGAGGCGGTCAGCGTGAGGATGACCGTGATCGGCAGGAACTTCATGATCTCGCCCACGGTCCCCGACCAGAAGAGGAGCGGGAAGAACACAGAGAGCGTCGTCAGCGTCGAGGCGATGATCGGCCATGTCATCCGCTTGGCGGCGTAGGAATAGGCCTCCCTGGGGCTCGCGCCGTCCATGAGCTTCCGGTCCGCGAGTTCGGTCGTGACAATCGCCCCGTCCACCAGCATCCCGACAACGAGGATGAGGGAGAAGAGCACGATGATGTTCATCGTGAGCCCCATCGCATAGAGCGTCAGGACGCCGGCGAGGAATGCGCCCGGGATCGAAAGGCCGACGAGGATCGAGGAGCGGAAGCCGAGCGCCCAGACGATCACGACCATGACGAGGATGATCGCCGTGATGACGTTGGATTCGAGGTCGCTCAGAAGATCGCGAACCTGCTGGCTCTCGTCCTGGAGGTAATCGATCTGAACGCTGTCGGGCCAGCCCTCCTGTTCGGATGCGATGACCTCCTTGGCCGCTTCCACCGTCTCGATGATGTTGGCACCCGAGCGTTTCTTGATCTCGAGCGCCAGCGCGGGCTGGCCGCCGATGCGCGCAAAGCTGGTCGGATCCTCGAAAGTCCGGCGAACAGTCGCGACGTCCCCGAAGGTCACGACGGTCGTGCCGGAGACCTTGATCGGCAGCTCCATCACGTCCTCGAGGTTCTCGATGAGGCCGGGCACCTTGATCACGATCCGCCCCGCGCCGTTCTCGATCGCACCGGCGGCGATCAGGCGGTTGTTGCGGTTGATCTGACCGATGAGCTCCTCGAAGCTGATGTTGTAGGTCTCGAAGACCGTAGGGTCGATCAGGACCTCCATCAGCTCCGTTCGCTCGCCGCCCACATCCACCTCGAGCACGCCGGCCAGACTTTCGAGGCGCGTCTGCAGATCCTCGGCAAGCCGGTTCAGCGTCCGCTCCGGGACCGGGCCGGACAGGGTCGCGGTCAGGATCGGGAAGAGCGCCGTATTGACCTCGTTGACGCTGGGCTCGGAGGCATCCTCGGGCAGTTCCGTCGAGGCGGTATCCACTGCCTCGCGCACCCGGTCGAGCGCCTCTGCCGCATCGAAGCCGGCATCGAATTCAAGCGTTACGGAGGCATAGCCCTCGCCCGCGCTTGCCTCCATCTGCTTCACGTCCTCGATGGAGGACATCTCGGTCTCGAGAGGGGAGACCAGGAGGCGTTCCGCGTCTTCGGGCGAGATCCCTTCCAGCGTCGTGACGACATAGATGACCGGGATCGGCACCTCCGGCATCGATTCCTTGGGGATCGTGATATAGGCGTAGGCGCCTGCACAAAGAACGCCGATCAGGACGAGCGCGACGACGCGGGCGCGGTCGAAGGCGCCGTCGATGATCGCGTTCATTCCGTGGCCTCCGCACTGGCGTTGGCGCTCTCGGCGGCCAGGGCCGCGCCCGCGAGGCTGGCATCCTCCGCCTCTTCGGCCGCGGCATCGGACGTTTCGCCAGCCGCTTCGACGTCCGTTTCGGTCTCGCTCTCGTCGCGGGGCGTGACCGTCTCGCCGTCACTCACAAAGCCCTGCCCCACGGTGATGATCCGAGCCGTTTCGGGCAAGCCGGCGACCCAGACGCCCTCGGTCTCGGCACGGATGATGGTCACGGGGTGGAACGTCACGACATTGTCGTCATCCACCGTCTTGATACCGAGCTCGCCCGATGTGCCGAGGGACAGGATGGCGGGTGACAGGAAATGCCCCAGCGCCTCGCCTGTCGGAATGCGGACCGAGGCCGAGATCCCGGCCGGAATCTCCCCCCCGTCGTTCGGAACCTCGATCTCGGCGGTGAAGGTCCGGGTCTGGGTGTCGGCGCTGGTGCCGACGAAGACGACCGTGCCCTCCCGCTCCTCGCCGGTGATGAACGTGACCTCGGCGGGGAGCCCCGGCCGCACGCCGCGCAGGATCTGCTGCGGCACCTGGATGCCGACGGTCAGGGGCGAATTGTCGACGATCCGGGCCACCTCTGCGCCCGCCTGGACGACTTCGCCGACATTCATGTCCAGCACTTCGACCCGGCCCGCGAAGGGCGCGCGGATCTCGGTATCCTCGATCGCCTCCTCGGCGGCCGCAACCTGCGCTTCGGCGGCAGCGAGCGCCGAGCGGCTCTCGGACACCCGGTCCTGCGTGCCGACGCCCCGGTCGAGGAGGGTCTGCGCATTGTCGAAGGTCCGCTGCGCCTGGGCGCGGGCTTCGCGCGCGTTCTCCAGATCCGCCCGGCGTTCGGCAAGGGCGATCCGCCCCAGGAGCGCGCCCCCTTCGACATCCGAGCCCTTCATGGCGGCGACCTCGTCGATCGTTCCCGACGTCTGCGCGACCACCGCGGTCTGGCGATCAGGCTCGGCCTGCCCCTCGGCGAGGAATTCCTCGATCACCGAGGAGGCTTCGCTCGTTCGCACGGCGACGGAGACCGGCGCAGGCCCCTCCTCCGCTTCGGCGGACTGGGCAGGCTCGGCCGCCTCTTCGGTCATGAACCCGCTGCCCATCCAGACGGCGAGCAGCACGACGATCAGTCCCGCCACCCATTTTGATCTGGACGCACCGCGGTCACCGTCGAAGTTCATTTCCTCTCGCCGGGGCGTGGGTGTCTCGGCGGGCGGTGCATCGGTCTGTGACACGTGACTCGGTCTCTATGCGGAGGAACTGGAATGCGACGAGCATGTAATCGGTGTTGCGTCAATTTCACAGGTGCCGCCGGGAAATTGACGTTGCGGACGGTGCACAATCAGGACAGTCGCTGCGCGCCCGTGCGCGCAACCCCCACCGCCCCGTCCTGTTTGTGCGCATGAGCCCCACGCGGTCGATTTCTTGCCACGGCCCGAATCGCGCCCTAATCTTGCCACATGAAGGTGGACCAGTTCGCATTCCTCGCCGTGGTGCCGGCGATCATGACCCGCCGCGGGGTCTGCGCGATCCTGAGCATCCTCTTCGCACATCTGGGCACGGATCAGATCGAGGCGCGCATCTCCGGCGAACCACTATGCGCGCAGATGGCCCTCATCGGAGCGGCTGTCATCCTGCTGGCCGCCCTCACGGCCCTTTTTGCCGGGGCGGGCGCAACCGGGCCGGTGGCATTTTGGGCCACCATCGCCATTCTCGCGCGGTAGGAGGCGGGTCAGTCTTCCGAAGCGTCGACGCGGCCCTTGAAGCCCATGGCCACGACGTACTTTTCCGACGAATCCGAGCGGCTTGCCGGGGGCTTCACGTTCGCCACCTTCTCGAACCTCTTCTTCAGTTCCGCCTGAAGCGTGCCCTCTGCCCCGCCCGCCAGGACCTTGGCGACGAAGGTCCCGCCCGGCTCCAGAACGTCGAACGCGAACTCGGCCGCCGCCTCGCAAAGGGCGACGATGCGCAGGTGGTCGGTCTGCTTGTGACCGGAAGAGGCCGCGGCCATGTCCGACAGGACCACGTCCGCCGGGCCGCCGAGCCAGTCCTTCGCGATCACGTCTGCGCCCTCGTCGAGGAAGTCGAGCACGTAGGTCTCTGCGCCGGGCACTGCCTCGATCTCCCGCAGGTCGAGCCCGACGACGAAGCCCTGTGCCTTGTTGCTGTTGCCCCGAAGCGCGTTCGTGCGCTCGACAGCGACCTGGCACCAGCCGCCCGGCGCACAGCCAAGGTCGATGACGCGGGTCCCTGGCTTGAGAAAGCCGAAGCGGTCGTCGAGTTCGATCAGCTTGAAGGCGGCGCGGCCGCGGTAGCCTTCCCGCTTGGCGCGGGCCACGTAGGGATCGTTCAATTGTCGCTCGAGCCAGCGGGTCGAGGACGCACGTCGACCGCGGGCGGTCTTCACCCTGACCTTGAGATCGCGCTGTCCGCGGCCGCTGTTTCCGGGGGTCTTAGCCATGAAAGTCGCTCGCGCCTGTCGCTCTTGGGGGCCGCCGCATCGGCCGCCATCCTGCTTTAGCGCCCCGCATAGACCGGGGCGCCGCATTGCGCCACCCGTCCGTCAGTAGGGCCCGTCCTCCAGCACGCCATCGGCGCACATCTGGGCATAGAGCAATCCCTCGCGCAGTCCCCGGTCCGCGACCGAGAGCCGGTCCGTCGGCCAGGCCCGCATCAGCGCCTGAAGGATCGCGGAGCCGGACATGATGAGCGACTGCCGGTCCCGGCCGATCCGGGGGTCCGCCCGCCGGCCCTCTTCGCCGAGCGAGAGGTAGTCACGGATCACTAGGTCGATCTGGTCCGAGGTCATGCGCAGTCCGTCCACCTTGGTCCGGTCGTAGCGCTTGAGACCGAGATGTGAGGCGGCGACGGTGGTGACCGTCCCGGAGGTGCCTATGATCTGGAAGCCCTCCCGCGTCTGGTCGGACTGGTAGGGCGTGAAATCCGCGAGGCATTCCTCGAAATGGCAGGACATCAGCGCGAAGCGGCCGGCATCGTCGTCCACGTCGCGGAACTGGTCCTTCAGCGTCGCGACGCCGAGCGGGACGGAGATCCAGTCCACCACCTTCGCGGCCGGGAACGGGCTGTCCATGGTGGAAAAGCCGCGGTGCAGACGCATGATGGCGCGCGGCCGTTCCAGGGGCGGCACGCGGGACAGGTCGATCCAGACGAGCTCCGTGGAGCCGCCGCCGATGTCGACGACGAGAAGCTGCTCGGTCTTGGTCGAAACAAGCGGCGCACAGGAGACGACGGCGAGCCGCGCTTCCTCTTCGGGCTGGATGATGTCGAGCCTGAGGCCCGTCTCCCGACGCACGGCGTTCAGGAACTCCGCTCCGTTGCGGGCGCGGCGGCACGCCTCGGTCGCCACGAGCCGCATGCGCTGCACGTTGTGCTTCTGAAACTTGGACTTGCAGATCTTCAGGGCCTGAATGGTCCGGGCCATCGAGGCCCGGCTCAGCCGGCCGTAACTTTCGAGACCCGAGCCGAGCTGCACGGATTTCGAGAAACTGTCCACCACATGGAACTGGCTGCCCTTGGGCTGGGCCACGAGCATGCGGCACGAATTGGTCCCCAGATCCAGCGCGGCATAGGGCGCATCCGGATCGGGGGGTCTCGGCGCGAGGGGTTCGACCGTCATGGGGAACGCCGCCGCGCCTGTGGGACGCCTGGGCGTCATGATCACGCCCTCCTATCGGTTGATATGATAGTAGGCCTGGCGGGACGAAAGCGCAACATTTGCCATGCGCGCGCCTCTACGTCATGCCGTTCCCGCCTCCGGGCCGTGATGAAGATTTCGGCGATTGCATGGCTGTGGCGCCATCGCGCGAGGCGGTCTAGAAGGAAACCCGGCGGCGTGGCGCGATGTCGCGCGTGTCGTCCGCAGTGTCGAAATCCGCCATCAACGGAAGGCGGGTACACTGTAAACCGAGTGGAAGATCGAAAGGACGCGCCTCATGGCGGAGCTTACCATCGTGTACTGGCGGGACATTCCGGCGCAGGTGATCGTCGGCAAGGGCCGGCGCGCGGCAAAGGCGATCCTGCCCGAGCGCTTCGAACAGGCGATTGACCGCTGCGCCATGAAGGTCGGCGCGAAGGATGACGACGCCTACCTTGCCGAATGGCGCAAGGTGCCGTCCGGCGAGCGCGAGGGCGCTCCCGAAGAGGCCGCCGCGAGCGAGGCGGCGCGGATCGATGCGGAATACGACACGGATTTCCTGAAACGCCTGATCGCGAATGACGGACACGCAGAACCACGGACGACCTGACGGACCTATCCACCATCCACGCCAGCCTGGAGCCGCCCATGTCCCTCCTGCCCTTCGCCAAGCCCCGCCGCTCCGCCCTGCGACCTGGCGAGGCGAGCACAGCTGACCTTCTGGACGGCTTCTCGATCGAAGTGATGCCGCGCACGGCAGCGAAGGTCGAGGATTTCACGGCGCTCCTTCCGGCCGGAACCCGGGTCTACATCGCGCATATCGACGGCACCGCGATCGAGGAGATGGTCGGAACAGCTCGCCGCCTCGTCTCCGAAGGGTTCGAGGTGATGCCGCACATCCCGGCCCGCGTCGTCGGGAGCCATGCCGAACTGGCGGACTGGCTCGCGCGCTATCAAGGCGAGGCGGGGATCGACAGTTTCTTGGTTCTCGGCGGCGGCGTCACGACACCGCGCGGTCCGTTCGGCTCGGTGATGGAGATGCTCGAGACCGGCCTCTTCGACGGCGCGCGCCGTCTTCACATCGCCGGTCACCCCGAGGGAAGCAAGGATATCGACGGCGACGGCGGCGACCGGATCGCCATGGAGGCGCTGCGGCAGAAGCAGGCCTTCGCCGCCGAACGCGGGATCGATATGGCCATCGCGACGCAGTTCGCCTTCGAGGCCGCCCCCATCGTCGCCTGGTCCCGCCGCCTGCGCGCCGGGGGCATCACCCTGCCCGTCCATCTCGGCATTGCCGGGCCCGCGAAACTCCAGACCATGATCAAGTTTGCCGTGGCCTGCGGCGTCGGTCCCTCGCTGCGGGTCTTGCAGCGCCGCGCGAAAGACGTCACGAAGCTGGTCATGCCCTTCGAGCCCACAACCCTCGTCGCCGATCTCGCCCGTGCCCGCGCGGCGGACCCCGATTTCGCGGTCGAACGCCTGCATCTCTTCCCCCTGGGCGGGATCGAGAAGACGACGTCCTGGGCCGCTGAGCATGGCCACCGGGTCGAACGCCGCAGCGCGACGGGCCGTGGCTGAAGCGTGACCTCAGCTCCGACGCCAGCCCTCCTCTTCGATCTCGACGGCACTCTTCTTGAGACCGATCCGCTTCACGCCGCAGTCTTCAAGGATCTCTTCGCCGAGCTCGGCAAAGAGATCGACGACGATTTCTACTACACGGATCTGCACGGCTGGCTGAACGCGGACATCTTCGGCAAGCACTTCCCGGATCGCGATCCCGCTGCACTCGCGGACGAGAAGGAGGCCCGCGTTCGCGCCCGGCTGGACGAAGTCAGTGCGATGCCGGGCCTTCATGAGCTGGTAGAGCGGGCGGAGGCCGAGGACTGGGCGATGGCCGTCGTCACGAACGCACCGCGGGCCAATGCCGAGGCGATGCTCGAGGCGATCGGCTTGACCGGCCGCCTCGGACCGCTCCTGATCGGCGACGAACAGGCGCGGGCCAAGCCACATCCCGATCCCTACCTTCGCGCCATGGAACTCACCGGCTCCACGACGGCGAGCGCGCTGGCCTTCGAGGATAGCGAGAGTGGCCTTAGGGCTGCCGCGTCCGCCGGGCTGACGGCTATCGGGGTGCGCTCGTCGCTCGATGAGGGCGCCCTGCGTGCCGCGGGCGCACAGGCCACCATCAAGGATTTCACCGACCCGGCGCTGGAGCCGTTTCTCCGCCGCCTTGAAGGAGCAAGAGCATGACGAGAACCACCGTCGAGAGCGAATCCAAGACGGTCACGATCGGCTTCGAGGAGCCGTTCTGCGTGATCGGTGAGCGGATCAACCCCACGGGGCGCAAGAAGCTCGCGGCCGAACTCGAGGCGGGTGATTTTTCCACCGTCGAGCGCGACGCCATCGAGCAGGCCGCGTGCGGCGCGATGGTTCTCGATGTGAACGCGGGGGTCGTCTACAACTCCAATCCCAACCCGAACGAGACCGAACCGCCCCTCATGCGCCGGATGATCGAACTGGTGCAGGGCCTCGTCGACACGCCGCTCTGCATCGACAGCTCGGTGCCCGGGGCGCTCGAAGCCGGCCTTGAGGTTGCCAAGGGCCGCCCGCTCGTGAACTCGGTGACAGGCGAGGAGGATCGCCTCGAACTCGTCCTGCCGCTGGTGAAGAAGTACAACGTGCCCGTCGTCGCGATCTCCAACGACGATACCGGGATCAGCGAAGATCCCGATGTGCGGTTCGCGGTCGCCAAGAAGATCGTCGAGCGCGCCTCGGATTTCGGCATTCCGGCCGCCGACATCGTGGTCGATCCGCTGCTGATGCCGGTCGGCGCCATGGCGACCGCGGGACGGCAGGTCTTCACACTGGTGAGACGTTTGAAGGAAGAGCTCGGCGTCAACACGACCTGCGGCGCCTCCAACGTCTCGTTCGGCTTGCCAAATCGGCACGGTATCAACGCGGCCTTCCTCCCAATGGCCATCGCTTCTGGCATGACCAGCGCGATCATGAACCCCGTCCGTCCCGGCGAGATGGAAGCGATCCGCGCGGCGAACTTCCTGATGAACCACGATGCGAACGGCGCCACCTGGATCGGCTTCTCCCGCGTGCTCGATGGCTTGAAGGAAGGCGCAAGCTTTGCCGAAGCGTCCAAGGCGGCGCAGGATGCCGGCGGCGGCCGCGGAGGCCGGAGACGCCGGCGGGGTTAACACAATGTTTGCCTGCGGGTCGCATAACAAGGCGCATGCAACATGCCGCCTTCCCCATCCGCCTCAATCCCGATCACTGGATCGACGCCATATTTTCTGCCCGGGCAGCGAGAACGGGCGGGATCGTCCGACGCGCCGTCCCGTGGGTGCACAGGGAAATCGGGCGCGACCGTTTCGTCGAGGAGGTTCGCAGGCGGGGATTTCATCTCGTGCGGTGCGGCAGTCAGTACGTGGTGATCTGCTCGAAGGACGGGCTGAAGATCATCTGCTAGAAACGAATTTTCAACGAAAATTCGGTACGAAATTTCGCAGAAATTTCGTTTTAATGAAGCGGCTTGCGGCTTACTTCAGACCCCGGCTGCAGCTCCCTTGGCCCGGGACCTCCTTAGGTTCCTGGTCGTTGCCGAATCCTCAGGCGCAACGGCCCGGGTCCGGTCCGGGGAAGGTAGTGTCATGACCGATGATCCCCTCGTCATCTTCACGCCGTCCGGACGTCGCGGCCGGGTCGCGCCCGGAACGACAGTCCTACAGGCGGCTCGGGCGCTCGGCGTCGATCTCGATTCCGTCTGCGGAGGGCGCGGGATATGTTCGAAGTGCCAGGTCGCTCCGGCCGTCGGGTCCTTCCCCAAGCATGGCGTGACCACCGGTCCCGAGGCGCTATCGGAGTGGAACGCGGTCGAGGCGCGCTATGAGGAGAAGCGCGGCCTGAAGCCGGGCCGACGCCTCGGCTGCCAGGCCCGGATCCTGGCGGATGCGCTGCTCGACGTGCCGCCCGAGAGCCAGGTTCACAAGCAGGTGGTCCGCAAGGATGCCGCACATCGCCTGATCGACATGGACCCGGCCGTCCGGCTCTATCTCGTCGAGGTCGACGAGGCGGACATGCACGAGCCCCGCGGCGACCTTCAACGGCTGCAGGAGGCGCTTCGAATGGCCTGGGGGGTCGAGAACGCCTCGATGCCCCTGCCCGTTCTCGCCCGTCTCCAGAGCGTTCTGCGCAAGGAAAGCGGGCAGATCACCTGCCTCGTTCATCAAGGCGCCTCGGGCGCGACGGCTACCATCCTCGACATCTGGCCGGGCTATGCCGAACCGCGGCTCCTCGGCCTCGCGGTCGATCTTGGGTCTACAACCATCGCAGGCCATCTCTGCGACCTCGTGACCGGAGAGGTCGTCGCGTCCGCCGGGGTGATGAACCCGCAGATCCGGTTCGGCGAGGACCTGATGAGCCGGGTCTCATACGCAATGATGAACGAGACCGGCGCCGCAGAGATGACCGCCTCGGTGCGGGACGCGCTGGAGACGCTCGCCGCCGAGATCGCGAGCGAGGCCGGCGCGCAGGCAAGCGAGATCGTCGAGACGGTCTTCGTCTGCAATCCCGTGATGCACCATCTCCTCCTTGGGATCGACCCGGTCGAGCTGGGCCAGGCGCCCTTTGCGCTTGCGACCTCGGACGCGACCCATCTCCCTGCAGGAGCGATGGTGGCGGGACTGCACCCGCAGGCGCAGGCCTATCTCCTGCCCTGCATCGCCGGCCATGTCGGCGCGGATGCCGCGGCGGTGGCCCTGTCCGAAGAGCCCGGCGCGCAGGAGCGCCTGACGCTCATCGTGGACGTGGGCACGAATGCGGAAATCCTCCTGGGGGACACCTCCCGCGTGCTCGCCTGCTCCTCGCCCACCGGACCGGCCTTCGAAGGGGCCCAGATCAGCTCCGGCCAGCGCGCCGCTCCGGGCGCCATCGAACGCATCCGGATCGATCCGGAAACCAAAGTGCCCCGCTTCCGGGTCATCGGCTCCGAGTTGTGGTCGGACGAGCCGGGCTTTGTCGAGGACGCCGGCGCCATCACCGGCATCTGCGGCTCCGGCATCATCGAGGCCGTGGCCGAAATGCGAATGGCCGGCATCGTGGACAGCGCCGGCCTCATCGGATCACCGGAGCAGACCGGCACGGAACGGTGCGTCCCCGAGGGCCGGACCCATTCCTACGTGATCCACGACGGCAGGGAGGATGGCGGTCCGCTGATCTCCGTCACGCAAGGGGACATCCGCGCCATCCAGCTCGCCAAGTCCGCTCTCTACGCCGGTGCGCGCCTCCTTATGGACGAGATGGGTGTCGACCGGGTGGAACGGGTCGTCCTGGCCGGGGCATTCGGCGCGCATATCTCGCCGAAGCATGCCATGGTCATCGGAATGATCCCCGATGTCGCTTTGGAGGACGTGACCAGCGCCGGCAATGCCGCCGGAACCGGCGCCCGCATTGCCCTCCTGAACAAAGCCGCGCGCAGACAGGTCGAGGAGCAGGTCCGGCAGATCACCAAGGTCGAAACCGCCATCGAGCCGCGCTTCCAAGAGCATTTTGTTGCCGCGAACGCGATGCCTCATGCCGTCGATCCCTTTACTCTCCTCCGCGCCGAAGTGCCCCTGCCGGACGTCAGCTTCAACACGCGTGGATCGGACCAAGAGGGCGGCGGAGGGCGACGGCGACGACGCCGGACGTAAGGCCGGTCATCATTTCACTGAACTTGATCAACGCCTTACCGCGCATCACGCTGCCGTGATGCGGATCGCCGCAACTTGGAGAGCCCGGTCTCCGTGACTTCCAGCAGATCGGCCCCGAACAACGGGGCCTTGTCACACTGGGAGGAACGAACAATGACCGGTTTTCGTAAGACCACCGCTATCGTCGCACTGATGGGCGCCACCGCCCTCGTCACCCCGGCGATCGCGCAGGACACCATGTCCAACCCGACCGTCGGCGGCGCCGAGATGATGGCGGACATGAACATCGTCGAGAACGCGATGAACTCGCCGATCCACACCACCCTCGTCGCCGCGGTTCAGGCCGCCGGTCTCGCCGAGACGCTTCAGGGCGAGGGTCCGTTCACCGTCTTCGCCCCCACGGACGACGCCTTCGCTGCGCTTCCCGAGGGAACGGTTGACGCCCTTCTGCTCCCCGAGAATCTCGAGACGCTGCAACAGGTTCTGACATGCCATGTCGTCGCGGCCAACGCGATGTCCGACGCAATCGGCGGCATGATCGCCGACGATGGCGGTGCGCACCCGGTCGAGACGCTTGGAGGCTGCACGCTGACCGCCGAGATGGATGGCGATGAGATTACGCTGACCGACGAGCGCGGCCAGGTCGCGACCGTCACCACCGCCGATGTCCGCCAGTCGAACGGCGTCATCCACGTGATCGATACGGTCCTCCTTCCCGCCGAGGAAGACTTCCAGCTTGCCAGCGACACGGCATCCGGGGAGATGGACCGTGGCAGCGACATGTCCGGCGAGACCATGGCCTCCGACAATCCCACCGTCGGCGGTGCGCCCATGATGGCGGACATGAACATCATCGAGAACGCAGTGAACTCGCCGATCCACACCACCCTCGTGGCGGCCGTTCAGCAGGCGAACCTTGTCGAAACACTTCAGGGCGAGGGTCCGTTCACCGTCTTCGCGCCGACCGACGAGGCCTTTGCGGCCCTGCCGGATGGCACCGTCGAGACGCTGATGATGGACGAGAACCGCGAGCAGCTTGCCGGCATCCTTACCGCGCATGTCGTTCCGGGCAACCTCACCACGCAGGCGCTGCGCGACGAGTTCGGCTCTGACGGCTTTGCGCACCTGACCACCGTGTCGGGCGATGCTCTGTCGGTCGGCGAGCGGGACGGCCAGCTCTACGCATTCGACGAGAGCGGCAACAACTACCTCATCAGCACCGGGGACGTGATGCAGTCCAACGGTGTGATCCATGTGGTGGACGGGGTTCTCCTTCCGAAGTGAACCCACGTCGGAAATCGACGCCGGCCTTCGGGCCGGCATCGATACCGGGTCGCGATGTCCTCGCATCGCGGCCCGGTTCTTTTTTGGAAGGCCATGATCCCGGCTTGACCGAACCGGGTGCGCTAGCTAAATCTCGCGTCGCTCAGCGGGTGTAGCTCAATGGTAGAGCAGAAGCTTCCCAAGCTTACGACGAGGGTTCGATTCCCTTCACCCGCTCCAGCTCTCCTGCATCGGTCACCACGGCGGTAGAAAAGCCCCCTGCCTCGATCACGTCAGGTGCAGGACGGCACGTTTGGTCATCACGCCGATCAGATGCGCGCGGTACTCGCCCGATCCGTGGATGTCCGAAATCATGCCGTTCGCAGGATGCGCCAGCCCCTCCAGCGCGTCCGCCGAGAACGTGGCCGTCAGCGCTTCCTCAGCCTCGCTCCACCGGAAGACACCTTCTTCCGATGCGCCGGTGACGGCGACGCGCACGCCCCCATTCATCTTTGCGACGAAACACGCGACCATCGGGAAGCGGCTCGCGGGCTGGGCGAACTTCTCGTAGCGGGAGGCCTCGGGAATGGGAAAGCGCACGGCCGTGATGATTTCGCCTTCATCGAGCGCCGTCGTGAACATGCCCTGGAAATACTCGTCCGCGGGTATCTCCCTGCGGTTCGTGATCACCGTCGCTCCTGTCGCGAGGACAGCGGCGGGATAGCAGGCGGCGGGGTCATTGTTGGCGAGGCTTCCACCGATGGTGCCGCGATTGCGCACCGCCGGGTCTCCGATACGACCAGCAAGCGACGCGAGGCCCGGAAAGGCGCTCTCGGCCTCCTCGGAGACCTGGCGATGCGTGGTGCCGCCTCCGATCGTGAGCGTATCACCCTCCGCCTTCACATAGGAAAAGTCCGGAATGTCCTTCAAACTTATAAGCTTGGAGGGCATAGCGAGACGCTGCTTCATCGTCGGCAGGAGGGTCTGTCCACCGGCGAGAAGCTGGGCGTCCTCCTCGGCGAGCGCGGCCACGGCCTCGTCCAGCGAGGAGGGCTTCATGAACTCGAAGTCATACATCGTTGTTATCTCCCGAAATTCCTCAAGCGCCGACTGACCGTTCTTCCATCGTCTCGCCGTCCTTGTCTGGCCCGGCTCCGCCATGGATCGCCGACCAGACGCGGTTCGGCGTCATCGGCATGTCGATATGCGGGATCTCATGACCGGCGCGGTGAAGCGCATCGATCACCGCGTTGACCACCGCCGGCGGCGAGCCGATCGCCCCGGCCTCTCCGCACCCCTTCACACCGAGGGGATTGTGCGTACAGGGCGTCCGGCACGAGGAATCCACCTTGAACATGGGGAAATCGTAAGCCCGGGGCATGGCATAATCCATGTAGGACGCCGACAGAAGCTGCCCGTCATCATCGTAGGCGCAGGCTTCCAGAAGCGCCTGCCCGATGCCTTGCGCCAACCCGCCCTGCACTTGACCTTCGACGATCATCGGATTGATAACGTTTCCGAAATCGTCAGCGGCCGCAAAGCCCTGAACCTCAACCTTGCCGGTTTCGGGATCGACCTCGACCTCGCAGACATAGGCGCCCGACGGGAAGGTGAAGTTGGCCGGATCGTAAAACGCGGTCTCCTCCAGCCCCGGTTCGATCTCGTCCAGCGGATAATTATGGGGAACGTAGGCCGCCAGGGTCACGTCGCCCCAGTTCAGCGACTTGTCGGTCCCGGCCACCGTGAACGCGCCGTCCTTGAGCTCGATATCATCGGCGGACGCTTCCAGCATGTGGGCGGCGATCTTCCTGGCCTTGGCGATGATCTTTTCCGTCGCCTTGACCATGGCGGAGCCGCCGACGGCGATGGAGCGCGAGCCGTAGGTGCCCATGCCCATGGGCGTGTTCGCGGTATCTCCGTGGCTGATCTCGACCTGGCTTGCATCGATCCCGATCATGTCCGCCACGACCTGGGCGAAGGTGGTGGCATGGCCCTGTCCGTGGGAATGGCTGCCGGTCATCACTGTGATGCCGCCGGTGGCGTTCACCCGGACCGTTGCGCTTTCAAAAAGGCCGGCGCGCGCGCCGAGCTGGCCGACGAGGTTGGACGGCGCGATGCCGCAAGCCTCGATGTAATGTGCAAGACCGATGCCGCGAAGCTTGCCCCGCGCGCGGCTCTTCTCGAGGCGGGCGTCGAAACCCGCCCAGTCCGAGATCTCCAGCACCTTGTCCAGGGTCGCGTGATAGTCGCCCGTATCGTATTCGACGGCGACGGGCGTGGCATAGGGAAACTCGGTGATGAAGTTTTTGCGCCGAAGCTCGACAGGATCGATCCCGAGCTCGCGAGCGGCCTTGTCCACCACGCGCTCAAGCTGGAACGTGGCCTCGGGGCGACCCGCGCCGCGATAGGCGTCTACCGGGACGGTGTTCGTAAAGACCGCCTTCACGTTCACGTAGACGAGCGGCGTCCGGTAGTTCCCCGCCATGAGCGTGCCGTGGAGCCAGGTCGGCACGGCCGGCGCGAAGGTCGACAGGTACGCGCCCATGTTGGCGTGGGTCTCGGTGCGCAAAGCGGTGAAATTGTGGTCCGCATCGAGTGCGAGTTCGATCTTGGTGACGTGGTCCCGCCCATGCGCGTCCGACATGAACGCCTCGGACCGGCTCGACGTCCATTTCACGGGCCGCCTCAGCACCTTGGCGGCGTAAGTGCAGAAGGCTTCCTCTGCATAATGATAGATCTTGGAGCCGAAGCCACCGCCCACGTCCGGCGCGACGACGCGGAGTTTATGCTCCGGGATGTTGAGAACAAAGGCCCCCATCAGGAGGCGGATGACGTGCGGGTTCTGCGATGTGGTGTAGAGCGTATGGCTGTCGGCGGCCATGTCGTAGGCGCCGATGGCCACCCGAGGCTCCATCGGGTTGGCGATCAGGCGATTGTTGACAAGCTCGAGCGTCGTGACGTGGGCCGCCTCGCGGATCGCCGTGTCGACCGCCTCGCGGTTCTCCTCGACGAACCCCCAGTCGAAGCACAGATTGCTGTCGAGGGAGTCGTGGACCTGCGGTGCGCCGTCCTTCAGCGCCTCCCGCATGTTCATCACGGCCGGCAGCTCCTCGATGTCGATCTCGAGCGCTTCGGCGGCATCGCGGGCCTGCTCCCGGCTCTTCGCGACGATGGCCGCGATGGGATCGCCCACATGCCGCACCACACCCTCGGCAAGGATCGGATGCTTCGGCTCCTGCATGACGCTGCCATCCCGACTGGTGATCTGCCAGCCGCAGGGAATGCCGCCCGCCGCCTCGAAATCCTTCGAGGTGAAGACCTTTAGAACTCCGGGCATGCCTTCGGCGGTGCTCGGGTCGATGGACCTGATCCGTCCATGTGCGACGTCCGATCTGACGAAATGCACGTAGGCTTGTCCGGGCAGGTTGATGTCGTCGGTGTAACGGCCGGTCCCGGTCAGGAACCGAACGTCCTCGCGCCGCTTTGTGCTGGCGCCGATGCCTCCGTCCTTGGGCATTGAACTCCTCCCTGAAACTCCGGCGGCCTGCACCACATCCGGGGCGGACGCCGTGATACATCGAGGCCGGGCGCTCTCCTCAAAACGCCCCGCCTATCAGTCCTCGCGGCTCACTCCGCCGCGACCGGCTCCACCTGCTGCCCGGACGCCGCCATGATCGCCTTGACGATATTGTGGTAGCCGGTGCAGCGGCAGATATTGCCTTCCAGATACTCCCGGATCTCCTCCTCCGAGGGCTTCGGATTTTCGGCCAGGAGCGCCTTTGCGGACATCACCATGCCGGGCGTGCAGAAACCGCATTGAAGGCCGTGGTAATCCTGGAAGGCCTGCTGGATCACGCCGAGGGAGCCATCCGCATTGGTCATGCCCTCGATCGTGGTGACTTCCGCGCCATCCGCCTCCAGCGCAAGCATGGTGCAGGACTTCACCGCCTGCCCGTCCACATGCACGACACAGGCGCCGCATTGCGACGTGTCGCACCCCACATGCGTTCCCGTCATGCTCAGCGTCTCTCGCAGGAACTGGACGAGCAGGGTCCGGCCCTCGACCTCGCCACTGCGGCTCCTGCCGTTCACGTTCATTGTCACTTTGGTCATCGGATGGCGTCCCTCCCGGTTGCTCTCCGACCGCCCGCGTCGGGGACGGCCCGTCACTTTGCTTGCTCGTCACGTCCTGCCGCGCCGCCCCTCCAGTCAGCGCGTCCGTTCGTCCTGGGCGGCCGCCGTTTCACCCGGCGGCGCCTCGTTGCCGGCATCGGCGCGCGGGGTGGCCTCCGCCGCCTCCTCCGTCCCGGTGACCACCTCTTCGAAACGGGTGAAGAACTGATCCGCCATCTTCTTTGCAAATCCGTCGATGATGCGGCTGCCGAGCTGAGCGAGTTTGCCGCCGACGCGGGCCTCGACATCGTAGTGAAGCTGTGTTGCGGCGCCGCCGTTCAGCGGCTCCAGCCGGACCTTTGCGCCGCCCTTGGCAAAACCGGCAGCGCCGCCCTTGCCCTCTCCAGTGATCGTCAGGCTTTCCGGGGGCACGCGGTCCTCCAGCGTGACGCGGCCGCCGAACGTGGCCTTCACGGGGCCGACCTTCTGAACGACCTTGGCGTCGAAGCCGTCCTCGGGCGAGCCTTCCATCTCCTGGCACCCGGGCACGCAGGCCTTGAGCACGTCCTTGTCCAGAAGCGCGTCCCACACGTCCTGCGGGGGTGCCTCTATCCTGCGGCTGTCCTTGAGTTCCATGCGACGCCTCCCTGCCCTCATCCTGCACCATTGGCGCACGATTGCGAGAAGAATCATGCCCGCAACCGGGATCGAGCCGGGAAGAAGAGGCGACGGTGAGGGTCCCCGCCCGGAACTGATGGGCGGGGATTGCACGAAGGCGACCCGTTGGGGGAGGCCACCTCCGCCCCTCACTCGTGACGCATCGCGACCCGGGAGGTCCCCAGGCCGGACAGCAGAATGCACGGAGAGGCCTAAGGAAAAGTTTCACCGCGGTTTCGAAATAAGATGCGCCGCCTCGCCTCGCCCGTGCGGACCGGGTTGCGCATCGCGGAGGTTTAATCACTTGCGAGCGGCTCGTCGGCTGCTACCGTCCGACACGATGAAACACATGACCCGGAGGAGACATTCCATGTCCAACCCGACCCGCACGGCCCGTCTGCTTGCCGGCGCCGCCCTTGCCGCCCTCGCCGCCGGTCCGGCCCTTGCGCAGGATTCCGATCTGCTCGTCTTCGACTATTCCGGCTTCGAAGACCCCGGTTTCCATCCCGATTACATCGAGGCCAACGGCGCCAGCCCGACCTTCGCCTTCTTCGGTGACGAGGACGAAGCCTTCCAGAAGCTGCAGAGCGGCTTCCGCGCGGATGTCTCTCACGTCTGCGCCGGATCGGTGACGAAATGGCAGGAGAGCGGCCTCCTTGAGCCGTGGGACACCTCGAAAATCGACGCCTGGGAGGACCTGAATCCCGAGCTGACCGGCCAGGACGTGACCACCGGCGCCGAGGACGTTTACTTCGTACCGACCGATTTCGGCTCCACCGCGATCATCTACAACGAGGAGGACGTGCCCGCCGAGGATGTCGCCTCCCTCGACGTGTTCCTTAACCCCGCCTATGCCGGCCGCATGACGCTGCCCGACAATGTCGACGACGCCTATGCGCTTGCCTACCTCGCAACCGGCGTGACCGATTGGGGCGACGTGGACGATGCGGAGTTCGAGGCCGCGACCGACTGGCTGCGCCAGGTCCACCCGAACCTGCGCACCTACTGGCAGGATCCGGCGGAACTTGCGCAGCTGGTCTCCACCGGCGAAGTGCAGATCGCCTGGGCCTGGAACGAGACCTACCCGACGCTCACCGAGATGGACTTCCCCGCCGGCTTCCAGCGGACGGCCGAAGAGGGCTCTTCCCTCTGGCTCTGCGGCTACGTGAACCTCGCCAGCGGCGAGGGCGTCGAAGACAAGGCCTACGACTTCATCAACGCGATGCTGGCGCCCACCTCGACCGACGCCCTTCTGACCGAAGGTTACGGTCAGGCGAACCAGGCGGCGATGTCCGAGAAGTCCCAGGAGGAGCTCGCCGCGTCCGGCCTCGAGGAGATCGACGCGCCGGTCCTCGCGCAGCTCCCGATGAGCCAGGAGCTGCGCCAGAAGCAGAACGAGGCCTTCGAACGGATCAAGGCCGGCTTCTGATCCCTGCCGCTTGATACTCCTGTCGCGCCCCGGACGTCCCTGGGCGCGACTTTTCATGTCATGCCCGGTGGTCCTTGCGGCGGCGCAGGACTTCTCAAACCAGGCTAACGGAGGCCCTGCGCTCATGATGAAAGAGCGATTCATCCTGCCGGACGGACTCGTCTATCTCGACGGCAATTCGCTCGGCCCCCTGCCCCGCGCCGCGTCGGAGCGCGTCGGGCGGACGGTGGAGCTCGAATGGGGGCGACTGGCGATTGCCGGCTGGAACCGGGCCGGCTGGATCGGTCAACCGATGGCGCTCGGGGATCGGATCGGGCGCCTGATCGGTGCGGAGCCCGGCTCCGTCTCCGTCGGCGACACGCTTTCGGTGAAGGTATTCCAGCTCGTTGCAGCGGCTCTCTCGATGCGACCGGAGCGCAAGGTGGTCCTGTCCGACAGCGGGAACTTTCCGTCCGATCTCTACATGGCGGACGGTCTCGCCGAAGCGCTCGGGGACGTCGAGCTCGTCATCGTCGAGCCCGAGGAGATCGCCGGGCGGATCGGGCCCGATGTGGCGGTGCTGATGCTGACCGAAGTCGATTACCGGACGGGCCGCAAACACGACATGGCCGCCCTGACCCGCGCCGCGCACGAAGCCGGCGCGCTGACGGTCTGGGATCTGGCGCATTCGGCCGGGGCCCTTCCGGTCGAGCTTGCCGGGGCCGGTGCCGATTTCGCATGTGGCTGCACCTACAAGTACCTCAACGGGGGGCCGGGCGCGCCGGGATTTGCCTATGTCGCCCCGCGCCATGCCGACGTGGCGCGAACGATCCTGCAAGGGTGGCTCGGCCATGCGGAGCCGTTCGCCTTCGAACCGGGATACCGGCCGGCGGCCGGAGCGGAGCGGATGCGTGTTGGAACGCCGCCGATCCTTCAGATGGCGGCGCTGGAGGCGGCGCTCGATATCTGGGACGAGGTTGAAATGAGCGAGGTGCGCGCGCGCTCGATCGCGCTGTCGGAGCGCTTCATCGCGGCCGTCGGGAGCGCATGCCCGGATCTCGAGCTTGTCTCTCCGCGCGATCCGGAGGCGCGGGGCAGCCAGGTGTCGTTCCGGTTCGAGCACGGCTACGCGGCGATGCAGGCCCTGATCGCGCGTGGCGTCGTAGGCGACTTCAGGGCGCCGGACATCATGCGCTTCGGCATCACGCCGCTCTACCTCTCCGAAGAGGATATCGACGTCGCCGCAGGCGTCATTGCCGAGGTGATGAACGAACGGCTCTGGGACGACCCCGCCTATGCCACCCGGTCACTCGTGACCTGATCCGTCAGGCGGACAGCCGAACGGGCTGACGTCCACCCTCGGCCCAGGCCCGGACGGCATCGCCGAAGGCGGTGAAGAGGGGGCGGGACACGGGATCCTCGGCGGCCCGATACTCGGGGTGCCACTGCACGGAGAGTGTGAACCCCGGAGCGCCGTCCACGTAGATCGCTTCGGGGGTTCCGTCCGGCGCGTGACCGTCGACGACGATGCGCCCACCGGCAGACTTGATGCCCTGGCCGTGGAGGGTGTTGGTCATCACCTCACGCGCGCCGAAGAGCCGGTGGAAGGGGCCGCTCTCGCCGAACGTCACCTTGTGACGCAGCTCGAACTTCTCCTCGATGGTGCCATCGGGTGGCATGCGATGGTTCATCCGCCCCGGAAGATCGCGGATCTCGGGATGAAGCGTGCCGCCGAATGCCACGTTGACCTCCTGGAAGCCGCGGCAAATGCCCAGATAGGGCTGCCCGCGGCGGGTCAGCTCGCGAATGAGCGGAAGGGTGATCGCATCACGCGACCGGTCAAAATCGCCATGCGCCTCGGTCGCCGCCTCGCCGTACTCCTCCGGATGCACGTTCGGACGGCCGCCGGTGAAGAGAAAGCCGTCGAAGCTCTCCAGAAGCTCCTCCACCGTCACGAAGCGCGGATCGGCCGCAATGAGAAGAGGCAGGGCGTTCGTCACCTCCGCCACGGCCTCGGTGTTCATCACGCCGCCGGCGTGAACCTTGTAGGTCCCGTCCAAAATGGCGGGGTTGCAGATGATGCCGACGCGTGGACGCATGTGGCTGATCGTCTCCTTGGGGGTTCGAGCCAGAGACTATGCGCTCCCGGTCGTCCCGCAAAGGGGGAGAAGGCGCACATCTCTCCGCTTGTCCGCGCACGAAGCCCTCTGCCTGCGATGAAGGCGCAAGCGGGGCCGCACGCTCAGCGATAGAGCAGCGAGCGGCCGTTGGCGAAGATGTGGACGGCATCGGGAGCGCCGGTGAGCCGCAGGTGCTGGCCGCGATTGTCGGGATGGATGCCCGGCAGCTTGGCGATGATCTGGTCGGCCCCCTCCTCGTGCTCTCTGAAGTAGAGAAGCGTGACCTCGCCAAGGCTCTCCCGGATTTCGACCTCGCCGGCGAAGGCGTAATCCTCGCCCTCGGTGATCTGCATGTCCTCGGGGCGGATGCCGACATTCACCTCGCGGCCGAGATCGTCCTCGGTGGAGGGGTAATCCGACAGGATCTCGCCGCCTCCGTGCTTCAGCCTGACCCGCGTCTGCGCGCCGGTGCCGGTGATTTCCCCCGGCATCAGGTTCATCGCGGGCGAGCCGATGAAGCGCGCGACGAACTCGTTCTCAGGTTTGCGGTAGAGCTCGAGAGGCGCGCCGACCTGGCTGATCCCGCCACCGGCGAGCACGACGATGCGGGAGGCCAGCGTCATCGCTTCCACCTGATCGTGGGTGACGTAGACCATGGTGGAATTCGGCATCGCTTCCTTGAGCTGCGCGATCTCGATCCGGGTGGCGACGCGCAGGGCGGCATCGAGGTTCGAGAGCGGCTCGTCGAAAAGATAGACCTTCGGGTCCCGCACGATGGAACGGCCGATGGCGACGCGCTGGCGCTGGCCGCCCGAAAGCGCCTTCGGCAGCCGGTCGAGATAGGGTTCGAGCTGAAGGATGCGCGCGGCCTTGGCCACAGCCGCCTCGATCTCGTCCTTCGACTTCTTGGCGATCTTGAGGGCGAAGGACATGTTGTCCCGCACGGTCATGTGCGGATAGAGCGCGTAGGACTGGAAGACCATGGCGATCCCGCGCTGCGCCGGGGGCACGTCGTTCACCACGCGCCCGTCGATCTCCAGCGTGCCGCCGGAGATCTTCTCCAGGCCCGCGATCATGCGCAGAAGCGTGGACTTGCCGCAGCCGGACGGGCCGACGAAGACCACGAGCTCCCCCTGCTCGATCTCGAGGTTGATGTCGCTGAGGACGCGGACCTCTCCGTAGGATTTCTCCACGTCCTTCAATTTCAGGTTCGCCATGTCGTCCCTCCCCTCGATGACGGGATCAGCCGTCCGATTCTTCTTCCGTGGCAAAGAGCGCCTGCCAGGCCGGCAACGTGTAACGGTCGTCCGAAACCTGCTCGGCCTCGAACGGAGCGGCCGGATCGCGCAGCCAGCGCCCTTCGGGCAGGCTGATCTCCCGCGGGCGGCCCGTCAGGTTGAAGGCGCAGAAGACCCTGCCGCCCGCCTCTCCCCTGAGGAACGAGACGTAGCCCTCGTCGAACTCGGCGAGCTCCAGGTCTCCCTTGACGAGCGCCGGATGGGTGCCGCGGAAGCGGATCATCTCGCGATAGAAGGCCAGCGTGGAGGATGGGTCCCGCCCCTGCTCGCTCACCGCGCGGTCGAGATGTTCGACGGCGACGGGCAGCCACGGCTTGGCATCCGAGAAGCCGGCGTTGCGGCCTTCGGCGTTCCACGGCATCGGCGTGCGGCAGCCGTCCCGGCCCTTGAACTTCGGCCAAAAGCGCTTGCCGTAGGGATCCTGAAGGTCCTCGTACGCGACATAGGCCTCGCCCAGCCCCAGCTCCTCGCCCTGGTAGAGACAGACCGAGCCCTTGATCGACATAAGAAGCGCCGCGTAGAGCCGCCGGGCCGGCTCGCCCAGGCCCCAGCGACTGGGATGGCGGACGACGTCGTGATTGGAATAGGCCCAGCAGGCCCAGCCATCCTTCACGAAGCGGGCGAATTTCTGCAGCACGTGGGCGACCTCGCGGCCCCCGGGATAGGTGCTCGAGAGGAAATCGAAATCATAGCACATGTGCAGCAGATCGTTGCCGGCGGTGTATTCCGCCTGGACGATGGTGCCGCGCTGGCTCTCGCCGACCTCACCGACGGAGGCCGCGGCCGGATACTCGTCCATCACCGCACGCAGACGGCGCAGGAAGGCGAGGTTCTCGGGCTGGGTCTTGTCGTAGAGATGGTCCTGGAAGTTGTAAGGGTTCACCGACGGCGCGGTATTGTCGTTCCGCTCCTCTTCGGGCAGCGGCGGATTGTCCCGAAGCTGCTCGTCGTGGAAGTAGAAATTGACGGTGTCGAGCCTGAAGCCGTCCACGCCCCGGTCGAGCCAGAAGCGGGCAATGTCCAGCATCTCGTCCTGCACCGCGGGATTGTGGAAGTTGAGGTCCGGCTGCTCGGCGAGGAAGTTGTGCAGGTAATACTGCATCCGCTCGCTGTCCCACTGCCAGGCGGGACCGCCGAAGATCGACAGCCAGTTGTTTGGGACGGTGCCGTCCGGCTTGGGATCCGCCCAGACATACCAGTCCGCCTTCGCATTCGTGCGGTTCGAGCGGCTCTCCTTGAACCACGGATGCTCCGAGGAGGAATGCGACATCACCAGATCGATCAGCACACGCAGGCCGAGCTCGTGAGCCCGCGCGATCAGCGCATCGAAGTCGCCGAGCGTTCCGAAGAGCGGATCGACATCCCGGTAATCGCTCACATCGTAGCCGAAATCGAGCATCGGGGAGCGGAAGAACGGAGAGATCCAGATCGCGTCGACGCCGAGATCCGACACGTGGGTCAGCCGGTGAATGATGCCGGAGAGGTCCCCCACCCCATCATTGTTGCTGTCCTGGAAGGAGCGCGGATAGATCTGGTAAATGACTGCCCCGCGCCACCAGTCCCTGTCCGCCTTCGGCGGCTCGGAGGAATGGCCGGCGGCGGCGGCAGCGCTGGCTGAAAAGCTCATTCGGAAGCCTCGTCTGTCACTTCACGGACCCTGCAAGCAGGCCCCGGACGAGATACCGCTGCATCGCGAAGAACACCACCAGCGGAACCGAGATCGAGACGAAAGCCGCCGTCGCGAGGATTTCCCAGTTGCCGCCCCGCGTGCCGAGAAGTTCCACGATCTGGCGGGTCATCACCGTGGTCTGCCCCGAGGCGTCGATCAGGAAGACGAGCGCGACGAGAAGGTCGTTCCACGTCCAGAGGAACTGGAAGATCGCGAAGGAGGCGAGCGCCGGGAAGGACAGCGGCAGCACGATGCGGGTGAAGATCTGGAAATCCGTCGCCCCGTCGACCTTGGCATTCTCGATGATGTCCTTGGGCAGACCCACCATGTAGTTGCGAAGGAGGTAAACGGCGAGCGGCATCCCGAAGGCGGTATGCGCAAGCCACACCCCCATGTAGCCCTTGCCGATGCCGATAGAGAGGTGCAGCCGCAGAAGCGGGATCAGGGCAAGCTGCAGCGGCACGACGAGGAGCGCGACGACCGCGGCCACAAGGAGCGCGCGCCCCGGGAAATCCATCCATGCAAGCGCGTAGGCGGCGAAGGCGGCGATCAGGATCGGGATGATCGTCGCCGGGATGGTGACGGTGAGCGTGTTGAAGAAGGCTTTCGCCATGCCTTCCCGGCTGTCATCCGAGAAAAGGATCCGCTCGTAATTGTCGAGCGTGAATTCGGGCGGCACCGTCGCCGAGACGAAGACCCTCTCGCCCCGCCCTTCGAACGCTTCGGCAGACGTGAGACGATAGGTTCCGTCCTCCTCCAGCGTCATGGTCTCGCCACCCCGCATCTCGGCGGTCTTGCCGGGCGCATAGGCGGACACGTCCCGGGCGGATGTGCCCCAGGCGGAGATATCCAGATCACCAGCCCCGTTCTGTTCGAGAAGATTGCCCTCGATGACGTAGAGATCGCCATCCTGCGTCATCTCGTCCGGACCGGCGGTCCGAAGCTGGAGGCTTTCCTCCTGCGGAAAGGGGGCGGCCCACCAGCCGGATCCGGCGATCTGGTCCGCCGTACGGAAGGAGGACACCAGCAGGCCCAGCGTCGGCAGGAGCCACAGGAGCACCAGAAGCGCCACCGAGATATGCACGGCCCATGTCAGGCTCGATTTGTGTCCGGCGATATTGTCCATGACGTCCGCTCCCCCTTCAGCGCATTTCCTTGCGCGCGTTGTAGACGTTCCAGACCAGGATCGGCGTGACGAGCAGCATGATCACCATGGCCCCGGCCGATCCCACGCCCCAGTCGTTCGCGCGGAAGAGCTTGTCGTACATGTAGTTGGCCAGAACCTGCGTCTCGAACTGGCCATTGGTCATCGCGTAGACGATGTCGAAGATCTTGAGGACGATCACCGTGATCGTCGTCCAGACGACGAGGATCGTGCCCATGATCTGCGGCACCTTGATCTGGAAGAAGACGCGCAGAGGCCCTGCCCCGTCGACGATCGCGGCCTCGACGGTCTCCTCCGGGATGCCCCTGAGCGCTGCGGAGAGGATCACCATGGCAAAGCCCGTCTGGATCCAGACGAGCACGGCCATGAGAAAGAAGTTATTCCAGAACGGAATGGTCAGCCAGGTCTGCGGCGCATCGCCGCCGAGGCCGAGGTAGATCGCGTTGAGGATACCGATCTGGTCCTGCCCGAGCGGACGGGCGTCGTAGACCAGCTTCCAGATCACCGCGGCGCCGACGAAGGAGATCGCCATCGGCATGAAGATCAGCGACTTGGCGACGGCGCCCCAGCCGATCCGGTCGGTGAGCTGGGCGGCGAGAAGCCCGAAGGCCGTTGAGGCCGCCGGCACGACGACCAGCCAGAGCATGTTGTTCAGGAGCGCCTCGCGGAACTTCGGCTCGTTCCACATCTGGACGTAGTTGTCGAAGCCGACGAACTCGTACCCCGATCCGACCCGCTGGGTCAGCGACAGGCGCAGCGTCTCCACCACGGGGTAGGCGAGGTAGACGCCGAGGACGAGCAGCGCGGGGAACAGGAAGAGCCACGGACGGACCATGTTCGCCCGGTTGATGTTCTGCCCGGCCTTCTCGCCCTTCGCGGGGAAGATCACCCGGTCGAGGATCTGGTTCGACGACCAGAAGTACCCGACGCAGACCGCAACGGCCAGAACGACGATGATGACACCTTGCAGGGCTGGATTCATCTGGTCCTCACGAGATCAGGCGGCGGTGACGATGGGCCCGGACGGAATGTGCCGCCCGGACCGGTCGCGAGGTGAATGCGGCGGCCGGAGCGTTCTCCGGCCGGGCCGCGACGTTACTGGAGGTTTTCCCAGCTGTCCTGGATGTCGGAGGCCACATCCGCCGCGGAGGCCGTGCCGGAGGAGTAATCCACCATCCCCGTCCAGAAGCTGCCCGCGCCGACGCCGCCGGGCATCAGGTCGGATCCGTCGAAGCGGAACGTGGTCGCGTTGGTCAGGATCTCGCCCTGCCCGCGCAGCGCATCGGAGGAATAGAGCTCCGGGTTGGCCTCGGTGTACGGGGTCAGGAAGCCGTCCTGAGCCATCATGATCTCGTGGGCGATGGGCGTCTGCAGGAACTGCATGAAGGCGTCCGTACCCTCGTTCGCATCGGTGATGGCGAAGAGCGTGCCGGCGCCGAGCACCGGGCGCCCGAGATCGCGTTCCTCGTAGGCCGGGAAGTAGAAGAAGTCCGCATCCTGGCCGACGACCGTCCCCTCGGGGAAGTAGGCCGGAATGAACGACGCCTGCCGGTGCATCATGCACTGTGCCGGCACGTCGAACAGGCCCTTGGGGCTGTCCCGGAAGTCGGTGGCGGCGGTGGCGGTCGCGTCACCGGCGACGTAGTCGTCGTTACCGGTGAAGAAGCCGTATTCCTCGATCGCCTCGATGACCTGCGGATCGTCGAACGGGATCTCGTTGGTGGTCCACTGGTCGTAGACCTCGGGCGCGTGGAGGCGCAGCATCAGGTCCTCGACCCAGTCAGTCGCCGGCCAGCCGGTCGCGCCGCCGGAGCCGAGCCCGACGCAGAACGGCGTCTCGCCGTCCTCGACCATCTGGTCCATCAGCGCCTTGAGCTCTTCCATCGTTTCGGGGACCTCGTACCCGAAATCCTCGAAGTTCTCGGGCACGTACCAGACGAGGCTCTTGACGTTCACGTTGAAGAAGAAGCCGTAGAGGTCATCTTCGCCCTCGGCATTGGCGTATGTCCCGAGATCCACCCAGGACTGGCCCGCAGCGTAGTTGTCGAGCACCCACTGCTCGGTGCCCTCGGGCAGCGGCGACAGGAAACCACGCTCGGCCATACTCTCGGCAAGACCCGGTTGCGGGAAGACGGTGATGTTGGGGGCGGAGCCGGCTTCGGCGTCGATGACGATCTGCTGCTCCAGCGAGTCGGAGCCCGAGTAGGTCGCATTCGCGCCGGTGGCTTCGTTGAAGTAGGCGAGAAGGTTCTCGAAGGCCTCGGCTTCTCCGGCGAGCCAGGGGCCGAACACGGTGATCGCGGTTCCGTCCGCCTCGTGGCTGTCGGCGAATGCCTGATAGCTGTCCCAGTTGAAATCGCCTTCGCCGATCGGGAAAACCAGATCCTGTGCGTTGGCGGCTCCGGCGGCGAGGGCGATGGTGGCCACGCCGGCCATAAGATGGAATTTCATGAATGTCCTCCCAGACTTGACCCCTGTCCCTGCGGGACCGGCGTCGTTCTTCCATTCGGCCCCGAATTGCGGCATCGCGGAAACATCAATTCCGTCCGGGGCCTTGCCACCCCCATCGTATGCCCACGCAATTCCCTGTCAACGCGGCATCGAGAGAAATAACTTTATGTCGCCGCGTCGCTGTTCGAATTCGGCCGCGGACGGTGGCACTGTCCGCGCGGGCCTTGAGGCTTTGGCGAAATCGGGGCCTGGGCGAAACCCGCTGTCATCCGCTCGGTCGGCGCTGGTCCGAGGGCAGTCTCCGCCTTTCCAATGCGACGGCGTCGCCTATTGTGAGCGCTGACATGAGATCAGGAGCAATGCCATGTTCGACCGGTCGCAATTCCCCGAAGGGTTCCTGTGGGGCGCTGCCACGTCCGCGTATCAGATCGAGGGCGGTGCGCAGGGCGGCGCGGGCCGGACCCACTGGGACGATTTCGCGGCGACCCCCGGCAATGTCGAAGGCGCCGAGAACGGCGATGTCGCCTGCGACCATATCGGACGGATGGACGAGGACCTGGACCTGCTGAAGGATCTCGGACTCGACATCTACCGGTTCTCTACCTCCTGGGCGCGGGTCCTGCCCGAGGGCACCGGCACGCCGAACCAGAAGGGCCTCGATTTCTATGACCGTCTCGTCGACGGTCTTCTGGAGCGCGGCCTGAAGCCCGCCTGGACGCTCTACCACTGGGAATTGCCCAGCGTGCTGGCCGACAAGGGCGGCTGGCGCAATCGCGATATTGGCGACTGGTTTGCCGAATATGCAGACCTGATGGCCGCCCGCATCGGGGACCGCGTGTGGTCCGCCGCTCCGATCAACGAGCCCTGGTGCGTCGCCTGGCTCAGCCATTTCGAGGGCGTCCATGCTCCCGGCCTCAGGGACATCCGAGCGGCCGCCCGGGCCATGCATCACGTCCTCTACGCCCATGGCCGCGCCGTCGAGGTCCTGCGCGGCGCGAACGTCTCCAATGTCGGCGCGGTCTGCAACTTCGAGTATTCCAACCCCGCCAGCGACAGCGAGGACGACCGCCGCGCCGCCCGCACCTATGACGCGATCTACAATCGCTTCTTCACCGGCGGCCTGTTCCACGGCGCCTATCCGGAGGAGGTTCTCGAGGGGCTGGAGCCGCACCTGCCCCATGGCTGGCAGGACGACATGCCCCTCATCGGCCAGAAGCTCGACTGGCTCGGCGTGAACTACTACACGCGCAAGAACATCGCGGCGGCGCCCGGCCCCTGGCCCGCACTCGCGCCAGTGGACGGGAGCCTGCCGAAGACGCAGGTCGGTTGGGAGATCTATCCCGAGGGCCTGCGCCACTTCCTGAACCAGGTGGCCCGGGACGCGCCCGGCCTGCCCATCTACGTCACCGAGAACGGGCTCGCCGCCGAGGCGCCGCATCAGGACGACCAGCGCATTTCCTACCTCACCGATCATATCGAGCAGGCCCGCAGGGCGATGGCGGAGGACGGCGTTCCGCTCGCCGGCTACATCACCTGGTCGCTTCTCGACAATTACGAATGGTCGCTCGGCTACGGTCCCCGCTTCGGTCTCGTCCATGTCGATTACGACACGCTGGAACGCAGCCCCAAGGCATCCTATCACGCGCTCAAATCAGCGCTGAAGAGGTCCGCATGAGCCGCCAGTCCCTTGTCGCCGACATCGGTGGAACGAACACCCGCGTCGCGCTCGCCCGCGACGGTGTGCTGGTGGACGCCTCCACCCGCGCGTTCCGCAATTCCGAGTTCGGCGCCCTCGAGCCGGTCCTCCGCCAGTTCATCGAGGAGGCCGGCTGCGGCGCGCCGGATGCCGCCTGCATCGCCATGGCAGGACCCGTCTTCGAAGGCCGCGGGAAGATGACCAATCTCGACTGGGTTCTGGACGTGGACGTGCTCGCCCGCGCGACCGGGGCCGGAACCGTCGCGCTCCTGAACGATCTTCAGGCCCAGGGCCACGCTCTGGGCCATCTGAGCGCCGATCGGTTGCACCCCATCATCGGCGCGCATGAGACATCCGGCGAGGCGGCGCAGCTCGTCGTCGGCGTCGGCACCGGCTTCAATGCAGCTCCTGTCTGGAACACCGAGACAGGCCGCTACGTCCCCCCATCCGAATGCGGCCACGCCTCCCTGCCGGCGAGGCGGGACGATGACCGCCGCCTCGCGGCCTTCGTCGAACACAACCACGGCTTCGCCTCCATCGAGGACGTCCTCTCGGGCCGCGGTCTCGAACGGATCCATTCCTGGCTCTGCAGCGAGCGTCAGACGGGGGACGGCGCGTCCGCGGCAGAGGTCATGCAGGCCGCGGAGACAGGCGGCGATCCCTGCGCGCAGGATGCCGTCGCGACCTTCGTCAGGCTTCTCGGCAACGTCACCGGTGATCTTGCGCTGACCCATCTGCCGTTCGGTGGCATCTACCTCATCGGCGGCGTCGCCCGCGCCATGGTCCCTCACATGCATACCAACGGTTTCGTCGAAGCGTTCCGGGACAAGGGGCGGTTCTCGACCTTCATGGAGCGTTTCGACGTCACCGTCGTCGAAGACGACTACGCCGCCCTCATCGGTTCGATCGTTCACCTTGAACACCGAATGGCGCAGTCCTGACCCACAAAGCCGTCTGTCGGTAAGCGGATGTTAAGAGACCGGGCGCTAAACCCCCTCGCGTGACAGTCAACGCGAGGGAGGTCTACCAGTGGCCCCAGCCACCAGCACAGAGCGGCGCCAAGGCGATGGTGCCCCGCGGATCATCCTGCCGGCGCGACTCGACTTGCCGGCCGCCGCACCGCTGGCCGCCGAACTGCAATCCCATGCGGACGGCCCGATCGTCATCGATGCGACGAATGTCGCGCATCTCGGAACGCCCGGATTGCAGGTCCTGCTCTCCGCGGTCCGGACGTGGTGGGAGTCGGGCCGGGACTTCTCCATCGAAGGACTGGAGGAGGATGCAATCACACGGCAGCTCGCAATTTTCGGGCTGACGGCGTCCGATTTCCAGCCCCGCGCGGCGGAGGGCTGAGCGATGGCGTTGCAAGTACTCGCGGTCGACGACAGCCGCACGATCCGTGACATGCTCCAACTGACCCTTTCGGGCGCGGGGTTCGACGCGCATTTCGGCGAGGACGGCGTCCACGGTCTGGAGGTGCTCGAGCAGACCTCCCCCGATGTCATCATCACCGATCTGAACATGCCGCGGATGGACGGGTTCGGCTTCATCGAAGCCGTCCGCGAACAGCCCAGGCACCGGACGACGCCGATCCTCTTTCTCACGACAGAGAGCGCACCGGAACTCAAGGCCCGTGCCCGCAGCGCCGGGGCCACTGGATGGATCGTCAAGCCGTTCGATCCGGACAAGCTCATCCGCGCCCTGCACATGGTCGCCGGAAACGGAGATGCCAGATGAGAGCTCCTGATCCCATGGCCGAAATCCGCGCCTCGTTCTTTGTCGAGTGCGAGGAACTCCTTGAGAGTCTGCAAGATGGCCTGACCGCCATGGAGGGCGGTGCATCCGATTCCGAAACGATCAACGTCTGCTTCCGCGCCGTTCACTCCATCAAGGGTGGCGCAGGGGCATTCGGCCTCGACGATCTCGTCCGGTTCGCCCACCGCTACGAAACCGTCATGGACGAGATGCGCGCCGGCCGCCTCAGCGCCGACGCCGAAGCGATGCGCCTCTTCTTCCGCGCGGCCGACGTCCTGTTCGACCTCGTCCGCGCCGCCCGCGACGGCACCTCCCTCGATGAAGCGGATATCGAAGCGACGTTGAGCGAGCTCGAGGGGCTGACCGGCGGAAGCCCCAAACCAGAGGGCGAGGCGGAGGCCGTCGAGTTCACGCCGATGACCCTGTCCCTCGACCTGCCCGGCCTCGACATTTCGCCGGACGAGGCAGCTGCCGCTCCCGGCTGGGACATCTCGTTCAAGCCCGAGCGCGAACTCTTCGTGACAGGAAACGAACCGCGGCATCTCCTCGCCGCCCTCTCGGAGGTCGGGCCGCTGGAAACGCGCTGTGACACCTCTGCGGTTCCCCCCCTGTGGGACCTCGACCCCGAGGAGAATTACCTGTCCTGGTCGATGAGGCTGGCGGCGGATGTCGATCGCGAGCGTGTAGCCGAAATCTTTGATTTCGTCGACGGGGTCTGCCGGCTCGACATTTCCCGCTGCAGCTCGGATGTGGCCGGGGCCACGGCGTGCGCAGATCGATTGTCCCCAGATCCGACGTCCGCACGGCCGGATCCTGAGCCCGAGCCGGCAACCGTCCCGATCGCAGAGCCGTCTGCCCCCACCCCTGTCGCGGCAGCTGGACAGACGTCGCCCGCGCCGGCTTCTCCTCCGGAAGAGCCCGCAAAACCAAAGCAGACCGTCCGTGTCGATCTCGACCGCATCGATCGCATGGTGAATCTCGTGGGCGAACTGGTCATCAATCAAGCGATGCTCACTCAATCGGTCGCGGAGATGGGGATCCCAGCCAATTCACCTGTTTCCCACGGGCTCGAGGAGTTCATGCAACTGACCCGGGACATTCAGGACAGCGTGATGATGATCCGCGCCCAGCCTGTCAAATCCCTGTTCCAGCGCATGGCCCGGATCGTCCGCGAAGCCTCCGCAAGCGTCGACAAGCGCGTCCGCCTCGTCACCGACGGCGAAGCCACCGAAGTCGACAAGACTGTCATCGAAAGGCTGTCTGATCCCCTAACCCACATGGTGCGCAATGCCGTCGATCATGGTCTTGAAAGCCGCGACAAACGCGTTGCCGCGGGCAAACCGGACGAAGGCGTCGTCAGGCTCAGTGCCGCGCACCGGTCGGGGCGCGTCATCATCGAAGTGTCCGACGATGGCGCCGGCATCAACAGGCCCAAAGTCAAACAGATTGCCGAAGAGAAGGGCCTTATCGCGTCGGGTCTGCAGCTCAGTGACAGTGAGATCGACAACCTCCTGTTCCTTCCGGGCTTCTCCACTGCCTCCAAAGTGTCCGATCTATCCGGGCGCGGCGTCGGCATGGACGTCGTTCGCAGCTCCATCCAGTCCCTCGGCGGTCGGATCGCGATCTCGTCCGAGCCCGGTCGTGGCACGACACTCCAGATCAGCCTTCCGCTGACCCTTGCCGTTCTCGACGGCATGGTCGTCCGCGTCGCCGGCGAGACCATCGTCGTGCCCCTCGGATCGATCGTCGAAACGCTCACATTGGCCGGCAGCGAGATCCGGCACCTCGGCCCGAGGACGAGCGTGATCCATATTCGCGACAGCTTCGTCCCCCTTCTCGATCTGGGGGCCGAGCTCGGTTACCGGACACCGCTCGGCCAGTACGATTCGAGCGTCGTTCTCCTTATTGCCAAAGAGGATGGAAGCCGCTCCGCCCTCATCGTCGACGAGATCCAAGAACAGCGACAGGTCGTGATCAAGGGCCTCCAGGAAAGCTACGGACACGTCCCCGGCATTGCCGCAGCAACCATCCTCGGGGACGGACAGGTCGCGCTAATCCTCGATCCGGTCGATCTCATGGCCCGGGCCTCGGGCGCAACCAGGGCCGCCGCCGACCTGACCATAATCCCCGGTCGGGAACCGTCGGCCGAAGAATCCCTCCACGCAGGATAGAGTCCATGAGCGAGCAAGGTCACATCGATCCCACCGAGCAGGAGCTGCTGTCGTTTCGAGTCGGCGAACAGGAATACTCGGTCGATATCATGTCCGTCCGCGAAATAAGGGGCTGGACCCGTGCAACGCCCCTGCCCCATTCGGCGGCGCATGTCCGCGGCGTCATCAACCTGCGCGGCACTGTTCTGCCGATCATAGATCTTGCGCGCCAGCTCGGCATCCCGGTCGCGGAGCCCACGGAACGCAATGTGATCATCGTGGTCCACGTTCATGATCAGACCCTCGGACTTCTGGTGGATGCTGTTTCGGATATCCTCTCGATCCCGCAGGGGGACATGCAGCCCCCGCCCGACATGGCGGAGGATGCGAGCCATGGCTTCATCAAGGCTTTGACAATCATCGAAGGTCGCATGCTGCGCATCCTCGATCTTGATGCAGTCCAGCCCGGCCATGAGACGGAGGCGGCATGACATCGGCGCAGTCATCCTTTTCCGAGACCGACAAACAAGTCGATTTCGCTCGCATAGCCGGTATCGCGCGCGCGGAAGCCGGCCTGCAGATCCCGCAGGAAAAGGCCTCCATGGTCTTCTCTCGTCTTGCAAAACGCGCGCGCCGGCTCGGGTTGCCAGACATTGCATCCTATCTCGCGATTCTCGACGGCCCGAATGGAAAGGATGAACGCCGTGGACTGATCGAAGCGCTGACGACGAATGTGACATCGTTCTTTCGCGAACCCCACCATTTCGATCTTCTTTCAGGGAAAATCCTCCCGCCCTTGATGGACGCCGCAAAACGGGGAGAGCGGGTGAGAATCTGGTCAGCCGGCTGTTCAACCGGCGCCGAGCCGTACACAATAGCGATGTGCGTCCTTGAGGCATGCCCCGAAGCGGCACAGCTCGACATTCGGATCCTCGCCACCGACATCGACAGGGACGTCCTTGCGACGGCTGAGAAAGGCGCTTACGCGGCAACGCTGCTCAAGAAGGTTCCTCCGGATATCCGGAAGAAACACTTCAGCGCACGGTCGGGAGATGGCAACACGTTGCGGGCCTCCGAAAACCTGCGCGCCCTCTGCACCTTTCGACCGCTGAACCTCATGACACAGTGGCCGATGCGCGGCGCCTTCGACATCATCTTCTGCAGGAATGTCGTCATTTATTTCGACGCAGAAACACAGGCAGCCTTGTGGCCGAGATTCGAAGCTCTGCTCAAATCCGGGGGACACCTGTTCGTCGGACATTCGGAGCGTGTCGAAGGCGTGCCAGCGACGGAGCTCATCCCGGTCGGAACGACGACCTATCGAAAGGGCAGCGCCCATTATTCCGGCTCCAGAGAAAGGTACTGACAAAATGGCCCTTCGCGATCAGCTCCACGTCTTGGTCGTCGATGACATGTCGACGAGCCGCGGCCTTATCCTGCAAGCCCTCGACGGGTTTGGAGTACGGAATGTCCGCAACGCGCAAGATGGGCCGAGCGCACTCGCGGCACTTGGAAAGGCGCCCGCGCATCTGGTCATATCGGACTACAACATGCCCGGAATGGACGGGCTCGAACTTCTCAAGTCCCTCCGCTCGGACACGAAACTCGGCGGCGTCGGTTTCATCCTGATTACGGGTAAGGCAGATCCCGATATCATCAATGCCGGAAAGCAATTGGGAATGAACAATTTCATTGCGAAGCCCTTCGATCCACAGGGCCTACTGAACTGCATTGAAGCCGTGGTGGGGCGTCTGTGAGCACGATCAGCCAACGCCCTGAAAATCCGTCGTTCGGGGAAACTGATGCCGCCTCGATCCTGTCGTCGGTGATGACGAACATGGCGGCAGAACTCGTCCGCCTGTCGGATCTGACGGCCGCCATTCAGGCGCGGGACCTTGCCGGTGATGACGGTCTGGCATTGGCAGGAAGCGTGACGCAACTCCAGAACCTGGACTTCGCCACCCAGGTTGCGCAGGATTTGGGACGCCTCGCCTCAAACATCGCCGACCGGACGGGCAAGACGGAAATCGATCATGCCGATCTGTTTGATGGCCTTCGCTTGGCCTCGCTCAAGCAGCGATTGAACGGAGAGTGCGCCGGGTCCCTCCGCAGCGAGAGCACGGAGCGAGGAGACATTCAGATGTTCTGACAGTTGCCGGGCCAAAGGCGTAGCCGGGATGCGATGCCAGCTATACGCCCATCGCGTCCTTCAATCGAGCAAGGGCCGCGGCAGGATCATCTTCGCGCCAGATCTCGTCGCCGATCCCGAAGAAATCCGTCACGGGGGCAAGCGACCGAATTGCGGTGACGTCGAGAGCACCCTCGGCAACCACAGGCAACTCGATCATCTCGGACCACCACGCAAAAAGATCATGCTCGGCAACCGTACCATCTCCCAAGACACCGCCGCCGCCGACCGGCCCGAAGGCCACATAATCGGCGCCTGCTTCACCTGCGTTCAAGCCGTCATGCCGGGAAGCACCGCAAAATGCGCCTACGATGGCATCCGGACCGAGGGCCTTGCGCGCGGCTCGAATGTTCTTCGGGCCGGAGAGGTGTACTCCATCGAGACCGAGGCGTTCGGCAAGCTTGAAATGGTCCGTCACGACGAGGGCGACGTCGGCATCATGACAGACCGGCCGGACGGCATCAGCCGCCCGGGCAATGGCATCTTCGTCGGTGCCCTGGATCGCAAGACGGACGCAGGCGATCTCGGCGCCATCAAGGACCCTCGCGAGCCTGTCCGGAAAACTGCTCGGATCCGGAAGCGTCGGCGTGACAAGGTAAAGCTGCGGGAGTTCGGAGGTATCCGTCATGTTCAGGGCCTGACCGTTCCGTCGCCGGTGACGAGGTACTTGAAGGAGGTTAGTTGTTCAGCCCCGACGGGGCCGCGTGCGTGCATCTTCCCGGTGGCGATCCCGATTTCGGCGCCCATGCCGAACTCACCGCCGTCGGCGAACTGCGTCGAGGCGTTCCGCAGGAGGATCGCGCTGTCCAGCCTGGTGAAGAACAGATCGGCAGCCGCGTCATCCGCTGTCAGGATCGCCTCGGTATGAGACGATCCGTAACGGCGAATATGCGCGATCGCTCCATCGATATCCGGGACGAGGCGGGCAGCGATCTTCATGTCGAGATACTCCTTCCCCCAATCGTCCTCGGTCGCGGGGGCGGACCCGGAGAGCCCCTCGGCGCGAACGTCGACACCGGCCGCCATCAGCGCGTCGACGATCTTCTGACCGAGCTCGGCGGCATCCTTATGAACGAGGAGGCACTCCACCGCCCCGCAGATTCCGGTGCGGCGGGTCTTGGCATTGAGCACGACATCAATCGCCATTTCGGGATTGGCAGCCTTGTCGACATAGATATGGCAGATGCCCTCGAGATGGGCGAAGACCGGAACGCGCGCCTCGGTCTGGACCCGACCGACAAGGCTGCGTCCGCCGCGAGGAACGATCACGTCGATATACTCGGACAGGGTGAGCATCTCGCCGACGGCGGCGCGGTCAGTGGTGGGCACACGCTGGATGGCATCGGCGGGAAGACCGGCCGCGTTCAGGCCTTGTACGAGGGCATCGTGGATGGCCGCGGAGGAGCGCGTGCTCTCGGATCCGCCGCGCAGGATGACGGCATTGCCGGCCTTGAGACAGAGCGCGCCGGCATCGGCGGTCACGTTGGGACGACTTTCATAGATCACGCCGACGACGCCCAGCGGGGTGCGAACGCGTCTGATATGAAGGCCGGACGGCCGGTCCCATTCGGCGATAACGGCGCCGACGGGATCCTCCTGCGCGGCAATGGCGCGAACGCCTTCAGCCATCGATGCGATGCGGCCGGAATCGAGCTTCAGCCGGTCCGTCATGGCAGGAGTGAGGTTGGTCGCGGCGTCGAGATCGGCGGCATTCGCCGCCAAGATCTCAGCTTCGGCAGCAAGAATCGCGTCCGCGGCGGCCTCGAGAGCGGCGCGCTTGACTTCGGCCGGGGTGTAGGCAAGCACGTCGGCCGCTGCGCGCGCTCGACGGCCCATATCCTGCATCATCTCGTGAATGTCGCCTGTGCCGTCCTTCATGGCCCGACCCCTTCGTTGCCGTTCGGCGTCCGGAATATGGGTATTCGCCACAAGATGAAAGGGCGGCGCTCGGCTTCAAAGCACCATGTCGTCGCGGTGGATCAGGGCGGAGCGCGCAGGATGTCCAAGGATGTCCTCGATTTCCTCCGAACGTGCCCCGATGATGCGGCTCGCCTCGGCTGCGGCGTACCTCACAAGGCCGAGGCCAAGGCGTGCACCGCCCTGGTCCACGATCTCCACCGGGTCACCTCGCTCGAACCGGCCGGTGACGGCGGTCACCCCGGCCGGCAAAAGCGAGCGCCCTTGTCGCAGCGCATCGCCAGCGCCGGCATCGACCGCGACCGTGCCCTTCGCCTTCATGGCGCCGATCCACCGCTTGCGCGCAACCTGCGGATCGTCCTGCGGCAGGAACCACGTCGAGCGAGCGCCGCCGTCGAGCGCCGACAGCGGACGATGCGCATCTCCGCGGGCAATCGCCATCGCGCAGCCGCCGGCCGTGGCGGTCTTGGCGGCGGCGAGCTTGGTGCGCATTCCGCCCTTGGAGAGGCCGGAGACGGGATCGCCGGCCATCGCTTCTATTTCGGGCGTGATGCGCCCGATCTCGGGGAGGTGGCGCGCCCCGGGATCGAGCGCGGGGTTCGCGGTGTAGAGGCCATCGACGTCGGACAGGAGGATGAGCCGGTCCGCGCCGATGGTCACGGCGACCTGCGCGGCGAGACGGTCGTTGTCCCCGTAGCGGATCTCGTCGGTGGCGATGGTGTCGTTCTCGTTGACGACCGGCACGGCGCCGAGGCCGAGAAGCGTCTGCAGCGTCGCACGAATGTTGAGATAGCGGCGGCGGGACGCACTGTCGTCCAGCGTCAGGAGAACCTGGCCGGAGATGATACCGTGGGCGCCGAGGGCAGCCTCGTAGGCGCGCGCAAGGCGGATCTGGCCGACCGACGCGGCGGCCTGCGCGTGATCGAGGGAAAGATCCCCGGGGGCGAGGCCGAGGATGCGGCGCCCCAGGGCAATGGAGCCCGAGGACACGAGGATCACGTCCGCGTTGCGGCGCAGCGCCGCGACGTCTTCGGCGAGACCGGTCAGCCAGTCCTCGCGGAGGGCTCCCGTCGCAGCGTCCACCAGAAGGGCGGAGCCGATCTTCACGACGATGCGGCGTCCTTGGGCGAGCGTCAGGGGCGCCACGGTCCCGGCTCCTCGTCCACCGACGCCTCGGCTCCACGCTCGGCGAGGATGATCCGGCGAAGCGCGCGCAGCACCTCGCGCACGCCCTCGCCCGTCGCGCCGGACATGCGCATGACCTCACCGCCCGTCGCCTCTTCAAGGGCGGCCGCGCGCGCATCCCGCTCTTCATCGTCCAGCGCATCGATCTTGTTGAGAACCGTCAGCCGTGGCTTGTCGGCGAGGACGCCGCCATAGGCGTTGAGCTCACCGATGATCGTGCGCCAGTCCTGAACCGGATCCTCAGAGGTGCCATCGACGAGGTGAAGCAGCACGGCGCAGCGTTCCACATGGCCGAGGAAGCGGTCCCCGATGCCCCTGCCCTCATGTGCGCCCTCGATCAGGCCGGGGATGTCCGCGACGACAAACTCGGCATTATCCACGCCGACGACGCCGAGATTGGGGTGCAACGTGGTGAAGGGATAATCTGCGATCTTCGGGCGGGCATTGGACGTCGCCGCGAGGAAGGTACTCTTGCCCGCATTCGGCAGACCGAGAAGGCCCGCATCCGCGATCAGTTTCAGGCGCAGCCAGACCGTCCGCTCTACGCCGGGTTGCCCTGAGTTGGCGCGGCGGGGCGCCTGGTTGGTGGAGGTCTTGAAATGCAGGTTGCCGAAGCCGCCGTTGCCGCCGCGCGCCAGGACGACGCGATCCCCGACCTCGGCCAGATCGGCGATCACGGTTTCCTCGTCTTCCTCGAG
This sequence comes from Tropicimonas sp. IMCC34011, assembly GCF_003390865.1. Taxonomy (GTDB): domain Bacteria; phylum Pseudomonadota; class Alphaproteobacteria; order Rhodobacterales; family Rhodobacteraceae; genus Tropicimonas_B. The sequence goes on from NZ_QMEJ01000001.1 coordinate 403,043, forward strand.
GATCTCGGTCCCGGCCGGCACGCGAAGCACGATGTCATCACCTGTGCGGCCGGTGCGCTGGCGACCCATGCCGCCCTGACCGTTCTTGGCGAAGAAATGCTGCTGATAGCGGAAATCGATGAGCGTGTTCAGCCCCTCGACAACCTCGACGATCACATCGCCGCCGCGCCCGCCGTCCCCGCCATCGGGACCGCCGTATTCAATATACTTCTCGCGGCGGAACGAAACCGCCCCGTTACCGCCAGCGCCGGAGCGCAGATAGACCTTGGCCAGATCGAGGAACTTCATGTCCGCCCCCTTGTCAGGCTGTCCGCCTACGCCAAGAGGACGCGGCCATCAAGCCGCGGGTGAGCGCCGAGCCTCAAGACGGAGTAGATAGGTCCAGGTCGGCACCTTTGCGCCGCGGGAGACGCAGAAGGTTTCGGCATCGCCGATATAGTCGAACCCCGCCCCTGTCAGGACGCGCGCAGATATCGAGTTGTCCTGAAAGACGCTGGCGAAGATCGTGGCGCTGCCGAGCGGATTGGCCGCGGTGAGCGCGCGTACGGCTTCGGAGGCGAGGCCGGTATTCCAGAAGGCGGGCGCGACCCAGTATCCGATCTCAGCCTGGTTGGGCGCGCCGTGAAGCATGCGCGTCAGGGAAATGACGCCGACAAGCTCCCCAAGCCCGCTGGACGAGCCATCGAGGGCCCAGACCTCTTCCCGCCGGTTCGGCGCGAGGGCACGCGTGATGAAGGCTTCCGAGGTGCCGGGCGGCAGGGGATGCGGGATCGAAGAGGTGGATGCGGCAACGCGCTTGTCACCGGCATAGAGGCTCAGGAGGCCAGCATCGGAGCGACGCAGCGGCCGCAGCACCACGCGGTCGGCCACGATCTCCGGCTGCCCGGTCAGGGAGACTGTCTCGCTCATGAAATAACCCTCCTCGCAGCCGGGATTTTCCCGGCGCCGACCAGCAGCCCGTCCGCGTGCCCTCCCCGGACGCGGCAGGGCCGGATTCTCCGGCCGATACGGGGACGGGGCCGGCGACACCGCCAGCCCCGTCCAGATAGATCGTGTGTCTTTCGATCCGATTAAGCCCGGATCGGACGCGCCTTATTCGGCGGCGTCGGCGACGGGAAGAACGGAGATGAACGTCCGGCCCTTGAAGCCCTTGCGGAAGGACACGGCGCCTTCGACCTTGGCGAAGAGCGTGTGGTCCTTGCCTTCACCGACATTCTCGCCCGGCCACCACTTGTTGCCGCGCTGACGCGCGATGATGTTGCCGGGGATCACGGCTTCGCCACCGAACTTCTTGATACCGAGGCGGCGGCCGTCAGAGTCGCGACCGTTCCGGGAAGAGCCGCCAGCTTTCTTGTGTGCCATCGGGACTTACTCCTGTTCTGCGGCGAACTGGGTCGCCTGGTCGATCCAGCCGTCACGCGTGATGCGGCCCTTGAAGGACAATTGGTCGTCCATGTACTCGACCTCTTCCGGCGTCCACGCCGCGATCTGGTCGAAATGGTAGACACCGTTGTCGTTCAGCTTCTGCTTCAGCTTGGGGCCGACGCCACCGATCTTCGTGAGATCGTCACCCTTGCCGTCCCGCGATTCGCTGAGGAGGTTCGCGGGCTTCTTCTTCGGAGTGTCGGCGGCATCCGTGGTCTCGGCGACCTTCTCGTTCGCCTTGCCCTCGGTGACGCGGCGATTCATCTCCGCCTGGTCGGTCTTGTTCTTGGCGTAGCGGCCGTCGGAGGCGACGATCGCGGCACCCGAAACGGACCCGGCGCCGATCGCAGCCTTCACGTCGCTCTTGTCGGCGCCCGATTCAAGAAGATCGGTGACGCGCAGGAGCGTGAGCTGCTGACGGTGCCCCTTGCGGCGCTGCGAGCTGTGCTTCCGGCGACGCTTGACGTAGTGGATGACCTTCTCGCCCTTGATCTGCTCGATCACCGTGGCCTGGACGCCCGCACCCTCGACGAGGGGGGCACCGACCGTGGAGCCGATCATGAGAATGTCGTTGAACTGGACGGTTTCGCCTGCTTCAGCTGCAAGCTTTTCGACACGAAGCACATCGCCGGATTGAACGCGATACTGCTTGCCGCCGGTCTTGAGGACCGCAAACATGGGCCGTTTCCTTCATTTCTCTCGCGTCTACGGCCTTCCGGGTCTCCGGAACGTTCGTGTCGGCCATGCCGACGCCTGTGACGGCGGCCCCCTCGGGGGCTCGGTTCTTAGGGAAGCCGCTCTATGGCGAGGAAGTCCCTTGGTGTCAAGCGCCGCGGGGGCGTCTCAGATGTCTTCGCCGGCGATGAACCGCGCCGCGCCGCGGCCGAGGTCGTAGCTGATCCGGGTATAGAGCCGGTCGAACGCCCCGAAGAGCGCCGTGTTGAGGGCGATCCCGGCATCCGATTCGGAGAATGCGATGTAGGATGAGAGTTCGGCATCGGTGAGCGGTGCATAGGCCATGGCGAGGTAGGAGTAGATCCACTCCCCCGTCTCCTGACGGATGCGCGCCTCCTGGGCCCAGAGGTCGCCGTACATCGACCCCGTTTCGCTCCACTCCTCCGAGTATGCGCCGCCCGCGTCCAGACCTTCGAAGAAGGCAAGATTGGCGTTGAGTGCACCGACCACATTCTCTTCGAGCAGATCGTTCGCCGCGATGAACGCATCCAGAAGCTTCATCCGCTCGGGGTCCGCATCCGCCAGCTCACCGAGGTGGTCGTGGCTCGCTTCCTCGACACCGTCCTCCATCAACCCCTCGCGGGCGGCGATCTCCAGATCCACGATCCGCTGCCCGAGGTCCGACGTGAAGAACTGCGCCGCGGCGGCGACGTCCTCTGCGGACATGTCGTGGACGAGGCCCTCCACCATGACACGGGTCATGGTGTCCATCGCGTAGATCTCCCGCGTCGCCGCGGTCCACCGCGCGCCGCCTTCGCCCGGAAAGAGCTGGTCCCGCAACTCGACGGCATAGGCCAGTCCCTCGGCCCGCATCACCGCCATGAGCTCCTCGATGCGCAACGCTTCGGCAAGCGGCGCGACCTCCGCCCGATCGGCGGCTCTCACGGATGGCATGGGCGCTGTCTGGGCCGTGGCATCGATCGGCGCCAGCGCGAGCCCACCGCAGAGAGCAGCAGGCAGCGCAGACAAAAGGACGCGGGCGGCAATTTTGGTCGGACGCATTCGGATGACCCCTTTGCGGACGGTGACGCTCCATGACGACAGGACGTGACCCGACGCCGAACCGACAATGCCGCACGGCAGCTCGGGTCCGGCACGGGCGCAGCCCATCGCGTTGACCAGCGATACGCAACGCATTGCGTCCTGCCAAGCGGGACCCACCAAATCGTCAGGCGTCGGCGCCTCCTGGCCGGCCCCGCCCTGCCCTGCCCGCATTCCGCTGGGAAACCCGCCAGATCGGGGGTTGCATGCCCGCCCGCCACGGCCTAAACGACACGCCACCTGCGACCCAGCAGCGCGGAGAGGTGCCGGAGCGGTCGAACGGGGCGGTCTCGAAAACCGTTGACCCTTCACGGGGTCCCAGGGTTCGAATCCCTGTCTCTCCGCCACTAACTCCCTGTAGTTATGTTTCTATTTTGCTTATGGGCGCCCTCGGGAAGCTCGTTTGCCAGGACATCGTCATACCATGACGACTTTCAGCACCGCCGCTTGCACCGACTATGCCGTGCCACCCCGAGACCTTCTCCGACAGTACCGTTCAGACCTTCCTGACGCTGAAGGTCCTCTTCGGCCTGCCGCTCCGCCAGACCGTCGGTCTTGTCGCGAGCCTGATCGGCCGAGCCGATGTCCGGGCCGGGTGCTCTGAAAGAAATGGACAGGCTGTCATTCCCGCAGATGCGCTGAGGCTTCGATGCACCGCCTCAAGCTTTTTCCTAAGCGCCGCACAGCGCAGCAAGCCCCGTGCGTCTGGGATGGGCCGAACGTGCGCCTGACCCACGAGGAAAACGCGCCCTACGACACACCGGAGACATGGCGCCCGCAGTGTCGAGCAGAGGCCAGGTTTGTTGCTCCCGCCATCCACTCAAAGCAAGAGGCGGAAGCGATCGGGTCAGTGCCGACCTTCACAAGATGTCAGCCGCTGCAATTTGGCGTCTCCCAGGCAGGCGTTGATGACACACATTATCGGGTGAAACACGGTCGGCTGATCGGGACATCGATGAAGGCCGGATCTGTTTAGGACGGCACCGACAACGTGGAGCTCCCTGCCCATTCAGGGTCTTCCTCCCACGACATCACCAATTGACCGGCGTCTGCCCTGCGCCACTCCCGGCGGGGGCCGACGTAGTCCGTGGGACGGACGGGGCTGCGCAGATCGCCCGCGGGCACGGAGCGTCGCTGGCCGCGCCGGGACGGATCGGCCACCGGCACGGCTTGGAGAAGCCGCTTGGTGTATGGGTGCTGGGGATCGCCGAAGACGGCCTCGCGTGGGCCGATCTCAACGATTTCGCCGAGATACATTACCGCGACGCGATGGCTGACCCTCTCGACCACCGCCATATCGTGGCTGATGAACAGATAGGCGAGCCCCATGGTCTCCTGCAGCTCCATGAGCAGGTTGACCACCTCGGCTTTGACCGACACGTCGAGCGCCGACACCGCCTCGTCCGCCACGATGACCTTCGGCTCGAGCGCGAGGGCCCGGGCGATGCAGATCCGCTGGCGCTGCCCGCCTGAGAATTCGTGGGGAAACCGGTCGGCCATCTCGGGGCTCAGCCCGACACGGACCAGCAGGTCTTCCACGCGCTTCCGGGCCTCTGCGCCCCGCGCGCGGTCGTGGATCAGAAGAGGCTCGGCGATCGAAGCGCCGACGCGCTGCGTCGGGTTGAGGCTGGCGAACGGATCCTGGAAGATCATCTGCATCTCGCGCCGAAGGGCGCGGAGTTGCTTTGGGTCCGCGCCTGTCACATCCCTGCCGGCGAGCTGCACCTCCCCTGCATCGGGATCGGTCAGGCGCAGGATCGCGCGCCCCGTCGTTGATTTGCCGCAGCCCGATTCACCGACCAGCGAGAGCGTCTCGCCCGCATGGATGTCAAAGCTCACGTTCTCACTTGCATGCACCCGCCCCGGTGACGGTGAAAGCAACCGCCCAGGCAGCTCGAACCGCTTTACGAGGCCCTGCACCCGCAGCACGGGGTCCGCATCGCGGCGGACAGTGTCGCGTCTCTCGGGTGCCTGGCGCGCGATGCCAGTGGCGCGATCGACCTCGGGAAACCGCAAGGGATGTGCCTGTCCCGCCATGGCGCCGATCCGCGGCACCGACGCGAGAAGCGCGCGGGTATAGGGATGCTCCGGCGCGGCAAAGATCGTCTCGCTCGCGCCCGTCTCGACCAGCTTGCCGCGGTACATCACCGCGACGGTGTCGGCGAGTTCCGCGACGACGCCCATGTCGTGCGTGATGAACACCACCGCCATACCGTCTTCGCGCTGCAACTCCTTCAGCAACTCGAGAATCTGCGCCTGCACCGTGACGTCGAGCGCGGTGGTCGGCTCGTCCGCGATCAGAAGCTTCGGGCGACCGGCCAATGCCATCGCGATCATCACCCGTTGCCGCATGCCGCCCGAAAAGTTGTGCGGAAACTGGTCGATCCGCGTGGCGGAGTCAGGGATGCGTACCCTGTCGAGCAGGCGGAGCGCCTCGGCCCGCGCTTCGGCTCGGGTCACGTCGCGATGCGCCTGGATCGCCTCGACGATCTGCGTTCCGACCGTGAGGACCGGGTTCAGAGAGGTCATCGGTTCCTGGAAGATCATCGCGATGTCGTTGCCGCGAATATCGCGGAACGCCTCGTCCGACAGCGTCATCAGCTCCCGCCCATCGAGGGTCACGGATCCGCTCATGCGGGTCGTGCCACGCTCGTTCAGGCGCATGAGCGACAGCGCGGTCACGCTCTTGCCCGATCCGGACTCACCGACGATGGCCAGCGTCTCGCCACGCCGGACGTCGAGCGACACGCCGCTGACAGCCTCGACCGGACCCGCCTCGGTCAGGAATTCGGTCCTGAGATCCGACACGGACAGGAGCGCGTCGCTGGCAGCCTCGGGCGCGCGGTAGACGACCTCTTCCGACACGCTTTGCCTGGACGCGCGGGCCGCGTTGGCACTGCGTGGGTTGAACCGCGCCTGAAGGGCGTCGCAGAGCCGGTTGACCACGAAGACCGTCAGGACGAGGCAGAGGCTTGGCCAGACGATACCCATCGGGTTCACCTCGACCTGCGCTCGCGCAGCCCGGATCATCAGGCCCCAGGACGGCGTTGGCGGCACGACCCCGAGTCCGAGGAAGCTGAGGCCGGCTTCGACGATGATGGCGTGGGACGCGGTCAGCGAGAACTGTACCAGCACCGGTCCGGCGATGTTCGGCAGGATAGACCGCGCGAGGATCCGCGGCGCCCGGGCCCCGAAGGCGCGTTGCGCGTCAACGTATTCGTGACGCCGCACCGAAAGCGTTTCGCCATAGGCCACGCGCGCGAAATTCGGGACGTAGAGGATCGACAGGCAGATCACCAGCGTGGCGACGCTGGGCCCGAACAGGGCAACGACGAGCAGGGCCATCAGGATGGGAGGAAACGCCAGCAGGACGTCCGACACCCGGAGCGTCGCGAATTCCCAGAAACGCCCGAAGTAGCCTCCGGCGATCCCCGCGGCGGTGCCGAGCGTCGCCGCGATGAGCGCGGTCGCGAAGGCGATGCTCAGGGATGTGCGTGCCCCGTAGAGAAGGCGGGACAGGACGTCGCGCCCGAAATTGTCCTGCCCCAGCGGATGCGCCGACGAGGGCGCAGCGTAGCGCTCCGCGATGCTCATCGCCGTCGGATCGAGCCGCCAGACCATCGGCCCGAGGACCGCGATACCGATCAGGGCCACGAGCAGACCGAGGTTGAGCTCGAGAGCGCCCGGGCCGCGGCGTTGTGTACTCCGTGTCTTGTCCATCAGTCGCGCACCCTGGGATCGAGAAGCATGTAAAGGAGGTCCACCAGCAGGTTCAGCAGGATGAACAGGAACGCGATGACCAGAACCGTTCCGCGAATCTGCGGATAGTCGCGGTTTTCGATCGCGGTCACGAGGAAGCCGCTGAGGCCGGGATAGTTGAAGACGTATTCGACCAGCACCGAGCCGCCGAGCAGCCCGCCCATCTCGAGACCGACGACGGTCGCGACCGGCCCCAGGGCGTTGCGCAGGATATGCCAGCGCCGCACGCGGCCCTCGGCAAGTCCCTTGGCGCGCGCGGTTCGTACCCAGTCCTTCGTCAGGACCGATGCCACCGTTGCGCGCGACATGCGAAAGACGATCGCGCTGAACCCCACCGAGATCGCGAGCGCCGGCATCAGGACGAGGACAAGATGGCGCGCCGGATCCTGTGCCAGCGGCACGTAGCCGCCCGCGGGCACCCAGCCGAGGCGCTGCGCGAAGATATAGACCATCGCCGTGCCGACCACGAAGACCGGTAGCGACATCTGGACGCTCGCGGTGAACGAGAAGAGCCGATCGACAGTGCGCCCCTGCCGCAGCGCCGCGGCAAGACCCGCGGGCACCCCCACGGCAAGCGAAATGGCGGTGGCCAGCGCGATCAGTTCCAGTGTTCGCGGCAGGCGCACGGCGATCATGCTCCAAACCGTGTCGCCATTCGCAAAGGATTGGCCAAGGTTGCCGGTTACGAGGCCACCCAGAAAATCCAGGTACTGAACCAGGACCGGCCGATCGAGCCCGAGCTCCTCGGTCAGCGCCTGAACCGCCGCCGCCGGCGGCTCCACGCCTCCGACCGACAGCAGCATCGTCGCCGGGTCTCCCGGCACGAGATAGAGCGCGAAGAACACGAGCGAAGCGACCGAGACGGCCAGCAACAGCGCGACGACGCATCGTCTGATGGTGTATGAAAGCATCTGATTTCCGTCCCGTTTCCTGGAAGGCGGGACACGCCCGCCTTCCGGTCCCGCGTGCCTCAGTCGAGCGTCACGGCTTCAAGCCCGAAGGCCGAGTAACCGCTCGCGCTTCCCACCAGCGCGTGAAACCCCTCGACGCCCTGCCGCAGACCGAAGCCCTGCGTCCGCCGCGTCAGCGGGCAAAGCGGCACGTCTTCGGCCACGATCTGAGCGATCTCGTCATAGACCGCGGCGCGCGCTTCGGGGTCGAGTTCGTGGCGGCCCTTCTTCAGAAGCGCATCCAGTTCTTCGTTGGAATAGCCGTAGGAGCGCTTGTAGCTGGGCGTGCCGCTTCCGATCATCGCGGTCAGCCCGTCGGGATCGTTGACCACCGTCCCACTGCCGTTGACAGCGAACTGGTACTGCCCCTCGTTGCCCTGCGCCACGCGGGCGCCCCACTCCGGCAGGTCGAGGGTCACCTGAAGCCCGGCATTGATGAGATATTGCTGGATCACCAGTGCCGTGTCCTGGTGCATGGAATAGGTCGATGAGGACAGAAGCGTCACCTCCTGTCCGGTTGCCCCGCTGTCCTTCAACGCGGCGCTGGCGCCCTCCATGTCGAACCCGAAGAGCGTCTGGGTCTTGTCGTCCGCCACCTCCGAGTTTTCATCGAGCGGCAGGCCCTCCAGCGGGGCGCCGCGCCCGTAGAACGCCGCATCGACGATGTCCTTCCGGTTGATCGCATTGCAGACCGCGCGACGCACCCGCGCATCGTCGAAAGGCGGTTGCTCGACGTTGAAGTTCAGCACCATGTTCGGGCCGGTTGTCTCCTGCAGGGTCAGGTCGGGATCGTCTTCGATCTTCGCCATGCTCTGCCAAGGGACGTACTCGATGATGTCGACATCGCCCGCTTCCAGCGCCGCCACCCGCAAGTTCTCGTCACGATAGGCGATCATGCGCATGCGCTCCGTCTTGGGATAGCCCTCCTTGTAGTAATCGTCGAAAGCCTCGAACTCGATCGCGACGCCTTCTTCCGTCGCGGTGATGCGGTAGGGCCCGGCACCGACCGGGTCTTCAAGCCCGGCCTCGCGCGACAGGATCGGCACATAGGGCGTCGCCAGCAGCTTCAGGAATGCAGGTGTCGGCGCATCGAGCTTGATGCGGACGGTGCTGTCGTCGATCACCTCGACCTCGGTGATGACCTGCAGTTCGTCCTTGAAATAGGCGGTCGACCCCTCGGCGCGAATCTGCTCCAGCGACCATTTCACGTCCTCGCCCGTCACCGCCTCGCCGTTGTGAAACGTCGCGTTCTGGCGCAGGTGAAAGACGTATTCCGTGCCGTTTTCTTCCCAGGACTCGGCCAGTTCGCCCACGATTTCTCCGGAGCCGTTCAAGCCCAGGAGACCGCGGAAAATCTGCAGCTTCACATCATGGCCCGCCGCGCCTTCGTGGCGAAACGGGTCAAGGCCCGGAGGATAAGCCGACAGGCCGAAGCGCAGCACGGCGTTGTCCTGTGCGATCACCGGCCCGCTGGCGGCCAGGGCCGGGAGGGCGAGCATCGCCGCCGCGGCTACGCGGGCGGGAATGGATTTGGGTCCGATCACTCTGTTTCTCATGTCGTTCTCCTCTGTTGTACTGATGTCCGGGTATGCCCGGTTTCGTCTTCACGTCGCTGCGGACCGGGGTGCTACCCAGCCGCAGACGTCTTCAGCCGCGCAAGCACGCGCGCGACTTTCTCGTGGCCGAAGACCTCGCGGGCGTGATCCTCGCTGAAGATCCCGTCACGAAGGTCGACGGCCAGAAGGTCGTCGGGGCGGTCGGCTGGCGGTCCGAACCCGCCGCCGCCCGGTATCTCGATGCACAGCGTGTCGCCGGCCGCGAAGGGCAGCCGCGCGATCTTCGATGACAGCTCCTCCTCCCGTGGCGTGCCGGGATTGCGCCGGATGCGTCCGGTTCCGCCCGGAGCGCCACCCTCGCTGCCCGGGGCACCGGCGCTGTGCCGGTCCGACCGGGCGGAGACCATGGTGCCGGCGTGCAGCGCCTCGACCGTACGGATGATGCCCATCCCCCCGCGCCAGCGCCCGGCACCGCCCGTATCAGGCCGCAGGCCGTATTCGCGGCACATGAGCGGCGCCTCGTTCTCCATCGCCTCCACCGGCAGGTTCAGCGAGTTGGTGATGTGCACGTGAATGCCGTCCATTCCGTCCGCGTCGTTCCGCGCGCCGCCGCCACCGCCGACCGTCTCGCCGCAGATGAAGTACTTTCCAGTCTCGGGATCGCGGCCCGAAAAATCGAAGGACGGCAGCACGTCATAGCTCGATGCCATCCGCTGCGCAGGCTCTATCAGCGGCTGGAACGCGCCGAAGATCGCCCCGGCGAGCCGCTGGCAGGCGATGGTGCGCGATCCGACAGGCGCGGGATCGGCGGGGTTTACGATCGTCCCCACGGGCGCGCGCAGATCGATTGCGTCCATCATTCCGGAATTGGCCATGAGTTCAGGGTCCAGCAGCGCCTTGACGCAGTAATAGGCCGTCGCCCGCAGGGCGTTCTGCGCGATGTTGAGCGCGCCGCGTGCCTCGGGGCCGCTGCCCGCGAAATCGATGACCAGCCGTCCCGCCTCGACACCGACCGTGGCACACAGCGGCACCGGATCGCCGCCCGGGATCCCGTCGTCGTCGAGATGCGCGGTGAAGTGTCCCTGACCCCGCCCCTCGAGCGTTGCGATCCTGAGCGCCAGGCGCCGCCGGGTGTAGTCGAGAAGGTCCTCGATCCGCGCGCGGAATGCGCCGGCGCCCATCCGGTGGATCAGCTCGCGCGTCTGCTCGCCGCCGCGAATGTTGGTGGCGATCTGCACCTTGAGGTCGAGGATCCGCTCTTCCGGCAAACGGGTGTTGAGCGCGATCATCGCAAGCAGATCCTCGTCGATCTCGCCCCCCCGGCAAACCCGCATCACGGGGATCCGCAGCCCCTCTTCGAAGATCGACCGGGACAGGGCCGAGGTCGATCCCGGCACCGGCCCGCCGATATCGTTGTGGTGGCCGATATTCACCGTGAACGCTTCCAGCCGTCCCTCGACGAACAGCGGCGTTGCGATCGAGATGTCCGGCAGATGGGTCCCCCCGGCCACGTAGGGATCGTTGCAGATGAAGGCATCGCCCGGCGCGATCTGGTCGCGCGGAAACCGGGCCAGCACCGCGTCGACAGCGCCCATCAGCGACCCCAGGTGCACCGGGATATGCGTGCCCTGCGCCACAAGCCGCCCGCCTGCGTCGAACAGTCCGACCGAGAAGTCCCGACGCTCCTTGATCTGGGTCGAGAAAGACGACCGCATCATGTTGATCGCCATGGCTTCGGTGATCGACAGAAGGCGGTTGGCGAAAACTTCCATCGCGATGGCGTCGAACCCGGCGGCGGGGGTCTCCGCCTGTGCCTGTACCTGTGTCATGCTTGTCTCCTCAGCCCTGTGCGCGCGTGATGTGGATGTTGCCGAACCGGTCCAGCTCGGCCCGTTGGCCGGGCAGAACCACGGTTGTGCCACTCATCTCCTCGACGATGGCGGGGCCGGAGAAGGGCGCGCCATAGGGCAGGCCTGCACGACGGTAGACGGGGGTGGGCGCCCATCCGTCCGCGAAATACACCTGCCGCGACTCGATTTGCGCTTCGGCCAGCGTCAAGCCCGCTTCGGCCTCCGGTGCCGCACCCTTTTCGACGAAGCGAACGGCCTTGAGGCGGATGTTCACGATCTCGACGGGTTGATCATCGAGCCGGTAGCCGAACTGGTCGTTATGCGCTGCATGAAACCGCGCGATGAAGTCGGTCATCGCCGCCGCGTCCAGCGTCTCGAGCGGGACGGCGATCGAATGGCTCTGGCCCAGATACCGCGCGTCGAGCGTGAAGCGCAGCTCGTGGGCTGCCTCGGACCGCGCCTCGGAGGCAAGCCAGGCTTCGCCGTCCTCGCGCATGCCCGCGCCCATCGCCACGACCTCGCCCCAGCCAGCGTCGCCTGCGACGATGAGCGCCGTGCGAACGTAGTCGCGGCTGACATCCGACAGAAGCACGCCGCGCGCGCAAAGCGTTCCCGGCTCGCGCGGAACCACGATCCGGTCGAGACCGCATTCCTCGGCCACCTCGGCGGCGTGGAGCGCGCCGGCGCCCCCGAAGGCATAGAGCGCGAATTGCGAGAGGTCGTGACCGTGCTCGGTCGAGACCGAGCGGATCGCCCGGCTCATGTTCGCGGTTGCGATGCGGATGATCCCGGCGGCTGCCGCTTCGACCGAGAGGCCGAGCGGCTCGGCGATTTTCGTTCGGATCGCGGTTTCAGCCAGGCCACGGTCGACCTTCATCCGGCCCTCCAGCAGCGCCACCGGGTTGAGCCGGCCCAGAACGATATTGGCATCCGTCAGCGTCACCTCGGTCCCGCCCCGGAGATAGGAGATCGGTCCGGGAACCGCGCCGGCGCTCACCGGGCCGACCTTGAGCGCACCGGCGTCATCGATGCGCGCGATGGACCCGCCGCCTGCGCCGATCACGTGGATATCGACCATCGGCATCCTGACCGGGTGCCCCGAGACCAGCCTGCTCGAGGTGAACTGGGGCTTGCCCTTGGTGATGAGCGACACGTCGGTCGATGTGCCCCCGACATCGAACGTGATGATTTCGCTCTGGCCGATTTCTGCGCCGATACGCGTCGCCCCAATCACACCCGCCGCGGGCCCCGACAGACAGGTCAGGACAGGCAGCTCCTCGACCGTGCGCACCGGCAGCAGCCCGCCGTTGGAATGGAATGTCAGCGGCTCGACCGAGATGCCGGCCGCGGCGATGCGATCCCGCAGCCGGTGCAGGTATTTCCGTGTCCGGGGGCCGACATAGGCGTTGAGGACCGTGGTCGAGAACCGCTCGAACTCTCGGAACTCGGCCACCACCTCGGAGGAGATCGAGACGAAGATGTCGGGCGCGATCTTCGCGATCAGGTCGCGCACCGCGCGTTCGTGCGCCGCATTGCGGTAGGAATGCAGGAAGCCGACCGCGATGGCCTCGACCCCGCTGTCGCGAAGGGCCCGCACCTCGGCCTCGATCTCCGCCGCATCGGGAACCACCAGCGCGGTGCCGCGCCGGTCAATGCGTTCGTCGATCTCGCGCCTGCGATACCGCTCGACCAGCGGGGCGACCTTGCGCACACCCCAGTCGTACAGGGACGGGCGCGTCTGCCGACCTATGGCGAGCACGTCGCGAAATCCCCTGGTCGTCAGAAGGCCCGTCGGCACTCCGCGGTGTTCGATGACCATGTTCGTCGCCACCGTCGTGCCATGGCCGACATAAGCGATGTCGCCCGGATCGACCGAGTGACGCTTCAACATCTCGACGATGCCGGAGGCGATGGCCTCGGACGGATCGTCCGGGGTCGAAGGCACCTTGTAGAAGGCGATCGACCCGCCGCCCTGTTTTTCCATCACGAAATCCGTGAAGGTTCCTCCGACATCCACGCCGATCCTGTACATTGCCCGTTTACTCCTTGATCGCATGTCGGAGGCCGTCCTGCGGACAGGCCTCAATTGCTTCGCCCTGAAGGCGTTGCGGCGCGAAGGCCGCGATGTTGCGTTGCGTGGTGCCCCTGATCGCGAGATCCGCCACGATGGCGCCGGTGACCGGGACAAGCTGGAACCCGTGGCCCGAGAACCCGAACAGGTGGATCATCCCCGGTGCGTCGGGCGACGTGCCGATCACGGGAAGCCGATCCTTCGTCTGAGCCTCGATCCCCGTCCAGCAGCGCGTGATACCCACGCCTGCGGTAGCTGCGAACAGCTCGGTCACCGTTCGCGCGGTCTTCGCGAGTCCTGCAAAATCGACGATGCTGCGCCCGGTCTCGATATCCGCGCGGCCCTGCTGCCCGCCGCCGATGATCAGCGTGCCCTTATCCGTCTGCTTGAATGACAGCGGGCGGCCCACCAGTCCGACGACCGGCTCCAGCAGCGGCGGAACGCGCTCGGTGACCATCATCATCGAGGCGCGACAGCTGATGGGGATGTGGCAGCCAACCATCGCGGCCACCTGTCCCGCCCAGGCCCCGGCCGCGTTGACCACGCAGGGCGCGACGAACGTCCCGGCGTCGCAGTGCACCGCCCAGTCCTGGCCCTGTCGGACGACCTTTGTCACGCCGGCGCCTTCGTGAAGCGCGACGCCCGCGGCCAGAATACTGCGTCGGTAGGCATCGATCGTGCGATGAGGATCGGCCGCGCCGTCGTCCCGCGTGACCAGCGCCGCGACGCAGTGGGGCGCAATGGCCGGCACCAAGCGGCGAAGCTCGGCCGCGTCGATGATCTCTTCGTGCGTGAACCCCGCCGCCCGCGATTGCGCCTGACGCGCTTCCAGGCTGGCGACCTCATCGACGGACTCGGCCACACGAACCTGCCCGCAGGCATGGAACCCGCAATCGTCGCCGACATGCGCATTCATGTCGCGCCACATCTCCATGGCCTCGAACGCGAGCGGCAGCTCTTCGATGGCGCGGTTCAGCGTACGCACCCCGGCCGCATTCGCCCCCGAGGCGTGCCGGCCGAGATAGGCGCGCTCCACCACCGTGACCCGTTGCCCGGCCCGTGCGAGGAACAGCGCGGCAGAGAGCCCGTGCAGGCCCCCGCCGATCACCACGGCATCGCGGACGATCGCGGTCATCGCGGCGCCTCCGTCGCATCGAGGCTGGCCAGTTCGGCAAGCGTCAGCGGGCGGATCGGCGGCCGCACCCGTCCCGGCGCGATGTCTCTCACCTCTGAGCCGCCCATCCGCGCCAGGATCCCGGCGATGGGGGCGCTGCATTGCCGCCCATGGCAGGGGCCCATCCCGGCCCGGGTCGCGGTCTTGACCTGATTGGGGTCGGTGAGGCCACCGGCCGCCAGGGCACGCACGCGCCCTGCCCGCACCTCCTCGCACCGGCAGACGATCGCAGCGTCGGGCGGGTCCGAAATCTCGACCCGCGGCGGATAGAGCGCATCGAGGAACGGCCGGACACCGATCGCCCGGCGAAGCGCGGCACGTACCGGCGCCGCGCGCTGCTCAGCGGCCTCCGCCCCTATCCGGCCCAGCCGCATCGCGACGCCGAGCGCGGCGAGTTCGCCGCGCAGACCCGCGGCCCGTGCGCCAGCGATCCCCGCGCCGTCACCGGCGACGTGAACGCCGGCCACGCTGGTTGTGCCCCAGTCGTCGAGGACCGGCCGGAAGCATTGCTGCGCCGCGTCCCATTCATGCCGGCAGCCGAGCGCCTGTGTGGCGTGAAGCGCGGGGATCACGCCCTCGTGGACCAGCAACACCTTCGCCGCCCGAGTCACCTCGGCGCCCCGCTTGTCGCGGAAGCGAATGCGTTCCAGGGTATGGCCACCCTCGGCGACGATCCCGTGGGCATGGCCAAAGACCGGCACGCGCCGCCGCAGCTGCGCCATCCAGGCGGCGCCCTTGGCGATGTCGCGAGGCCCCGTCAGCAGCGCCCGTGCCGCGTGCCGCCCCGCCGCAAGTGTCTGGCCTGTCGGTCTCGTATCGAGAAACCCTGCGATCCGGCCGCCGGCGGCCAGCAGCTGGATGGCGTAGAGCAACGCCAGCGGCCCGGTCCCCGCGATCCAGGCGGGGTCCGCCGGGACCTGACCGCTCGATTTCAGCAGGATTTGTCCGGCGCCGACCGTCATGACGCCCGGCAGGGTGGAGCCCGGGAACGGCACCGGTCGCTCCTGTGCGCCGGTCGCCAGCAGAAGTGCTCCCGCCTCGATCGACCACGCCCGTCCCCGATGGGCCAGATAGGCGCGCAGGTCCTCGTCGACATTCCACATCCGTGTCTCGGGGAGGAACTCCGCCCCGCTCTCGCGGAAGGCCCGCACGACCCCGCGGCCTTCGCCATACGCCTGCCCGAGGAGACGCGCGCGGGGCGTTGCGCCCACCTGCTCGATGTCGCGCCAGATCTGGCCGCCCGGTCCGGCCTGTTCGTCCACGACCACCACGTCGAGCCCGCAGGCGCGTGCTGTGATCGCGGCGGCGAGGCCCGCCGGTCCCGCGCCCACGATCAGCAGGTCGACCCGGCGGCTCATGTCCGGAGCCCCTGCGAGATGTCTTGCCGCTCGACCTGCATGCCGTCGCACACCCTGGCAAGGCAGCTTCGCGTCGATCCCGTCCCGTCGATGGAAACGAGGCAGTCGAAGCAGACGCCCATCATGCAGTAGGGCGCCCGCCGCTCACCCGAGCCGTGCGTCCGGCGGGACCAGGCGGGGGACAGCCTCAACAGAACGGCGGCCACGGTCTCGCCCGGCTGTGCAAGAACAGGCACGCCGTCCACCCGGATGGTCACCGAATTCTCCGGCGACTCGACCAGCCTGAACAGCGGGGATTCCCCGGCTTCGTCCCGCTCGATCTGCGTCATGTTCAGGTGTGTCACAGGCATTTCGCTTCCCCTCTGTTGACAAATTTAGGGAAGGCCTGCGTATTCTGTCCAAGAGTAAAACGACGGTAGGGTATTCCGGAAGTTATGGCATGGCACGCGCATTGAATCTCCGGCAGGTCGAGGTCTTCAAGGCCGTGATGGAGATCGGCACCGTCAGCGGGGCGGCCGAACTGCTGAACGTCTCGCAGCCCGCGGCGAGCAAGTTGCTGATGCAGCTGGAAGGCGACAACGGGTTATCCCTTTTCGACCGCAGGAAGGGGCGCCTTATCCCGACGACGCAGGGCCTGTACCTCTACGAGGAGGTCGAGCGCATCTTCGCAGGCGTGAAGCAGGTCGAGAGCGCGATCGACTATATCAAGCGGGAGGATCGGGCACGCCTGATCATCGGGGTGCCGCCCGGTCTTGCCGGATCGTTCATGCGCTGCGTGGTGAAACGCTTCCTCGATCGCTGTCCCAACGTCTATTGCCAAATACAGTCGCGTCGCTCGCGCTGGCTGGTCGAGCATGTCGGCACCCGCCAGATCGACATCGCGGTCTCGCCGACCCCGATCGAGAACGGCAGCTTCGTGGTCGATCACTTCGCCGCGCTTCCGCTCGTCTGCATCATGCCGCAAGGCCATCGGCTTGCGGACCGCGACGTGATCCGCCCCGAAGATCTGGCGACGGAGCAATTCATAGCCTTCGACCTCGATTCCCATACCGGTCAAAAGGTCGACTCGCTGTTTCGGGAACATGGCGTCCATGCGAATGTCGTCGTCACCACGGACAGCGTGAACAGCGTCACCGAACTCGTCGCGGGAGGCATCGGCGTGTCGCTCGTGTACCCGCTGTTCTGCAACGCGATGGACACCCGCATCGTCTCTCGCCCGTTCAGGCCAAGCGTCGCACTGGATCAGTATCTCATGCACGCCAGCGACGCCCGCAACCTCCCCCTGATCCGTACGTTTTGCGAAGAGGTGCGCCACGAATGTGCGCGTATCCTTGGTACCGCTTCCGACTAGGCTTCAGCGCTCGACGAAAACGCTGTCGCACCACGCGCTTCCCCGACCGGCCGCGGTCTAGCGCGAGCGCTGCCATGGCGCGACGTGTCGCCCTCTCAGGCGAGAGACATCGCGTAGTCGGCCGCGCCGCTCTTCATCTCCGCCTGCTCAGCCGAGTGCGGGATCGCGACGCGCACGTCCGTCACGCCGAGATCGGCCAGTTGCCAGGACACGCCTCCCCCGTAGGCCAGGTGCCCCATTCCCACGATCCCGACGAGGAGCGGCCCGTCCGGCCGAACGGCTGCCACAAGTCGCGTGGCGAAGGCCCGGTCCCAGACCTCCTGAGCCCGCAGGAACCTGCTGAAGCGGGGGGAATCCGGGTCGGCGTCGCTCCGGCCCGGCTGGCCGTTTCCGGTCAGGTCGAAGATGTGACGGCGGTAGGCCTCTGGCGAAGGACGCGCAGGCGTCAGGCCCTCGCGGTCCTCCTCCCGCACGCTCTCCCATCCCCCCTTGCCGACCTCGCTGACGAGGCCGCGGCGGCAATTGAGGCCGAGCATCGGCGTGCCGGTCTCCCGGCAGAAGCGGAAGAGCGGCAGGTAGAGGTCGGCCGGGAAGCCCCAGACCGTGCCCCACTCGGCCTTCTCGAGGAACGCCTCCTCGGTGAGTGCGCCTGCGACCCATTCCGACAGGACCGGATCGAGCCGCGCGGGAAACATCTCGAACCCGACGATCAGCGGGCGCCGGGCGAGTAGCCCCGCCGCCACATGGAGCTGCCAGCGGTGCATGTCCGCCCGGTCGTGCTGCTCGCCGAGAAGGACCACTTCGGCGCCGGCCATGTCTTCGAGGACGGTCGCGTGCGGGACGGCGTCAGGTGCGCCGGGACGATACCAGAAAGGACCGGTCACGCCGCCGCCTTCGTCATCCGCGCCACGACGAGGCCGATCTCCGAGCCGTCGGGCGCCAGAGCCAGCCATCCCGCCGGCGTCTCGCGCCACTCCGACACGGCGCCGGCCTTCACGTGCAGGTGGAAGTCGTCCGTGGTCACGTTCGAGAACCCCATGCCCGGACGGACCGTCTCGATCGTCCCCTGCCACGATTGCTCCCGTCCGGCGAGGCGGTGCCGGATCTCGACGGGATCCCCCTCCTCCCGCAGCCTGTTCAGCAGGATGAACGCCGGATCGGAGGTGATCTCGTCGGCATCGCCGCCCATCGACGGCATCATCCGTTCCTTCGGCTCGAGCGCGACCCGCGCCTCAGCGCCGAAGGCCGCGACGAAGGCGGGCGCCCCGCCCATCGCGATGGCCTTGAAGAGCTCGGTGCCGTCCTCGTCCTGAAACTCGAGGGCCGGATAGCTTCCGCCGGCGATCACGAGCGAGGTGTCGAACACGATGCGGCTGGCGGCGCCGGGATCGATCCGGGCGGTGTGAACCGGTCCACCGATCGCGATCATGTCGCCCACGCGTGACACCTCCCCCACAGCGCCGATCCGCTCGTGGGTCGCCCCGCCGGAGCGGAGCACGATCATGATGTTCTCCATTCCTTCCAGCCGGTGGAGCATCTCGGCCACCTCGGCATCCGGCAGCTCCCAGCGGCCTTTCTCGATCTCGGTCATGCTGTCTTCCTTTCGTCTTGGGGGGCCTCCCCGATGATCCAGGTCCCGGTGGGGTCGAGCCCGACCGGATCGCGGTGGGCAACGCAGAGGATCGCGGCCCGGGGCAGTTCGCGCCGGAGCAGCGCGAGGAGATGCGCCTCGCTGGCGACATCCAGCGATGAGGTCGCCTCGTCGAGGATGACCCAGTCCGGCCGGTGCAGAAGCACCCGCGCCAGCGCCAGCCGCTGCCGCTCGCCGAGGGACAACCCCTCGAGCGCCGCGTCGCCATCGTCCGGGCCCTCCGCCGAGAGCGCGCCCAGGCGATGTGTCAGGCCGAGGCGCTCCAGAACTAAGCGCAGCCGGTCCGGCGGAACGTCGGCGGGATCGGAGGGATAGCAGGCCGCCGCGGCGAGGCCGTCCGAGAAGAGATGCGGTCGTTGCGGCAGTACGATCATGCGCCCCGAAGGCATGTCGATCCGACCCTCGCCATAGCGCCAGAGCCCGGTGATCGCCGCGAGGAGCGTCGTCTTGCCCTGGCCGGACGCGCCGGAGATCCAGATCCGCTCGCCCGGCCGGATCACCCGGTCGGGCACGGGCGCGAGCCACCGTCCCTCCGGGGTCGCGAGGGTCAGGCCGCTCACGCGAAGGGCCCGGTTGCCCCCATGGGTCCGCTCGATTGCCGTCACGGCTCCCGCGACAGGCTCTGGGTCCTCCGTGACGCGGAACAGCTGGTCGAGGCGGTGGGACACGGCGGCGAACTCCGCCAGCTCCTTGTACTGGAAGATGAACCAGGACAGGGTCGTCGTGACCCGGCTGAACGTGCCCGAAAGCTGCATCAGCCCGCCGAAGGTCACCGATCCCGCGAAATAGGCCGGCAGCGCGAAGAACAGCGGCACCCGCAGGACCGTCTGGTAGTAGGGCCGCGTGAAGAGGCCGAGGATCAATTCCCGGCGGATCAGGTGCAGCCAGTTGCTTCGGATCCCCTCGAACCGCGCATCGAGCCGGCGCCGCTCCGCCGCCTCACCGCCGGACTGGGCGATCTCGGTGGCGTTGTCCCGAACCTGGACGAGGGAATGCCGGAAATCCGCTTCCCGCCTCTCGTGCCGGAAATAGAGGGACTTCAGCGGCCAGCCGACGGCGTGGGTGATGAGACTGGAGACCAGCACGTAAAGGAGCGCGAGCCAGACCATGTAGCGCGGGATCTCGATGCCCACGCCAAAGAGGGAAAAGCTCAGGACGAAGTCGGACAGCGTCCAGAGGATCGCGATATAGGTCACGACCCCGGCGATGCGGCCGACAAGGTCCAGGGTAAGCAGTAGAAGAAGCGCGACGAAGCGTTCGCAATCCTCGGCGATGCGCTGGTCGGGATTGTCCACGGTCTCGGCCGAAAGGCCGGGCCGGAGATGCCAGTAGGCCTTGCCCCCCGTCCAGCGGTCGAGCGCCTGCCCCGTCAGCTTCTGCCGCCATCTCAGGCGCAGACGCTTGCGCAGGTAGTCGCTCGTCAGGAAGATCGCGGCGGAGGCGGTCACGAGGACCGCGAAGACGCCGAGCTCGCGCATCGCGGCGGCGGTCTCCATCTGCTCCACCGCATCGTAGAACCGCCGCGTCCAGGCGATCATCTTCACGTCGACCCAGAGTTCGACGCCGATGAGGGCGAGCGCGATCCCCGCCATGAGCAATCCGATCCCGGCGCTAGGTCCGAAGACCGCGCGCCGGGTCAGGCCCCAGATGCGTGCGAGGGAGTCCCGCATCTAGAACGTCTTGTCGAAGCTTACGGCGAAACTGCGACCGGGTCCGGTCTGCAGTTCGATCGGGTTCGTCGCGGCCACGGAGGCCGACGCCGTGGATCCGTAGGTCGCCGCGTTGGCGACGAAGTAGCGCCGGTCGAAGACGTTGTTGACGCTGAGCTTCAGGAAGCCGTCCTCGACCATCTCCCATTTCGCGTGCAGATCGAGCACCTGATAGGCATCGGGCTTGAAGTCGTCCGGGCTCGCGGTCTCCTCCACGTCGGAGGCGAAGGTGGCGACCCCTTCGATAAAGAGACCGTAGTCCGGGAATTCGTGCGCCAGAGCGAGGGTCGCCGTCAGCGGCGGCAGCGTATGGCGCGTTTCCTCCGCGTCGTCGCTGACCTGCTGGGTGCCCTCCTGCCAGGCGGCGGAAACGCTCATCGTCGTCCCCTGCCCGAACGCCCAGCCGGCTTCCGCCTCGACGCCGTGGACGTTCACCACGGAGAGGTTGCGGTAGGTGTAGTCGATCGTTCCGGGCGGGTTGTAGAAGCTCTGGATGAAGTCCGAGTAATCCGCCTTGAAGACGCTCAGGGACGCGAAGCCCCGCGGCTCCTCGTATCTCAGGCCGAGCTCGTAGCTTTGCACCTCCTCCGGCTTCAGATCGGGCGCGGGGGTCAGATTGAAGAAGTCACCGGGCGAGGAGGTGAAGAGCTGCTGCGCGGTGGGCATCTTGAAGCCTTCGCCGTACTTCGCCCAGGCCGACCAGCTGTCATCGAACCGCACGATCGCGCCGAGGCTCTTCAGCAGGGTCTCGTCCTTGCGGACACGTGGCGCCTGGCCCGGCACCTCCTCGTAATCCCCGTCCGGGCGCGGATCGATCTTGTAGGTGGCGTAACGAAGCCCCGGCGTCAGTTCGAAGCGGCCGCCACCGAAGGTTATGCGGTCCTCGACGTAGACGTCCGCCCTTTGCGTGGTGGCGTTCGCGAAGTTGAAGCCCCCGGCGACCGTTTCGGTCACCGCGCCCGTCGCGAGGTTCGTCTCGACGTCCCGGCGTTCGTAATCGGTGCGCTTCCGGTCGCCGTCGAAGCCGAAGATCAGACGGTGATCCGCCGCGCCCGTCTCGAAGCGGGAGGTCGCCTGGATGTCCAGTTCGACGAAGTCCTCCTCGTAGGTCAGCTCGTCTTCGGTGAGGATCTCAGCACCGCCCGCAGAGGTCGAGAGTTCCCGCCCCCTCCGCTCGTAGCCATGGGGGGTGTAGGCCAGCGTGGAAACGATTTCGTCGAACGGGCCGGCAGCGGGCGTCCAGGTATGCTCCAGACCGAGGCGATACCGGTAGAGGTCGAGCGCGCGATCCTTGCCGACGATCACGTCTCCCGTCGGCGCGCCGGTGATCGTGGACAGCACCGGCCCGAGGGAGGAATCCTGCTCGACGCTGGTGTCCCTGATCAGGGCATCGGCGCTGAACTCCAGACGGTGCGCCGCGTCCGGCGTCCAGACCAGCTTTCCAAGGGCCCGCGTCGAGGTGGCATCGGTGGGATCGAAGGCCCCGCAGGGCGTGGCGCCGAACTCCGTGGCGCGGGGGCAGCCGTAAATTCCTCCGTCATCGCGCGCATTCGTCAGTTCAGGCTCGTGCGCGGCGCTCTGGGCAATCCCGGCAAGGACGGACACGCTGTCGGACAATCTCCGCCCGAATGTGAGGCTCGCGCTGACGCTGTCATCGTAGGTGTCGTACCCGGCCCCCACCCGGACAGCCTCGTCCTTGCCTTGGAGGAGATCCTCGGGATCGATCGTCTCGAAGGCGACGAGCCCGCCGAGCGCATCCGCCCCCCAGAGAACGGAGGCCGGTCCCCGGACGATCTCCGCCTGCTTGGTGAAGTTCAGGTCCACGTAGTCGCGGGTGCCGTCGATGATCCTCTCGGCCATGCGGGAGCCGTCCACCTGCACGGCCACCCGGTTGCCGCCGACACCGCGGATCGTGAACCCGCCGAGGGTGCTGAACGGATCTGCGCCGGAGCTTTGCCGGTTCACCGTCACGCCCGGAACGCGGCGCACCAACTCCTCGATGTCAGAGACCTGACGGTCCTCGATCTCCTCCTGCCCGATCACCGTGATGCTGGCCGGCACGTCGAGGATTGCGGTCCCGGACCGGTCCGTCGTGACGATGATCGGATCGAGCGTGAAGCTTGTCTCCTGCGCTACGGCCAGCGAGGGGCACAATGTGGGAAGGCAGAGTGCAGCACAAAGTACGGGGGTCGGGCGATGACGCACGGCATCCTCCTGAGATTGAGAAATCCGGGAGCTTGCTTCGGCGCTGGCATCGGTCGAGCCGGCAAATGTCCGCCGGCGATGGAGGGGGTATTCTCAAACCCAATTCTTTTAGTCAAGTATCGCGCACGGTTTTTCCGCAAGAGGCGGCAGGCCGGCGAGACTGCGCGACGAAGCCGATCTCTCGGCCCATTTTGCGAGATACGTGGCGGGTCTTGGCGCGGGCCTGCCGGGTCGTCGTCCTGCGAATGCCAGCGCTCGGCTTGCAAGCCGCCAATGGCGCCTGTAATCGTTATGTTAGTACATAATAAAAAAGGATGCCGACGTGACCCTCTCTTCGAACGAGTCCACCCTCCTGCCCGTCACGGTCCTGTCGGGCTTCCTCGGAGCGGGGAAGACTACGCTTCTCAACAATGTCTTGAACAACCGCGACGGTCGCCGCGTCGCCGTCATCGTCAATGACATGTCCGAAGTGAACATCGACGCCGACCTCGTCCGAGCGGGCGACGCAAACCTGAGCCAGACCGACGAGACGCTGGTCGAGATGTCCAACGGCTGCATCTGCTGCACCCTCAGGGACGATCTGCTTCTGGAAGTCCGCCGCCTCGCCGCTGAGAACCGCTTCGACTACCTGCTGGTCGAGTCCACCGGCATTTCGGAGCCCCTGCCCGTCGCGGCGACCTTCGAGTTCCGCGACGCCGCGGGCCAGAGCCTCTCGGATGTCGCCCGGCTCGACACGATGGTGACGGTGGTCGACGCGGTGAACCTGCTGCAGGATTACGCAAGCCACGATTTCCTCAAGGATCGCGGCGAGAGCCTGGGGGAAGAGGACGAGCGCACCATCGTCGATCTGCTGGTCGACCAGATCGAGTTCGCTGACGTCGTCATCCTGAACAAGGCAAGCGACGCCGGCCCGGACCGGCTCGACGCCGCGCGGAAGATCGTGACCGCGCTGAACCCGGATGCCCGGATCGTGGAGGCCGATCACGGGCATGTCCCGGCAGACGAGATCCTCGGCACCGGGCGCTTCGATTTCGAGACCGCGCACGAGCATCCCCTCTGGGCAAAGGAGCTCTACGGGTTTGCCGACCACGTGCCCGAAACGGAGGAATACGGCGTGTCGTCCTTCGTCTACCGCGCACGCCGGCCCTTCGATCCGCAGAAGATCCACGACATCCTAACCGGCGAGCTGCCGGGAGTGATCCGGGCGAAGGGCCATTTCTGGATCGCGACGCGCCCGGACTGGCTTGCCGAATTCTCGCTCGCGGGTGCGCTGAGTTCCGTGAAACCGCTCGGGCGGTGGTGGGCGACAGTGCCGCAGGATCGCTGGCCCGACCATCCGCAGGCGCGGGCCTATATCTCCCGGCACTGGCAGGAGCCGTTCGGCGACCGGCGGCAGGAACTCGTCTTCATCGGCAGCGGGATGGACCGGGACGCGATCGTCCGGTCACTGGACGCGGCGCTTCTCGACGGCGACTCCTTCGCCCCGGACGACTGGACGACACTCGGCGACCCCTTCCCCGGCTGGCGCGACAGGATGGCCGCGGAATGACGCGCGCGAATACCGGCAACAGCAGCCTCGCCCGGAGGAGGCGCAGGGTCTCCCCCATGAGCGAATATGACAGGCTTCCGGAATCCCTTCGTCGCTGGCTCGCCACGGCCACGCTGCCCTGGTCCCCCCGCTCCGCCCTCCGCGCATGGCGGACGGCCCTCCGCCATGCCGGAGGCGACGAGGCGGCCGCGCTCAGGCGGCTCGACGCCATCGAGGCCGGGCAGATCTGCCGCGACGCGCGCAAGGTCTGGGCCCGAGGTCATCCGGCCTCCGAGAGCCCCCCTCCCGGTATCGGTCCCGTGACAGCTCACCGGGTTGAAGTGTTAAATGGTAACAGCTATCGAGAGCGGTGAAATGTAATACAATCACGAGGCACTTAGATGTCGATCCGCCTGACCACCTTCTCCGGCCTCGCCGGCCTCCTCGCTTCCGGCGCCGCCCTCGCCGATGTCCCGCAGGTGGCCACCGACATCCCACCGGTCCACTCGCTCGTCGCCCGTGTCATGGACGGACTCGCAGACGAGCCGAGCCTGCTCGTGAAGCCGGGCGTCTCGCCGCACGGATATGCGATGCGCCCCTCCGAGGCGCGCGCCCTGCAGGACGCCGACGCGGTCTTCTGGATCGGCTCGGACCTGACGCCGTCTCTCGAGGGCTCGATCGCGAACCTCGCGGATGGCGCCGAGGTTGTCGGGCTTCTGGACCTGCCCGCCACTCAGACCCTAGCCTTCCGCCAGGGCGCCACGTTCGAGGCACATGATCATGGCGACCACGACCATGAGCACGATCACGACCATGACCATGACGAAGAGCATGACCATGACGAAGAGCATGCCGATCATGAGCATGAGCACGCCGGACACGACCACGATCACGCAGATCATGACCATGGCGAAGAACATGCGGAACATGATCATGACGACGCTCACGGGCACGCCGGCCACGATCATGCGCATGACGGCACCGATCCCCATGCGTGGCTCGACCCCGAGAATGCCAAGGTCTGGCTGGATCAGATCGCAAGTACCCTGAGCGACCTCGACCCGGACAACGCCGACGCCTACGCGTCGAACGCCGAAGCCGGCAAGACCGAGATCGACGACGCCATTGCCCAGGCGAGTGCGACCCTCGCTCCCGTGACCGACCTGCAATTCATCGTCTTCCACGACGCCTATCAGTATTTCGAAACGCGCTTCGATCTGTCCGCCGCGGGGGCCATCTCCCTCAGTGACGCCTCCTCCCCCTCTCCCGCCAGGATCAAGGAGGTCCGCGACATGGTGCGGGATCTCGGCGTTTCGTGCGTCTTTTCCGAGCCGCAGTTCAATCAGGGGCTGGTCCGCACCGTGGCCGACGGCACCGGCGTCTCGACCGGCATCATAGACCCCGTCGGCACGGACATCCCGCTTGGGCCGGACTTCTATCCCGCCCTCATCCGGAGTGTCGCGGAAGAGATTGCATCCTGCGGGAAATGACGAGATCGGCTCCCTTGTGCCGCTGCTTCGCGGTCCGGCTCGGCCGGGCCGCGTCCGCCGGGGTGGTCTGCGCCGCCGGCGTCCTTCTTTGGGCAAGCGGGGCATCCGCTCATCCGCATATCTTCATCGACACCGATTTCGATCTGATTTTCGATGCGGACGGGCGGATCGAGGCCGTGCTGGTTGAATGGACCTATGACGACTTCTACTCCCTCCTCCTTCTGGAGGAGAAGGACCTCGATGAGAATGGCGACGGCGTTCCTGAGCAGGAGCGGCTCGATGCCTTCGCCGGACAGGACGTCGACTGGGACGCGGGCTTTCCGGGAGATTTCACGCTCACCATAGACGGGGCGCCAATCGAACTGGACCCGCCGGTCTCCCATACCGCCGAGTGGCGGGACGAGCGCTATGTCACCTCGCATATCCGCCCCCTCGCCGAGCCCGCCGCGATCGAGGGGCACGACATCGTCGCACGGGCCTACGATACCACCTACTTCGTCGCCTACGACGTTCCGGGCGAGCCCGGCGTGATCGGGCGGGAGGGGTGTAGCCTCTTGCGGAACGAGGCTGATTTCGAGGCCGCACGCGCGAAGTACGGCGACCTTCTCGCAGCGGTGGACATGGCCTCCGATCCCTTCGAGGTCGTCGATCTGCCGGATATCGGCATCCTTTTCACGGACGCGTTCCTTCTGTCATGCGACTGAGCTTTCTCATCCTGCCGACCCTCGCGCTCGCGGTGTTCGCGGCCCTGCTGATCACCGGCGCCGATGCCGATCTCGCTCGCTGGGCCGCCGGGTGGCAGCGCGCTTTCCAGAACGAGCTTGCCGGCGCCCTGCGCGCCCTCAGGGCCGGCGATCCCGGCGCACTGGCGCTGATGATCGGCCTGTGTTTCGCCTACGGGGTCGTTCATGCGATCGGCCCCGGGCATGGCAAGGTGCTGATCGGCGGATACGGCGTCGGGCGACGGGTGCCGATCCTTCGCCTCTCCGCCATCGCCCTTTGTGCCTCTCTGGGACAGGCCGTGACGGCGATTGCCATCGTCTGCATCGGGATCCTCGGCATCGGTTGGACGCGGGTGCAGGCGACGGGGGCCGCGGAAGGCATCATGGCGTCCCTCAGCGCCCTCGCTATTGGCCTCATCGGCATCTGGCTTGCCATTCGCGGCGCCGGCCGTCTCTGGCGCATGAGCCGGACGAGCGGCAGCTCCGGCCAATCGGGCCACGATCCCCATGGCCACGACGACCATCGGCATCAGGGCGGGTGCGCGCATGAGGGGTGCGGACATCGACACGGCCCGACTGTCGAGGAGGTGTCCGGGGCGACGTCCGCGCGCGGCATCGCCGCCCTCATCGCGAGCATCGCGATCCGCCCCTGCTCCGGCGCATTGCTCCTTCTCGTCCTGACGTGGCACATGGGACTCCTTGCCGCCGGAATTGCGGGGACCGTTGCCATGTCCCTCGGCACCGGGACCGTGACCGTCGGCGTCGCCATCCTCGCCGTCACCGCACGGGAAAGCACGCTCCTGTCCTTCGCGGACGGCTCGCGGGTCCGACTGTTCCTCCCTCTCCTTGAGGTTCTCGCCGGCAGCTTCATCATCCTTGCGTCCCTACAGATGCTTTGATCGCGACGCCTGCGCGAAGGCGTGCGACGGGGCCTGTTTCGTCGCATGAAGCGGTCCGTGCGCACAAAAAAGTCGCAACGCCTCAAAGCCTCGTTCACACTGAGTCGGGAATGTCTTGCGGCAATACCATTGTAAAAGAACGAAAGCTTCAGTAAATGAGCGCGCGTCGGTGTGAAAATTGCGTATAGGTCACCCTGAATTCGGGTGCCGTCAATTCGGATCGATTGGACCGGCTTGCTCTTTCGAGGTGTCATGTCTCATTTCATTGCCTGGTCCGCGTCCCTCTTCTTCCTCATCGGCAGCCTCATAAACCTGATCGGGGCAGAAAGCGCCCGGACCGAATATACGCGCTGGGGATATCCCGCATACATGAACCGCCTCGTGGGGAGCCTGGAACTGCTGACCGCGATCTTGCTGATTCCCATAATGACGCGACATCTCGGTGCGGGAATTGGAATCAGCGCCATGATCGGGGCCGGCTTCACGCTCATAGTTCATCGCAAGTACCGGCATGCCTTGATGCCGTGCGCGGTGATCGTCCTTCTCGTGATCCTCGCGGTCCTGTCGCTGGACTGATCGCTTACCGCCGGGCTCGATTAACCTGGCGAGCCGTTACCGCCCTGCACAGCCACGAAGACCGGTCATCCCGTGCGCCTCGCGCTGCCGTGACGCGTCATGGTAATGAACGGCCCGGCGGTCTACATTGATATCAGACTGCGCGAAAACGAGGCTTCATGGGCCGCGACGAGAGAATCATGCTGGCCGGCGAATACGCTCTCGATCTGCTCGAGGGCGAGGATCTCCGTCAGGCGCGCGATCTCGCTTCGTGGGACGCGGATTTCCGGTCCGAACTCGATCGTTGGCAAAGCACGTTCACCGAGATGTTCGACGTCGACGCCGTGTCTCCGCCGGCCCGCATCCGCCGAAGTGTGGAAGCCCGGATCTTCGGTCCGAGCAGGCCCGCCTGGCAGGAGATCTTTCTCGCTCCGGAGAACCGCGGAACCCTCGTCGCCGTCGTCTGCGCAAAAGCCATCCTGATCGCGGCGATCATCTGGATGTTGATCGGTTCCTGATCCGTTCAGTTCGAAGGCGCAGCGGCGGCAGGCCGATCAGATCGCGCCGCGACATTCTTCACAGCGCTGTTCAGGAACGTCAGCAGCAGGACCGCGGTGATCAACGTCGCCACGAACGTTCCACCGATCAGGGCCCAATCGCCCTCGCTGCCATCCCTCAGCAGGATCGCGACGACAGCCGCAAGCGGAATATGCGGCAGGGCGAAACTCACGATCTGAATGCGCCGAATGGCTGAAAGGACCATCTTCCGCCGTGCCTCCCCGACAAGCCTGCATTTAACGATGGTTAATTCATTCGCATCTGGGCGGCATGGAGGCAAGCGCATCTCGTGAAAGCCGCGCCAGGTGCCCCGCCGGAACCATTGGCGCGGTCAGGTTCCCTGCGACACGGGTGCCGCTTGAAACTCGCGGCCATAGAGGCCAGATCCCGCCCCAGGAGAGGACGACCTCCCCCGGCCAATCGGTCTGCATTCGGGACGGCCCGACATTCAATCGGAGCCCTTTCATCATGCGCAGCACCGCCGATCGTGTCCGCCAGGCCATCTGTTTCGAACTGATCGGCATCCTGATCGTCACACCGATGTTTGCCTGGCTCTTCGATCATCCCATGGGCGACATGGGCGTCCTCGTCGTTCTGGGCGCCACGGCCGCGACGGTCTGGAACTACCTCTTCAACCTCGGCTTCGACCACGCCCTGCACCGCCGCAGGGGCGATGCCCGGAAGACGTTCCCGCTACGGATCCTTCATGCCGTGCTGTTCGAGGCCACCCTCCTCGTCATCCTGTTGCCGATCTTCGCGTGGTGGCTTCAGGTTTCGCTCGTGACGGCCTTCCTGATGGAGATCACCTTCGCGGCCTTCTACGTCGTCTACGCCTTCGTCTTCACCTGGTGCTACGACACGCTCTTCCCGCCGCAGGTCCCCGACGAGAGGGCGGCCCGCACGTAACGCGCGCCCCCCGCCGCGTGTGAGCAGGCCGGCACCGGCGCGGTGCCCGCCCAATTTTTGCCGTTCACGCTTCGCCCAAAATTTACCGTTTGATAAAAAATCGAACCGTGCAAGGCTTCACCTGACCCAGCCAGAAGGACAGGTGATGACCGATCCCTTGACGCCAGGACTTGCCGCCGGCCGCCTCTCCCCCGAAGAGATCGAGGGCAACTTCGCCGACCTGCATGCGCCGCTCGGGCCGCGGGACGCCGCGGTCGCGGCCGATCGCTGTTACTTCTGTTACGATGCGCCCTGCATCGCGGCCTGCCCCACCGAGATCGATATCCCGCTCTTCATCCGGCAGATCGCCGGCGGGCGGCCGGAGGAAGCGGCGAAGACGATCTTCGACCAGAACATCCTCGGCGGAATGTGCGCCCGGGTCTGTCCCACCGAGGATCTCTGCGAAGGTTCCTGCGTGCGGGAGACGTCGGAGGGCAAGCCGGTCGAGATCGGCCTTCTCCAGCGCTACGCGACCGACAGCCTCATGCGGCGGCAGGGCCACCCCTACAACCGGGCGGACGAGACCGGCAAGACCGTCGCCGTCGTCGGAGCCGGCCCGGCCGGGATGGCCTGCGCGCATCGGCTGGCCATGCGGGGCCACCGGGTCACGCTCTATGATGCGGCGACGAAGCCCGGCGGGCTGAACGAGTTCGGCATCGCGGCCTACAAGTCGACCGGCGATTTCGCCCAGACCGAGGCCGACTGGATCATGCAGATCGGCGGTATCTCCTTCGAGGGCGGCAAGGCGCTCGGGCGTGAGCTGTCGCTCGAAGAGCTGGCGGAGAGCTTCGATGCGGTGTTTGTCGGCGTCGGGCTGGCTGGCGTGAACGCCCTTGCAGCGGAGGGCGCCGAGAAGGACGGCGTGACCGATGCGGTGCGCTACATCGCGGAATTGCGGCAGAGCACGGACCTCGCGTCCCTGCCCGTGGGGCGCAACATCGTGGTCATCGGCGGCGGCATGACGGCCATCGACGCGGCCGTGCAAACCAAGCTCCTCGGCGCCGAGAACGTCACCATTGCCTACCGCCGCGGGCGGGACCGCATGGGCGCCTCGGTCTACGAGCAGGATCTGGCCGCGTCCAAGGGCGTGCGCATCATCTGCAACGTGCAGCCGGTGGAGATCCACGGAAACGGCGCCGCGGCCGAGATCGAGCTCGAATACACCGCCGATACCGGCGACGGCCTGAGGGGGACCGGCGAACGGCTGCGCCTGCCCGCGGACCAGATCTTCAAGGCCATCGGTCAGACGATGACCCTCGATAGCGGTCTTGAGCTTGAGGGGGGCCGGATCTCGGTGGACGCGAAGTACCGCACCTCGATGGAGAAGGTCTGGGCCGGCGGCGATTGCGTCGCGCCGGGGGACGATCTGACCGTCTGGGGCGCGGCCCAGGGCCGCGATGCGGCGGAAGACATGCACGCCGCGCTCATGGGCGTACCCGAAGCCTCCACCCGTGCCGTCATCGCCGAGGCCGCGCGCGGGATCGACGCGCCTCCTCACGGCCACGCGCCGCACCCGGACATGCCCGGCTGACCCGCCCCGCCCTACTCGTCCCTTTTCGTTCTCGCCCTCGCCACTTTCCGGAGACCAGCCATGGCCGATCTGACGACAGACTTCGTGGGCATCCGCAGCCCGAACCCCTTCTGGCTCGCCTCGGCGCCTCCGACGGACAAGGAATACAACGTCCGTCGCGCCTTCGAGGCCGGCTGGGGTGGCGTCGTCTGGAAGACGCTGGGCGCCGAGGGCCCGCCGGTCGTCAACGTCAACGGGCCCCGATACGGCGCGATCTACGGGCCGGACCGGCGTCTGATGGGGCTCAACAACATCGAGCTCATCACCGACCGACCGCTCGAGACCAACCTCGAGGAGATGGCTCGGGTGAAGGCGGACTACCCGGACCGCGCCCTCATCGCCTCGATCATGGTGCCGTGCGAGGAAGCGGCGTGGAAGGCGATCCTGCCGCGCGTCGCCGAGACCGGGGCGGACGGGATCGAGCTGAACTTCGGATGCCCGCACGGAATGGCGGAGCGCGGCATGGGATCGGCGGTCGGCCAGGTGCCCGAATACATCGAGATGGTCACCCGCTGGTGCAAGACGTACTACGATCGGCCCGTGATCGTGAAGCTGACGCCCAACATCACCGATATCCGCATGCCGGCCCGTGCCGCGCTGAACGGTGGCGCCGATGCGGTCAGCCTGATCAACACGATCAACTCGATCACCTCGGTCGACCTCGACCGGATGGCGCCAGAGCCGACGATCGACGGCAAGGGCACCCATGGCGGCTATTGCGGCCCGGCCGTCCGCCCCATCGCGATGAACATGGTGGCCGAGATCGCCCGCGATCCCGAAACGCGGGACCTGCCGATCAGCGGCATCGGGGGCATCACGACCTGGCGCGACGCGGCGGAGTTCATCGCGCTCGGCTGCGGCAACGTCCAGGTCTGCACCGCGGCGATGACCTACGGTTTTCGCGTCGTGGAGGAGATGACCGCGGGCCTGTCCGCATGGATGGACGAGAAGGGCTATGCGTCCGTCGCCGAGGTCTC
Source organism: Tropicimonas sp. IMCC34011 (assembly GCF_003390865.1). GTDB lineage: Bacteria > Pseudomonadota > Alphaproteobacteria > Rhodobacterales > Rhodobacteraceae > Tropicimonas_B. The sequence continues at coordinate 435,122 of NZ_QMEJ01000001.1, forward strand.
TGGCCGCGCCGTTCCGAACGTCACCGACTGGCAATACCTCAACCTCAATTACGTCACCAAGGCGCGGATCGATCAGGATCTCTGCATCAAGTGCGGCCGCTGCTATGCCGCCTGCGAGGACACCTCCCACCAGGCCATCGCGATGGAGCCGGGCCGGACTTTCGAGGTGATCGACGCCGAATGCGTCGCCTGCAACCTCTGCGTCGATGTCTGCCCGGTGGAAGACTGCATCACCATGACCCGGCTCGAGCCGGGCGAGACCGATCCCCGGACCGGACGGGTGGTGCCGGCCGAACCCGGAAACTGGACCCAACACCCGAACAACCCCGCGGCGACCGCGGCTGAATAGGGCGATCAGCCCCTCAGGGTGCGGCGGAAGAGCGTTTCGAGATGCGCCGCCGCGCCCGCCAACGGATCGGCCAAGCCGGTCACTGCCCGGACCTGAACATCGGCATCCACATAATGCTGCGTCAATGCCCAGATCGACATGATGAGCTGCCGCCCGTCCACCGGCGCGATGTGCCCCGCCGCGGCCCAGCCCTCGATCACCGCCGCCTTCTCGGCGACCAGCCGGTGGAGCGGGCCGGTCAGGTGCGGCGCGATGAGGGGCGCGCCGCGCAGGATCTCGTTCGCGAAGAGGCGGCTTTCCCGCGGCATCTGGCGCGACAGCTCGAGCTTGCGGCTGACGTATCCGAGGATCTCCGCCTCCGGCTCTCCCGCGGGATCGAGCGCGGTCAGAGGCTCCAGCCAGCGCGACAGAAGGCCGGTGAGCAGCTCCTCGTAGATCGTCTCCTTCGAGGGGTAATAGTAGATCAGGTTCGGCTTCGAGAGCCCCGCCTCGCCGGCGATGGCGTCGAGCGTCGCGCCGCGGAATCCGTTACGGGAGAAGACCTCCAGCGCGGCCTCGGCGATGCGCGCGCGATTTCGCTTCTGGATCCGGCTCATGGTCATTGCGAGATCATCCAGTTGCCGCGAAAGTGCTCAATGATGCGGCACGGTCCGACCAGTTCTTCAGCATTCGACCAAATCAACTGCGCATCCCGGCTACGGCCCCGCGCCGATCTAGCGTCTTTTTGACCATCCGGTCAATTTGTCAGGATCAGGAGGACCTGCAATGCCATCCCAAGCACCCGGCGACAACATGACGATCGATGGCGAACGCCTGTGGCAGTCGCTCATGGACATGGCAAAGATCGGCCCCGGCGTGGCGGGCGGCAACAATCGCCAGACCCTGACCGATGCCGACAGCGAGGGCCGCGAGCTGTTCCGGAGCTGGTGCGAGGCGGCGGGCTGCACGATGGGGCTCGACACGATGGGCAACATGTTCGCCCGCCGGGAAGGAACGGTCCCGGACGCCCTGCCCGTCTATGTCGGCAGCCACCTCGACACGCAGCCCACTGGCGGAAAGTATGACGGTGTCCTCGGGGTTCTAGGGGGGCTGGAGATCCTGCGAACGCTCAACGACCTGAACGTGAAGACGAGGCACCCCATCGTCGTAGTGAACTGGACCAACGAGGAAGGGACCCGCTTTGCCCCCGCCATGCTTGCCTCGGGTGTCTTTGCGGGAGTGCACGATCAGGACTGGGCCGAGGACCGGACGGATGCGAAGGGCGCGCGGTTCGGCGACGAACTCGACCGGATCGGCTGGCGCGGCGAGGAGCCGGTCGGTGCGCGCAAGATGCACGCGATGTTCGAACTCCATATCGAACAGGGCCCGATCCTCGAGGCCGAGGGGAAACAGATCGGCGTCGTCACCCACGGGCAGGGCCTGTGGTGGCTGCAATGCACCGTCACCGGCAAGGACGCGCATACCGGCTCCACGCCGATGGAAATGCGGGTGAATGCGGGCCTCGGCATGGCGCGCATGACCGAGGCCGCGCACCGCGTCGCGATGGATCATCAGCCCCACGCGGTGGGGGCGGTCGGGCATTGCGAGGTCTTCCCAAACTCGCGCAACGTGATCCCCGGTAAGGCGGTCTTCACCGTCGATCTGCGCTCCCCCGACCTCGAGAAACTAACCTCCATGCGAAATGCCTACGAGGCGGCGGCCAAGCAGATCGCGGGCGATCTCGGCCTCGGCCTCGAGATCGAGCCCGTCGGCCATTTCGACCCCGTCACCTTCGACGAGGGCTGCGTCACGGCCGTCCGGACCGCCGCCGAGCGCCTCGGCTATTCCCACATGGATCTCGTCTCGGGCGCCGGCCACGATGCCTGCTGGATCAACCGCGTCGCCCCGACCGCCATGGTCATGTGCCCCTGCGTGGACGGTCTGTCCCACAACGAGGCCGAGGAGATCACGCAGGACTGGGCCAAGGCCGGGGCCGACGTGCTCCTGCACGCGGTCGTCGAAACGGCGGAGGTGGTGGGATGACGTTGATCCACGCGCCTTCGGGAAGAGAGGCGAGGCCGATCCGCGCTCCGAGCGATACCGCGCCGAGCGGACGCCAGAGCAACCAAGACAATGCGATCATCCACAAGGATCTGATCATCCGTCGCACGGACGGACGGGAGGAGAGAACATGACCACCGTCATCAAGAACGGCACCATCGTCACACATGACCTGACCTACGCGGCAGATGTCCTGATAGATGGGGAGACGATCATCGAGATCGGCCAAGACCTCGACGGCGACGAGGTGCTGGACGCGACCGGCTGCTACGTCATGCCCGGAGGGATCGATCCGCATACGCATCTGGAGATGCCCTTCATGGGCACCTATTCCTCCGATGATTTCGACAGCGGCACCCGTGCGGCGCTGGCCGGTGGCACGACCATGGTGGTCGATTTTGCCCTGCCCCAGCCCGGACAGGGCCTCCTCGACGCGCTGAAGACGTGGGACAACAAGTCCGCCCGCGCGCATTGCGACTACTCCTTCCACATGGCGGTGACGTGGTGGAGCGAGCAGGTCTTCGACGAGATGAAGACCGTGATCGAGCAATACGGCATCAACAGCTTCAAGCACTTCATGGCCTACAAGGGCGCCCTGATGGTTCAGGACGACGAGATGTACGCCTCCTTCCAGCGACTGGCGGAACTTGGTGCCATCGCTCTCGTCCACGCCGAGAACGGCGACGTGGTGGCGGACCTCTCCGCCCGCCTCCTGCGCGAAGGCAATGACGGCCCCGAGGGCCACGCCTATTCCCGCCCGCCGCAGGTCGAGGGCGAGGCGACCAATCGCGCCATCATGATCGCCGACATGGCCGGCGTGCCGCTCTACGTCGTTCACGTCTCCTGCGAGCAGTCCCACGAGGCCATCCGCCGCGCCAGGCAGGCCGGGATGCGTGTCTGGGGCGAGCCGCTGATCCAGCACCTGACCCTCGACGAAAGCGAGTATTTCAACGAGGACTGGGACCACTCCGCCCGCCGCGTCATGTCTCCCCCCTTCCGGGACAAGAAGCATCAGGACTCGCTCTGGGCCGGGCTGCAATCGGGGTCCCTCTCCTGCGTCGCCACCGATCACTGCGCCTTCACGACCGAGCAGAAGCGGACCGGGATCGGGGACTTCACCAAGATCCCGAACGGCACCGGCGGCCTCGAGGACAGGATGCCGATGCTTTGGACCTATGGCGTCGGCACGGGCCGCCTGACCCCGAACGAGTTCGTCGCCGTGACCTCGACCAACTCCGCCAAGATCCTGAACTGCTATCCGAAGAAGGGCGCGATCCTCGTCGGATCGGATGCCGACATCGTCGTGCTCGACCCTGAAAAGGAGAAGACGATCAGCGCGGAGACGCAGGAATCCTCTATCGATTACAATGTCTTCGAAGGCAAACATGTGAAAGGTCTGCCGCGCTACGTCCTCTCCCGCGGGCGGGTGATGGTGGATGACGGCGTGCTCAAGCCGTCCGAGGGGCACGGTCGCTTCGTCAAACGCAGCCCGCAGGGCGAGGTCAACCGCGCACTGACCTCCTGGAAGGACATGACCAAGCCCCGCCCGGTCGAGCGCACCGGCATCCCGGCAAGCGGGGTGTGAGCCGGATGAAGATCGACGGGATCCTCGAGGCCGCGCTTTACGCCAGCGATCTGGTCGCGGCAGATGCCTTTTACGGCGGGACGCTCGGGATGGAGGTGATCGCGCGCAAGGAAGCGCGGCACATCTTCTACCGCGCCGGAAGTACGGTGCTTCTCGTCTTCAACCCTGATGCCACGGCCGCGGCCGATCCGGGCGGCGGCCTGCCCGTCCCCCTCCATGGCGCCAAGGGTCCCGGGCATGTCTGCTTCACGGCCAGCGGCGCGGCCCTAGACGACTGGACCGCGCATTTCGCGAAAGAGGGCATCGAGATCGAGGCGGACTTCCTCTGGCCGAATGGCGCCCGGTCCGTCTACGTCCGCGATCCTGCCGGAAACAGCGTCGAATTTGCCGAAGCCCGGCTCTGGGGGATGCAATGAGCGCGCCCGACACAGAGGGCGCCGTCGTCACCGCCCGCAACCTCGACCTCACCTTCCAGACGTCGGACGGCCCGGTCCATGCGCTCAAGGACGTGTCGCTGTCGGTCGAACCCGGCGAGTTCGTGTCGTTCATCGGCCCCTCGGGCTGCGGCAAGACAACGTTCCTGCGGTGCGTCGCAGGGCTCGAGGAGCCGACCGGCGGGACACTCGAGGTCAACGGGATGAGCGCCGACGAAGCGCGCCGCGCCCGCGCCTATGGCTACGTCTTCCAGGCGGCGGGGCTTTACCCGTGGCGCACCATCGGCGGCAACATCCGGCTGCCGCTCGAGATCATGGGGTATCCCGAGGAGGAGAAGGCGCGCCGGGTTCGGGAGACGCTGGAGCTCGTCGACCTGGGCGGGTTCGAGAAGAAGTTTCCGTGGCAGCTATCGGGCGGCATGCAGCAGCGCGCCTCCATCGCGCGTGCGCTGAGCTTCGATGCGGATCTTCTCCTGATGGACGAACCCTTCGGCGCGCTCGACGAGATCGTGCGGGACCGCCTGAACGAGGAGTTGCTGTCGCTCTGGGCGCGCACCGGCAAGACCATGCTCTTCGTGACGCACTCGATCCCTGAAGCCGTGTACCTGTCCACGAAGATCGTCGTCATGTCCCCCCGTCCGGGGCGCATCAGCGACGTGATCGACAGCCCCCTGCCGAAGGAGCGTCCGCTCGACATTCGCGACAGCCGGGAGTTCATCGATATCGCGCACCGCGTCCGCGAGGGCCTGCGCGCCGGAATGGAGGCGGCATGAGCGAGACCGCAGCCCCGATTTCCGCTCCCGAGGCCGGCGTTGGCTGGTCGGCCCGCGTGGCTCGCGTGGCCAGCGCTATGCGGCAGACCACCCTGCCCGTCCTCGGCGTGCTCGCCGCGCTTCTGCTGATCTGGACCCTCGCCTGCATCCCCATGAATGCGGCCCAGTCCGTCCTCGACGCCTCGCGTGCAGGAGAGACGGTCTCGCCAGAAGCCGCATCGGAGCGCCGGGGCATGTCCGGTCTGGCGCTGGCGCTTCGCAACCCCGGCCCCGCCACCGCCCACGCCTATTCGCAGGACCGCCCCCGTCTGCCCGCGCCGCATCAGGTCGCAGGCGCGCTCTGGCAGAGCACGGCAACCGTTTCACCGACCTCGGCCCAGAGCCTGATCCATCACGGCTGGGTCACGCTGTCGGCCACCCTGCTCGGCTTCGCCATCGGCGCCGGCCTCGGCATCGCGCTGGCGGTGGGGATCGTCCATTTCCGCGTGATGGAGATGAGCGTGATGCCCTGGGCCATCGTCAGCCAGACTGTGCCCATCATCGCCATCGCGCCGATGATCGTCGTCGTGCTCTACGCCATCGGGATCGAGGGCATCCTCCCCAAGGCGGTGATCGCGGCGTACCTGTCCTTCTTCCCCGTCGTCGTCGGCATGTCCAAGGGCTTCCGGAGCCCCGATGCGATGCAGCTCGACCTTCTGCGGACCTACGGAGCGAGCCGTCCCCAGACCTTCTGGAAGCTCCGTCTTCCCGCCTCGGCGCCCTATCTCTTCGCCTCTCTGAAGATCGCCGTCGCCGCGGCGCTGATCGGAACCATCGTCGCCGAATTGCCCTCCGGCGCGCAGGCCGGCTTCGGCGCCCGGCTCCTGGCGGGCAGCTATTACGGCCAGACCGTCCAGATCTGGGCCGCGCTCTTCGCCGCCGCGATCCTGGCCGCCGGGCTCGTCGGGCTCATCGGCGGGCTGGAGCGCCGGGCGCTCGCGCGGATGGGGATGCGGCCATGACGCTCGTCGCGCTCGCCCTCGTTCTCTGGGCCGCCGGCTGGGCGCTGAACGTCCGCCTCGCAAGCGGTCCGCAGAGCCGAAGCGTCGCGCTGGCCGTGCCGCTGCTCTTCGGCGTGACGCTCCTCGTGATGTGGGAGTTGATCGTGCGCGGGCTGGACGTGCCGATGGTGTTCCTGCCCGCGCCCACGCAGATCGCCCTGCGCTTCGCGGCAAGCCTGCCGACGCTCTGGGAGGACTTCGTCCAGACGGTCCTGAAGGGCGCGCTCAGCGGATACGTGATCGGCTGCCTCGCGGCCTTCGCCGTCGCGCTTTTGGCGGACCGCGTCGACGTCCTGCGCCGCGGTCTCCTGCCGGTCGGGAACTTCGCCGCCGCGCTGCCGGTGGTCGGTGTCGCGCCGATCCTCGTGATGTGGTTCGGGTTCGACTGGCAATCAAAGGCCGCCGTCGTCGTCGTCATGGTGTTCTTCCCGATGCTGGTGAACACCGTCGCCGGCCTCCGCGCCGCCGAGACGATGCAGCGCGACCTAATGCGGACCTTCGGAGCGAGCTATTGGCAGGGGCTCGTGAAGCTCCGCCTGCCCGCGGCGATGCCCTTCATCTTCAACGGGCTGAAAATCTCGACGACGCTGGCCCTGATCGGCGCGATTGTAGCCGAATTCTTCGGCTCGCCGATCCGCGGGATCGGTTTTCGCATATCGACCTCCGTGGGCCAGCTGTCGCTCGATATGGTCTGGGCGGAGATCGCGGTGGCGGCGCTGGCGGGCAGCGCGTTCTACGGCCTCGTCGTCGCAATCGAGAAACGGGTGACCTTCTGGCATCCGTCCAACCGGGGATGAACTCCGGGGACAACCGACTAGGGAGACTACACATGAAGAAGTTCCTCATCGCCGCCCTCGGCAGCACGGTTCTGGCCGCCCCCGTTGCGGCGCAGGATGCCGTCACGCTGCAACTCAAATGGGTCACGCAGGCGCAGTTCGCCGGCTATTACGTGGCCGAGGAAAAGGGCTTCTACGACGAGGCCGGCCTCGACGTCACGATCAAGCCGGGCGGGCCCGACATCGCGCCCGAGCAGGTCATCGCCGGCGGCGGCGCGGACGTGATCGTCACCTGGATGGCCGCGGCGCTGGCCGCCCGCGAGCGCGGCGTGCCGCTCGTCAACATCGCCCAGCCCTTCGCCACCGGCGGCCTCCAGCTCACCTGCCTCGCCGAGACCGGCATCGAAACTCCGGAGGACTTCCCGAACCGTACTCTCGGCGTCTGGTTCTTCGGCAACGAGTACCCGTTCTACGCGTGGATGGCCCAGCTCGGCATCGACACCGACGGCGCGGACGAAAGCGGCGTCACGGTCCTCAAGCAGGCCTTCAACGTCGATCCGCTCCTTCAGGGTCAGGCCGATTGCATCTCCACCATGACCTACAACGAGTACGGCCAGGTCCTCGATGCCGGCTATACCGAGGAGGAGCTGGTCAACTTCAACTATCTCGACGAGGGCGTCGGGATGCTGGAAGACGGGCTCTACGTTCAGGAGGAGGACCTTGAGGATCCGGCCTTCGTGGACAAGATGGCCCGCTTCGTCTCCGCCTCGATGGAAGGCTGGCGCTATGCGGAGGCGAACCCCGAGGAGGCCGCGCAGATCATCATCGACAACGATACGACCGGCGCCCAGACGCTGGAGCATCAGGTCTACATGATGAACGAGGTGGCCAAGCTCACCGAAGGGTCCGACGGTACGCTCGATCCGGAGGATTACCGGCAAACCGTGGACACGCTTCTCTCCGCGATCAGCGAGGAGAACCCCGCGATCACCGAGGAGCCCGAGGGCGCCTATACCTCCGAGGTGACGGACATGGCCTCGGGCATGTGATCCCGGGCCTCCCCGGCCGCGTCGCATCGCGCGGCCGGGACGCATTCGCGGCCTCGTGATACCGGGTCCGCGTGCCCGTGATAGGAATTTTGCCGGGCGGCGGGACGACACTCCGCCCCGGCGCACTCCCCCGTTTACTTGCAGGCCTCCCGAGGCGAACATCGCGAACGCCGAGCCGGGATGCGGTCCCGATCGATGGCAAGTGACGTGATGGGGAGGATCGACCATGGCCGAAGCGCTCGTACTTGAGGAAAAGGGCAAGCTGTCCCTCAGGGACTTCCCGGTTCCGAATGATCTCGGCGCCGGCGACGTGCGCGTGGCGATCCGGACCGTCGGCGTCTGCGGCTCCGACGTTCACTATTACACCCATGGCAAGATCGGCCACTTCATCGTGAACGAGCCGATGATCCTCGGTCACGAGGCGGCCGGCGTGGTGCTGGAGGTGGGCTCGCAGGTCGACGGCCTGAAGCCGGGGGACCGTGTCTGCATGGAGCCCGGCATCCCCGACCAGACCTCCCGCGCCGCCAAGCTCGGGATCTACAATGTCGACCCCTCCGTGCAGTTCTGGGCCACGCCGCCGGTGCATGGCTGCCTGACGCCGGAAATCGTCCACCCCGCCGCCTTCACCTACAAGCTGCCGGACAACGTGACCTTCGCCGAAGGGGCCATGGTCGAGCCGTTCGCGATCGGCATGCAGAGCGCCCTTCGCGCCCGCATCCAGCCCGGCGACATCGCCGTCGTGACGGGCGCGGGACCGATCGGCATGATGACGGCCCTCGCCGCGCTCGCCGGTGGCTGCGCGAAGGTCTACGTCGCCGATCTCGCGCAGCCGAAGCTGGACATCATCGGTGCCTATGACGGGATCGAGACCGTCAACATACGCGAAACCCCGGTTGCCGAGGCGATTGCCGAAGCGACGGATGGCTGGGGCGCCGATGTGGTCTTCGAATGTTCGGGCGCGGCGCCCGCGATCCTCGGCCTGCCCGGCCTCGCCCGTCCCGGCGGCGCAGTAGTGCTCGTCGGCATGCCGGTGGAGCCCGCACCGATGGATATCGTCGGCCTTCAGGCGAAGGAACTCCGGCTCGAAACCGTCTTCCGATATGCCAACATCTACGATCGCGCGATCGCGCTCATCGGCGCCGGCAAGGTCGATCTCAAACCGCTCATTTCAGCCACCCTACCCTTCAAGGACAGCATCGCGGCTTTCGACCGCGCAGTGGAAGCGCGCGAAACGGACGTGAAGATCCAGATCGAGTTTCCGGACGCCTGACGACGAATACGGAGCCCAGCCGGCGCCCCGAATCCTGCTAGGCAGGCAGGGTGCGCCGGACGGGGCATTTGATAGAATTCGGTAATAGCGCTGGCGGAAAAGTATGACCGGCGGCGCTCGGCCGCCCCGTGCTCGCAACCGGCTGCGACCGAGGGGCCGTGGTCTCGCGGGCATCTGCTTTTCCGGAAACCCCTTAATTTTTCTGCATTGCGGCGACTCAACGAGGCTCGCCTCGCGCAGTGGTACGCCCACCGGCAGACATCCTGATGCACTTCGGACGCGGGGCGGTCAAAAAAGTACCAGCATTCAGGCGGTGGCGTCGTGGCTGGGGATTCGGGGGCGTGATACAAAAGCATTAACGCCGAGAGGAGGATCGAGACTGCCAATGGCACATCGATTTCGGCGGGGAATGGGGGGACAGATGCAACTCGATCTGGAGCTGGTCCATATCCGTAGCGGCGAATCCTTTGCCGCATGGCGCCACGGTTATCCGTTCCGGACCGTGCGGTGGCATTACCATCCCGAATACGAAATTCACCTCGTCGTAGCGACGACCGGCAAGTATTACATCGGCGACCATGTCGGCGATTTCGAGCCCGGTCAGTTGATCATGACGGGCCCCAACCTGCCGCAGAACTGGATCAGCGATGTGCAGCCGGGCGAAGTCTCGGCGAGCCGCACCGAAGTAATCCAGTTTTCACAGGACTTCGTCGACCGCCTGGCCGACGCGTTCCCGGAGATGGAGGCGGCCGAGGGGCTCTTTCAGCGCAGCCGGCGCGGGCTACTGTTCGATGGCGAGACCGGCCGGAAGGTCGCCCCGCTCATGCGGCGGGTGATCGACGCGCGCGGCGTGCTGCGCCTCGCCCTCTACTTCGAGATCCTCGATGTGCTGTTGAACGCGCCCCGCGTGCAGACGCTCTGCAGCCTCAACTTCATGCTGGACATGGAGAAATCCGAGGAATCGGCGATGAACCGGGTGATCGCGCATCTCCGGGAGAACCTGACCGAGCCCCTGAGCGAGACGGAACTCGCGGAGATGACGGGTCAGAGCCAGAGCGCCTTCTCCCGCTCCTTCAAGCGGCACACGGGGGCGACACTGGTGCGCTTCCGCAATCAGCTCAGGATCGATCTGGCCTGCCAGATGCTGGTTTCGGATCCCGAAGCGCGGATCTCGGATATCTGTTTCGATGTCGGGTTTTCGAACCTGTCGAACTTCAACCGACATTTCCTGCGACTGAAGGGACGGTCTCCGTCGGAGTTCCGGGCCACCTTCGCGGAAAACGAGGCGGCGCGCATGCCCGCCTGATCACCGAAATTCCCCGACCGCAGAACATCCCGGCGGCCCGTTCAGGGTCCCGGAGCGGGCGGGGTCTGACTGCCAACCAAGGGAGGACTACCATGAAGAACCTTTTGAAATCCGGCACCATCGCCGCTCTGGGCGTCGCAGCCTGCGCCACGGTCGCGTCGGCCCAGGACGACCAGCTGAAGATCGGCATGACGTTCCAGGAGATGAACAACCCCTACTTCGTCAGCATGCGCGAAGCGCTGATGGAAGCGGCCGAGGGGATCAATGCCGAGGTCGTCGTGACCGATGCCGGCCATGACGTCGCCAAGCAGATCTCCGACGTCGAGGACATGCTCCAGCAGGACATCGACATCCTCCTTCTCAACCCGACGGACAGCGCCGGCATCGAATCCGCCGTGCGCATGGCGAAGGACGCCGGTGTCATCGTCGTCGCCGTGGACGCCAATGCCAACGGCCCGGTGGACACCTTCGTCGGCTCGAAGAACCGTGACGCCGGCTACCTGTCCTGCCAATACCTCGCCGAGGCGATGGGCGGCGAAGGCGAGGTCGCGATCCTCGACGGCATCCCGGTGGTTCCGATCCTCGAGCGCGTCGAAGGCTGCAAGGAAGCCTTGGGCGAAGCCCCCGGCATCACCCTCGTCGACACGCAGAATGGCCGTCAGGATCGCTCCGTCGCGCTCGGCGTCGTCGAGAACATGATGCAGGCGCATCCCGATCTCGGCGGTATCTTCTCGGTGAACGACGGCGGTGCCATGGGGGCCCTCGCCGCGATCCAGGGCGCCGGCAAGGACATCAAGCTGACCTCCGTTGACGGCGCCCCCGAAGCGGTCGACGCGATCGCCCGCGGCACGCCCTTCATCGAGACGACGGCCCAGTTCCCGCGCGACCAGATCCGCGTCGGCCTCGGCATGGCGCTGGCCCAGTACTGGGGCGCTCAGGTCGTTCCGGCCGAGGTCCCGATCGACGTCCGCGTCGTCGATGCCGAGAATGCCGAAGACTTCGCCTGGTAAGATCCGGGCCTGAGAGCCTGCCGCGTCCGGGACCCTCCGGGCGCGGCGTCATTGGGAGGGAACGACATGCTTGAGATGAAGGGCATCCGGAAGGCCTTCGGTCCGGTCAAGGTCCTTCACGGAGTGGACCTCGAGGTCCGCGACGGTGAAGTCCATGCACTCCTTGGCGAGAACGGCGCCGGCAAGTCCACGATGATGAAGATCCTCTGCGGGATCGTCCGTGCGGATGAGGGCACCATCGTCATCGATGGCAAGGAGCGGTCCTTCGAGCACTACGACGAGGCCATTCAGGCCGGCGTGGGCATCGTGTTCCAGGAATTCAGCCTGATCCCGTACCTGACGGCGGTGGAGAACATCTTCCTCGCCCGGGAGATCAAGACGGGCGGCTTCCTCGCCCGCAAGGCCATGCGCAAGCGCGCCCGCGAGGTTCTCGACAAGCTCGGCGTCGATGTCCCGCTCAACGTGCCGGTCGCCGATCTCAGCGTGGCCGAACAGCAATTCGTGGAGATCGCCAAGGCGCTGTCCCTCGACGCGCGGATCCTCGTCCTCGACGAGCCGACGGCGACGTTGACCCCGAGCGAGACGGAGCACCTGTTCAAGGTGATGCGGGATCTGCGCTCTCAGGGCGTCGCCATCGTCTTCATCTCCCACCACCTCGAGGAGATCTACGAGATCGGGGATCGCATCACGGTCCTGCGCGATGGCGAATATGTCGGCACGCGGGATGTCGGTTCGATCAGCACCGACGAGCTGGTCGAAATGATGGTCGGCCGCCGGATCGAGAACAACTTCCCGCCCAAGCCCCCCGCCGCTCCGAACGCGGAGGTGGTCATCGACGCGGCCCAGATACAGCTGCGCAAGAACGGCCCCGTCAGCACCTTCCAGCTGCGCAAGGGCGAGATCCTCGGCTTCGCCGGGCTCGTCGGATCGGGCCGCACCGAAACCGCCCTGTCGATCCTCGGCGCCTACCCCGCCGCGAGCGTGAAGGTGGAGATCAACGGAACGCCCGGCGCGCCGGCAAACCCGAGCGAGGCGCTGGCCCGCGGCATCGGCCTTCTGCCCGAGAGCCGCAAGGATCAGGGGCTCATCACGTCGTTCTCGATCATGCAGAACATCTCGATCAACAATTACGGCAAGTACCGGACGCTGAAGTACTTCCTCGACCTCTCGGAGGAGCGGAAGCACACCACGAAGGTGATGGAGGACGTCCAGGTGAAGGCGCCGGGTCCGGACGTGCCCGTCGATACGCTTTCGGGCGGGAACCAGCAGAAGGTCGTGATCGCCCGCTGGCTGAACCACCACACCCCGATCCTGATCTTCGACGAACCGACCCGCGGGATCGATGTCGGCGCCAAGTCCGAGATCTACCACCTGATGCGACAGCTCACCGAGGAGGGCTACTCGATCATCATGATCTCCTCCGAACTGCCCGAGGTGATGGGCCTGTCGGACCGCGTCTGCGTGTTCCGCAGCGGTGCCATCGTCGCGACCATCGAAGGCGACGAGATCACCTCCGAAGACATCATGAAACATGCAACCACGGGGAAGCTCAGATATGTCGCATGACGCCGAGACCCAACGGTCGTCCTCGCCGGTTCACACGGTTCTGGCGAGCATCAAGCATTCGCCGCTTCTGTTGCCGCTCGTCGGTCTGATCGTCGTGTCGATCGCCATGGCCTTCGCGAGCGACAACTTTTTCAGCGTCGACAACCTCGTCAACGTCCTGCGGCAGCAATCCATTATCGGCATCCTCGCCATCGGCATGACCTTCGTCATCCTGACGGGCGGCATCGATTTGTCCGTCGGCGCGGTGATGGCGCTGTGCGGCACGCTCGGCGCCGGGGTCATGGTGAACATGGGGCTGCCGGGCTGGCTTGGCCTGCTGGCGATGATCGTCGTCGGCATCCTCTTCGGCCTCTTCAACGGGATCCTCGTGGCCTGGGGCAAGATGCCGGCGATCATCGTGACGCTGGCCACCATGCTGATCGCGCGCGGCCTCGGCCTCGTCTATTCGGGCGGCTACCCGATCAGCGGGCTGCCCGGCTGGGTCTCCTGGTTCGGCATCGGCAGGATCGGCGGCATACCCACCCCGATCATCATCATGGTCGTGCTCTACGCCCTCGCATGGGTTCTCCTTCAGCGCACCGCCTTCGGCCGGCATGTCTATTCCATCGGCGGCAACGAGACCGCGGCGAACCTTTCGGGCGTGAACACCAAGCGCATCAAGCTCTTCGTGTTCATGATCTCCGGCTTCACCTCGGCGATGGCCGCCATCGTGCTGACCGGGCGGCTGATGAGCGGGCAGCCGGGCGCCGGCGTCGCCTTCGAGCTCGACGCGATCGCCATGGTGGTCCTCGGCGGCACGGCGATCGCCGGTGGTCGGGGCCTGATCCTCGGCACGCTGATCGGCGCGATCCTCCTCGGCATCATCAACAACGGCCTGAACCTGATGGGGATCAATCCCTACCTGCAGGACGTCATCAAGGGCCTCATCATCCTTCTGGCCATCTATATCGGCCGGGAATGGCGCTGAGGAGCGGCCGGGGCGCGCGCTTCAGCCGCCCCGGCCCTCCCCGGACCACGCCGATCCCGGCACATCGCATCACCCCCAAGGCGGCCCCCGGCCGGCCGGACCATTCTTCGAGGGCATCATGGATTTCACTGGCAAGACCGTCATCATCACCGGCGCCGGCAAGGGCATCGGCCGGGCGACCGCCGAGCTTCTGGCCGAGCGGGGCGCGAAGATCATCGCCCTCAGCCGCACGCAATCGGACCTCGACAGTCTGCGCGAGAAGATCGGCGGGCAGAGCCACGCGGTGGATCTCTCCACGGCCGCCGGCGCCCGCGCCGCCATGGCGGAGGTCGGGCCCGCGGATTTCCTGATCAACTGCGCCGGAACGAACGTCCTCGAAAGCGTCCTCGACATGACGGAAGAGGGCTACGACACGGTCATGAACATCAACCTGCGGACCGCCCTCATCTGCGCGCAGGAATTCGCGCGGATGCGGATCGACGCGGGCGGCGGCGGCACAATCGTCAATGTCACGTCCATCGCAGGGCATCGCGGCTTCCAGGATCACCTGTGCTACGCGGCCTCCAAGGCGGGACTCGAAGGCGCGACGCGGGTCATGGCCCGGGAGCTCGGCCCCCACGGCATACGCGCAGTGGCAATCGCGCCCACCGTCACCATGACGGAGCTCGCCAAGGGCGCCTGGAGCGACCCGGCGAAGCGCGACCCAATGATGGTGCGCCATCCCGTCGGGCGGTTCGCCGAAGCCGAGGACGTCGCGCGCGCGATCGCCCTTCTGCTGTCGGACGATGCCGTCATGGTCACCGGCAGCGTCCTGTCCGTCGATGGCGGCTTCCTCGCGATCTGACGGCACGCCGCCCGAACCACAGGCTTACGGGCGCCCGGGACCAATCGGCGCCGCGACCAAGGAGACTGAACGAAATGGCTGAATCACTGAACGGGAAGGTCGCTGCCGTCACCGGCGCCGCCTCCGGCATCGGGCTTTCGATGACGAAGGACCTGCTCGCCGCCGGCGCGACGGTCGTCATGGTCGACCGGGACGAGGCGGGACTGACGAAGCTTGCGGGCGAGCTCGGCGACAAGGCGATCGTCCAGGTGACCGACCTTCTGAACGCCGAAAGCTGCAACGCGATGGTGCCCGAGATCCTCGAGAAGGCCGGGCATATCGATATCCTGCTCTGCAACGCCGGCAGCTATATCGGTGGCGATCTCGTGGACACGACGCCGGAGGCCATCGACCGGATGGTCGGACTGAACGTCAACGCGGTGATCAAGAACGTCCACGCCGTCGCCCCGCACATGAGCGAGCGCGGCGTCGGGGACATCATCGTCACCTGTTCCATCGCCGGCCACAGCGCGATCCATGTCGAGCCGGTCTACTCCGCCTCGAAATGGGCCATCACCAGCTTCGTGCAGACCATGCGCCGGCAATTGATGGAGAATGGCGTCCGCGTGGGACAGGTCTCCCCCGGGCCCGTCATCTCGGCGCTGCTGTCCGACTGGGAGCCGGAGCGGCTCCAGCGGATGAAGGATGCTGGCGCCCTGATGGAGACGCAGGAAGTGTCCGATGCCGTGATGTTCATGCTCACCCGGCCGCGGAATGTCACGATCCGGGACATGATCGTCCTGCCGTCGAACTTCGACATCTAAGGCTATAATTTAGAACGTTTAAGTCCGATCACGCGCGTCACGACAGCGTCGTGATCGGACAGCGGCCGGCCGTCCGCGTCCAGCGAGGAGCGGATCTCCGTCTCGCCCATCCGCAAACCGCGGGTCAGGATCCAGTCGAGTTTCTGGGACCGCTCCGGCCAGCGGGTGATCAGGCTCGGGCGCGTCGTCGGCTGGTCCTCCGGCCCGCCATGGATCTCGAAGCCCGCCTTCGAGCTGACATCGAACAGACCCTCCGCCCGCCAGTTCCCCTCGTTGTGGTTCCCGGTATTTAGGTCGCCGCCGAGGAGGCAGGGCAGGTCCGGAAACTCCGCGTCGATCACCTCGAGGAGCCCGCGGAGCTGCCGCTCCCTGTGCTCCGGCCCACAGGCACTTTCGAGATGGGTGGAGACGGCGAGGATCGGGCCCTCCTCCGTTAGCACGCGCGCTCCTACGGCGATGCGTTCCCCGAGGCGGGGCTGCTCGGCATCCCGGAACCACTGGCGCTCCCCGAAGAGGCGAAGGGCGAAAGGCGCCTCGAGGGCAGTCTTCGCCATCAGCCCGTTGCCGTGGAAGCCGAGCTCATTGGAATCGTCGGTGCAGAAATCCCGCTCGATCGGGGAGCCGAGGCCGAGCTCGAGGAACTCGACAGCGTAAGCGTAGTCCATGCAGAGCGCTGCGGCGACGTCTCGCGTGGTATTGCGCTGGCCGGTGCGGGCCATGCCGTGATCCATCTCGGAGACCAGTAGTAGGCCGCAATCGCTCATCTTCGTGGCGGAGGGCACCGGAAAGAGGCACCGTTCGAGGTTCCAGGCGCCGACGGTGATCGGAAACGGCAGGGCCGCGGCATCCGCCGTCCCACCGGTCTCGACGAGGTTCATCGGCGCCACGCCAGCCATGTGCGCGTCATGCGTGGCCACATCCCGCGGCAGATCCTTCAACGCCAGGTCGGCGGGGGTCGGAGCCGGGAGCTCCCGGACGGTCTCGCGGATCACACCGCGCCCTCCAGAACCGGCGCGCGGGATGCCTCGATGCGCCTGCCTGACATTGTATCGAAGAGGTGCAAACGGGCGGGATCGACGGCAATGAGGACCTCCCCGGCCAACTGACGCTCCGAGGTGTCGATGACCGCGAGAGGCTGGCCGCCGACCATCCCGTGCACGATCCGCTGCGCGCCCAGCTCCTCGACATGCTCGACGACAAGCGGCAGCCCCTGGTCCGAAATCCGCAAATCCTCGGCCCGGAGGCCAAGCGTCACCGGCCCTTCGGCGTGGTCCACGCGCCCCAGCCTGTGTCCTTCCAGGACGATCTCGCCGCCTTCGATCCGGGCGTCGAGAAGGCTCATCGCGGGGGCGCCGATGAAGGAGGCGACGAAGGTGGAGGCCGGAGAGCGGTAGATCTCGAGTGGCGCGCCGATCTGCTCGACCCGGCCGCCGTTCAGGACGACGAGCCGATCGGCGAGCGTCATCGCCTCGAGCTGGTCGTGGGTGACGTAGAGCGACGTCGTGGCGAGCCGCTTCTGCAACTTGCGGATCTCCATCCGCATCGACACGCGAAGCTTGGCATCAAGGTTCGAGAGCGGCTCGTCGAAGAGGAACGCGGCCGGCTGCCGCACGATGGCCCGGCCCATGGCGACACGCTGCCGCTGGCCGCCGGACAGCGCGCGGGGCTTGCGGTCGAGATAGGGCCCGAGTTCCAGCATCCGGGCCGCCTCGGCGACGCGCTCCTCGATCACCTGCTTGCTCTCGCCGCGGTTCTTCAGCCCGTAGACCATGTTGTCGTGCACGGTCATGTGCGGGTAGAGCGCGTAGTTCTGGAACACCATCGCGATGTCCCGCTCGGCGGGATCGAGCTTGTTCACGAGCCGTCCACCGATGCGCACCTCGCCGTCCGTGATCGTCTCGAGCCCCGCGACCATGCGCAGAAGCGTGGACTTGCCGCAGCCCGACGGGCCGACGAGGACGATGAACTCGCCGTCCTCGATCTCGATGTCGATGCCGCTGACGGCGGGCTGGGTGCTGCCGGCATAGGTCTTGCCCACGCCTCTGAGGGAGAGATGTGCCATCACTTGTCGCTTTCCGTGAGACCCTTGATGAACATGCGCTGGAAGATCACCACCACCGCAACGGGGGGGATCATTGCCAGCACCGCAAGGGCGAATGCTTCGTTGTAGTCGGGGATCTGGGAGCCGATCCACACCTGCAGGATGGACTTGATGCCCCGCATGAGCGTGTAGAAGGTCTCGTCCGTCGTCATCAGCAGCGGCCAGAGATACTGGTTCCAGCCGTAGATGAACATGATGATGAAGATCGCCGCCATCATCGTGCGCGAGAGCGGCACGAGGATGTCGATGAAGAACTTGAAGGGCCCTGCCCCGTCTATCCGCGCGGCCTCCAGCAGCTCGTCCGGCACGGATCGGAAGAACTGGCGGAAGAAGAACGTGCCCGTGGCTGAAGCCAGAAGCGGCACGATCAGACCGGTGTAGGTGTTCAGAAGGCCGAGCGTGGACATCACCTGATAGGACGGCATGATCCGGACCTCGAGCGGCAGCAGGAGGGTGGTGAAGATCATCCAGAACAGGATCGTGGCGAACCGGAAGCGAAAGTAAACGAGCGCATAAGCCGCCATCATCGACAGGACGATCTTTCCGACCGCGAAGCCGATGCCCATGATCATCGAGTTCATCAGCATCGTGAGGCCGGTCACGTCCCCGGTGAAGCCGCCCTTGTGGGTCAGCACCTTGCGATAGGTTTCGCCGCCATAGCTGCCGGGGGTGAGGTAGAGGCCGTTGGAGTGGATGTCCGTGGGCGTATGGGTCGAGGACATGAGAGCCATCACGACGGGCGCGATCAGGAACAGGACGCCCGCAATGAGGATCAGGTGGTCGAAGGGTTTGATCTTCTGCATCATGTCACCCGTAATGCACGCGGCGTTCGAGGAAGCGGAACTGCATGATGGTCAGCGCCGCGACGACGATCATGAGGATCACCGACTGGGCGGAGGAGCCGCCGATGTCGTTGCCTTTGAAGCCGTCGAGATAGACCTTGTAGACGAGCGTGATCGGGTTGTTGGCCGGCTTGTCCTTCACCACCACGTCGAAGATCGGGAAGGTGTCGAACAGGCTGTAGGTGATGTTGATCACCAGCAGGAAGAACGCCGTCGGCGCAAGAAGCGGCAGCGTCACGTCCCTGAACCGCCGCCAGCCCGATTGCGCGTCGATGAGCGCGGCCTCGCGAACCGAAGTCGGAACGGAGTGCAGCCCCGACAGGAAGAAGATGAAGTTGTAGGGGATCTGCTTCCAGACCGAGATGGTGACGACCGCGACGGCGGTGTCCCAATAGTCGATCCCGACGCGCAGATCGTGGCCGAAGAACGCCGCGAGATCCTTCAGCGGTCCCATGTGCATGTCGAAGAACATCATCCCGATGAGCCCCGCCACCGGCGGCGCGATGGCGTAGACGGAGATGAGAAGCGTCTTGTAGGCGGGGGCGCCGCGGATCACCTTGTCCGCCTTCACCGCAAGCAGAAGCCCGATCCCGAGCGAGAGCGCCGTGACGATGGCGCAGAAGAAGGCGGTGAAGGTCGCGGTGGAGAGGTACTGGCTGGAGGCGAGCGCATCGGCGTAGTTCTCGCCGCCGACGAACGTCGCTCCGAAGCCGAACGGATCCTCGATGTAGAACGACGAGGTCACCGCCTGCACGGAGGGCCAGTAGAAGAAGATCGCGACGATGGCGAGCTGCGGCAGAAGGAACAGCCACGGCGTCAGCGGCCGGTCGAACTGCACCCGCTTGGCGGGGTCAGCGGTCTCGGCGCTGTACCATGCCCGCAGGCGGGACAGGATCGCACCCTGCCGCGCGCTGCCCGTGTGGTAGGTTTCGGCCATGGGGACCGGTACTCCATAGGGATGGCGGCCCGGGGCGCGGGGTTACTTCCCCGGCCGGAGGCCGCCCTTGGAACGATGCGGGGATCCGGCCCGCGCTGGGGGGCCGGATCCCTTTAGGTTCGGATCCGAAGAGAGGATCAGCCGGCGGTCTTGGCGAAGCGCGCCAGGAGCTGGTTGCCTTCCTCTTCGATCGTCTCGAACGCGTCCTGCACCTCGACTTCACCCGAGAAGATGCGGTTGAACTCGCGCTCCATCACGGTGCGGATCTGCGGATAGAAGCCCATGCGGTAGCCGCCGGTCCACTCGCCGCCTTCGAGCATCAGCTGCTGGATGCCGACCTCGGCCACCGGCTGCTCGTCGTAGTAGCCCTCTTCCTTGGCCATCTCGTAGGCGGCCTCGGTGATCGGAACGTAGCCGGTGTTCTTGTGGTAGTAGACCTGCGTTTCCGGGGAGGTCAGGAAGGAGAAGAACTGCGCCGTGCAGGCATTCTCCTCGTCGGACTTGCCGGACATCGCGAAGAGCGCGGCGCCCCCGATGAAGCTCTGCGTGCCGGCGCCCTCGATCGCATCCCAGTAGGGCATGAAATCGGCGGAGAAGTCGAAATCGGTGGATTGCTGCAGGCCGCCGAAGGAGCCCGAGGAGCCGATCCAGATCGCCGACTGGCCGTCTTCGAAGGGCTTGAGGTTGTCGCCCCAGCCGGCGCCGTAGAACCCGAAGAGCTCGGCGTCGGCCCACTCCTTCAGCTTCTCGAACATCATCACCTGGTTCTCGTCGGTGACGAGGATCTCGGTGCCGTCGACGCTGTCATAGCCGTTGTTGTTGGTGGCGAACTGCTGGTTGTTCCGGGACTTGAAGTTCTCGACCATCATCCACGTGAGCTGGGACGCGGTCAACGGCAGGTAGCCGGCCTCCTTCAGGGCGGGGGCGATTTCCTCGAACTCTTCCCAGGTCTTCGGCGGCTCGACGCCGGCTTTCTCGAAGGCCTCTTCGTTGTAGTACATGATCGGCGCCGAGGAGTTGAACGGCATGCCGATGAACTTGCCGTCGCTGTCGGCGTAGAAGTTGCGCACGCCGGCGATGAAGGCTTCGCGGTCGAACTCCTCACCGGCGTTCAGGATCAGGTCCTCCGCGGGGATCGTCGCGCCCTCGGCGGCGATGATCGTCGCGGCGCCGGCATCGAAGACCTGAAGGATGTTGGGCTGCTCGCCCGAGCGGAAGGCGGCGATGCCGGAGGCCAGCGCCTCTTCGTAGGTGCCGCGGGACACCGGCGTCAGGTTGCAGGCGTCCTGGGCGTCATTGAACTGCTGGGAGATCTCGTTGATCACCTCGCCGTTGCGGCCGCCCATGCCGTGCCACCAGCTGATCTCGGTCTGCGCCATCACGGAGGTGGCCGTCAGGCTGAGGGCGATCGTCGCCGTTGCGGTCTTCATCATGTCGCTTGTCCCTGTAGCGATTCCAAATGTGCCGCCGGGCTAGGCCTCGTCCGTAACGGTCAGGTCACGCGTCCGTGACGGTTCCATGAAGATCGCCTCCGGGACGATGTGTCGTTGCGGCACTTGCGGGCCGGATGCTCCGGACGCCGCGCGGACCCTGCCGGTGCGCGGCGTCCGGAATGCACGTTTCAGGCCGCGAGTGCGGGCGCGGCCTGCGCCGTCCGGGCGAGCGCATGCCATGCGGCCCGGCAGGCCTCTTCCGCCCCGTCCGGGCGGGGCGCCGCGGCGATTTCGTCGAGGCTCGAGAGCGAGTCCCGCCACACCTCCGTTCCGGCGCCCCGCACGGCATGCGCGCCGGACCCGGCGTGATCGGCCAAGCCGTCCGCCGCGCCCACGAGGAGCACCCGGCCCGCGGCCATGGCTTCGAGCGCCACGAGGCCGTAGGGCTCCCACCGCGAGGGCATCGCGATGACGTCGCACTCCGCCATCGCCGCGGCGGGATCGCCGGCGAAGCCGTGGAAGGAAATGCGCGCGTCCCCCTCCGCGAGGGCCTCGAGCGCCGCACGCTCCGCGCCGTCTCCGATCAGCCGCAGCGTCAGTGAGGGATCGTCCACGGCCCGGAAGGCCCTGATCAGAAGGTCGAATCCCTTCTGCGGATCGAACCGACCCATCGCCCCGATGACACGCCTCTGGCGAGGCGCCGGGAGGGCACGGAACGGCGCGAGGTCCACGCAAGGCGGGATCACGCTCAGCGCGCAGGGCCTGACCAGATTCCGCAGCCGGAGCCACTCTCCCTGCGCCCCGCTGACGGCAACGACCCTGTCGAAGAGCGCATAGGCGGTGCGCAGGAGGGTATGGAAGCGGCGCCGCGCGGTGACGTTGCAGGCGACGAACCCGGCCGAGTAGCTGTGCTCGACATGGACGAGAGGCGTGTCCGGATGCGCCCCCCGAAGGGCCATCAATCCCGGCAGGCCGCGCCACGTCACCGCGAGATGGGAGACGATGATGTCCGCCGCCTCCCCCCCGGCGCTCGGCCTGGTTCGGGAGACGGGACGGACGATGTGCTCGAGCCCTGAGGCGGGGCTTGATGCGAGGAAGTCCAGGTAGCGCGTGACGCCGCCGGGGTTCGTGTCATCGACGAGATGGAGGATACGGGTCATGGGACGGGTCCTTTCAGGAAGCGGTGGTGCGAGCTGCGAGGAACGGCACGGAGCCGGTGAGGGACATCAGCGATGCGGCGGCGAGCGTGGTCAGGGTCTTGGCCGGCTCCTCGGCAAGCGGCCGGAGGGACGTGCGCAGGGATTGGGCGCAGAGGGCCGCCGCCCGCCTGCCCTGCCCCGCGCTCACGGCCCGCCGCGCGAGGTAGCGCAGCTGGTAGGCGCGTGCGGCCGGCAGATGTCGCGCCATGAAGTCGGGCGCGACGGGGACGAGGCCCGCCATGGCCCGCTCCCAGGAGGCGTATTGCGCGTCGATCCCGGCCGAAAGACCGCCGCCCGCGATGCGGTAGCGGGTCAGAAGGCCCGGAATGCCCTCGATTTCCCAATCCGTCGTGAGCCCGAGGCGAAGCCAGCACTCGATGTCTTCGGACTGGCGCAGGGTCTCATCGAACCACCAGTCCCGATGCCTCTCCAGCCGGGGCCGCCATGCGATGGCGTCGAGGGCGCTCCGGCGCAGGACCGCCGCGGAGCCGTTGCCGATCGGATTGCGCTTGAGGATATGCGCCGCCGTCACGCCGCGGAGCCGGGGCTTCTGCGCGAGGCCGAGGGAGCGGCCGGCCTCGTCGATCATCTCGGAGCCCGAGTAGCTCAGGCCGACCTCCGGGGCACCGTCGAGATGCGCGACATGAGCCGCAAGCTTGCCCGGACGCCAGAGATCGTCCGCGTCGCAGAAGCCGACATAGGCGCCGCGGGCATGGTGGATGCCGGTATTCCGCGCCCCGGCAAGTCCGCGATTGGGTTGCTGCACGAGGCGGACACGGGTGTCCCCGGTGGACCGGGCGATGCTCGCGGTGCGATCGGTGGAGCCGTCGTCGACGACGAGGATCTCGAAGTCGTCGAAGGTCTGGGCGCGAAGAGAGGCGAGGGTCGCCGGAAGGGTGGCGGCGACGTTGTAGGCGGGAACGACGATGGTGGCACGGGGCATGGGCGTGATCCTTTCAGGAAGCGAAGAGGCGGCGACGAAGGGGACGTGGCAGAAGCGGAGCTGCGAGCGCGCCGGCGATGGTCAGCGCGCCGCGGCGGGGGCTCGAGAAGAAGCCGGCAGGGCTCCGCAAAAGGCCGGCCAGCGCGAAGCGAAGGGCTTCCGCGCCCGGCGCGTCGACCCTGAGCGCGCGGCGGGCGAGGTACCGCAGGTTCACCGCCTCGTGCCGCGGTTCGGCCTCGTAGCCATAGCTGCGGGCGCTGGCGATGGCGGCCTGCCGGCCGGCCTGCATCTTGCACAGATCGGCTGAGAGCCCCGTCCGGCTTGTGCGGTAATGCACCAGCGTCTGCTGCAGCCCGATAGTCCGGTGGCCCTCGCCGACGAGGCGGACCAGCCATTCAAGGTCTTCGTTGTGCACGAGGGTCTCGTCGAACCCCCCGGTCGAGGCGAAGACGCAGGCCCGGACCGCGAGGTTCGACATGGTCCCGACCGGGTTCTCTCCCAGAAGCTGCGGCACCCGCAGCGGGCCCGTCGGAACGGTGGACAGGGTGCGGATCTCTCCGTGATCGAAGAAGCCGTAGCGCGCATAGACGGCGGCAAGCTCGTGGTCGTCGAAGGCCTGGGCGAGGCGGGCGAGCTTGTCCGGCGTCCACAGATCGTCCGCATCGCAGAAGGCGAGGATCGGCGCATTCGCGAACCGCGCAGCCGTGTTGCGTGCGACGGCGGGGCCGCGCCCCTCTCCCTCGATCAGCCGGAAGCGCTGCTCTGCGTGGCGGGCAGCATCGATCAGAAGCCGCGTCGCATCGGTGGAGCCGTCATCGACCAGGAGCGCCTCCCAGTCCCCGAGCGTCTGGGCGACAAGGCTGTCCAGCGTTTCGGGAAGAGTGTCCTCGGCGTTGAAGCAGGGCACGATTATGGTGAAACGGGGCATCAGGCAAACCTCGGTTGAGCGGGAAGGAAGGCGCGGAGAAGGACGGGGGCCGCGCCGCCGATCTGGGCGACGGCCGAGACCGCGAGATACCCCAGCGCAATGGCGACAAGGCCGTAGGGTGCGAGAAGAACGGTGTTGGCGATGAGCGCGGCGGTCATGCCCAGCGTCAGGGCGAACTCGACCTCCGGCCGGTCCGCGGCCCTCAGCCACCCTGCGGCGGACGCCCAGACGATGGTCGGGATCGCGGCGAGGCAGAGGATGCGCACGATGGGGGCAAGACCGGTCCAGTCGTCCCCGAAGAGAATGGGCACGTAGACCGGAACGAGAAGCGCCTGCAGGAGCACGACCGGCACGAGGATGCAGAGACTGAGGGTCAGCGCCTGCCTGAGCGCGGCGATGCGGTCGGACGCGGTGCACAGGTGCGGGAACAGGACGGTCGCAAAGGCCTGCGAGAAGGATGTCGCGAGGCCGAGCCCGGCATTGAAGGCGAGAAAGTAGATGCCCAGGGCTTCGGCGCCCATGAGCGCCGCGATCACCAGCTTGTCCGCCTGCAGCCGAAGCGCCTTCACGACCTCCGTGCCGAGAACGGACGCCCCGTAGCGCACGAAGGGGCCGATGGGAGCGGGCGGCGCGAGGACCGGCGTCCAGGGCTGCAACCTGCGCATCGCGAGAAGCCAGATCGGCGCGGCGAGAAGGCGCGGCAGGACGAGCGCGAGGGGCCCCGCGATCACCACGGCGAGGAGAGCCGTCAGCGCGTTCGCCCCGACCACCTGCCCCGCGGCGATGGAGGCGGTCTGGCGCATCTTGCCCGCCCGCATCGCCAGGGCGCAGTTCACGAGGCCGGCCGGCATGAAAAGGTATTCCCCGGCGAGGATCGCGACGAGTACGAAGAGCATCGCATCGCCGCTCGCCGCCCAGAGGCCGAGGCCGAGCGCGATCTGCAGCGCGAAGAGACCGAGGCACCACGACCAGAAGATCCGCCGCGCGGTGCGACAGATGCCGGGAAGGTCCTCTTCGGAGGCCGCGATGATGCGCTGACCGGCGCCGTTCTCCGTCAGGGCCTTCAGGATATCGGATCCCGCCAGCGCGGCCGCCGCGACGCCGATCGCGGTCGCATCCATGGTCCGCGCGACGGCGACCACCACGAGGACGCGGGAGGCCTTGGCCGCAACTTCGGACAGGCAGTAGGCCATCAGGTTCCTGGCGAACGGGCCGGGTCGGAATGAAAGGGGCATCGGGGCCTCCGTTGGCGGGCCGGGAGCGGCCATGGCCAAGGTCTAGCCGTCCGCGGACCCGTCCGTCCCGCTCCCCTCCGGCGAGGCCCGGCGCCCGGTCGGGCACCCACCTATCCGTCCGGGTGGTGCCGCGATCCGGGCGCGGAGATGCAGGGCGCCGCCGCCGCACGGTAGATCATGGGGCGTCCTCGATCGCTCAATGAAAGCCAGTCCCATGACCTTCCCCACGCTCACCCGCGCCGCCGGTGCCCTCTCCCTCCTCCTCGCTGCCGGGTGCGGCACCCCGCACCAGCCCGCCAACCTCGAGCCCGCCACCCGCGGCGGCGCCTACCAGGCGCAGTACCGCCTGCCCGAGGGGCGCGGAGATGCAGGCGCCCTCCTGCGCTCCGCGGCGATGAACCTAGAGCGCTGCGCGGACGGGGCCGGCCCGATCGCGAATGAAACATACGCCGCCGTCAGCAAGCTTTCGGGCGACATTCCGCGCGGCCTCGGCGGTGAGCTTCTGTCCCGCGGGGATCTCGTCGATCTGCGCGTGCCGCAGGACGAGACCTTCACTGGCACTTTCGTCGTGTCCCGCGACGGCACCTTGAAGCTGCCGTTCATCGCCCCGGTGCCGGCGCAGGGCCGGACCACGGAGCAGGTCGCCTCGGACATCAGGGCGGCCCTCGTCGGCGGTGGTTTCTATGCCGCCACACCGGCCGTTTCCCTTCTGGTCGCCGACTTCGCGCCCGCCCATGTCGCCGTCGCGGGCGCCGTGTTCGAGCCGCAGCCGGTTCAGATCGGTGGCGTTTCAGGCGACCGGATCGACAGCCTCCGGCAATCCGCACTCGGCGCCTCGACCGAGGCGCGCAACCTCTCGGCCGCGATCCGCAATGCCGGCGGCGTGCGTCCCGATGCGGATCTCGCCCGCGTGCGTCTCACCCGCGGCGGCACCAACTACGTGCTGGACCTGCGGGGCATGATCGCCGGCAGCGCGGCGGACGACGTGATGCTGCTGACCGGAGACCAGATCCACGTTCCATCCCGCCACTGCTTCCAAGACAATCTCATGCGCCCGAGCCCGATCAGCCCGCCGGGCATTTCCCTCTACCTGTCGAACCTCACGCAGCCCGCCACCGGCAACGCCATTTCCGCCATCGGCCAGACCGTGCGGGAGGTGCCCTATGGAACGCGCTTCATGCAGGCGGTGGTGGATGCCAACTGTGTCGGCGGCGCCCGGGCAACCAGCGCGAACCGCTCCGCCGCGCTGTTCTCCCGCAACCCCGTCACCGGCGTCTCCGTCGTGATCGAGCGCAGCATCGAGGACATGCGCGCCCGCGCCGACCGTGACGATTACGACCCCTACCTGCTGCCGGGCGACAGCATCGCCTGCTACGACAGCGGCATGACGAACCTTGCGGAAGTCGGCCGCGTCGTCGGGACCGTCACCGCGGGGCTGCTCGTGCCGGGCCTCTGACGCACCGGGAAGAGACCGATCGGGTGCACGCGAAGGGCCCGGAGCGATGCGGATCGCTCCGGGTCTTTCAGTTCGGGGATGCTGTTCGGAGCGCGCGTCGAAGCCGTCGGAGGCCTCTGCACGCGGTCGTCCCTAGCCCGGCCCGACCAGTGAGGCTGGCGACGACGCTAGGACATTGCCGCGCGCCAGGCCTTCGAACGCTCGTACCATCCCGATGTCATACCAGGGTGCGAGCTGAGAAGATCACAGACGCCTCCCCCTTGCCGGGAAGCCTCCATCCTGAACGCCGGGTGCCGGCCTCACCCGCGCTCGGTGCTCGTCACACCGGTGGGGTTCTGTCGGCGGCATCACCTACCCCGGGTCCGTCTTCACTATCAGGGAGCGTTGCTCTCCAGTTCGGCGACGAAACCGGGCCGGATCCGCGTCCAGAGATCGGCGAGCGCCTCGATTTCCCGGTCCGGACGCGTCCCCTCTTTCGCTTCGGTCTCGATCCGGGCGAGGGTCTCCCGCAGCTCGCCAAGACCGAAGGCCGCGCAGGATCCGGCCTGTCGGTGCGCCTGTGCCGCGAGAGCGCCCATGTCATCCTCGTCCGGGAATACGGCGACGGCAGCGTCCATCTCGCCGATGAACTTCGCCACGAGCCGTCGCAGCACATCCGGGTCCGTACCGTCCTTCAGGGCCGCGAGGCTGGCCGTGGCAGGCGCTGCCTCCGGGGACGTATCGCCGAGAAGAGCCATGATCCGCGAGAGGGCGGCGCGGTCGATGGGCTTGGAAATCGAATGCTCCATCCCGGCCTCCCTGAACCGCGCGACCTCCTCCGGCAGCGCATGGGCCGTTACCGCCACGATCGGCGTCCGGGCACAGGGGCCGCTCCCGGAGCGAATGCGGCGGGCCGCCTCCTGCCCGTCCATCACGGGCATGGAAATATCCATCAGGATCACGTCGAAGCGCCGGCGCTCCGCCCACTCGACGCCGGCCTGACCGTTCACCGCTTCCGTCACCTCATGCCCGTCCGACTGGAGCATCTCGCGGGCGACGAACCGGTTGATCTCGTTGTCCTCCACCAGCAGGATCGAGAGCGGCCGTGCGCCCGGACCGGGCGCATCCGCGGCAAGCGGCGTGCCGGAGACGGCCTGATCGGCGGCGACCATCGGCAGGCGCACCCAGAAGAGGCTTCCCTCCCCGGGCTCGCTCTCCGCGCCGATCCGGCCGCCCATGATCTCCACGAGACGCCGCGCGATGCCGAGACCGAGCCCGGTCCCGCCGGCCTGCCGCGCATAGGACGAATCCACCGTCTCGAAATCCTGGAAGATCCGGCCCAGATCCTCCGGCGAGATACCGATCCCGCTGTCGATCACGCGGATTTCCAGAAGATCGTTGCCAAGCGCTTCGGCCTCGATCTCCACCGCTCCGCCGCGGGTGAACTTCAGCGCGTTGCCGACGAGGTTCAGAAGAACCTGCCGCAGCCGCCGCGCATCCCCCTTCAGCGGGCCCACCGGGGCCCCGGCCCAGCTCCAGCCGAGTGCGTTGCCGTTCGCCGCGGCGAGGCTGGCGGTCGTCTCCACCACCCCGTCGAGGAGGCGCGCGGGATCGAACACGCGGGTCTCCGCGGTGAGTTTGCCCGCCTCGTACTTGGAAAGATCGAGCACATCGTTGATCAGGCCCAGGAGATGGTTCCCGGTGCCATGCATCGTGTCCACGAGCCCCGCCTGCCGCTGGCTCAGGTCGGTGTCCCGCATGAGCTGGATCGATCCGAGGAGACCGTTCAGCGGCGTGCGCATCTCGTGGCTCATCACCGCGAGGAACTCCGCCTTCGCCTTCTCCCCGGCCAGAGCCTTGTCCCGGGCCTCGGTGAGCCCCTCCTCGGCCAGCTTGCGGCGGGAGATGTCCCGGATGAACGACACGTAGACAGGGCCGTCCGGCCCCTTCGCCCGGTCCACCGAAAGCTCGACGGGGAAGGCCCTCCCGTCCTTCGAACGCCCCATAAGCTCGAACTGTTGCTCCGCCGGGTCCGGGCGGCGGCCGGATTCCAGAAACTGCAGCGCGCCTTCGCGGGCCGCCTCCGGATCTTCGTCGGGGAACAGCAGGGACAGGGCGTCCGCGCCGCGCGCCTCCTCTTCCGAATAGCCGAAGATGGCGCGAGCGGCGCGATTCGATTCGAGGATTCGTCCCGCTTCGTCCGTCACCAGGATCGCGTCGAGGGAGGTCTCCACGATGGTGCGCATCCGGGTCCCCGTCTGCTCGATCAGCCGCGCCCGCGACGCGCTCAGACGATTGAGGCGGAGGAGCCAGAACGCCAGAAGCGCGAGGCCCGCGAAGAGGACGAGCAGAAGAGCGGCCATGCGCGACAGCGTCTCCATCACCTGCTCGCGCCGCGTCTCGGCCATGTCGACGAACGTGGCGAGACCGGAGAGCGTCAGCGTGCGGACATCGTCGGTCCGGTCTGCCGCCGCCGCGGCCAGGTCCGGCGTCGCCGCGCGCAAGGCGGCGTCCCCGGCGTCGATGGCGGGGATGCTGGCGTCGAGGAATGCCCGCACCTCCTCCAGCGCGCCGTCGAACGCCGCATCTGCACGCAGCTCCGAATAGACCTCGCCCGAGGAGAGAGTCGCGATCCGGCTGTAGAAGACATCGAAGCGCCGGCGCACGGCATCGAGCGCGCCCGGGTCCCTCTGCGCCTCCGAGAGCGCAAGCCGGAGCCGCAAATACTCCACGTCGAGCTGCGCAAGGCTCCACTCCACGTCGTCCGAACTGGCCGTGGCCAGATCGTCTATTTCCCGCAGCGCACTCGTCACGATCCAGAGCACGAGCGCCGCGGCAAGGACAATGGTCCCTGCCGCGGCGAGCGCTCCGCCGATCCGTCGCGGGATCGTCCCGGTCCCCAGTGATGCCACCTTGCGTTCCTTCCCGGATGACGCCCGGAGGTTAGGGGAGCACGTCGATGCGATCCAGCTGCCAGATGCTGCGGGAGTAGATCGCCTCGGTCCGGTAGTCCGGCGAGGCGTCGAAGGGATAGACGATCCAGAGCGGTCCCTTGCCCCGGACGGACATCGGCTCCCCGTTGTTAAGATAGGCCACGATGGCGCCGCCCTCCACCGCGTCCCCGGCGGGGATCTCGACGGCATAATCGTTGATCGCGGTGGCCATCAGCGTCTCGCCCTCGCCGCCGAGCTCGTCCATGAGGCGGGCCAGCGACACGCCGGTGAAGGTCTGCGGACCCTCGGTCCAGATCGTTTCCGTCTCGATGGTCACGGGCTCCAGACCTTCGAGCATGGCCCGGTCGAAGAGGGCTGCCCCCTCGTCGTTGGTTCGGGCGATGGCGCCGGTCACGGTCAGGAGGGTCTCGCCCGTGGGCGCCGGAAGCTCCTGCGCCGAAACGGGTCCGGCGCAGAGGGCGAAGGCGGCAAGAGAGGCTGCGCGGAGGAGCTGTATCATCGTCGTCTCACCTTGATCGATTGGGGTCGGACCCGGATGTGCCACGGGCGCCGGGCTTCGGGGAGGGGAGCATCGGCAGAGCCCCCCTATCCGAACGGATAGGACGGGCTCCTCCGGATCTCAGGCGGCCTGCACGCGCGGAGCGGAGAGGCGGCGCAGGACGGAGGCGCGAAGCCTTCCGGCCAGCTCGGGTCGCTCCATCGCGCAGGCAAGACAGGCCTCGACATATCCCGCGACCGAGCCGCAATCGAAGCGCTCGCCCTCGAACCGGAATCCCGCGACGGGAACCTCGCCCGCATCGGCATTGATCGCATCGGTAAGCTGGATCTCGCCGCCGGCGCCCGGCGGGATCTCATCGAGCCGCGCGAAGACGGAGGGCGCGAGAACGTAGCGGCCGACCACGGCGAGGCGGGACGGTGCGGCGATGGCCTGGGGCTTCTCGACGAGGCCCCGCGCGGTGGCCAGCCGGCCGGACACGCTCTCCACGTCGAGGATGCCGTAGGAACTGACCTCCTCGGGCCGGACCTCCATCGTCGCAAGGACGTGGCCGCCATGCCCGGCATGGGCTTCCACCATCTGCGCAAGGCATCCCTTCGGCGCCCGGATCACGTCATCGGGCAGAAGGACGGCGAAGGGACGGCTCCCGACGAGATCCCTCGCGAGGCCGACGGCATGACCGAGGCCGAGCGGCTCCGGCTGATGCACGACGCTGAGGGCCCCCTCGGGCAGCCGCGTCCCTGCAAGCGCCTGAAGCAGCCCGGTCTTCCCGCCGGCCTCCAGCTTGCGCTCGAGCTCCGGCGCTTCGGCGAAGTGCCGCTCAAGGGCGGCCTTGCCGGGCGCGCTGACGAAGACGAACTCCTCGATGCCGGCGTCGCGGGCCTCCTCGACG
The DNA here is from genome assembly GCF_003390865.1 of Tropicimonas sp. IMCC34011. Lineage (GTDB taxonomy): Bacteria > Pseudomonadota > Alphaproteobacteria > Rhodobacterales > Rhodobacteraceae > Tropicimonas_B. The sequence goes on from NZ_QMEJ01000001.1 coordinate 466,329, forward strand.
GCGTACTCGATCAGCGGACGGTCGAGAAGCGGCAGCATCTCCTTCGGGACGGCCTTGGTTGCGGGCAGGAACCGGGTGCCGAGTCCGGCGACGGGAAAGACGGCGATCTTGACGTGTGACATCGGAAGGTCTCCTTCGAGGTGGGATCAGTAGGCGCCGCGGCCGCCGAAGACGGCTCGGAAGGTGCAAGAAATCAGCAAAATGTCTAAGATCAGGCTGCGGGAGCGGGCATAGGCCAGGTCCATGTCGATCATCTTGTCGAAACCGACCTCGGCACGGCCCGAGACCTGCCATACTCCGGTCAGTCCCGGCTTCACCGCGAGTCGCCCCAGCGCGTGGCCGGGATAGGCCGCGACCTCCTGCGGCAGGGCGGGACGCGGGCCGACGACGGACATCTCTCCGCGCAGGATGTTCAGAATTTGCGGCAGCTCGTCGATGGAGAACCGGCGGAGGATCCGGCCCACCCGCGTGACCCTGGGATCGGTGCGGGACTTGAAGCAGACGCCCTCCCGGTCCGACTCCGCCAGGAGGGCGTCCCGCCGCGCCTCGGCATCCACATGCATCGAGCGGAACTTCAGCATGGTGAAGGGGACGCCGTCCTTGCCGATGCGGGTCTGCCGGAAGAAGACCGGACCGCGGCTGTCGAGGCGCAGGGCGACGGCGACGAGTCCGAAGAGCGGCGCGAGCGCGATCAATCCGCCCCCCGCAAGCGCGATGTCGAGCATGCGGCGGAGGGGAGCGACGCCGTCCCCCTGCCCCGTTGCATGACGCAGGGCGCGCACGAGGAACGCGGCGTTGCCCCAGAGGTAGCGGCCGGCCATGCGCCGTGGCTCCATCGCGAGGCGCCAGATCCATTCGCAGCGCAGGCGCCGAACGAGCTTTGGCGCACGCCGCACGCGTCCCGCGAGAAAGTCGAAGAGCGCACCGACGCCGAGGGACAGGCGCGGCCTGAGACACTCCGCGTTCCGGGCAAGCCAGAGATCCTGCCGGGGCACGCCGAGCGCGACGAGGAGAATGTCCGCCCCCGAGGTATTGATCGCCGCACGCGTGGCGGTCTCATCCTCGAGGTCCCCGTAACCGTCCCGCGTTCCGGCGATGCGAAGCCCGGGAATGCTCAGAGCGAGCCGGTCCGCGGCGGCCGAAGCCACCCCCGGGCGCCCCCCGAGAAGAAAGACGGATAGACCGCGGCGGGCCGCCTCGTGCAGGAGAGCGGGGACGAAATCGGTCCCGTTGAGGTTCTCCGTCACCCGCTGTCCGCTCATCCGCGCGCCGATCTCGATCCCGATCCCGTCCGGCAGGACCGCATCGGCCGTGACCAGCGCATCGGCATAGTCGGCATTCCGCGCGGCGACATTGGCGCAATGGGCATTGAGGAAGGCGACCCGCGATCGGCGGCCCGGCTCCAGGAGGTGCTCGATCATCGCAGCCGATGTCGCGGAGGCGATGTCGATCCCGAACAGACGCACGGGAGACGGGCGCTCCGGCGCGGACCGTGACACGAAGCGGGTGTCATGGGGGGGAAAGAAGGTGGCGGGCGACGGGGCGAAGGTCATGGCGAGGGATCCGGGCTGGTGGCTGTTGACCCCCCGATGCTGCGTGGCCGCCCCCCGTCCGGCAACGCGGCGAAGGGAGAGGCCGGGCGCGCGGATGCCCCACTGACCATTCCCAACGGAGGGCGGGTCCCTCTTTCGGGCGCGGACCCTTCGCATCGGGGCGCTCCCCTATCCGGCCGGATAGGAGGACTCGCCCCCCTCGCCCTGTTTTCGTCATCTTTTTCGTGCTTTGTACGTGCATCGCGTTCATACTCGCACGCGGATAGGTAGAAGACCGATCGGGAGACCTCGCCATGACCCAAGACGCGCTCACAACTGCCCGTCCTGCCGGCGTCTCGTCCCCGGACCGCCGCCCCGGCAGAGGGAGCGACATGCGCATTCTCATCGCGGACGACCACGAGCTCCTGCGGGACATGCTGGTGCTCTATTTCGAGGGCGAGGCCGGCTTCGAGGTCGAAACCGCCGCCGACCGGGCCAGCGCCGAGGCGCGCATGGCCGAGACCCCGTACGACCTCGTCCTCCTCGATTATTCCATGCCGGGAATGGACGGGATCGCCTCCCTGGACGAGATCCTCGCCCGTAAGGATGCGCCGCGCGTCGCGATCATCTCCGGCACCGCGAGCCCGGAGATCGCCGAGCAGGCGCTGGCCTCTGGCGCGGCGGGCTTTCTGCCCAAGACGCTCTCCGCCCGGTCCCTCGTCAATGCCGTGCGCTTCATGGCGATGGGGGAGCAATATGCCCCGCTCGACTTCCTGCGCGGCGGGGACGATGGCCCGGCCCATCCGCTGACGGAGAAGCTGTCCCAGCGCGAGATCCAGGTCCTCGAAGGGCTGACGCAGGGCAAGTCCAACAAGGAGATCGCCCGCGATCTCGACATCCGCGAGCCGACCGTGAAGCTCCACATGAAAACGCTCTACCGCAAGATCGGCGCGTCGAACCGGACCCAGGCGGCGATGATCGCCAAGGACGCCGGCCTCTTCTGAGCTATCCCTCCGGATAGGGGGCGATACGGCCGGGGCCCGGCGCTATCCCCACCGGCACGCGCAGGCGGCAACAGAGAGCGATAGTGTGGCGGCGAGGAGACCTCGCCCATGACACGCACCATCTTTCGCTCATCCATCCGCTCCGCCGTGCCGCCCGTTCCGGCGCTCGTGCGGACGCCGATCCGTCAACTCTCGCCGGTCCGCCTCCTGAAGGGGGGCCGGGTGTCCGATCTCGGCCGCCTGCCCCGCTATGCCGGCGTCTTCGCGCTCGGCGCGGTCTGCATCTGGACGCCCATCGCGAGCTACCTGAAGACCGCGCCCGTTCGGTACACCTCGTCGATGTCGCTGATCCTGCCCGGCGCGGGCGCGTCCGCCTCGGTCAATCTCGACAGTATCGGGCAGGCCTCCTCCTTCGCGAGTTCCCCGTTCGCCAGCAATTCGGTCAGCCCGACCGAGACCTACAAGCGCCTGATTGCCGCGGACCGCATCCGCCGCAGCGCCGCCGAAAGCTTGGGTCTCTCGGTGCAGGCCTTCGGCAGCCCGCGCGTCGATCTCGTCGACCAGACCGGTCTCATCCACGTCTCCGTCACCGGCGCATCGCCCGAAGACTCGCAGGCGCGGGGCGACGCTCTGCTTCAGGCGTTCTTCCGGGAGGTGGAGACGCTGCGGACGGACGAGCTGACCCAGCGGGAGACCAGCGGCAGCGCCGCCATCGAGGAGTACCGCCAGTCGGTTCTGAGCACGCGGGCGGAGATCTCCGCGCTTCAGAAGGAAACCGGCCTCATTTCCGCGACGCAGTACGACGCGCTCGTTGCCGATGCGGGCGCTCTCGCCGGAACGATCCGGGATCTGCGGGCGCGGCGGGACGAAGCCGCTGAGGCCGTCCGCACCCTCGAGGCCTCGCTCGACGTCGACGCGGACCTCGCGGCCGCCGCGCTCCGGCTCCACGCCGATACCGAGTTCGTCGCCCTGACCGCCGAGATGGCAGACCATGCCGCGGCGCTCGCTCAGGCGGGCGGACAGCGTGGCGCCAATCATCCCACGATCCGCGCTGCGACCAGCGCCCGCGCGGCGGCGGCGGAGGGCGCGCGGACCCGCGCCCGCCTCCTGACCGGCCTTCCGGATGCCCAGATCGACCGCCTCGACCTCAGCCATGTCGGCAGCCGCGCCGATCTTCTCAGCCGGCTCGTCACCCGCGAGGCGGAGCGGGCCGGTCTCGAGGCGGAGCTCGCCGCGCAGACCGAACGCCTGGACGCCTCCGAGGCCCGCAAGATGGACCTGATCGAGGCGGCCGCACGTCTCGAGGATCTTCAGCGCGACTTCACCGTCGCAGGGGCCGTCTTCGCCTCGGCCATGGCGCGGACCCAGACCTCGAAGACCGACCTCTACGCCTCCTACCCGCTCGTGCAGGTCCTCGAGAACCCGTCTTTGCCGGAGGTGCCGTCCTCCCCGAAGGACAAGCTGGCGCTGGCCGCGGGCGTCGCCGCGACCATGTTCCTCCTGATGGGCCTTCTACTCGGCTGGATCCGCCGGCCGCTGATCGGCAGGCTCCTCGCGGACAAGCCCGACCCCTCCGCCGGCACCACTCCGAGCGAAACGGCGGCTCCCCTCGCGCCCCATGCGGTGCCGGCGGAATGATTGCCCCGGCCAACCCCGCCGAGGCGATGGTCTACCGCGCCATCTGCGCCACCTGGGTCTTCTACGCCCTTGGTGCGCTCTACGTGGTGGGGCCGGTCCTTGCCTGGCTGCTCGGGGGGCTCGCGGTGCTGTCGCTTTATCTCGGCCCGGCGATCCGGCGGGACCTGAGGGCGACGGGTCCGATCCCGCCCCTCGTCTGGGCGTGGATCCTCGGCATGGCGGTGATGCTGGTCGCGCTCTGGATCGGACATATCGACTGGGGGCTGGGCCTGAAGAAGACCATCAAGTCCTCAATCGGCTGGGCCAAGGGCTGGGCGCTCCTCGCGCTCTTCCCGCTTGCGGGGGCGATCCTGCCCATCCGCCGGGAGGTTCTCGTCCGGGCGCAATGCCGGCTCGGGCTCTGGACGCTGATCCTCACGCCGATCCTGTTCGCCGCGCCTTATATCGGCCTGCCGGAGCGCATCTTTACCTCTCCTCTCAAGGCAATCGGCGGGCCGGGGCCGGAGTACTTCTCCGTCTACTTCTTCACATGGGATCCGTCGAGCTGGACGCCGCGATGGCAGTTCTACGCCCCCTGGTCCCCCTTCGCGGCCCTGCTCGGCGTGCTGCAGGTCTGCTTCGCGCTCGAGGAGCGGAACATCAGGTGGCGCGCGATCGGCGTGACGGCGGGCGTGGTGATGATCCTGCTCACGAAATCCCGGATGGGCCTCGTCGGCCTCGTCGCCTGCACCGCCGGGCCGCGGCTGATGCCGCTCGTCCTCAAGGGCTGGGCGTGGGGTGCGCTGGCGGCGCTTACCGCCTCCCTCGCGATGACCGGGGCGATGCTGGCGCAGGCGGCGATGGACGGGGTCGCGGCGTTCAAGGGCGCGCGCGCCGACAGCACCCGCGTGCGCGCCACGCTTCAGCGCATTGCCGGGGAGCGGTGGGAGAACGAGGCCTACTGGTTCGGCCACGGCACCGTGCATCCCGGCGCCCATATCGTGGAATACATGCCAATCGGCAGCCACCACACGTGGTGGGGCCTGCTCTTCGTGAAGGGGATGGTCGGTCTTCTCGCCCTCCTCGTGCCGCTGGCCTGGCAGACCTGTCTCGCGCTCGTCGATGCCGCCCGCTCCCCCGAGGGGCGCCTGCCGCTCAGCATCGTCATGACGATCATCCTGCTGTCCTTCGGGGAGAACCTCGAGATCGAGGCCTACATGCTCTGGCCGGGCCTTCTGGTTCTCGGCTCGCACGCCGCACGCCACCGGTGAGGCCAGGACGAAACCGCGCCCAAAGCCTCGGCAAGGCTTGACAGCTTTCATCCTGTAATACAGTTTCTACCACATGTCATACAGCGCGATGCCGCTGCGGTGACGTGAGGGAGGACATCTACGTGATACCAGATCGCAGACGCGCGACCGCGCTTCTGGGCCAGGGCGGGTCGATTTTCGTCACTCTGTTCGGGCTTCTGATCCTGACCTTCGTGATCGGCCGCATCATGCCGTCCGACCCGGTGCGCGCCATCGTGGGCGAAGACGCGACGCGTCAGGTCTACGAGACGGTCTACCGCCAGCTTGGGCTCGACCGCCCGGTCTGGGAACAGTTTCTCTTCTACGTGCGGGACGTCTTCACGCTCGATTTCGGCACCTCCATCCGCACGGGTCAGCCGGTGCTGACGGATATTCTCAGGGTCCTGCCCGCGACGATCGAACTGGCCACCTTCGCAATCCTCTTCGGTGCCGTCGTCGGCATTCCGCTCGGCGTGCTGGCCGCAGTCCACAAGGATCGCTGGCAGGATCACCTGATCCGCGTCTTCAGCCTCATGGGACACTCGATGCCGATCTTCTGGACCGGCATGATCGGACTTCTGGTCTTCTATGCCTGGCTCGGCTGGGTGGGTGGCTCCGGACGGATGGACCAGTTCTATATCGGCCTCGTGCCGGAGCGGACGAACTTCCTCTTGATCGACAGCGCGCTGGCCGGCGAGTGGGACGTGTTCCGCAGCGCGATCAACCATATCCTGCTGCCCGCCGCCCTCCTCGGCTATTCCTCCTCGGCCTACATCACGCGCATGACCCGCAGCTTCATGCTCGACCAGATCAACCAGGAATACATCACCACGGCCCGCGTCAAAGGCCTCTCGAACCGGCAGACGATCTGGCGCCACGCCTTCGGCAACATCCGGGTCCAGCTCGTCACCATCGTCGCGCTGGCCTATGGCGCGCTGCTCGAAGGCGCCGTGCTGATCGAGACGGTCTTCGCCTGGCCCGGCTTCGGCTCCTACCTGACCGCGAACCTCCTGATCGGGGACATGAACGCGGTGATGACCTGCGTGCTCGTCGTCGGCCTCATCTTCATCGGGCTGAACGTGATCTCGGACATTCTCTACCGCGTATTCGATCCCAGGACCGGCTCGTGATGTCAGATACCCTTTCCCAGAGCCCGCCCCGCCGGACCGTCCCGCAAGGGCTGGTGGTCGCCCGAAACATCCTGCGCTTCCTTCTGAAGCAGCCGACCTCGGCCTTCGGCCTCGTCGTCCTCGCCCTGCTCGTCGGCTCGGCGATCCTGGCCCCCCTCCTCGCGACGCACGCCCCCTACGTTCAGGACCTGACGGGCACGCTCCTGCCGCCTTCGGGCGCTCATTTCTTCCCGGTGATCCTGCCGATCAGGACCTTGCGCACGAATTTGTCGAGGACATGCGGCCGGACGATCTCGGGCGGGCAGAAGGAATATCCCTCGTCCCCGTCCTCGGTGCGGATCGTCAGGAGCGCGACCTCGACGGGATGCTCCGGCCCCGGATGTGCATGGCCGGCGCTGTCCGAATGGCGCCGGGTCATGTGCCGGAACACAGTTGTCGTGACGTCCTTGATGATCAACGTACCTCGCCTCCGTTTCGCGTCTGTATAACAATAAATGTTATCTGTAATACAGGTTAGCCGGCCGGGCCTCGGCCCGTCAACGCATTTTCTCTTCGTCCCCGGCACAATCTTGGCAAGGTGGCACCGACCCGGTAGTCTCAACTTGTCATACAGAACAGGACCTACGCCGCCATCATGGATGCCCAGACGCCCCCGGACCCGCCGCGAACGCGCGTGACCCAGATCGCGGAGAGCCTGCGCGCGCAGATCGAGGCCGGCCAATACAAGGCCGGGGATCGTCTGCCGAGCGAGCGGGAGCTGACGGAGGCCCATTCGGTCAGCCGCACCGTGGTGCGGGAGGCGTTGGCGCTTCTCAGGGTCGACGGGCTGGTGGAGGCGCGCAAGGGCTCCGGGGTCTACGCGATCGGGCCGGGGCGCGCCACGAAGCCGTTCGAGGATATCGATACCGAGCGGCTGTCGAGCGTGATCGAGCTCTTCGAGCTGCGCTCCGCCTTCGAGATCCGCGCCGCGGGGCTGGCGGCGATCCGGCGCTCGGCGGACCAGATCGACGCGATCGAGCAGACCCACGAGGCGGTCGCCCGCGCCATCGAGGACGGGGTATCGCCGCGCGAGGCGGATTTCGCCTTCCACGAAGCCATTGCGCTTGCCTCGAACAACCGGCGGTTCCCCGAATTCCTGGCTCTCATACGCCCCGGCATCATCCCGCGGGTGGAGTTGAGATCGGGCGGCGGACCGCCCCGCCCCTACACCCCGAACCCGGACCTCGTGACCGAACACTCCGCCATCGCGAACGCCATCATCGATGGAGACAGGGACGCCGCCGAAGCCCGGATGGAGGCGCATCTCGAAGGCAGTCTCGAACGCTACAGAAATCTATGGCGCGGCGGCGGGTCCTGACCCGCGGCGGGCGCTGCGCGAGGACCGAGATCAGCGCGAGGAGCCCGGAGCCCGGCATCAGCACGGCTGACACCGGCGGCGAGCGGACCTTCACCATCCTGTCGTACGGCCGCGCCTGCCGGTCCTGACTGCGCACCACTCCATCTCTGGATTGAACCAGATCGAACGGGAGCCACGTCGTTTGAGAGAGGCGATGTCGTTGGTCCACTTCGTCGTGCGATAGTGGGAGGTTTCAGGCTTCGGAATGCGACTAACCTGACCCTACGGCTTTCCTGAACTGAACCCCTCTGACCAATAGGGAGACCGAGCCCTCCTCAGGGGTTGAAGTCCGCGCCGCGGCGCTCAACATTCGATTGTGAATTGAACCCTGCTAAAATAAGTTCTTAAACGAGCCCATCCTTGAAACCCGGACTGTACGCCGTTGCGTACAGAAGGGACGTGAGTACTTCGCCGCATGGTATCGCTGTTGGTCTACACGCTTGCCGCGTTCTTCGTGGTCATTGCGGTCATGAACTTCGCGTCGTCCGCATCCTTTCGCGGACGCTACGCGCTGGTAGGGCTGCCCATCTGGATGCACTGGATCACCGGCGCGCTGGAACTCGTGACCGCAGCGCTGCTCGTCTTCCCGCCGACCCGATTTGCGGGTGCGGCGCTCGGTTTCGGCGTGATGATGTCCGCGACGTTCACACTGATCCAGCACCGCATGCCACTGAACGCCGCTTTCCCCGCATTCATCAGCATCGCCCTCGTGTTGGTCGCCTTCGCAAGGTGAGCGTCAGTAGATCGCGGTCTCTCTTGTGCCGGAACGGCTCCAGCCGCGATACATGCCCTCGCAGTTGAACGGCACTGCGATCTCCCCGTCCCGGCCCACGGCGATGAGCCCGCCGCTTCCGCCGATTTCCGTCAGGTCCGTGCCGATGACGGCGCCGGCGGCGGCTTCAAGCGTCTCCCCCATCAGCCGCATCCGCGCGTCGATCTCATGGGCGACCGAAAGGCGAAGGAAGGCCTCGCCGTCCCCGGTGGCGGAAATCGCACAGGTGCGGTTGCAGGCGAAGGTTCCCGCTCCGACGATCGGAGTGTCGCCGACGCGGCCGGGGCGCTTGGCCGTCATGCCGCCGGTGGAGGTCGCCGCGGCGAGGTTGCCCAAGCTGTCTCGCGCGACCGCGCCCACGGTGCCGTGGCGCCGGGCGGGATCGTCGTCGAGCGTGCCCTCGGCCTCCATCCGCAGGGTCTCCTGCAGGCTGTCCCAGCGTTCCTCGGTGAAGAAGTAGGCGTCCCCCTCGAAGGGGAGGCCGGCCTCGCGGGCGATCGCGACTGCCCCCTCGCCGATCATCAGAACGTGGGGCGTGCGGTCCTTGATCAGCCGGGCCAGAGTAATGGGGTTCCGCGGCCCGCAGATCCCGGCGACGGCGCCGGCGGACCGGTCCCGGCCATCCATCATCGCGGCGTCCATCTCGTGCTTGCCACCGCTGGTGAAGACCGCTCCCCGCCCGGCATTGAAGAGCGGTTCGTCCTCCAGCGCCGTCACCGCCGCCGTCACGCCGTCGAGCGCGGAGCCGCCTGTTTTCAGGACCTCCTCGCCCGCGGCGAGCACACGGTCGAGCGCCGCGCGTGTCTCGGCCTCGCGCTCCGGCGTCATCCGCTCGCGCGGAAGGACGCCCGCACCGCCATGAATAACCAGGGTGTATTCAGTGTCGCCCGCCATCGTCTCTTGTCCTTCCGCCGCCCGGAAATCAGGCGAGATGACCGGCAATGCCGCACCGAGATGTGACATCCGCGCATCGCGCCGCCGGGATGTTGCAGTTTTCAGTCTTTGCTTAATCCCATACTGATAGACGTTCCAGAGAGTTGAACGTCGCAAGACGCGCGTCACGGGGGCCCCGGGTGATGAACATGAATGCCAAGGTGAAGATGCAGGGGCCTCTCGTGGCCATCGGGGGCGCGGAGGACAAGGCGTCCGAAGCCCAGATCCTGCGCCACGTTGTTTCCCTCTCGGGCAAGGAGGCGCCCGTCGTCGGGGTCATCACCACCGCCAGCAGTATTCCGGAAGACGTCTACGCCGCATACGAGGACGCGTTCAGGCTTTTCGGCGCGGCCGAGGTTCTCGACGTTCGCATACGGGACCGCAAGGATGCCGAAGCGGATGAATTCGTCGCGATGATCCAGCGGTCCGATATCGTCTTCCTCTCGGGCGGGGACCAGATGCGGCTGACGAACGTTCTCGGCGCCTCCGCCGCGCTGGACGCAATCCGCGAGCGCCGGACGGACGGCGCCGTTATTGCCGGGACGAGCGCTGGTGCGGCCTGCCAGTCCCGCACCATGGTCTATGGCGGCTCGCCGGACGACTCGCTCCGCAAGGGCGCGGTCAAGATGACCGCCGGCTTCGGGTTCGTCGAAGACGTCATCATCGACACGCACTTCCTGGAGCGCGGCCGGTTCTCCCGGCTCATGGAGGTCGGAACGACGAACCCCGAATACCTGGGCGTCGGCCTCGGCGAGAATGCCGGTGTGCATTTCGACGGGAACATCATGCGCGCCCTCGGGCCCGGCCATGTCATCCTCGTGGACAGTTCCGACATCGGCGGCTCCAACGTGTTCGAACTTCACGACGGGGAACCCGTGGCGGTCTCCAACGTTAAGATGCACGCGCTCGTGAACGGCTACGGCTTCGATATGGGAACCAGACGGGTTCTCGGACCGGACGAGCTAAAGGCACTGGGCCTGGAGCAAAGTATTGCATATTCTTGACCACCGCGCACTCCGCGGGCCGAACTACTACAGCCGCTACCAAGCGATCTACATGCGGCTCGACATTCAAGACCTGGAGGAGCGGCCAAGCGACAAGGTCGAGGGGATAGCGGACCGGCTCGAGGCACTCATCCCCACAATCCACGATCATCGCTGCTCGATCGGCGAGCCGGGCGGTTTCCTTCAGCGGGTTCGGAACGGCACGTGGGCTGGCCACATGGTCGAACACGTCGCGATCGAACTTCAGAACCTCGTCGGTTTCTCGGTGGGCTACGGCAAGTCCGTCGACAGCTACGACAAGGGCATCTACCATGTCATCTACCGCTACCGGGACGAGGCCACCGGCCTTGCAGCCGGCGAAGCGGCGGTGGAGATCGTCCGCAAGCTCTACGACAGCGAGGAGGTCGACCTTCAGCCGCATATCGACAAGCTGAAGGAGGTGCGGGACGCTCACGCGCTCGGCCCGTCCACCGGCTCCATCGTCGCGGCCGCCAAGGCGCGGAACATTCCCGCCTACAATCTCACCGAGGGCACGAGCTACACGCAGCTGGGATACGGCATCCGGCAGCGGCGCTTTCAGGCGACGGTCACGGATGCGTCCGGCATCATCGGTCACTCCATCGCCGACGACAAGGAATGGACCAAGCAGATCCTCGGCGATGCCGGCATCCCGGTGCCCCGCGGGGAGACGTGTTATTCCTGGGAAGAGGCGCAGACGGCAGCGGAGTGGATCGGCTGGCCGGTCGTCACCAAGCCGCTTTCGGGCAATCACGGCCGCGGCGTCACAACGGACATCGCGTCGCTGGAGGATCTGAAGTCCGGCTACGAGGCCGCCGTTGCCCGTGCGCGGGATGACTATGCCGGCGTCATCGTCGAGAGCTACATCAAGGGTGAGGATCACCGGATGCTGGTGATCGGCGGCAAGCTCGTCGCCGCTGCCCGCCGCCGTCCCGCCCATGTCACCGGCGACGGCAGCCGCACGATCCGTGAGCTGATCGACGCGGAGAACGCCGATCCCCGTCGTGGCGTGGGGCACGAGAATCTCCTCACGCAGATCGTCGTGGATGAACAGACCGAGCGGATGCTGGACCAGGCGGGCTATTCGCTCGACACGGTGCTCGCCGAGAAAGAGGTGGCGTTCCTCAAATCCACCGCGAACATCTCCACCGGCGGCACGGCGACCGATCTCACCGACGAGGTCCACCCCGACGTGCGCTTCACCATGGAGAGGATTGCCCGTATGATCGGGCTCGACGTGATCGGCATCGATCTTCTGTGCGAGACCGTATCCCGTCCGCTCGAGGAGCAGTCCGCCGGGATCGTCGAGGTCAATGCCGGCCCGGGCTTCCGGATGCACATGTCCCCCACCCATGGCAAACCGCGCGAAGTGGGCGAGGCGGTCGTGGAGATGTTATTCCCCGATCCCACCGATGACGGCCGCATTCCGATCACCGCGATCACGGGCACGAACGGCAAGACGACGACGACGCGCCTGACCACCCACCTTCTGCGGCAGGCCGGCAAGTCCGTCGGCATGGGGTGCACGGGAACTGTGGAGATCGACAACCACGTCATCCTCCGCGGTGACTATTCCGGCCCCGCGGCGGCGCAGGCCGTCCTGCGCGAGCCGACCGTCGAACATGCGGTTCTCGAGGTCGCCCGCGGCGGCATCATGCGCCGGGGCCTCGGTTTCGACGAGGCGAATGTGGGCGTCCTTCTCAACATCGCGTCCGACCATCTCGGCGAGCGGGACATCCATACCTTGGAGGAACTCGCCCGCTGCAAGACGGTCGTGGTCGATGCGGTCAAGCGCAAGTCGGAGGGCGGCTTCTGCGTCCTCAACGCGGACGACCCGCTCGTCATGGAACATGGCACCTACTGGTCCCGCGGGGAAATCATCTACTTCACGATGGATCCCGACAATCCGGACCTCGTCCAGCATCTGAGCGAGCTTGGCATGGTGCTGACCGTGCGCAACGGCTGGATCGTCCTGTTGCGCGGCAAGGTCACCGTAGAGATCGCCGAGATCAACGACGTTCCGATCACCTTCGAGGGGCATGCGCCCTTCAACATCCAGAACGCGATGGCGGCGTCGGCCGTCGCCCTTGCCCATGGCCTCGAGATCGATGACATCCGCGCTGGCCTGATGACGTTCCACCCCACCCCGGCGCAGATGCCGGGCCGCACGAACTACTTCGAGGCGGACGGGGTGAAGTGCCTGATCGACTACGGCCACAACGTTCCTGCGCTCCAGGCGCTGGAGCCGCTGGTCAACGGTCTCGGAACGCAGCGCAAGATTGCCGTCTCCACCGCGCCCGGCAATCGCAGGGACGAGGATCTCAAAGGCCTCGGCGCGCAGCTTGCCGCCATGTGCGACGTGGTCTTCGTCTACGAAAGCGATGCGCGGGGGCGGGCAGAGGGCGAGGTCGCCACGCTGATTTCCGACGGCGCGCGCGAGGCGGGATCTGCCGGTCGCGTCGAGGTGATCATGAGCGAGGCTGACGCCGTCGAGCGGGCCATCGATCTCGCGGAAGAGGGGGACTTCCTCCTTCTTCTCGTCGATGACATCGAAGGGACGACCGCGCGGCTCAAGGGGCGCAGCTACGGCGAACAGGCCGATCTGGCGCGAACCTGAGCGGCCACGCGACACAACCAAATCAAAAGAAACGGGCCCGCATCTCGCGGGACCCGTACCAGAGGGGGGTAACATGACGAAAAACGTGTTCGTCATCGGCTTGAACGATCACAACGCCGAGCGGCTGAAGCGCCTGCGCGGCGTGGAGGACGTCGAATTCCACCAGCTGCTGACGCCAGCGCAGGTCTCCGACACGCAGGACTTCGACATCCCCGCGATGCTCGACGAGGCGCGCGGGACGCTCGACGCCTTCGGTGGATCGATAGACGCCATCGTCGGCTATATCGACTTTCCTGTCTCGACCATGCTTCCGATCCTCTGCCGGGAATACGGCACGAAGCAGACCTCTCTCGAGGCGCTGCTGAAGTGTGAGCACAAGTTCTGGTCCCGGTGCGTGATGCGCGAAGCGATCCCGGACCACATCCCGAAGTTCACAGCATTCGATCCGTTCGACGACGACGCGCTGTCCAAGATCGGCGAAGCGGATCTGCGCTTCCCGTTCTTCGTGAAGCCGATCAAGTCCTCCGGCTCGCGCCTCGGCTTCCGGATCGACAGCCCCGAGGACTTCGACTTTGCGATCGAGAAGCTCCGCGCAGAGATCCGCACCATTGGCGAGCCCTTCGACCACGTCCTCGCGCAAGCCGACCTGCCGGAGGACATCCGCGCCGTTGAGGGCCATTACTGCATGGCCGAGCAGGTCATCGGCGGGCGCCAATGCACCGTCGAGGGCTATGTGCATGATGGCAACGTGGTGCCCTACGGCACGGTGGATTCGATCCGCTACCCGCAGGTGCTCAGCTTCTTCTACTACCTCTATCCCTCGACCCTGCCCGCCCGCGTTCAGGAAAAGATGTGGGAGATCACCCGCACGATCATGAGCCATATCGGCTACGACAATGCGGGCTTCAACATCGAGTATTACTGGGACGAGGTTCAGGACCGGATCTGGCTGCTGGAGATCAACACCCGCATCGCGCAGTCGCACTGCGACCTCTTCGAGATGGTCGACGGCGTATCGCACCAGCAGGTAACCATCGATCTCGGCCTCGGCCGGGCGCCCGACATGCCGAAGGGCGAAGGCCCCGAGAGCGTCGCGGCGGAGTTCTTCTACAGGGTCTTCTTCCGCGATGCCCGCGTCGCCCGCGCCCCCTCGGCGGCGGAGGTTCAAGTCGCCGCCGAGACCGTGGAGGGCGCCCGTATCGTCTCCTATGTGTCGAAGAACATGATGCTTTCGGAACTGCCCGAACAGGACGCCTACAGCTACGCCGTCGCCTCCGTCTGGATGGGGGCCGGAAAGCAGTCCAAGCTGCTGTGGAACTACGAGCAGGTAATGAAGAAGCTCAACTACGAGTTCGCCGACATCGTCGAGTAGGCGCAGGCTCTTCGGGAGCAGCGCGGTGGATGGACTTCGGAGCCGGGGGCGCGGATAAGGTCCATGCCCCCGCCCTTCCCTGACCGGATCGCTGACCCATGAAGATCGACACGGACATGCCGCGCGACGTGCGCGAACTCGAGCACGTCGAGATCCCGATGCCGGACGGCACCCGCCTCGCCGCGCGGATCTGGATGCCGCAGGACGCCGCTGACCGGCCGGTCCCCGCAATCCTCGAGTACATTCCCTACCGCAAGAACGACAAGACGCTGGAGCGGGACGCCGCCCGCGCGCCCTGGCTCGCGGGGCATGGCTACGCCTATGTCCGGCTCGACATCCGCGGAACCGGCGAGTCGGACGGCGTGATGACCGACGAGTACACCGACATCGAGCTGCAGGACGGTTGCGACGCCATCGCCTGGATCGCGGCGCAGGACTGGTGCGACGGCGGCGTCGGTATCGTCGGGATATCCTGGGGTGGCTTCAATGGCCTTCAGCTCGCGGCCCTGCGGCCCCCCGCACTGAAAGCCGTCGTGACGATCTGCTCCACCGACGACCGCTACGCCGATGACATCCACTACATGGGCGGTGCGCTTCTCGGCGACCAGCTCTCCTGGGCGTCGGTCATGTTCGGCATCAATACGCTTCCGCCCGATCCCGCCCATGTCGGCGCGCGCTGGCGGGAAATGTGGGAGGCGCGGCTCGACCAGTCCGGCCTCTGGCTCGAGGAATGGATGCGCCACCCAACGCGGGACGCCTTCTGGAAGCACGGCTCCATCTGCGAGAACTGGGACGACGTCGAGGTGCCGGTTTATGCGGTCAGCGGCTGGGCGGACGGCTACTGCAACTCGGTCTTCCGCCTCGTCCAGAACCTGCGCTCTCCCGCCAAGGGCATCGTCGGCCCGTGGTCCCACAAGTATCCCTATCTCGGCGCCCCCGGCCCCGCCATCGACTGGCTCACGGAGGAGACGCGCTGGTGGGACCAGTGGCTGAAGGGCGAGGAGACCGGCATAATGGACGAGCCGCCGCTGCGCCTGTTCCTGCAGGACCACGCGGAGCCGCGCTCTCACTACGACGTCCGCGAGGGCCACTGGATCACCGAGCCCGCCTGGCCCTCCCCCAATGTGACGCCGGCCACCTATCCTCTTGGCTCTGACGGATCGCTCGGGACCGAGGGCGCGCCGGACGCACCCCTGACGATCGCCTCTCCGCTCTGGACAGGGATGCAGGGGGGGAAGTGGTGTTCCTACGCCCATCCCGGAGACCAGCCCGGAGACCAGCGCCGCGACGACGCCGGGAGCCTGACCTTCGAGACGGCCCCGCTCGAGGCCGATCTCGCCATCGCCGGCGCCGCCGCCCTGACCCTCACCTTCCGGGTGGATCGCCCGGTGGCTCAGGTGGCCGTGCGCCTGATGGACGTGGCCCCGGACGGCGCGGCGACGCGGGTGAGCTATGGCCTGCTGAACCTGAACCACCGGAGCAGCCACGAAACGCCGGAGGCGCTGGAGCCGGGGCGCGACTACACCGTCTCGGTTCCGTTCAAGCATGTCGCCCAGATCTTCCGGGCCGGGCATCGCATCCGCCTGGGCCTTTCGACGAGCTACTTCCCGATCGCCTGGCCCGTCCCCGAGCCGGTCCGTCTCACGGTCCTGCCGGCGGCATCGTCCCTCACCCTCCCCCTGCGGGAGGCGAATGTGGACACGGCGCCCGATTTCGACCCGCCGCGCGCGGGCGCGCCACTCGACATGTCGTTCGAAGCAGCACCCAAGGCCGAATGGACCGTCACCGAGGACCGCGATACCGGCCGCCTGACCATCGAAGTGCGGGACCACGAGGGGGACGCGGTGATCTCGGCACAGGAGTTCCGCCACTCCGCCGAGGGGCGCGAGATCTACACGATCCTGCCCGGCGATCCCCTCTCCGCCGAGGGCGAGGTGACGTGGATCCATGAGATGAGCCGCGATGGGTGGGAGGTGCGGACGGAGACGGATACGCGCCTGACGGGCGACGCGACCCATTTCCGGATCGAGGCGCGGCTGCGCGCGTGGAGCGGCGGGGAGCTGGTACGCGATCTCGACTGGGACGTCCGGGTGCCCCGCGTGATGAGCTGAGACCGGCGGACGGGCGGCATGTCCGCCCTGCCCCGCCCTGCCCACTGCGGACCGCCGGTTAGTCCTGAGCTCTTGAGCGGGCGCGCAGGAGGGTCATGAAGCGGTCGGCCGCGGGCGTCAGGGCCGCACCGGCCCGGGAGACGATGCCGAAATCCTCGACCGCGATGTCCTCCGCGACGGGCAGGATCGCGAGCCGGCTGCCGAGCGCCGCCCGTTCGATGAAGAAGCGGCACACAGCGCTCGCGATCGGCGCGATGGCGTTCGTCTCGTTGACGAGGGCGAGCGTGAAGAGGATCGAGGTCGTGCTGACCACGCGCGACGGCACGCTCAGACCCTTCGACAGAAGATAGTTCTCCGCCGTCCGGCGCAGCAGCCCGCCGGGCGGCTGCATCACCCAGTCGTAGTCGAGGCAGTCTTTCAGCGTCGCGTCCGCCTTGCGCGTCAGGGGATGGGCGAGGCGCACCAGAAGACTGATCGGCTCCGGTCCGATCATGTCGATGGCGAAGGGACGGGCATCGGCGGCATCCGGGACCCGGCCGATGTAGAAATCGAGATTGTCGGCAAGGAGCGCCTCGGCGAGACGGTCCGAGGTGTCCACCTGCACCGTCACCTCGATCTCGGGATAGGCCAGCCGCACCTCGCGCTGTACCGGCAAGAGCTGTTCAAGGGACGGTCCAGTCACCGAGCCGACACGCACATGGCCCCGAATGCCGCCCTTCAGCCCCTCCATCTTCTGATGAGCGCGGTCGAGCCCCTTCAGCGTCTCCGTCGCCTGATCGGCGAGGATGCGACCCGCTTCCGTCAGTTCGATCCCCCGCGGGTGCCGGATGTAGAGGGGCGTTCCGACAAGGGGCTCCAGCTGCGCCAGAAGCCGGGAGGCGGCTGGCTGAGTCATGCCCACATGGCTCGCCGCCGCGCCGATCCGGCCATGCTCACGGAGCGCGGACATCAGCCGGAGCTGGGAAAACTTGAGCCCCCCGCGGACGAGGTCCGGGGCGGCGGTAGATCTGGGGCGGTCCGAGCTGCTCATATCATTTTCGGTATATCGAAGCGCACAATCGGAATTTGTTATGTATCTGCGTAAAGGGCAAGGGTTGTATCGGGCCGCGCAACGTCGCGTGCCCGGGAGAAGCCGGCGCACGATCCGCTCCGGCGAAGGGAGGACAACATGAAACTCACGCGACGCGCCCTTGGCGCCACCGCGATGGCTGCGCTTCTGGCGCTGCCCGCTTACGCACAGGATCAGGGCACCGTCGGCATCGCCATGCCGACCAAGTCTTCGGCCCGCTGGATCGCCGACGGCGAGAACATGGTCCGGCAGTTCGAGGAGGCCGGCTACGCGACCGACCTTCAATATGCCGAAGACGATATCCCCAACCAGCTCGCCCAGATCGAGAACATGATCACCAAGGGCGTCGATGCCCTCGTGATCGCCGCGATCGACGGCACCACGCTGACGAACGCGCTAGCCAACGCGGCCGCGATGGATATCCCGGTCGTCGCCTATGACCGGCTGATCCGCGACTCGGGCGATGTCAGCTACTACGCCACCTTCGACAACTTCCAGGTCGGTGTGCAGCAGGCCAACACGCTCGTCGAGGGTCTCGAGGAGCGCTTCCCCGATGCCGAGCCCTGGAACGTCGAGCTCTTCGGCGGCAGCCCCGACGACAACAACGCGTACTTCTTCTACGATGGCGCGATGTCCGTCCTGCAACCGCTGATCGACGACGGCCGCATCAACATCGTGTCCGGTCAGACCGGGATGGATACCGTCGGCACGCTGCGCTGGGACGGCTCCGTCGCGCAGGCGCGGATGGATAACCTTCTGTCCGCCAACTACACCGACGAGACGGTGCACGGCGTCCTGTCCCCCTATGACGGGCTCTCCATCGGCATCATCTCCTCGCTGAGGGGCGTGGGCTACGGCTCGGGCGACATGGAGATGCCCATCGTCACCGGTCAGGACGCGGAGATCCCCTCGATCAAGGCGATCGTGCGCGGCGAGCAGTATTCCACCATCTTCAAGGACACCCGGGAACTCGCCGGCGTAGCCGTGGGCATGGTCGATGCGCTCCTGCAGGGCGGCGAGCCGGAGATCAACGACACCGAGACCTACGACAACGGCGTCAAGGTCGTGCCGTCCTACCTTCTGGAGCCGGTTCCGGTGACGGAAAGCAACTGGCAGGACGTCCTCGTGGGCGGCGGCTACTACACCGAAGACCAGATCGAGTGACGGTCGCGCCGGGCGGCACCGGATGCCGCCCGGCCCCCGGCCACCCCGGCCCCGCACTTCGGCTCCCCCACCTTCATCCCCGGCCGGCGGGCACTTTCCCGCGGGACCCGGTGTCTCTTCTTCAAGGATTCCGCCATGGCGACGCTGCTCGAGATGCGCGACATCACCAAGGAATTTCCCGGTGTGAAGGCGCTCGACCGGGTGAACCTGAAGGTGGAAGAAGGTGAGATCCACGCCCTCGTGGGCGAGAACGGCGCCGGCAAATCGACCCTGATGAAGGTACTGTCGGGCGTCTATCCGCACGGCTCCTACAGCGGCGACATCCTCTACGACGGCGAGGTCCAGTCGTTTCGCGGCATCCGCGACAGCGAGAGCCGCGGCATCATCATCATTCATCAGGAACTCGCCCTGATCCCGCTTTTGTCCGTGGCGGAGAACATCTTCATGGGCAACGAGCGCGCCAAGCGCGGCATCATCGACTGGCGCCGGACGGAGATGCGCGCGGCGGACCTCCTGGCGCGCGTCGGTCTGAAGGAAAGCCCCAAGGCGACGGTCGCCGATCTCGGCCTCGGCAAGCAGCAGCTCGTGGAGATCGCCAAGGCCCTGTCCAAGGACGTGCGCCTGCTGATCCTCGACGAGCCGACCTCGTCGCTCAACGAGCAGGACAGCGACAAGCTCCTCGCCCTCCTCGCCGAATTGCGCAAGCAGGGCGTCACCTCGATCCTGATCAGCCACAAGCTCAACGAGATCCGGCAGGTGGCGGACACGATCACCGTCCTGCGCGACGGTGGCGCCGTGGCCCGCCTCGACTGCAAGGACGGCATCAGCGAGGACGACATCATCCGCGACATGGTTGGACGGTCGCTGAACGACCGCTACCCCGAACGCGACCCGCAGATCCGCGACGAGGTGGCGATGGAGGTCACGGGCTGGACCGTCCATCATCCGGTGCAGACGGACCGCGTCGTCGTCAGGGACGTCTCGTTCCACGTCCGCCACGGCGAGGTGGTCGGCATCGCCGGGCTGATGGGCGCGGGCCGCACAGAACTTGCCATGAGCCTCTTCGGCCGCTCCTACGGCCGGGACATCAGCGGCACCGCGAAGATCAACGGCCACGTGGCGGACCTCTCAACCGTGCGCTCGGCGATCAATGCCGGGCTCGCCTA
Source organism: Tropicimonas sp. IMCC34011 (assembly GCF_003390865.1). Taxonomy (GTDB): domain Bacteria; phylum Pseudomonadota; class Alphaproteobacteria; order Rhodobacterales; family Rhodobacteraceae; genus Tropicimonas_B. The sequence goes on from NZ_QMEJ01000001.1 coordinate 486,523, forward strand.
TGCCACCGAGGACCGCAAGACCTACGGCCTCGTCCTCGACGAAACCATCCGCCGGAACGTGCCGCTCGCTAAGCTGGACGCGGTCGCCGACGGCGTCGTCGTGAACGGCGCGCGAGAGGCGGAGGTGGCGGAGCGCTATCGCGGGCGGCTTAACATCAAGTCGAGCTCCATCGAGCAGGAGACGGTGAACCTTTCGGGCGGCAACCAGCAGAAGGTCGTGCTGTCCAAGTGGCTCTTCGCCGATCCCGACGTGCTGATCCTCGACGAGCCGACGCGCGGCATCGACGTCGGCGCGAAATTCGAGATCTACACCGTGATCCGTGACCTCGCCGCCAGCGGCAAGGCGATCATCGTCATCTCGTCGGAGATGCCGGAGCTCCTCGGAATTACCGACCGCCTCTACGTCATGAACGAAGGCCGCTTCGTGGGCGAGATGCCCACGGCCGAAGCCAGCCAGGAGAAGATCATGGCCCGCATCATCAAATCCGGAGACCGTGTGCAATGAGCCAGATCGTCGATGAAACGGCCGATCGGCCCGCCGGAGAACAGGCGCGTGCCAGCTGGCGCTTTCTGAAGGGGCACCTGCGCGAATACGGCATCCTCTTCGCGCTGATCGCCATCATGGCCTTCTTCCAGGTCGCGACGGGCGGGATCCTCCTCAAGCCGGTGAACCTGACGAACCTGGTGCTGCAGAACTCGTACATCGTCATCATGGCGGTGGGGATGCTCCTCGTGATCGTCGCCGGGCATATCGACCTCAGCGTCGGCTCCGTCCTCGGCTTCATCGGCGCGCTCGCGGCGGTGATGATCGTGAACTGGGACGTGCCCTACCCCGTCGCCGCCGTCGTCTGTCTCGCCGCCGGCGCGGTGATCGGCATGGCGCAGGGGTTCTGGATCGCCTATTTCCGCATCCCCTCCTTCATCGTGACGCTCGCGGGAATGCTGGTCTTCAAGGGCCTGACGCTGTGGCTCCTCGCGGGCCAGTCGGTCGGCCCCTTCCCGCCGCAATTCCAGCTCATCTCCTCGGGCTTCCTGCCGGACCTCTTCGCCATGGAGGGATTCAACCTGATGTCCTTCCTGATCGGCCTCGCCGTGGCGGTCGGCCTGACGCTCCTGGCGCTGAGGAACCGCGCGGCGCAGGCGAAGACCGGCGCGCCGGAGGAGCCCTTCGCCTTCTTCGCCGCCAAGACCGCCATCGTCTTCATCGGGATCACCTGGATGAGCTGGCTGATGGCCGATTTCCGGGGCCTGCCCAACGTCTTCATCGTGATGGCGCTGCTGATCGCGATCTATTCCTTCGTCACGAGCCGCACCACGACGGGCCGGCGCATCTACGCCATCGGCGGCAACGAGAAGGCGGCCATGCTCTCGGGCATCAACGCAAAGCGCCTGACCTTCCTGACCTTTGCCAACATGGGAATGCTGGCGGCGCTTGCCGGCCTCGTCTTCGCCGCACGCCTCAACACCGCGACGCCGAAGGCCGGCGCGACCTTCGAACTCGACGTGATCGCGGCTGTCTTCATCGGAGGCGCCTCCATGGCCGGCGGTGTCGGAACCGTGGTCGGAGCCGTCATCGGCGCCTTCATCATGGGCGTGATGAACAACGGCATGTCCATCCTCGGGATCGGGATCGACTACCAGCAGGTGATCAAGGGCCTCGTGCTCCTGGCCGCCGTGATCTTCGACGTCATGAACAAGAAAAAGGGATAAGGGCCATGCTGCTCTCTCAGTACATTGGCGAGGCGGGCCGCCCGCAGGTCGTCGCCCGTGAGGGATCGGAGGCCTACGAGGTCAAGTCGGACGCCTCGCTCTACGAGCTTGCGATGGAGGCCGCGGGGACCGGCACCTCGATCCGGGACCATATCCTCGCCCTCGGCCTGAACGGCGCGGTGGACCTCGAGGATCTCCAGTCGCAGGGCCGCCTCCTGCCCCCGCTCACCCATCCCGATCCCGCGCACCTGCACCTCACCGGGACCGGGCTCACACATCTCGGCTCCGCCTCCACCCGCGCCTCGATGCATTCCAAGAAGCCCGAGGACGAGACGGACTCGATGCGCATGTTCCGCATGGGCGTCGAGGGCGGCAAGCCCGGCAACGGGGCGGCGGGCGTGCAGCCCGAATGGTTCTACAAGGGCACAGGTCACGCCCTCGTCCCCCCCGGCGGACCCTTGAAGAGCCCCACGTTCGCCCTCGATGGCGGGGAGGAGCCGGAGATCGCCGGGCTCTACGTGATCGGCCGGGACGGCATGCCCGTGCGGGTGGGCTTCGCACTTGCCAACGAGTTTTCGGACCACGTCACCGAGCGGCAGAACTACCTCTACCTCGCCCATTCCAAGCTGCGCCCCTGCGCCGTCGGCCCGGAACTTCTGGTCGGCGAGCTTCCGGACAGCATCGAGGGGACGAGCCGGATCCGTCGCGGCGAGGAGGTCATCTTCGAGAAATCCTTCCTGTCCGGGGAGGCGAACATGTCCCACTCGATCCGCAACCTCGAACACCATCACTTCAAGTACGACCTCTTCCGGCAGCCGGGCGACGTGCATGTCCACATGTTCGGCACCGCGACGCTGTCCTTCGCGGACGGCGTTAGCGCCGAGGACGGGGACATCTTCGAGATCGAGGCCGGCCCCTTCGGGCTTCCGCTGCGCAACCCCCTCGCCCGTCCGCAGGCCGAAACGCGCGAACCCCTGACAGATATCCGGGTGCTGTGATGAGCTTTGAACCCGCCGAATGGCCCAGACGGCTCAGAAGTCAGGAATGGTACGGCGGCGTCAGCCGCGACAACATCTATCACCGCGGCTGGCTGAAGAATCAGGGCTACCCCCATGACCTGTTCGACGGGCGCCCGGTCATCGGCATCCTCAACACGTGGTCCGAGCTCACCCCCTGCAACGGCCATCTGCGCGAGCTTGCCGAGAAGGTGAAGGCGGGGATCTGGGAGGCCGGCGGCTTCCCCGTCGAGGTGCCGGTCTTCTCCGCGTCGGAGAACACCTTCCGCCCCACGGCGATGATGTACCGCAACCTCGCCGCGATGGCCGTCGAGGAAACGATGCGCGCGCAGCCGATCGACGGCGCAGTCCTTCTCGTCGGCTGCGACAAGACGACCCCGTCGCTGATGATGGGCGCGGCCTCGACCGACATCCCCTCCATCGTCGTCACCGGCGGGCCGATGCTGAACGGCTGGTTCCGCGGCGAGCGCGTCGGCTCCGGCACGGCGCTCTGGCAGATGTCCGAGGACATCAAGGCCGGGAAGATGACGCAGGAGGAGTTCCTCGAGGCGGAGCAGGCCATGTCCCGCTCCTCGGGGACCTGCAACACGATGGGCACCGCGTCGACCATGGCCTCGATGGCCGAGGCGCTCGGCATGGCCCTCTCCGGCAATGCGGCGATCCCCGGCGTCGATGCGCGGCGGCGGGTGATGGCGCAGCTCACCGGCCGCCGGATCGTGCAGATGGTGAAGGACGACCTGAAGCCGTCCGACATCCTGACCCGCGAAGCCTTCGAGAACGCGATCCGCTGCAACGGCGCCATCGGCGGCTCGACCAACGCGGTGCTGCATGTCCTCGCGCTCGCCGGCCGCGTAGGTGTCGACCTCACGCTGTCGGACTGGGACCGGCTTGGCCGCGACGTGCCCACGATTCTGAACCTCATGCCGTCGGGCAAGTACCTCATGGAGGAGTTTTTCTATGCCGGCGGCCTGCCGGTGGTCCTCAGGCGCCTCGGCGAGGCCGGCATGCTGCACAAGGACGCGCTGACGGTGTCGGGCGGACGGATCTGGGACGAGGTCTCGGACGCGGTGAACTGGAACGACGACGTGATCCTGCCGGTCGAGCGGGCGCTCACGGCCTCGGGCGGCATCGCTGTCCTGCACGGGAACCTTGCGCCGAACGGGGCGGTCCTGAAGCCCTCCGCGGCCAGCCCGGAGCTGATGAAGCACAGGGGCCGCGCCGTCGTCTTCGAGGATATCGACGATTACAAGGCGCGCATCGCCGACGAGGATCTCGACATCGACGAGACCTGCGTCATGGTGCTGAAGAATTGCGGACCGAGAGGCTATCCGGGGATGTCCGAGGTGGGGAACATGGGCCTGCCGCCCAAGGTCCTGCGCCGCGGCATCACGGACATGGTCCGGATCTCGGACGCGCGCATGTCGGGCACCGCCTACGGCACCGTCGTTCTGCACACCGCGCCCGAAGCGGCGGTGGGCGGCCCTCTCGCAGTGGTCCGCAGCGGCGACATGATCGAGCTCGACGTGCCTGGCCGGCGCCTGCATCTCGACATCCCGGAAGCTGAGTTGCAGGACCGGCTGAAGGCCTGGACGCGGTCCGAACCGCCGCCCGCCAGCGGCTACGCCAGGCTCTTTCACGATCATGTCGAGGGCGCCGAGAGCGGCGCCGACTTCGACTTCCTCAAAGGCTGCCGCGGGAACGAGGTCCCGAAGGACAGCCACTGAAGATCCGCGGCATCCGTGCCGCGGGAGCGAGACGGCGCGTCCGGGCCTATAGCGTCCGGCGCGCCGTGGCAGGAGGCCCCCGGGTAGCCGGGGGGGAGAGAGACGCCGAACCGCGCGAACGGCCCCCTATGGGCCGCCCACCGCGCCCATGACACTTAAAGGGAGAGAGACCAATGAAGACATTGTTGACCACGACCGCCATCATCCTCGGCGCCGTTTCGGCACAAGCCCAGACCGTGGGCTTCTCGCAGATCGGCTCCGAATCCGGCTGGCGCGCCGCCGAAACCACGCTCACGCGCCAGCAGGCCGAAGAGCGCGGGATCGACCTGCGCTTCTCCGACGCGCAGCAGCGCCAGGAAAACCAGATCGCCGCCATCCGGTCCTTCGTCGCGCAAGGGGTGGACGCGATCCTGCTCGCCCCGGTCGTCGCGACCGGTTGGGACAGCGTCCTGGAGGAAGCCGCCGAGGCCGAGATCCCGGTCGTCCTGCTCGACCGCCGCGTGGACAGCTCGGACGATCTCTACCTGACCGCCGTGGGCTCAGATCTGGTCCACGAAGGTGAAGTTGCTGGCCAGTGGCTGGCGGACGAGGTGGGCGACGAGGAGTGCCGCATCGTCGAGCTCGAGGGCACCACGGGGTCCTCCCCCGCCATCGACCGTGCCACCGGGTTCCGCAACGCGATCGAGGGCCACGATAACCTCGAGATCGTGCGCAGCCAGACCGGCGATTTTACCCGCACTGGCGGCAAGGAGGTCATGGAGAGCTTCCTCCAGGCCGAGAGCGGCAACGAGATCTGCGCGCTCTACGCCCATAACGACGACATGGCGCTCGGCGCGATCCAGGCGATCAACGAGGCGGGCATGAATCCCGGCGAGGACATCCTCATCGTGTCCATCGACGCGGTCCCGGACATCTTTCAGGCCATCGCCAACGGCGATGCGAACGCGACCGTGGAACTGACGCCGAACATGGCCGGCCCCGCCTTCGACGCCCTCGAAGCCTATTGGGAGAGCGGCACCGAGCCCGAGAAGTTCATCCAGACGGACTCCGCGCTCTACACGCAGGACGACGATCCGATGGCCGAGTACGAGGCCCGGAAGGACCTCGGCTACTAAGAGGCGATCACCGGCGCGGGCGGCCGATCCGGCGGCCCGCGCCTTTTCCTCCCGGCTCCCCCATTCATTCGCTTGCGAGACCCCGCTGCCATGCTGCTGTCCATCAGATCCCTGTCGAAAGCCTTTCCGGGCACGAAGGCGCTGGATGCGGTCGATTTCGATCTGGAGGCCGGTGAGGTCCACGCACTTCTCGGCGAGAACGGCGCCGGCAAGTCCACCCTGATCAAGTGCCTGACCGGCGCCTATCGCCGGGACGCGGGCGAGATATGGCTGGATGGCGCGCAGATCTCGCCCGAGTCCACCTCTCAGGCGCAGGACCTCGGGATCGGCACGGTCTATCAGGAGGTGAACCTCCTGCCGAACCTGACCGTCGCGCAGAACCTGACCTTCGGCCGGGAGCCGCGCCGCTTCGGCATGATCGACGGGCGCGCGCAGACCCGCATGGCCGAGGAGATGCTCCGGGGCTACGGCCTCGAGATCGACGTGTCGCGGGATCTTGGTTTCTATTCCGTCGCGGTGCAGCAGGTTGTTGCCATCGCCCGGGCCGTGGCGCTGTCCGGAAAGGTCTTGATCCTGGACGAGCCGACCGCGAGCCTCGATGCCGCCGAGGTGCGGATGCTGTTCGACGTGGTGCGGGGCCTGAGGGACAAGGGCCTCGGCATCGTCTTCGTATCCCACTTTCTCGATCAAGTGTTCGAGATCTGCGACCGGCTGACGGTGCTTCGCAACGGCCGGAAGATCACCACGGAACGCGTAGCCGAGCTGAACCGCCTCCAGCTCATCGAGCACATGCTCGGCCGGGAACTGGAGGACGTCACGGAACACGGCGCGGCGAAGGGCTCCGGGGATGATCAGGCGCAAAGCCGGGCCGAGATCCTGCACTTCGAGAAGATCGGGCGTCCGGGCCTCGTCGAGCCGTTCGATCTGTCCGTGCGCGAGGGCGAGGTGATCGGCCTTGCGGGGCTTCTCGGCTCCGGCCGCACCGAAAGCGCTGAACTTCTCTTCGGCGTGCGCAGCCCCGCGACCGGGTCGGCCCGCGACGCAGAGGGCGCCGTCGCGCACGGCACCCCGCGCGAGGCGATCCGGTCGGGCTTCGGCTTTGCCCCCGAGGACCGCAAGACCGATGGCATCATCGCCGATCTGTCCGTGCGCGAGAACATCATCCTCGCCCTGCAGGCCCGCCGCGGCTGGACGCGGCCCATTCCGCGCGCCGAACAGAACCGGCTGGCGCAGAAGTACATCGACCGGCTCGACATTCGCACCTCCGACGCCGAGAAGGCCATCGGCGATCTGTCGGGCGGCAATCAGCAGAAGGTCGTCCTGGCCCGGTGGCTGGCGATGAACCCACGGTTCCTGATCCTCGACGAGCCGACGCGCGGCATCGATGTCGGCGCTCATGCCGAGATCCTGCGCCTGATCCGCGAGCTGACGGAGGCGGGCATGTCCGTGCTGGTGATCTCCTCGGAGTTCGACGAGCTCGTCGCTGCCTCGGACCGCATCATCGTCCTGCGAGACCGCCGCCACGTGCGGGAGCTGACCGGGTCCGAGGTCGCGGCGGACGAGATCGTGCGCGCCATCGCCGGCCGGCCTGCCGAGCCCGCGACCACCATGGAGGCCACCCGATGAAACGTGCGCTCAGGCGGGTCCTGCCCCAGATCGTCACCCTTGCGATCCTCATGGCGCTGACGTCCGTGTTCTTTCCGCAGTTCCTTGCCGTCGACTACCAGGGCGGGCGCCTCTCCGGGCCGGTGGTGGACGTGCTCAAGCGCGGCGCGCCGGTGGCACTCCTGGCCGTCGGCATGACCCTCGTCATTGCAACGCGCGGGATCGATCTCTCCGTCGGCACGGTCATGGCGATCACCGGCGCCGCGGGCGCCTGGGCCATCGCGTCGGGCTGGGGCGTCGGGCCCGCGCTCCTGCTGGCGCTCGCGACCGGCCTCGTCTGCGGGCTCTGGAACGGCTGTCTCGTCGCGATCATCGGGATCCAGCCGATCGTCGCGACGCTGATCCTGATGACCTCCGGCCGCGGCATCGCTCAGCTTATTACCGAGGGACGGATCCTCACGTTCAACGATCCCGCCTTCTCCTGGCTCGGCTCCGGCAGCCTCGCCGCCGTGCCCGTCCCGATCTTCATCTGGGTGCTGACGGCCATCGCCTTCGCGGCGCTCATGCGGCGGACGGCGCTGGGGCTTCTCGTCGAAGCCATCGGCATCAACCGCTCCGCCTCTGCCCTCGCGGGGATCAATGCGAAGGTGCTCCTTATCGCGGTCTACATGGCTTCCGGCCTGTGCGCCGCGCTCGCCGGGATCATCGCTACGGCGGATATTCGCGGCGCGGATGCCAACAATGCCGGGCTCTGGCTGGAACTCGACGCGATCCTCGCGGTGGTGATCGGTGGCAACTCGCTCCTCGGCGGGCGGTTCTCCATCGCCGCCTCGGTCCTCGGCGCGATGATCATCCAGACCATCGACACCGGCATCCTGCTGTCGGGCTTCCCGTCCGAGTACAACCTCGTCATCAAGGCCGGGCTCGTGCTGACCGTCCTCGTCGTGCAATCGCCGAACATGGCCCGGCACTGGTTCCTACTGCGCCGCCGCGCGCAGCGCCTTCGCGAACCGGCCCCGGTCGAAGGGAGCGCACCGCGATGAGCGTCAATCCCCGCCTCTACCCGCTTCTTGCGACGATCGGCATCTTCATCGCGGCCTATATCGTCTGCTGGCTGCAGTTTCCCTACATGCTCTCCACCCGCGTCGCCGGGAACCTGCTGACGGACAACGCCTATCTCGGGATCGTCGCGGTCGGCATGACACTCGTCATCCTGTCGGGCGGAATCGACCTTTCCGTCGGCTCGGTGATCGCCTTCTCGGGCGTCTTCATCGCCGTCGTCCTGCGCGAGACGGGACTGCATCCCTTGATCGTCTTCGCCATGCTTCTGTCGATCACGACGGCCTTCGGCGCCGCGATGGGCGGGATCATCCACGGCCTCGCCATGCCGCCCTTCATCGTCACGCTGGCGGGGATGTTCCTCGCCCGCGGCGCCTCCTACATGCTGACCATCGATTCCGTGCCGATCTCCGATCCGTTCTACGAGGCGCTGAAGGATGCGTATTGGCTGATGCCGGGCAAGGGGCGACTGACCTTCATCGGCATCCTGATGCTGCTGTCGGTGGCGGTGGGGGCCCTCATTGCGCATCGCACCCGCTTCGGCGCGTCCGTCTTCGCCATCGGCGGCGGGGAGCACACGGCGCGGCTGATGGGCGTTCGCGTGGGCCCCGTGACGGTCGGGATCTATGCGTTCTCGGGGTTCATGGCGGGCCTCTCCGGCATCGTCTTCTCGATCTATACCGGCTCCGGCTACCCCCTCGCGACGGTGGGCGCCGAGCTCACCGCCATCGCCGCCGTCGTGATTGGCGGCACGCTCCTGACGGGCGGTGCTGGCTACATGGTGGGGACGCTCTTCGGGGTCCTGACCATGGGCCTCATCCAAACCTACATCGTGTTCGACGGCTCGCTGTCGAGCTGGTGGGCCAAGATCGTCATCGGCGTCCTGCTGCTTCTCTTCATCCTGCTCCAGCGCGGCCTCCTTCGAGTCACCGCGCTGCGGGCGTGATCCCTGTTCCAGACGGAGAAACCATGTCCTCCTCCCTGCCCCGCCCCCTGCCCGTCGCCCTTGTCGGGATCGGCAAGATCGCCCGGGACCAGCATGTCCCCGCTCTTGCCGGATCGGACGCCTTCACCCTTGCCGCCTGCGTCAGCCGCTCCGGCGGCGTCGAGGGCGTCGAGACCCACGAGACGCTGGAGGCCCTCCTGGACGCGCGGCCGGACATCCCTGCCGTGTCGCTCTGCATGCCTCCCGTCCCCCGGTTCGCAGCCGCACGCGCCGCGATCGCCGCGGGCCGGCACGTGATGCTCGAGAAGCCGCCCGGCGCGACAATTGCCGAGGTGTTGCGCCTGCAGCAGATGGCCGAAGACGCCGGCGTCACCCTCTTCGCCTCGTGGCACTCGCGTATGGCCAGTGGCGTGGCGCCGGCGAAGGCATGGCTCGCGGACAAGAGGATCCGGCGCATCCGGATCGACTGGAAGGAGGACGTCCGGAAGTGGCATCCCGGCCAAGAGTGGATCTGGAAGGCGGGCGGGCTCGGCGTCTTCGATCCCGGCATCAACGCGCTGTCGATCCTGACCGAGATCTGTCCGGACCTGCTGCATCTGACCGCCGCGACGCTCACCTTCCCGGAGAACCGCGACACGCCGATCGCCGCCGATCTGACCTTCACGGACGGAGACCTCGTAGAGGCGACGGCCGGGTTCGACTGGCGACAAGAGGGGGACGATATCTGGCAGATCGAGGTGGAGACGGATGCCGGGCCCTTGCGCCTGACCGAGGGCGGCTCGCGTCTCTTCATCGACGAAGCTGAGCACGAGACGGGCACGACTGGCGAATATCCCGCCCTCTACGCCCGGTTCGACGAGCTGATCGCCAGACGTCGCTCGGATGCGGATGCGGCCCCGTTGATCCATGTCGCCGACGCGTTCATGCTCGGGCGTCGGGTGGCAGGCCCCGCTTTCCACGACTGACCCGGACACCGACCCCAGACGGAGCTTCGAATGACCGCCCTCTCAAGGTGCCACCTCGCTGACGACACCCCCCTGATCCGGCGCCTCTCGGGTATGCGCACATGAGCGCGGCCGACATTCACGACACGACCCGCTGTCTTCTCGGAGAGGGTCCGCTCTGGCACCCCGAACGGGAGCAACTCCTGTGGTGCGACATCCTTTCCCGCCGGGTCCTTGGGCGACAGGACGGCGCGCTGCGGGACTGGTCCTTCGACCGGTTCGTCTCCTGCCTCGGCTGGGTAGACCGAACCTCCGTGATCGTCGCGACGCAGACCGATCTGACCCTCCTCGATCTGGACAGCAACGCGCGGGAGCGCGTCTGCCCGCTCGAAGCCGAGAACGTCGCGACCCGCTCCAATGACGGCCGCGCCGATCCCTGGGGGGGCTTCTGGGTCGGAACGATGGGCATCGACAAGGCAGCCGGCGCCGGCGCGATATACCGCTATTACAAGGGCGAACTGACCTGCCTTCGCCCTGGCATCACCATCCCCAACGCGATCTGCTTCAGCCCTGACGCCCGGTTCGCCTACTTCGCTGATACCCCGACCTCCTGCATCTTTCGCTGGGAGCTGGACGACGAGGGCTGGCCACGCGGGGAGCCCGAGGTCTTCATCGACGAACGCGCCTCCGGCAGCTTCCCTGACGGGGCCGTCACCGACCGCGAGGGGCGGCTCTTCGTGTCCCATTGGGGCGCCTCCCGGATCGCCATCTTCACGGCGGAGGGAACGCCGGACGGGGCGGTCAGCGTGCCTGCCACCCAACCCTCCTGCCCCGCGTTCGGGAGCGAGGACCTCTCGACGCTCTACTGCACCACTGCCGCGATCGGGCTGTCCGAAGAGACCCTGACCGAGCGGCCGGGCGAGGGACTGACCTTCGCGCTCCGCGGTGCGGGGACCGGACGCCGGGAATACCGGGTGCGATTGGACTGAGGGTCGCGCCGGAACCGGGGGGACGCGCGGCCTTCCCCACCCCGATCTCCCTTCGGTATGGTTGACGCCCCTTCGCAGAATAGACATTGCTCCTCCAGCACTGAAGGAGGAGATTTTCCGATGCTGCGACGTTCATTTCTTGCGACCGCGTCGGTCGCCGCCCTTGCCGGTCTGATCGGCTCCGCCGCCAGCGCGGCCCCCGAGGATTTCGCCGACATGGAGCCCGTCTCCCTGCGTCTGGCCCACGTGGTCAACGAGCAGGACGGCTTCCACGTCGCCGCCGAGCGCTTCGCCGAACTGGTCTCCGAGCGGACCGGCGGCAAGATCGAGGTCGAGATCTTCCCGAACGCCACGCTGGGCGACGAGCGCACGCTTCTCGAGGGAATGCAGATCGGCAGCATCGACATGGGCGTGATCACCAATGGCCCGGTCTCGAACTTCCTGCCGGAAATGGCGGTGTTCGAACTGCCGTTCCTGTTCCCCTCCAACGAGGACGCCTACGAGGTGCTCGACGGCGAGATCGGGCAGGAGCTGCTCGACCGCCTCGAGACCGTGAACCTTAAGGGCCTGGCCTATGCCGAGCGCGGCTTCCGCAACCTGACCAACTCCGTCCGCCCGGTGGCGAGCCCCGACGACATGGGCGGCCTGCGCATCCGCGTCATGGAGAACCCGGTCTACATCGACACCTTCCGCGAGCTCGGCGCCAACGCCATTCCCATGGCCTGGACCGAAGCCCTGACGGCGATGCAGCAGAGCACGATCGACGGGCAGGAAAACCCGGTCAACGTCGTGCACAGCTTCAAGCTGGACGAGACCCAGAACTACATGACGATGACGCGGCACAGCTACGCCCCCGCCATCTTCGTGATGGGCCAGCCGGCCTGGAACAAGGTCCCGGAAGAGGCGCATGACGTCCTCGTCGAAGCCGCGCGCGATGCCTCCGCGCACGAGCGCGAGGTCAATGCCGAGATGGAAGCCCAGCAGCTCGACGAGCTGCGCGAGCGCGGCATGGAGATCGACCTCGAGCCCGATCTCGACGCGTTCAAGGCGCAGATCCAGCCGGTCTACGACGAGTACGGCGAAAAGTTCGGCGAGCTTCTGGAGCGCATCCAGGCGCAGACCTCGGCGAACTGATGGAGCGGCTCGCGAGCTCTCTGGAGCGCGGTCTTGCGGCCGTGCTGCGCCCGGTGGTCTTTGCCGGGATGGCGGCCCTCGCGGCCGTGATCACGCTCCAGATCGTCTCGCGGGTCCTCTTCACGGCGGTCAGCTGGACGGAGGAGGTCGCGCGCTTCCTGCTTGTCTGGCTGACCTTCCTCGGCGCCACGCTCGCCCTTGCCGAGAAGCGCCATATCGCCGTGACGATCGTGACCGACAGGTTGCCCGCCGGGCTTCGCCGCGGCGCCGTGCTCGTGGGTCTCGTCGCCATGACGGCCTTTCTCATCGCGCTGACGTGGATCGGCTGGACCTACATGTCCATGCAGTCCTTCCAGCGCTCCGCCTCCATGCAGTTGCCGATGATCTACGTCTATGCCGTGATCCCGATCAGCGGCGCACTCATGGCCGCCCTGTGCATCGCCGATCTCGCGGCGACCGCATCGGGGCGGGACACGGGCCCGAAGGACACCGCATGAGCCTCGTTCTGTTCGGGATCTTCGCCGTCCTCATGGTCATCGGCGTTCCGGTCGCCATCGCCATCGGCGCCGGCACCCTTGCCGCGATTTGGGCCAGCGGCACGCCGCTCCTCGTGGTGCCGCAGCAGATGTTCTCCGGCGTCAACAGCTTCGCCCTCGTCGCCGTGCCGATGTTCATCCTCGCCGGGGACATCATGGCAGCGGGCAAGATCAGCACCCGCCTCGTCCAGCTCGCCGATGCGCTTATCGGCTTTCTGAAAGGCGGGCTCTCCATCGTGTCCATCCTAGCGGCTATGTTCTTCGCCGCGATCTCGGGGTCCGGCGCCGCGACAACCGCCGCTGTCAGCGCGACGCTGGTGCCGGAGCTGAAGGCGAAGGGCTACGACGCGGCCTCCGCCGCCAGCCTCATTGCCGCCGGCGGCACGATCGGCGTCGTCATTCCGCCCTCGGTCCCGATGATCCTCTACGCGGTCATCGCGCAGGAATCCGTGGCCGAACTGTTCCTGAACGGCTTCCTGCCGGGTGTGGCCATGGGGCTCGGCCTTATGGCAATCGCGCTCTGGCAGGGCTATCGCCGCGCCTATCCCAGCGGCAGCGCCTTCTCGCTCCGGACCATCGCGCGCAGCTTCGTCTCTGCCTTCTGGGGCCTGATGACGCCCGTGATCATCCTCGGCGGCATCTTCTCCGGGATCTTCACGCCGAGCGAGGCGGCCGTGGTCGCCGTCGACTACGCGATCCTCGTGTCGCTCTTCATCTACCGGGACCTCACCTTGCGGGACATCTACCGCATCGTGATCCGCTCCGGCGTGACGACGGCGGTCGTGATGTTCGTCATTGCGGCCTCGGCGGCCTTGAGCTGGGCGCTCTCCAACTGGCAGGTGCCCGCGAGCATCGCATCCGGCGTGCTGTCCCTCAGCCAGGAGCCGATGGTCGTCCTCGCGATGATCCTCGTCGTGGTTCTCGTCACGGGCATCTTCATCGAAACCGCCTCGGCGCTCATCATCCTGACCCCGATCCTGCTGCCGCTGGTGATGCAGCTCGGCATCGACACGATCCATTTCGGGATCATCATGGTGGTGGGATTGTCGATCGGGATGATCACTCCGCCGGTCGCGATCAATCTCTACGTGGCGGCCTCGGTGACCAATATCGGGCTGGAGCGGATCGCGAAGGCGGTCCTGCCCTACCTCGCCGTGCTGATCGGGGTGCTGATCGGGGTGACGTACCTGCCGCTGATGCTCTGAGGGCGCAGGTGCCGGCGGGCGCGCCCGGCCTCAGGGGAGGCCGGCGTCCCTTGGTGTCTCCAGTGCCTTCACCAGTGACCATACACTCCGGCGCATCGCGTCGAACTCCGCCTCGCTGAGGCCCAGATCGCCTGCGAGCTTTCGCGGGATGGGCTCGGCGCGCGCGCGCAGGGCTGCTCCCGCCTCCGTCAGGGAGACCTTCACCCTCCGCTCGTCCTCGGCATCACGCGCGCGCGTGACGTAGCCTGAGGCTTCCAGACGTTTCAGGAGCGGCGTGAGGGTACCGCTGTCGAGATGGAGCCGGGCGCCAAGGGAAGACACACTCTGTGGCGCTTCCTCCCAGAGGACCAGCATTACGAGGTACTGGGGATAGGTCAGACCGAGCGGGCCGAGCGCCGGCCGGTAGAGCCGCGTAAGCATGTTGGACGCAGCGTAGACGGGGAAGCAGATCTGCCGCCCGAGGGCCAGGTCGTCCGTGCTCTCATCGGTCATCGCGCCCTGCCCCTTCCCCGGATCGCTCCTGCCGCCGATGCCACGCATCGACGCGGCCGCATCGCCAAACGACGCAGCGTCGCGAATTGAATTGCACGCAATTGGGTCCCGCACAAGGAAACATTCCGCGCGCCCCGCGTTGCCCACCCGACATTCCAGATACGACGAGGCGCGACATGAGCGACCAGATCAAGACGATCAATCCCGCGACCGATGAGGTCCTCGAGACCTACGATTACATGACGAACGATGCCGCCAAGGCCGCGGTGGAGGCCTGCCATGAGGCGTTCCTGTCCTGGAGGCTGAAGAGCCACGAGGACCGCGCCGAGATCATCCGCGCGATCGGCAAGGAGCTGAAGGCGAGCAAGGACGAGTTCGCGGCGCTGATGTCCCGCGAGGTCGGCAAGCGGATCGGCGACAGCAAGCAGGAGATCGACCTCTGCGCGCAGATCTGCGAGTTCACCGCGGAGAACGGACCGAAGGAACTGGCCGACGAGGAACGCGACATCCCCGGCGGCACAGGCGTCGTCACCCAGTCGCCGATCGGTGTGATCTACGGCATCCAGCCGTGGAACTTCCCCTGCTATCAGGTCGTGCGCTACGCCATCGCCAATCTCATGGCGGGCAACGGCATCCTGCTGAAGCACGCCGAAAGCTGCACCGGCAGCGGCCTCTTCCTCCGCGACGTGATGGAGCGCGCGGGCCTGCCGAAGAACCTCTTCACCCTCCTGATCATAGACCATGACCAGTCCGACAAGATCATCGAGAACGACCTCGTGCGCGGCGTGACCCTCACCGGCAGCGACGGCGCTGGCCGGGCCGTCGGTCAGAAGGCCGCTGAGCAGCTCAAGAAGTCCGTCCTCGAGCTTGGCTCGAACGATGCCTACATCGTCCTCGAAGACGCCGACCTCGACCTCGCCGTGAAGACTTGCGTCATGGGACGGATCTACAACAACGGCCAGACCTGCGTGAACGCCAAGCGCTTCGTCGTAACCGAGAAGCATTACGACGCCTTCGTCGAGCGCTTCACCCAGCAGATGAGCGCTATCGAGATGGGCGATCCGTTCGACGAGAAGACGGGTCTCGGGCCGATGTCCCGCACCGAGCTGCGCGACGAGCTGGCGAAGCAGGTGGACGACAGCATCGCGAAGGGCGCGCGGGCGCTTTGCGGCGGCAAGGTTCCGGATCGGACGGGCGCCTATTACCCCGCCACTGTTCTCGTGGACGTCGCGCCCGGCCAGCCGGCCTATGACGACGAACTCTTCGGCCCCGTCGCCTCCGTCATCAAGGCGAAGGACGACGAGGACGCGATGCGCATCGCCAACGACAGCCGTTACGGTCTCGGCGGCGGCATCTTCTGCAAGGACGAGGGCCGCGCGCGGGAGCTTGCGAGCAAGCATTTCGACACCGGCATGATCTCGATCAACGGCTACAACATCGCCATTCCAAACATGCCCTTCGGCGGCGTCAAGAATTCGGGCTACGGCCGGGAGCACGGCGGCTTCGGCATGAAGGAATTCGTCAACACCAAGTCGATTTACATCACCGAGCAGTAACGGGGGTGGAGAGGTCGGCGGCCTCTCCCTGCCCTAGCCTGCATGAAACGGCCCGGCGCGCTGAAGCGGCCGGGCCGTTTGCCGTTTGCCAGACCCCGGTCAGTCCAAGACCGTCCCCTCGCCCGCGACATGCACGTCGACGGAGTGCTCCGCGCAGCGGCGGAGGAACGCCTCCGGCAACGCGCGGTCGGTGAAGAACGCATCGAGGTCAGCCAGCGTCGCGACGCGGACGGGCGCCTTGCGCAGGAACTTCGAATGATCGGCGACAAGCAGGATGCGCCGCGCCTGGTCTATGATGGTGCGCGTCACACCGACCTCCTGCATGTCGAAATCGAGGACGTCCCCCTCGTCGTCGAGGGCCGAGCAGCCGATCACGGCGACGTCGAACTTGAAATGCCGGATGGTCCGCGTGGTGAGATCTCCGACCAGCCCGCCATCGGAACGCCGCAGCGTTCCACCCGCCACGACGATCTGGCAATCGGGGTTCTTCTCGAGAAGTGCGGCGACGTTGATGTTGTTCGTCACGGCGAGGATGTTGCGGTGCGCGAGCATCCGGGAGGCCACCGCCTCCGTGCTCGTGCCGATGCTCAGAAATACCGAGCAGTCGTTCGGGATCGCTGCGGCGCAGGCGGCGGCGATCGCGCCCTTTGCGCCCGCATGCAGGCCGCGGCGATCCTCGTAACCGATATTGGTGACGCCGGACGGCAGGACCGCCCCGCCATGCACCCGCTCCAGCCGCCCGGTTTCGGCAAGGTCCGCCAGATCCCGCCTGATGGTCTGGAAGGTCACGCCGAAATGCTGCGCGAGAGCGTCCACCGTCACCTTCCCGTCGCGGCGGGCAATTTCGAGAATCTCGGGGTGTCGGATCGTCTGGGACATCGATGGGTTCACCGGTTCGGGTCGGGACGCGCGAGACGGTTATACGTCCCCGGGCGCCCGGCAGAAGACATAAAAAGTGAGTTTCGCCGCAAAAATGCGCCATAAACGCACATCAGCGAACATCAACGCGGACATTTTTTGCGTATCGCAGCGTCAAACGAACATTGGCGAAAGTTAGAACTTGCCGTATCGAGAGCGCCCCGCTAGCGTTGCCGAGACCGTGAGGCTTGGGAGGGCCGATGACCGTTCGGGAGGAGTTCACACCAAATCCGGCCGCCGTTGACGGCAAGCGCGCGCCCCTGCGGCGCCGTTTCTTGCTGCGTGCGGCCGCACCCTGGAGGGCCATATGAGCCTGACGCTCGAGAACGTCTCCAAGGTCGTCGGCGGGGCGACGCACATCCACAAGACGGACCTTACCCTGAGCCCCGGAACGATGAATGTGCTCCTCGGCCCGACGTTGTCCGGCAAGACATCCCTGATGCGCCTCATGGCGGGGCTGGATCAGCCGACGACGGGCCGCATCCTTTGGAAGGGTGAAGATGTGACGGGCCAGAGGGTACAGGATCGCAAGGTGGCGATGGTGTACCAGCAATTCATCAACTACCCGTCGATGAGCGTCTACGACAACATCGCCTCCCCCTTGCGCCTTCTCAAGCTGGACAAGGACGAGATCGACCGCCGGGTGCGGGAGGCCGCGGAGCTGATGCAGCTCACCCCACAAATCGACCGGAAGCCGCTCGAGTTGTCGGGCGGGCAGCAGCAGCGCTGCGCCCTGGCGCGCGCGCTCGTGAAAAATGCGGGCCTCGTCCTGCTCGACGAGCCTCTGGCGAACCTCGACTACAAGCTGCGCGAGGAGCTGAGGGCTGAAATTCCGAAGATCTTCGAACGCTCCGGCTCCATTTTCGTTTACGCCACGACCGAACCCGAGGAAGCGCTGCTCCTCGGCGGGCACTGCGCGACGCTCTGGGAAGGCCGCGTGACGCAGTTCGGGCCCACCCCGTCGGTCTATCGCCGCCCCGTGGATGCGACGACGGCGCGGGTCTTCTCGGATCCCCCGATGAACTTCGTGGATGTCGAGAAGCGGGGCGGCATGCTCCGGTTCGGCAAGACGACGGAGGTTCCGGCCGCGGCGCTTGGCGGCGATCTGGCGGACGGCACGTACAAGGTGGGGTTCCGGCCCAACCACCTCAGCCTCGAAGGCGGGGAGGACGCGCTGACCTTCGACACGACGCTGATCGTGACGGAGATCACGGGCTCCGAAACCTTCGTCCATCTCGACCACGAGGGACAGCGCTGGGTCGGCCTCGTCCACGGCGTCCGGCATCTCGAGCCGGACCAGCCCCTGCGCGTCCACCTGCATCCGCGCCATGTCTATCTCTTCGGCGAGAGCGGCCGTCTCGTACAGCCCGCCCCCTATGCGGAGGCCGCGTAATGGCCAAGATCACCCTTCAGGGCCTCGCCCATTCCTACCTCGAAACCCCCACATCGCCCGAGGACTTCGCGCTTCAGGAGCTGAACCACGACTGGGCGGACGGTGAGGCCTACGCGCTTCTCGGCCCCTCGGGTTGCGGCAAGTCCACGCTTCTGAACATCATTTCGGGCCTTCTCATCCCCTCGCACGGCCGGGTGCTCTTCGACGGCAAGGACGTGACCCACCTGTCGACCGCGGATCGCAACATCGCCCAAGTGTTCCAGTTCCCGGTGGTCTACGACACCATGACCATGCGCGAGAACCTCGCCTTTCCCCTCAAGAACCGGGGACTTCCAACCTCCGAGATCAACGCGCGGGTCGAGCGCATCGGCCGCATGATCGATATGACGGACGTACTCGATCGCCGTGCCTCCGGGCTGACCGCGGATGCCAAGCAGAAGATCAGCCTCGGCCGCGGGATGGTGCGGGACGACGTCAATGCCCTGCTGTTCGACGAGCCACTGACGGTGATCGACCCGCACATGAAATGGGAGCTGCGGACACAGCTGAAGAAGCTGCACCACGAGTTCGGCCATACCATGATCTACGTCACCCACGACCAGACCGAGGCGCTGACCTTCGCCGACAAGGTCGTCGTGATGTATGACGGGCGGGTGGTGCAGATCGGAACGCCGGACGAGCTTTTCGAGCGGCCCGCGCATACCTTCGTCGGGTACTTCATCGGCTCGCCGGGGATGAACCTCTTCGACGCCGAGGTTCAGGGCCGAACGGCCCGGATCGGCGGTGCCGAGATCGATCTGAGCGCAGGCTACACGCCCGGCTCGGGCGCGACGAAGATCGGTGTGCGTCCCGAATACATCCGCCTGGGACAGACCGGCATTCCCGCCCGCGTCACCCGCGTCGAGGATGTCGGGCGGCACAAGATCGTCCGGCTCGATGCCGGCGGAACGCAGGTGGCCGCCATCGTCGGCGAAGGCGCCCCAGTCCCGGACGGCGGTACGCATATCGCCTTCGCCCCCGGCGGGGTGAACGTCTACGAGAACGACTGGCGCGTGGTGCCCGAGGGCGGCGAAGCGCCGCTCGGCGCAGGCAGGGAGGCCGCCTGATGAAGACGGACAATCAGAAAGCCTGGTTCCTCGTCCTGCCCGTGCTGATCCTCGTCGCGTTCTCGGCGGTGATCCCGCTCATGACCGTGGTCAACTACTCGGTGCAGGACACGTTCGGGAACAATCAGTTCTTCTGGGCCGGGCTCGCCTGGTTCGAGGACATGATCCATTCGGAGCGGATGTGGAATGCGCTCGGCCGGCAGATCGTCTTTTCCGGCATCATCCTTGCCATCGAGGTGCCGCTCGGCATCTTCATCGCGCTCAACATGCCGAAGAAAGGCTTCTGGGCGTCCTTCTGTCTCGTCCTGATGTCCCTGCCACTCCTCATTCCCTGGAACGTGGTGGGCACGATCTGGCAGATCTTCGGCCGCGTGGATATCGGCCTCCTCGGCTACACGCTCGATGCGCTCGGGGTCGACTACAACTACACGCAAGGCTTCTACGCCGCCTGGGCCACCGTCATCGTCATGGATGTCTGGCACTGGACCTCGCTCGTCGCGCTTCTGGCCTATGCCGGCCTGCAATCGATCCCGAACGCCTATTACCAGGCCGCGAAGATCGATCAGGCCAGCCGCTGGGCCGTCTTTCGCTACATCGAGCTGCCGAAGATGAAGGGGGTTCTGACCATCGCGATCCTCCTGCGCTTCATGGACAGCTTCAAGATCTACACCGAGCCGTTCGTGCTCACGGGCGGCGGACCGGGCAACGCGACCACGTTCCTCTCCATCGACCTCGTGAAGATGGCGCTCGGGCAGTTCGACCTCGGACCCGCCGCCGCCTTCTCGCTCATGTATTTCCTCGTGATCATGGTGATTTCCTACGTGTTCTACATCGTCATGACCAATGCCGATAAAGAAGGAGGCGCGTGATGAGCAGTGAGACCGCAGCCGCGCCCGGCGCCGCCCACCTGCCCGGCGATCTGTCCCCCGAGGACGCGAACACCAAGCTTCGGCGCGGCTCCCGCTTCAGCGGCTCCGCCGTGGTGATGACGCTCTATCTTCTGTTCCTGCTGGTGCCGATCTACTGGCTGCTCAACATGAGCCTGAAGACCAATGCCGAGATCCTCGGCAGCTTCTCCCTCGTGCCGCAGAACCTGACGCTGGCCAATTACGAGACCATCCTCACAGATCCGTCCTGGTACATGGGCTACGTGAACTCGCTGATCTACGTGGTGATGAACACGGTCATCTCGATCACCGTGGCGCTGCCGGCGGCCTATGCCTTCTCCCGCTACAATTTCCTCGGGGACAAGCACCTGTTCTTCTGGCTGCTGACGAACCGGATGGCGCCGCCTGCGGTCTTCGCCCTGCCCTTCTTCCAGCTCTATTCCTCGGTCGGCCTTTTCGACACGCACATCGCCGTGGCGCTGGCGCACTGCCTCTTCAACGTGCCGCTCGCGGTCTGGATTCTCGAAGGCTTCATGCGCGGTGTGCCAAAGGAAATAGACGAGACGGCCTATATCGACGGGTTCTCCTTCGGGCGGTTCTTCGTGAAGATCTTCATGCCGCTCATCTCCTCCGGGATCGGCGTCGCGGCGTTCTTCTGCTTCATGTTCTCCTGGGTGGAGCTGCTCCTGTCGCGCACCCTGACGAGCGTGAACGCCAAGCCGATCGCCGCCACGATGACGCGGACCGTCGGCGCCGCCGGCATCGACTGGGGCGTCCTCGCTGCCGCCGGCGTCCTGACGATCATCCCGGGCGCACTCGTGATCTACTTCGTGCGCAACTA
This sequence comes from Tropicimonas sp. IMCC34011, assembly GCF_003390865.1. Lineage (GTDB taxonomy): Bacteria > Pseudomonadota > Alphaproteobacteria > Rhodobacterales > Rhodobacteraceae > Tropicimonas_B. The sequence goes on from NZ_QMEJ01000001.1 coordinate 507,699, forward strand.
CATCGCCAAGGGCTTCGCCCTGGGGAGGGTGTGATGACCGGCGACGAGATCGAGACCCTTGTTCGCAAGGCAAAGCAGCAGCCTGAGGGCGAGTTCCACTTTCCGGACCTCTACGGCAACGGCTGGGATGCGCTGCCGATCGGGCGGAAGGTTGCCAAGGGCAATGCCTTCCTCCGTCTTGTGCGTCGCGGCGATGTCCCCGGCATCGAGGATACCGGGACGAAGGCCGGCGGTGGCCGCATCTATCGCAAGAAGGACAGCTGACATGGCCGCCACGTCCCCCGTCTCCCGCGGCCACAAGGGCCTCTTCGCAGGGCTCGTCCTGCCATGGCTCGCGGCCGGTATCTTTATCCTCGTCGTCGCCATGGGCGCGAGCGGCGAGGACAGCGCCATCGCCTGGACTGACAGCCTGAGCCCCGGTGGCTGGATGGCATGGGTCCTGCCGACGGCGCTCTTCTTCTGGCTGGTGGCGGGACTTCTGGTCGCGCTTTCCATCCTCGCCATCCGCTACCCCGAGACGCCCCGCCGGGGCGTGCTCGGCATCGAGACGACGCGGGGAGACCGGCTCTTCATCGCCCTTCTTGCGTCGGGCTTCATCAATCTCGCGTGGCTGGGACTGGCCTTGGGCCCCCAGTGGATCGCGCTGATCGTATGTCTTGTCGTTGCGGCAGGCATATTCCGGTTCGTCTGAAAGGGCGAACCCAAGACCAAGACCAACGCTCACCATACGTTCACCCAGGGAGGACCAACATGAACGTCTCACTCAGATCGACCACCGCGCTCGCGGCGGCGCTGGGGCTGCTCTCGGCCCCGGCCTTCGCCGACATGGACGCGGCAATGGAATTCCTCGACACCGAGATCGACGGCGTCACCACCCTGTCCCGCGAGGAGCAGGAAGCGGAGATGCAGTGGTTCATCGACGCCGCGGAACAGTTCCAGGGGATGGACATCAACGTCGTCTCCGAGACCATCACGACGCATGAATACGAAGCCCAAGTGCTGGCCCCGGCCTTCTCCGCGATCACGGGGATCAACGTCACGCACGACCTGATCGGCGAGGGCGACGTGGTCGAGCGGCTCCAGGTGCAAATGCAGTCCGGGCAGAACGTCTACGATGCGTTCGTCAACGACTCGGACCTGATCGGCACCCACTGGCGCTACGGCCAGGCGCGCAACCTCACCGAATGGATGGCCGGGACCGGCGCTGACGTGACCTCGCCCACCCTCGATCTCGACGACTTCATCGGCACCCAGTTCACCACCGGGCCGGACGGCAACCTCTACCAGCTTCCGGATCAGCAGTTCGCGAACCTGTACTGGTTCCGCTACGATTGGTTCAACGACGAGAAGAACAAGACGGACTTCCAGGAGGAGTACGGCTACGAGCTCGGCGTTCCGGTCAACTGGGCGGCCTATGAGGACATCGCGGAGTTCTTCACCGGGCGCGACCTCAGCCACATGGGGATCGACGACGAGATCTATGGCAACATGGATTACGGCAAGAAGGACCCCTCCCTCGGCTGGCGCTACACCGATGCGTGGATGTCGATGGCCGGCATGGGCGACAAGGGTGAGCCGAACGGCCTGCCGGTGGACGAATGGGGCATCCGGGTGAACGAGAACTCCCAGCCCGTCGGCGCCTGCATGGACCGCGGCGGCGCAACCAACTCCCCCGCCGCCGTCTATGCCGTCGACAAGGCGATCCAGTGGCTTCAGGACTACTCGCCGCCCGCCGCCGCCGGCATGACCTTCTCCGAGGCCGGCCCGGTCCCGGGACAGGGCAACATCGCTCAGCAGATGTTCCTCTACACCACCTTCGTCGCCCCGCTCGTCGACAGCCCGGCGGTGATGAACGAGGACGGCACGCCGAAATGGCGCCTCGCCCCCTCGCCCCACGGCGTCTACTGGGAAGAGGGCATGAAGGTCGGCTATCAGGACGTGGGCTCCTGGACGATCCTCGACTCGACGCCCGACGACCGCGCCAAGGCCGCCTGGCTCTACGCGCAGTTCGTCACCTCCAAGACGGTCGACGTGAAGAAGGCCGACGTCGGTCTGACCTTCATCCGGGACAGCACGATCAACTCGGAGCACTTCACCGAGCGTGCGCCGAACCTCGGCGGTCTCGTCGAGTTCTATCGCTCCCCCGACCGCGTGCGCTGGTCGCCCACCGGCACGAACGTTCCCGACTACCCCAAGCTCGCGCAGCTGTGGTGGCAGAACATCGGTGACGCCATGTCCGGCGCCAAGACCTCGCAGGAAGCCCTCGACACGCTCTGCTCCGACATGGAGGACGTAATGGAGCGTCTCGAGCGCGCCGGCGTTCAGGGGGACCTCGGCCCCGCACTCAACGAGCCCGAGACGGCCGAATACTGGCTCGAGCAGCCCGGCGCCCCCAAGCCCGCGCTCGAAAACGAGGACGAGGAGCCCCAGACCATCCCCTACGACGATCTGGTCGCCTCCTGGCAGTAACCCCCGGATCCCCGCCTTCGGGGATCGGCCAAGACGAGAGCCCCCCGCGAGAGATCGCGGGGGTGTTTTTTTCATGCGGCGTCCGATGTGCTCAGGCGCTGCATTCTGGACTTGATCGTCCACCCGTGTCCGCCCTTGTCAGGTACCAGACAAAAGTGACTGTCCTGTCATGTCACTGACCCAGATCGCGTGCGCAAAGGAGGAGCTGTCGTCCGTGCCCCACGCAGCGAAGGTCGGCTTCGATTCAATGCACATCGATGCTTCGGCATAGACCGATGTCAGCTTTTCGATTTTAATTTCTTACGCTACAATACGCAGAACTGCCGACGACCTTTTCTCCAAATTCTTCCTCGCAAACAACTGAAAGTCGGACTTATGCAGCTTTTGACGACGACAAACGTTTACGGACCCGACGATCAATCAAACGAAGCATTCCTTGAACTCGTCAGAGTTCCGCCTCCGGGAATAATGATATTAGATGGGAACGCCGGACTAGGTGCCGATTGGCCTGCCGGAATTTGGAAGAGTATGCAAGGAGCTTCTGTAGCGCTCGCTATATTCGCAGCTCCATCCACAATTGAAGAAAACTGGCCCTTATGGAAAGAGATATTTGACGATATCGCTCAGCGAATTATGGAGTTTCATGGGGAGTATCGAATTGATCGTGATAGCGCACAGGTCATTGCGATGCATCACTCCGTTGCAGTATGGGAAATCGCTCCAAATCGAATGTCAGTTCACATGGCCGTCCGCCATTACTTTTCAACGGCAGCTGGATACCAGGACCTTCTAGAAACTGATCGCGTAGATATGGATTGGCCAGAGCGCGGAGAATTTGGCTCCGAAGGCTTTTCCGTTGGTGTGCGCAGCAACGAAGAGGCGGCACGGCAAGCTCGATGTCGCTATATTTTCGGGATCGACGATGGTTCTAAGTGCCTAACCATTGTGGTCGAGTCGGATGGAACTGTTTCGTTCGCGCAGGAACTGGATATGAAACACGAATGGGGTTGAACGCCATGGTTGCGTCTTTTTTGAAGGATAAATGGCATATTCGAATACCAAATTTTTGAGTGAGCTAGAAACAGACGTTTTTGGCGCGAGATGTGAAGCGATCATTAGGATGTTTGCCATCAATGTCCGCTTCGGCCCGCATACTGGACCTTCGTCCCCCCGTGCCCTTGGTCCGGTCCGAGTCAGAAATGCGCAGCGGTTGGGTCGGAATTGCTTGACGTGGCGAGCTGCCGTAACCCGGAAGACACTGACTGCGGTTCGCGTTCGCTGAACACTCGACAGCCATGACGGTGCTTCGGAAATTCGAGGCTCAGTATCTACGGGACCTGTCGATCCCGGAGTTTTCAACAGAACGCCGACACCGCCACCCAACCGACGAAAAAGCCCGGGGCGACCTGCATCGCTCCGGGCTTTCTCATGTCATGGCCCCTCTTGCGGAGGCGGGACCGTCAGGCCAGGTCGAAGCGATCGGCGTTCATGACCTTTGTCCAGGCGGCGACGAAATCGCGGGCGAACTTCTCGCCGGCGTCGTCGGCGGCGTAGACTTCCGACAGGCTCCGGAGCTGCGAATTGGAGCCGAAGACGAGGTCGACGCGGCTCGCGGTCCATTTCAGCTCATCGCTCGCGCGGTCCCGGCCCTCGTAAACGTGCTCGTTTGCCTCCGACTTCTTCCATGCGACGTCCATGTCGAGCAGGTTGACGAAGAAGTCGTTGGTGAGCTGCCCCTTCCGGGTCGTGAAGACCCCGTGGGGCTGATCCCCGTAGGTCGCGCCAAGAACGCGCAGGCCACCGATCAGGACGGTCATCTCGGGCGCCGTCAGGGTCAGGAGCTGCGCCCGGTCCACCATGATCTTCTCGGTGGGAACGGTGATCTGGGCGTGGACATAGTTGCGGAACGCATCCGCATGCGGCTCCATCGCGTCGAAGGAGGCGGCGTCCGTCTGCTCCTGGGTCGCATCCGTCCGGCCGGGCGCGAAGGGCACCTCGATGGAGTGGCCAGCGTCCTTCGCCGCCTTCTCCACCGCCGCGCTGCCGCCGAGGACGATGAGGTCCGCCAGCGACACCTTCTTCGGCGCGCTCACCGCGTCGAAGTCCGACTTGATGCCTTCGAGGGTGCCCAGAACCTTGCCGAGCCGGGCCGGCTGGTTGACCTCCCAGTCCTTCTGCGGCGCGAGCCGGATGCGCGCCCCGTTCGCCCCGCCCCGACGGTCCGAGCCGCGGAAGACGGAGGCCGAGGACCACGCGGTGTAGACCAGGTCAGCCACCGAAAGGCCGGAGCCGAGAATGGTCTCCTTCAGCGCCGCGACATCGGAGGCATCGATCTGATCGTAGTCCGCCTTCGGCAGCGGATCCTGCCAGATCAGGTCCTCATCCGGGACCTCCTTGCCGATGTAGCGGACCTTGGGGCCCATGTCGCGGTGGGTCAGCTTGAACCAGGCGCGGGCGAAGGCATCGGCGAACTCCTCGGGGTTCTCGTAGAACCGACGGGAGATCTTCTCATACGTGGGATCGACGCGCAGGGCGAGGTCCGTCGTTAGCATGTTCGGCGTGCGTCTCTTGCCGGGCTCGTGCGGATCGGGAACGGTCCCCTCCCCCTCACCCCCCTTCGGCGTCCACTGATTGGCGCCGGCCGGGCTCTTGGTCAGTTCCCACTCGTAGTCGAAGAGGATGCGGAAGTACTCGTTGCTCCACTCGGTAGGTTTCGTCGACCAGATGACCTCGAGGCCGGAGGTGAAGGTGTCATTGCCGTGCAGCCCGTGCTTGTGCTTCCAGCCGAAGCCCTGCTCGGTGATGTCCGCGCCCTCTGGCTCGAAATCTATGTCGTCGGGGCTGCCGGCGCCGTGGGTCTTGCCGAAGGTATGCCCGCCGGCGATCAGCGCGACGGTCTCCTCGTCGTTCATCGCCATGCGGCCGAACGTCTCGCGGATGTCCTGCGCGGAGGCCATGGGATCGGGCGTGCCGTCCGGCCCCTCGGGATTGACGTAGATCAGGCCCATCTGGACTGCGGCCAGCGGGTTCTCCAGCGCGCGGCCTTCGGAATAGCGGCTGTTCGGCTTGTCGGAGGTGGCGAGCCATTCCTCCTCGGAGCCCCAGTAGATGTCTTCGCCCGGCTCGTGCACGTCGGCACGCCCGCCCGAATACCCGAACGTCTTGAAGCCCATGCTTTCGAGCGCGACGTTCCCGGCGAGGATCATGAGATCCGCCCAAGAGATCGCCCGGCCGTACTTCTTCTTCACCGGCCAGAGCAGGCGCCGGGCCTTGTCGAGGTTGGCATTGTCCGGCCAGGAGTTCAGCGGGGCGAACCGCTGGGAGCCGCTCGTCGCGCCGCCCCGGCCATCACCGATGCGATAGGTGCCCGCGGAATGCCAGGCCATGCGGATGATGAAGGGCCCGTAATGGCCCCAGTCGGCCGGCCACCAGGGCTGGGTATCCGTCATCAGCGCAGTGAGATCCTGCTTCACGGCATCGAGGTCGAGCGCCTTGAAGGCCTCGGCATAGTCGAAGTCCGGATCCATGGGATTGGACAGGTCGGAATGCTGGTGCAGGATCTTGAGGTTGAGCTGTTCGGGCCACCATTCGCGATTGCCGCGTCCCGTCTGCTTCGGCGTATGGATGACGGGGCATCCGCCAGCTCGTTGTGCGTCGTTTCCGTCCATGTCGGTCTCCCGTGGCTGTCGTCGTGTCGGCTGCGGTCTCGGGGGCCGGGGCCGTCCCGCTCCCCGTCCGGCCCCCCGGAAAGGGCGCCGCGGAGCGGGGCGGGACGACGGTTCCGGCGCGGTCCCGATTGGTCCGAGCGTCGTTACGGGCGCGTTCCTAACCGATCGATCCCATCGGTTTAAGTTATTTTTCCTGATCCGATCCTGAAGCTGCGCTTATACCTGCGCGCGTCAGCCCGGCGCCCTCACGGCATCCAGTCCGCCTTCGGACAGCCGGTCCAGGGTCGCCATCTGGTCCGCGCTCAAGCCGATGCCGTCCGCCTTCGAGATTGTCCGGGCAGCGTAGCGGCGCTGCGACGGAAGGCGGCCGGTCTGTCCGCCGAGCGCTTCGATCAGGCGTTCCCCCTCCTGGCCCGGATCGCGGCCGGAGCCGGCGGCGAAGGTGCCGGGATCGAAGGCGAGGATCAGCGCGCCATGGCGCGGCGGCAGCGCTGCGCCGCCGGCGAAGTCCCGCGCCTCGACGCTCATCCTGTCCCCCAGCATCGCGCCGGCCAAAAGCTCGATCATCGCCGAGATCGCCGTTCCCTTGTGCGCCCCGAAGGTCAGGAGCGCCCCGTCGAGCGCCGCTTGCGGATCTCTCGTCGGGGCGCCTGCCCTGTCGACGGCCCAGCCCTCGGGCAGCTCCGTTCCGGCCTTGCGGTGCAGTTCGACCTCACCGCGCGCGGCGACGCTGGTGGCGAAGTCGAACACGTAGGGATCTGCGTCCGGTCGGGGCCAGCCGAAGGCGAAGGGGTTGGTGCCGAGAAGCGGTTCGGTGCCGCCGAACGGCGCCACGGTGGCATAGCTCGGACACATCGAGATCGACGCGAGCCCGGCCCGCGCGAGATCCTCGACCTCCGGCCAGAGCGCCGCGAAATGCAGGCAATCGGTGATCGCAAGCGCCGCCAGACCCAACTCTCGCGTCCGCGCGATCAGGGCGGGGCGAGCCAGCTCCCATGCCGCGGGCGCAAAGCCGCCGCCGGCATCGACCCTGAGGATCGGCCCCTCGCCGGCGGCGAGGCGCGGCTCGGCCTCCGGCTCGACCTGCCCGGCCTTCAGGACCTGAAGGCATTGTTCGAGCCGGTGCAGGCCGTGCGAGGCGCAGCCATCCCGCTCCCCCGCCACGATGACCCGCGCTACGGCCCCTGCGGGCATCGGCGCGACCCCGCAGATCTCGAGGATCCCCTGGACCCGTGCCTCCAGCGCTTCAATTCCGACCCTCACAGAGTCCACCATCGACATCTCCCACGCGGCATGAACGGTGGACGGTGTATCGCATGTCGCCTCGAGAGAACATGTCCGACCGGGGTGGACGGCAGAGCGGTCGCGCACGCCCACCTCCCACCCGCCCCCGCTGATGGACAGACCGTTCCGTTCCATGGAAGAAGGGGGCGGAATGACGAGCGAAGGAGCACCCCCCTGGATGACCGCGCTGACAGGAAACGCCCTCTGGGATACGCTTTTCGCCCCGCATGAGGGTTCGGAGTCGACCTTCCTCCACCTGCCGGACGGACGGACGATCTCCTACGCGGAGTTCCTCGGCCACTCGGCCCGCCTTGCAGGCGCGCTGCGGCAGGCAGGGCTCGCGCCGGGAGACCGCGTCGCGGTGCAGGCTGCCAAGTCAGCGGACGCCCTTGCGCTCTATGCCGCCTGCGTGCGCACCGGGCTGATCTACCTGCCGCTCAATACCGGGTACACGGCGGCCGAGGTCTCCTACTTCGTCGAGGACAGCGCCGCGCGTATCCTCGTCTGCGATCCCTCCTCCGAGGAGACGCTCGCCCCCGTCTGCGAAGCTTCGGGTGCGCGGCTCCTGACGCTGGACGCGGCGGGCGCCGGAACCCTGGCAGATCTGGCCGAGAGTGCCGCCGCCTTCCCCGGCGCCGAGCCCCGGACGGACGACGACCTCGCCGCCTTTCTCTACACCTCCGGCACCACGGGGCGCAGCAAGGGTGCGATGCTGACCCATGCCAACCTCGCGTCCAACGCCCTGACGCTCCGGGAGCACTGGCGGTTCACCGAGGCCGACACGCTGCTTCATGCGCTGCCGATCTTTCACACCCACGGCCTCTTCGTCGCCACGAACGTCACCCTCGCCGCCGGCGGCGCCATGGTGCTCCTGCCGAAACTCGACACAGCCGAGCTGATCCGCTGGATGCCCGAGGCGACCGCGCTCATGGGCGTGCCGACCTTCTATACCCGCCTTCTGGCCGATCCGGGCTTCACGGCGGAGGTCGCTGGGGGGATGCGTCTCTTCATCTCCGGCTCCGCGCCGCTCCTGTCCGAGACGCATCGGGACTTCGAGGCCCGCACGGGGCACCGCATCCTGGAGCGCTACGGCATGACGGAGACGAACATGTCCGTCTCCAACCCCTACGAGGGCGCGCGAAAGCCAGGCACGGTCGGCCGCCCCCTGCCCGGCGTCGAGCTGCGCGTTGTCGACCGGGAGAGCGGCGCGCCCGTGCCGCAGGGCGAGACGGGCATTGTCGAGGTACGCGGACCGAACGTTTTCCAAGGCTATTGGAACATGCCCGAGAAGACGGCCGCCGAGTTCCGCCCGGACGGGTTCTTCATCACCGGCGATCTCGGCAGGCTGGACGAGGACGGCTACCTCACGATCGTCGGCCGGGACAAGGACCTCGTGATCTCGGGGGGATACAACGTCTACCCCAAGGAAATCGAAGAGGTGCTGGACGAGATGGAGGGCGTTCTGGAAAGCGCCGTCATCGGCTGTCCCGACGCTGATCTGGGCGAGGTGCCGCTCGCCATCATCGTGCCCGCACCGGGCGCCACCCCGGATCTGGACGCCATCGCGGCACGGCTCGGCGAGACCCTCGCGCGCTACAAGCAGCCGCGGGGCTACGAGGTCGTCGACGAGCTGCCACGCAACACCATGGGAAAGGTCCAGAAGGCAGAGCTCCGGCGCCGCTATTCGGCCAGCCGAGGGGGCGCCGACGCCCCGCGTTGACGCCGCAGGAGGCCCTCCGATCTTACGCTTGCGAAGGGTGTCCGCATCCAGTAGGAGACGCCCCAAGGCACCCGTAGCTCAGCTGGATAGAGCGCTGCCCTCCGAAGGCAGAGGCCATAGGTTCGAATCCTATCGGGTGCACCATTTCCTGACATGATCCCGTCCGGTCGGCGCGCCAAAGCGCCTCCCCGTGCAGCGACGTGATACCCGGGGTCAGCCCGCTTGAGCCTCAGCATCTCCACACCGCATTGATCCAAGCCCTGCCCTCGCCGCAGGCGCCGTCGCTCTTCACGTCGGCGCCGGCGCCCGCTTCAGGCGAAGAGGTCGTGGCAGAGTTCCAGAGCGTCCACCAGCGTGTCGACCTCCGCCTTAGTGTTGTACATCCCGAAAGACGCACGGCAGGTGGCGCTGACACCGAGCCTGTCCATCAGGGGGCCCGCGCAATGGTGACCCGCTCGGACGGCGACGCCTTTCTTGTCCAGAACGGTCGCGATGTCATGCGGATGGGCGGCGCCGTCGAGCGTGAAGGAGAAGATAGCGCCCTTGCCCGGAGCCTGCCCCTGGATATGCAGCCAGTTCAGCCCCGTCAGCTTCTCCCGCGCATAGCGCGCGAGCTCGGCTTCCCACGCGGCGATGTTCTCCATGCCGATGGCGGAGACGTAATCGATGGCCGCACCGAGGCCGATCTGGGCCACGATGGAGGGGGTGCCCGCCTCGAACAGCATCGGCGGATCCGCGTAGATCACCTCGTCCTTGTGGACCTCGCGGATCATGTCGCCACCCCCAAGGAACGGGCGCATCTCGGCGAGCCGTTCGGGGCGGACATGCATCCCGCCGGAGCCGGACGGCGCGTAGAGCTTGTGGCCGGTGAAAAGATAGAAGTCAGCGCCGATCGCGGCAACGTCGACCGGGCGATGCACCGCAGCCTGACTGCCATCCACGAGGACTGGCACGCCGGCCTCATGCGCCCCCTCGACGATGGCTTCGACGTCCACCACCGTGCCGAGGACGTTGGACATGTGCGTGACGGCGACGAGCTTGGTCTTCGGACCGATCGCATCGATCACGGCCTGCGGATCGAGCGCGCCGCTATCGTCCACGTCGACCCACTTGATGACGACGCCCTGACGCTCGCGCAGGAAGTGCCAGGGAACGATGTTGGCATGGTGCTCCATCACCGACAGGACGATCTCGTCCCCCGCCTCCATGCGTGGCATGGCCCAGGAATACGCGACGAGATTGATCCCCATCGTCGTCCCGGTGGTGAAGATGATCTCGTCTTCCGAGGGCGCGTTCAGAAAGCGCGCGATCTTGCCGCGCACACTTTCGTACTTGTCGGTCGCAACATTAGAAAGGTAGTGCAAACCTCTGTGAACGTTGGAATATTCTTCAGCGTATCCGCGAGTTACCGCATCGATCACGGCCTGCGGCTTCTGCGCCGAAGCTCCGTTGTCCAGGTAGACGAGCGGCTTTCCATTCACCTCGCGGGAGAGGATCGGAAAGTCGGCGCGGATCGCGCCCACGTCGTAGGTCATGCGGGAACGCCCCCGATGAAGAGAATGAGAATCGCGTAGAGGATCGCCATCCCGACCGCGAGGAACAGCAGCGCGGTCATCGCCCCGCCGAGGACGAGCCACGGGGAGCCGAACCCGTAGAGCGCGGTTCCGAACTGGGCGAGCAGCCAGAAGAAGATCAGGACGGCGGCGAGGCCGAGGAGTCCGGAGAGGCCGGGAGCGATCGGCAGAAGCAGCGTCTGGAGCGCTTGGATGCAGACGAGAACGAACTGAAGCCAGGCGGAGATCGCGACGGCATCCGCCAACTCCCCCCGTCCGCCCATCCGCTCGGCGACCTTGTGCAGGAACACTGTCCCGAGGGCGAGAAGCCCGCCTTGCATGGCCGCGAGGATCATGGGGTTGCCGAAGAGCATCAGGATCGCGGCGTACTCGGCGTCTTCAGGCAGATCCGTCGTCGGAATGCCGGCCGAGATCGACGCCAGAATCGTGCCGAGGATGACGGACAGCGCGAGCGCCATCCATGCCGCATGCAGCGGAATCCGGAGCGCACGGATGACCGCGACGGTCGCTTTCGGATCGCGCAGGGAGAGGCCGAGGAGGGCTGGGACGGACGGGAGTTCTCTGTCGCTCATGCGGCCACCCTGCCCCGTCCCCGCTCCGCTTCCCAGAGACAGGCGCCCCAGATCGCGAAAAAAGCGAGCGTTGCGACCGAGGCGACAACTGTGAGGATCGGTCCGGGCCCGGCAAGCCCGGCGGCAAGACCGTGGAGGAGCCAAAGAGGCGCTGCGGCGAGGAGAGACCAGAAGAGCGCAAGGCGCGCGGCGTAGAAACTACCCCGCCCGCCGAAGGGCAACGCGACAAGGTGGGACACACCGGCAACCGCATAGAAGACCAGCGGCGCGAGGCAGACCCAGCCGAGGAGCGCGCCCCCGAGGCGCATGTCGAGCGGCGGTCCGTCCGGATCGAGATGTGCCGCGCGGGCCAGGATCGGCCAGGACGACACGAACAGAAGCGCGCAGGCCAGCAGAAGGACGGCCGCGGCGCGATCCTCCCGCTGCCCCGCGGAGAGGCGCCGCCGGAACACGGCCCGCGGCGCGCGCCAGCTTGCGAGCATGTCGGCGGCGACGCCCATGGTCAGTCGCCCCGGCGCCGGGCCAGCCAGTCCTCGAGACGCGCCAGCATCTGCTCGCCGAGGGAGCTGTCCTCGATCTCCTCGATGGCCTCGGCGATGAACGCGATGGTCATCAGGTCCGTCGCCTCGTCCTCCGGGATCCCCCGCGAGCGAAGGTAGAACTTGCCTTCCTCGTCGATGGCGCCCGATGTCGAACCGTGCGAGCAGACGACGTCGTCGGCATAGATTTCCAGTTCCGGCTTCGCGAGGAAGGTGCTGTCCTCGTCCAGAAGGAGCGACTGGCTGATCTGGTAGCCATCCGTCTTCTGAGCCCCCTCGCGGACGAGGATCTTGCCCTGGAAGATGCCGGTCGCGCCGTTGCGCAGCACCTTCTTGAAGACCTGACGGCTCTCGCAGCGCTCGGCGCCGTGGGTGACGAAGACGGTGTCGTCGTGGTGGAAATCCTTGCCGTCCCCGAGGCAGGCGCCGGCGACATGGGCAGCCGCGTCATCCCCGGTGAACTCGATCACCGCCTCGTTGCGGGTGAGCGCGCCATTCGCGGTCAGGGTGAACGACTTGAAGGTGCTCTCCTGCCCCAGCCGCGCGAAGACATGGGTGATCGCCCGCCGCTCGGGCGCCCTGCCCTGCGCACGGACATGGTGGAAGGCACCGGTGGAGGCCACGTCCACTTCCATCACCATGTTCATCCGCGCCGCCGCCGGTCCGTCCTCCAGGATGGTCAGCTCGGCGCCGCTCTCGACGCGCACGGCGAGGCGCACCATCGTGTCGGCCCCCGCCTCGGACCGGGCGTGGTGGATGTGGATGGGCTTCGCCGCCTTGCCGGTCGCTCGGATCACGAGGCCGCTCGTCGCATAGGCCGTGTTCAGCACCGCGAAGGGCCGCGCCACCGGGCTTTGTCCGACCGCCTCGAGCTGGCCGTAGACGTCCCGCGCCCAGTGGATATCCGCCGCGCCTGCGCTTTCCAGCGTCTCGATCTCGACGCCCTCGAGCGCCAGATCGTCCGATTTCGCCGTGTCGAGCACGCCATCGGTGAAGACGAGGGTCAGGCGATCATGCTCGCCGAACAGCATCTCCGACTCGCCGGCGTGAAGCGCCGCAGTGCCCGCCTCGGGGGCATTGAGCGTCGCGGGATTGGTCCAGCGCCAGTATTCGTCGCGCCGGCCTGGAAGCCCCATATCGGCCAGACGGGCGCGGGCCGCCTCACGGGTCTGGGTGATCCATGCGCCCCCCGAGGGCATCGTGAGAGCGGCAAGCCGCGCGTCGGTCGCGTCCTGTTTCGCCTGCGGCAATGCCATCACGCGTCCTCCAGGAACTCGGCGTAGCCGTTCTTCTCCACCTCGAGGGCGAGATCCGGACCACCTGTCTTCACGATCCGGCCGTTCGACATGATATGCACCACGTCCGGCACGATGTGATCGAGAAGACGCTGATAGTGCGTGATGACGAGGAAGGAGCGGCCCGCATCCCGCAGCTTGTTCACGCCGTCCGCGACGAGGCGCATCGCGTCGACGTCGAGCCCGGAATCGGTTTCGTCGAGGATGCACATCTTCGGCTGGAGAACCGCCATCTGCAGGATCTCGTTGCGCTTCTTCTCACCGCCGGAGAAGCCCATGTTGACGGGCCGCTTCAGCATGTCGGCGTCGATCTGAAGCTCGGCTGCCTTTTCACGGATGAGCTTGAGGAACTCGGCCGCGCTGATCTCGGGCTTGCCGCGAGCCTTCTGCTGGGCATTGTAGGCCGTGCGCAGGAACGTCATGTTGCCTACGCCGGGGATCTCCACCGGGTACTGGAACGCGAGGAAGAGGCCTGCAGCGGCCCGCTCTTCGGGCTCCAGCTCCAGGATGTCCTCGCCCTCGAGCTGAGCCGATCCGTCCGTCACCTCGTAGCCGTCCCGGCCCGAAAGCACGTAGGACAGGGTGGATTTGCCGGAGCCGTTCGGCCCCATGATGGCGTGGACCTTGCCGGTCTCGACGGTCAGATCGAGGCCCTTGAGGATCGCCTTGTCCTCTTCCTCGAGCTTCACGTGCAGGTTCTTGATATCGAGCATGTCTTTGTCGTCCTCGTATGTCGGGGAGGCGGCCCGCGCATGGGACCCCCTCGCTGTCTGTCATGGTGCGCGGGTGGCGCTAGAGGCGGACGGCCGTGCCCGAGGCGCTGACCATCAGCATCCCGGACTCCTTGCCGACGACCTCATAATCGAGATCGACGCCGATCACGGCGTTGCCGCCGAGGCGTTCCGCCTCTTCCTTCATCTCCGCAAGCGCGGTCTCCCGGGCCTCGCGCAGGGACTTCTCGTAGGCGCCCGAACGGCCGCCCACGATGTCCCGCACCCCGGCGAAGAGATCGCGGAAGATGTTCGCGCCGAGGATCGCTTCCCCGGTGACGATGCCGAGATACTCGGCCACCGGCCGGCCCTCGACGGTCTGCGTGGTGGTCACGAGCATGTCACGGCTCTCCCTGCCTCCGAACAACGCCATCAGCCCACGGACCCCTCGAGCGAGATCGCGACGAGCTGCTGCGCTTCCATCGCGAATTCCATGGGCAGCGCCTGCAGCACTTCCTTGCAGAACCCGTTCACCACGAGCGCGACGGCCTCTTCCTCGTCCATGCCGCGCTGGCGGCAGTAGAAGAGCTGGTCGTCATCGACCTTGGAGGTGGTCGCCTCGTGCTCGACCCGGCTCGAATTGTTGCGCACCTCGATATACGGCACCGTGTGCGCCCCGCATTCGGAGCCGATCAGAAGGCTGTCGCACTGGGTGTAGTTGCGGCTGTCCTTGGCCTTGGGGTGCATCGCCACCTGCCCGCGATAGGTGTTCTGGGCATGGCCGGCGCTGATCCCCTTGGAGACGATGCGCGAGCGCGTATCCCGGCCGAGATGGATCATCTTGGTGCCGGTATCGGCCTGCTGCCAGTTGTTCGTGATGGCGATGGAATAGAACTCGCCCTGGCTTTCGTTGCCGCGCAGGATGCACGACGGGTACTTCCAGGTGATCGCCGAGCCGGTTTCGACCTGCGTCCACATCACCTTGGAGCGGTCGCCCCGGCAATCGGCCCGCTTGGTGACGAAGTTGTAGATGCCGCCCTTGCCGTTCTCGTCGCCCGGGAACCAGTTCTGGACGGTGGAGTACTTCACCTCCGCGTCCTCCTCGGCGATGATCTCGACGACCGCCGCGTGAAGCTGGGCGGTGTCCCTCTGCGGCGCGGTGCACCCTTCGAGATAGGAGACGTAGGAGCCCTTGTCGGCGATGATCAGCGTCCGCTCGAACTGGCCGGTATTCTCGGCATTGATGCGGAAATACGTGCTGAGTTCCATCGGACAGCGCACGCCCGGCGGGACGTAGACGAACGAGCCGTCGGAGAAGACCGCGGAGTTCAGCGTGGCGAAGTAGTTGTCCGATTGCGGCACGACGGAGCCGAGGTACTTCTTCACGAGTTCGGGGTGCTCGCGGATCGCCTCGGAGATCGAGCAGAAGATCACACCGGCCTTCGCCAGTTCCTCCTTGAAGGTCGTGCCGACCGAGACACTGTCGAAGACGGCATCGACGGCCACGCGGCGCCCCTCGGACGGAGCGTCCTCGGCGCCCTCGACGCCGGCGAGGATCGCCTGCTCCTTCAGCGGAATCCCGAGCTTCTGATAGGTCTCGAGGAGCTTGGGATCCACTTCGTCCAACGATTTCGGCTTTTCGCGCATGGTCGCGGGGCGGGCGTAGTAATACTGCTCCTGGTAGTCGATGGGCGTGATGTTGAGCATCGCCCAGTCCGGCTCGGTCTTGGTCTGCCAGCGCTCGAACGCCTCGAGACGCCATTCCGTCATCCAGCCCGGCTCTTCATTGCGCTCGGAGATCAGCCGGACGATGCTCTCGTCCAGACCCTTCGGCGCGAAATCCATTTCGATTTCGGTGTTCCAGCCGTGCTTGTAGGCGCCCATGTTCGCGACGGTTTCCACCGTCTCGCGGTCGACGCCCTCGCGAACCTCCAGCTTTCCATCGGGTGCGGTCATCGTGTGATCCCTGTCATTCGTCGGGGAAGCGGCCCTCAGGCCGCCCTCTCCCGCCATTTGCGGTACCGCGCCGTCCACGCCTCAGCGAAACGGCGCACATCCTCTTCCGTCGTCTCCGGTCCGAGGGAGACACGGATCGCGCATCCGGCCTCGTCCTCGTCGTATCCCATTGCCCTCAGCACGCCACTCGACCGGACCTTGCCGCTCGAACAGGCCGATCCGGCGGATACGGCGAACCCGGCGAGGTCCATCTGCATGACCTGTGTCTCTCCCCGCCAACCGGGAACGAGAAACATGCTCGTGTTCGGCAGGCGCGGCGCGCCTCTGCCCACGCAGATAACATCTGTCGCGGCATCTTCCAGCCGGCTTTCTAGAATATCTCTAAGTTTCGCCACCCCGGCCCAGACATCGGCATCGAGATCCCGCGCCGCCTCTTCGGCAGCCGCGCCGAAGCCCGCGATCGCGGCGACGTTCTCCGTCCCCGCGCGCCGACCTTCCTCCTGGCCGCCACCGCGGATCCGGGCGGCGAGCTCCGTGCCCCGCCGCATCACCAGCGCGCCGATCCCCTTCGGCCCGCCGATCTTGTGCGCCGAAATGAGGGCCATGGATGCGCCGCCCCAGTTGAACGCCACCGGGAGCTTGCCGAAGGCCTGAGTCATGTCGCTGACCGCGATACCGTCCGGCAGATCCTGCAGGATCCCCGTCTCCGAGTTCGCCGCCTGAAGCGCCGTCCGCCCCGCATCGAGGACCGTCACGCGGCCGGCGGCATCCACCGGCAGGGTCCCGTCCGTCCAAGCGCCCACGGCATCGTGCTCCACCAGCGCAGAGCTGAGGTTCCGTCCCTCGAGCGCCAGCGCTGCCGCCTCAGTCGCGCCCGAGGTGAAGACGATATCCGCCCCGTCCGCCCCGAACGCCGCGGCGACCTGCGCCCGCGCCCGCTCCACGATGGCGCGTGCCGCCCGCCCCTCGGCATGGACCGAGGACGGGTTGCCGACGACATCCATCGCGGCCAGCATGGCCTGACGCGCCCCGGCCCTCAGGGGGGCCGTCGCATTCCAGTCGAGATATGTCCTGGGTCCTGTCACGCGCCCGCCTTCGTCTTTCTCCAAGAGCCCCCGATGCGGCTCACTCGTCCACCACCTGGAACAGGTTCGGCACCGCCGGACAGGGCGCGAGCGCGTTTTTCGTCACGTCGGAGAGCCGCGCCTGGTGCAGGAAGACGTAGACATGGGCCGACAGTCCTTCCCAAAGCCGATTGGTCATGGATTGCGCCCGGCTGCCGGATATCGCGCCCTTTGCGCCGGCGCCCGTGTGCAGCGCGCTCACCGTCTCGTCCACGGCGTCCAGTATCTCCGACACGCGGATCTCGGCGGCGGGACGCGCCAGCCTGTAGCCGCCCCCCGGCCCCCGCACCGACGCCACGAGACCGGCCCGGCGCAGCTTGACGAAGAGCTGCTCAAGGTAGGGCAGAGAGATATTCTGACGCGAGGCGATGTCCGACAGCGTCAGAAGCCGTTCGTCCGACGCAAGCGCCAGATCGACCAGCGCGACCATAGCGTATCGTCCCTTCGTGCTCAGCTTCATAGTCCCTGCCTCTCCGCCAGACCCGTTCAAGTCCCGAAGCCGGCGCCTGCTCCCCGCCCGTGATCCATTGACGCCGCCCCGTCTGGGGCGTAACTGCCTTTGACCCGTGGCGGCGGACCCTGAGCGGTTCGCCTTCAGATTAGAATTATTCTAGAATGCGGCGCGTGTCCGGTCAAGCGGACCCTGCCGCCCCCCGCCGCCCTCCAGTGCGAGGAGGCGGTGGCCGCTGATAAGAGGTGTGGATGCCCGAGGTTATCTTCCCCGGACCCGAAGGACGGCTCGAAGGCCGCTACCACCCCCAGAAGCAGAAGGATGCGCCGATCGCGATCATGCTGCACCCCCATCCGCAATTCGGGGGCACCATGAACAACAAGGTCGTATACAACCTTCATTACACCTTCTACCGCATGGGCTTCACCGTGCTGCGGTTCAACTTCCGCGGCGTCGGCCGGTCCCAGGGGGAGTACGATCAGGGCGTCGGCGAATTGTCGGATGCGGCCTCCGCCCTCGACTATCTTCAGTCGCAGAACGCCAATGCCAAGCACTGCTGGGTCGCTGGCTTCTCCTTCGGCGCCTGGATCGGCATGCAGCTGCTGATGCGGCGGCCGGAGATCACCGGATTCATCTCCGTCTCTCCGCCGGCGAACATGTACGACTTCTCGTTCCTCGCCCCCTGCCCCTCCTCGGGTCTGATCATCAACGGCTCGGCGGACCGCGTCGCGCCCCCGAAGGACACGCGCACCCTCGTTGGCAAGCTCCAAGAGCAGAAGGGCATCACCATCACCCACGAGGAGATGGAGGGCGCCGGGCACTTCTTCGAGGATCCCTACATGGATCCGATGCTCTCCTCGGTGGACACCTACGTCCGCCGCCGCCTCACCGAAACCACTCGCTGAGACGGGCGTGGGGATCACCGAAGACATCGCGGACGGCCTCGCGAAGGACGCCATCGAGGCCGCCGACAGGCTCGGCGACGACAGCGTGATCGACGAGGTGTCCCGAACCCTCGCCAACACCTCCCAGACGACGCAGGAGGCCTTCCTGACGGCCGTCCGCGTCCGGCTCGCCGAGCGGCGGGCGCGCGGCGTCCTGCTGTCCGCCCTGAAGGACGCCCCGGAGGCGCCGAAGCCGGACTAGCCCCCCGTTCTTCCCGTTACCGAGCACGCCTTCCATTCTCCCCCGGTGCGCGCTAGGTCGAACCCGCGTGCGGGAGGGCGACCTTCAAAGCGGACCAGAGGAACAGAGATGAGCAAGATCAAGGTGGACGGCCCCGTCGTCGAACTCGACGGCGACGAGATGACCCGCATCATGTGGGACTTCATCAAGCAGAAGCTCATTCTGCCGTATCTCGACATCGACCTGCTCTACTACGACCTCGGCATCGAGGAGCGCGACCGGACCGATGACCAGATCACCGTGGACGCCGCGGAGAAGATCAAGGAGGTCGGCGTCGGCGTCAAATGCGCGACGATCACGCCCGACGAGGCCCGCGTGGAGGAGTTCGGCCTGAAGAAGATGTGGCGCTCTCCCAACGGGACGATCCGCAACATCCTCGGCGGCGTCATCTTCCGGGAGCCGATCATCTGCCGCAACGTGCCCCGCCTCGTGCCGGGCTGGACGCAGCCCATCGTCGTCGGCCGGCACGCTTACGGCGACCAGTACAAGGCGACCGATTTCCGCTTCCCCGGCAAGGGAACGCTGACGCTCAAGTTCGTCGGCGAGGACGGCGAGACGATCGAACGCGAGGTCTTCCAGGCGCCCGGCGCTGGCGTAACCATGGCGATGTACAACCTCGACGATTCGATCCGGGACTTCGCCCGCGCCTCCTTCAATTACGGCCTGCTGCGGGGCTGGCCGGTCTACCTCTCCACCAAGAACACGATCCTCAAGGCCTATGACGGCCGCTTCAAGGATCTGTTTCAGGAGGTCTTCGAGGCCGAGTTCGAGGCGGATTTCAAGAAGGCCGGCATCTGGTACGAGCACCGCCTGATCGACGACATGGTCGCCTCCTCCCTCAAGTGGTCCGGCGGGTATGTCTGGGCCTGCAAGAACTACGACGGCGACGTGCAGTCCGATACCGTCGCGCAGGGCTTCGGCTCGCTTGGCCTGATGACGTCCATCCTGATGACGCCCGACGGCAAGATCGTCGAGTCCGAGGCCGCCCATGGAACGGTCACGCGCCACTATCGCCAGCACCAGGCCGGTAAGCAGACCTCGACCAATTCCATCGCCTCGATCTACGCCTGGACCGGCGCGCTCAAGCATCGCGCCAAGCTCGACGGCAACGCGCAGCTCAAGACCTTCGCGGAGACCCTTGAGAAGGTCATCGTGGATACCGTCGAGAGCGGCCACATGACCAAGGATCTCGCCCTCCTCGTCGGCCCGGAGCAGTCCTGGCTGACCACGATGGGCTTCCTCGAGAAGCTCGACGAGAACCTGGACAAGACCCTCCAGCTTTGAGATTGGCGGCGGCGTCCGAGCGGCGCCGCCCCCTCTACCGGGCTGGAAGCGGGCGGGTCAGGAGTGGACCGGCTTAGCCCCAGCCCTCCCCGAGATCGGCCCTTGTCCGGTCGATCCAGTGATCCTTCAGCCAACCGCAGGGCCGCGCATGGCGCAGGCCGCCCATACCGGTCCAGCCCGCAACGGCATCCTCCATCTTCGGTCGTCCGTGGAAGCACACGACGGACGCGCTCGCCGGCAGATGCGGCTCGCGGATGTAGCTCATCGGCGGCCAGCGCAGGCAATCGTGCTTGAAGCTCACAACCCGATCCTCCGGCAGGTAGGCGAACGCGCCGCGCTCCTGCGCGAGCGTCGACGTATATCGCTGCTCTGAACCACGCGCCCAGGCGACGCGGGACGCAGGGTCGGCGGCAATCTCCTCGTAGAGCCAGGGATGGAGGGCCGGATCGTAGCGGAAGACGGAGCCGTGCCCCGTCGGCCGCCCCCGCCGGGCCTCGACCCAGTCCGCCCGCATGGCGACCTTTCCCGGAGCGAAATCCATGAGATCATCCAGCGGCCCAGTGATGACGACGTCGAGATCGAACCCGAGGACGGGTCCCTCCAGTCCCTCGATCAATCCAGGGCGAAAGAGCGACACCTTCCGCATCGCTCCCTTGCGATCCGCGACCGCCAGCGCGGCCTGCATGTCCTCCGCGAAGGGCTCCCGCGGAAGCTCCAGCACCTCGACATCGGGGTGCAGGCCCTCCGAATGCTCCGTCATGCACAGAAAGCGCACCGGACCCCGCAGGTTGCGCCGGACGCCCGAATAGAGCCGGTTCACATAGGCCGGCCCGAAGGCCGTCCCCCACTTTATGCATACGACGGTGACCATGCCGGGGGGCTTAGCCGCGGCGGCGCCGGAAGGAAAGCCGGCGGCAGGGACCGCCCGCGCGTATCGCGGCACTGAGGCGAACCCGCCCTCCTCGTGGGCGATCGCGACCGGCTCCGCTCATTGCCGGCCGAGCCGGCGCTCTGCGACTTCGACCCACCAGGATACGCCCATCGGGATCGCGGCATCGTCGAACTCGTATTCGGGATGATGCACCGGCGCGGTGTCGCCGTTGCCGAGGAGGATATAGGCGCCGGGACGCTCCTCAAGCATGTAGGCGAAATCCTCGCCCCCCATGATGAGGGGCGCCTCGGCGCAATCGCCGGAGACCGCCGTGGCGGCCTCGGCGGCGAACGCGGTTTCACCGGGATGGTTCGCCATGACCGGGTAGCCATCGAGGTGGGTGATCTCCGCCCGCGCCCCGAACGCCGCCGGCACATGGGCGCAGATCTCGTCCAGCCGCTCCCGCGCCAGCGCCCGCATCTCGTGCGACATCGTCCGCACCGTCCCGCGCAGGGACACGCGCGGCGGAATCACGTTGAAGGCCTTGGACGAGCTCTCGATCGCCGTCACCGAGACCACCACCTGCTCCACCGGATCGGCATGGCGGGAGGCGATGGACTGGATCGCGAGAACGAGATGGGACGCCGCGACCACCGGGTCCACCCCCTCGTGCGGCTTGGCGGCATGTGCACCCTTGCCCACCACCTCGATCTCGAACTGGTCCGTCGCGGCGAAGAACGGGCCGGGGCTGATGGCGAAGGTGCCGAGCGGGACGCCCGGCCAGTTGTGCATCCCGTAGACCTCATCGATGCCCCAGCGCGACATCAGGCCGTCCTCGCACATCTCCCGGCCGCCGCCGCCGCCTTCTTCGGCCGGCTGGAAGATCAGCACGATGCGACCGTCGAAATTGCGCGTCTCGGAAAGGTACCGCGCCGCCCCGAGGAGCATCGCGGTATGCCCGTCATGGCCGCAGGCATGCATCACGCCCGGAGCGGTGGAGGCATGGGGCACGCCGGTCGCTTCCGTGATCGGCAGCGCGTCCATGTCCGCGCGGAGCCCGATGGTGCGCCCCGGCCCCCTGCCCTCGATCACGGCCACGACGCCGGTCCGCCCGATCCCCTCCGTCACCTCGTCGCAGCCGAACTCCCTGAGTTTCTCCGCCACGATCCCGGCGGTGCGGTGCACATCGAAGAGGAGCTCGGGGTTCGCATGGAAATCCCGTCTCCACGCCGCGATCTCGTCCTGCAGCTCGGCGATACGGTTGCGGATGGGGGCCAAGGGGACTCTCCTCTCAGGAAAAGTAGGTGTCTGCGGGAACGTAACCGGCCAGCATACCGGCCGCGCACCATTCGCGCTCGAGGCCCGTATCACCGACGAGGACCACACGTCCCGGCGAAAAGCGCTCCGGCGCCAGCGCCGCGAGCAGGGCCTTGCGCTGATGGCCCCATCCGGCCGGGAAGCCCGGCGCGGGGCGGGCCGCATCGAGAGGTGCGCCGCTTTCTCTCAACCGCTCCTCCAGCCGCGCCGCATCGAGAGGGGGACAGGCCAGTGCGATCCGCCCCGCCCGTTCGATCGCGGACAGTCGCGCCGTGTGCATCTTGGGCAGCTCGTCCCGCTCCCGCAGGAGGCGCAGGGCGTTGCTCGAGAACAGGAACGCGACGATGTCGCCGCCGCCCGTCGCGCGGATCGTGGCGTAAGTGGGATAGTCGAGGCCGAGCGCCTTCGCCCGCGCCACCCGTGTGCGGATGACCTCGAGCGGCAATGTCGGCAGGAGGTGCCGCCGCGCCGCGCTCCAACAGTGCCGGCGCCAGGAGGCGCCCCGCTCAAGCGTCGGCCCGCCATTGTGACCGAGCCCTCCTCGCACGTCGCGATCCGCCATCTCACCCACCTCATCGTCCTGCTGGAGCGGCAGCGTGGGACCCTCTCCCCGGAACGTCAAGCGGCGGCCCCTGCCCGGGGCCGCCGCTCCTTGCGTCACCCTCTCGCAGACGATCAGTCGCGCGGCACGCTCCAGAGCATCGTCTCGCCGGAGCTGTCGTCCACGCCGTCATTGTCCGTGACGATCCACATCGTGCCGCCTTCGGTGATGGCGAGGCCCTCGACCTTGTCCTGAACGTAGCCGTTCGTGGCGAGAAGATCCGGGATCAGGTCCCGAACGACCTCCTTCTCGACGAGCGGCAGCTCGCCTCCGAGGGGCGCAGGCTCGAAGGCCTCGGCCGCGACGCGGGTGATCTGCTTGACCGCCGCGCTCTGCCCAAGCTGGTTGTCCCGCTCGATCAGGTAGACCCACTCGCCGCCCGCGACGATCTCGGACAGGCCGATCCAGCCCGTCTCAGGGGTCTCCAGCGGATAGCGCACGCCGCCCCACTCGCCGTTTTCGGGATCGTAGGCGACGAGCTTGACCTCGCCCTTGGCATCGTCCGCCCATTCGCGCTGCACGGCCATCCAGAGGCGCCCGTCCAGCATCGTGATCCCCTCGAAGCCGAAGCGCTTCTCGACATGGGACAGCTCTTCGGGCAGGCCGATCTCCCGGTCGATCTCGCCCCCCGCGTCCACGTGGTAGATCGCGTGCGGAATGGCGCGCTCGGTGCGTCCCTCGGAGGCGAGCCAGTAGCCGCCCTCACCGTCGAGCGCGATGCCCTCGAGATCGAGCTTCTGGGCTGCATCGCCGCCGCGCGTGACGAGCATCGCATCCGTGATCCGAGCCGGCGTCTGGGAGACGTCGATGGTGAAGATCTTCGGCTCGAGACCGTAGAAGCTGTCGGAGATGGCGACGAGCGTGCTGTCGTCCACCGCCGCGAGGCCGGACAGGGCGCCCCAGCCGGTCAGCTCGTCCATGCCCTCGGAGGTGATGTGCGGATAGGCCGCCGGGCCATCCTGCAGCTCGTAGATCATCACATGGCTGCGCGCTCCACCATCCTCGATCAGGTCTTCCTCGTTCGCGGTGACGAGAAGGCCGCGGGACGGAATGGCGAGCAGACCCTCGGGCCCGATGCCCGACGGCAGCATCTGGCGCAGGACCGGCGCCTCGGGGTCGGTGATGTCGTAGACGCCGACGACACTGCCCCGCTCGGAGCCGACGAAGGCCATCGGCAGATCGCCGAACGTTCCGATCTCGACTGATTCGGGCTCGACGCCCTTCGCGTCGGAGCGCTTGTCGGGATAATGACCGACCATCACCGCGGCATGCTCGAAGCTTGCGCCGGCTTCCCAGGCCACGGTGCCGTCGCGGTTGAAGACCGTCCAGCCGCGGGAGCCACCCTCGTAGTCGCCTTCATCGGCGGTCGCGATGTAATCCGTTCCGATCCAGGCGATGGTATCGGGCTCGCGGCGGCGCTCGTCCTGCGCCCCGTCGAACACCAGCGCTCCGTCATCCTCGGTGTCGATCCCCTCGAGATCCGTGCTGCCGGCGGTGAAATCGGCGACGATCTCGCCGTCCCGGCTCACGATGACGAGGTGGTTGTTCTCCTGAAGGGAGACGACCGTCTCACCGTCCTCGTTGATGTCGACGAATTCGGGCTCCGGATCCGAGGGGCCGACCTCGGCAAGCCCGGTCAGGTCCACCTCGGTCAGGCTGTCGCACTCGGCACCGGTCTCACCGATGTCGATCATGGAGAGGTAGCCCGCCGGCATCTGCGGCAGGACGCCGTCGTCCAGGTCCTCGTCGCGCTCGTTCTCGATGGCGATGGACAGGAAGGCGCCGTCCCCGGAGGCGGCGATGGAATCGGGCTGCCCGCCGAGATCGCATCGGGAGACGATCTCCTGCGTCGCGACGTCGATCGTCAGGAGCTCGCCCGACGTGTTCACGTAGTCCTCGGAGGTGTTGACCGCGACATAGGCCGTCTGCCCCACGACCGCGACGGAGGTCGGCTCGCCCTGGAGGTCGATCCGCCCGAGCGCTTCGGGGGAGGCGGGATCCTCGATCCCGATGAAGCCCACGGTCATCGCCGGGCTGTCGGTGTAGACGAGGGTCATCCCGTCTGCGGTCGCGGCGATGATCTCGGAGGATGTCATCGCATCCCCGGATCCCTCGGGTGCGTTAAGTGCGACCGGGAAGGACGCGATGCGGTTGAAATTCTGCTCCGTTCCCTGCGCATGGGCGGCGCCGGCGAAAAGCGCGGCTGCGGACGCAGCGGATAGAAGTTGGCGTGTCACTCGGAGTGTCCCCCTGGTTATCCGGATCGGCACCGCCTCTCGATGGCGGTGCTCGCGGGCTCCATGCCAACGGGATGTAACGTGGCGGTGACGACGCGCCCCTTCCCTGCGGTCACGCGAACTGCCCGCGCATGCGCCACGAAAAAGGGCCGCCCCCTCGGGACGGCCCCTAGTCTTGATCCCGAACGGGTCCGCTCAGCCGAGCTTCGTCAGGAGCTTGTTGAGCGAGTCCTTCGCGTCACCGTAGAACATCCGCGTGTTGTCCTTGAAGAACAGCGGGTTCTCGATGCCCGAATAGCCCGTGCCCTGACCGCGCTTGGACACGATGACGTTCTTCGCCTTCCACACTTCGAGGACCGGCATCCCCGCGATGGGGGAGTTCGGATCGTCCTGTGCGGCGGGGTTCACGATGTCATTCGAGCCGATGACGATGGCGACGTCCGTGTTCGGGAAGTCGTCGTTGATCTCGTCCATCTCCAGCACGATGTCGTAGGGCACCTTCGCTTCGGCGAGGAGCACGTTCATGTGCCCCGGAAGGCGGCCGGCGACGGGGTGGATCGCGAAGCGCACCTCCTTGCCCTGACCGCGCAGACGGCGGACGAGTTCGGACACCGACCCTTGGGCCTGCGCCACGGCCAGACCGTAGCCCGGCACGATCACGACGCTGTCCGCATCGTCGAGCAGCGCCGCGACGCCGTCCGCGTCGATGGCGACCTGCTCCCCTTCGATCTCGGCCGCCGGGCCGGACGTCCCGCCAAAGCCGCCGAGGATGACGGAGACGAACTTCCGGTTCATCGCCTTGCACATGATGTAGGACAGGATCGCACCCGAGGAGCCGACGAGAGCCCCGGTGACGATGAGCAGGTCATTGCCGAGCGTGAAGCCGATCGCCGCGGCCGCCCAGCCCGAGTAGCTGTTCAGCATGGAGACGACGACAGGCATGTCCGCACCGCCGATCCCCATGATGAGATGCCAGCCGATGAAGCCCGCGATGATCGCGACGAGGACCATGGTCCAGAGACCCGCCCCGCCGAAATACATCAGGCCGAGGATGACGCAGGCCGCCAGGGCCGCGGCATTGATCATGTGACCGCCCGGCAGCTTGCTCGGCTTGCCGTCGACACGGCCCGCGAGCTTGCCGAAGGCGACAACGGAGCCGGTGAAGGTCACCGCGCCGATGAAGATGCCGAGGAACACCTCGACCTTCATTATCGCGATCTCGACACCATCCTTCATCGCGAGCGCCGCCGAGAACCCGGACAGCTCCAGTACGGAGCCCCCTCCGGCGATGGTGCGCTGCACTTCGGTCAGCTCCAGATCGGCGTTCAGACCGATGAAGACGGCCGCGAGCCCGACGAAGGAGTGAAGCGCAGCGACGAGCTGCGGCATTTCCGTCATCTGCACCTTGGCGGCGACGTATTGCCCCGCGAAGGCGCCCGCCGCGACCGCGAGCAGGATGAGGATGATGTTCTCGACACCCGGCCCGAAGACCGTCGCGATCACCGCGATGGCCATGCCGATGATCCCGTACCAGACCGCGCGCTTGGCGCTCTCCTGGTTCGACAGACCGCCGAGCGAGAGGATGAAGAGGATGGCGGCGGCGACGTAGGCCGCTGAGGTCATACCGATAGACATTTCCCGCGCCCCCTCAGGATTTCTGGAACATTGCGAGCATCCGGCGCGTGACCAGGAAGCCGCCGACGACGTTGATCGTCGCGATGAGCACCGAGACGAATGCGAGGATCACGACGAGCCACGAACTCGACCCGATCTGCAGGAGCGCACCCAAGATGACGATGCCCGAGATCGCGTTCGTCACCGCCATGAGCGGCGTGTGCAAGGCATGGGACACGTTCCAGATGACCTGGAACCCCACGAAGCAGGCCAGCGCGAAGACGATGAAGTGCTGCAGGAAGCTCGCCGGCGCGAACGCCCCGATCAGGAGCATCAGGAGGCCACCCGCGACGAGCAGGCCGACCTGGAAGCGGGTCTGCTGGCGGAAGGTCTCCGCCTCGGCCGCCTTCTTCTCCTCGGGCGTCAGTTCCCGTGCGGCGGCCTTCTTCGGTGCCGCGGCGATCGCCTTCACCTTCGGCGGCGGCGGCGGGAAGGTGACCTCTCCGGCATGGGCAACGGTCGCCCCGCGGATCACGTCATCCTCCATGTTCTGATTGACCGTGCCGTCCTTCTCGGGCGTCAGGTCCGTCAGCATGTGCCGGATGTTGGTCGCATAGAGGGTCGAGGACTGCGTCGCCATCCGCGAGGGGAAGTCGGTGTACCCGATGATCGTGACGCCGTTGTCGGTCACGATCTTCTTGTCCTTCTGCGTCAGCTTGCAGTTGCCGCCCTTCTCCGCCGCGAGGTCGACGATCACGGAGCCCGGCTTCATGGCCTTGACCATGTCCTCGGTCCACAGCTCGGGCGCCTCCCGGTTCGGTATCAGCGCCGTGGTGATGACGATATCCACATCGGGGGCCTGCTGGCGGAACAGCTCGAGCTGCTTCTCGCGGAATTCGGGGGAGGACGGCGCGGCGTATCCGCCGGACCCGGAGCTGTCCTGGCTGTCCTCGAAGTCGAGGAAGAGGAACTCGGCCCCCATCGATTCGATCTGCTCGGACACTTCGGGGCGCACGTCGAAGGCGCGCACGATGGCGCCGAGAGACGTCGCCGTGCCGATGGCCGCGAGACCCGCGACACCGGCGCCGACCACGAGCACCTTTGCCGGAGGCACCTTGCCCGCCGCCGTCACCTGCCCGGTGAAGAACCGTTCGAAATTGGCACTCGCCTCGATCACCGCGCGATAGCCGGCGATGTTGGCCATGGAGGACAGCGCGTCCATCTTCTGGGCGCGGGAGATCCGCGGGACCATGTCCATCGCGATGATCGTGGCACCGCGCTCCGAGGCGCGCTCGAGCAGATCCTCGTTGGCCACCGGCCAGAAGAAGGAGATCAGCGTCTGGCCGGAGCGAAGCATGTCCACCTCGGCATCGCTCGGTGGCTGCACCTTGGCGATGATGTCCGCCTCTTCGTACAGCGCCTTGGCATCCGGTACGACGTCTGCACCGGCGGCCTCGTAATCGGCGTCCGAGAAACCCGCGGCCGCGCCGGCCCCGGCTTCGATCAGACAGGAATGGCCGAGTTTCGCGATGTCCTCGACGCTCTTCGGCGTCATCGCGACCCGCTTCTCGCCCTCGAACGTCTCGACGGGCGTTCCGATCAGCATTCTTGCCGTCCTCCCTCGATGTGGAATTGTCCAATATGCCCGGGCTTGGGCACTCGCACTTTAGGTCAGCACCTGCTGGACCACAATCGCGTCAGCCAAGTTCTTGTGATCAGCCGCAAGTTTCCTGGACGCCCGCGTGCCTCTGGGTCTGCCGCCATGCGTCCGAAGGCGGCGTCTGTCGCTCGGCGCGCTAGGGATCTTGCGACCGAGGTCCGGGAACCTCTCGGCGCACCGGGGTTTGGGAAAAGCGCCAAGTTACGGGAGACGCCAATGGCCGAACGCGACGACGACGACCGCACCGAGATCCGCAAGGACTTCCGCGACGCGGTGAACATGAGCCCCTCGGAGCTGGAAGACTGGCTGAAGACCGACGAAAGCAAGGCCGTCGGGGATGACAGCGACGGCGAAAGCACCGGCCATTATTCAGGGCGCCGCATTGTCGAGATCAAGCGCAAGAACGTGGACGAGCTCACCGAGGACGACCACGACTGGATGAAGAAGGTCACGGGCTACGTGCACCGGCACCTCAAGCAGGGCGGCCCGAAGAAGGACGTGGAGACTTCGAAATGGCGCTACAGCCTGATGAACTGGGGCCACGACCCCTGCAGGTGACCCGGGCGTTCGGAGTGTGCCGGCGGACGGGCTTCGGGGCGTGAGGAAGCTGGGCCCGGCACGTCGTGCATGCGCTAGAGCACGCGGAAGATGTCCGATGTGGGGCATCGCACCTGGTGTGTGGAGTGCGTTCCCCTCACTGCAGGGCCTGCCAGCACGCTCCCGGATCGCGCGCGTCCCATGAAGCTCCAAATGCGCGAATTACGGGCCGGGCACCCCCGTGAAAGGACTTGTCAGTTGCGCGAGCAGGACCTCACGACCTTCAGGTCCGGAAGGACCGTCTTCGGCACCGTCCGTACGGCCCGCACCTCTGCGCGGCGGCGCTTGTCCTCGTACATCCGTTCATCTGCGATGCGCAGCAGCGCCTCGTAGGTGGCACTGGCGCTCGGCGCATGGGCCATTCCGATCGATGCGTCGATCATGATCGGGGTCGCGCCGGACGGCGTGTCAAACGGCGACAGCGGTGCCGAGAAAGACTCTAGGAGGCGC
Organism: Tropicimonas sp. IMCC34011; assembly: GCF_003390865.1. GTDB lineage: Bacteria > Pseudomonadota > Alphaproteobacteria > Rhodobacterales > Rhodobacteraceae > Tropicimonas_B. Next base: position 536,877 of record NZ_QMEJ01000001.1, read on the forward strand.
GCCCTCAGCGCCGCCTCGTCGTCCTCCCGGGAGTCCGGAAACCAGACGGCGAACTCGTCACCGCCGAGGCGCGCCGCCGTATCGCGCTCACGGATCGCAGCCGACAGGCGCTCTGCGACGATGCGGAGCACGTGGTCCCCCGCCTCGTGGCCCATCGTGTCGTTCACTGCCTTGAACCCGTCCAGGTCGATATAGGCCAGCGTTCCGATCCGTTCGGACTTGAGATCTCCGCGCAGGACGCGCTCGAACCCGACCTCGTTGCGCAATCCCGTCTTGGCATCAGTCAGCGTTTTCTGTTCCAGACGCTCCGCCTCGTCGCGCAGACGGTCATTCTGGAACCGGGCCCGATCGAGGGACCTCGCCAGGCGTCGCGTCTCCACAGCGTCCTTCGTCAGCTTGCCCAGCGAGATGCGGGAGCGATCCGACTGCAGAACGTTGAGCGGCCGGCCCGTGCCGTCATCCCGGATGCGGCGCAACGTGAACGGAGCGTTCTCCCCCGCCCAGTCCAGCATGACGTGGATCGGAAAGGTGCTGCGGCGTGCACGTCGGATCGCCTTCAGCAGGCGACCTGCCGTCCGCCCGACATGGTCCGTCAACTGACACCCCGGCTCCACAGCCCGCCCTGGCACATCCAATTCGTCGCTGCAGGCGAGAACGACCGTCTCGTCATCGATGAGAAAGGTCGTCACCGGCATGGCCGCGATCAGTTCGATGACGAGCGGAAACTCCTTATCGAAAGAACTCGAAACCATTGGGCGTACCCTCACGGCGTAGTTTTACCGTTACCCGGCAGCCCGCGTCACCGCGCGCGAGTGCCTCGTCGATCACGACGTCCGCATAGCCCGAAGCACGGGACACAATCGTTCCGAAGACGGTCGTCGTCATCATGCACAAGGAGGGCCGGCCCCGAACGCGATGGGCGAAGGGGCAGCGCGTCGCCGTCAGGACGATTTCACCGTCTGAGGCGTGCTCCACCTCGAAATGCCCGCCGATCCGCTCCTTGAGATCGCACAGGACCTTCCCGATTTCCTGCGGCGTCCAGGCGCCGTCCTCCCGCGCAGCGTCGAACCTGTCGAAAAGGTCGTCCCCAATCTCGGTTCCCACCTCGCCGATGAATGCGGCAGAGCCCTTGAGACCGATGTTCTCCTCCAGCTCGCCGGCAAGACCGCCGACGATATCGGCGAAGAATGCGTCCGGTGTGAGGCCAGTATCCTGTCGTCCGGTTTCCATCGAAACTGTCCTGTGGCTTGCCCAATCTGTCCCCCTCATTGCGCACGAAGCGTGAAGGATTGCTTAACGGATTGAGGCAAAACCGCGGATGTTCCTCGGACTGCGCATGAAAAAGGCGCGCCCCGGAGGACGCGCCTTCACGGATCGGAAAACCGCCGCGTGCTAGATGTGGATCACGCGGTCATAGGCATCGAGAACGCTCTCGTGCATCATTTCGGACAGGGTCGGGTGCGGGAAGACCGCCGACATCAGGTCCTCCTCGGTCGTCTCGAGCTGGCGACCGACGACGTAGCCCTGGATCAGTTCGGTGACCTCGGCGCCGATCATGTGCGCGCCGAGCAGCTCGCCGGTCTTGGCGTCGAAGACGGTCTTCACCATCCCCTCCGCCTCGCCGAGGGCGATCGCCTTGCCGTTGCCGATGAACGGGAACCGCCCAACCTTGACCTCGTAGCCCATCTCCTTGGCCTTCTCCTCCGAGTAGCCGACGGAGGCGACCTGCGGCTGACAGTAGGTGCAGCCGGCGATGCTCTCGGGGCGGACGGGGTGGACGTCGTTCTTTCCGGCGATCAGCTCGGCCACCATGGTCCCCTCGTGGGAGGCCTTGTGCGCGAGCCAGGGCGCGCCTGCGATGTCCCCGATCGCGTAGAGGCCCTCGACACCGGTGCGGCAGTACTCGTCCACCACAACGTGCGTCCGGTCGACCTTCACGCCCATCTCCTCGAGGCCGAGATTCTCGACATTGCCGACGATGCCGACCGCGGAGATCACGGTGTCGAACTCATGCGTCTCGACCTTGCCCTTCACCTCGATATGAGCGGTGACCTTGCCCTTCTCGCGGTCCAGCTGCTTGACGATGGCCTTCTCCATGATGGTCATCTTCTGCTTCTGGAACGCCTTCTTCGCGAAGGCGCTGATCTCGGGATCCTCGACGGGCAGGATCCTGTCCATCACTTCGACCACCGTCGTTTCGGCGCCCAAGGTGTTGTAGAAGCTGGCAAACTCAATTCCGATGGCCCCGGACCCGATGACCAGGAGCTTCTTCGGCATGTGCGGCGGCTGAAGGGCGTGCTTGTAGGACCAGACGCGCTCGCCGTCCGCCTCGAGGCCGGGCAGGTTCCGCGCGCGCGCACCGGTCGCGAGCACGATGTTCTTGGCGGAGAGTTCCTCGGTGCCCTTGTCTGTCTTGACGGACACCTTGCCCTCGCCGGTGAGCTTGGCCTCGCCCATCACCGTCGTGATCTTGTTCTTCTTCATCAGATGGCCGACGCCGGAGGCCAGCTGCTTGGCCACGCCGCGGGAGCGCTTGACGACCGCATCGAGGTCGTAGCCGATCCCCTCGGCGCTCAGGCCGAAGTCCTTGGCACGCTCCATCAGGTGGAACACCTCCGACGAGCGCAGCATCGCCTTGGTCGGAATGCAGCCCCAGTTGAGGCAGATCCCGCCCATGTGCTCGCGCTCCACGATGGCGACCTTCAGGCCGAGTTGCGCGCCCCGGATCGCGGCGACGTAGCCGCCCGGTCCGGCGCCGATGACGATCATGTCGTAGGTGTCGGCCATGAGGGGGCCTCCCGATTCTGACGAATAGTTAAGCGTTAAACTATTCCAGCGGGCGCAAGATGACACCCCCCTGATCGGGCATCCCGGTCATGCGGCCGAAGCAGCCCCGTCCTTGAGCCGACGAAGGACCGCGCCGTAGCCGCCCTCGTCCATGTAGGCACGCTCCGCCGGCGTGGACTGGCGGCCGAGCTCGTCGTTGCGATGCGGGAAACGGCCGAAGGCGCGGATGATGTCGCGGTGGGCCCGGGCATGCAGGACGTTGTCCGACCCAGGCATGTGCATCAGGAACATCCGCACGGACCGGGCCTGATTCTCGAGGCTCTCGGCATGCATCCACGGCATGTAGAAGAACTGCCGGGCCGGCACGTCCACCTCCATGTCCCGCCCCCGCGACAGCGCACAGCGGGAGACGGCGCGCGCGGCGCCATCGGTGGAATAGGCCCTCCCGTCGTCGCGGAACATGTTGCGGGGGAACTGGTCGAGCACGATCAGGAGCGCGAGGCTCCCCGGCGTGGTCCCGTTCCATCGAAAGAGACGCCCGTCCCGCGCAGCTTCCCAGGTGGCCATGAAGCGCTCCCGGATCGTCCTGTCGAGAGCGTCGCTCTTGGTGTACCAGCCCTCGGGCCCGACCTCGTCTACCCAGAAGGTACGGACCTCCTCCGGCGTGGCTACCGCGGCTGATGTCATGCTTCGACCTCTCGATGGGAATCTTCGGCCAGCGCCTTCGCAGCGTCGGCAGCGTCGTCTTCGCGTTCCTGATCCTGCCAGTCTTCGACCCATTCCTCCAGAGCCACCGCCGTCGCGGAGGGAAGGATCGGTGCGTAACTCGTGTTGTCCAGGGTCTCGGGCGTCGCGCGCTGCGTCATCCGCCACGCGGCGTAGACCGAGAGGCCGGCCATCAGGGTCACGAGGAACAGGAAGTACGCCGGGGCGCCGAGCGTTCCCATGATCCAGCCTGTCGCCAGCGGGCCGATGATCGCCCCGATTCCGTTCAGAAACATCAGTCCGCCAGAGGTCGCGGCCATCTCGTCGAACTCGACGTAGTCGTTCGTGTAGGCCAGCAGCAGCGCATAAAGCGGGTTGGACGTCCCGCCGATGATGAAGGCGGCGACAAGCAGCAGGGTGAAGATGTCTCCGAAGAAGAACGCCCCGAGCGAGGCGACCGCGCCGGAAATTCCGAGGGCGAGGATCAGCACGCGCCGGTCCACACGGTCGGAGGCCCATCCGATGGGGAACTGGCAGACCAGCCCGCCCACATAGATCACCGCGATGAACGCGGAGATCTCCGGCACCGTCAATCCGACCGCGGCACCATAGACGGCCGCCATGCCGAAGAGCGCAGAATAGACCCCGCCGGTGATCATGATCCCGATGCAGCCGAGCGGAGAGACCTCGTAGAGCCGTCGCAGCTTCATCCGCTTCACCGTGCCGAAGGCCGGCGCGGGAGAGACGGACAGCAGGATGGGCGCGAAGGAGACGGACACGAGGACGGACGGCACGATGAACATGATGAAGCCGGACGGATCGCCCAGCGTCAGGAGGCCCTGCGCAGCGACGATACCGGACATCTGGACGATCATGTAGAGCGAGAGCGCCTTGCCACGGTTCGCGTTGTCGACCGAGTTGTTCAGCCAGCTTTCGGCGGTCACGTAAACGCCGGAGAAGCAGAACCCGATCACCACCCGGCCCACGGTCCATGCAAGCGGATGCGTCATGGCGGGATACAGGATCAGGATCGCCGAAACGAGGGAGCCGAGCGCCGCGAAGACGCGGACATGCCCCACCCGACGGATCAGTTCCGGCGCGAGTTGGGAGCCGCCGAGAAAGCCCACGAAGTAGGCCGACATGACCACGGAGATCTCGAAGGTGCTGAACCCCTCGATCTCGCCGCGGATCCCCAGCAGCGTGCCCTGTATGCCGTTGCCGACCATCAGCAGCAGCATCCCGAGCATCAGCGCCCATGTGGCGCCAAGAACCTTAAACATGTCCGTCTCCTAGCAAGGTCCGCCCGATACCGCGAACCCGCATCGCCATTATATGCCTATCGCGACGCCTTGATGTCGTGTTCAGCCCATTCCGCGAGGGAAGAGGAGCGAGCTGTCCCCGTACGAGAAGAACCTGTACCGTTCGTGAATGGCGTGGTCGTAGATCGCGCGAACGCGGTCCATTCCCATGAGCGCAGAGACGAGCATCATCAGCGTCGATTTGGGCAGGTGGAAGTTGGTCATCAGCGCGTCGGCGGCACGAAACCGGAAGCCGGGCGTGATGAAGATGTCCGTCGCGCCCTGCCAGGGCCGGATTTCGCCGCCCACCGCTGCCGTCTCGATCAGGCGAAGCGCGGTGGTGCCGACCGGAATGATGCGCCCTCCTGCCGCACGGGTCTCCGCGATCTCCGCCGCGGCCCTGTCCGTCACCTCGCCTCGCTCCGAATGCATCCGGTGCTCCGAGATGTCGTCGACCTTCACCGGCAGGAACGTGCCCGCGCCGACATGGAGCGTCACGTGGGTCATCGCAATGCCGGCGCCGCCGAGCTCGGCGAGAAGTGCGTCGTCGAAATGCAGGCTCGCGGTGGGCGCGGCGACGGCGCCGGAGGCGCGGGCGAAGACGGTCTGGTAATCCTCGCGATCCGCCTCGTCGGCCTTGCGCCTCGCGGCGATGTAGGGCGGAAGGGGCATCTGCCCGGCCTCCTCGAGCGCCCGGTCGAACGCCTCCCCCTCTGCGGAGAAGCGAAGCGCTGCCTGCCCTTCTCCGAAACTCTCCTGAAGCTCCGCATGAAGGCCGCCTGCGAAATCGATCCGCTCGCCTTCCTTCAGCTTGCGGGCCGGCCGGATCAGCGCGTGCCAGAGACCATCAGTGCCGGGCTCCAGCAGCGTGACCTCGATCCGTGCTTCCGCCACGCCGCCATCCGGCATCGCCCGCCGCCTTGTGCCCGAGAGCCGTGCGGGAATGACGCGGGTGTCGTTCAGAACGAGACGGTCACCCGGCCTGAGCCAGCGGCCGATCTCGCTCACCCGCGCATCCTCGATCCTTTCCGGAGACGCCACCAGCAGGCGCGCCGAGGTGCGCGGCCGGGCGGGCCGCGTGGCAATGAGGTCCTCGGGGAGCTCGAAGTCAAAATCGCTGAGTTTCATGGAGCGCCGCATACTGCGTCTCGCCCGGACGGGCCAGAGAGGACCATGGCGATGGGCTGACCCCCGCCTCCGCCCTTCAGATCGTGCCATCCATTCGGGGCGCGCGCGCCCTACTGCGTCTCTCCGGGGCGCGCCAGTCGCGGAGGATCGGCGCGGAAGATCTCGCGGAAGATGCCGGGGGTTAGGACGGAGAGCGGGTTCACCGAAATCTCGGGGGCGGAGGACGGCCCGCGCAGCGAGTAGTTCACCCCGATGAGCCCTTCGCCCGGTCGGCTGATGATCTGACCGATCCCGTTCACGGCGTAGATCGGCGAGAAGACACCCTGTATCGCGAGCCGGTCGCGGGAGATGTCGTAGACGCCGGCGGCGGAGATGCCGATGGAGGGACCGGTGCCGCTCATCCGTTCGATTTCCACCGCCCCCGGCACGAGCCGGAACTCGGCGCGTACGTCGTCCATCAGAAGGCCCGGGCCGTTCACCTGCTCGATCAGACCGACGACGGAGATGGTGTTGAGGAGCGCGACGAGCCCCGGCGCGCCCTGAACCCGCGTTCCCTGCACGATGGCGGTGCCATCGAATCGACCCGGTCCGCCGGCGGAGACGAGCGTCAGCGACAGATCCCCGCCGAGCGCCCGGCGAAAGAGACCCGCGGCGCGCAGGACCGCGCCCGCATCGCCGGAGGTGACGCGAACGGCCTGCTGGCCCGACGCGGTCTTGCCGATGAGTCCCGCCACCGGCGCCGCGCCGTTGACGGAGCCGGTGATGCGGCCGTTGACACCGTCTCCGAGGAGGAGATCCCCGTTCACACCGGTCAGGGAAATACCGCCCGACACGACGAGCCGGTCGAGGGAGACCGAGAGCGGAACGCCGGGTCCGCCACTGCCGCCACCCTCCCCGCCAAGTCCGTCCGGCAGCTCGCGCAGGTCTACCGTGCCCCCCGTGAGCACGAGGGACGGCGGCACGCCCCTGCCCCGTCCGCGCAAGGTGACGGCGGCATCGAGCCACCCGCCCGTCGCGATGCGGGAGAAGACGGCCCGGTCGAGCCCACCGCCGCCGGCCTTGAGCGTGACCGCGCCTGTCGCCTCGAGCCCCGGCGCGTCCAGGACGAGACGGTCCACCCGCGGTGGTTTGCCGAGCGAACCCGTCACCGCCAGGTCCGCCGCCGTCGCCGGCGCCTTGGACCAGCCGATCTGCGGCACCGACAGGCCAACGCCCCGAAGCTGCGATGTCAGGCGGAACTCGGGCGGCGTGCCCTTGCCGAGCGTCAGCGTCAGCTCCCCTGTTCCGGACCCCGTCACCGTGCCGGGCGGCAGACCGATGTTGAACGTCTCGATGGTACGGGGCGAAATCTCGACGCTGCCGGTGACCGTACCCGGCCCGCGCGTCTCAGGAGGGCCAAGGGGCTGGCGCCAGCGTGCGGTCAGCGGCACGCCGTCCAACGTGCCGGGCCCGCCGATGACGATGGCGTCGTTCGAGGCGTCGAGCGTCAGGGTCTCGGCGGTCAGGGTCTTGCCCTCGACGATCTTGCCGGAGGACAGGCCGCTGAGACGTCCCTCCATCCGCCACTCGACCTCGTCCGGTTGCACCCCCTTGCGCAGCGGCGTCCGGATCGTTCCTTCCAGGATCGCCGTGCCTGTTGCGATGTCCACCGGCCGGTTCGCCTTGGTCATCACCTCGAACGGCTTCTGATCGAGGAGCGACAGCGTCGCAGTAAGGGGCGAGGTCGAGCGCCAGAGTATCTCGCCCGTTGCGGGGCGCTGGCGGATGTCGGGGATGCGGAAGACGGAGCCGGCGACGTCGATGCTCCCGCCCTCGGGTGCGACGACCTCCCCCGCATCGAGGGACATCGAGTAGGTATCCCCCGTCATCGTGGCGTAGCCCTCGGCGCCCGTGATCGGGGGCAGCGTGTCGAGCGGCTGGACCACTGCATCGCGGAATTCCCAGCCGAGCGAGATGACCGGGCGTTCCTCCGGCGCGATGCGGATCGCGGCCCTGGCGTTCGACAACGTGCCGGAGCGCACGCGTTCATCGACCCAGGATCGCGTCCGCGCGACCGCATCGAGCGGCCATAGGGCAAGCAGATCGTCTGCCCCGATCTCGTCGACCGAGAGGTCCACGGCCGCATCCCAGCCGTCCGGCCCCGCCTCCGCGCGACCGGTGGCGACGAGCCGGGTGAGCGCGCCCTCGCGGGAAAGGACCGCCTGCCCCACCTCGACGCGCAGGGGATCGAGGCTGACCTTCACGTCGAGCGCGCCCTCGTCGAAGAGCGCAGGCTGCGCCATCAGTCCCTCGGGATCGAGCCTCAGATCGGAGAAGGCCAGCTGGGCGACGAGGGTGTCCGGCCAGGCATCGCCATCGTCCCGCGCGCTCGACATATAGGCGTGCCCGGAGGCCGCGATATCGAGCGCAGGGGCGGTGACGGACAGCTCGTCGAAGATCAGCTTCTGCTCGGTCGGCTCGTAGCGCAGGTAGGCGCGGGCCCCGTCGAACGCCACCGGATCGGCGCCGGAGCCCGGCACCAGCGAGCCGGCTCCGAGCTCGAGCGTGGTATAGAGCGCACCGAGCCCGTCGCCGCCGATATTGGCGAGCAGCGATCCCGAGACCGGCGCGGAGAGCGGCGCAAGAAAGGCCAGCGCCGGCGATTGCGCGGCCAGCCCCTGCGCCGGCAGGTCGTCCACCGTGGCGGAGATGCTGGCCGCAGGCTCTCCCTTGCGCTTCGTGATGTTGACCGCGACACGGCTGGGCTCGGGCCAGATGCCGTCCCCGCCGGGCGCGTCCTTGCCGCCACGGGCCTCGGCGATGCGAAGGGCGGCATCGATCGTGAGGTCCTGCTCGCCCTGCGTCACGGTCACGGTGCCGCCGCGCCCCTCCCAGATCCGTCCCGCCCGAGCATCCTCGAGTCGCGCCGTCACGTTGTCGATGGACACGGTCTCGATACCGGCGAGGCTCGGAAGCTCCAGAAAATCGTCAACGGCGCTCATGGCCTCGGCGATGGAGCCGAATCGCGCCTCACCGGTTCCGAGCGCACCGAAGCCGAAATCGAAGCGGCCGTCCCTGTCCCTCCGGATCACGAGGGAGGGGCCGCTCACGCCGAGGTCACGCGGCTCCAGCCGGCCGCGGAGGAGTCGCCCCTTGGCGATGGACACCGAGATCCGCGGCACGTCTGCGATGGTCCGCCCGGCCTCGTCCACCACGGAGACATCCCTCAGGACCGCGCGGGGCAGCCCCGGATCGGCGAGGGAGAGGGCAACGCCGCCGATCGTCAGACTGCCACCGCCAAGGCCGCCCTCCACCCGCGCCTCGATCCTGTCCGCCAGCCAATCCGGAGCCGGGAGCTCGCGCCCCGGCGCCAGAAGCACCGCGAGAAACAGCGCCAAGGCCACCAGAACCACGCCGTCGAAGAGCAGGATCGCCACCCGGACGAGCGGATTGCGTCGCCCCGTGACGGGAGCCAGCAAGATCCCGAACCACGTCAGGCCGCGCCGCATGCGCGGCGTTGCCTTCTGTCCCGATTCTGCCGCCCCCTGCCCGGACAGGGCGGCCCTGCTGTTGCCTGCTCGTTTCATTCGGCGTTTATACTCGCCGCGCTGCGGCTGGAATTGAAGCCGCGTTCATGCACCGAGGATGACAAACACATGATCGAGACCGGCCAGCCCGCGCCCGACTTCACCCTGCCCCGCGATGGCGGGGGCGAGATCACCCTGTCGGATCTGAAGGGCGGCAAGGTCGTGCTCTACTTCTATCCCAAGGACGACACCCCCGGCTGCACCAAGGAGGCGATCGCCTTCACCGAAGACGCGGACGCCTTCGCCGAGGCCGGAACCACCGTGCTCGGCATCAGCCGGGACAGCGTCGCCAAGCATGACAAGTTCAAGGCAAAACATGAGCTTGGCGTCACTCTCCTCGCCGATGAGGACGGAACTGTCTGCGAGGAATACGGCACCTGGGTCGAGAAGAGCATGTACGGAAAGACGTATATGGGCGTCGACCGTGCCACCTTCCTGATCGATGCGGACGGGGGAATCGCGGAGGTCTGGCGCAAGGTCAAGGTTCCCGGACATGTCGAGGCCGTGCTGAAGGCCGCGCGCGATCTCTGATCGGCCGGCGGCCCGCGACCGGGTTCCATAATCCCTGCCGCAATCGGCGGACTTTCGCCGCTTTCGAGCGACTTTGGGCGCCATTCGGACCCCACGGGGCCGGCGAACTTGCGAAATGTCCGCCGCTTTGCAAAGACCTGACCCCAAGGCGACCGTTGCTTGCGAGGAACAGGTCAGCCTGAAAATGACAGGGGCAAGGTGGGGTTGGACATTTGCACACGCGTATCATGAACCGCTTGAACGCAATTCTGGAACGCTACCTGCCGGAGCAGAGACTTTTCCTCCGCTCCGATACCGAAACCCGATTCATCCGCCTCCGGCCCGGCACGCAGACCGTCGCCCTCTTTGGCTGCTCCGCCCTCGTCGGCTGGACGATCATCGCCACCGCCATCCTGATGATGGACAGCATCGGCGCCGGATCCGTCCGCGAGCAGGCCGAGCGTGAGCAGATCACCTACGAGGCCCGGCTGAACGAACTCTCCGGCGAGCGGGACGCCCGCGCCGAGGAAGCCGTCGCCGCGCAGGAGCGCTTCAACGCCGCCCTCGATCAGATCTCCAAGATGCAGTCGCAGCTGCTCGCCTCGGAAGATCGCCGCAAGGAGCTCGAGACCGGGATCGGCGTGATCCAGGCCACGCTCCGCCGGACAATGACCGAGCGGGATGAGGCATCCGAAGAATCCCAGCGTCTGGCGGCCACGCTAGCCGGCGAAGTCGCCGTTGAGGGCAAGACCGCCAACATCGCCGACCCCGACCGCACGGTCGAATTCCTCAACGACGCCCTGCAGGCCGCCGCCTCCGAGCGGGACGAGATGTCCGATCTTGCGTCCCTCGCTCAGGAAGAGGCCCGCGAGATGGCCTTCCAGCGTGACCTGATCCTCGACCGCAACGACAAGATCTTCACGCAGCTAGAAGAAGCGCTGACCGTCTCCGTCGAACCGCTCGAGAAGATGTTCTCGGCCGCTGGCCTGCCGCCCGACAGCCTGATCAACTCCGTGAAGTCCGGCTATTCCGGCCAGGGTGGCCCGCTCACTCCGATCAGCTTCTCCACCAAGGGCGCGCCGCCGTCCGAGGAGGAAGACCGCGCCAACGCGATCCTCCGCGGGCTCGACCGGATGAACCTCTACCGCATCGCGGTCGAGAAGGCCCCCTTCGACATGCCCCTGAAGACCGCCTACCGCCAGACCTCTCCCTTCGGGCAACGGTGGGGCCGGATGCATGAAGGCGTGGATTTCGCCGGCGCCCACGGATCGCCCGTTCTGTCCACCGCCGATGGCGTCGTCACGCACGCCGGCTGGTCCTCCGGCTACGGCAAGCTGGTGAAAATCAAGCATGAATTCGGGATCGAGACGCGCTACGGCCACAATTCCGAAATCTTCGTAAAGGTCGGGCAAAGAGTCTCGCGCGGTGACAAGATTGCTGCTATGGGCAATACCGGCCGCTCGACCGGGACGCATCTCCACTACGAAGTGAGGGTCGGGGGCACCGCCGTGAACCCCATCAAATTCATCAAGGCAGGGAAGAATGTTTTCTAAGAGCCGCATTAACGAGCCCGCGAAGCCGGGCGAGACCGAGGCCCCCTCCCGCTCCGAGACGACCCATGTCCCGACCGGAAGCAAGACCGGGACAGACCACAAGCCGCCGCAAAGCGCTCCCAAGGCCAAGCCGCCGGCATCGGTCCTGTCCTCGGATCTGACGATCACCGGGAACATCAAGACGACCGGCGACGTGCAGGTCGAGGGCACGATCGAGGGTGACATCCGCGCGCACCTGCTGACCGTTGGCGAAGGCGCCACGATCCGCGGCGAGTGCATCGCCGACGACGTGGTGGTGAACGGCCGCATCATCGGTCGCGTGCGCGGCCTCAAGGTGCGCCTGACCTCCACCGCACGCGTCGAGGGTGACATCATCCACAAGACGATCGCGATAGAGAGCGGTGCCCATTTCGAAGGCTCCGTCCAGCGCAGGGACGACCCGCTGGCGACCCAGAGCGGTGGCGCCCGCGCCCCGGCGACGTCGCACGGCGGCGACGATGACGGCGCCCGGCAATCGCACCAGCCCCGGCCCCAGAAGGCGACGAGCTGACGCCGCGAGCCGGCACAGGACATGAGACGGATGAAGGCGGGCCCTGCGGCCCGCCTTTTCTTTTGCGGTCAGGGTGCCGACCCCGCCAGCTGGGTGGCAGCTTCACCGTGAGGCAACGAGTATGGAGAGGGGAAGGAAGGCGAGCGACCGCGGGGTACTCATCGCTTGTTAAGGGACCCTTGCAGGCCGAAGACGCCCGGGACCGTGATGAGCGACGCGGCTAAGTTCCTGGCCAGACCCGCTGAAGGTCGCAGGAGAAGAGCCGACCAGCTTCATCAGCAGTCCGGGCGCCGAAGGCCCGGCAACGTCGCCGATAATGAGTGCCTCACGTCGGCCCTGGTCCGCGTCGTCGGCTTGCGCTCTTGCAAATGAGCTGATCCTGCGATGCGCCGTCCCAGCAGCGACCGCCCCCCGGTCGGCGGCCTACTCGGCCTGCGCTTCGCTGCGGCTCTTGCCGGAGACTTCGAGAGCGAGGGTCGCGCCCATCAGGCCATCGAGATCACCGTCCAGGACGCCCTGCGTATCCGAGGTCTCGAAGTTCGTCCGGAGGTCCTTCACCATCTGGTAGGGCTGAAGGACGTAAGACCGGATCTGGTTGCCCCAGCCAGCCTCTCCCTTGGCCTCGTGGGCTTCCTGGATCGAGGCAGTGCGACGGTCCAGCTCCATCTGGTAGAGCCGGGATTTCAGCGCCTTCATGGCGATGTCCCGGTTCTGGTGCTGGGACTTCTCGGAACTCGTCACGACGATGCCGGTGGGGATGTGCGTGATCCGGACGGCGGAATCCGTCGTGTTGACGTGCTGGCCGCCGGCGCCGGAGGAGCGGTAGGTGTCGAGGCGGATATCGGCCGGGTTCACCTCGATCTCGATATTGTCGTCCACCACCGGGTAGACCCAGACCGAGCTGAAGGAGGTGTGTCGCCGCGCTGAGCTGTCATAGGGCGAGATGCGCACGAGACGGTGGACACCGCTCTCGGATTTCAGCCAGCCATAGGCGTTGTGCCCGGTGATCTTGTAGGTGGCTGACTTGATGCCCGCCTCCTCGCCGTCGCTCCGTGCCTGCAGCTCGACGTCATAGCCCTTGGATTCCGCCCAGCGGACATACATCCGGGCGAGCATGCTGGCCCAGTCGCAGCTTTCCGTGCCCCCTGCCCCAGCATTCACCTCGAGGAACGTGTCGTTGGAATCCGCCTCACCGTCCAGCAGCGCCTCGATCTCCTTGGCGGCGGCCTTCTCGGCGAGGGACTTCAGCGCGGCCTCGGCTTCGGCGACGACCTCGTCGTCCCCCTCCGCTTCGCCAAGCTCGATCAGTTCGATCTGATCCTCGAGCTCCTGTGCGATGCCGTCATGCGTTCCGATCGCATCGACCAGCGCCTGACGTTCCCGCATGAGCTTCTGTGCGGCGGCCGGATCGTTCCAGAGGTCGGGGTTCTCGACGCGGGCGTCGAACTCTTCGAGCCGGTGATCCGCGGTCTCGCGATCCAGGCGCTGGCCGAGGAGCTTCAGCGATTTGCGGATCCGCTCGGCGGTGTTCTGGGCTTCGGCCCGCATGGCGGTTCTCCAAAGTTCGGGTCGGACACAGCTTCTATCCCGCGCGGCGACGCGCGGCAAGCGGGCGCCCTCTCGAGGGAGCGCCCAGGCGTCCGGCGATGATCAGTACAGGCCGCCGGAGCTCATGGAGCCGAAGGAGGCCTTGGGGGCAATCTTGACCTGCCGGCCGGTCGAGGTGGTCACGACCTCTCCCGCCCCGCGGTCGGTTTCCCCGCGGGAGAACATCGGCAGGTTGTTCCCCATGGCGAAGCCGCCATCGACCACGGCGCCGCCGAAGCCCATGAGCGGATCCGCCCCGTCACGGAAATACTCCGCGACGACATTGGGACCGGAGGCACTGTCCGGCAGACGGGCCCCCGAGAAGCGGTCGATCTTCACGAAGTGACCGCCCGGCGGGACCTTGAACTTGCCGCCGCCGTACTTCGCCGTCGCCTTCTTCATGAACCGGTCGAAGACCGGACCGCAGGTGGTGCCGCCATAGGCGCGGCCGAGGCTGCGCGGACGGTCGTAGCCGATGTAGCAGCCGGCCGCGATATTGCTGGTGAAGCCGACGAACCAGACATCCTTCGCGTCGTTCGTCGTACCGGTCTTGCCGGCGACCGGAACGGGCAGCGTGACGATGCCGGCGGCGGTGCCGCGCTGAACGACGCCCTGCAGCATCGAGGTGAGCTGGTAGGCGGTGATCGCGTCGATGACGCGCTCGTTGTCGGCCACGATGCGCGGCGCCTCGCCGGAGGGCAGCGAGGCCAGCGTGCAGTCGGCGCAGGAGCGCTGGTCGTGGCGGTAGACGGTCTTGCCCCAGCGGTCCTGGACCCGGTCGACAAGCGTCGGCTCCACCCGCTCGCCGCCATTGGCGAACATGGAATAGGCCGCGACCATCTTGAAGATCGTGGTTTCCTCGGAGCCGAGGGCGTTGGCGAGGAAGGGGCTCATGTCATCGTAGACGCCGAACTCCTCGGCATAGCGCGCGATGGTGTCCATCCCGACTTCCTGCGCGAGGCGGACGGTCATCAGGTTCCGGCTCTGCTCGATGCCCGTGCGCAGCGGCGTCGGGCCGTAGAACTTGTTGGACGAGTTCTTCGGCCGCCAGACGCCTTGCGCGGTGTCCACCTCGATGGGCGCGTCGACGACGATGGTGGCGGGCGTGTAGCCGGAGTCGAGCGCCGCGGCGTAGACGAAGGGCTTGAAGGCCGAGCCGGGCTGACGCGTGGCCTGGGTTGCGCGGTTGAAGACCGAGTGCTGATAGGAAAAGCCGCCCTGCATGGCGATGACCCGTCCGTTATGCACGTCCATCGCCATGAACCCGCCCTCGACCTCCGGCACCTGGCGCAGCGTCCAGCGGATGAAGGAGCCATCATCGTCCGAGGTCATCTTGCGGACATGGACCACGTCGCCGACCTCGAGGATCTCCGAGGGGCGCGAGGCGCGGGAAATCCAGCCCATGTCGTCGGACGTGACCCAGTTGCCCTCCTCCGTTTCCTCGACGCCCTCGATCCCGAGCCGCGCATTGCCGGCATCGGAGAGGGCGAGGACGACGGCGGGGTGCCACTCGTTCTCAAGATCGATGTCGCGCGCGATGTCCACCTCGGCGAGGGCGGCGCGCCAGGCCTCTTCGGAGCCGAGGCGATCCGTCTCGATCGTCTTGCCGGAGCCGCGCCAGCGGCCGAGGGAGCGGTCGTAATCCTCGAGCGCCTCGCGCAGGGCCCCGGCGGCCTCGATCTGCAGCTCCGGGTCCACGGTGGCGCGGATCGTCAGACCTCCGCCGAAGAACTCCTCCTCCCCGAACGTGCCCGACAGCTGGCGGCGGATCTCGTCGGTGAAATAGCTGCGGGGGGGAAGCTCGGTGCGGTAGCCTTCGAGATCGTCGCTCTGGACGGTCTGAAGTGGCGCGTTCTTGGCCGCTTCGTAGGCCTCATTGCTGATATACCCGTTCTCGAGCATCTCCCGCAGGACGAAGTTCCGGCGCGCGACGGCGGCGTCGTAATCCCGGACGGGATGAAGGTTGGAGGGCGCCTTCGGCAGCGCGGCGAGATACGCCGCTTCGCCGGGGGACAGCTCGTCCAGGTCCTTGTTGAAGTAGGATTGCGCCGCGGCGGCGACGCCATAGGAGTTCACGCCGAGATAGATCTCGTTGAGATAGAGCTCGAGGATCTTGTCCTTCGGCAGGGCTTCCTCCACGCGCGAGGCGAGGATCAGTTCCTTGATTTTCCGCTCGACCGAGCGGTCGCCCGAGAGCAGGAAGTTCTTCATCACCTGCTGGGTGATCGTGGATGCGCCGCGAAGGCGACCGCCCTGCGCCGCGTCGACCGCCGCGGCCACCATGCCGAGCGGGTCGTAGCCGCGGTGAGAGTAGAAGTTCTTGTCTTCGGCCGAGATGAAGGCCTGCTTCACCAAGTCCGGGATATCGCTCGCGGGCACGAAGAGGCGCCGCTCGACGGCGAACTCGTCGATGATCCGTCCCTCGGTGGAGTAGATCCGGGAGATCGTCTTCGGCGCGTAGGTCGCGAGATCGTCATGATCGGGGAGCTCCCGGCCATACATCCAGAAGATGCCGCCGATCAGCAGCGCGCCGAACAGTGCCCCCGTGGTCAGGAGCGTGAACAGGCCGCCGAAGAGCGAAGTGAGAGCCCTGAGCATGATGGTGCAATCTCCGGAAAAAGCTCGCCGATGTATAGGGCG
The DNA here is from genome assembly GCF_003390865.1 of Tropicimonas sp. IMCC34011. Taxonomy (GTDB): domain Bacteria; phylum Pseudomonadota; class Alphaproteobacteria; order Rhodobacterales; family Rhodobacteraceae; genus Tropicimonas_B. The sequence continues at coordinate 553,201 of NZ_QMEJ01000001.1, forward strand.
TCGCGCCCCTCTGGTCAAAACCTGGCTGGCCGAAAGCCCCCCGGTCCGGCAGTCACGATCGCGTATGCCGTTTGCGGTGAACGGCGGATAAAGACAAGAGGACGCGCCACGGGAACAGCGGATTGATGCGCGCGGGATCCGGTGCCCCCGCCGGCCCCGGCCTCGACCGCGCATCCAGCCGTGCCGTAAAACGTCTGCAAGCGCTCCGCTACAGAAGAAGGGGGCGCCCGCCACTTAAGGCGAACGCCCCCTTTTTGTCGGGTCAGACCGGCGTCAATGCGTGGTCTGCGCCGGATCACCCATCCGCGCGGCAAGCTCGGCCGCGCGCGCCGCGGCCGCGGCTTCCTCGGCCGCCTCGTCCCATTCGATGGGCGTCGGCTTGCGCACGAGGGCGTGCTCCAGAACCTCGCTCACGTGGGACACGGGGATGATCGTCAGCCCCTCCTTCACGTTGTCCGGAATCTCCGGCAGGTCCTTCTCGTTCTCCTCCGGGATCAGCACGGTCGTGATGCCGCCCCGAAGTGCCGCGAGGAGCTTCTCCTTCAACCCGCCGATGGCGGAGGCATTGCCGCGCAGGGTGACCTCGCCCGTCATGGCGATATCCTTGCGGACCGGAATCTGCGTCAGCGAGGAGACGATGGCGGTGACCATCGCGAGGCCCGCCGACGGCCCGTCCTTCGGGGTCGCCCCGTCCGGCACGTGAACGTGGATGTCCATCGTGTCGAACTTCGGCGGCTTCACCCCGATCGCCGGGGCGATCGAGCGGACGTAGGAGGAGGCCGCGTCGATCGATTCCTTCATGACGTCACCGAGCTTGCCGGTGGTCTTCATCCGGCCCTTGCCCGGCAGGCGAAGCGCCTCGATCTGGAGCAGGTCCCCGCCGACGGAGGTATAGGCAAGACCGGTGACGACGCCGATCTGGTCCTCCTTCTCGGCCAGACCGTAGCGATGACGCTTCACTCCGAGCAGGTCCTCGAGGTTGTCCGTCGTGACGACGAGGCTCTCGACCTCCTTCTTGACGATCCGGGTCACGGCCTTGCGCGCGAGCTTCGCCAGCTCCCGCTCGAGGTTCCGCACGCCCGCCTCGCGGGTGTAGGTGCGGATGATCTCTGTCAGCGCCTCGTCCTCGATGCGGAACTCGGCCTTCTTCAGACCGTGATCCTTCACCTGCTTCGGGATGAGATGCCGGCGCGCGATCTCGGCCTTCTCCTCCTCGGTGTAGCCGGCGAGCGGAATGATCTCCATCCGGTCGAGAAGCGGTCCGGGCATGTTGTACGAGTTCGCCGTCGTCAGGAACATCACGTTCGACAGGTCGTACTCGACTTCGAGGTAGTGATCCGAGAAGGTGCCGTTCTGCTCCGGATCCAGCACTTCGAGCATGGCCGACGCCGGGTCGCCTCGGAAATCCTGACCCATCTTGTCGATCTCGTCGAGCAGGATGAGCGGGTTCGTGGTCTTCGCCTTCTTCAGCGCCTGGATGATCTTGCCGGGCATGGAGCCGATATAGGTCCGGCGGTGCCCGCGGATCTCGCTCTCGTCCCGCACGCCGCCAAGCGAGATGCGGATGAACTCACGCCCCGTCGCCTTCGCGACCGACTTGCCAAGGGAGGTCTTGCCGACGCCCGGAGGGCCGACGAGGCACATGATCGGCCCCTTCAGCTTCTTGGAGCGTTGCTGCACCGCGAGGTACTCGACGATGCGCTCCTTCACCTTCTCGAGGCTGTAGTGATCGTCATCGAGGATCTGCTGGGCGCGGCCCAGGTCCTTCTTGACGCGCGACTTCGTCCCCCACGGGATGGACAGCATCCAGTCGAGGTAGTTGCGCACGACCGTCGCCTCGGCCGACATCGGGCTCATGTTCTTGAGCTTCTTGAGCTCCGCCTCGGCCTTCTCGCGCGCCTCGGTGGAGAACTTCGTCTCGGCGATCTTCGCCTCCAGCTCGGCCACCTCGTTCTGGCCGTCCTCGCCGTCCCCGAGCTCCTTCTGAATGGCCTTCATCTGCTCATTCAGATAGTATTCCCGCTGGGTGCGCTCCATCTGCGACTTGACGCGGGTCTTGATCTTCTTCTCGACCTGCAGGACGGACATCTCCCCCTGCATCAGGCCATAGACCTTCTCCAGCCGCTCGGCGACGGAGAGCGTTTCCAACAGTTCCTGCTTCTTGCCCACGTCCACGCCGAGATGGCCCGAGACGAGATCGGCCAGCTTGGCGGGCTCCTTCGTTTCGGACACGGCGGCAAGAGCGTCCTCGGGGACGTTCTTCTTCACCTTGGCGTAGCGTTCGAATTCCTCGGAGACGGAGCGCAGGAGGGCTCGGGCGGTCTCCTCGTCCCCTGCCGTTTCCTCGAGCGGCTCGGCACGCGCCTCGAAGAAGTCGTCGTCGCGGGTGAATTCGGTGATGGTCACGCGGCTGCGGCCTTCGACCAGCACCTTCACGGTGCCGTCGGGCAGCTTCAGAAGCTGCAGAACGTTCGCCAGCACGCCGGCGCGGTAGATGCCATCCGCATCCGGATCGTCCTCGGCCGGGTCCTTCTGGCTCGACAGCAGGATTTCCTTGTCATCCTGCATGACCTCTTCAAGCGCGCGCACGGACTTGTCGCGACCGACGAAGAGCGGAACGACCATGTGCGGAAAGACGACGATGTCACGAAGCGGCAGGACCGGATAGGATTGGCTCTTTTGATCAGTCATGCTCGGGTTCCTTTGTTCTCTTTGGCAAGAAGGGTCGGGTCCCGCCAAGCGGCAACCTCTCGCCCTTCTCCGGGCAACGGCATTCAGGTGGGTATGCCGGCCGCCCCGTTCAATCGCGGATCTTCTGGACAGGGACGCAGTCTGCCTGTCGCGAGAGCCCGCGGCAAGGGCACGTCACACTTCGGAGAGCAGGATTTGAGCGATATACAAAGGGGCGCGGCAGTTGCGCCGCGCCCCTCCTCCTGTCTCCGGGACCTGAAGCCGGATCAGGCCGCCCGGGTCTCGGCGAGTGTCGGGTAGTCGGTGTAGCCCTCTTCCCCGCCGCCATAGAACGTCTTGGGGTTCGGATCGTTCAACGGCGCATCGGCCTCCAGACGCTCGGCGAGGTCGGGATTGGCGAGGTAGGCGCGGCCGAAGGCCACGGCATCGACGGAGCCCGACTCGACAGCGTTCACGGCAAGATCCCGATCGTACCCGTTGTTGCCGATATAGACCCCGGACCAGAGCGCCTTCAGCGCCTCGAGGTCCTGCCCGTCGGACAGCTCCCGGCTGCCACCCGTGGCGCCCTCGATCACGTCGAGGAACGCAAGGCCGCGGTCGTTCAGCTCCTTCACGACGTAGGCGAACTGCTCCTGCGCGCCCGTCGTCGGCGCATCGTTGGCCGGCGAGAACGGGGAAATCCGGGCGCCGGTGCGCTCAGGTCCCCAGATTTCGGTCACAGCGTCCACCACCTCGAGGGACAGGCGCGCGCGGTTCTCGATGGAGCCGCCATACCCGTCCTCACGGGAGTTCAAATCCTCGCGCATGAACTGGTCCAGAAGGTAGCCGTTGGCGAGGTGCACCTCGACCCCGTCGAAACCGGCGCGCTTGGCGTTCTCGGCGGCTTTCCTGAAATCGTCCACGATCCGGGGAAGCTCGTCCGTCTCAAGGGCGCGCGGCTCGGAGACGTCGACCATCTGGGTGCCGTCGAAGGTCTGCACGCCGGCCTGGACGGCGGACGGGGCAACTGGCTTGTTTCCCTCGGGCTGAAGGGAGACGTGGCTGATACGGCCGACGTGCCAGAGCTGCAGCACGATCTTGCCGCCCAGGGCATGGACCGCATCCGTAACCTCTTTCCATCCCGCGACCTGCTCGTCCGAATGGATGCCGGGGGTGAAGGCGTAGCCCTTGCCCTCGGGGCTGATCTGCGTCGCCTCGGTGATGATCAGGCCGGCGCCGACGCGCTGACGGTAATACTCGACGTTCATCGCGACGGGCGCGTCCGTCTCGTGGTCTGCCCGGTTGCGGGTCAGCGGCGCCATGACAACGCGGTTCTTCATTTCGATCGCGCCCGCCTTGAGGGGCGTGAATAGTTTTTCACCAGACATCGGTGGAACTCCTGTCGATTGTCTCGACCCGCAGGATGATGCGGGAATTGCGAGCTGACCTAATGGGGTGCGGCGAGCAAACAACGTGCACTGACGCACCGTCGCATTGGCCCGGACGAGCGAATGGCGGCGGAACCCGGCTCGGGCAGACGGCCTGCGCGCGGCGCGGGACAGGGCACACCGGCGACCGCCTCGGACGTGTCGCCGGCGGAGGACCCATTCCCGTCGGAAGAGCCCGCCGCGGATACTTCCCGGCCGGGATCGCACTCGCTCGTCCGATCAATATCGTTTCGCGTCAATCGCTTACGAAACCATCCTTACACGGGATCGAGATCACCCCCGGCCCGTACCGCGTGGAAATCCCGCTCCCACGCCTCGAAGGTGCCGGCGGCGATCGCCTCCCGCATCCCCTGCATGATCTCCTGGAAGTAATGCAGGTTGTGCCAGGTCAGCAGCATTCCGGAGATCATCTCGCCCGCCCTAAAGACGTGGTGGAGATAGGCGCGGGAGTAGTGGCGGCAGGCGGGACAGGTGCACTGCTCGTCCAGCGGGCGCGGATCATCGGCGTGGCGCGCGTTCTTGATGTTCACCGCGCCCCGGCGGGTAAAGGCCTGCCCGGTCCGGCCCGACCGCGAGGGCAGCACGCAATCCATCATGTCGACGCCGCGCTTCACCGCGCCCACGATATCGTCCGGCTTGCCGACGCCCATGAGGTAACGCGGGCGATCCTGCGGCAGCATGCCGGGGGCGTAGTCCAGCACGTCGAACATCGCCTCCTGTCCCTCGCCCACCGCGAGCCCGCCGATGGCGTAGCCCGGAAAGTCGAGCGCCTTGAGCGCCTCGGCGCTCTCCTGTCGCAGGTCGCGGTAAACGGAGCCTTGCTGGATGCCGAAGAGCGCATGGCCCGGGCGGTCCCCGAACGCGTCGCGGCTGCGCTCGGCCCACCGCATCGACAGCGCCATGCTCGAGGCCGCAACCTCCTTCTCGGCCGGGAATGTGGTGCATTCGTCGAACGCCATCACGATGTCCGACCCGAGGAGGCGCTGGATCTCCATCGAGCTTTCCGGGGTGAGCTCATGTTTGGAGCCGTCGATATGGGAGCGGAAGGTCACCCCCCGCTCCGTCATCTTGCGCAGATCGGCGAGGCTCATCACCTGGAAGCCGCCCGAATCCGTCAGGATCGGCCGTTCCCAGTTCATGAAGGTGTGAAGCCCCCCCAGCCGGGCGATCCGCTCCGCGCCGGGGCGCAGCATCAGGTGGTAGGTATTGCCGAGCAGTATGTCGGCGCCCGTGGCGCGCACGCTTTCGGGCATCATCGCCTTCACCGTGGCGGCCGTCCCGACCGGCATGAAGGCGGGCGTGCGAATCTCGCCGCGCGGGGTTTCGATCCGGCCGAGGCGCGCAGCGCCGTCCGTGGCCTCGAGCGTGAAGGAGAAGGTGCGGGTCATGGGAGTGCCTCTAGGCGCACGCGCGCGCCTTGCCAAGCGTCCCTCATCCGAGACCGCCTGCTGGCCGCCGGCGGTGGACGGGCCCGGAGGGGTTTCCTATATGGGGCTGACATTCTCGAAAGGGCAGCCATGACCGATCAGATCGAAGGCGAGCCGCTGATCCGGCCGTCCAGCACAGACCATCCGCTCTACGACACCGTCGTGGACGCCTGCCGCAGCGTGTACGATCCGGAGATTCCGGTGAACATCTACGACCTCGGCCTCGTCTACACGATCGATATCAACGAGGCGAACGAGGTCGGCATCCTGATGACGCTGACCGCGCCCGGCTGCCCGGTCGCCGGGGAGATGCCCGGCTGGGTCGCCGACGCGGTGGAGCCGCTTCCGGGGGTCAAGCAGGTTCAGGTCGAGCTGACGTGGTCCCCGCCCTGGGGCATGGAGATGATGAGCGACGAGGCCCGGCTCGAACTCGGCTTCATGTGATATCGGGCGCTCCCCTTCGGCCAATCTCGCGGCCGGAGGGAACAATCGCGTGATGATCCGGTTCGGATCCTCATGATCGCATCATTTCTCCGCCCGCTCGCCGGAATGCTCCTTCTGTTTCTCGTGGCGGGGCTTCCGGCTCATGCACAGCTCGATGCGGGAAGCCTCGGCACCGGTCCCGGCAGCGGGGGGAGCGCCAGCTCCAGCGAATCCGGGGAATTCTTCAATCAAGAAACCATCAATGCCGGCCTCGGCGAGCTGCCGGACTGGGTGGATCGCTCGACCCCGCAAGGCACGATGGAGAGCTTCCGTGCCGCCGCGGAGGCCGAGGACTGGCAGGCTGCGGCGCATCTGCTGAACCTCGGCGATTACAGCGATGAGGAGCAGGCTGCGGGGGGTCCCTTGCTCGCCCGCTCCCTGGCCTCGGTCATCGACCGCAAGGTGCTGATCGACTGGCACGACCTGCCCGACCGCCCCGACGGCATCGACTTTTCCGCGTCCGGCAGCGATCCCGCTTCCTCCGCCCGCCGGTCCATCCGGATCTGGGTCCTGTCGATGGACAAGCGCTCCGTGCCGATCCTGCTCAATCGGGTGAAGCCCGAGAATGGCAACGCGGTCTGGCTCTTCTCCAAGACGACCGTCGCGAACGTTCCGCGGCTGGCCGAACTCTACGGCCCCTCGAGGATCGAGCAGAGGTTGCCCGGAACGTTGAGGGAGCGGGCATTCTGGGGCCTCAGGTGGTGGGAGGTCCTCGCGCTGCCCATTCTTGCCGGGGCAGCCGCGATCGCGGGGTTCGCGACCTCGCATGTTATCCAGGCGATCTCGCGCCGAACCGGGCGCCGGATTCTGCAGGACGTGATCAAAGCCAGCCGCTGGCCCGCGATCATCGCCGTCGTAACCTTCGTCATCTCGACGATCACCGCCAATCTCTTCGTCTTCTCGGGGCAGGTGGACGTCTTTCTCCAGCCGCTCACGGTGCTCGGCTACACCATCGCGATCATGCTGCTGCTGGTGAACGGCATCGACAGGATCCTCGACCGGATCGTGTCCTTCGACAACGAGACGCTCTCCGCCAGCGGACCGGAATTCGAGTATCGCCGGTCCGTGGCCACGCGGCTCGCGGCGTTCCGCCGGGCGGCCATCGTCATTGTCGTGGTGGTGGCGGCCGGGATCGTGCTGTCGAGCGCCAACGTCTTCCGCAGCGTCGGCTTCACGCTCCTCGCCTCCGCCGGCGCGCTGACGATCATACTCGGCTTCGCGGCGCGCAACGTGCTGTCCAACATCATGGCCAGCCTGCAGATCAGTCTGAACCAGTCCGCCCGCATCGGGGACCGTCTCCTCTTCAAGGGCTATATGGTGGTCGTGGAACGGATCAACTTCACCTACGTTCAGCTCCGCGTCTGGTCGGGCGAGCGGTTGATCGTGCCGGTGACGGAGTTCACCTCCGAGGTCTACGAGAACTGGACCCTGAAGAATTCGGACATGGTCCGCCCGGTGATGATCCGCCTGTCCCATTCCGCGAATATCGAGAAGCTGCGGGATGCCTATAATCACATCCTCGACGAGGGCTGCGATACGGAGGACTGGGAAATCGGCCCGAAGGAAGATCGCGGCGTCCATGTCGCGGGCCACGACATCTTCGGGCAGGAAGTCATGTTCAAGGTTCCGACGACCGATCCGTCGACCTCTTGGGTCATCTCCTGCACGGTGCGCGAGCGTCTCCTCAAGGCCGCGGCAAAGATGCAGGAGGAGGGCGAAACCGTCTTTCCCGAGGCAAATCCGGCCGAGGCCGCCTGAGGCGGACGGCGCCTGCGCGTCATCGCCCCGTTGAGCCGGGCGCGGTCCGGCCTTATGTTGGGTTCTCAGGACCCAGAAGCAGGAAGGGCGCCTCGCGATGTTCGGCATACCCGGAAAACAGGCCGTCACACTCACCCCCGCCGCAACCGCGCAGATCGCGCGATTGATGGATCGGGACGGAACGACGGGCCTTCGCATCGGCATCAAGAAGGGCGGCTGCGCCGGCATGGAATACACCATGGACTACGCCACCGAGATAGATCCGAACGACGAGGTGGTCGAGCAGGACGGTGCGCGGGTGATGATTGCTCCGATGGCCCAGATGTTCCTCTTCGGCACCGAAATCGATTACGCGACCTCGCTTCTCGAAAGCGGCTTCCGGTTCAACAACCCCAACGTCACCGAGGCCTGCGGCTGCGGGGAATCGATCAAGTTCGCCGAAACCTGACATGGCCGCCGATCCCGGCCTGATCGAGCTTGCACGGGATCTGTTCGAGCCGCTGGGAGACATCCGACCCCGCCGGATGTTCGGCGGAGTCGGGCTCTATATCGGCGATGCGATGATCGCCGTCGTGATCGATGACGTCCTCTACATGAAAGCCGGAGGCGATCTGAGCGCCTCCTACGCTGAGGCCGGCGCCCTGCCCTTCGCCTATGACACCAAGCGCGGTCCGCGGAAAATCCCCGGCTTCATGTCCCTGCCGGAGGGCGCACTCGACGACCCCGAGGAAGCGCTCCGCTGGGGCCGCCTCTCCCTCGCCGCGGCGGAGGTTGCGGCCGCCGAGCGGGAGGAGAAGAAGGCCCGCAAGGCGGCGAGAGGCGCGTCTAGTCCGCCTGCACGACGGGATTGACGAGGGTGCCGACGGCACCCGCCGACACCTCCACCACGTCCCCCGCCTTCATGTAGAGTGGCGGATCGCGCCGCTCGCCGACGCCGGAGGGCGTGCCGGTGACGATGACGTCGCCGGGCTGGAGGGGCGTGAAGCCGGAGATGTACGCGATCACCTCCTCGATGGAGAAGAGGAGCTGGTCGAGCTTGCCCTGCTGCACCACCTCGCCGTTCAGCCGCGTCTCGATCGGCAGCTCGCGGTAATCGCCGATCTCGTCCGGCGTCACGAGGGCCGGACCGAAGGCGCCCGATCCGGGGTGATTCTTGCCGGGCGTGAACTGGCTCGTGTGGCGCTGCCAGTCCCGCGCGGAGCCGTCGTTGTAGCACGAATAGCCAGCGACATGCGCCATCGCGTCCTTCGCGCCGATATGCCGGCCGCCAAGCCCGATCACCACGGCAAGCTCGCCCTCGTAGTCGAACCGCTCGCAGTTCCGCGGCACAACCATCGCCTGGCCGTGGCCGACCTGGCTGTCGGCGAAGCGGGTGAAGACGGTCGGATGCCCGACCTCCTTGCGCCCGGTTTCCTCCCGGTGCGCGGCGTAGTTGACCCCGATGCAGAAGATCTTGGCCGGATCGGGGATCGGCGGCAGGAGCGTGACGTCCGAAAGCGCGAATTCCGCCGGGCGGCCCGCGGCATATTCCGCGGCCTCCGTCAGCAGCCCGCCGGCGATCGCGCCTTTCAGCGTTCCCCGCGTGCGCCCCCGCCCCGGAACCGGAACGATGCCGCCCTCCGTCAGCGCGCCCCAACCGAGCCGCCCGGCCCTCGCGAATGTCGCAAACCGCATGTCGCTGTCCTTCATTCCGGAAAGTTCCGCGGACAATCTCCGCGGCGACGGGCGACGTCAACTGGCCCCCGTGCGGCAAGGCTGCTAAGCGCGTGGCACGGGACCCCAAGGAGCGAACCCCATGAGCGAACGCGTGCTGATCACCGGAACCGCCGGCTTCATCGGTTACCACCTCGCAAAGCTGCTTCTTTCGGAGAACTACGTCGTCCTCGGCTATGACGGGATGAGCGACTATTACGACGTCGCGCTGAAGCGCCGCCGCCACGCCATGCTGCTGCAGGATCCGAACTTCACCGCGACCGAGGGCCAGCTCGAGGACGCCGAGCTCTTCAACCGCGTCGCGGAGGAGTTCCAGCCGGACGTCATCGTCCACCTCGCCGCGCAGGCGGGCGTGCGCTACAGCCTCGAGAACCCCCGCGCCTATATCGACAGCAACGTCATCGGCACCTTCAACGTAATGGAGGCCGCGCGCCGCCTGAAGGTGAGACACCTGATGATGGCCTCAACCTCCTCCGTCTACGGCGCCAACGAGGACATGCCGTTCGCCGAGACCGACAAGGCCGACACCCAGCTCACGATCTACGCCGCCACCAAGAAGGCGAACGAGAGCATGGGCCATTCCTATGCGCATCTGTGGGACCTGCCGACGACCATGTTCCGCTTCTTCACGGTCTACGGGCCCTGGGGCCGGCCGGACCTCGCGCTGTTCAAGTTCGTCGACCGGATCCTCGATGGACGGCCCATCGATATCTACAATCACGGCGAGATGTACCGCGACTTCACCTATGTCGAGGATCTCGTCCGCGGCATTCGCCTCCTGATGGATGCCGCGCCCGTCCGGCCGGTGGACGGCGTTGTGCCCGAGGGCGACAGCCTCTCCCCCGTGGCGCCGTTCCGCGTGGTCAATATCGGAAACTCGGACAAGGTCCGGCTGATGGACTTCGTCGAGGCCATCGAGCAGTCGCTCGGCCGGGAGGCGATCCGCAACTACATGGACATGCAGCCCGGCGACGTGCCGGCCACCTGGGCGAATGCGGACCTTCTGCACACGCTGACCGGCTACAAGCCACAGACCGACGTGAGGGACGGGATCGAGCGGTTCGTCGCGTGGTTCCGCGAGTATTACAACAAGTAGGCCCTAGTCCCGCAGACGCTCGAGGGCCGCCGACAGGGCATCCTGGGCATCCGGCGACATCGGCTGGAGCGGGCGTTGCGGGGGCCAGTCCTCCCGCGTTTCCAGCTCCATGGCCGCATGTGCGACGCGGAGCCCGCCCCACTCGCGAAGCAGATCCCAGAGCGGCGCACCCCGGCCATGGAGCCGCGCAAGGACGTCCTCGTCGCCGGACCGGGCGGCCGACCAGAGCGCCTGGGCATAGTCCGGCGCGAAGCCGGCGAGGATGCTGTGCCAGGCGTCCGCCCCCATGGCGAGCCCTGCCGGGCTGTTCGCATCGCCGGCAAACCCGATCGCGAACGCCTCGGGGAGCGCGCGCCGATAGGAGGCCAGCTGCGCCCCAATGCGGTCCCGATCCTCCGCGATCAGCTTGATGCCGGTCACGGTGGGAAGCGCGGAGAGACGCCCGGCAAGCTCGGGCGTATAGGCAAAGCGTGTCGCGGCGGGATTGTCATAGAGGCAAAGAGGCAGGTCCGTCGCCTGCGCGACGTCGGTAACATGCGCCTCGACCTCCAGCGCGCGCAGAGGGGTGTAGGACACGGCGGCGAGGAGCAAGCCGTCCGCCCCCGCGCGGGCCGCGTCCCGCGCCGCCGCAGCCGCCTCGTCGGTCCGCAACGCGCCGGCGCCGACGACAAGCCGGGCCCTTCCGCCGATCGCCTCGGCGGCGGCCGAGACGGCCCGGCGCCGCTCGGCCGCTCCGAGGAACATGTAGGACCCGGTGCTCCCGAGAAGCCCCACCGCGGCGATTCCGGATGCGGCGAGGCGATCGAGATGCCTCCCGAGCGTCTCGCTCCGCACCTCGCCATCCGCATTCATCGGCGTGGCGACATAAGCAATCAACCCGGTGAACATGGCTCCGAGCTCCCCTTCGAATTCGGCTCGTCGCACCATGCCCCGTCCGCCGCGGGGGCACCAGTGCACCGGCCCCTCCTCACGATCCTGCGTGGCGGGCGGGGGCGATTGGAACAGCACCCTCCCCCAAGCCGTTTCACATTCAAATGACACAAGACGAACGGAGGCTTCACATGCCCACCATCGAAACCGCAAAAATCGCCATCCTCGCCACCGACGGCTTCGAGAAGGTCGAGCTGACCGTGCCGCGGGACGAGCTGAAGAAGGCTGGCGCCACGGTCCACATCATCTCTCCGGAGGGCGACGACGTGCGCTCTTGGGACGAGACGGATTGGGGGAGCACCGAGCCTGCGGACCTGTCCCTGAAGGACGCGAACGCGGCCGACTACGACGCGCTCGTCCTGCCGGGCGGCCAGATCAATCCCGACAAGCTGAGGACGATCCCCGAGGCGGTCTCGTTCGTGAAGGCCTTCGCCGATAGCGGCAAACCGCTTGCTGCGATCTGTCACGGGCCGTGGCTCCTCGTCGAGGCGGACGTGCTCAAGGGCCGCCGTGCGACGTCCTTCCCGTCCATCCGCACCGATCTGAGGAATGCCGGGGCCGATGTGGTGGACGAGACGGTCGTCCATGACGGGAACCTGATCACCAGCCGCAACCCCGACGACCTCGACGCCTTCGTCCGCACCATCAAGGATGCGGTCGAGCAGGGCGCATCCGGCCGTGACGCGGCCTGACCATCGGCAGATCGGCGCGCCTCCCTGCGCGCCGCATTGTCACCGGGCGGCGCGGCCTATATCTAGGGCCGTGCCGCCTTTTTCGTATGTGCGGTGTTCTTTGGACGAGCCAGCCCAGGCCGAGGGATCCAGATGCGTGACAGAATAGATCCCCTTATCGCCGAGCGCGCGAAGTGGCTGTTCAAGGATAACGCGTTCTGCCGCTCCGCGCGCCACCTGCTCGACAAGACCCTGAGTTACGACAAGACGCTCGAGCTCGGCTCCGAACTCCGCGACGCGCCCAATGCTGAAATTATGGACCGCGTGGCCGGGATCATCGCGCGTGATGTCAAGATCACCGGGCTCGACCGCATCCCCGCCAGCGGCCCCGCGCTCGTCGTGGCGAACCACCCCACCGGCATCGCGGACGGCGTCATTCTGTGGCACGCTCTGAGAGCGAAGCGTCCTGACCTCTTCGTTTACGCCAACAGCGACATCCTTCGGGTCATGCCGCAGATGGAGACGATGATCTGCCCCGTCGAATGGCGGGAGGAAAAGCGGACCCATGCCAAGACCCGCGAGACGATGGCCTACACCCGCAAGGCCATCAAGGACGGACGGATCGGCGTGATCTTTCCGTCGGGCCGCCTTGCCAAGCGCCGCGGCCTCAGTCTGCACGAGCGCCCATGGATGGCGTCGGCAGCGATGATCGCGCGCAAGTTCGATCTCGACGTGATCCCGATCAACATTCGCGCCCGCAATTCGGTGCTCTTCTACCTTTTCGACCTGCTCCACCCGTCGCTGCGGGACATCACGCTCTTCCACGAGACGCTGAACAAGGGCAGGCAGCCCTACCGCCTGACCGTCGGCCGTCCGATCCCGGCAAAAACCCTGCCGGCGGGGTCCTCCGAAGCCATCGAGGAGCTGCGGGCACGGACCCTGCGTCTCGGCGGGCCGAACGCTCCGGCCGTGTCGCTCGCGGAGATGACGCGCCGCCCGCGCCTCTTGAAGCCTACGCTGACACAGTAAGCGTCCGCCCCCGGCCATGAGCGCCGGGCAGCGTTGACGCGTCCCCTCCCCTCTGCCATCCCTGCCGGCGTTGGGGCTGAACACCGAGGTGCCATGAAGGTCATCATCTGCGGGGCGGGACAGGTCGGCTGGCAGATCGCCCGCCACCTATCGGGCGAGCAGAACGACGTCACGGTCGTGGACAGCAATCCCGACCTCGTCAACCGTGCCACCGATGCGCTGGACGTTCAGGGCATCGCCGGCTTCGCGAGCTATCCCGACGTCCTCGAGGCCGCCGGCGCGCGCGATGCGGACATGGTCATCGCCGCGACCCATTCGGACGAGGTGAACATGGTCACCTGTCAGGTGGCCCACTCCGTCTTCGCCGTCCCGCGCAAGATCGCCCGCCTGCGCGCGCAATCCTACCTGACGGCGATCTACTCGGACCTCTACCGCCGCGATCACATGCCGATCGACGTGGTGATCTCGCCCGAGCGGGAGGTGGCGGACGCGGCGATCCAGCGCCTCTCCGCCCCCGCCGCCTTCGACACGGAGCAGTTCCTCGACGGCGAGGTCCAGCTTCTGGGGCTCCAGCTCGGCCCCGAATGCCCCGTCCTAGACACGCCGCTGCGGCAGCTCACCGATCTCTTCTCCACCCTCGCCGCCATCGTCGTCGGTATCCGCCGGGACGGGACGCTCTTCGCGCCCGACGCGCGGGACCAGCTGTTCGCCGGCGACCAGATCTACGTTGCGGCAAGCCAGACCGATGTGGACCGCACGCTCGAGATCTTCGGCAAGTCCACCCGGAAGCAGGAGCGCGTCGTCATCGTCGGTGGAGGTAACGTGGGCCTCGCGGTTGCGCAGGCGCTGGAAAAGCAGACCCGCCGCATCCGCGCGAAGGTCATCGAGCGGGACCGCGGCAATGCCGAGCGGGCCGCCGACGCGCTGGAGCGGACGATCGTGCTGAACGGCGACGGGCTGGACATGGGCCTCCTGATGGAGGCGAATGTCGACCGGGCCGATGCCGTCCTCTGCGTCACCGACGACGACAAGGTGAACCTCCTCGCCGCCGTCCGCGCAAAGACCGCAGGCAACCCGCTGACCATCTGCCTCGTCAACGATCCCACGCTCGTGCCCCTGATGGGCCCGCTCGGCATCGATGCCTACATCAACCCCCGCGCCACCACGGTCTCCTCGATCCTGCGTCATATCCGGCACGGCAGGGTGCGCGGCGTGTACTCCATCGGCGATGCGGAAGCAGAAGTGATCGAGGCGCAGGTTCTGTCCACCTCCCCCATCTCCGGGCAACTCGTGCGGGAAACCGACTTTCCCGAAGGCGCGCTCATCGGGGCGATCAAGCGCGGCCGGAAGATTATCCATCCCCAGGGCGGAACGCGGATCATGGAGGGGGACATCGTGATGATCTTCGCCCTCGCCGCGGACGTGCCCGAGGTCGAGCGCCTGCTTCAGGTCTCGATCGACTTCTTCTGATCACATGCGCGTCCCGCGCCTTCCCCTGATCGTGGTCCTGTCCGGCATCGCATCGCTCGCGATGTTCCTCCCGGTCTTCCATGCCGTCGCCGTCGAGGATGCGCAGTCGGCGCGCGCCTTTCTGCTCGCCGGCGCGTTCGGTGTGATCGGGACCACGCTTCTCGGCCTTGCCACCTCTGCCGCGCCGGTGCGGAACGTTTCGCGCAGCCATCTTCTGACCCTCGTCGCCGCCTACACGCTCCTGCCGGTCTACCTCGCCCTGCCGGTACAGGCTGCAGCGGGCGTGAGCCTGCCCGATGCGTGGTTCGAGATGGTTTCCTCCCTCACCACCACCGGCGCGACGCTGTGGCGGCCGCTCGCGCTGCCCGACACGGTGCATCTGTGGCGCGCGACCGTCGGCTGGCTCGGCGGCTTCCTGATCTGGGTCGCGGCGTTCGGGCTTCTGGCGCCGATGAACCTGGGCGGGTTCGAGGTCACCTCAACCCTGCGCGCCGGAGCGGGGGCCCGCCCGGACCGGATCAGCGCGGAGGAGGCGGACCGCAGGCTGTACCGCATCGCCGAGACGCTCGCACCGATCTATGCGGGTCTGACGGGCCTCCTATGGCTCGCCCTCGCCATTGCCGGAGAACGCCCGCTGACGGCGATCTGCCATGCGATGTCGACCCTCGCGACGAGTGGCATCAGCCCAACGGGGGGGACGGCGGCCTCAGTTTCCGGCATTCCGGGGGAAATGATCATTTTCGTCTTCCTCGTCTTCGGCGTCTCGCGCGCGACGTTCTGGACCGAGGGGCGCCTGCCCACGTGGGAGCGCCTGTCGAATGATCCCGAGCTGCGAATGGCGACGGCCTGCGTGACCCTCGTGCCGGTGCTCCTGTTCCTGCGCCACTGGATCGGTGCCTACGAGGGCCGCCTCGAAGCGGATCTTGGCTCCGCCATAGGTGCGCTCTGGGGCAGCATCTTCTCGCTGCTGTCGTTCCTGACCACGACAGGCTTCGTCAGCGCCGAGTGGGACACCGCCCGATGGTGGTCGGGCCTGCAATCGCCGGGCCTCATCCTGCTTGCCGCGGCCCTCGTCGGCGGCGGCGTCGCGACCACGGCGGGCGGCGTGAAGCTCCTGCGGGTCTTCGCGCTCTACAAGCATGGCGTGCGGGAGATGGAGCGGCTCGTCCATCCCCACTCCATCGGCGGCGCAGGGCGGGAGGCGCGGCGGATCCGCCGGCAAGGCGCCTTCATCGCCTGGATCTTCTTCATGCTCTTCGCGATTTCGCTGGCGGTCTGCTCGGGCCTTCTCGCCGCCACCGGCATGAGCTTCGACGAGGCCATGGTCCTGTCCGTCGCCGCACTCTCCTCCACCGGCCCGCTCGTCGCCGTGATCCAGCAGCCCGAGTATTCGTTCGCGCTCCTGACGGACTGGGGAAAGGCCATCGCGGCGGTCGCCATGGTCGTGGGGCGGATGGAGACGCTGGCCATCATTGCCCTCTTCAACCCCGAGTTCTGGCGCGGCTGACGAACGATCCGCCGGGTCTTCGCTTGAAAAATGCCGCCGAATACCCCTGTTCGGGGGTGGAAACCCGTTCCGCGCCTCTCCATAGTGCGAACGCAGAACGCAGGGGCACTCGTCATCGCCGCCGATCCCGGCCGCGGGGAGGGGACGATCGCGGCGAAGAACGATGAACAAAGGCTACACAGAATGGCTGCCGATAAGCAGAATCTACAAGATGCATTTCTCAATCATGTCCGGAAGACGAAGGTCCCGGTCACGATCTTTCTCATCAACGGGGTCAAGCTTCAGGGTGTGATCACCTGGTTCGACAATTTCTGCGTGCTCCTGCGCCGGGATGGACAGTCCCAGCTCGTGTACAAGCACGCGATCTCGACCATCATGCCCTCCCAGCCGATCAACCTGCACGAGACCGAAGACTGACCGACCACGAGCCCCAGGACCGCCGCACGAAGCCCACGCGGGCCCTCGTGCTTCACCCCGACATCCGCGGAGCGGAGCGTCGGAAGGACCCCATCCATGCCCTCGACGAAGCGGTGGCCCTCGCGGCCGCCCTGCCCGGTCTCGACGTGGTGGGAGCCAGCGTCGTGCCGCTCCGCGAGGTGCGGCCCGCGACGATCTTCGGCACCGGCAAGATGGACGAGATCAAGACCACGATTGAGGCCGAGGAGGTCGAACTCGTCCTGATCGACGGCCCCGTGACCCCGGTCCAGCAGCGCAATCTCGAGGACGCGTGGAAGGTCAAGTTGCTCGACCGGACCGGCCTGATCCTCGAGATCTTCGCGGACCGTGCCGCGACGCGGGAGGGCGTGCTGCAGGTCGAACTTGCGGCGCTGTCCTATCAGCGGACACGGCTGGTGCGCGCCTGGACCCACCTCGAACGACAGCGCGGCGGCCTCGGCTTCGTCGGCGGTCCCGGTGAAACCCAGATCGAGGCAGACCGCCGAGCCCTCGACGAGGCGATCACCCGTATCCGCCGCCAGCTCGAGAAGGTCACCCGCACCCGGGGGCTGCACCGCGCTGCGCGCGCCAAGGTGCCGTTCCCCGTGGTCGCCCTTGTCGGCTATACCAATGCCGGCAAGTCCACCCTCTTCAACCGGCTGACCGGCGCCGAGGTGATGGCGCAGGACATGCTCTTCGCCACGCTCGATCCGACCATGCGGGGCGTGACCCTCGAAGGCGGAACGCGCGTGATCCTGTCGGACACCGTCGGCTTCATCTCGGACCTTCCCACACAGCTCGTCGCGGCGTTCCGCGCCACGCTGGAGGAGGTTCTGGCGGCCGATCTCATCCTGCATGTCCGCGACGTCGCCCACCCGGATACGGACAGCCAGGCGGAGGACGTGGATACGATCCTCGGCGAGCTCGGCGTGCCGGAGGACGTCCCCCGCATCGAGCTCTGGAACAAGGCGGACATGCTTGAGGGCGACGCTCGCGCCGCGCTTGAGGCCATCGCGAACCGGTCAGAGGATGCACTCCTGATCTCCGCGCTCGACGGCACCGGTGTTGCGGAGGCCGTTGATGCGATCACAGCCCAGCTCGAGGGCGTACGGCGGCGGCAGACGGTCGAGATTCCCTTTTCGGAGGGACGCCGTCGCGCCTGGCTTCACGAGCGGGACGTGATCGAGGCCGAGCGCCAGACCGATGAGGGCTGGTCGCTGGACGTCCGCTGGACCGACCGTCAGCGCATGGATTTCGAGGCTCTGTAAGTCTCCTTAGCCGCGATGCGCCCGACCCCGTGCCGGGCGCGTCCTACCCCCTGTCAGGATTTCGCGGTCGATCCCGGTTCGCCCTGGCCCTCCTGACCCGCCTCATTGAGCGTCTGCATCTGCTGCGGGCTGAGCTCCAGCGTCGCGCCCCGAACGAGGCTTGCGAGTTGCTCTTCGGATGTCGCCGAGGCAATGGGCGCCGTGATGCCGGGCGACTGGCGGACCCAGGCCAGGGCCACCTCGGCATGGGCGGCGCCGGTGCTCTTCGCGACGTCGTCCAGAGCCTCCAGGACGCGCATGGCGCGGGGATCGTCCAGATACTTGCCGGCAAATCCCGCACGGCTCTTCCCCTTGAGATCGTCCTTGCTGCGGTACTTGCCCGTCAGGAAACCGGAGGCGAGGGAGAAATAGGTGATGACGCCGATCCGCTCGCGGTCCACCAGATCCCGCATCGGCCCTGCGAGTGCGTCCCGTTCGATCAGGTTGAACTCCGGCTGGATCACCGAATAGCGCGGCAACCCGCCCTGCCGGGACACCGCGAGCGCATCCGCAAGCTGGTCCGCGCTGTAGTTGGAGGCGCCGCAGGCGGTAATCTTGCCCTTCTCGATCAGGCGCTGGTAGGCGCCGAGCGTGTCCTCGTGGGCCACGCTGTCATCCGGGAAATGCGAAAGATAGAGGTCGATCCGGTCGGTCTGGAGCCGGGTCAGGGAGGCATCGACCTCCTTCTCGATCCAAGCCGGCGAGAGGCCGCGCCCCTCGTCCCCCATCTTGCCGCCGACCTTGGTGATCAGGACGATCCGATCCCGCCGGCTCTGATCCTCGGCGAGCCATTCGCCGATCATGGTTTCCGACGCGCCGTACCGGCCCCCGTCCACACCCCCGAGGTAGATGTCTGCCGTGTCGATCGCGTTCAGCCCGGCATCGGTGAACCCCGAGAGAAGGCGGAACCCCGTCTCGCGGTCCACGGTCCACCCAAGGACGTTTCCGCCGAAGACGACGGGGGCAATATCGAGGCCGGTTTCGCCGAGGGGTCTGCGATCCATGATGTTCTCCGATGACATCCGTTGTCGTTCGCAGATCAATGAGCCCGAGGTCGGCGCGGTTCCGCCCTAGCGGGGGATGAGCCGCGTGATGCCGGTCGCCCCGGCCCGCGCCAGTGCCGGATCGAGCGTCATCGGGATGTACTCCCCCCGTCGCCAGAGTTCGCCCAGATCGTCGTAATGGCGGCTGAGCGGATGCCCCGACTGGCCCGTGGCGGTGATGAAGACCGACGAGTCGGGGTCCGCGAAGTCGTAGACGCCGCGATAGCCCGCCCCGTGCACGCTGGAGAACGGGTCCGGCCCGGTCCCGGCGGTCCGCCCGCGGCGCAGGGTGAAATCCCCGCCCGAGGTGCTCTGCCGGATATTGACGAACCACTTCAGGATCGGCGCTTCCCCGAGGACGGGATGGTCGTGGTGCGCTTCATGGGCATCGCCCCAGCGCAGGGATTCGAGCGAGCCGCCCCATTTTGACTCGATCTCGATCAACGCCTCGTCGAGGGCGATCCGGGCGATGTCCGTGCAGGTTTCGGTAAAGGAGCTCTGGCGGATGTCGCACCAGCGCGCGGCGCCCCCGGTATTGCGGAACACCCGTTCGAGGAAAACCGGATCGGGATGGTCCCACGCTGCGGCCAGCGGACCGAGATCGTCCACGATCAGCTTGTCCTGCAGCCGCTTCATCCACGCGGCATAGATCAGCGGCTCCGGCAGGTGCTCGTTCATCTCGCCGTTCCAGTTGGCCAGCATCTCGAGCGCGACCTGACGCTGCCGCTCCGCCGTGCCATCGGGGGCCGCCTCCCCCTGATACCAGAGGTCTCGTGCGACGAGCGGCAGGAGGAGGCGCGCTGTCGGGCTCACGGTGTCGAGCTGCGCGGCGATGAAGCTCTCGCGGGTATGAACGTCCCGCTCGCCCATCAGGCGCGTGAGGCGCTGGATCCGCTGCGTATCGCCCCAGACGTAGGAGACGTGGTTCGGAAAGGGGCGATTCACCGTCTTGTTGTTGGTGTTGCCCAGAACACCGCCTTCGGGGTCGGCCTGGCCGGGATTGTCGTCATAGGGCATGCGCCCCTGCCAGCGGTTCTGCTCCTTCCAGCCTAGGGACGGCATCCGGCCCTGACTTTCATGCGCGGGATCGCGGGCCGGAACGACGCCGAAGGTGCGGAAGGCGATGCGGTCGCGGTCCACCAGCGTCACGTTCTGGGCCGGCGCGATGAACTCCTCCCCCGCCGCGATGGCCGCGTCCACGTCCCGCGCCCGCATCAGGCGCATGCCGGCGCTGGCGGTCGTGTCATCGGGGCTGAGCGCGGTCCAGGCAAGGGCGGCGACATGACCCGGCGGCGTGACGGATCCGAGGTCCCAATGGGAGCCGGGGATTACGGGGCCGTTCTCCGTCCACCGCAGCGTGATCGTGACCGGCGCGGCATCCTTCACGCGAATGATCGACCGTTCGGTGCGGAACGGCTGCCAGCCGCGGGGGGTGCGGTACTCGGAGGCGTCCCCGGGGTTCAGTTCCTCCATGTAGAGGTCCTGATCGTCGACATAGGCCGAGGTCATGCCCCAGCCGAGGCTGGCGGAGCGACCGAGCATGACGAAGGGCATGCCGGGGATCGTGCCGCCGATGACGCCGCCGGTCGAGAGATCGAGCCGCGCGAGGTACCAGATGGAGGGAGCGGTGAACTCGAGGTGCGGATCGTTTGCTAGAAGCGTGCCGCCCGCCGCCGAGCGGGACGGCGCCGCGGCCCAGGCGTTGGACGCGCCCTCCTCTCCGATCTTCGGAACAGGGCTCATGAACGGCGCCTGCGCAGGCGCGCCGAGCGCCGACGCCACATCCAGGCCCTCCATGATCTCGGCATAGGCAAGTTCGATCCGTGCCGTCCCCGGATCCCGTGGCATCAGGTCCTGCAGGAATTGGGGCTCGAGCGCGAGGGAGGCACGGGCGCGCAGAACCTCGTGCTGCGCCTGCGCCGAGAGCTGAAGCGCCATCAGCTTGATCACCGCGAGACTGTCCGCCGGGCGCCAGGGCGCGATCTCCGGCGCGAACAGGAAGAACTCCGGCGCGCCGCGGCCGAGCGCCTTCTCGTTGACCTGCGCCAGCCACGCATTGACCCCGTCGGCATAGGCCTCGAGCGCGGCTGTCGTCTCCGCGTCCTGATCGGGAACGCTGGCCTCGGCCGCACCGTAAAGATCCAGACGCCTCAGAAGCTCGTCCGTCTTCACCGTCCGCGCACCGAAAAGCTCCGAGAGCCGTCCCTGCGCGGTGCGGCGCAGCAGCATCATCTGCCAGAGGCGATCCTGCGCGTGAGCGAAGCCGAGACCGTAGAACACGTCCTCGTTCGCGGCGGCGAAGATGTGGGGCACGTTCGCGGTATCCCGCACGATCTCCACCTCGCCAGCCACGCCGTTCACCCGCCAGTTTGCATCGTAATCCGGCAGGGAACGGGAGGCGAAGTAGTAGACCAGAGCAAGCGCGATGGCCCCGAGCGCCATGACGACGAGGAGGATCCGCAGTGACCAGCGGAAGATGCGTTCCATGTTCGTCCCTTTGCTTGAGGGCTCCGGGATCTGCTCGCCCGATTGCCGCGCGCCGGAACATTAATTGATGGCGCGCGCAGGTAAAAGCGCGCTGCCTGCCGCGCCGGTCGTGCCCGCCCCGCACCAAATCTGCCAGACGTCCGGCGACGCCGCGCGGGAACCTTTTCTTCCCCAGCGGCATGTGACCATCAAAGCGCCGCACGTTCACAGAAGGATGCATCCGCGATGATCCCGACCCCGCCCAAGGCGATCCTCTTCGGATCCGTCGGCACACTTGCCGAGATGGCGGAGGTGCATCGCCGCGCCTACAACGCCGCATTCGCGGCCGCCGGACTGGACTGGACATGGACGCCGGAGATCTACGCCCAGCTTCAGGCACATGCCGAGGGTGCCGAACGGATCGCAAGGTTTGCGCGGGAGCGCGGCGAAACGGTCGAGCCGATCCTGCTCTATCGCGAGCAGAACCGTGCCTACATGCGGATGATGCGTTCCCTCGGGGTGCCGCTTCGGCCCGGCGTCGCGGCGCTGATCGCGGCGGCGAAAGCGGACGGGCGCGCCGTCGCACTCGTGACCACCGCGCCGCGATCCGGGGTCGATGCGCTTCTGTCCTGCACGCATCCGCCCGTGACGGCCGAGGATTTCGCCTGCATCGTCACGGCCGAACAGGTCGAGCGAGGCAAGCCGGACCCCGAATGCTACCTCACGGCGCTGAAGACGCTGGATCTCGCGCCCGGCGAGGTCGTCGCCATCGAAGACAGCCCCTGCGCCGCCGCCGCCGCGATCGCCGCGGGCATCAAGACATTCGGATTTCCCGGCCGGTACCACACGGCGAGCCTCTTTCCCGGGGCGCAAGCCGTCGTCGCCGAGCTCGACCCGGCGCATTTCGGTCTCTCCCGCGCGGGACTGCGCGAGACCGCCTGACGGCTTAAAGCGCGAAAACGGCGATCTCGGGCAGGTCCGTCAGCCCGGCACCGATGAGCCGCATGGCGGGAAGAGAGATCCGGGAGCCGGAGCCGGATTCGCCGCCGGAGGGTCGCAGTTCGACCTTCACGCTTTCGCCCTGGTACTCGATCCGACCCTGACGGACTCCGGACACCAGCGGCGTCTCCAGCCAGAAACCGGGCTCTGTCGGATCGCCGAGGGACGCGATCGTGGTTCCGAGGCTGGACGATCCGCTCTCCTCGGCCTCCGGAGGCGCCTTGGCGGCAGCGCGCTCTTCCTCGGAGGTCGTGTCGAACTCATCAACCGTGGTCGCGCGAGCCGGCGGCGGCGCGGCGGCGGTTCCGGCGCCAACGCTGGTCCCCTGCTCCTCGCTCGCCGGTGGCTGGTCCGGCGCGGCGGCCGTGACGGACGTTTCCTTTGCGCAGCCAGCGGTTATCGCAGTGGCCGCAAGGAAGGCGAGAATCAGTGTCTTTTGCATTGGTCCGGCTCTCCCGCGGCGCATGTCTCTGGCGTTCCGTCCTAGCGGCTCGCCCGCAATCGGGCAACACTTCGCACCGCCCCGCCTTGCGGCCCCGCGGCCCCACCTCTACCTCTGGGACATGGATGCACCCCTCATCGATCCGTTCCAGCGCGCGATCAGCTACCTGCGCGTCTCCGTCACAGACCGCTGCGATTTCCGCTGCGTATACTGCATGGCCGAAAACATGCAGTTCCTCCCCAAAAAGGAATTGCTGACGCTGGAAGAGCTCGACCGGATGTCCAGCGCCTTCATCCGTCTGGGTGTACGCAAGCTTCGGATCACCGGCGGGGAGCCGCTCGTCCGGCGCGATATCATGACCTATTTCGGCGCCATGTCCCGACATCTGGAGAGCGGCGCTCTCGATGAGTTGACCATCACGACCAACGGCTCGCAGCTTCATCGCTTCGCCGATGACCTCGCCGCCATCGGGATACGCCGCATCAATGTCAGCCTCGACACGCTGGATGAGGAGAAGTTCGCTCGCGTCACACGCTGGGGACGCCTGCCCCAGGTGCTGAAGGGGATTGATGCCGCGCAGCAGGCCGGCATCCGGGTCAAGATCAACACCGTCGCGCTCAGGGGCTTCAACGAGGACGAGCTTTTCGACCTGCAAGCCTGGTGCGCCGCGCGGGACATGGACCTGACCTTCATCGAAGTCATGCCGATGGGGGATCTGGGAAATGAGGATCGCGTCGGCCAGTACTGGTCCCTGAAGGATCTGCGCCGCCAGCTGGCGGAGCGTTTCACGCTCACGGACCTGGCCGAGCGCTCTGGCGGGCCGGCGCGCTACGTCAGGCTAGAGGAGTCGGCGCAGAAAATCGGCTTCATCACCCCGCTGACCCATAATTTCTGCGAAAGCTGCAACCGGGTCCGCCTCACCTGCACGGGCGAGCTGTTCATGTGCCTCGGGCAGGAAGATCAAGCAGATTTGCGACAGCCGTTGCGCGCTCATCCCGGAGACGACGCGCCGCTCGAGGCGGCGATTCGTGCCGCAATTTCGCGCAAGCCGAAGGGGCACGATTTCGATTACTCGCGATCGGAAGCCGGCGGGCAGATGTCACGTCACATGAGCCATACCGGCGGCTGATGGAGCGGGACTGGGTCGGGGGAAAGCTTAGTCTTCCAAGCATCTCGTACTCCGTGATACTGACAAATTTTCTTTCAACCGCGAGCGGTTAGGATACGATCCATCTCGTCGAGAAAATCCTCGACACATCGGCGTGCGGCGTCACCGAGCCGCTGACCGGGACGTGTTTCCGAGTGGGAGCGCAGTGCATCTTCCGCGTCTGACGCCAACCGTCCGAGGTCGTCGAAATCGATTGAGGCCGCGAGGCCGCGGATGCGGTGAGCCTCTTGCTCGATGCGGGGCAGAGCCTCTCCCGGCGCCTCCTCGGCCCGGTCCATCAGCGCGTCCAGCAACTCGAGCCGTGCGCCGAGGCCGGCGAGGAACGACGCGCGCACGGATCTGATCGTCTCGACCATCCCCGGGGGAAGGGTCGAGGACTTCGTGTAGTCAGATTGATGCATGGTCACATCATCCGGGACAGGCGCTCGGCATGCGCATCGAGCCGGGCCGCATCATCCGACGGCCGGCGGAAGGCGAAGCCCGGGATACGTCCTTCGCGCTGCCGCACATCATCGAGCGCGGCATGGACCATGGCCATGGCGCTCGAGCCGAAGAAGATCGAGTTGGTCTGCGGCAGGCCAGTCGCGACAGTGATCTCGCAGGGGATACCGTCCTCGGTGCTCAGCTCCATTGCGTCCACCGCGCCCTGAACCGCGTCCTGCAGTTCCGGTCCGATGGCCGGGTCCCCGCGGGAGGTAACGAGCGCGTACATCCCGCTGCCCATGTACGCCATGAGGAAGGAGGAGTTGCGGAATTGCTCCGAAATCGCCTCGGCGACGTCGGCGAGCGTGTAGTAGAGATCCGGCGCCGAGAGGGAGCCGAAGAGCCGGTCGAACTCGACGATGCGGAAGCCGATCGCGGTGGAGAGGAAGGACTGCCCGCGCGATAGCTGAAGCACGTAGTTCTCGAGAACGAGATGATCGACCACGCCCGGCACATCCTCGATGCTGATCGCGGTCTCGCGCTTGAAGCGGTAGGCCTCGTTCACCTTGGTCTTCAGCGTGTTGAGCGCGAAGACCTTGTCCGTCACGGCCTTGCGATCCTCCACCATGCGCTGCGCGATCCGCAGGCGGGTCCCGACCTCCAGGCCGTCGAACGGCTTGGTGATGTAATCCACGGCGCCCGCGGCGAAGGCCTTGTCGATATAGGCCCGGTCGGTCATCGCGGTGAGCATGACGATGGGCGTCGTCTTGTAGTCGTCCAGCATCCGGATCATCGAGCAAAGCTCGATCCCGTCCGTCTCCGGCATCTGGATGTCGAGGAGGATGCACTCGTAGGGCTGCGAAGCATTCATGATGAGATCGAAGGCTTCGCGCGCCGAAAGCGCCGTATCCACGTCGGTGTAGCCCATGTGGGCCATGGAGGGGACCAGAAGGTCGAGCAGCATCTGATCGTCGTCGACCGCAAGAATTCGCATGATCGCTCCTTTGGTCTGCGCCCCGGCGGGTGATCCGGGGGGCGTGAGTCGTTGCCCGGTTCGGGCCTTGCCCTCGGTTTGACCCTCCAAAAGGGACCAGATTGTGACGGCTTTCTGGTGTTTTCGGTGCCTCGCCTCGGCGCCCCCCATGACGCCCTCGCTGAACCGAAGCGACGCTCACGGCGTTGCCTCGCAGTCCGGTTCACCCAGCGGCAAGGAGATCGTTTTCATGGCACCTCGCGCTCTCTGGAAAGGCCAGCTGCGCCTTTCCCTCGTTTCGATCCCCGTCGAGATCTTCAGCGCGACGAAGACGGGCGCGCGCGTCTCGTTCCGTCAGATCCACGAGCCGTCGGGCGAGCGGATCCGGTACCAGAAGGTCGCCAAGGGCGTGGGGCCGGTGAAATCGGATGACATCGTCAAGGGTTACGAGGTCGGCGACGAGTATGTCCTCATCGAGCCCGAGGAGCTGGAGGAGATATGGCTCGAGACCAAGAAGACGCTCGAGCTGGTCCAGTTCGTGGATGCCTGCGAGATTCCGCCGCTCTACTTCGACAAGCCCTACTACATCGTCGCCTCAGACGATCTCGCCGCCGATGCCTACCGCGTGGTGCGCGATGCGCTCCGGGCAGCGGACAAGGTCGGCCTCGGGCAACTGACCATGCGCGGCAAGGAGTATCTCTGCGCGATAAAACCCTGCGGCGACGGGCTCTTGCTGGAAACGCTGCACTATGCGGACGAGATCCGGAACGCCGATCCCCTGTTCTCCGGAATGGAAGATGCCGAAAGCGACGAGGAGCTTCTCGATGTCGCCACGACCCTCATCGAGAAGAAGACCAAACCGTTCCATGCCGAGGCCTTCGAGGACAGCTACGACCAGGCGCTTCGCAAGCTGCTCGATGCCAAGGTCAAGAACAAGAAGACGCCGCGAGCCTCCGCCGACAAGGATGAGGGGGACGGCGAAGACAACGTCGTGGATCTGATGAGCGCTCTGAAGCAGAGCCTCAAGGAAGAGGGCGGCGGCTCGTCCTCCCGGCGCAAGGCGTCCGGGTCGAAATCCTCGGCCTCCAAACCGTCCTCCTCCGGCCCCGGCCGAGGCAAATCGAAAACCGCGGCCTCCCGGAAAAAGGCCTCATGACGGGCGATGCGGACCGCCTGAAGCGCTACAACGACAAGCGCGACTTTGCCCGCACGAGCGAGCCGAAGGGTGAGGCGGGCCGTTCTGGAACGACACTGAAGTTCTACGTCCAGAAGCACGACGCGACCCGCCTGCACTGGGATTTCCGCCTCGAATGGGACGGCGCCCTGCTGTCGTGGGCGGTGACGAAGGGGCCGTCTGACGATCCGGCCGAGAAGCGTCTCGCGGTGCGCACCGAGGATCATCCGCTGACCTACGGCACCTTCGAAGGCACGATCCCGAAGAAGGAATACGGCGGCGGCACCGTCATGCTCTGGGATCAGGGCGACTGGGAGCCGCTGCACGATCCGTCCGAGGGCCTCGAGAGCGGAAAGCTGCACTTCCGCCTCAGCGGTGAGCGGATGGAAGGCGGGTGGGCGCTGGTCCGTATGCGCGGAAAAAAGGGCGAGACGCGGGAGAACTGGCTGCTGATCAAGGAGAAGGACGATTTCGCAGGCGATGACGGCGATCGCCTGACGCGGGAGTTCATGACAAGCGTGAAGACGAGCCGCGGGATGGACGAGATTGCGCAAGGCCGCGATGCGCCGGACGCTTCCGATAGGGCCTCACCCAACTCCGCCCAGCGCGGCAAGCGCCCCGCCTTCGAGGGAGTGCAGCTCGCCACGCTGGTTGAGGAGGCCCCGGAGGGCGACGATTGGTGGCACGAGACCAAGTTCGATGGCTATCGCTGCCTGATCGCGCTCGGCAAGGGCGGGCCGGTCTTCTACACCCGGTCCGGCAAGGACTGGTCGGACAGGTTCGCGGACCTCGAAGAGGCCGCCGCCGCCCTGCCCTGCAAATCCGCGCTGATCGACGGCGAAGTGATGGCCGCCCGGATCGACGGATCCCCCTTCTCCTCCCTTCAGGCCGCGCTCTCGGAGGGCGGTCCGCTCGTCTTCCATGCATTCGACTGTCTTGCGAAGGACGGGAAGGACCTCCGCGGAAAGCCCCTGACGGAACGCCGCGCGGCGCTGGAGGCGCTGCTGAAGGACGCGCCGAAGACCGGCAAGATCCGCCTGACGGAGGTCATCACGGGCGGCGGCGGCGAGGTCTTCGCGGAGGCGTGCGAGGAGGGCGCCGAGGGGATCATCAGCAAGCGGACGAACGCCCCTTACCGCGCCTCCCGGGCCAAGGCCTGGGTCAAGGTCAAATGCACGAAGCGGCAGGAATTCGTCATCGGCGGGCTCTCCCCATCGGACAAGGCCGGACGCCCGTTCTCCTCCCTGCTTCTCGGTGAGTTCCGGGACGGGACGCTGATCTATCGGGGCCGCGTCGGGACCGGGTTCAAGGCTCGGGATTTCGAGGCCATCGAGAAAGCCGCAAGGCCACGCAAGACGTCCCCCTTCGAAGATGTCCCCGAGGGTATGGCTAGAGGCGCGATCTGGGTCACGCCCGACATGATCGCCGAGGTCGATTTCACGGAGCTGACGCGGGAGGGGCATATCCGGCACGGCGCCTTTCTCGGTCTGAGGTCGGACAAGGACGCAGCGGAGGTGCGAATGGATCACGAGACCGCAGAGGAAGATGCCGTCGTCGCCGGCATCGCCATCACCCATCCCGCACGACAGCTGTTCCTTGATCCCGGCACCACCAAGCTGGTCCTTGCGAACTACTACGAGATGGCCGGCGCACGGATGGTGGAGGCGGCCGGAGACCGGCCTCTCTCCCTCTTGCGCTGCCCGTCGGGCCCGGAGGAGTCGTGCTTCTTTCAGAAGCATCCGGGCAAGGGGTGGCCGGAAGACATGCCCCGCGTGGAGGTCGAGGAGAAGGACGGGACGGAGGATTACCTTTACGCCACCCGGCCCTCGCATCTCGTCGCCTCCGCGCAGATGGGCGCGATCGAGTTCCATATCTGGGGCGCTAGACGGGACAGGCTGGATCGGCCGGACCGCATCGTCTTCGATCTCGACCCCGACGAGGGCCTCGACTTCGCCGATGTGAAACACGCGGCCTTCGACGTGAAGGACAGGCTGGAGGATCTGGGGATCACCGCGTCGGCCATGGTGACGGGCGGCAAGGGCGTCCATGTCTGGGCGCCGCTTCGGCGGACACGCAGCTGGGAGACGGTGAAGCTCTTCAGCAAGACGGTTGCACATGTGATGCAACACGACGCTCCGGGCCGCTACGTCGCCACCATGTCCAAGGCCAAGCGGAAGGGAAAGATCTTCATTGACTGGCTGCGCAACGAGCGCGGCAGCACGGCCATCTCCCCCTATTCCGTTCGTGCCCGCGCCGGTGGCCCGGTTGCGCGGCCGGTGACGTGGAACGAGCTGGACAGCTTGGGCTCGGCGAACGCTTTCACGCTGGATGCCGCGGACCGCTGGTGGCCCGAAACCTGCCCCTATCTCGCCGCTCAGGACTCGTTGCAATCCATTACCGACAGGACCATCGACGCGCTGGAGAAGATGACGTCCTGACGCGGTGCTGGAGCGCGGTGCACCCTGCGCCCGGCCCTCATCCAGATGCGTGAGTTCAGCGCGGGCCTGCGCCTGCCGGATACCCGCGATCGCGAAGTTCGACGAGGCGGCGTTGCCGACGCGACAAGACCGAAACCGCAACCGCGGGCCACGCCGCTCGCGCCCGGCGCCCGGAAACCTGCTTGCATCGGCGAGGAACGGCGGCGGGCCGCCGGCTACCCCGCCTGCGAGACCGCCGGGATGGCGAGACATCCTGGCCGACGGGCCGACCGGACGTGCAACGCGCAGGAATGGTGTTGGCGGCGTCCGCGCTGATCCCGGATCCCGTACAAGGTCGTTCCAAGGGCCAATGATCGCCGAGCGGCGCCCTGCATTTCCCCGGCCCGTCCCGCAGCCCGAGACATCTGCACCTCTCCGATCAATGCCGCGGCGTCGTTCGCCCCAGACGCCGGCCGCCAGACTCCGACGATTGCGCTCTCACCGGACGCACCGGCTGCCTTCTAGCCACATCCGTCACCCCTCCCCCTCGGCAAAGGTACAGCGTCCGCGACCGGCATGCTTGGACGCGTAGAGCGCGGCATCCGCCCGGGAGAGAAGCGACGCGGGGTCCGCGTTCGTACCCTGCGACACCGCCACGCCGATGGAGGCCGACACGTGGCAGGTGACCCCACCGGCCCTGATCGGCTCCTCGATACGGGCGATCAGGGTCTTGCCGAGAGCCGAGAGCCGGTCCGGATCGACGGTGCCCGGCAGGAGCAGGCAGAACTCGTCACCACCAAGGCGTGCCGCGATGTCCCCCTTCCGGATCTGCCCCGACAGGATCGCGGCGACCCGGAGCAGCACATCGTCGCCGGCGGCATGACCGTGGGTGTCGTTCACCGCCTTGAAATGATCGAGGTCCATCTGAAGGACCGCGAAGGGCCGGCCACCGTCGACCAGCGTCTGCAATGCGTCGTCAAGCGCGCGGCGGTTCCTGAGCCCGGTCAGCGCGTCGGTCGCCGCCCTTTCCTCGGCAGCCTGCTGCGCGCCGTAGATCTGCGCGGTCAGGCGCTCCGCGTCGCTCATCACGGCGTGTTTCGCCTCGACGAGGTAAAGCATCTCGATCGCAAGATCGGTCTCGGCGAAGTCCCCGGCGTTCAGGTGATACTGCCGGACCGCGTCCACAATCGAGATCCCGAAGGACAGGTTCACGAGGGCGCCGCCTCCCTCGGGCAGAGGGACCGCGGTCGCCTTGAAGGCCGTACGGGGAAAATCGCGGAAGCCGAGACGCAGGCGCCCCTCCCCGGCGACGAGATCGGGGACGCTGCACGCCCCCGCCGGCCTGCGCAAATCGAAGACCTCGAAGAAGCTCTGCCCCTCGAGCCCGGCGCGCAGCCGCGTCATCGTTCGCCCCGCCTGTTCTATCGTGCCATCCGCAGCGACGACGAGATGCATCGGCATCAACCGCTCGAGCACTTCGGGCGCAAGGCCGGTCGGCGCCGCGGGACGCGCCTTCCCGAATTCGCTCTGCCTGGACGCCGTCATTCGCCGCGCTCCGGACCCACGAGCGAGAACGCCCTGGCCTCGGCGAAGGAAACGTCGATCAGGGTCAGCCCGAGATGGAAACTGCCGGCACCGAACGCACCAGCATCCGGTTCCTCCGGCGGCGGATCGAGAAGCGCAAGCGTGCCGTAATCGTCCGCCAGGGCGCGCAGGATCCCGCATAAAACGTAACCGTATCCCCGATGAGGCGCGTCGACCCCGATCGTGTAGCTTCCGTCGCGGTCCTGACAGAGCCGAATGGCAGGCAGGTGAAGGCCGGAGACGGCCAGACGGGCGCGGCCCGGAAGATCCTCGAGGGAATTCAGGAAATCGGGAAACGTCTCGCCGCCGAAGCGCAGGAGGCGGCGGATCGGCGCGGTCCCCCGGCTGGCCACGAGCCACGTCCCCAGATCCTCCAGCACCACCGGAGCCGGCTTTTCGAGGACACGGGATGTAGCCTGGAGGAGGCGGTGCGTCACCGGCGTGTTGCGGACCATGAGCGGCATGAAGGGCTGGTTGGGATCGATGGCCGCCTCCCGCGCCACGCGGCGCCATGCATCCGGCCCCGCCGTATCGATGGCGAATCCCTGGATCGCCCTGTTGATCAGACCGTGCATCCGCCTCGAATCCCGTCTCTGCCCCTAACGGCAGGTTAGGATCCAATTCCTAACGAGCGGCAAATACGCGCTTTCGCCCTCCTCGCGGGCATGACAAGGGACCACGATGGAGCCCTGGATCCTCGCCACATTCGCCGCAGCCCTCTTCCAGACGGTGCGCTTCGCGCTGCAGAAGCGGCTGAACATGGGCGGCCTGTCCTCTGCCGGCGCCACGTGGGCCCGCTTTCTCTGGGCGGCCCCTTTCCTCGTCCTCGGCCTCGCCGGCGCGCTTGTCGCGGGCCAGGAGATGCCGGCCGCTGCCCCCTCCTTCTGGCTCTTCGCCCTCGGCGGTGCGGTGGGGCAGATCGCGGCGACGATCTGGGTGGTGAGCCTCTTCCGCCTCAGGCATTTCGCGGTGGGGATCACGCTGAAGAAATCCGAGATCCTGATGACGGCGGCCATGGGCTGGGCCATCCTCGGCGACACGCTGCCGCCCCTCGCGGTTCTGGCGATCCTCGTCGGTGCGTGCGGCCTCGTGTTCCTGTCCCTCCCCGAACGCGGCCTGCGCCCGGACGGGCGGGCGCTGGTGCTGGGCCTCGCTTCCGGAGCGGCCTTCGCGGTGGCCGGCGTGTCCTATCGCGGGGCAACGCTGGCGCTCATGGACGGATCGGTGGCCCTCCGTGCCGGCGTCGCGCTGACCATCGTCGTCGTGATGCAGACCGCGATCATGGCCATATGGTTCGCCCTCAGGGACAGGCCGCAGATCGGTCACGTGCTTCGCGCATGGCGGCCGGGACTGCTCGTCGGGCTGACATCGCTCGCCGGAAGCTATTGCTGGTTCGCGGCCTTCGCGCAGATGAATGCCGCGGTGGTGCAGGCGGTCGGACAGGTCGAGCTGCTCTTCGGGATCGCTGGCGGCGTTCTCTTCTTCGGGGAACGGATCACCCTGCGCGAGGGCGCGGGGATCGCGGCGCTCGGCGTGTCCATCGTGGCGCTGATCGTGCTGAGCTGACGGGATCAGCCGAGGCGGCTCGACCGGGTCAGTCGCGCTTCGCAGGCAACGAGGCGCGGCGGAAGGTCCGGGTTGTCTAGGCGATCGGCGAGCTCGCCCAGCGCGAGGCGGGTTATGAAGGGCGGATCGTCCGCAAGGGCGGCCTCCATCGGCACCCAGGCCAGGCTCGAGAGCTCCCCGTCTCCCGCATGTCCCGCCTCGACGAGCGCTTCGGCGGGCGCGCTGAAGATCCGCGCATCGAAACGACGGGGCCGGCCCGGCGGCGTGACCGCGCGCAGGACGAGGCGAAGCGCGGAGGCGTCGGGGACATAGCCCGCCTCGGCGAAGCCGCGCCAGCCAGCCGGCGGATCCTCCCACGCCCCGGGCACGCCGAGCAGAAGGCCCGTCTCCTCCCAGGTTTCCCGGATCGCGGCGACGAGGAGCGCCCGCGGCGCAAGCTCGGAGCGCAACCCGAGACGATACAGCTCGCGCTCCGGCGGCATCGCGGCCAGCGGAACCTCCTCATCGGTGGCTTCGACGGCGCCGCCGGGAAAGACCATGCGGCCCGGCAGGAAGGCCGCGCGCCCGCCTCGCCGGCCCATCAGCACCTCGGGCCCGGACGCGCCCTCGCGATGGAAGATCACCGTCGCCGCGGGCCGGACCGGGATATGCGGCGCCTCAGTCAGTGGCCGGCTCACCCTGCCCGAAGCCATGCATCCTGCGGGACCACTGAAGGCCCACGAACGCCCCCTTGATTCTCGGCAGGAGCCAGAGCGACAGCACGATGACGCCGGCCGACAGCGTCAGCGCCATCATCAGCGGGCTGGGCCGCAGGTGGACCCAGACGAGGTGGATCACGACACCGAGGATGTGCCCCACGAGGAGGATGGTGACATAGGCCGGGCCGTCATCGGCGCGCTGGTGCGACAGATCCTCCCCGCAGACGGGACAGGCGGGACGCACCTTGAGGTACTTGAAGAGGATCTTCCCCTCGCCGCAATTGGGGCAGCGCTGGCGGAAGCCGCGCAGGACGGACTGGCCGAGGGGACGGTCGTCCCCGCCCCGTTCGGGCGCGGCCGGGTGCTGTTCCGTGCCGTGATCGAGATCCATGGCTGTGGCTCCTTCGGTGCTCTCCGCGAAGACCATACATAGGGAAGATCGGACGTCATGGCGACGGGTGCATCGGTCGCAGGGCCCCGGGACCGCCGTTGCGGGCCGCTGGCATCTGACGAAAGCGTGACGACGGAATGCGGCGCGTGGTGCGTGGAACCCTTCGAAGCGCCGGGCGGTGGCCTCCCCCACGGGACCAAGGCGGACCGGGGCTTCGACGCGGACGACATATTCCCGAGAGGACCTGTTCCAAGATGACACGGATGACCCTGATCGCCTCCCTGATCGCCGCCGGCCTCGCCCCCGCGGCCTTCGCCCAGAGCGCCGGCCCCGAGCGTGCCGACCGCCCGGCCTTCGCCGATCTCGATGCCGATGGCGACGGCGACCTCTCCCTCGAGGAGCTCTCGAACCGGTCGCGCGCCCGTGCTGCCGCGATGTTCGACGCCGCCGATGAGGACGGCGACGGCGAGATCAGCCTCGAGGACATGCGCGCCGCGGCGGAACGCCGGGAGGCAGAGCGCTTCGAACGGCACGTGGGCCGGATGTTCGACAGGCTCGATACGGACGGGGACGGCACGGTGACCCGTCAGGACGCACTGGACGCGGCGGAGCAAGCCCAGATGCACGGGCATCGCGGCGGGCCGGGCATGCGCGGCGCGCATCCCGGCAAGCGGGAGCGCGCGGAGGATGGCGGCCGGCCGCATCGCGGCACCTGGCGCGGCGGACCGGACAGAGGCGGCATGGCCCGCGCCATGATCCACCTCGGCGATACGGACGGCAACGGATCGCTGAGCGAGGCCGAGTTCGACGCGCTGCGGGCGCTCCGTCCAGGACCCGACGGGCAGGACGCCCGGTGACGCGGCCCCGCTCCTGAGCACATCCCGCGCGGCGGGGCCGAGGCGGATGTTCGCCCGGCCCCGCCCTGATCGCCCGGCCCGCCATTGTCGGGCGACGAACCGGCAGGATACCAAAGCCGAAGGATGGACATGCCGCTCGACGTCACCGAGGAGAGGTCCGACGAGGACCTGCTCGCGCTCTATGCCGGCGGAGACCGCGCAGCGGCCCGCGCCCTGACCCTGCGCCTCGCCCCACGCATCCATGCGCTGGCGAGCCGGATGCTCGGCGATGGCGCGGAGGCGGAGGACGTCACGCAGGAGGCGATGCTGCGGCTGTGGAAGATTGCCCCCGACTGGCGCCGGGGAGAGGCGCAGGTTTCGACATGGCTCTGGCGGGTCGCGTCGAACCTCTGCACCGACCGCCTGCGCCGACGTCGGTCCGTGGGCTGGGACATCGCGTTCCCGGAGGGAACCGAGCCCGCCGCGGACGCCCCTGGCGTCGAAGCGGGCTTGCAGCACCGGGCCCGGACCGCCGCTCTCCGGGCCGCGCTGGCGGACCTGCCGGAGCGGCAATGCACCGCCATCACCCTTCGCCACCTCGAGGGGTTGCCCAACCCCGAGATCGCGGATGTGATGGGCGTCGGCATCGAGGCGGTGGAAAGCCTGATCGCGCGCGGCAAGCGCGGCCTGTCCGCGATCCTCAAGGGGCGTCGCGACGAACTGGGGTTCGAAGAATGAAGACGAGGACCACGAAGACCGGGACCGAACTGGACCTGCGGCAGGATGCCGAGCTGGACGCCCTTTTCGCGGCGGCGCGGCAGGAGGGGGCCGCGCCCTCGACCGCGCTGATGGGCCGTATCCTTGCCGATGCCTACGACGTCGCCGAGGCGCGGGAGATCGACCCCGTGCACGCCCCCGCGCCATCGCTCCCAGCAAGCGGTCGCATTCGACGTGCGCTCGCCGCCCTCGGCGGCTGGCCGGCCGCAGCGACCCTAAGCGCGGCGACACTGGCAGGTCTCTGGATCGGCTACGCGCCGCCTTTCGCCGTGGACCTGCCCGGCGTGACCGGCGACGAGGAGACCACCCTCGCGTGGGCGATGCCCGATATCTCCCCCCTTCTGACCGAGGATGCCGCCGTCGATGGCTGATACGCCCGCCCCGTCCCGCCGCGTGCCGATCTGGCTGCGTGCCTTACTCATCCTGTCGCTGGCCCTGAACCTGCTGGTCGGCGGCATCGTCATCGGAGCGGCCCTGAAGGACCGGCACCGCCCTGCGCGCGTCGAGGGCGAACTGGGCCTCGGCCCCTACCTGTCCGCTTTCGGCCAGCGGGATCGGGAGGCGCTGCGCGGCGCGGCGGCAGAGGGCCGGGCCGCCTTCCGGGCGGACCGCCGGGAGATGCGCACGACCTTCGCCGAGACGATCGAGGCGCTCCGCGCGGATCCGTTCGACCCGGCACGGCTGGAGAGCCTGCTCGCCCGGCAGGGGGAAATCGTCGATCGGGGACGGAAGCGCGGCCACGCGATCATGATCGAGCGCCTCTCGACCATGGACGCCGCCGAACGCGCGGCGTTTGCCGACCGGTTGCAACAGGCGATCCGCCGCGGACCAGGGCGGCGCGGCCCTCCACCGGGGAAGCGAGACTGATGGCCTACAACTGGCGGCACAGGTTTCCGGAAACCGTTTCGCTGCAAAGCCTTGCGCCGATATATTGAGACGGATCACGCTGCCGCTTATCCAGCCTGCGCCACGTCCTCTCCTCTCGAGCCCTTTATATTTTGGCAGGATCGTATGACCCGATTGCGGCCCGCCGTCTTGGCTCCGTAGAGCGCCTGGTCAGCATCCGCGAGGATCTCCGCCGAACTGCGGCCGTCCTCTCCGCAGAACGTCGTCAGGCCGATCGAGATCGTCTGTTTCAGGGAATGCGCCTCGCGCTCCATCGTGCTTCCCGCAGGCGTCGACGCAAGGGCGACGGGGCGGCTGCTCGCCTCCCGGCGCAGGCGTTCCGCCATGGCGAGCGTCTCGGTCAGGTCCGTGTCGGGAAGGATCACAAGGAACTCCTCACCGCCGATCCGTCCGATCAGGTCGCGCGTCCGGCAGGCACGGGACAAACGGCTGGCGATTTCGGACAGGACGATGTCCCCCGCCGCATGGCCGAAGGTGTCGTTGACGTCCTTGAAGTTGTCGAGATCGACCACGAGCACGCCACAGCACGATTTGGTCCTGGCCGCATTGTGCACGGTGTCGGCCAGCACAGCGAGGACCGCCCGGCGGTTGGCAAGGCCCGTGAGGGGGTCGAGGACGGCAGCTTCTAGCCCGTCGCGCAGCGCGCGGCGGCGACGGTCGGCAACCCGCTTCCGGGCAATCTGCCTGGACAGAAGGATGGCGCAGGTCTCGAAATCCACCGGCAGGCCGATCACGTCCCAGGCGCCGATATCGAGGGCGTAGGCGGCGATCTCCGGATCGGACGTGGCAACGATGATCCCGCATTGCCGCGTCGCCTCGTTGGAGCGCAGATCGTTGACGAGGCCGAGCACCTCGCCCGGCAGCGCATCGCGCCGCGACAGGACGAGGAAAAGGTCCGGCGGGGTTCGGGCGTCGGCGTCGCGACCGCTCGGTCTGCGCCGCCGCTCCTCCCAGGCGTCGAGCGCCTCGGTCCGGTCCATGATCTCGATCGCGTGATGGCAGAAGCGCGCGAGGCGCCCGCGCCAGAGGATCGCCTCGCCGCGATCCGAAGCGACGATTACCGCCCGCCCCGGCCGCTCGAAGGTCTGGGCGGCTTCCGCCAGTCCCGTGCCGAACAGGTTCGGCGCAGGTGCGCTCGTGGCGAAGGTATCCGGGCCGAGTACGGCATTCGGCGTCATGTCCTGCGCTTCCGCCGCCACGCGCCGCAGATTGCGGATCCTCGCCAGCAGGAGCGTTGCATCGACGGGCACGCTCATCACGTCCTCCGCCCCGGCGTGAAGTGCCCCCCGGCGGATCGCCGGCGCGTCGTTGGAGGTGCTCTCGTCCCCCATCCGCAAAATGGCGATGATCGGCACGTGCGCGAGCAGCGGGTCCGCCTTCATGCGGCGGCAGAGGCTCACACCCAGCCTGTCATCCCCCACGGACAGAAGAATGATCTGCGGATGTGTCCGCCGCGCCTCCCGCAACCCGTTGCACAGCGTCGCCTGAACGAAATCGTGACAGCTCTCACCAAGCTGCGCCTTCAGGGCGATACGGTTGGTTGCGAGATCGTCGACGATGAGAATAGGACCTGACATGTTTGGAACAATTCGCCTCGCCCATGGGGTGCGTTCACTTCTGGGCAGAAATGGTTAACAAATGATGACCAGACCTCCGGGGATCGATCATGTCGCAGGATAGCGCCGAAATTCTCGCCATCAGGGCACTGGGCTGGCTGGCGCGGGAGGACGATTTGCTCGAGGTCTTCCTCGGCTCGTCGGGATTGGCGCGGGACGAGCTGGCCGCGGGCGCCGCGGATCCGGAGTTCCTCGCCTCGGTGCTGGATTTCGTGATGATGGACGATGCCTGGGTGATGCGCTTCGCCGAGGCGGAGAACGTCGCCCCCGAAACGCTGCGGCTCGCCCGTGCCGACCTGCCCGGCGGCGCCCTGCCCGAATGGACCTGACGCCGCCGGTTCGCGCGCTCGATCAGTAGGGCAGCGGGTGGGCCCTGTGAGCCTTGCCGATCTCGGCCATCACCTCGTCGGTCAGCGTCACGTCAGCCGCGCCGAGAGCGGTCTCGAGCTGCTCGGGCGTCGTCGCGCCGATGATCGTGGAGCCCATGAAGGGCCGGGTCATGCAGAAGGCCAGCGCCATCTGGGCAAGGTCCAGCCCATGCGCCTCGGCGATGTTCGCATAGGCCTCGACCGCCGCATGCACCCCGTCCGTCATTCGCCCGCCAAGGCCGGCGTTGATCGACTGACGGCTACCCTCCGGCACGGCGCCGCCGCGATACTTGCCGGTCAGCAGGCCCGCGGCGAGCGGCGAATAGCACAGAAGCGGCACATCCTCGGTGACCGAGAGCTCGGCGAGGTCCGTGTCGTAAAGACGGCAGAGGAGCGAATACTCGTTCTGGATCGAGGCCATCCGCGGCAGGCCGTCCCGCCGGGCGATCTCCAGCCACTTGGCTGTCCCCCAGGCCGTCTCGTTCGATAGCGCGATCTCCCGCAGCTTGCCTTCGGCGCGAAGCTCGGCCGCGGTGCCGAGAACGTCCGCCATGTGCTGCTCGGTCTCGGCGCGGGAGATGCCGCTGGGATCGAAGTCCCAGTTCTGGCGGAAGTGGTAGGAGCCGCGGTTCGGCCAGTGAAGCTGGTAGAGGTCGATGCGGTCGGTTCCGAGGCGCCGGAGCGAGCCCTCGAGCGAGGCGCGCATCGTGTCGGGATGAACGCCGCGCCCGTCATTCGCGAAGCCGCCGTTCGGCCCGGCGATCTTCGTGGCGATCAGCATCTTCTCCCGCCGGCCGGCGGCGCCCGCGTACCATTCGCCTATGATCTCCTCGGTGCGGCCGGTGGTGTCGTCCCGCCGCGGGGTGGTGGGGTACATCTCGGCCGCGTCCATGATGGTCACGCCGGCCTCGACCGACCGGTCGATCTGGGCATGGGCCTCGGCCGCGTCGTTCTGGCTGCCCCATGTCATGGTGCCGAGGCAGATTTCGCTGACCTCGAGGCCGCTTTCGCCGATCTTTCTCGTCTTCATCGCAGCATGTCCTTCGCAAGGGATCTCTTCCCTACCGGACTACCCGACGGAGCGGCAGCCGCAAGGGGAGCGGACTTGAGAACGAAGTATGAACATTCTAAACTTGGGCCCATGACCGAGTCGCTTCATACCCTCCTGTCCCGGACCTCCCGCAGCGCGCGGCCCGCGATGACGCTCCTGCCGGGCGTGGACCTCGCCCTCGGCCGGACGCACGAGATCTGCGGTCCCGCCAGGCGCACACTCGCCGTTGCCATCGCCGGCGCCCGCCCCGGCCCGGTCATCTGGATCGTGCCGGCCTGGTATCCCGAACGGCTGAACGGCGAGGGGCTGACCCGCTGGATGGATCCCGCCCGCGTCTACACCGTGACGCCGCGGCGGGAGGAGGATCTGCTGTGGTGCATGGAGGAAAGCCTGCGCTCGGGCTCCGTCCCCACCGTGGTGGCCGAGCTGCCCCGTCCGCCGGGGCTGACACCGGTGCGGCGGCTGCACCTGGCCGCGGAGACGGGGTCCGAGCGGAAGGACGATCCGGCGCACTGGCCGATGGGGCTGATCCTGACGGCGGAGGGTGGCTCCGCCGGGATCGAGACGCGCTGGTCCCTGGCCTCGCGGCATTCGGAGGCGCCGAAGAAGAGCTTCGGACGCTGGCGCATCAGCCGTCTCAGGGCCCGCTCCGCCCCGACGGCGGATTGGATGCTCACCGCGCGCGAGGGACCGGACCGGCGCCTGAGCCTCGTGCCGCTTCTGGGCGGGCTCGCCTGAGCGCTCAGGGCAGCGCGACGGCGACCTCGTCCAGCACCGTTCCGTCCGCCCCGAGGATCAGGATGCGGCCGTCATCGGTGACCACCGCCCACCATCCGTCTCCGCGGGTCACCGCAAGGGGCGTTGCGCCCGGCGGCAGGTCCGGGCTATCGGGGAAGGCCGGCGGTGCCGAGGGGGCCGACAGGCGCAGCGCGACGAGACCGCTCACGGTGCCGACACCGAGGATCATCGTCACCAGAAGCGCCATGACGAGCCCCCTCAACCAGCGCAGCGCGCGCAGGTCGGCCGGGTCCGGCGGCGGGCCGGCCGGGAGCACCTCCCCGGCATCTGAATCGGGCGTGAGCGAAGGGCGGTCCATTGGAAGACCTCGAAGACGCGATATGGGTGACGATCGGAGCCGAGCCGCCGGGTCGGCTTGATAAG
This sequence comes from Tropicimonas sp. IMCC34011, assembly GCF_003390865.1. Taxonomy (GTDB): domain Bacteria; phylum Pseudomonadota; class Alphaproteobacteria; order Rhodobacterales; family Rhodobacteraceae; genus Tropicimonas_B. The sequence continues at coordinate 593,204 of NZ_QMEJ01000001.1, forward strand.
GCGCTTTCGCGGGATGTGCCAGAGAGCGCCGCGCTCAGCCGCTCGCGCCTCGCAAGGCTCATAGAGAACGGCCATGTCAGCCGGGACGGCGCGCCCCTCACCGATCCCAGGGCCAGGGTCGCCGAGGGCGATCGTCTTCGCATCGACGTGCCGCCCCCTGCCCCGACCCACATGACGGCCGAGGACATCCCGCTCGACATTGCCTTCGAGGACGCTCACCTGATCGTGGTGAACAAGCCCGCCGGCATGGTCGTCCACCCCGCCCCCGGAACGCCCTCCGGCACCCTCGTCAACGCGCTCCTCGGGCATTGCGGCGAGACGCTCTCCGGCGTCGGCGGCTCGGCCCGTCCCGGCATCGTGCACCGGATCGACAAGGAGACATCGGGGCTTCTCGTCGTGGCCAAGTCCGACGCCGCCCATCACGGCCTCGCCGCGCAGTTCGAGGCGCATACCGCCGACCGGCGGTACCTCGCGATCTGCCACGGCGCGCCGGATCCGGCCGATCCCCGTCTTGGCGGTATGTCCGCCGCGCGCTGGGAAGACGGCGGCGTCCTCAGGATCGAGACGCGTCTCGGCCGTCATCCCAAGGACCGTCAGAGACAGGCCGTCCAGCAATCGGGCGGACGCCGGGCCGTGACCCGCGCCCGGGCCCGCGAGACCTTCGGGACGCCTCCGGCCGCCGCTCTGCTGGAATGCCGCCTCGAAACCGGGCGCACCCACCAGATCCGCGTCCACCTGTCGCACCTGGGCTTTCCGCTTGCAGGCGATCCGGTCTACGGAGGTCGCCGCCGAGCACCCCCGAAGTCCCTCGGCGCGGCGGCCGAAGCGATGGATCGCTTTGAAAGGCAGGCACTTCACGCCGCCACCCTGGCGTTCGTTCATCCCGTGAGCGAAGAGCGGCTCTCCTTCGAAGCCCCCCTGCCGGAGGACATGACGGCGCTTCTCGGGGCCCTCCGCGCCTCGGGTCCGGCCTGACACATGCCTCATTTCGCCGTGAAACCGCGACGGTAACCCTTCATTAATGCGTTGTTTCCATGTTCGATGCGGACGCGGCAGAAATCCGGACCGGACGAACTTGAACTGATCGGTTTAGTTCTTATATCTGATCCAACAGGCGAGGCATGCCTTTGAACATGTGCCCGCCCGCTCGACACGGAGGGAAGGTCATGGCCAATTTTGCAAGTCTCCCGGCACCGTCGCCGGAACAGGGCCTCAACCGCTATCTGCAGGAAATCCGGAAGTTTCCGATGCTGGAGCCGGAGCAGGAATACATGCTCGCCAAGCGCTGGACCGACCATGAGGACAGCGAGGCGGCGCACCAGCTCGTCACGTCCCACCTGCGTCTCGCGGCGAAGATCGCCATGGGCTATCGCGGCTACGGCCTGCCGCAGGCCGAGGTGATCTCGGAGGCGAATGTCGGCCTGATGCAGGCCGTCAAGCGGTTCGATCCGGAGAAGGGCTTCCGTCTCGCGACTTACGCGATGTGGTGGATCCGTGCCTCCATCCAAGAGTACATCCTTCGGTCCTGGAGCCTCGTGAAGCTGGGCACGACCAGCGCGCAGAAGAAGCTGTTCTTCAACCTCCGCAAGGCCAAGGCCCGCCTTGGCGCGCTCGAAGAAGGCGATCTGCGGCCGGACAACGTCAAGCGGATCGCCACTGATCTCGGGGTCACCGAAGAAGAGGTGATCAGCATGAACCGCCGGATGTCCGGCGGGGATGCCTCGCTCAACGCGATGATCGGCAGCGACGGCGACAGCTCGACGCAATGGCAGGACTGGCTCGAGGACGAGGATGCCGACCAGGCCGAAGCCTACGCCGAGAGTGACGAGATGAGCGTCCGGCGGGAGCTTCTGATGGAAGCGATGGAGGTGCTGAACGACCGTGAGAAGGACATTCTTACCCAGCGCCGTCTTGCAGAGCCGTCCGTGACCCTCGAAGACCTCTCCGGCGTCTACAATGTCAGCCGGGAGCGGATCCGCCAGATCGAGGTCCGCGCCTTCGAGAAGCTCCAGAACCGGATGCGCTCCCTCGCGTCGGAGCGCGGCGTGGTGGCCGAACCGGTCTGACCCGAGTTCAAGACCTGACTGCAAGCGCACCCGGCCGCAGATGATGCGGCCGGGTGTTCTTTGTTGAGGGGGGGGAAGATGCGTAGGCGCGCACGTCCGGGCATGCGTCGAACGAGGAGCCATCGCCCCTTCACTTGATGCCGTGCGGCAGAGGGACGGCACTATTTCGCCCCGAACGTTGCCAGACCCGAAGGGCCGCCTCGGGCCAATTCGTCGAACGCCGGACGGGACAGGCCGGGCTATCCGCCATAAGCCTTCGTTGCCCCGGAACGCAGTCACGCAATGCCCCCTTGGACGCGCACGGCCTCAAACCGGGCCACGCGCAGGGCGCTCCTTTCACGCGCACTTCGCCAGCCCTTTTCCCCTCCTCCCCCCTTCGCTACCGTCCGCAAAGCTGGTTCACGGGAGGAAAACGCATGAGCGAACAACCGATCCGCTGGGGTATCCTTGGCGCAGCAGACTTCGCGCAGCGGCAGATGGCCCCTGCGATCCACAGCGCGAGAGGCGCCGTTCTCGCCGCGCTCGGCACGTCCTCGTCCGAGAAGGCCGCGCCGTTCCAGTCCCTGAACCCGGATCTGCGGGTCCTCGACAGTTACGACGCCGTCCTGCAGGACCCGGACATCGACGCGGTCTATATCCCCCTGCCGAACGCGCTCCATGTCGAGTGGACGGAGAAGGCGCTTCGAGCGGGCAAGCACGTCCTGACCGAAAAACCCATCGCCATGGAGGCCGAGGAGATCGACCGGCTGATCGCGGTGCGGGACGAGACCGGATTGCAGGCTGCCGAGGCCTACATGATCGTGCATCACCCCCAATGGCAGCGCGTGCGGGAGATGCTCAGCGGAGGCGTGATCGGGACGCTGCGGCATGTCACCGGCTTCTTCGGCTTCAACAACACCGACTTGTCGAACATCCGCAACCGCGCCGGTGACGGCGGCGGGATCATTCCCGATATCGGCGTCTACGTCTACGGCTCCACACGCTGGGCCACCGGGCAGGAGCCGGTCGAGATCACCGCCGCGGATCTGACATGGGAGAACGGCGTCGATGTCTCTGCCTCCGTCGCCGCCCGTTTCCAGGGATTTACCGCGAACTGGCTGACCTCCATGCGGATCGACAACGCGCAACGCATGGTCTTCCTGGGCGATGCCGGCGCGATCGAGGTGCACACGCCGTTCAACGCGCAGTCCTACGGCGAAGCACGGATCTCCCTGCGCCAGGGCATGACGGTGACGGAAGAGCGCTTCCCGGACGCCGCCCAGTACGTCTTGCAAGTCGAAGCATTCGGCGCGGCGATCCGCGGCGAGCGGCCGTTCCCGTGGACGCTGGAGGACGCGCGGGGGACCCAGGCTGTCATCGACGCCGTTTACGAGGCGGGAAATCCGCCGATGTAGCGGCCGCGGGGAACGCGAGGCGCCCGTGCCTGTTGGGCTGCGAATTTGAGCTTCAGGAGAGGCGCGATGAGCGAACCAGGGCGAAAGACGATCCTCGTGATCGGGGCGAACGGCGCGACGGGGCGCGACGCGGTGCAGGCCGCCCGCCGCCGCGGTCACAAGGTGATCGCATGTGAACCGCATTGGTCGCAGGACGAGAAGCCACAGGACCCGGATGTCGAGGCGCGGGATCTGGACGTGATGTCGGGGGACCTCGCGCCGCAGCTTGAGGGTGCGGATGCAGTCGTGTCGGCCATCGGCGTGCCGTTGTCGCTGAAGACGGCCTTCGATCCGCCGCCGCTCTACACTCGCGGCGTGCGCAATACGATCACCGGAATGCGGAAGGCCGGCCTCTCCCGCCTCATCGTCATTTCCGCGGCATTCGTGGAGCAGCGACGCCATGGCCCGATCTGGTTCCAGATGTCGGCCATGAATGCCCTCCGCCGGGTCTACGACCAGATGGGCGCAATGGAGCACATGCTGGAGGCGTCAGACGACTGGCTCAACTGGACCGCCGTGCGCCCCGGGTGGCTCATGGATGGCGAGGTCACCGGCGATTACCAGGTGTTCCCGGACCATCTGCCGAAAGAGGTCGTGAGAACCCGCCACGCCGACCTCGGAGACTTCATGGTGCGCCTTGCCGAAAGTGGCGAATGGTCCCGCCAGACCCCGGCCATCGGAAGACGGGAGGCGCCGGACAAATCCTCGCCGAAGGAGCTGTTCAAGGAACTGGCTGGATAAGGGAATCCCGGCGGCCGGGCGCGCATCGGCACGCCCGGTCCCGCTGTCCGGTACCGCTCGAGGCTCAGTCTTCCATGGCCTCGAGCTCGTCGATGAAGCTTGAGATCATCGACAGGCCCTTTTCCCAGAACGCGGGGTCGGAGGCGTCGAGACCGAACGGCGCCAGAAGCTCCTTGTGGTGCTTGGAGCCGCCGGCCTTCAGCATCTCGAAGTACTTCTCCTGAAAGCCCTCCGGCGCTTCCTCGTAGGAGGCGTAGAGCGCGTTCACGAGACCGTCTCCGAAGGCATAGGCATAGACATAGAAGGGCGAGTGCACGAAGTGCGGGACGTAGGTCCAGAACGTCTCGTAGCCCTCCATGAAGGTAAATGCGGGCCCGAGGCTCTCCCCTTGCACGCTCATCCACAGCGCGTTGATGTCCTCCACCGTGAGCTCGCCATGGCGACGCGCCTCGTGCAGTTTGCATTCGAAATCGTAGAACGCGATCTGCCGGACGACGGTGTTGATCATGTCCTCGACCTTGCCAGCGAGCAGGACCTTGCGCTCCTTGTCGGTCCCGGCCGCGGCGAGCATCTTCCGGAAGGTCAGCATCTCTCCGAAGACGGACGCGGTCTCGGCCAGCGTCAGCGGTGTGTTGGCCAGAAGCTCCCCCTGCCCGGCCGCGAGGCGCTGGTGGACGCCGTGGCCAAGCTCGTGCGCCAGCGTCATCACATCGCGCGGTTTGCCGAGGTAGTTCAGCATCACGTAGGGGTGCACGTCGACCACGGTCGGATGCGCGAAGGCGCCCGGCGCCTTGCCCGGCTTCACCGCGGCATCGGTCCAGCCCTTAGAGAAAAACGGCTCGGCCAGCTCCGCCATGCGCGGGTCGAACCCGGCATAGGCGGACATCACCATCTCCTGCGCCTCGTTCCAGCCGATGACGCGCTCGGTCTCCATCGGCAGGGGCGCGTTGCGGTCCCAGACCTCCAGCGTGTCCAGCCCCATCCACTTGCGCTTGAGCTCGTAGTACCTGTGCGAGAGGCGCGGATAGGCGTTCACCACGGCATTGCGCAGCGCCTCGACCACCTCGGGCTCGACATGGTTGGACAGGTGCCGGCCCGTCTGCGGCGTCGGCATGGAGCGCCAGCGATCCTCGATCTCCTTCTCCTTGGCGAGCGTGTTGTGCACCCGCGCGAAGAGCCGGACGTTCTGCCCGAAGACGCGCGCCAGTTCGCGCGCCGCGGCCTCGCGGGTGTCGCGGGCGCGGCTCGTCAGGAGGTCGAGCGTCGCTTCGAGGCTCCGTGTCTCACCCTCGACGGTGAATTCGAGGCCCGCCATTGTCTCGTCGAAGAGGCGGTTCCAGGCAGAGGCGCCGACGGTCGACTGGTCGTGCAGGAACTTCTCGAGCTCGTCCGAGAGCTGGTAGGGCCGCATTGCCCGCATCCGCTCGAAGATCGGGCGATAGCGCGCCAGATCGTCATTGTGGGACAGAAGATCCTCGAGATGGGCATCCTCGATCCGGTTCATCTCCAGCGAGAAGAAAACGAGCGGCGTGGTGTAGTCCGTCACCTTCTGCTGCGCATCGCCGATGAACTTGGCGCGCTCGCCGTCGGTGGTGTTCTGATAGTAGCGCAGGCCGGCATAGGACATCAGGCGTCCGGCGACGATGTCGATCCGCTCGTAGCGCAGGACGCAGTCGAGCATCCCGGCGCTGTCCAGCGAGGCCAGCTTGCCCTCGAAATCCTCCGCGAAGGAGCGGCAGGCCTCTTCCAGCCAGTCGAGATCGCGCTTGAACTCGGCGCCGTCCGGCGCGGGGTAGAGATCGCTCAGATCCCATTCCGGCAGGTCGCCGAAATCGCGCTCCCCGGCCGTGGCATTTGCATCGCGGAGCGGCTTGGGGTCGAACATCGGGGCCTCCATGGCGTGGCAGCGTCGTTTGAGGGTCCAAGGGTTAGGAGGGTTGGCGGCGGGAGGCAAGACGGGGCGGTGAGACGGTCCGAGCGCCCTGCCCTCGATCAAGGCCCGGCGGGCCAACCTCGCCCGGCGGCATTCATCCGTACGCCGCCAGCATGTCCTTCAGATCATCCAGAGTGTTGGCCTCTTCCGCTGGCTTGTCGAGGCGCCAGCGGCTCATGCGGGGGAAGCGGAGCGCCACGCCGGACTTGTGTCGCGGGCTCTTCTGGATCCCCTCGAATGCAATCTCGAAGACATGGACCGGCTTCACCTGCCGCACGGGCCCGTAGCGTTCCAGCGTGTTCTTGCGCACCCAGGCGGTGATCTTGCGGAATTCGGCATCGGTCAGGCCCGAATACGCCTTGGTGAACGGGACCAGCGCCTCTCCGTCCCGTACGGCAAAAGTGAAATCGGTGAAGAGGTTGGCGCGGCGGCCGTGCCCCTGCTGGGCGTAGATCATCACCGCGTCGATCATCAGCGGATCGACCTTCCACTTCCACCAATCCCCCTTCTTCCGGCCCGAGAGATAGGGGGACGCGCGGCGCTTGAGCATGACGCCCTCGGCCTGCCGCTCCCGGCTCTCTGCGCGCAAAGCCGCAAGCGCGTCCCACGTCTCGAACGTCAGGAGCGGCGAGGGCCTGATCGGGCATTCCGGGGGCAGGTCGGCGAGGGCCGCATCGAGCAGCGCCCGGCGGTCGTCGAAGGGCCGCGCGCGGATGTCCTCGCCGTTCCATTCCAGAAGGTCGTAGGCGCGGATCACGACGGGGGCGTCGCGCAGAAGCGCCTTCGGCACCGTCTTTCGCCCGATCCGTTTCTGCAGCGCGTTGAACGACATCGGGGCGTCCGCCCCCTCCTCCCAGGCGAGGAGTTCGCCGTCGATCACGGTGCCCGGCGGCACGAAATCCCGCGTGACGGCGAGTTCCGGGAACCGGTCCGTCATCAGTTCCTCGCCGCGGGACCACACGTGATGCTCCCCGCCGCGCAGGACGAGCTGCCCCCGGATGCCGTCCCACTTGTACTCCGCCGCCCAGTCTTCGGGCGCGCCCAGTTCCTCTGGTCCGGCGTCGAGCTGGTAGGCGAGATAAAAGGGATAGGGCCGCGACAGGTCCGCCGAAGGGTCGTGCGCGACGATGAGGGCCTCCCATGTCGTCGTCTGCGGCGTCCAGTCTCCCATCAGGCGGTGCGCGAGGTCGGGCTCGTCGATCCCGGTCGCCTGCGCGAGCGCCCGCGTCATCAGCTTCTGCGACACGCCCATGCGGAAGCCGCCGGTCATCAGCTTGTTGAAGACGAACCGCTCAACCGGTCCCTGCCCGTCCCATGCGGCTAGAATGGTCGCCTTGCGCTCCACCTCGTCCATCTTCGGCAGCGCCTGGATCACGGCGATCCACTCGGCCAGAGGACGGTCGTCGCTGCCCCCTCCCTCGGGCAGGATGAGCGCGATGGTCTCGGCCAGATCGCCGACGATGGGATAGCTTTCCTCGAAGAGCCAGAGCGGCAGGCCCGCCCGCTCCGCCGCCCATTCGCGCAGGAGCGTGGAGGTGACAGTCCGCTTGGGGCGACGGCCGGAGAGGAGCGCGACGGTCCAGAGCCTGTCCGCCTCGGGCGCCTCTTGGAGGTACGCCGCGAGCGCAGCGACCTTGGCGTTGGTCTTCGTGGTCTGGTCGAGGGCGGTGAAGAGCCGAGCGAACCGCTTCATGCCGCCTCCTCCCCCTCGCCCTGCCCCTCGAGGCTCTCGCCCTCGTATTCGGTCTCGACGATACGGGCGTCGTACCCCTGCTCTTCCAGCCAGCGGCGGAAGATCGACGTGTACCCGTGGGTGACGAGCACCGTTTCCGCGCCGGTCTCCCGGATGGCCGCGTTCAGTCCGTCCCAGTCGGCATGATCGGACATGACGAATCCCCGGTCCGCCGAGCGCCGTCGCCTGACCCCGCGCATTCGCATCCAGCCCGAGGCGAAGGCCGAAGAGGCGGCGCCGAAGCGGCGCATCCAGGGTGTGCCAAGCGCCGAGGGCGTCGCGAGGACGAGCGCGCCGGGATGATCCTTCGGCTTCGTCTCGGGGGTGACGCGGATCGTCTCGGGAAGCGCGATCCCCTGCCCCCGGAGGACGTCATTCGTCGACTCGACGGCCCCGTGCGTCAGGATCGGCCCCTGTGACGCGTCGATATTAGCGAGGATCCGCTGCGCCTTTCCAAGCGCATATGCCCCGAGGACAGAAACCCGTCCCGCCGCCTGGTTCGCCGCCCACCAGGCATTGATATCGGCGATCACCTCCGCCTGCGGGTCCCATTTGAAGATCGGCAATCCGAAGGTGCATTCGGTGACGAAGGCATGGCAGCGGACCGGCTCGAACGGCTCGGACAGCCCGTCCGCCTCCGTCTTGTAGTCCCCCGAGACGACCCAGACCTCGCCGTTCACCTCCACCCGGACCTGCGCCGAGCCCGGCACGTGGCCCGCGGGATGGTAGGACACCTCGGCGTCCCCGATGGTGCGCACCTCGCCGTACTCGATCTCCTCGAGGCGGATATCCCCCAGCCGATGTCGCATCACGGGCGCCGCCGCGCGCGTCGCGAGATAGCGCGCGTGACCTGCGCGGGCGTGATCCGCGTGACCATGGGTGATCAGCGCCCGATCGACGGGGCGCCACGGGTCGATGAAGAAGTCGCCGGCGGGGCAATAGATACCCTTGTCCGTGACGGTGAGAACGGGATTGCTGGCCATGCGAGGGAAGATAAGCCGCGCGGCCGCCGCGTCACGCCCTGCTTGGGGGATGCAGGGAGGCGGTGCCGGACGGGGCGAACCGTGGGTCCGGGACAGACCGGATTGCGCCCGCCGGGGCGGAGGCCTCTGCGCCCCGCTCCCGCAGGGCCGCCCAAGTCACATCGCGCCGCCGGCCTCGACCATGCGGGCGACGTAGCGCGCGAGCGTGTCGATCTCGAGGTTGACCAGATCGCCCTCGGCGACACGCCCCCAAGTGGTGACCTCGCGGGTATGCGGAATGAGGTTCACGCCAAACTCTGCGCCATCGACCTCGTTCACAGTCAATGACGTGCCGTTCAGGGTCACGGAGCCCTTGGGCGCGATGAAACGAGCAAGGTCTTCCGGCGCGCGGAACGTCAGGCGCAGACTGTCGCCCTCTGGCGCCATGCGGATCACCTCGGCCACGCCGTCCACATGACCGGACACGATGTGCCCGCCGAGCTCGTCCCCGACCCTGAGCGCGCGTTCGAGGTTGATGCGCCCCCCGGCCTCCCACGTGCCGAGGTTGGTCTTGGACACCGTCTCCGCCGACACGTCCACGTCGAACCAGTCCGGGCCGGTCGTGACCACCGTCAGGCAGCAGCCATCGCAGGCGATGGAGGCGCCGAGGTCGATGTCGGAGGTGTCAAAGGAGGTGCCGATCCTGGCGCGCAGGTCGCCGCGCGCCTCGAGCTGGGTGATGGTGCCGATATCGCTGACGATCCCGGTGAACATGGCGCGGCTCTCCCCTGACGGTTTCCGCGGCGCCGTCCGGCCCCGCTGTGCCCCCCGAGGTAGCTGCGGCGCGGTCGGCGGACAAGTCCTGCCACTCAACCGAACGACCGTCGCCGTCCTTCGGTCCCAATCCTGCCTTGTCGAGCGGGTTTACCCCGAGCGTCGATCCGGTTCTAAGTAAAGCATGGTAGGGTGTTGGTAGATGAGTACGATGACGTTCGAGAGTTCCCCTTCCGCGCATCTCCCTCAGCGACGCTTCCTGTTCCTTCAGGGCCCGCACGGACCGTTCTTCCACCAGCTTGGCCGGATGCTCCGCGCGGCGGGCGCGGAGGTCTGGCGCGTCGCGTTCAACGCCGGGGACGACGCGTTCTGGTTTCATCGCCGTTCGCTGATCCCGTTCAGCGAGACGGCGGAGGAGTGGCCCGCCTTCTTCTCCATGCTGCTCCATGACAAGGAGATCACCGACATCGTCCTCTACGGGGACACCCGCGCCATACATGCCAGGGCCGTGGAGATCGCGCGCTGCCGCGGCGTGACGGTGCACGTCTTCGAGGAAGGCTACCTCAGGCCCTACTGGGTCACCTACGAGCGCGGCGGGGCGAACGGCCATTCGCGCCTGATGCGCCTTTCGGTGCCCGACATGCGCCGGGCGCTGGACCAGTCCGAGCTGGAGCAGCTCCCCGCTCCGGCGCGCTGGGGCGACATGCGCCACCACGTCTTTTACGGCGCCCTCTATCACGGGGTGCTGCTGATCCGGACAGGACGCTACGCCAATTTCCGCCCTCACCGCGCGCTGACGGCATCGCAGGAATTCCGCCTCTACCTGCGCCGCCTCATGCTCATGCCCTTCCACTGGATGGACAGGATCGTCGCCACGGGGCGGATCCGCGGCGGCGGGTTTCCCTATCATCTGGCGCTGCTGCAACTGGAGCACGACGCGAGCTTCCAGCAGCATTCGCCCTTCTCCTCCATGACCGAATTCCTCGAGCTTCTGATCGAAGGGTTCGCCAGCGGCGCACCGAAGCATCACCACCTCGTTTTCAAGGCACATCCGCTGGAAGACGGCCGGAAGCCCCTGCGCACCGAAATCCGTCGCCTCGCCCGCGCTCACGGCGTCGCCGGCCGGGTGCATTACGTCCGCGGCGGCAAGCTGGCAGGTCTGCTCGACCATGCCCGCTCCGCCGTCACGGTGAACTCCACGGCGGCGCAGCAGGTGCTCTGGCGCGGCCTGCCGCTCAAGGTGTTCGGCAAGGCGGTCTATGCCAAATCCGAATTTGTCTCGGACCAGACGCTGCCGGCCTTCTTCGCCCGTCCCTCCCGGCCCGATGCCCGCGCCTATCGCGACTTCCGCACCTTCCTGCTCGAAACCAGCCAGGTCGCCGGCGGCTTCTATTCCGCTGCCGCCCGCCGCCAGCTTCTGCGCCAGGTGGTGGACATGATGCTGGCCGCCGACGATCCCTACGACGCCCTCGCGAGCGGCAACGCCCATCCCCGCCAGCACCTTCAGGTCGTGCGCTGACGTCTACACGGTAGCGGCGGTTTCGCGACAGCAAAGCCACACATCGGCCGGTCGCCGCCGATGGGCCGCTTCCCTTCGCCCCGCCTTGCTGTAGCCTTGATCCCAAAAATACCGAGGCAGAGATAACGGTTCGAAGGAGCCAGAGCAGTGAAAATCGCAACATCACGGTGGGCGCGTCTCGCCGCCCTTGTCGTGCTCGCGGGTCTGGTTTCGGCGTGCGGCCTGCCGCGGTCGGGCCCCAACAAGCGCGAAATCTACGCAGGCTCCGTCCAGAGACAGGGCGACGCCTTCATCGTTTCGGTCAACAGCCGGGTCACCCGCGCGACCTCCGTCGTGCCGTCCTACGGCCTGTCCGCCGGGTTCCTCAATGCCGGCGTCATCGGGTCGGACACGATCCGACCGGGCGACACGCTCGGCCTCACCGTCTACGAGAACGTCGATGACGGCCTTCTCGTCGGCGAGGGGATGAACAGCACGATCCTCGACGAGGTCCAGGTCGACGCGGAGGGCTTCATCTACGTGCCCTATGCCGGCCGGATCCGGGCGGCGGGCAATACGCCCGATCGCGTCCGCACCCTGATCACCGAACGCCTCGACAGGCAGACCCCCGACCCGCAGGTCCTCGTGCGCCGACTGGCGGGCGACGGGGCATCGGTTTCCGTCGCGGGCGGTGTCGGCGCGCCGGGCGTCTACCCGATCGAGCGACCGACGCGGACGCTCGGCGCCATGCTGGCCCGCGCCGGCGGCGTCGTGATCCCGACCGAGATCGCCGTCGTCACGATCACGCGCGGCGCCCATACCGGCAAGGTCTGGTTCCAGGATCTTTACTCCGAACCGCGCTACGACGTCGCGCTCCGGGACGGCGACCGCCTTCTCGTCCAGGAGGACACGAGGGACTTCACCGTCCTCGGCGCCACCGGCACCCAGAACCGTGTCCCCTTCGAGAACCAGACGATCAGCGCCATCGAGGCCATCGCGCAGGTGGGCGGGCTCCAGACCAATCTGGCGGACCCGACCGGCGTCTTCGTCTTCCGCAACGAGCCGCAGGAGATCGCCCAGCAGGTGCTCGGACGGACGGACCTCATCGGGCCGCAGCGCATGGTCTACGTTCTCGACCTGACCGAGCCGAACGGCATCTTCGAGGCGCGGGACTTCGCGATCAGGGACGATGACACGCTCTACGTCACCGAAGCGCCGTTCGTTCAGTGGCAGAAGACGCTCGCGGCGCTGACCGGGTCCCTCGGGACGGTCAATTCGGTCGCCTCGACCGCCGCCGCCGCCAGCGGAAGTTGATCCGGCAATGACGGAGCCGCAGGGCGACCGTCAAGGAGCCGCCGCGTCCCCCGAGGCGCGGCGGCTCTTCGTTTACAACGGCGGATTCCTCGCGCCTCGCATCCGCCAGATCCTCGCCTCGGCCGGCTGGCACGTGACGACGGGACGGCCGGGCCCGGAGGACTGGGTCGGCGTCTGGGGGGCCTCCCCGACCGCCCGCCGCGGGGAACGCGTCGCCTCGCGAACCGGCGCGAAGATCCTGCGGATCGAGGATGCGCTGCTGCGATCGGTGAAGCTCGGCCGGGACGGCGCCCCGCCCATCGGCCTCACGCTCGACGAACGCGGCCTGCATTTCGATCCCACGCGCCCCTCGGACCTCGAGCACCTTCTCGCCACCCATCCCCTCGACGACACCGCCCTGCTGGACCGCGCCCGCGTCGCGATGGCGCGCCTCAGGGAGGCCGACCTGTCGAAATACAGCGCCCACGATCCGGCGCTCGCACCGCCCGAACCTGGGTACGTCCTCGTGATCGACCAGACCGCTGGGGATGCCTCCCTCGGCTCCATCCGCGACGTGCGGGGCCGGTTCGCGGAAATGCTGGGCACGGCGCAGATCGAACACCCGGGCGCGCGGATCCTTCTCAAGGTCCACCCCGAGACGCTGGCCGGACGCCGCACCGGGCATTTCGGGCCGGAGCACGAGAGCGACCGGGTGCAGCTCTTCGCCGACCCCGTCTCGCCCCACCGTCTCCTGGATGGGGCGATCGCGGTCTATGCCGTCAGTTCGGGGCTCGGGTTCGAGGCGATCATGGCGGGGCACCGTCCGGCCATCTTCGGCCAGCCGTTCTATGCCGGCTGGGGGCTGACGGAGGACGCGTTCCCCGTGGACCGTCGCCGGCGCAGGCTGACGCGGGCGCAACTCTTTGCCGCCGCGATGATCCTGCACCCGGTGTGGTACGATCCCTGCCGCCGCCGCCGCGCCACGCTGGAGGAGGCGATCGATCAGCTGGAGGCGGAGGCACGCGCCTACCGCGAGGACCGGCAGGGCCATGTGGCTCTCGGGATGCGCCTCTGGAAGCGGGGTCACCTCCAGCGGTTCTTCGGTCGGGAAAGGCGCCTGAGGTTCGCGGGCTCGGCCGATGCGGCCCTGAAGGCGGACCGCCCCATCCTCGCCTGGGCCGGAACGGCACCCGCGATCACGGGCCGCCCGCTCCGCCGTGTCGAGGACGGTTTCCTGCGCTCCCGTGGCCTCGGGGCGGAACTGGTCCCGCCCCTCTCCCTCGTGTCGGACGATCTCGGCATCTACTACGATCCGGGTACAGAGAGCCGCCTCGAACGCCTTATCTCCGCGTCCGCGAGCCTTCCGCCGCACGCCCTCGCCCGCGCCGAACGCCTCGCCGCGCGGATCACGAGGGATCGGTTGACGAAGTACAACACCGGTGGAGCGGCGGATCTGCCGGAGCCTGCCGGGCGCCGCGTCGTCGTCGTGCCGGGCCAGGTCGAGGACGACGCCTCTATCCGTCTTGGCGCCGGCGACATCCGTACGAACCGGGACTGCCTCGCTGCCGCGCGCACGGTGCATCCGGGTGCCCTCCTGATCTACAAACCTCATCCCGACGTCGAAGCCGGCCTCCGCATCGGGGCCGTTCCGGACGCGGCAGAGATCGCCGACGTGGTGGCGACCCGCGCCGATCCAGTCACGTTGATCGAGGCCGCGGACGAGATCTGGACGATGACCTCCCTCATGGGCTTCGAGGCGCTCCTGCGCGGGCGCGCCGTCACCGTCCTCGGTGCGCCGTTCTATGCCGGCTGGGGCCTGACGCGAGACCTCGGACCTGTGCCGGCCCGCCGCACGGCCCGCCCCCCTCTTGCCGGGCTGATCCACGCAACCCTCATCGGCTATCCGCGATATCTCGATCCGGTAAGTTCCCTGCCCTGCCCGCCGGAGATCGTGGCAGAACGTCTGGCCGCCGGGACAGGGCCGAGGACGGGACCAGCCCTGCGTCTCCTGTCGAAGGCGCAAGGCGTCGCGGCTGGCTTGGGTCCCTTCTGGCTCTAGGGGATTTCGCGATGCGGGCGCCAATACGCCACCGCATCTCCCCCGATCTCCTCCAACCGATCCAGTCGGAACCTTGGAGCCTCGCCGAGCGCTCCGATCCCCATCGCCGCGAGTCCCGGCCACCCTTCGGCGCCGAGGGCGACACCGCCGGTGAACGCGATCAGCTCATCGACGAGCCCGGCGCCCAAGAGGCTCGCAGCAAGCTGCCCGCCGCCCTCGCAGAACACCCGCGTCAGGCCGCCGGCGCCGAGCGCAGCCATCATACCGTCCATGTCGAGCTGGGATCCCGCGAGGGGGCATTCGAGGAGAACCGCGCCCTGCTCCCTCCACTCGGCGATCCGCTTCGCCGGTGCGTCAGGCCCGTGGCAGAGCCAGAGCGGCACATCGCGGGCCGAGGCCGCGAGGCGGCCCTTCGGGTCCAGATCGAGCCTGCGGGACGCAACGACGCGGACCGGCTGGCGATCCACACCGAGCCCGCGCACCGTCAGCATCGGATCGTCCGCACGCGCCGTACCCGACCCTATGAGCACGGCATCGTGCCGCGCCCGCATCCCGTGGACGAGCCGCCGGGCCGCCGGCCCGGTGATCCACCGGCTTTCACCCGACGCGGTCGCGATCCGTCCGTCGACACTGCCCGCGAGCTTCAGCGTCAGCATGGGCCGGCCGGAGGTGACGCGCCGGAGGAAGCCTTCCTGCAGGCGGTCCGCCTCGGCCGCGAGGACCCCCGTCACGACCTTTATGCCCGCCGCGCGGAGACGCGCGTGGCCCTGACCCGCGGTCCGCGGATCGGGGTCCGTCAGGGCTGTGATCACGCGCGCGGGACGCGCGGCGACGAGCGCATCGGAGCAGGGCGGTGTCTTTCCGTGATGGGCGCAAGGTTCCAGCGTGACGTAGACATCGGCCCCCTCCGCTGCCCGGCCGGCTTCGGTCAGCGCGACCACCTCGGCATGGGGCCGCCCGCCATCCTGCGTCCGCCCCCGGCCCACGACACGGCCGTCCCGAACGATGATGCAGCCGACAGCGGGGTTGGGCCAGACCCGGCCGAGGCCGCGCGCGGCCAGCCCCAGAGCCGCCCGCATCCAGCGGGCATCAGTCTCCCGCACCGCGCTCAAACCTTGGCGTCGGGGCGAAGCTCACTGACGAATTTGTCGAAGTCGTCCGCTGCCTGGAAGTTCTTGTAAACACTGGCAAATCGCACGTAGGCCACCGTATCGATCGCCGCCAGACGCTCCATGACGATCTCGCCGATCACCTTGCTCTCGATATCGGTATCGCCGAGGGATTCCAGCCGCCGGACGATGCCGGAGATCATCTGCTCCATGCGCTCGTGCTCGATGGGGCGCTTTTGCAGCGCGATCCGGATCGAGCGCTCCAGCTTGTCACGGTCGAAATCCTCGCGCCGGCCGTTCGTCTTGATCACGACGAGATCGCGCAGTTGCACACGCTCATAGGTCGTGAAGCGCCCCGCGCAGGCAGGGCAGAAACGGCGCCGACGGATCGCGACATGCTCCTCCGCCGGTCGGGAATCCTTCACCTGAGTATCGACATTTCCGCAAAACGGGCAGCGCATCCAGGCCGTCCCCCTCTTCGTTGTCCCGCCGTATCGTCGGGTTCGCCCCAACTTGTCCACAGCAACTATAGGGAGGCCGCGAGGGATTGGGTAGGGCGAATGGCCGGACGCATCATGTGGCCCGAATCATCTATGTGAAACCGTTGCAGCGAGGACGCGTTGGTCGGCGTCATTTCATGGGATCACGGGAAAGGGGCGACATGTCCGACAAGGTTCTCTTCATCACAGGTGCCTCGAGCGGCATCGGCGCGGCCACGGCAAAGGCGGCGGCGGCCAGCGGCTGGAAGGTCGGCCTCATGGCCCGCAGTGCGGACAAGCTGGAGGCGCTCGCGGCCGAGATCGGCGAAAACGCCCTCGCCCTGCCCGGCGACGTCACGGATCTCGCGGCGCAGAAGGAGGCCATCGCCCGTCTCGTGGAGACGTTCGGCGGGCTCGATGCGGCCTATGCCAATGCGGGCCGGGGCACCAACTCTTCCGGCGTCGAGGCGGGCGACCCGGAGGCGTGGCACGACATGATCCACGTCAACGTTCTGGCTGCGCTCCATACCGCACATGCCGCGCTGCCCCATTTGCGCGAGCGCAAGGGACACATGGTCTTCACCGGGTCCGCCGCCGGGCGCACGCACATCAAGGGCTCGGTCTACGGCGCGACGAAGTTCTTCATCCACGGGCTCGCCGGGAACCTTGCGGAGGAGATGCGGGAGTGGGGCGGGCGCTGCACCCTGATCGCTCCCGGCATGGTGGACACGCCCTTCTTCGACGAGGCCAAGCCGGACAAGCTCCATGCAGACGACGTCGCGGATGCCGTGGTCCACGCGCTGAACGCGGATCCGCGTAACACCGTGCGCGAGATCTTCCTCATGCCGACGAATTGACGCCTAGCGCGCCAGGTACGCCGCGACCTGACGTCGATGCGGCCTGGCGCGATGCTCGAAGATGTAGATCCCCTGCCACGTCCCGAGCGCCATCCGGCCCCCTTCGACGGGGATGGAGAGCGACACGGGCATCATCGCGGCCTTGATATGAGCCGGCATGTCGTCCGGCCCCTCCGCCCGGTGCACGAGGTACTCCATCGACGGATCGTTGGCGGGGGGAACGAGTCGTGCGAAATAGGCTTTGAGGTCGCGCTGCACGTCCGGATCCGCGTTCTCCTGAATGAGGAGCGAGGCGGACGTGTGGCGGATCATCAGCGTCAAGACGCCCTCCCCGCCCTGATCCGCGACCCACCGGGCAACCTCTGCGGTGATCTCGGTCAGACCCGGCCCGCTTGTGTTTAGCTCGAATACCTTCATGGGAACGCAAGACCGAGACGACGAAAGCGCCTGAGGCTGTCGGGGCAGAACGCCCGGGCATGCAGCGTGCGCAGATTGTACCCCACGACGTCGAGCGGAACGGAATAGCTGCCGCCGTCGCCCGGACGCGGGCCGCCGTCGACCTCCGGATACGGCACGATGGTGAACGCGACGGAGCTCCGGCGGGGTGCAGCATTGGAGCGGCCGAGCGGGCGGAGAAGATAGAGCCTGTCACTGCCGTCCCGCCGCAATACGCGGCGGGCGTAATCCCCCGCAGCACACCAGTAATCCGCGGGGCCGGCGCCGGCCTTCTGGTACACCTCGATGACGCCGGCCCGCGTCGGGTCCTCCGCGGAGATCATCCTGTTATACGCGATGTAATCGGCGCTCGAGGGGGCCGCGAGCAGCGTGAACGCCGCAGCGAGCAAGCTCCCGCGCATCACCGGTCCCTCGTCTGATTGCAGAGCGATACGGCGTGACCGACCGTCCGGTTCTGCCCAGTGCGCTTTGTCGACAGGACCACGTCGCGAAGGGTGAAGCCCTTTCGCTCCGGCGGCGTCACGACGAAGGTCACGGCGCGGCGGCCGGGATCGACGCGGGAGGGGCCGAGCGGCCGGGCGATCTCCACGCGGTCCGTCGCCCTCGCCCCAAGGCGCTCGCGGGCGAACGTGCCGGCGGCACAGAAGTAGTCCGCGCCGGTCCGATTGGGGAGGGACAGGACCTCGAAACCGCTCGCGTCGCCGGCGGCATAGAGGCCGTGGGGCGTCATTTGTCGTTCGGCCTGCCCTGCCCCGGCCACAAGGCAGAGAGCGGCGGCAAGAAGAAAGGGACCGTTGCGGGGCATGGGACAACTCCTGGATTGGGGCAAAGACTGACCCGGCGCGCGCTGCCGATCAAGGGCTTGGGAGCGCACGGCCCCTCACACGCGCGGATCGGCGCGCGAGCGCGCCGCGAGATGCGGCACGAAGAGCGCCGCGAGAACGAGTTCGACGGCGATGGCCGGCAGGGTCATCCACCCCGACGTTCCCCGCACGAGCGCGATCAGGCCGAGGATGGCGAGGCCGCCGAATGTCACGATCACCGCAAGGCAGATCGCGCGCCGCGCATGGGAGGGGTCGCAGTCCCGCGCCGCGAAGAGCATCACGGCGAGCCCCGCGAGGGGCAGCGCGTTGCGGCGCGCCATGAACAGCCCCTCCGCGGTACGCTCCTGCGCAAAGGTGAAGAGCGGAAGGGCAGGCAAAAGGAGATAGACCAGCGACAGGCAGAGCGCGATGGCGGCGAGAAGGGTAGCGGAGGCTTTGAATGTAGGCATGACCGTCATCTAGATCGCCGCGCCCGGCTCGGCCAGTGGGCCGGGGCGCTGCGGCGCGCCCGCGCGGGCGCGCACCGCCCGGCTTGGCCATCGCCCTGCCCTCAATTCGCGTCCGGAGATGCGGATCCATCGCCCGTTTCCCCGCCCTTATGAACGGTTTACTCGGCCGCCTGATCCGTCAGTGCGGGCCGCCCCCCGTCGTCGTCAGGCGCGGAATCGTGATCCATCGGCAGGCGCTTGTCGGTCCGGGCGCCAAGCGTGCGAAGCTTGTCCACCTGCCCGAGCACGTTGCCCCGGCCGCGGGCGAGACGGTCGACGGCGCGGGAATGGGCATCGCGCGCATTGTCGAGATGCGAGCCGATCTTGTCGAACTCCTCCAGCACGCCGACGAACTTGTCGTAGAGCTTGCCCGCGCGGTCCGCGATAGCCTCGGCATTGCTTTCCCGGCGCTCGACGGCCCAGATATGCTCCACCGTGCGCAACGTGACCATCATCGTGGTGGGCGTGACGATGCCGATCCCCTTGCGCAGGGCCATCGCCGTGAGATCGCCCTGCACCCTGAGAGCTTCGGAGAGCGCCCCCTCGATGGGCATGAACATCAGCACGTAATCGACGCTCCCGGCCTCCAGAGCCTGGTAGCCCTTGGCCGCGAGCGTTTCGATATGGGTCCTGACTGCGCGCACGTGCTCGGTCAGGGCTCTCTTGCGCTCCTCCTCGGTGTCCGCATTCGTCGCGGCCTCGTAGGCGATGAGGGAGACCTTGCTGTCGATGACGAGGGACTTGCCCTGCGGCATCCGCACCACGACGTCGGGGCGCCAGCGGGCGCCCTCCTCGTCCCGGCGGCTGGCCTGGACCTCGTAGTGCACATCCCGTTCGAGGCCGGATTCCTCCAGGATGCGCTCGAGGATCATCTCCCCCCAGGCGCCCTGACGCTGCTTGTCGCCCTTGAGGGCCTGGGTAAGGTTCACCGCCTCGCGGCTGATCTCCTCGGAGCGGCTGTGAAGCGTCGCGATCTGTTCCTTGAGGCGCGCGCGCTCCTCGTCGGCAGATTTGTGGACGTTGCGAAGCTCGATCTGGAAGTTGCCGACATGCTCCTTGAAGGGCGCGAGCAGCTCGTTCAGCTTCTGCTGATTGGCCTTGGCGAAATCCTCGCCTTGCACCTTCAGCGTCTGGCTCGCGAGCTCCCGGAAGCGGGACGTCATCTCCTCGCGCAGGTTCTGGAGCGTCTGTATTTCCCGATCGGCGGCTTCGCGATCCTTGGTGATCTCGGTCCTGAGACGGCTGATTTCCCGCTCGGACGTGCCGTGAGCGATGCGCGTCTCCTCCAGCTTCTCCGCAAGGTCGGCCCGCAGGGTTTCGACGCGCTCCACCTCCCGAGACAGGTTTTCGGCAGCTTCCTCCCGCCGCTCCGCGCGAATTCGGGCCGCTGACAAGTCCGATCGCAGCTGCTCCGCCAGAAGCTCGAGTTCACCCGAGCGGGCCGTCGCCGCGCTGCGCTCCTCGGCGAGGCGCGCCTCCGTCTCCGCCAGACGGCGGGACAGGTCCCGCGCCTGCTGCCCCCGCGCTGTGGCACGCAGGCCGAGGGCGACGCAAATGAGTGCGAGAAGCGCAGCGGCGCCCGTAATGTAGAGGGGATCGATCTGGTCGAGGGACATGGGGGAATCCTAGAGATGTTCCCCTAATGTTTCATGAATGCCTACCGGCAATCAAGATGCGGGCCGCCGAAGCGGCCCGCGATCCTTCACTGATCGAGGAAGCTGCGAAGCTTGCGGCTGCGCGAGGGGTGCTTGAGCTTGCGCAAGGCTTTCGCCTCGATCTGGCGGATCCGCTCGCGGGTGACCGAGAATTGCTGACCGACCTCCTCGAGCGTGTGATCCGTGTTCATCCCGATGCCGAACCGCATCCGCAGGACACGCTCCTCCCGCGCCGTAAGCGACGACAGGACGCGGGTCGTGGTCTCCTTCAGGTTCTCCTGAATGGCGCTGTCGAGCGGCAGGACGGCGTTCTTGTCCTCGATGAAATCGCCGAGCTGGCTGTCTTCCTCGTCGCCGATCGGCGTTTCGAGGGAGATCGGCTCCTTGGCGATCTTCATCACCTTGCGGACCTTCTCCAGCGGCATCTGGAGCTTCTCCGCCAGCTCTTCCGGGGTCGGCTCCCGACCGATCTCGTGCAGCATCTGGCGACCGGTGCGCACCAGCTTGTTGATCGTCTCGATCATGTGCACCGGGATACGGATCGTGCGGGCCTGGTCGGCGATGGAACGGGTGATCGCCTGGCGGATCCACCACGTCGCATAGGTGGAGAACTTGTAGCCGCGGCGGTACTCGAACTTGTCCACCGCCTTCATCAGGCCGATGTTGCCTTCCTGAATAAGATCAAGGAATTGCAGGCCGCGGTTGGTGTACTTCTTGGCAATGGAGATCACGAGCCGGAGGTTGGCCTCGACCATCTCCTTCTTGGCCGCCCGGGCCTCCTTCTCACCCTTCTGCACCTGGTTCACGATGCGGCGGAATTCGTTGATGTCGACGCCGACATACTGACCCACCTGCGCCATCTCGGCGCGCAGGTCCTGCACCTTGTCCGACGAGCGATCGAACAGCGCCGTCCAGCCACGACCGGGCTGCTGGGCCATACGGTCCATCCAGGTCGGATCGAGCTCGGAGCCGCGATAGGCCTCGATGAACTCGCGACGGTTGATGCGGGCCTGATCGGCGAGCTTCACCATGTTCGAGTCGATCGACATGATCCGGCGGTTGATGCCGTAGAGCTGGTCGATCAGCGCCTCGATGCGGTTGTTGTGCAGGTGCAGCTCGTTGACGAGGAGCACGATCTCCGAGCGCAGCGTCTGGTAGGTCGACTCGTTCTCGGCGGAGAAGGACCCGTCCTCGTTCAGGGTTGCCGACATGCGGCGATCCTGCATCTCCTCGAGCCGGAGATAGTCCCGCGCGATGACCTCAAGCGTCTCCAGGACGCGAGGCTTCAGCGCCGCCTCCATGGCCGCAAGGGACATGTTGGCCTGTTCGTCCTCGTCCTCGTCGTCGTCGTCATTGTTGCGGATCGGGTTTCCGTCCGCATCGACCTCGGGCTGTTCCGCGGCGGCCGTCTTGGCGGCGGGGGTGGTAGTGTCCACCACGGGCGTGTCGTCGTCGTCCTCCTCGAGGGAGCGGCCGAAGGTCGCCTCGAGGTCGATCACGTCACGCAGCAGAATGTCTTCGCTCAGAAGCTCGTCCCGCCAGATCGTGATGGCCTGGAAGGTGAGCGGGCTCTCGCAGAGGCCCGCGATCATGGTGTTGCGACCGGCCTCGATGCGTTTGGCGATGGCGATCTCGCCCTCGCGGGACAGAAGCTCGACCGAGCCCATCTCGCGCAGGTACATGCGCACCGGATCGTCGGTCCGGTCGAGCTTCTCGCTCTCCGACTGGGAGACCGTGACGTCACGTCCGGAGGACGCTTCGACCACGGCGGTGGAGCTGCTCTGCCCCTCCTCTTCCTCGGCCTCGTCGTTCTCGATGATGTTGATGCCCATCTCGGACAGCATCGACATCACGTCCTCGATCTGCTCCGAGCTCACCTGCTCCGGCGGAAGGACCTGGTTGAGCTGGTCGTAGGTGATGTAGCCGCGCTCGCGCGCCTCGGCGATCATCTTCTTCACGGCGGCCTGGCTCATGTCGAGCGTCATGCCGTCGGACTGCTCCTCGGTCTTCGTCCCGTCGTTGTCTTTCGCGGCCATGGTCTCTCCCACTGACGAGGTGATTCGGGCATCCGCCCGAACCTGCGAATCATAGGTCATGCGGCTTGGCGTTCCAGATGTCCTACCGTTGCCTGCAATGATTTCCAATACGTTGACCGATTCGGACTAAGGTCCCGTTCCCTCGTATCCGATTCGGCGCAACAGTTCCTGCAACGCATCCTTCTCACGTCGATCCAGTCGCGCCCCGTTGGGCGCGGTCTCCAGCTCCGAGCGGCCGCCCTCGCCCGCACTCGCCGCCCGCAGGACGGCATCGGCGGCCTGGGCGATGCGCCAGTCGAGGCCCTCGCCGGCGGACCCCGAGATCGCGGCCACGCTTTCCGCCATCTCACGGGCCATGCCACGCGCGGCCCCGAGCTTGGCCAGTTCCTCGGTCAGGCAGGCCCGCGCGAGTTCGGCATCCCCGGCCCGGCGGACCGAGGGAGCGATCTGGACATGGCGCGGTGACAGCATCGTTTCAAGGCCGCGCGCTCCCACCTCCTCGCGAAGGTGGATGAGCACGCCCTCGGAATCGACCCCGGGCGGCACCCGCAAAAGGCTCGCGGCGATGGCGGCATGGCCCTGCCCGCGGAACTCGAACTCCTCGAGAATATGCGCAAATTCGTCGATCAGGACCGGCGTGTGGATGAGCGTCGCGAGGATCACCGCCTCCCGAAGCCGGTCCGTCACGCCCTCCGCGCCGGAGGCCAGAAGCGACGCGCGGGATTGCTCCGTCGACGGCAAAAGCGGCGCGGTGCCCTTTTTCCACGCACCGCCACGCTTCTGGAAACCTGACGCGGGCGGCAGCCCACGGGGTTCCGGCGACGCGCCGGATCCGGAGCCATCCGGTCCGCCGGGATGGCCGTAGCCGTAGAGGTCGGCGCGCAGCCGGCGGAATTCCTCCGCATAGTGCATCTTGATGGAGCGGTCGCGGATCTCGTCGAGCACGGCGCGCAGATCCCGGTCGAGGGAGGCGCGCCGTTCGGGGCTGTCGAGGACGAGCCCCTCCGTCTTCTCACGCCACAGGAGCTTCGCCATCGGCTGGGCCTTGCCGATCAGCTCCCCCATCGCTTCCGGTCCGCCCTCGGACCGCAGCAGATCGTCGGGATCCTTGCCCTCCGGCAGCAGGACGAAGCGCAGTTCCCGCCCCGGCTCCAGCATCGGAAGCGCGCGGGAAATCAGGCGGTAGGCGGCGCGAAGACCGGCCGTGTCCCCGTCGAGCGCGACGACAGGCTCGCTGGAGATCCGCCAGATCAGGGCGAGCTGCGCTTCCGTGATCGCCGTGCCGAGCGGGGCGACAGCGGCGGGGAAGCCGTGTTCATGGAGCGCGATCACGTCCATGTAGCCCTCGGCGACGATCAGGGAGCCCGAGCGCCCCGCCGCGGACCGGGCCGGCGCGATGTTGTAGAGGCCGGCGCCCTTGTCGAAAATCGGCGTCTCGGAGGTGTTGAGATACTTTGCCTGCGCATCGGCGGACATCGCCCGTCCCCCGAATGCGACCGCCCGGTCCTGCCCGTCCCGGATCGGGAAGACGATGCGGTCCCTCAGGAAATCGTAGAGCGAGCCGTCCCGCTCCGAGCGGCGGCAGAGGCCGGCCTCGACCAGCAGGTCCGCCTCCATGCCGCGGCCGGTCAGCGCGTCGGCAAGCGCGGTGCGGCCGGTCGGAGCATAGCCGATGCCGAAACGCTCCAGCGTCTCCGCCTTCACGCCCCGCCGCTGGAGATAGGCCCGCGCTTCGGCGGCGGCAGCGGTCGAGAGTTGCGTGCGATAGAAGCGTGCGGCGGCGTCCACCGCCTCCCTCAGCCGGGTGTTCCGGTCGGCCCGCGCCTGCGCCTTCGGATCGCCCTTCGGGACCTCCATCCCGGCCTCCCGGGCGAGGATCTCCACCGCCTCCATGAAGCCGACATTCTCGGTCTCCTGCACGAAGGTGAAGGCGTTGCCTTTCGCCTGGCACCCGAAGCAGTAGTAGAACCCCTTGCGGTCATCGACGTGAAACGAGGCGGTCTTTTCCTGGTGGAACGGGCACGGCGCCCACCAGTCCCCCTTGCCCTGCTGGGACTTGCGCTTGTCCCACAGGACCTTCTTGCCCACCACCTGCGAGAGGCTGACGCGGGCGCGAAGCTCGTCGAGGAATCCGTCCGGAAGGGCCATCGCGAAACTATCCTATGCCCGGCGCGATTCTGGAAGCGGATCCGGGAGTGACCTGCGGTCTATCGCGGTGCGGGGCCGGGCTGGAAATCACGATTTCAGCGCGGGCCGGGCGCGCGGTTCTACGGGCCCGGGTCCATCTTCGCCGCCAGCTCCTCGATACCCATGCCGGAGGCCTGCGACAGGTAGCTCAGGGCCAGGAGGGAGGGAGGCGCAGGCAGAGCACGCCCCTTGGAGGCGAGGAACCGCACGTCCGCGGTCGTCATGTCCCGTGCCAGATCGACGAAGGCGCGTCCCTTCAGTGGTGCGAAACGGGGCGGTCTCGGCGGGTCCGCCTCCGCGGGCGCCTGCGGAAGTGGGACATCCGCCGCCGTCCGCCCGAGCGATGCAAGGACGGCGCACGCCGCGTCACGCCCCGATGCGAGGCACTCCGCAGTCGATTTGGCTCCCGCCATCGCGCCTGCCGCGGCCCAGCCCGGACCGGCGGCAGGCTGCGGCAGGAACATCATCAGATCGCGGCTCCAGCCCGGCGTGGCACCCCGCTCCCGGGCGAGCGTGAGCCGGGGCGCCCAAGTCCCCGAGACCGCGAGCGCGTCGACCCTGAGCGATTTCGACCGGGTCTCCCCCCGCTTTGTCAGAAGCAGCGCCGTCAGACCGCGGCGCCCTTTCGTGCCGGCAATCTCCGTATCGGTCAGGAGCGGCACGCCCTCCGGCAGGTCCGCGCCGTCCGGCGGCCCGTAGGACGGGTCGATCAGCGCCGGCACCTCGATCCCGGCGGCCACGAGATCGATGGCCGTCCGCCGTGCCTCCCGCCCATCGCCGTAAACCGCGATCCGGGTGCCCGGCGCCGCCCCGAACCGGTGGAGCGCCATGCGCACGGCCGCTGCACTGAGGATGCCCGGACGGTCGTTGCCGGGAAAAACCTCCGGCTCCTCGGACGCGCCGCAGGCCAGAACCAGTGCCCGCGCGTCCATGCGCCACGGCCGGGGCGTGCCATCGGGCAACCGCTCGACCGCCCTCACCCGGTCGCCGCCGGCCGCAGTGACGCGCCATCCGAACCGGACCCGAGCGCCCTGATGCGACAGGCGTTCCACCTCCTCCGCCGCCCAGTCCGCCCCGGACTTGCCGCCGACCGTTTCGCGCTCACCAAGGAGATATCCACCCGGCCTCGCATCCGCTTCGACCAGAAGGACACTGGCGCCAGCCTCCGCCGCAACGCGCGCGGCCATGAGGCCCGCTGGCCCCGCGCCGACGACGAGGACATCGCAGGACATGTCCTCCGGGTCGACGCTCGTTTCGTCCGGCGCGCGCACCTCGGCACGCCGGCCGATGCGCCATGCGCTGCGATCGAGCGGTGAGGCGTCCAACCCCTCGCTCAGCACAAGCTCGGTCGCCCGGATCGCCCGCCCTTTCACCACGACAATGCCGTTCGGCTCTTCCGGCCCGAGCCGAGCGAGACCGCGCGGACGCCGGTAGATCGGCGAGCGCCCGACGACGCGCACACCGGCCGCCAGCAGCGCAGAGGCAAGTGTATCCCCGGGATGGCCCTGATAGGTCCTGCCGGCGAAGCGAAACGTGATGCGCGTCGTCCGGTCGATCAGACCGCCCGTTTCCAGCCGCATGGGATCTCCTTTAGGTCTCTCCGAGCATGGGCCGGAGACGTTAACGCGAGGTTCACGGTAAAGGCCGCCTGGCCCCTTGCTCGGTGACGAGCCGGTCGAGGGGCTGATCCGTCGGCTCGAGCGGCAGCTCCGTCAGCTCCTGCGCGGCATAGGCGAGGCCCACCGCCTCCGGCGCCCCCGTCTTGCGCAGCGCCTCGAGCGTCCGGTCATAGAACCCGCCGCCGTAACCGAGGCGGTAGAGCCGTGCGTCGAAGGCGAGCATGGGCACGATCAGAAGATCTGGGGAAAGATCCGCGCCACCGGCCGGCACCTCGACCCCGAAGGGCCCCCTTTCGAGCGCGCATCCCGGCACCCATTCGCGAAAGCGCAATGCCTCTCCCGGGCCGACCACGACGGGCACGCAGATCCGGTTTCGCGCTGCAAGGGCCGTCATCGCGGGCAGCGGATCGGCTTCGGAGCGGATCGGCATGTAGCCCGCGATCACGCGGCCCGCCTCGCTCGCGAGACACTCAACGAGCGCTGCCGACACAAGGGGGCCGGCGCCCGAACGATGCGCCGCGTCCCGCGCCCCGCCGGCCCGCGCCCGCGCCTCGGCCTTCGTCAGAGCAGCCACAAGGCCGCCAGACCGAGGAACGCGAAGAAGCCCACGACATCCGTAACCGTCGTGACGAAGGTCCCGGAGGCCAGCGCGGGATCGACCCCCGCCTTGTCGAGCAGGAGCGGGATCAGGATCCCCGCAAGCCCCGCCATCAGCATGTTTATGACCATCGCAGCCGAGATCACGTAGGCGATCCCGATATCGCCGAACCAGAGGATCCCCACCGCGCCCATCAGGATGGCAAAGATCACCCCGTTGATCAGGCCGACCGCCGCCTCCCTTCGCACGATGCGCAAGACGTTGGAGCCGGTGAGATCCTTTGTGGCCAGCGCTCGGACCGCGACTGTCAGCGCCTGCGTGCCGGCATTACCGCCCATGCTGGCCACGATGGGCATCAGCACGGCGAGCGCCACGACCTGCGCGATCACCTCCTCGAACTGGGCGATGACGAGGGAGGCGAGGATCGCCGTCGCGAGGTTCACCGCCAGCCAGGGAAGACGGCGGCGCGTGGTGTCGACCACCCGGTCGGAAATCCGCGTCTCGCCGACACCGGCGAGGCGCAGGATGTCCTCCTCGTGCTCCTCGTCCATCACCACCATCGCGTCATCGATGGTGATCACGCCGACGACGCGTTTCTCCTCGTCGACCACGGGGGCGGAGATCAGGTGATACTGGTTGAAGGCATAGGCCACCTCGCCCTCGTCCTGATCGACGGGCACGGTGCGGAAATCCTCTTCCACGATGTCGCGCAGAAGTGTGCCTCGGCGAGACGCGAGGATCTTCCCGATAGCCACCTGCCCCACCGCCCGCATCCGGGGATCGACGAGAACGACGTGGTAGAACTGGTCCGGCAGATTGTCCGGGTTGGCACGCAGGAAATCGATCGCCTCGCCGACACGCCAATGCTCCGGCGCGCGAACGATCTCGCGCTGCATCAGGCGGCCTGCGGAGAACTCGGGGTAGGTCAGCGCCTGCTCGACGGCGGCGCGGGACGAGGCGGACAGTGCCTCGAGGATCATGTCCTTCTGCTCGCCCTCGAGGTCCTCGACGAGATCGACCACATCGTCGCTGTCGAGTTCGCGCACCGCCTCGGAGAGCACGTCGGGCGGCAGGAGGTGGATCACCTCCTCGCGAAGGCTCTCGTCCAGCTCGCTGAGCACGGCGCCGTCCAGCCGGCCGCCGTAGACGCGCAAGAGATCCGCACGTTGCCAGCCCTCGATCTGCTCCAGAAGGTCGGCCATGTCGGCCGGGTGGAGCGGCTCGAGGAGCTCGGCCAGGCGCTCCGCATCCTCCACCTCCACGGCCTCGAGGACATTGCGCGTGAATGGCCCGTCCAGCGTGTACTGGCCGGCCTCCCGCTCATCGGAAGCCTCCGGCGTAAGAATGTCGTCAGCCATGATGGAGCGCCCCCGGATCTGCGCGGTCAGGGGCGACAATAGGGCCGGCTGTGGCAGGAGCAACCTGAACCCGCCGGCATCCCTTTCGCCCGCCGCTGGAGAGCCATAATGTCCCCCTCATGACACAGACACTCATCCTCGGGCAGGTGCTCGACATCCAGTCGGACCCCTTCGGCAGCACGCCGGACGCGGCCAGCCGATTCGACGCCCATGGCGGTGTCCTCGTGGAGGACGGTCGCATCCTCGCCACCGGCCCCGCCGATGAGCTGAGGTCCCGCGCGCCCCGGGCGACGATCGAGGATCACGGGCGGGGGCTGATCCTGCCGGGCTTCGTCGATGCGCATGTCCACTATCCCCAGACGGCGATCATCGCCTCATGGGGCAAGCGCCTGATCGACTGGCTGAACACCTACACCTTCCCCGAGGAGATGCGGTTCGGCGATCCGGCCTATGCGGACGAGATCGCAGAACGCTACCTCGATCTGCTGATCGCGAACGGCACCACGACCGCCTGCTCCTACTGCACGATTCATCCCGCCTCGGTGGACGCCTTCTTCGGCGCCGCCGAACGGCGCGGCATGGCCGTCGCCGCAGGGAAGACCTGCATGGACCGCAACGCGCCGGATGGGCTGCGCGATGACGCCAGGTCCGCATATGACGACAGCGCCGCCCTTCTCGCCCGCTGGCACGGCAGGGGCCGCGCGCGCTACGTCATCACGCCACGGTTCACGCCCACCTCTACGCCCGAACAGCTCGAGGCGCTCGGCGCGCTCTGGGCGGAGAACCCGGATTGCCTGATGCAGACCCACCTCTCCGAACAGCTGGACGAGATTGCCTGGGTGAAGGAGCTGCACCCGGAGGCCCGGGATTATCTGGACACCTACGAGGCGCATGGTCTCGTGCGGGAGGGCGCACTCTTCGGCCATGCCATCCACCTCGAGGATCGCGAGCGGGATCGCCTCAGGGAAGCGGGCGCCGCCCTCATCCACTGCCCGACGTCGAACGCCTTCATCGGCTCTGGCCTGTTCGGCATGGCGCCGGCCAAGGCGGAGGGCCAGATTGTCGGCCTGGCCACCGATACCGGCGGCGGCTCCTCCTTCTCGATGCTGCGGACCATGGCAGCGGCCTACGAGATCGGCCAGCTGACCGGAACGCCGCTCCACCCGGCCGAGCTCATCTGGCTTGCGACCGCGGGATCCGCCGCGGCCATGCGTCTGCCCGATCGGATCGGCACACTCGCGCCGGGATCCGATGCAGATCTCGTCGTGCTCGATCTCGCCTCAACCCCCGCCATCGCGCAGCGCGCCGGGGGGGCGGAGACGATCTGGGATGCGGTCTTCCCCACGATCATGATGGGCGACGACCGGGCAACGGCGGCCACCTATGTCGCCGGTCGCAGGATGTTCCCGCCCTGTAACGGCTGAGCGGCGGGCGTGAGCCTCCCGCGCGGACTATCCGGATTTCGAAAAGATACGGTGTTTCCCGGCCGGCGCGTTCCGCGAGGTCGCCGGGCGAATGCCGAACGGGCGCGCAAATGCGCGTTCGATCAGGAGGCTTGTCCCGCCCCGTCCGCCAACCGTTCGATAGCCCAGGCATGGAGTTCGGGTGTCGCGGCGGCCAGTGCCCGGCCTCCCTCATGGGCAGGCCCACCCTGCCAGTCGGTCACGATCCCTCCGGCCGCCTCTATCACGGCGATCGGTGCGCAGATGTCGTAGGCTTTCAGCCCCGCTTCGATGACAAGGTCGATCTGCCCCAGCGCGAGGAGACCATAGGCATAGCAGTCGAGGCCGTAGCGCGTCAGCTTCACGTCGCGGGCGACGCGGGCGAACGCCGCGGCGTCCTCCTGTGATCCGACCTCGGGAAAGGTGGTCATCAGGATCGCACCGGCGGGATCCGTTTCCCGCCGCACGCGCAGCTCCCGCGCGCCCTGCGGCCCGGAATGGGTCGCGACAAGGCCCGCCGCACCCTCCCACCGCTCGGAGGTAAAGGGCTGATCGATCATCCCGAACATCGGGCCGGCCTCGTCGGACAGGGCGATCAGCACGCCCCAGCTCGGCGCTCCGGCGAGAAAGGCGCGCGTGCCGTCTATGGGATCGAGCACCCATGTCAGGCCACTCGTTCCCTCCTGCTTGCCGAACTCCTCGCCGTGGATGCCGTCCTGAGGGCGCCTGCGGTTCAGAATGTCGCGCATGGCGGTTTCAGCGGCGCGATCGGCGGCGGTGACGGGATCGAAGGCATCCGCCTCCTTGGACTCGGCCACGAGACCGGGCGCACGGAAATACGGCAGGATCGCCTCGCGTGCGGCCTCCGCAAGTTCAGCGGCAACGCGCCTCAGCTCGGAGGATGCGGCGGCCCCGCCGAAACGGGCCGTCGTCTGTTCTGTGCTGGTCATGGAACCGCGGTACGCCCGGCCGCGAGATCGGTCAAGCGGCTGGGACATATGGGGGCGCGGCGGGCCCGATCAGGCAGCCTGGCCGAGGGCCCGGGCGAGGTCGAACAGGCGGCGCCGCTGGGCTTCGGGGATAGCGTAATAGGTGCGGACGAGATCCATGGCTTCCTTGTCGGCCAGCACGTCGGGCGTCGTGCTCTTGGCGCTGTCCGGGCCGCTGGCGCCTTCGAGGCCATCAAAATAGAAGGAGACATCCGTGCCGAGAACCTGCGCGATGTCGAACAGGCGGGACGCGCTGACGCGGTTCATGCCCGTTTCGTACTTCTGGATCTGCTGAAACTTGATGCCCACCTTCTCGGCGAGCTGTTGCTGGGTCATGCCGATCATCCAACGACGATGCCGGACGCGCTTGCCCACATGTATATCAACCGGATGTGTCACTACTGCCTCGCTACAACTGTAATACGTCATCCCCGGGCACGACCCGAGCTGACAACATTATCCCTTAGGATGAACTCAATTAATACATGCCGAAAAGGTCAGGTCTCTGGCAAGCTTTTTCATCAACTATGTTTTGTTAAACTTCAACGTACTAGCTAAAAATTTGCAAAATGCGAAGTTATGTGCGTAAAGCAAGTGTCAACTGGCAGTTGCTTTCTATTTCGCAAAACTAATCTCAGCGCCGATCGAACTTGAGCGCACGTGACCGATTTTGGCGGATTGGCTACTCCCGCATACGGCGACTCGCGCCAGGTCACGGGTTTTCAGCGACCGGCAGGAGGTCCGTCTGGGCCGTGTTCACGGCCGGGTTCGCCACGGGGTTCCGGTACGCCTCCCGCACCAGATCGGCGAGCGCCAGCTCCGCCTTGCCGCGGATCACTTCGGAGACGTAGAGGTTTATGTGGTAGCTGCGTAACTCGGGCAGCGCACCGCCATGGGGAATGCGTTCGAGAAAGGGTGGCGCGGTCCCCTCGAGGTCGGCCGTGATCGCCAGATCGGCACTGACCGTCGCCTCGATCGCCCGTTCGCTCTCCGCCTCGACCGCCATCTCCCAGGGGATGCCCGCACGGTCGAGCGCATCGACGACCTCGCTGCGAAAGATGCAGGACCGGGCGAAGGCGAGGCGGAGGGGCAGCCGTCGCCAGGCCTGCCCGCCACGCGCCCCGACCCAGGACAGCGGCGTGTCGGACAACACCTCGCCGCCCTCCATGATTTCCTGCTCGGTGGTCAGGATGATCCCGCACTGCCCGCGGCGGTAGAGGTCCTGAAGCTGACGCGTGTAGAGCGACAGGAGGTTCGCCCGCATCCTCGGATAGGCTGCGGCAAACTTCTGGAGCACCTGCGGGATGAAGGGATAGACGATGTCGTGCGGAACGCCGAGCGTCACCTCGCCCTCGAATTCCTGCGACGTCAGGCGACCGATTGCCTCGTCGTTCAGCGACACCATCCGCCGCGCATAGGCAAGGAGCTGATCGCCCTCTGCCGTGAGCGCGATGCCGCGGCGGGAGCGATCCATGAGCGACAGGCCCAGCCCTTCCTCCAGCCGCTTGAGCTGCATGGACACGGCGGATTGCGTCAGGTTCAGCAGACCCGCGGCCCTGGTGACCCCGCCGCTATCGGCCACGGCCACGAAGGAACGCAGGGCGGTCATGTCGAGATTTCGCGGCATATCAATTTCCGTGATACTTCGGTTCATAAACATTCGTTTGAACGATAGCACAAGAGCAGACAGATACAGCCCCGAAAACGAATTCGACGCCTCCCGACGTCGCCAGATGAAAGTCCGCACCATGCACGCCCAGTCGACCCTCTCCCGCCTTCCCTTCGCCTCCCTCGGCCGCCGGCATCCGTTCCGGACGTTGTTCGACCTCTTCGCGCTCGGCCGCCAGCGCCGCGAGCTGTCCGGTCTGGACGAGTCCCGCCTCGCCGATCTGGGCCTGACCCGGCACGAAGCGATGCAGGAAGCCTCCCGCCCGATCTGGGATGTGCCCTCCAGCTGGCACTACTGATCCAGGGCCAAGCCCCGATCTGCGAGCCAAAGGCGCGGGCAGCCCCACCCACGGGGGCCGCTCCGCGCCTTTTTTCATGTCCACGATGTGATCCGTGGGGCTTCCCGGTCAGCCCGGCCGGCCCGGACGCCGCTGCATTTGGAAGGCCCGGCGCTGGCGCCCCGCGCAGGCTTGAGCTAGAGGGGGCGCGGACCCGACCCCGTGCCCGAAGGCCAGCATTCATGACGCGCATTCTCATTACTTCCGCGATTCCTTACATCAACGGCGTCAAGCATCTCGGCAACCTCGTCGGCAGCCAGCTTCCGGCGGACCTCTATGCCCGCTACGCCCGCGCCCGGGGACACGAGGTGCTGTTTCTGTGCGCCACGGACGAGCATGGCACACCGGCCGAGATCGCGGCGACCAAGGCAGGCATGCCCGTCGAAGAGTACTGCCACCAGATGCACCGGGTGCAGGCCAAGCTCGCCGCGGGCTTCCGCCTCTCCTTCGACCATTTCGGCCGCTCATCCTCGATGCAGAACCGCCGGCTGACCCAGCATTTCGCCGGGGCGCTCGCCGACAACGGCCTGATGGAGGAGCGCAGCGAGCGGCAGGTCTTCTCGATCGACGACGACCGCTTCCTGCCCGACCGCTACATCGAGGGCACCTGCCCCAATTGCGGGTACGACAAGGCACGCGGAGACCAGTGCGAGAACTGCACCAAGCAGCTCGAGCCGACGGACCTCATCGAGCCCCGGTCCTCGCTGTCCGGCTCCACGAGGTTGGAGGTCCGCGAGACGAAGCACCTCTACCTTCTGCAGTCCAAGCTGAAGGGCGACCTGGCCGAATGGATCGACAGCAAGTCCGACTGGCCGATCCTGACCACCTCGATCGCCCGCAAATGGCTGAACGACGGTGACGGGCTCCAGGACCGCGGCATCACCCGCGATCTCCACTGGGGCGTTCCGGTCGCCAGAGGCGGCGAGCCGTGGCCGGGCATGGAGAATAAGGTCTTCTACGTCTGGTTCGACGCGCCCATCGAATATATCGCTTGCGCCGCCGAATGGGCCGATGCGCAAGGTCTCGACGAGGAGCATTGGTGGCGCTGGTGGCGGACCGACGAGGGCGCGGACGACGTGCGCTACGTTCAGTTCATGGGCAAGGACAACGTGCCCTTCCACACCCTCTCCTTCCCTGCGACGATCATGGGATCGGGCGAGCCCTGGAAGGTCGTCGACTACATCAAGTCCTTCAATTACCTGACCTATGACGGCGGCCAGTTCTCCACGAGCCAGGGTCGCGGCATCTTCATGGATCAGGCGCTGGACCTGCTGCCGCCCGATTACTGGCGCTGGTGGCTCCTGTCCCACGCGCCCGAGACGTCGGACTCGGAATTCACCTGGGATTCCTTCCAGGCAGGCGTGAACAAGGACCTGGCCGACGTGCTCGGCAATTTCGTCTCCCGCGTGACGAAGTTCTGCCGCTCCAAGTTCGGCGAAGAAGTTCCGGAGGGCGGCGAAGAGATCACCGAGCGCGGCCGCGCCCTTGTCGCCGAGTTGCAGGAGCGTCTCGAGACCTACTGCAAGCACATGGATGCGATCGAGGTCCGTCGCGCTGCGGCGGAGCTGCGCGCGATGTGGGTGGCCGGCAACGAGTTCCTGCAGGACGCGGCCCCCTGGTCGACCTTCAAGGAGGACCCGGGTCGCGCGGCGGCGGACATTCGCTTCGCGCTCAACCTCATCCGCGTCTATGCCGTGATCTCCGCCCCCTTCATTCCGGACGCCTCGGCAAAGCTGCTCGAAGCGCTTCGGACCGAGGAGACGAAGTGGCCGACCGACATGGAGCAGGCGCTCCTCCGTCTGCCAGCAGGTCAGGGCTTCGTTGTGCCGGACACGCTCTTTGCCAAGATCGACGACGATCAACGCGAGGAGTGGAAGGTCACCTTCGCCGGCAAACGCGACTGATCAGGCGCCGAGAAGGGCCCGTGCCGCGGCGCGGGCCTCGTCGGTCACGATGTCCCCCGCCAGCATGCGCGCGAGCTCGTCGGTGCGCTCCTCCCCGCGGAGCGGCACCACGGTGGAGAGCGTCATCCCGTCCGAGACGCGTTTCTCCACCCGCCAGTGATGCGCGCCGCGTGCGGCGACCTGCGGGGAATGCGTGACGACGAGGACCTGCGCCCGCTCGGACAGAGCCGCGAGCCGCCGGCCGACCGCATCCGCCGTCGCCCCGCCGACGCCGCGATCGATCTCGTCGAAGATCAGCGTCATCCCGGCGCCGCCACCCGTCAGGCAGACCTTCAGCGCCAGGAGAAACCGTGAGAGTTCGCCGCCGCTGGCGATCTTGTTCAGGGGTCCCGGCGGGGCGCCGGGGTTCGTGGCCACGGTAAAGGTCACCGCGTCGCGCCCGTCCGGCCCCGCCTCCCCGGCCTCGATCACCGTGCGAAACACCGCCCGCTCCATCTTGAGCGGCGCAAGCTCGGCCGCCATCGCAGCGTCCAGCCGCTCGGCCGCCGCACGCCTCATGTCGCTGAGTGTCCCGGCGGCGGCATCGAAGGACGCCTCGGCATCCTTCAACGCCCTCTCCAGATCCTCTAGGCCCCGTTCGGAGGCGTCGAGCGCGGCGAGACGGCCGCGAAGATCGGCGGCATGCCCGCCAAGGTCGTCCGGCAGCACCTGATACTTCCGGGCAAGACCGCGGATCGCGAACAGCCGTTCCTCGACCGCCTCCAGCTCGCGCGGATCGTAGCTCATCGCGTCGAGCGCCGCCTCGATCCCCTGCTCTGCTTCGCTCAAGGCGTCGGCCGCCCGCGTGAGCGCTTCGAGCGCTCCGTCGAGACGCCCGCCAGCCCCCTCGGAGGCGCCATCGAGCCAACGCGCAGCATCCGAGACCATGCCCTCGGCGCCATCACCGGAGACCGCCGCAAGCGCGCGGGTGATGTCTTCGCGGACACGCTCGGCGCCCTGCATCTCGCGGCGACGCCCGTCGAGTTCGGCTTCCTCGCCGGGCTGGGGATCGAGCTTGTCCAGCTCGGCGACGGCGTGACGCAGGAACTCCTCCTCGCTCTTCAGCGTGTCCGCCTCCTCGCGCGCCCGCGTAAGCGCCGCCTCGGCGTCCCGCCGGGCGCGCCAGGCGACGCGGACGGCCGCCAGCTCCGCACCTGACGCCGCAAAGTCATCGAGGAGGCCACGATGGCCGCGGGGGTTCAGGAGGCCACGGTCGTCGTGCTGTCCGTGCAGTTCCACGAGGGTGTCCGACAGAGCGCGCAGCACCTCGCCGCTCGCGCGCCGGTCGTTGACGTAGCCGGTCTTGCGCCCGTCGGCCGCGTTCACGCGCCGCAGGATGAGTTCATCGGAGACCGGCAATCCGGCCTCGTCCAGAACGGCCCGCGCGGCATGGCCCTCCGGGAGATCGAACACCGCGACCACCTCGCCCGCGGATGCGCCGGGGCGCACCATCTCGGCGCGACCGCGCCAGCCCAGAACGAAGCCGAGCGCGTCGAGGAGGATGGACTTGCCTGCCCCCGTCTCCCCGGTCAGCACGTTGAGGCCGGACCGGAAATCGAGCTCCAGCCTGTCGATGATCAGAAGATCGCGGATGTCGAGTGAGCGCAGCATCGGGGCGATCTATCGCACCCTGCGGCGGGACATGAAAGATCCCGCGCGCACCCCCTGAACGAAGGGTCGCGCGGGCGTCGGGGCCTACCCGATCAGAGCCACTCGCCCTTGACGGTCTGGCGATAGATCTGCCGCAACCAGCTGTCGCCCTGCGCCTCGGCCTTCAGCCCGCGCTCAACGAGCAGACGGTAGCTGTCCTCGTACCACTCGGTCGACCGGAAGTTGTAGGCGAGGATCGCGCCGGCGGTCTGCGCCTCTTTCTCGAGCCCGAGCGAGAGATACGCCTCCACGAGACGGTGCAGCGCTTCGGGCGTATGCGTGGTCGTCTGGAATTCCTCGACGACGACGCGGAAGCGGCTGATCGCGCTCGTGAAGTGATCGCGGCGCAGGTAGTAGCGACCGACCTCCATCTCCTTCGCCGCGAGATGGTCGAAGGCGAGGTCGAACTTGAGAATCGCGGAGCGGGCATACTCGCTGTCGGGATAAACCTCGATCACGGTGCGGAGCGATTGCAGCGCCTGGAAGGTCAGGCCCTGGTCGCGGCCGACCTCGTCGATCTGGTCGTAATAGGACAGCGCGAGGAGATACTGCGCGTAGGCCGCATCCTCCTCCGCCGGGTAGAACTGGATGTAGCGCTGCGCGGCGCCGCGGGAATTCTCGTAATCCCGGTCCAGATGATAGGAATAGGCCTGCATGATCAGCGCGCGACGCGCCCACTGGGAATACGGATAGAGTCGCTCGACCTCCGCGAAGAGTTCGGCCGCGTCCTCGTAGTCCTTGTCCTGCAGATCCGCCTCGCCGCGCTGGTAGATCTCCTCGGGGCCGAAATTCTCGAGCGGCACCTGACGGCTCGAGAAGACGCCACGCTCCTGCCCGCAGGCGCCGAGCGCCGCGGCAAGGGCAATCACGGATGCGAGCCGAGTCGCGCGCGTTCCGATACTCATGAGCGCCGCTCCGTCATCTGGTCCGTCTCCCGGAAACATCGCTTCATCGCACGCCGGCCCTGGCTCGGCCCGATCAGCGCCCGCATCGTCTAGCACAGAAGATTTGGGGAGCAAAAGCCATAGCCCGGCATTTCGGGATCGCAGCTGCGCGAGGCGTGCGGCGTTCAGGCAACTGCCCTGAGATCGGAGGCGCGCACCCCCGCCCCGGGCAACTTGTGCAGGGTGCCGGCATCGCAGGTCACGATGTCCACCGCGCCCGGAACCGAGAAGAGCCGGCGGAGGAGCTGGTTCGTCAGCGTGTGCCCCGCACGGACGCCCTCGTAGGCGCCGAGGATCGGCGCGCCGGCGAGTGCGAGATCTCCGAGCGCGTCGAGCATCTTGTGGCGGACGGGCTCGTCCCTGTGGCGCAGACCGCCGGGGGACAGGATCCGCTCTCCGTCAACCACGACGGCGTTGAAATAGGTCCCGCCGAGCGCCTGACCGCGGGCTCGCATCGCCTCGACATCGGCGGCGCGGCAGAACGTGCGGCTGTCGCAGAGCTCGCGCAGGAACGCGCCGTTGGCCATGTCGAGCCTGCGGGATTGCGCGCCGATTGCGCGGTCCGGGAAATCGATGTCGAACGAGATATGGAGGTGATCGGCGGGCGCCAGCCTCGCGCGGGCGGCGCCGGAGCGCACTTCCACAGGCCGCAGGATCCGCAGCGCCTTGAGCGGCGCATCCAGCTCCACCAGACCCACATCGAGAATCGCCTCGGCAAACGGCGCCGCGCTGCCGTCGAGGATCGGGACTTCCGGTCCGGAAACCTCTACGACGGCGTTGTGAACACCGCAGCCAGCAAGGGCCGCCATGACGTGCTCCACGGTGGAGATGGAGGTGCCGGATTCGTTCACGAGGCGGGTGCAGAGCGGCGTCGGCTCGACGAGATCCCAGCGTGCGGGAATGTCGGCCAGCGTCGGCAGAACATCGACGCGACGAAACCGGATGCCGGTCCCGGCCTCGGCCGGGCGAAGGGTCAGGCGAACAGGCGCGCCGGAGTGAAGGCCGACGCCGTCGAGCGTCACGTTCGCATGAAGTGTCGTCTGCATCGCAGCCTCGCACGCCAGTGTCCGGAACGGCTTATGCTCAAGTGGCGCTCTTTGTGGCGCCGCCGTTCTCTCGATGAGGTCGTGCCT
Organism: Tropicimonas sp. IMCC34011; assembly: GCF_003390865.1. GTDB lineage: Bacteria > Pseudomonadota > Alphaproteobacteria > Rhodobacterales > Rhodobacteraceae > Tropicimonas_B. The sequence continues at coordinate 631,468 of NZ_QMEJ01000001.1, forward strand.
TTGCGGCACGCCGGGCCCGAACCCACTTCGGGCAGTGCATTTGAGGTAAAAGGGGGGAGGCCAGTCTACAACTCAAAGATTGTGACCGCTTGTAACACCGGGCCGAACGGATCGGCGACACTTCGCAAGGCACCGGGCGGCGGAGGCTAATTCTCTGATCGCAATGTGAAAAAGGGGCCGCCCATGGCGACCCCTTTCCCTGTTGATGTGTACGTGGTGCTTAGTTGGCCTGGCGACGCAGGAACGCGGGGATCTCGATTTTCTCCTGCTCGGTGGACGGTTCGTCCTCCTCGTAGGCCTGCTCGAACTGCTGACGCTCCATCGGCGGCTGCTGGCGCGCGGTCGCGGCGGTTCCGCGGTCCTGCGGCATGCCGCCCTCATGACCATGGCCGGACATCCGCCCGATCAGGTTGCCGATGCCGAAGCGCTGGCGATCGCCGGCGGCCTGTTGCGGCTGATCGGACGCCTGCTGCGGACGACGGGCCTGAACCTGCGGCTGCGGACGGGGCGTGGTGCCCTGCGCGGCGCGGGGAGCGGCCTTGTTCACCGCGGCCTGAAGCCGGGCGATGGCCTCCGGGGAGGGCTGACCGCGGCCGCCGGCCTTGGGCGCGACAAAGGCCTCGCCCGGAACGTCGGCATTGCCACGAGGCGCTTCGCGGCGGGGCGCCGGCTCCGGAGCGCGGGCCGCCGGCCTGTACGCCGGAGCGGGCAGTCCGTCATCGCCGTTCTCGTCGTCGCCGATTCCCTCGAAGAGGGAGGGGCCGCCGGCCTCCTCGTCGTCATAGGACTGCTCGGGTGCGGGCGCCGGCGCGGGACGCGGGGCGGCGCGGAAGGCCGGGGCCTCTTCGCGGACGGCACGGACCGGTGCGGGGCGCGGCGCTTCCTCGTAGTAGTGGTCCTGCTCCTGGACCTCCTCGTACTCCGGCTCGGCAACCTGCTGGGGCTGCTGGAGCGGCGCGGCGAGGGAGCGGCGCGGAACGGGGATGTCGCTTTTGACCACCGCATCGATGCCGGTGGCGACGACGGAGACGCGCATCTTGCCCTGCATCTCGGGGTCGAGGGTGGAGCCGATGATGATGTTGGCTTCCTCGTCCACCAGCTCGCGGATGACGTTTGCGGCCTCGTCCAGTTCGAAGAGGGTCAGATCCTCGCCGCCGGTGATGTTGATGAGGACGCCCTTGGCGCCGGCCATGCTGATCTCGTCGAGCAGCGGGTTGTTGATGGCGCGTTCGGCGGCCTGCTTGGCGCGCTCGTCGCCCTCGGCCTCGCCGGTGCCCATCATCGCCTTACCCATCTCGTCCATCACGGCGCGGACGTCGGCGAAGTCGAGGTTGATGAGACCCGGACGGACCATGAGGTCGGTCACGCCCTTCACGCCCTGGTAGAGCACGTCGTCCGCAAGCGCGAAGGCCTCGGTGAACGTCGTGTTCTCGTTGGCCAGACGGAAGAGGTTCTGGTTAGGAATGATGATCAGCGTATCGACGACCTTCTGAAGGCGCTCGACGCCCTCTTCGGCCTGCCGCATCCGCTTGCCGCCCTCGAACATGAAGGGCTTGGTCACGACGCCCACCGTCAGGACGCCGAGCTCACGCGCGGCCTGCGCGATGATCGGCGCGGCGCCGGTCCCGGTGCCGCCGCCCATGCCGGCCGTGATGAAGCACATGTGCGCCCCGGCGAGATGATCGACGATCTCCTCGATCGTCTCCTCCGCGGCAAGCGCGCCCACCGAGGGCCGCGCACCGGCGCCGAGACCCTCGGTCGCCTTCACACCCATCTGGATGCGGGCCGCAGCCTGGCTCTGGGACAGCGCCTGGGCATCGGTATTCGCGGTCACGAACTCCACGCCCTGCAGGTTCTTCTCGATCATGTTGTTGACAGCGTTGCCGCCCGCACCGCCGACACCGAAGACCGTGATACGCGGCTTCAGTTCGTCCGATCTGTCATGCATGCTGAGGTTGAGTGTCATGTCCGCTCCGCCTGTTTTCCGGACCCTGCCCGCCCCGGCATTCTGGCCCTGTTCTCGTTGCCTTTTGGTCTTCGCGACCCGAAGGATCTCTGCCCCCGTCTCCCCGTCAGCCCGGGGCCAGGTGTGGCCGAAAGGGCATTGTCCAGTGGATTAAGAGAATCTTACGCGGTCACGATCCCGGCGTCACCCGAAAAACGCAGTACGACTGCAAAATATGGTGCAGGCGGCAAGTGTTCGCCGCCCGTGGAGGTGGATCAACGCAAGATCCTGCGGTCACCAGTTGTCGCGGAACCAACGAACCGCGCGCTTCAGCGATCGGGCCGGGTAGCGATCGGATGGAATCTCGAAATCCCACCACTCGTCCTGCGGATGCGCGGCGAACAGCGCGAGCCCGACGGAGCTGGCGAAGGCCGGGCCCGTCGCCGCCTGCGGCAGACCCTGGACACGCAGCGGACGGCCGAGCCGGACCTGCTGCCCCAGGATGCGGGATGCAAGCCCGTCGAGACCGGGAATCTGGCTGCCGCCGCCGGTGAGGACGATCTGCTGCGCCGGCAGGTGGTCAAAGCCGGCCGCATCGAGCCTGGCGCGGACCTCCTCGAGAATCTCCTCCACACGCGGTCGCATGATGCCGATGAGCTCGGCGCGACTGACCGTGCGCCGGTCATGCTCCCAGTCGCCGGTATCGCCGCCGATCTCGATCATCTCCCGGTCGTCCATCCCGGTGGCGACGACGCCGCCGTAGAACGTCTTGATGCGCTCCGCGGTGGACAGCGGGATCTGCAATCCCTTGGAGATATCCACGGTGACGTGGTCCCCGCCGATGCGCACCGCGTCCGAATAGATCATGTGCTTCTTGATGAAGACGGAGAGGCCCGTCGTCCCGCCACCGAGATCGATGCAGGCCGACCCCAGCTCCTGCTCGTCCTCGACCAGCGCTGAAATACCGGCCGCGTAAGCCGAAGATGCGAGACCCGCGAGTTCGAGGTCGCAGCGCTTGATGCAGTACAGCAGGTTCTGGATCGGCTGGGTGTCCACCGTGAGCAGGTGCATGTCCGCCGACAGCGAATTGCCCATCTGCCCGCGCGGATCCCCGAGACCGGAGCGATGGTCGATCGAGAAGTTGACCGGCTGAGCGTGCAGAACCTCGCGGTTGTGCCCGAAATCGGGAACGTCGCAGGCCGCCAGGACCCGCGCGACATCGCCGCCCTCGACCACGCTGTCGTCAAGATCGATGCGGCCCTCGAGACCGTAGGAGCGCGGATGGGCGCCGGAGAAGCAGGCGATGACGTGATCGACCCGCATGCCCGCCATCTTCTGGGCCGCCTGAACGGCCGTGCGGATCGCCCGCTCGGTCTCGTTCATCGTCTCGATCTCGCCGAAGGCCACGCCGCGGGAGCGCGTGGTCGCAGCCCCGATCACCCGGAACCCCGCCTGCCCTGCCAGGGACCCGATCCCGTCACTCTCGCGGAAGCGCGTCTCGCCGTCGAAGCGCAGTACGAGACAGGCAATCTTGAACGTACCGACATCCAGGATCGCGATAACGCCGCGATCAAGCGCCTGCTGCCGCATGCGCCGCATCATTCGCTGGGACTGGTAGAGGTCGGTCATTCGCTCACCTTCTGGATGGACCCGGCCATGATGGCCCGGAGCTGGTCGATCGACGCGGCCGCGACCCTCAGGGTCGGACGCGCGGGATCGCGCAGGTCGACACGGGTCACGGCCCGCTCGAGAATCTTGTGCGCCTCGTCGAGAGCGATCAGGCGCTCGAGCACCTGCGCCGGCTGCGATTCCGGCAGCATGATGCGCTGGCCGCGGTCGAGCACGACGTCCCAGCGCCGCTCACCCATCCGCACCAGACCGCGGAAGCGCTCCTGAAGCGGCTGCGCGGCCGCCACGAGGTTCATCGCTTCGGTTATGGCGTCATTCGCCCCGTCCCCTGCAATGAGCGGCAGCGCCGGCCAGTCGCCCCGCTCCTCGATCCCGGCGATCCGCACGCCCTCGGAATCGAGCAGAGACAGGCCCTTGCGGGAGCGCCAGACCAGGGCCGGCTCACGCTCGGACACCTCAATCTGCAAAACGCCGCCCGGACGAACCCTGAGCTGCGCCTCGCGCACCGCCGAGAGAGCCTCGATATCGGCGCGCATCCGGTCGAGATCGAGATCGAAGGAGGACAGCGGCAGGTCCACCTGCGTCGCCTCCCGCACCGCCTGCGTCAGCTCTGGCGAGGCGCCGTCCACCGCCAGCATCTCGACCATGAACTCGGGGCGCTGCTGCACCCAGTCCCGCGTGGTCACCACGTAGGATGCAACCTCGGCGCGCCGCGTCTCGTCCGAGAAGTACCAGCTCGCGGCCATGGCGCAGGCCGCCATCGGCAGTCCGATCCGCACCAGGCGGCGCAGCCCGGGACGCAGCCAGAGACGCTCCATCTTGTAGGCAAGTCGCGACGGCGCCGGATCGCGGCGTTCCTCGTCGCTTGTGTGCGCGCCGAAGAGGCCCCGCAGCCCGCGCCGTCCGGCCTGGCGCCGGGGCGCGCGGCCGGTCTCCGCGGCAGCCGGCTCCAGCGACACGGCCCCCGGACCGGCCCAGCCGGGTCCGCTATGCTCGGGCTCGGTCCAGTCCGGCTCGTTCCAGACCTCGGCGTTGTCACCCAAGGGCTCCAGCAGGGCGTCCTCGTCGGGCGCCTCCACCCAGATATCGTCCTCTTCGGGCTCCGGCCCGCGGAACGGCGCCCAGTCCGGACCGGACCAGCCCGCTTCGGGTACGTCGCCGGCGCCAGGGGACGGCGTCCGGCTCCCTGCGCCGCGAAAGCCCGGTTCGCTCCTCATCTGTCGCACGAGGCATCCTCCACGAGCCAGCGGCAGAGCGCTCCGAAAGGAATGCCCGCATGGGCCGCCTGCTCGGGGGTCAGCGATGTCGGGGTCATGCCGGGCTGCGTGTTCGTCTCCAGAAGCACCAGCCCCTCGAGGCCGAGCGCCTCGTTCCAGCGGAAGTCGGTGCGGGAGATGCCGCGGCAGCCAAGCGCCAGATGCGCGGCCTCGGCAAAATGGCGGCAGGCCTCCTCGATCTCGCGGGGGATCTCGGCGGGAACAACGTGGCGGGACCCGCCCGGAACGTATTTCGCCTCGTAATCGTACCAGCCCTCGGTGACGATATCGGTCACGCCGAGCGCGCTGCCGTTCAGCACCGTCACGGTCAGCTCGCGGCCCGGCACGAAGGCCTCGACCATCATGACCGCGGGGGAGGCGGCACCGAGCGTGGGCCCGTTGGTCCCGTCCCGCACGATGTAGACGCCGACCGAGGATCCCTCGTTGTACGGCTTTACCACGTAGGGCACCGGCAGGACATGCCCCGCCATGATCTCGTCACGCGTCGCAAGCCGGCTCTCGACGACGGGAAGCCCCGCCGCGCGATAGGCGTCCTTGGTGCGCTCCTTGTCCATCGCGAGGGAGGAGGTGAGGACGCCGGAATGGGTATAGGGAAGGCGCATCCACTCGAGCAGGCCCTGAATGCACCCGTCCTCGCCCCAGCGCCCGTGAAGGGCATTGAAGACGACGTCCGGTGCATGCTCCTCGAGCCGGGCGCAGATATCCGCGCCGGCATCGATCTCGACCACCTCGAATTGTTCGCCCCTGAGCGCGGCTGCGCATTCACGCCCCGAGGAGAGCGAGACATCGCGCTCCGCCGAGAGTCCTCCCTTGAGGACCGCCACTATGGGGGATGCCCTGCCCGACAAACCGCCCGCCTCGTGTTCACGGGCCTTATCGAATGGCCCTTTTTGTCTCTAAAAAACCGGGGCCGCGCCTGTATCGGCCCCGCACTGTCCTCGTTACCGGCCATCCTGCGGCGTTAGATGCCGCCTTTTGTCAGGCCCCGGGTTCTCCGACCCGCATGATTTCCCACTCTAATGTTATTGCGCTGGAATCGTAAACCTTTTTCCGCACATCTTCGCCCAGACCTTCGAGATCGGCGGCCGTGGCGTCCCCCTCGTTCAGCAGGAAGTTGCAATGCTTCTCGCTCATCACCGCGCCGCCGCGGCGCGCACCGCGCATCCCGGCCTCATCGATCACCTTCCAGGCCTTAAGATCGTGGACGTCGTCTGCCCGTCCGGTGGAGGAAAATCCGGCCGGATTGCGGAACGTGGAGCCGGCCGAACGCGCCTTCACCGGCTGGGACGCATCCCGCGCCGCGACCTGCTCCGACATCCGCGCTTCGAGCGCATCCGCCTCGCCGCGGGGCGCCCGGAACGTCGCGGAGACGATCACGGCGCCCTCCGGGAGCTCGCTCGAACGGTAGGCGAAGTTCAGCGCCTCGGCATTCCGCGTCTCGCGCGTGCCGTCCCTGAGGACCAGCTGGACGCTCTCCAGCCGATCCGCGGTGTAGGTGCCATAGCAGCCGGCGTTCATCCGCACGGCGCCGCCGATCGCCCCGGGAATGGTGCGAAGATAGGTGAGGTCCAGCCCCGCCGCGGCCGCCTTGCGCGCGACATGGGCGTCGAGCGCCGCCGCTCCGGCAACGACGCGATCCCCGTCCACTTCGATCCCGTTGAAGCCGCGACCGAGGCGGATCACCACGCCGCGGATCCCGCCATCGCGAACGATCAGGTTCGAGCCGACACCCATGGTGAAGACGGGTACATCATCCGGCAGGGCAGACAGGAAGGCGCAGAGATCCTCGACATCGGCGGGACGGAAGAACCAGTCCGCCGGGCCGCCCACGCGCAGCCATGTCAGATCGGCCATCGTCCGGCGCTCCTCGAGCTGGCCGCGTACCTCGGGCATCTCCATCTCGGACCTCTTCATCTTTCTTCAAATACCCACCGCCGGAGGCACGCCGCCCGTGAGGGCGGCGAAAACAGGCGCTCACTCGCCCCCGGCCCCCGCCTCGCCCTTGCGCCCGGCGACCCGGCTCGCCGTCCAGCGGCCGGCGAAATAGAGCGGCCAGCGCAGGACGGAGATCCCGGCGATCAGGAAGAGAAGGCCGAAGAGCGGCCCCGTCTCGAACGTGATCCATCCCAGAAGCGGGATGCCGGTGGCGATCAGGATGATCGCGGCCGGCCAGTGTCTGCGGCGCGAGGGCAGCATTCCGGCGACCTGGCTCGCCAGCATCCAGAGGAAACCGGCAAGGAGGGCAGCGCCGGCCACCGGACCTAGCCCGCGGCCTGCGCGACCGCGTCGCGGGAGAGGCGATCCGGCAGGTTGTTCGCCCAGGTCGAGATCGTGCCCGCCCCAAGACAGACGACGATGTCGCCCGGCCCGGCCTGCTCCCGCACCAGCCGCTCGAGATCATCTTCGGAGACGATGGCGCGGGCATGGCGATGGCCGTGACGGATCAGCCCCTGGACCAGCGCATCGCGGTCGGCGCCCTCGATCGGGTCCTCGCCCGCGCCGTAGACCTCGGCGATGGCGACCACGTCGGCCTCGTTGAAGCAGTGGCAGAAGTCATCGAAAAGCGAATGCAGGCGCGAGTAGCGATGCGGCTGGTGCACCGCGATGACGCGGCCTTCGCTGGCCTGACGCGCGGCCTTGAGGACGGCCGAGATCTCGACCGGGTGATGGCCGTAATCGTCGATCACCGTTACTCCGTTCACCTCGCCCACGCGGGTGAAGCGCCGGTTGACGCCGCCGAAGCTGGCCAGCGCGCTGCGGATCTCATCGGTCTTCATGCCGAGATGCCGCGCCACTGCGACGGCGGCGAGCGCGTTGGAGACGTTGTGATCCCCCGGCATCGGCAGGGTGCAGCCCTCGATCACCTTCTCCTCGGAGCGCAGGGCGATGTCGAAGCAGGCGACGCCCTTGCGATAGGTCAGATTCACCGCCCGGACGTCCGCCTGGGCATTGAAGCCAAAGGTGACGACCTTGCGGTCCGTCACCCGCCCGACCAGCGCCTGGACCTCGGGATGGTCCGTGCAGCAGACGGCGAGGCCGTAGAACGGGATGTTGGAGACGAAATCGGTGAACCCCTGGCGGAGGTTCTCGATCGTGCCCCAGTGTTCCATGTGCTCGGGGTCGATATTGGTCACGACAGCGATCGTCGCCGGCAGGCGGTTGAACGTGCCGTCGCTCTCGTCGGCCTCGACCACCATCCACTCGCCCTGCCCCGCCCGTGCATTGGAGCCGTAGGCGTGGATGATCCCGCCGTTGATGACGGTCGGATCGATCCCGCCGGCGTCGAGAAGCGTGGCGACCATGGTCGTCGTCGTGGTCTTGCCGTGGGTGCCGGCGATGGCGACGTTGGACTTCAGCCGCATCAGCTCGGCCAGCATTTCCGCCCGGCGAACCACCGGCAGACCCCTCAGCCGCGCCTCGTCGAGCTCGGCATTGCCGGACTTGATGGCCGACGAGATCACGACGACCTCCGCACCCTCCAGGTTGTCCGCCGACTGACCGATGAAGACGCGGGCGCCGAGCGCCTCGAGCCGCTCGGTGATCGGGCTCGCCCTGAGGTCAGAGCCCTGCACCCGGTATCCGTGGGTCAACAGGACCTCGGCGATGCCGGACATCCCGATCCCGCCGATCCCGACAAAGTGGATCGGTCCGACATCGGTCGGCAGCTTCGTCGCGGGGCTCATCAGCAGGCTTCCGTCCATTTATTCAGTGTCCTTCTGTCCCTGAGCAGAGGTTGTTTCCCCTGTCAATTCGAGCACCAGTTCGACCAGCCGGTCGGTGGCGTCAGGTCGTCCCTGCGACAGTGCCGCGCGGGACATCTCGAGCGCCGCGGCCGGGTTCGACAGCACGGCGGAGATCTGCTCCGACAGAACGTCGACCTCGAACAGGCGCTCCGGCATCACGATGGCGCCGCCGGCATCGGCGAGACCGCGGGCATTGGCGCTCTGCTCGTCGCGGATCGCAGCGGCGAGCGGCACGAGGATCGAGGGGCGCCCGATCACCGAGATGTCCGCGACCGAGGAGGCGCCGGCGCGGGAGATCACGAGCTGCGCCTCCGTCATCCGGCGCGGCAGGTCGTCGAAGAAGGGCTCGACCTCGGCATCGATCGCGTGCTCGGCGTAGTACGTGGCGACCCGTTCGATATCCTCGCCGCGCGCCTGATGGGCGACGCGGATGTTGCGCACCGTCTCAAGCGGCAGCGCGGCGATGGCCGGCGGCACCACGTCGGACAGGATCTTTGCACCCTGCGATCCGCCGATGACGAGCACCGACATCGGGTAGTCCCCCGGCGGAATGTAGGCCGCCTCGGCCCGCTCCAGAACGCGCGCGCGCACCGGGTTGCCGGTATGGACGCCCTCGACGTTCTCCGGCAGCTCCGTCGGCCAGGTCCCGCATGCGACCGCATTCACTCGTTTCGCGAAGATCTGGTTCACCCGGCCGAGAACGCCGTTCTGCTCGTGGATCATCCGCGGCAGCCGCAAGGCCGTCGCCGCCGCCATGGCAGGGATCGCGGGGTATCCGCCGAAGCCCACCACGATCGCGGGGCGATCGCGCATCATCCGGGTCATGGCACTCAGCGTTCCGGCGGCCACGCACGGGCCGACCGTCGCCTTCCCGAGCAATCCGCCGCGGGAGGGGGTCGCCGAGGAGACGCGCTGGATCTCGACCTCGGGCGGAAAGCCCCCGGTATAGCGTGCGCCGCGCGGGTCGGTGGAGAGCGAGACCCGCCAGCCGCGCGCCAGCATCGCCTCGGCCAGCGCCTGCGCAGGGAACATGTGGCCGCCGGTTCCGCCGGCGGCGATGACGATCAGGGGTGCCGCATCCATCTCAACGGCCCCGCCGCAGCAGGATGTCGCCGATCTCGCCCTGCGGCCGCGCGCGGGTCATCGCAAGCAGCATGCCGACGAGAAGACCGCCGGCGATCAGGGAGGAGCCGCCGTAGCTGACGAAGGGCAAGGTCATCCCCTTCGCCGGCAGGAGCCGGACCGCGACGCCCATGTTGATCATCGCCTGCACGCCGAAGATGCAGGCAAGCCCTGCCCCGGCGAGGCGGGTGAACGGATCGCGCTCCTTCATCAGGCGCATCAGCGAGCGCACGACGATGACGGAGTAGAGCAGGATGATGAAGCTCACGAGGACGACGCCGTACTCCTCTGCCGCAACGGCGATGATGAAGTCGGTATGCGCGTCCGGCAGCGACCACTTGACCTGCCCCTCGCCGACGCCGACGCCGAAGAAGCCGCCCTCCTGGATGGCGTTGGTGGCATAGCCGAGCTGGGTGCGCGGATCGATCTCGGGGGACAGGAAGCCGTCGATCCTGCGGGCAAAGTGCTCGGAGGAGGAATAGGCCCCGATCCCGAACAGGACGGCGCAGCCCGCCAGCCCCATGAGAAGAAGGATCGGCGCGCCCGCGATGAAGTACATCACGCCCCACGCGAAGACGATCAGCGCCGATTGGCCGAAGTCGGGCTGCAGCACGAGGAGTGCGACGACGAGTATCGTCACGCACAGCGACAATGTCTTGCCCGGAGGGCCGCCCGGCTCCTGCCCCGCGGACAGCATCCAGGCGCAGACGACGACGAAGGCGGGCTTGAGGAACTCGGACGGCTGCACCGAGGCGAAGCCGAAGGAGAACCAGCGCGTGGCGCCCTTGCCGAAATCGGTGCCGAGAAACGGCAACAGGAGAAGAGAGACGAGGGTGATCAGGAAGCCCACCACCGCCCAGCGGCGCACCGCGTCCGGCGTCATCATCGACACGACCAGCATGACGGCCATCGCCATGCCGCCGAAGAAGATCTGCCGCTCGACGTAGTAGAATGGATCGAGCCCGTTGCGCTCCGCCAGCGGCGGAGAGGCAGCCAGCCCCAGCAGCAACCCCACCCCGAAGAGGAGGAAGATGCAGGACATGGTCCACTTGTCGATCGTGCGCCACCAACGCGGCAATACTGCGTCGCCCGTGCGCATCGGCACGGCGCCATAGACCATTTCCGTCATGGATTACTGCCCAACTGCTCTGCCTGTCCGGTTTTCCGGATCTCGTGAGAGTGACAGTAGCGCAGCACCCGCGAGGATTCTAGGAAAATGCGCGCCGGGATCGATTGCTTTTCTCGGAGCGGTCATCCGGGCGGTGGTGACGTGCTCGTCTTGATCAGGACGAGGGCCAGCCGGGCCGCGCCAGCAAGGGGGCTCGGCCCGGAGAAGATCTGCGGGAGGCAGCAATCAACGCCCGCCGCTGACCGAGCCCCTGACCCGCCTCATGGATCTGCCGATGGCGCCGCCCTCATCCATGGGCACCGCATCTCGAATGGCACCCCCGCCCGGGATCACAGGTAGGAATGGGCCTGCGACAGAGGGCGGACAGCGCCCCTCACGCCGCCGCGCGCTCCGCCCCCAGATCCCTGAGGATATCCGCCGCGCGCTCAAAGCTCTCCTTGCGCGCCTCGTGGTCGTGAATCTGCCCGGTGAGGATCACCTCGTCCGGACGGTGCTCGGCGATCAGCGCCTCGAGCCTGTCCCGCACCGTTTGCGGACCGCCCACGGCGGTGATCCTCAACGCCTCGTCCGCCATCTCGACGGCCTGCGCCGGCAGGATCTGGGTCACGTCGTCCACCGGGCGCGGCAACTTGCCGGGCTGACCGAGACGCAGCCGCGCGAACGCCTGCTGCATGGAGGAGCGGAGGTAGGCCCCGCGCGCGTCGCTCTCCGCGGCGAAGACGTTGATCGCGAGCATGAAGCGGGGCTGATCCAGCGCGCCCGGCTGGAACCGCGCCCGGTAGAGCTCCCGCGCCTGCTCCAGCGCCTGCGGAGCGAAATGGCTGGCAAAGGCGTAGGGCAGCCCGAGCATCGCCGCCAGCTCCGCCCCGTAGAGCGACGAGCCGAGGATCCACACCGGCACGTGCGTTCCTTCGCCCGGAAGCGCCCGCACCCGCGCGCCATCGCGCGGCGCGCCGAGATAGTTCATCAACTCGACGACGTCGTTCGGAAACTCCTCACCGTTCCCGCCGCCCCGCCGCAGAGCCCGCGCCGTGGCCATGTCCGTCCCGGGCGCGCGACCGAGGCCGAGATCGATCCGGTCGCCATGGATCGTCGCGAGCGTTCCGAAGGCTTCGGCGACCATCAGCGGCGAATGGTTCGGCAGCATGATGCCGCCTGCGCCCACGCGAATGCGCTCGGTCGCCCCGGCGACATGGCCGATGAGGACGGACGTCGCGGCGGAGGCGATGCCGGGCATGTTGTGATGCTCCGCCATCCAGAAGCGACGATAGCCCTGCGCCTCGGCATGGCGCGCGAGATCGACGGTGTTGGCAATCGCTTCGGCGGCATCGTGCCCCTCGGGCACGGGGGACAGATCGAGGACGGAATACTGCATGGGTGAACTCCTTTGTTCACTCACGTAGGCAGACACCGCCAGCACGCAAGACGCCCCGCCCCTTTCCCCTGCAACGCGCCCGGTTCGTTTCCCCGTCAGATCCCGCCCCGGCGAACGCGCCACCGGCAGGCAGGACGCCGCCTTCTTGCCGTGCGGGCCCGTGCTCGGCGGCGCCGTCCCTCAGCCCAAGGTGCCCCACGGGGCGGGCCCCTCCGGCATGCTGCGGCCGAAAACGGTCGCCCGGTGCCAGCGGAGGTTCTCCGGGTGCTTCCCTCAGCCCGCCAAAACGCGCGCGACTTCGCTGGCGAAGTCATCGCCGCGCTTTTCGAAGTTGTCGTACTGGTCGAAGGACGCCGCGGCCGGGGCGAGGAGGACCGTCTCTCCCGGTTCCGCCTCTTCCGCCGCGCGCGCGACCGCCTGGGCCATCGTGGTGCAGACCTCGGACGTCACCCCCGGCCCCAGCGCCAGGGCAAATGCCTCGGCCTCCCGACCGATGACGTACGCCTTCGCCACGCGGTCCAGATGCGGATGCAGAAGGTCGAGGCCTCCCTCCTTCATCAGGCCGCCGCAGATCCAGCGCACCTTGTCGAAGGCCTGGAGCGCGCGGGATGCGGCATCCACGTTCGTGGCCTTGCTGTCGTTGACGAAGCGAATGCCCCCCGCCTCGCCCACCGGCTGCGAGCGGTGCGGCAGGCCCGTGAAGGTGGCCAGCGCGCCCTTGATCACCGAGGGCGACAGGCCAAGGGAGCGGACGGCGGCCCAGGCGGCGCAGACGTTCTGGTGATTGTGCGCCCCCGGCAGGCCCGGAAGCTCGCGCAGATCGGCGGAGGACACCTGGCGCGATTTCCGCCGCTCGGACAAAAAGCCCTTGCGCGCATGGACCGTCCAGCCCGGCCCATCGAGCTTGCCGGCGGAAGAGATGCGGATGACCCGGTCGTCTCCCGGCCCCTCGGCCAGCTGCCCGGCGAGATAAAGGCCCTCGGCCTCGTCCACACCCACCACGGCACGGTCCGGCCCGCCCTCGGCGAACAGCCTGCGCTTGGCGGCGAAATACCCGCCCATGCCGCCGTGACGGTCGAGATGGTCGGGGGAGAGGTTGATGAAGACGGCGATATCCGGCGTCAGCGCGCGGGCAAGATCGGTCTGGTAGGAGGACAGCTCGAGCACCGCGATCGACCCGTTCACCGCCGGCTCGCAGTCGAGCACGCCGACGCCGATATTGCCCGCAAGCTGAACGTCCCGCCCCGCCTCGCGCAGGATATGGGCGATGAGGGCGGAGGTCGTGCTCTTGCCGTTGGACCCCGTGACCGCGATCACCTTCGGCGGCAGGTCGAAGTTTTCCCAGCCCTCCTCCGCCCAGGAGCGGAAGAAGAGGCCGATATCGTTGTCGAGCGGCACGCCGGCCTTCAGCGCAGCGAGCACCGCCGGATGCGGCGCGGGGTAGAGATGCGGAATGCCGGGCGAGACGATCATGGCGGCGACACCCTCGAGGGCGCCGGGCGCGGTCGGATCGAGAAGGTCCAGCCCCTCCGCCTCCGCCGCGGCCCGCCCCGAGGCCCCGTCGTCCCAGCACAGCGGCAGCGCGCCGCCCGCCCTGAGGGCCTTCGCCGCGGAGAGGCCCGACCGGCCCAGCCCCAGAACGGCGACGCGCTCGCCCTCGTGTCCCCTGACCCTGATCATGCCCGTCTCCCTACCATTCGGCCCGTTGTCCGTGACGCCAGAACCCGCCCGTCGGTCCATCCTCGGGCAGGAGCGCGAGCCGCACCGCTTCGGCCGCTGCATCTTCGGGATCGCCCGGCGCGTGCTCGCCGCCCATCCGTGTCGCGATCCATCCGGGGTCCATCGCGTTGATCTTCACGCCCTCCGGCAGGTCCCGAGGCAGGACATGCGTCAGAGCGTTCAGCGCGGCCTTCGCGATCCCGTAACCGTTCGGCCCCGAAAGGCCGGAGGCGAAACTGCCCATGCTCGAGGAGACGTTGACGATCCGGCCCCAGCCGCGCCGCCCCATGCTCGGCGCCAGCGCGCGGATGAGCAGGAAAGGCCCCGTCACCATCACCGCCATCGCGTCCACGAACCCTTCGGGATTGTCCAGAAGGGAGCCCTCGGGAAGGATCCCGGCATTGTTCACGAGAATGTCGAAGGGCATATCGATCAGGCCATGGAGCGTTTCCGGCTCGGCCACGTCCGCCCGCATCCAGTCGCAGCCGAGCGCCTCCGCCGCCGCTTCCCCCTCGGCCGGATCCCGCGCGGTGATGGTCACGGCGCAGCCTTTCGCGATCAGGGCGGCCGCGATGGCCCGTCCGATCCCCCGGTTTCCGCCCGTGACAAGGGCGCGAGGTGTGTCTGGTCTCGTCACGTCGTCCTCCTCGAGGCGGGGTAGCGCGGGCGGGACACCGCCCTCGGCTGAACGGAGCGGTGCGGGCCGTGGCCCCCGGCGCTGCGGCCAATCGGAGGCGACCCGGGCGCGCGCCCCCGCGGCGCTGCGTCCAAGATGTCTGCGCCGTTTCGCGACACGCTGGTACGGGCGGGGGGACTCGAACCCCCACGGGCATCAGCCCCAAGCATTTTAAGTGCCATGCGTCTACCATTCCGCCACGCCCGCGCAGCGAGGGAAGGCATAGAACAGCGCCGAGGGGTCCCACAAGCGCCTCCCTGCGCTTGACGGCGCGGCGGCGGAATGTAGCGTCGCGCCATGTTCCCTATCCGCGACCACAATCCTTCGGGCGGCAGGCCCTACGTCGTCTGGACGCTGATCGCCGCGAATGTCGCGATCTTCCTGATGTCCCTCGGCGTCGCGCAGGATCCCATGCGTCTCGCCGCCTATTACGCCGACTGGGCGCTCATACCGGCGCTCTCATCGCCGCTGAGCTTCGTGACCTCGATGTTCCTGCATGCCGGCTGGATGCATCTCATCGGCAACATGCTCTACCTCTGGATCTTCGGCGACAACCTGGAAGAAGAGATGGGCCATGCGGGCTTTCTCGGCTTCTACATCGCCGCCGGGGTCGGGGCGGGGATCGCCCATGTCGCGGCGGCGCCGTACTCGACCGTTCCGACGGTCGGGGCCTCGGGCGCCATCGCGGGCGTGATGGGCGGGTACCTGCTGCTCTTCCCGAAGGCGCGCGTCGACGTGCTCTTCATCTTCGTCGTCATCTTCAAGGTGATCCCGATCCCGGCCTGGATCGTGCTCCTTGGCTGGTTCGCGCTGCAGCTGTTCAACTCGGTGGGGAGCGATCCGATGGGCGGCGGCGTCGCGTACTGGGCCCATGCCGGCGGCTTCGTCATCGGACTGGCCCTGACCCTGCCGATCTGGCTGAAGCGCGGCGCGGTGGCCTTCTGGTCGCGGACCCACGGCCACCCGCCGCACGAGGAGGCCAGATACAGCAGAAGCCGGGTGCCGGTGGTGCGGCGGCGCTGAGCGCCGGCGGCTGCGCAGCCGATCCATCAGAGGTCCGGGCGGCGCGGCTCAGGTCTCTCGGATGATCCCGGCGAAGCGCTCGAAGAGCTCGCCGTTGCAGGCGATGACGCCGCCGCTTTCGAGGATGTCCTGCCCCTCGCGGATCGGGCCGATCAGGCCGCCCGCCTCGCGCACGATGACGAGGCCCGCGGCCATGTCCCACGGCGACAGCTCCCGCTCCCAGAACCCCTCGCACCGCCCGGCGGCGACGTAGGCCAGATCGAGCGATGCAGCGCCCCAGCGGCGAAGACCGGCGCAGGCCGGCATCAGGCGCCCGAGGTCGCGCAGCATGGCCGGCAGGGTGCGCTTGGCGCCGAACGGCATGCCGCCCGCGAAGACGGCCTCTGACAGCTGGAAGCGACCGGAGACGCGGATCCGGCGCTCGTTCATCCAGGCGCCCTGCCCCTTCTCGGCATAGAACATCTCGTCCTTGGCCGGATCGTAGACCACACCCGCGACGATCTCGCCCTTGTGCTCCAGAGCGATGGAGACGGACCAGTGCGGCAGGCCGTGCAGGAAGTTCGTCGTGCCGTCGAGCGGATCGACGATCCAGCGGCGCGTGGGATCCTTGCCCTCGACCGGATCGCTCTCTTCGCCGAGCCAGCCGTAGTTCGGACGGGCATGGGTCAGCTCTTCGCGGATGACCTTCTCGGCGGTGATATCGGCGCGGGACACGAAATCTCCGGGGCCCTTGCGGCTGACCTGGAGGTTCTCGACCTCGCCGAAATCACGCACGAGGCCGCGCCCGGCCTTGCGCGCGGCTTTCATCATCACGTTGAGGTTTGCGCTGCCCTGCATCGGCGGCTCTCCCGGGGAGGTTCGGTCAGGCGCGCGGTATAGGCCACAAGAAGCGGCGGACACAAGCGATGCGGGGACCGAAGGACGCTTGCGCGGTTTCAGGCGGCGATTAAGGTGGCCCGGCCGGCCATCATTCAGGCCGCGGTTTGGAAAACCGGAGTCATTTCAATGGACGCACTTCAGGGCCCGCCGGGCATCCGCAATGCGCGGCAGGGTGTCATTTATCTGTGGCAGGGCGTTGACGTGGAATCGCCCTACGCGGATCTGGCCGTGAACGGCTCGGTCCGCGCCTTCACCGCGCTCGCCAATCGTCGCTGGGACGGCTTCGGCGACTTCAACGAGGCCATCGGCGATCCGCTGACGATGTTCGGATCGGCCGCGGCCGGGGCGAACGGCGCCGGGACCGGACTTGCCAAGGTGATGTCCTGGGCGACGTCCTTCGTGGCCGAGCTTCGCTCCCAAATTGCCGAGCTCTTCGGCGCACCACACGAACTCATCAGCTTCAGCAAGAACCTCGCCCTCTGGGTCGCGGCGCAGGTGATGGACGATGCCGACAGTCTCGAGAGCGTCGGGGATGTCGCAAACCTCTGGAACGCCGGGAAATCCTTTATCCAGAAGCTGAGGAGCTACGTCGCCGGGTACAACGTCAAGATCAACTACGGCCATCCGGCGACACTGGTGAAGGGCGTGGAATCGGGGATGAACCGGGCGATGCTCTCGGGCGTGTTCGAACTGGCGAAATCCTCGATCTCGAGCACCCTGTCCTCCTTCGGCGCCTTCGCGACAAAGGCGGTGGATTACATGGCCGGGATCTTCGAGTTCGCCGTGGAATCCCTCTGGCGCTACGCCGAGTTCCTCGTCCTCGACAAGTTCACCGCGAAGGCGAAGACGCTCTGGGCCGCGCGCGGCACTGCCTCCGACCTGTCGCGCAACAATCGCAAGTTCAACCTCTGGCTGCGTGGCGCAGTGGACAAGGTGCCGCTCATCGCCGCCGTCACCCTCGTCTCCGGTCTCGGCGGGGACAAGATGCGCCTCCTGCAGATGTTCGGCGGCGGCAATACGGTGATTTCGCAATCGGATTTCGACTCGGGCGTCGCCTATCTCGATCAGCTCAAGCGCACGGCGGCCCACATGATGAAGGATGCCGAGCTTGAACTCGACTCGGATGATCCGCTCATCAAGTCCTCGCTCAAGATGCATGAAACAGTCATCGCCGCGCAGCAGGCGGAGCAAGGATGGTGGGGCAGCGTGTCGCGCTTCGTCGATTCGTGGATCGGCGCCTGACGCCCCGGGCGCCTTCATCTCCGGACGGGCGCAGGCCGGAGTCCGTCCGCTTCCGCGTCCCTTTGACTTGGTGGGGCGGCGCGATTTGTGTTAAGTCCAGCATCGTGGCGGCCTGAGCGAGGCCGCCAGCGTCACGCATGGCTCCGCGTGTGCCGAGGTGACGGAATTCAATATGCATCGGAACTCATGATCGTCCCGGAGATTATGACGTTGCCTCAACTGTACGCCGATGCAATATCCAATTGCGACTGAACAAGGGTGGTATCCGACATGGCGACCGTGCCGAGCGTGTCCTTCGAGTTCTTCCCGCCGCGCAGTGTGCAGGCGTCCTTCAAGCTGTGGGACACCGTTCAGGCGCTGGCGCCGCTCCGCCCCCGCTTCGTCTCCGTGACCTATGGTGCCGGCGGTACGACCCGCAAGCTGACCCATGAGGCCGTGGACGCGATCAACGCCTCTACTGATCTGACCGTGGCTGCGCATCTCACCTGCGTCGACGCCTCCCGCGAGGAGACGCTGGAGATCGCGAGAAGCTACGCCAAGGCCGGCGTGACCGACATCGTCGCGCTCCGGGGCGATCCGCCCAAGGGGGTGGACAGCTTCACGCCCCACCCCGAGGGGTTCCGGGACACCTGCGAACTCATCGAAGGCCTGCGCGAGGCGGGCGACTTCACCATCCGCGTCGGCGCCTATCCCGACCCGCACCCCGAGGCGACGCGGGAGGGGCAGGACGTCGAGTGGCTCAAGCGCAAGATCGACGCAGGTGCGACCGAGGCGATCACGCAGTTCTTCTTCGAAGCGGACACCTTCTTCCGGTTCCGCGATGCCTGCGCCAAGGCCGGGATCGATGCGCCGATCATTCCGGGCATCCTGCCGATCGAGAACTGGAAGAACACCCGACGCTTCGCCACCGCCTGCGGCGCGCGCCTTCCCGCATGGCTCGGCGAGGCCTTCGAGGCGGCTGAGCGTGACGGACGGCAGGATCTTCTGGCGACGGCGCTGGCCACCGAGCTCAGCTCGGAGCTGATCGACGGCGGCGTGGACAAGCTGCATTTCTATACGCTGAATCGCCCGCACCTGACGCGCGACGTCTGCCATGCCCTCGGCGTAACGCAGGACTCGGTGCTCGAAGACGTGGCCTGAGGCGCCATAGCCTCGACGTAGGAGACGGCCCGGGGCGACAGCCCGCGGGCCGTTTGCATGTACGAAGGCCGTCTCGCCGGCGGATTTACCTTACCAAGCCGTGAGAGCGCTCTGAGCGGCGCAGCCAGCGGGGACGATCAGCTGTCCCCGCTTCCGGCGGCCTCCTGCAGCATCGCCCAGACGCGGGAGGCGGTGAACGGCATCTGCGCGTTGCGCACGCCCCGCGCCCAGAGCGCATCCTGCACCGCGTTCGACACCGCCGCGATGGCCCCCACCGTTCCGGCTTCGCCGCATCCCTTCATGCCGACCGGGTTGCGCGGGGACGGGATCGGGCGCTGAGAGAACTCGATCATCGGCAGATCGTAGGCCCGCGGCATGGCATAATCCATGAAGGTGACGGCCAGCGCCTGCCCCTCCTCGTCATGCGCCGCCCGCTCCATCAGCGCCTGTCCGACACCCTGCGCCACGCCGCCATGAACCTGCCCGATGGCGAGAACCGGGTCGATCAGCGTGCCGAAATCATCCACCACCTTGTATGACAGGAGGCTGACATCCCCCGTCTCGGGATCCACCTCCACTTCGGCGGCGTGGGCGCCGTTCGGGAAGGATCGCCCCGGCAGGGTCGCCGTGGCCGTGTGCTTCAGCAGGTCGCCCCGCCCCGCGGCGCGGGCCATCCGGGCCGCCTCCATGAGATCGGGCGCGGCATTGCTGCCCTCGGCGCGGAAGCGGCCATCCTCGAACGTCAGGGCATCCTCCGGCACGCCAAGCTCGGCGGCGAGGAACGACGCGAAGGCCGCCTCCATCATTTCCCCTGCGCGGTCGGTCACCATCGCCTGCACGGTGACGGACCGGGAGCCGCCGGTGCCGCCGCCCTTCGCGATCAGGTCGCTGTCGCCCATGACGACGTCGACGGCATGCGCGGGGATTCCGGTCCGCGCCTCCAGCAGCCGCGCATGCACCGTCTCGTGTCCCTGGCCTGCCGATTGCGTACCGACATAGAGCCGCACGCGCCCTTCTTGCGTGAACTCCACCGTAGTCGTCTCGTCCGGCGCACCGAGGATCGCCTCGATATAGGTGACGAGGCCGATGCCGCGAAGCCTGCCCTTCGCCTCGGAGGCCGCCCGGCGCGCTTCGAAACCGTCCAAGTCGGCCTTCTTGCAGAGCGCGTCGAGGATGCCCGGGAAATCGCCCACGTCATAGCTCTCCCCCGTCGCCGTCGCGTAGGGAAGCTGGTCGGGGCGGATCATCGAGCGGCGTCGGAAGGATGCGGGGTCCTCGCCGAAGACGCGCGCCGCCTGATCCATCGCCCGCTCGAGCGCGTAGATCGCCTCGGGCCGCCCGGCGCCGCGATAGGCGTCCGTCGGCGTGGTGTTGGTATAGATGCCCACCGTCTCCATCGCCGCGTCCTGAACGTCGTAGACGCCGGTCAGCACGCGGGAGAAATTACCGCACTGGATGCCCTGCCCGAATTGGGAATTGTAGGCCCCGAGATTGGAGAGGTTGCGCACGCGGTACGCGGTCAGGCGCTTCTGCGCGTCGAACCCCATCTCCACGGTGGACACGAGATCCCGCGCCCCGGCGTCGGTGAGCATGGTCTCGCTGCGATCGGACGCCCAGCGGACGGGCCGACCGAGGCGTCGCGCAGCGAGGGCAAGGACGGGATATTCGGGGTAGAACATCGCGCGGGTGCCGAAACCGCCGCCGACATCGGGGATCGTCACGCGGACCTGGCTTTCGGGCACCGAGAACCACGCCGCGAGCCGCGACTTGATCCACCAGACGTTCTGGCCACCGAGGCAGACGTGCAGTCGCCCCTCCGTCCATCCGGCCCAGGCCGCCCGGGGCTCCATCGGATTGCAGATCACGCGGTGGTCGGCGATCTCGAAGGACAGGCGGTGCGCGGCGGCCTCCAGCCCCGCTTCGGCCGCGTCCCACGCCCCCGCCCGGAAGGTATAGGCGCGGTTCTCCGGCGCCTCCTCGTGCAGTGGCGCGCCGCCCTCCGCGAGGTCGAGCTTCGCCGGCAGTTCCTCGAAATCGAGCGCGATGGCCTCGGCGGCGTCCAGCGCCGCCGCGCGGCTCGTCGCTACAACGCAGGCGATCGCCTCTCCCACATGCCGCACGCGGCCCTCCGCGAGCGCGGGCCTCGGAGGGCTCGCCCCGCCCTTCACGAGTGTCGCCGGCAAGTCGGGGTCGATCCCCTCGGCGCGGATCTCGGCGGCGGTCAGGATATCCGCGACGCCCGGCATCGTCCGGGCCTCCTCCAGCCCGTCCAGGCTGATCGTCGCATGGGCCACGGGCGCACGCAGGAAGACCGCGACGAGGGCATCCGCCGGTGCCGTCTCGTCCGTGTACCGCCCATGTCCGCTCAGGAGGCGGATGTCTTCGAAGCGTCCGCCCTGCGACGTGCCGGATTTAGGGGTCATGGCTCGTCTATCCCGTCTGGAGGTTCGGGTCAGAGCCTAGCCGCCCCGGCGGCGCCGTCCATCTCAAATGGTCGGCCCGCCGGGGGAATGCGCCCTTACTGGGCCGAGTTCAGCGAAAGCGCCGTCACCATGTCCAAGACGCCGAAGCCGTTGAACCGGGTCACGGTCGCCGTGGAATAGGCACCCATGCCGTGGAAGATCACGTAATCCCCCTCGGCGATGTCGCCGGGCAGCGGCAGCTCGCCGGGTAGACGATCGACGCTGTCGCAGGTCGGCCCGAACACGATGCGCGGCACCGGCAGGCCGGACTTCCGGCGGCCTTCGGCGTCCCGCAGCTCGACGCGGTCGATGATCCCGATGAGCGGCAGTTCGGCAAGGCCGCCATAGACGCCATCGTTGAGGAAGACGTGGTCGGCATCGCGCACGGCGCGGACGCGGGTCGCAAGCGAGAAACTCTCTGCCACGAGGCCGCGGCCGGGCTCGCAAACGAGCGCCGGTCGCGCGTCACCGAAGGCTTCGCCCGTGACCCGGTCGACCAGCGCGAAGATCGCGTCGAGCTCGGGCGCCACGGCATTCAGCCGATGCGCCGGGAAGCCGCCGCCCACGTTCAGGCGGGACAGCGTGACACCGGCATCGGCGGCGATCTTGGCGGCGGTCCGGATGTAGGCATCCCATGCCATCGGATCGGTGCACTGGGTTCCGGGGTGGAACGTCAGGGACGGGACGAAGCCCATGCCGTTCGCGCGGGCCAGAAGCTCGGTCGCGAGCGGCGCCGTCGCGCCGAACTTCGCGCCGAAATCGTAGGCCGCGCCCTTCACGGGCAGCTTGAAGCGCACGGAGATCTCGGCGCCCTGCGGCACCAGCTCGTAGAGCTTCTCGAGTTCGGACAGCGAGTCGACAGAGAAGGAGCGCACGCCCTTCTCCACCGCTTCGGCGATCTCGGCGCGGGAGCGGACGGGGTTGTTGTAATGCATGGCGGCGCCGGGGGCTACGCGGGCGATGAGGTCGATCTCGTAGAGCGAGGCGACGTCGTAGCCCCGGATGCCGGCGGCATCGAGGTTGGCGATGACGATCTCGTCCGGGTTCGACTTGACCGCATAGGTCACGAGCCCCGGAAATCCGTCGAGGAACCGCCGCGCGGTCGCCTGCAGGATCGCGGGTGAGAAGAAGAGTACCGGATTGTCCGGCTGCTCGGCGCGGATGAAATCGGACGGGTTCGCCCAGATCGTCTTGTTCAGCCCCATCGGCTCTGCCCTTTCTTGCCAACAGAGCGCAGCCACCTCTTGCCCCGCCTGACGGGTTGGGAGCCGCTTACGCAACCTCCGAACCAGGCCAGGTACCGACATTTTGCCGCGCCCTTAGTCCTGAAAGGAATGAAGCGCATATGATGGACATTTTCACCGATGAAAAGCGTCGAATTGTGCAGTATGGTTGGCAAAATGACGAAAACAGCGGGCAGATTTGATGGACGACCTCGATGAGAAGCTTTTGGCCGCCCTTGCGGCAGACAGTTCGACCTCGACCTCCCGCCTCGCGCGCCGGTTCAAGGTCGCCCGCTCCACCGTTCAGGCGCGGATCGAGCGGCTGGAACGGAGCAAGGTGATCTCCGGATACACCATCCGTCTCGGCGAGGCGGTCACGCTGAGGCGGATTCGCGGCACGGTGCTCCTGCAGGTCGAACCGCGCGCGACGCCCGCGGTCCTCCAGCGCCTGCGAACGATGACCGAGGTTGAGGCCTGCCATACGACGACGGGCCGCGTGGACCTGATCCTCTCGCTCTCGGTGGAGACGACGCAGGCCCTCGACGAGACCCTGGACGAGATCGGCACCATCCCCGGCGTGCGGACGACCGAGAGCCTGATCCATCTCACGACGAAGTTCGACCGCAGGATCTGAGCGCCCTTCACCGCCGGAAGCGCGGTCCGGGGCCCATGCCCCATCGCGCTTTCCCTTCGCGCGCGGCTTATGTAGACCGGCGCCCAATCACATATTCAGACGACGGGCGATCCCAAGCGATGGACAAGACCTTCGACCACGAGGCCGCCGAGGCGCGGATCTACGCAGCATGGGAAGAGGCCGGCGCCTTTCGCGCCGGAGCGGGTGCCAAGAGCGGCGCCGAGACCTTCAGCATCGTGATTCCGCCGCCGAACGTCACGGGCTCGCTCCACATGGGCCACGCGTTCAACAACACGCTTCAGGACATCCTCGTCCGTTGGCACCGCATGCGCGGGCACGACACGCTCTGGCAGCCCGGAACCGACCATGCCGGCATCGCGACCCAGATGGTCACCGAGCGGGAAATGGCGGCCAACGGCGAGCCGCCGCGCCGGGAGATGGGGCGCGAGGCTTTCGTCGAGCGGGTCTGGCAACAGAAGCAGAAGAGCCGCGGCACGATCATCGGCCAGCTCCGGCGCCTCGGCGCCTCCTGCGACTGGTCGCGCGAGGCCTTCACCATGGGCGGTGCGCCGGGCGATCCGGATGCGGGCAGCGGCCCCGACTTCCACGACGCCGTCATCCGCGTCTTCGTTGAACTCTACGAGCAAGGCAAGATCTACCGCGGCAAGCGCCTCGTGAACTGGGACCCGCATTTCGAGACCGCGATCTCCGACCTCGAGGTGGAGAACGTCGAGACGCCGGGCCACATGTGGCACTTCCGCTATCCCCTCGCCGGCGGCGAAACCTACGAGTACATCGAGAAGGACGAGGACGGGACCGTCACCCTGCGGGAGACGCGGGACTACATCTCCATCGCGACCACGCGCCCCGAGACCATGCTCGGGGACGGCGCCGTCGCGGTGCATCCCTCGGACGAACGCTACGCCCCCATCGTCGGCAAGCTCTGCGAGATCCCCGTCGGGCCGAAGGAGCACCGCCGCCTGATCCCGATCATCACCGACGAATACCCGGACCCGGACTTCGGCTCCGGCGCGGTGAAGATCACCGGAGCGCACGATTTCAACGACTACGAAGTCGCGAAGCGCGGCGGCATTCCGATGTACCGCCTGATGGACACCAAGGCGCAGATGCGCGCGGACGGTGCGCCCCATGCCGAGGCCGCCGCCGTCGCGATGTCCGTGGCCAAGGGCGAGCGGACGTTGAACGAGGCGGAGGCCGACGCCGTCAACCTCGTCCCCGACGATCTGCGCGGGCTGGACCGTCTGGAGGCGCGCCAGCGCGTGGTCGACCAGATCACCGCTGAGGGCCTCGCCGTGATGGTCCCGCCCACCGATCCACGGCTTGGTGCGAAGGCCGCCAAGGCGCCTGAAGCGCCCGAGGAAGGCGGCGAGGCGCGGGCCGACACGCTTGTCCCCCTCGTCGAGACCAAGCCGATCATGCAGCCGTTCGGAGACCGCTCGAAGGTCGTCATCGAGCCGATGCTGACGGACCAGTGGTTCGTCGACGCCGCCCAGATCGTCGGCCCGGCCCTCGATGCGGTCCGCGACGGCACCGTGAAGATCCTCCCCGAGCGGGACGCCAAGGTCTATTTCCACTGGCTGGAGAACATCGAGCCCTGGTGCATCTCCCGCCAGCTGTGGTGGGGCCATCGCATCCCGGTGTGGTTCGACGCCGACGGCAACCAGTACTGCGCGACCACCGAAGCCGAGGCGCAGAAGAAGGCCGGCGACGGCGTCGCCCTCACGCAGGATCCCGACGTCCTCGACACGTGGTTCTCGTCCGGTCTCTGGCCGATCGGCACGCTCGGCTGGCCGGAGGAGACGGAAGAGCTGAAGCGCTACTTCCCGACCTCGGTCCTCGTCACTGGCTTCGACATCATCTTCTTCTGGGTCGCCCGGATGATGATGATGCAATACGCCATCGTCGAGGAACGGCCCTTCGATACGGTCTACGTCCATGCCCTCGTCCGGGACGAGAAGGGCAAGAAGATGTCGAAGTCCCTCGGCAACGTCCTCGACCCGCTCGACCTGATCGACGAGTTCGGCGCCGATGCCGTTCGCTTCACACTTTCGGCGATGGCCGCGATGGGGCGGGATCTCAAGCTCTCGAAGGACCGGATCGCGGGATACCGCAACTTCAGCACGAAGCTCTGGAACGCCTGCCGGTTCGCCGAGATGAACGGCGCCTTTGAAGCCGGCGCGCCGGAGGGCATCCCCGAGGCGACCGCGCCGGTGAACCGCTGGATCCTCGGCGAGACCGCGAAGGCCGCGGCTGAGACCTCCGAGGCGCTGGAGGCGTTCCGGTTCAACGACGCTGCCAACACGCTCTATTCGTTCGTCTGGGGCACGGTCTGTGACTGGTACGTGGAGTTCTCCAAGCCCCTGCTGATGGGCGAAGACGCCGCGATGGTCGCCGAGACCCGCGCGGTCATGGCCTGGGTCATCGATCGCTGCCTCGCACTCCTCCACCCGTTCATGCCGTACGTGACGGAAGAACTCTGGGGCACGCTCGCATCCCGCGCCACGCCCCTCATCCTCGCGCCCTGGCCCGAGCTGGACGTGGGCGCGCTGGCGGACGAGGAGGCGTCTCAGGAGATGGCCTTCGCGATTTCGCTGATCGACGGGATTAGGTCGGCCCGGGCGCAGGTCCGCGTGCCGGCGGGCCTTCAGGTGCCGATGGTCCATACCGGGATGGACGCCCGCGCGGAAGCTGCATGGGCCGCGAACGAGGCGATGATCATGCGACTGGCGCGGATCGCGAGCCTCGAGGCCGCCGGCGAGATGCCGAAAGGGGCGATCACGGTGCCCGTGAAAGGGGCGACCTTCGGCCTGCCGCTCGCGGATATCATCGACGCCGGCGCAGAGAAGGCCCGTCTCGAGAAGACGCTCAAGAAGCTTCAGGGGGAGATCGGCGGCATGCGCAAGCGGCTGGAGAACCCCAAGTTCATCGAAAGCGCGCCGGACGACGTGATCGAAGAAACCCGCGGCAATCTTGAGGCCCGGCAGGCCGAGGAGAACAAGCTCGCGGATGCCCTGGCGCGGATCAGCGAGATCGCGTGACGCCGGGGGGTGACCGCTGGTCGCCCCCACCATTCCGCCCAAGGGTGGAATGGGCCCCTGACCGGCGCTCCCCGCAGCGGCGCAGGCGACGACCATTAAAAAAGGCGCCTTGATCCCTCACGGCGCCTTATGAATCTCTCATGACGGGACTTGCATCACTCGACGGTCGCGGCGCCCTCTGCAGGCTCCTCGACCGCGCCCGTGCGCCCGTCGATCTGGGTTTCGGCCTCTTCAGGCGCGCTGCCGCGCCAGATCATGAAGACGATGAACACCGCCAGCAAGACGACCCCCCAGAGGATCGCGAAGCCGATCCCCATCATCGCGGGGCGGTGCTGCTTTTCCTGCTTTTCGACATCGGTGTGCGGTGCGGACATTCGTGTAACTCCTTGCGTCGCGGTCCCAACGCCGAACCCCGCGATCTGGTTCAATCGGCTGCGATCGTTCTGAAACAGGCCCGGGCGATGACGCCTTCCTCATCCGTCTCGAGCGCGAGGATCTCGGCCGAGCCGCTCCCGATGCGCTCGGCTCCGTTCAGGTTCGCCTCGGGGTCCAGCGTCAGGCCCAGAAAGTCCAGTCCGGCGAGGGCCATCGTCCTGACGGGCGCGGCATTCCGGCCAACCCCGCCGGTGAAGACGAGACCGTCTATCCCGCCGAGCGCCGCCGCCATGGCGCCGATCTCCCTGCGGATGCGGAACGTGTAGTACTCGATTGCCCGCGCCGCCGCCGGATCGGAGGAGGCGAGGAGCGTGCGCATGTCATGGCTGATGCCTGAGAGGCCGAGGAGACCGCTTTCGCGGTAGAGCATGCGGGCGATGCTCTCCGGCCCCTCCCCCTTCTCCAGGAGGTAGAGGAGGACACCCGGATCGACCTGCCCCGAGCGCGTCCCCATGGGGAGGCCATCCAGCGCCGAGAAGCCCATGGTAGAGGCGACGGAGCGCCCGCCCGACATCGCGCACATGCTTGCACCGTTGCCGAGATGCGCGACGACGACGCGGCCGCGCGCGAGGTCCGGCCAGTCTTCGGAAAGACGGGTCGAGATGTAATCGTAGGACAGGCCGTGGAAGCCGTACCTGCGCACGCCCTCCTCGTAGAGATGCGCCGGCAGCGCGAAGGTATCGTTCACCCATGGATGCCCGCGGTGGAAGGCGGTGTCGAAGCAGCCGACCTGGGCCGCGTCCGGAAAGGCGATCTCGGCGGCCGCGACGCCGGCGAGGTTGTGCGGCTGATGGAGCGGGGCGAGAGGTTCGAACGCCTCAAGCCGCTTCAGGACACCGGGGGTCAGGCGGACCGGCCGATCGAAATCGGTCCCGCCATGGACGATCCGGTGTCCCACCGCGGCGACCCTCCGCCCCGCGAGCCGGCGCTGCAGCGTCACGAGAATAGTGCCGATCGCCTCTCCCATGCCCGCCGGGCCGATCTCGGTCACGCGCGTTTCACCGGCCTCGTCCAGGGTGAGGCGTGCGGCCGGGCCAAGGGGCTCGATCTGTCCGCCGAGAATCTTCGCCGGTCCCCGCCCCGTCTGTGCCCCGGCCTCGTAGACCGAGAACTTGAGCGAGGAGGAGCCGGCATTGAGCGTCAGGACCGCATCCATTGGGGGCGCCTTCCGGGGGGTGAGGACGTGGCGAGCGCCGGGGCGGACCCCGGCGTCCCGCATATCCGGCTCAGGCGGCGGACGCGCCGACGGCTTTCTTGCCGTAGGACAGCTGCTCGTCGCCCCAGGCCTTGATGTCCGCCTTCTCGATCTGCTCGCGCATGGCCTTCATCCGGTCCCGCCGCTCGGGCTCGGACATGGCGAGACCCTGCTCGATGGCCACGTCCATGGAGCGGCTGGAGAACGGGTTGGTGAGAATGGCCGAGGGCAACTCCACCGCCGCGCCGGCGAACTCGGAGAGAACGACGACGCCGTCCCCGTCCACGCGCGCGGCGATGTATTCCTTGCAGACGAGGTTCATCCCGTCGGCGAGCGGCGTGATCCAGCAGATATCGGCCGCGCGGTAATAGGCCACCAGCTTGTCGAAGGGCACGGCCTGGCTGATCAGGGCGAGCGGTTGCCATTCGAGCGTCCCGAAGGTGCCGTTGATGCGGCCGGCGATCTGCTCCACCTCGGCCTGGATCTCGGCATAGGCGGTCATGTTGCGGTTCGCCATGACCGAGACGTGCATGAGGCGCACCTTGCCGATCAGGTCCTTACGGCTCTGCAGCAGCCGCTCGTACGCCAGGAGCTGCTCGATCCCGCCCTTCGTATAATCCGTCCGGGACACAGAGAGGATGAGCTTCTGCTCGCCCATGTCGGCCTTGATCTCTCCCACGAGGCCATCGACCGCCTCGGCCTTGGAGCGGACGTAATCCACGTCGATCCCGACGGGGCTGGCGGACAGAGCGACCTTGCGGCCGTCCTCCATCGTCAGTTCGGTGAACATCGACCGCTCGTCGAGCGCGGAGCCGATGGGCTGGTCGGATTGCTTGATCCGCCGTCGCGCGGAGATTTCGCAGTCGAACAGCGATTGCGCCACGCGGGCGAAGTTGGCGGCGTAGCGCGGGATATGGAAGCCGACGACATCGCACGACAAGAGGCTCGACACGATCTCCTCGCGCCACGGCAGGACGTTGAACATGTCCGCCGACGGGAACGGCGTGTGGTGGAAGAAGCTGATCGTGACGTCCGGCCGCAGTTTGCGCAGGTATCCGGGAACCAGCCAGAGGTTGTAGTCGTGCACCCAGACGAGCGCACCCTCGGCGGCCTCGTTCGCGGCGGCCTCGGCGAAGGCCCAGTTCACCTCGCGGAAGGTCGGCCAGTCGACCGGATCGTAATTGTAGCGATCCTTGAAGGAGTGGAGGATCGGCCAGAAGGCCTCCTTCGAGGTGACGTGATAGAAGCTCCTGACCTGCTCCTTGGTCAGGGGCAGTCGGGAGACGTTGTAGGTCCCGAAACTGTCCTCGATCTCGATCACCCGCTCGAAGCCCGGATCATTCGGATCCTCGGCCTCTTTCCAAGCGACCCAGGAGCCCTTCTTGGCCTTGCCGAAGAGGCCCTTCAGCGTCGGCACGATGCCGTTGGGGCTCTTGTTCTCGCGGTAGAGGGTCTCGCCGTTCTCGACGACCTCCTCGTAGGGCTGGCGATGATAGACGATGACGAGATCAGAGGGCATTGGGGGTCTCTCGGGCTTGGGAATGAAGGCCGAAGGCGGCGATCGCCTCCCAGATCCCGGCGCAGCCATCGGCCTTGGCGCGCCAGATATGGGGGGCGTCCTCGGGCAGGGCCTCGAGGAGCGGAGCTTCGGAATTGCCGACCGCGACGGCAGGAAGGCCGCAGACCAGCATGGACAGATCGTTGAGGGTGTCGCCGGCGCACAGGACGCGCCGTTCCTCGACACCGAGGTGCGACACGAGCCGCCGGATGGACGGACCCTTGGAGATGCCGCGGGGCAGGACGTCGAAATAACGGTTGGCGGAGATGAGCGGATCGAACCCCATCTCGGACACCTTCAGCGCGGCGCTGTCGTCGTAGGTCTCGGGATCCATGTCGAAGGAGACGCGATAGCGGAACTCGGTGTCCTGAACCGTCAGGCCCGGATGCCCGTCGAGCGCCTGCCGGACGCGCGGTCCCGCATCGCCCCACGTCCGCGCGATCTCCTCTTCCAGCTCGGCGATGGGCTCGACCTGCCCGTCCACGACGCGGGCGATGGTCGTGCCCACGTCGCCGACCACGTAGTCCGGTGTCGGGATCGGCGTGCCGCGGGTCAGATCGACGATGAATTCCGGATCGCGCCCCGTGACGAAGACGAGACCGACGCTGTCGCGGTTCGCGTCGATCCATTCGTAGAGGGCGGCCCGGGCCTCATCAGTACCGCCGAGGAAGGTTCCGTCGAGATCGGTGGCGAGGACGAATTCGCGGGTCGTCAGATCGGTCATTGGGCGGCTTTCATGGCTCGTTCAAGGGCGTGCGACGGGTGATCGAGGGCGACGTTCAGCGCCTTGGGTTCGCCCACGAGAGGACGGCCCCAGAGATCGGTAAAGGTCTGGCGCAGGTCCGCGCCCTCGTGAAGGATGTCGTGGACGGCGCGGCAGACGGGCAGCTCGACCCCGATGCGCTCGGCCAGGTCGTTGACGGAGACGGCGTTCACTTCTCCCTCGACCACGGTATCCTGCCCGCCGAAGCACTCGTCGCGGGGAATGCCCTGCCCGAGCTGAAGTCCAAGCTTCATGTTCCGTGAGGTGGGGGACGAGCAGGTCAGGGTCAGATCGCCGGTGCCGGCAAGGCCCGTCACCGTTTCGCGTCGCCCGCCCAAGGCTTCGGCGAGCGTTTTCATTTCATCGAGACCCCAGGTGATCAACGCGGCACGGGTATTCTCGGCATACCCCGCGCCTGTCATCATCCCGCAGGCGATGGCGATCACGTTCTTCACCGCGCCCGCGACCTCGACACCGGTCAGGTCGTCAGAGATGTAGGGGCGGAAGGTGTTGGAGCCGAGCGACGTCGCGAGCCGGGAGGCCGGCGCCTGCGACGGCTCGCGCCGGTCCGCCGGGGTGAACTCGAACGCGAGCGTGACGGCCGTGGGATGGTTCATCGCCGTTTCGCGGGCAAATGTCGGCCCTGAGAGCGCGCCGATGACGTGGCCCGGAAGTTCCTCCGCCGCAACCTCCGACAGAAGCTTGCCCGTCCCCTGCTCGATCCCCTTGGCACAAAGGACGACCGGAGCGCCTTCGGGCACCAATCCCTTGAGCTTGCCGCACATTTCGCGAAGGCTGCGGGAGGGCGTCACGAGGAGCACGCATCCGGTTCCCGCAAGCGCCTCCTCCAGATCCGCCATCGGCTCGATGCCCTCGGGAAGCGCCACTCCGTTGAGGTAGCGGTCGTTCCGGCCCGTGCGGGAGAAGGCTTCGATATCCTCCCGCGTCCGGCCCCAGATCCTCGTGGTGCGCCCGGCGCGGCGGGCCATGGCGGCGAGCGCCGTGCCCCATGCGCCTGCGCCGATGACTGTCACGGTGTCGTAGGGTCTGGCCTGCCCCAGACCGCTTTCGCCGGTCCCGGATGCCTCGGTCATGTGCGGCCTCCCGATCCAATCGACGAACGGCTCGGCATGTCCCGGATTGTCATGAAGTCCCTCTGAAGCTACCGGCGCCCCGACCCGTTCACCCGGTCCGGTGGCGCCCTTCGCAATCAACATATCGTGCCCGGGCGCGGTTCCCAATCCCCGACCTGCGTTAACGGGGTGGAACACCTCTCGAGGAGACGACTTGAACCCACGTTCGGCCGGGTTAGATCATTTTCCGAAAGCCGCTGCCTAGATATCAGAGATCGGTCCGGTTTCAGGACCGATGAAAGATGCTTGGAACTTTCCTGCACGGCGAGGAGTTGCTCCGATGGCACGGAATTCTGACATCAACAAACGCGGCAGGCCAGACCTTAGATGAGTTTAGCGACAATGAACCGAACGACGACCGAAAGCGACGCGGGGTACGAAAACGCCGATCCCGAGCGAACGGAATATGTCGATGCAAACCTCCGCCGCGCATACAATGAGATGCTGCAGGAAGAGGTTCCCGATCGGTTCACGGATCTGCTGAGACAACTAAGAGAGCAAGACAACGCGCAATGAATCATCGGGATCCCCGCGACGAAATCGTCGACCATCTGCCGGCCATGCGCGCGTTTGCGCTCTCGCTGACCCGAAATTCTGCCGCCGCTGACGATCTCGTTCAGGACACGGTCGTCAAGGCGTGGTCCAATCTCGACAAGTTCGAGGTGGGCACCAATCTCCGCGCTTGGCTCTTCACCATCCTCCGCAACACCTTCTATTCCGGCCGTCGGAAGTCGAAGCGCGAGGTCAGCGATCCCGACGGCGCCTTTGCCGCCACGTTGGCGAGCAAGCCCGACCATGACGGGCGCCTCGCTCTCCGGGACTTTTCTGTCGCCTTCGCCAAGCTCCCTGATGAGCAGCGCGAGGCGTTGATCCTCGTCGGCGCATCGGGCTTCTCCTACGAGGAGGCCGCTGAGACCTGCGGCGTCGCCATCGGCACGATCAAGAGCCGCGCGAACCGCGGTCGTCAGGCGCTGATCAAGATGCTGCATATGCGCGACGACGAGGAAATGGAGCTGACCGACCAGGCCACGGTCGCCGTCCTCGCAGGGGTCGGCCTGTCGCCCTGCTGATCCGGCTTACGCGAGCGTTCCAACGAAAGCCCTCCATGCTGTTCAGCGCATGGGGGGCTTCTTTCCGGCTCTTCGCTGTCGCCGAGACCCGGTGAGACGCCGATCCGGGGACACAGCCCGGAAGATAGGCCCCATGCTACTTTATCGGCTCCTACTGACCATCGCCCTCTTGCCGATCTTCACCGCGTTCTTCCTGCGCGCGGTGCGCGGGCGGGAAAGCTGGGCTGATTTTCGGGAGCGGATGGGCGGCGGGCCCGCGGCCCCTGGCCCTTGGGTTCACGCGGCGTCGGTCGGCGAGGCCAATTCGGCACGGGGCCTCGTCACGGCGCTGGTGGCGGGCGGGCCGGTCACCCTCACCTGCAACACGGTGAACGCCCGGGATACGGTCCGAGGCTGGGGCCTCGATGGCCTCACCCCGCGCCTTGCCCCGCTTGATCAGCGCCTCTGCCTCTTCCGGTTCCTTCGGCGCGCAAAACCGTGCCTCTATGTCGGGGTCGAGAACGAGATATGGCCGAACCGCTTCGCCCTCCTCGCCCGCCGCGGCATTCCGCGCGTCCTGATCTCGGCCCGCCTGTCCGAACGCAGCGCAGAACGGTGGTCCCGCTGGGGCGTGGTCGTCGGCCCTCATCTCGCGGGCCTGTCGCTGGTTGTGCCGCAGGATGCCTCATCGGCGGAACGGTTTGCGGATCTCGGCGTCGCGGAGGCCTCGCTTGCGGACCCGATGACGCTCAAGGCCTCGGTGTCCCTCGCCTCCCCGCCGGAGACCGCGCTCCGTGCCGCGTGGCCCTACGCGCGGGAGCTGACCTGCCTCGCCGCCTCCACCCACGCGCCGGAAGAGCGTATCGTCCTCGAGGCCTTCACCGAAGCGCGCAAGGAGCGGCCCGAGCTGCGCCTCATCCTCGCCATCCGCCATCCCGCCCGGGGCGACGAGGTTGCGGCCTTGCTCTCGAAGACGCCGTTCCGCGTCGCGCGCCGCTCAACCGGGGACGCGGTGACCGAGGAGACCGACATCCTTCTCGCCGATACGCTCGGCGAGATGGCATTGTGGTACGCGTCCGCCTCGATCTGCTGGGTCGGCGGATCGCTGTCGGACCGCGGCGGACACACGCCCTACGAGCCCGCCTCCTTCGGCTGCGCGCTTCTTCACGGGCCGGATACGTCGAATTTCGCGGAAGCCTATGCCGCGCTCGACACGGCCGGCGGGGCGCTGGAGGTTCGCAATGCCGCCGAGCTTGGCCGCGCCCTCGCCAGTCTCACCCCGGATGCGGCCGCCGAACTAGCCCGGGCGGCGCAGATCGCGCTGACCCCGGTCACACCGGACCGGATCGCCGCCCTGGCCGCCGAGCTCCGGGCCCTCGCTCAGACGTCCCGGACCGCCCCGAAGGGATAACTGTGAAGCCGCTCGTAGTGCGGCCCGTCGCGATGGAGCGTCGAGCGGTAGAGGCAGAAGCCCGTGACCTCCACACTCTCTTCCACGGCATCGTTCTCATCCACCACGAAATCCGCGATGGGCGCCGCCTCTGGTCGATGGCCGCTCAGGCGCACGAGCGTCACATGGGGCACGAAGCGCCGGGCCTCCAGCTCCAGCCCCGCCGCGCGCCCCGCCTGGGCCACCTTCGCCTGCAACCGCATAAGCGGCTCCGACGGCAGGACGGCAGCATAGGCGATGCGTGGGCGGGAGCGTCCGAAGACACCGAGCCCGCTCAGGGAGAGATCGAACGGGGCGCCCTTCACCTCGAGCAGCGCGGCATGCAGATCGGCGCCCTGCGGCTCCGTCACCTCCCCGAAGAAGGACAGCGTGAGATGCACGAGGTCGGCGTCCACCGCCCGGCCGACGGGCGTGTCGATGGCGATGTCCGTCAGGCGCTCGCGCACCTCTTCTGGCAGCGGGATCGCGGCGAAGAGGCGGATCACGCAAGGCCCTCCCGTCGCCTCAGAAATCCGACGTCGGCCCGCACCCGCTCGCCGATAGGCCCCTCCCGCGGCGCGTCCCGGATCGTCGTCATCAGCGCCTCGGTCGGCGCGCCCCGCCCCTTGCGGGACCAGCTCAGCGCCCTCAGGACCTCCTCGGCCTCCGGGGGCACCCTGTCGGGCATCTCGGCGCCGAGGAGTGTCCCCCAGACACCGGACCAGAGCCGCCCGACCGTCCAGGGGTTGTAGCCCCCGCCGCCGAGGACGAGGTAGCGCGGGGAAAGCGGGCGCAGCGCCGCCACCATCCCGAAATGCGCATTGTTCGACAGTGCGAGCCGGGAGAGCGGATCCTCCTGAACCGCATCCGCACCGCATTGCAGGACGATGGCATCCGGCGCGAACCGCTCCACCAGCGGCAGGATCAGCTCGCCCGCGATGAAGTTGAACTCGGTGTCGTTCAGTCCGGCCGGCACTGGCAGGTTCACGGCGCTGCCGCCCTCCCGATCCTCCAGCGCGCCCGTGAAGGGCCAGCGCTTCTCCTCGTGGACCGAGATCATCAGGACATCCGGCTCTCCGCTGAAGCCGACTGCGACCCCGTCCGGATGGTGCGCGTCGATATCGACATAGGCCACCCGCCGCGCTCCGTTCCTGCGCAGCGACAGGATGCCGAGCACGG
The DNA here is from genome assembly GCF_003390865.1 of Tropicimonas sp. IMCC34011. Classification (GTDB taxonomy): domain Bacteria; phylum Pseudomonadota; class Alphaproteobacteria; order Rhodobacterales; family Rhodobacteraceae; genus Tropicimonas_B. Next base: position 666,486 of record NZ_QMEJ01000001.1, read on the forward strand.
GATCGTTGAGATAGCAGAAGCCACCGGCACGGTCCGGCATCCCGTGATGCGTTCCGCCGGCGGGATTGTGGATCACGCCGCCTGTCGCAAGAAGCTCCCCTGCCAGAAGGGATCCGCCGGCGGCCGTCGCCGGTCGGCGGTAGATTTCCGGGAAGATCGGGTTGGAGACGGTGCCGATGTCGTGCCGCCGGCGGGTCTCCTCGTCCACCTCGCCATCCGCCTCCGCCCTTTGTAGCGCGGCGACGTAGGCCGGATCATGCCAGGCATGGAGAGCCGCGGGCTTTGCGCGCGGGCTCGGGATGTAGCTTCCCGGCGGGACCCAGCCAAGCGCGCGGGTCAGGTCCATCACGGTGGAGACGCGCGGGATCGCAAGCGGGTGCCAGGAGCCGTAGGACGAGCCGCGATAGATCTCCGATCCGATGAGCTTCGGCGCAGGGTCAGCCGTCAAGCAGCGCCTCGATGGAGCGGATCATCGGCATGGACAGGGGGCGGGTGGCGGCGCCGAACGTCCGCACGACGCGCCCGTCCGGGCCAAGCAAGATCTTGTTGAAGTTCCAGTCCGGCTCGAACCCCTCCTCGGCCTTCACCCACGCATAGAAGGGATGCGCCTTCGGGCCGCGGACATGCGTGATCGAGGCCATCGGCAGGGTGATGTCGAACTGGAGCGCACAGAAGTCCCGCACCTCCTTGTCGCTGCCGAGTTCCTGGTGGAAGTCGTCCGACGGTACGGCCAGCACATGCAGGCCCCGATCTGCATAGCGATCGTGAAGATCCTGAAGTCCGTCCAGCTGGGGCGCAAATGCGCAGAGCGACGCTGTGTTCACCACGAGCACCGGATCTCCCCGCCACGCCGAAAGATCGTGTCGACCGCCATCGATGGACGCGAAGGTGAAGTCTGGTATGCGCGGCCCAGAGGACGCCGCCCCGAGGGGCCCTGCCACGAGCGTTGCGCCGAGGGCGAAAGAGAATGTGCGGCGGTGCATCGAAACGCCCCTTCGTCAGGACTGTGAGCCGCAATGGTATGGCGCGGTCACGCCGCTTCAAGATCTTGCGCCATGCGGCACGGAGACACTTGCAGGGGCGGCGGAACTGCCTACATGCTCGGACCGATGATCCGCTACTCCCTCAAATGCGACAAGGACCACCGCTTCGAAAGCTGGTTTGCCTCGGCCGAGAAGTTCGAGGCCCTGCGCGATTCCGGCCGTCTCGGCTGCGCCGTTTGTGGCTCGTCTGAGGTCGACCGGGCGATGATGGCGCCGAGCGTCTCCTCCGGCCGCACGCCGACCAAAGATTCCGCACCGTCCGAGCGTCCCCTATCGCAGCCCGCGAGCCCCGCCGAACAGGCGCTCCGGGAGCTGCGCCGGAAGATCGAGGCGGGGACCGAGGATGTCGGCCGGAACTTCGCCCGCGAAGCCCGCGCCATACACGAGGGCGAAAAGCCGAGCCGGGCCATCCGCGGAGAGGCACGGCCCGACGAGGCAAGGGAGCTTCTCCGCGACGGGATCGAGGTCGTCCCCCTGCCCTTCCTTCGCAATACGAAGGCGAACTGAGCGCCGAGATCGGCTGATTCGCCTGAGCCCCGGATAGTGCCCCCTCGTCGCGCACGCTGCGCAGCACCGGCGACTTGTCCCACCAGTCCACGCGGCGCCGGACCTCGCCTCCCGGCGCACCCGCGCTACCCCCAGAATGTCAGAAGCCGCGCACTCCACAAAAGGAGGCGCGGCTTCCGAATGTCAGCAAGGCCCAAGTGCCGAGCGCGCGAGCGCCTCTTACTTGATCTTGCCTTCCTTGTACTCGACGTGCTTGCGCGCGACGGGGTCGTACTTCTTGATCGTCATCTTCTCGGTCATGGTCCGGGCGTTCTTCTTGGTCACGTAGAAGTGGCCCGTATCCGCGGTCGAGTTCAGGCGGATCTTGATCGTTGTCGGCTTCGCCATCTCGTCTCTCCTTCGCGCGGGAGGTCGGCCCGCCGGTGATAAGCTTGAATGCGCCTTTTACCCGTGCGCCGCCCCCTGTCAACAGGGAGCGGGCCTGAGATTTCGCGCGGACGGCCTGTAAGCCGGATCCTGTGGTCGGGGACGGATCCCCGCCGACGACCATTCATCTGCTCCCGCCCTCGCGGACGGGATCTAGCTGCCAACCCGACCTCCCGGGCTGAAGCGGCCCTGCCCTCGTATCGGGCGCGGAGGTCCTATTCGGCATTGCTCCCGGTGGGGCTTGCCATGCCGGAGACGTTGCCGCCTCCGCGGTGGGCTCTTACCCCACCGTTTCACCCTGACCCCGGACGGATCCGGGGCGGTCTGTTCTCTGTGGCGCTTTCCGTCGGGTTACCCCGCCCGGGCGTTACCCGGCACCGTTTCTTCATGGAGTCCGGACTTTCCTCGGAAGGATGTCCTCCCGCGGCCGTCCGGCCATCCGCGCGAGCGTCCAGCTATGCGCGGTGATCCTCGGGGTCAAGCCTCGGCAAGACGTGCGAGGACGGCGCGTGCCCGTGCAAGATCTGTGGCATCCGCAGCGCCGGTGAAGAAGGGTCGCGCACGAAGGCGGAAGGCCGCCAGCCGGTCCTCGTGGGGGGCGTCGCCTGGATAGCCGATCTCGGTGAGAAGGGAGTCCAGCTCGCCGATATCGCACGGCCCCTCCTCCTTGATCGAAAGAATGTCCACATCCGGCCAGAGGGCGAGATCCCGGCGCACGAGACGCAGCCAGTCGAACCGCCCGCCCGGATCGACCTTCCGTCCCGGAGCCATGTCGGAGTGGCCGATCACCCCGCCGGGGCCGATCCCGTGGCGGGCCATCACACCGGGGAGCAGATCCTCGAGGGCGGACATCAGCGGCTCCGAGAACGGAGACCGCCCGTCATTGTCGAGCTCGATGCCGATGGACCGGGAGTTGATATCCCCCTGCCCGCACCAGCTTCCTGCACCGGCATGCCAGGCACGCCGCTCCTCCGGAACGAGCGAATGCACCTCCCCGTCCCGCGCGATCAGCCAGTGCGCGGAGACCTCCGCCACAGGATCGCAGAGGCGGTCGAGGGCAAGCTCGGCGGTTGCCATGGCGGTGAAATGCAGGACGACGAGATCCGGGCGCAGCCCGTCCCGCCGGTCCCCGTGATTGGGAGAAGACCGCGCGGCGCGCTCTTCTGCGAGGGTCAACGGCAGATCAGCTGCGCGCGGCGCGGAAGCCGCTGGGATCCCAGGAGCAGGCGAACCCGTCGCCATCCGGGTCGATCCCGAGACGGTCGCGCTGCGGCCCGCCGCGGGCGAGGAAATCCCGCTGCGCCACGTCAGGCGAGGGATAGTTCGCGCAGTTCCGCCGAGCCTTCTCAGCGCTGGCGAACATCCGGCGGTACAGCGGCTGTCCGACGGAATTGCTCGTCTGGAGGGCATAGGCGACGATGTTCGGACCGCCCTCGCCCGTGCGCTGCGGCAACTCGCCCGGCTGCACCTGACGGTATTGCGCCCGCTGGCGTTCGAGGCGCTCGGCGTCGCTCTCGATCGTCTCCCGCTCGGCCACGGCCTTGAAGTTCTGCTCGTCCGAGAGTTCGGCCGACCCAGGGGGGCTGATGACCGCGCCGGGAACGGGCTCCACGACAACCGCCTCGGGTGGCGGATAGGACGACGCCGAAGTGGAGCCCTGCGCGCCGATCCCGGCCGCGGCGAGATCGGAGGAGGACAGGCCATCGACCGCAGAGCTGTTCACCGCGGGAGCGCCAGTAGCTTCGGGCGGCAGGACCGGCAGCGCGCCGGTGGCCTGCCCCGCGCGGGCGGTCTCGAAGCTCACCCGGTCGTCGTACTGCGCCGCACTGTCCGGGATTGCCGGCTGGCACGCGGAGAGCGCGAGCGCGGCAAGAACGGTCAGGGCGGTGGAGGAATGAATCGAACGGGTCATCTTCGGTCTACCAGGATGAGAAGAAGTTTTTTGCTGCCGGCACGTTACCACCAACGCTCCGGACGCGCCACGAAGCCGGCTTCACGTTCCAGTACGTCGGCGGTGTTCAGCAGACCGGACTCGTCCCAGGGACGCCCAATGAGCTGGAGACCGAGGGGAAGGCCGTCCTCCGTCTGGCCCGCCGGAACGGAGATCGCCGGCAGGCCCGCGAGGTTCACGGTCACGGTGAAGACATCGTTGAGATACATCTGCACCGGGTCCGCGTCAGCCATGCTGCCGAGCGCAAAGGCTGCCGAGGGGGTGGTCGGCGTCAGGATCGCGTCGACGCCCTTGTCGAAGGCCGTGTCGAAATCGTGCTTGATCAGGGCCCGCACCTTCCGCGCACGGTTGTAATACGCATCGTAGAAGCCGGCAGACAGAACATAGGTGCCCACCATGACGCGGCGCTGAACCTCTGCACCGAAACCTTCGGCGCGGGTCTTCTCGTACATCTCGAGAATGCCGTCACCGGGCTCGCTTTTCGCGCGGCGTCCGAAGCGCACCCCGTCGTAGCGCGCAAGGTTGGAGGAGGCTTCGGCGGGCGCGATGACGTAATAGGCCGGCAGAGCGTATTTCGTGTTCGGCAGGGAAATCTCCCTGATCTCCGCCCCGGCCTCGCGCAGCATGCGCACGCCGTCCTGCCAGAGCGTGTCGATCTCCTTCGGGATCCCGTCCATGCGATACTCGCGGGGAACGCCGATCACCTTGCCACGGATATCGCCCGTGAGCGCGGCCTCGAAATCGGGCACGGGAATGTCGGCGGAGGTCGAATCGCTCGCATCGTGCCCGGCCATCGCCTGCAGCATGATCGCGCTGTCCCGCACGGTCCGGGTCATCGGTCCGGCCTGATCGAGCGATGAGGCGAACGCGATGATCCCCCAGCGGGAAACGCGGCCATAGGTGGGCTTGAGGCCGGTGATGCCGGTGAAGGCCGCCGGCTGGCGGATCGATCCGCCGGTATCCGTGCCGGTCGCGGCGAGGCAGAGGGACGCCGCCACGGCGGAGGCGGAGCCGCCGGAGGAGCCGCCGGGGGTCAGCGCCTCGGTGTCGCCCGAGCGACGATAGGGATTCACGGCCGGTCCGTAGGTGCTGGTCTCGTTCGAGCTGCCCATGGCGAACTCGTCCATGTTCAGCTTGCCGAGCATCACGGCGCCAGACCGCCAGAGCTTCGCCGTCACCGTGCTCTCGTATTCGGGCGTGAAGCCGTCGAGGATGCGGGACGCCGCCTGTGACGCGACACCTTGCGTGCAGAACAGGTCCTTGATGCCGAGCGGGATGCCGCACATGTCCGGCGCGTCGCCTTCGGAGATGCGCTTGTCCGCGGCGCGCGCCATGTCCATGGCGAGATCCGGCGTCTCGTGGACGAACGCGCCGAGCGCTCCCGCCTCCGAAATCGCGGAGATATAGCCCTCGGTCAGCTCGGCGGAGGTCACGTCCCCCTTGCGGAGCGCGTCGCGCGCTTCGGCGATGGTCTCTGGAGCGCTCATTCGACCACCTTCGGAACGGCAAAGAAGCCCTCGCGGGCATCAGGAGCGTTGGACAGCACCTTCTTGGGGTAGCCGCCATCGGTCACCTCGTCATCCCGGCGCTTGAGGCGCTGCGGCGTGACGGAGGTCATCGGTTCGACGCCTGTCACGTCGACCTCGGAGAGCTGCTCGATGAAGCCGAGGATGGCGTTGAACTCACCGGCGAGTGCCGGAAGCTGGTCCTCCTCGACGCGGATCCGGGCAAGCCGGGCCACGCGCCGCGCGGTGTCGGTATCGATCGACATGGGGTCAGCGCCTTTCGAGTAACTGTCTGAGCGGATCGCGAGGCGGTCTAAGCCAAGGCCGCGCCGCCCGCAAGCCGGCCGGGCCGCGCGAAAGGTCCGGGCCATGAGGATCCCGCCCTGAGCGGCACGGATCGGCGCCGGGCGAGCGCCCTGCCCTATCCGGCGGCGCGGGCGGCGTCGCAGAAGGCGCGGATCAGCCCGGCATCCTTGATGCCGCGCGCCGATTCGACCCCCGAGGACACATCGACCTGCTTCGCGCCGGTGACGCGGATCGCCTCGCCCACGTTGTCCGGGGTCAGCCCGCCGGCGAGCATCCAGGGCATGTCCCACTCAACGCCCTCGAGGAGGGACCAGTCGAAGCTTTCCCCGTTGCCGCCCGGAAGCGCGTCCGCCGCGCTGCCCTTGGCATCGATGAGGAGCTGGTCAGCCGATTCGAGATAATCGGGGAGCGCTTCAAGATCGGCCTCTGAGGCGATGGTGATCGCCTTCATCACCGGCAGGCCGAACATGTCCCGCAACTCCTCGAGCCGCTGCGGCCCCTCGTTGCCATGGCACTGGATGAGGTCGATCCGGGCGACGTCCAGCAGCCCCTCGAAGAGCGCGTCGGGCGCATTTACCGTCAGCGCGACCTTCTCGATCCCGTCCGGCACCAGCCGGGTCAGCTCGGCGGCGACGTCGAGGCCAATATTGCGCGGCGATGGCTCGTAGAAGACGAAGCCGGCGTAATCGGCGCCGGCCTCGGCAATGGCGGTCACATCTTCGGGCCGTGTCAGACCGCACACCTTGATGCGGATCCCGGAACTGTCGGTCATGGAGGTCTCTCTCAGGAGGCGCGGCGGCGCTGCTGCACCGTGCTGTCGTCGAGAATGGCCAGAACCTCGTCCTTGCCCTCGTTCTTCTCCCCGCGCAGGCGGGCATTCTCGGCCCGGAGATCGGCGATCTCGCGGCCGCGGTTGCGCGCTTCGACGCGGTGCTTGTGCTCGCGCACCCATTCCAGAAGGTAGCCGATGAGAAGGCCGACGACGACGCTGCCCAGAACCACGATGAACAGCGGCAGCGAGGCGCCGGGCGCGACGCCGAACAGGCGCTCGAGCGGCTCCGGCATCAGCGCCAGTTCGACGATCTGCCGGTTTGCGAGGGAGATCGTCAGAAGGACGATCAGGAGGACGGCCAGGACGGCCAGCCTAATGTATTTCATGTCGCGTTCAGGCCTTTTCGTTCGCGCTGTCGTTGAGGCGTTCGCGCAGGAGCTTGCCGGTCTTGAAGAAGGGCACGTATTTCTCTTCGACCGCAACCGATTCCCCGGTCCGGGGATTGCGGCCGGTCCGGGCGTCCCGCTTCTTCACGGAGAAGGCGCCAAAGCCGCGCAGCTCGATCCGGTCCCCATTCGCCAGCGCATCGATGATCTCTTCGAAGATCGTGTTCACGATCTTCTCGACATCGCGTTGATAGAGATGCGGATTTTCCTCGGCGATCAGGTGGATCAGTTCGGAACGTATCATGGAGAGTCTCCTCCGCCTGCGATGCCATCAGCCCGAGGACGACTATAGCGCATCATTCCCTTTTAGGAATGCCCGACAGGCCCTTACGGCACCCACTCGCCGAAATTGCTTCGCGTCAAGCGTCGTCCGTGGCCGTCTTGCCCCTGCCTTCGATGAAGAAAGGGCCCGCGCGATCCCCCGCGCGGGCCCTCTCGATGTCTCTCACTCCGGCCTCGGATGGGCCGGATGCGGACCTCAGTTCTCGTCGCCCTTAAGCGCAGCGCCGAGAATGTCGCCGAGCGAGGCGCCCGAGTCGGAGGAGCCATACTGCTGCACGGCTTCCTTCTCCTCGGCGATCTCGCGGGCCTTGATGGACAGGCCGAGACGACGGGTCTTGCTGTCGAGGTTGGTGACGCGGACGTCCACCTTGTCACCGGCCGAGAACCGCTCGGGACGCTGCTCGGAGCGGTCGCGGGCCAGGTCGGAGCGGCGGATGAAGGACTTCATGCCCTCGTACTCCACCTCGATGCCGCCATCCTCGATCGCCGTCACTTCGACGGTGATGATCGAGCCGCGCTTCACGCCGCCGATCGCCTCGGCGAACTTGTCGCCGCCAAGCGCCTTGATGGAGAGCGAGATGCGCTCCTTCTCGACGTCGGTCTCCGTGACCACGGCCTGGACGACGTCGCCCTTGCGGTAATCCTGGATGGCTTCCTCGCCGCGCTGATCCCACGACAGGTCGGACAGGTGGACCATGCCGTCGATGTCGCCCGGAAGGCCGACGAACAGGCCGAACTCGGTGATGTTCTTGACCTCGCCCTCGACCTCGGTGCCCTCGGGATGGGTTTCGGCGAAGACTTCCCACGGGTTGCGCATGGTCTGCTTGAGACCGAGCGAAACGCGACGCTTCTGCGTGTCGATCTCGAGCACCATCACCTCGACCTCCTGGGAGGTGGAGACGATCTTGCCCGGATGGACGTTCTTCTTGGTCCAGCTCATCTCGGAGACGTGCACGAGACCCTCGACGCCCGGCTCCAGCTCCACGAACGCGCCGTAATCGGTGATGTTCGTGACCCGGCCAGTGTGAACCGAATCCAGCGGGAACTTGGCTTCCACGGCATCCCACGGATCGTCCTGCAGCTGCTTCATGCCGAGGCTGATGCGGTGGGTTTCCTTGTTGATCTTGATCACGTTGACCTTGATCGTCTCACCGATGGAGACGATCTCGGACGGGTGATTGACCCGGCGCCACGCCATGTCGGTGACGTGAAGGAGGCCGTCCACACCGCCAAGGTCGACGAAGGCGCCGTACTCGGTGATGTTCTTGACGACGCCGTCGACGCTGTCGCCTTCGGTCAGCTTGGCGATGACCTCGGCACGCTGCTCGGCGCGGCTCTCCTCGAGGATGGCACGGCGCGAGACGACGATGTTGCCGCGACGGCGATCCATCTTGAGGATCTGGAAAGGCTGCTTGAGACCCATCAGCGGGCCGGCATCGCGCACGGGGCGCACATCGACCTGGCTGCCGGGCAGGAAGGCCACGGCGCCGCCGAGATCGACGGTGAAGCCGCCCTTGACGCGGCCGAAGATCGCGCCCTCGACACGGTTCTCGTCGGCATATGCCTTCTCGAGACGGTCCCAGGCTTCTTCGCGGCGGGCCTTGTCACGGCTGATGACGGCTTCGCCACGGGCGTTCTCGACACGGTCGAGATAAACCTCGACTTCGTCGCCCACCGAGATCTCGGGGGCTTCGCCGGGGTTTGCGAATTCCTTGAGCTCGACGCGGCCTTCCATCTTGTAGCCGACGTCGATGATGGCTTGTCCCGCCTCGATGGCGATGACCTTGCCGCGCACGACCGAACCTTCGTTCGGGGTGTCGATCTCGAAGCTTTCGGAGAGGAGGGCTTCGAATTCCTCCATGGATGCGTTGGCGCTCATAAGGGTCCGGTATTCCTTTTCACGGGTTGTTTCGGGCCAGGCGGTTGGGTCCGCCGGTCTTGAGAATCTGGTCGGTCAGGAGAATGAAAGACGCCGAATGCACGAAGACAGGGCCCGGCATCGGTCCGGCCCTGCTCGAACGTTCGGGCGCGATCAGCCCCCTGGTGACGCCGCGCTCTTTACAGCAGGCAGGGCGCGCACGCAAGGGCGGGGCCGCGAAACCCCGCTCTCAGCGGGTCCGCGCGGCTTCCACCGCCTCGAGAGCACGCGTGACGGCCTCGTCGATCGCCATGTCTGACGTATCGAGCGTGACAGCGTCGGCCGCGGCGTGGAGCGGTGCCGTCGCGCGGGCGGCGTCCCTCTGGTCGCGCTGGCGCAGATCGGCGGCGACCTCCTCCAGATCGATCTCGTGCCCCTTGGCAATCAGCTCCGCGTGGCGGCGATGTGCGCGGACGGCATCGGAAGCCGTCACGAACAGCTTCACGGCCGCATCCGGACAGATCACCGTTCCGATATCGCGCCCGTCGAGCACCGCGCCGCCCGACCGCGCCGCGAAGGCGCGCTGGAAATGCAGAAGGGCCCGGCGAACTTCCGGAACGGCGGCGACCCGGCTGGCGGCCTGGGCCACGTCGGGATGGCGGAGCGCCGCGTCGTCCTCGAGGTCGGACGCCTTGAGCGCGACGGCCGCATCCTCCGGCGTCGTGCCATCCAGTGTCCGCCGTCCGACCGCACGATAGAGAAGTCCGGTATCGAGATGGGCAAACCCGAAATGAGCGGCGACCGCGCGCCCGATCGTCCCCTTCCCCGCTGCGGCGGGGCCATCGATGGCGACCGTGAAACTCATGACGACCTGCCTTCATGCGGCAGTGTCCAGAGATCGCCGTGGAGGCGATCCCACTGGGGCGGATCGTAGGGCACGACCCCGGATTTGGGATACAGCGTCATTTCGGACAGCTTTAACTCATCTTCCGTGGCAAGCAAATCGACGCGGACGAAATCGATGCCGGCCGAGAGACGTTCAGCGATCGACAGCGCATCCCTCATCCGCTTCGGCCGGGGTGGCGTCACGGACGGCTCGGGGCGGCCGGTGGTAAAGCCGGCCGGTTCCCATGCAGGGGTCATGAAAGATTGGTGAAACTCCGCATCCCCGTGCAGGGGGGGCGTAGCATCGGGCCACTGGTCTATGGAGAGGAATTCGGCCCGACCGTGGAAACAGAAAAACTTCAGGGTGTCAGCCAGCTGCCCATCCGACCGGTAAAGAAGACGGTCGACGAGTACGCGCCGAGGCACCTCCAGATAAGCCACCTCCCTCTTGGCGGCGCCATAGCGACCGGTGGTCCATGACGCGAGTTTGGTCTCGGCCAGCCGGCGCAGCTCCGGCGTCCAGCGTTCCACCAGCATGTTCCAGCTGGATGCGTGGGCAGACTTGAACGCGACCCCGTCAGGCAGGGCGTGGACGTCGGCATCCGCCGCATCCTCGATCACGGCGACGCACTCGGTCAGAAGCGCGCATCCCTCCTCTCCCCCGATCCGGTCCGCCGCCCAGTCCCGCACGGCAACCTTGTCCGCAAGCATTTGGAAGAGTGGGTTGCGGTCATTCAGCTTGCGCCATTGCACCTTTTCGGAAAAAGTCCGGGGCCGCGCGAGGTTCGGTGCGTATCCGAGCTTTTCCTTGAACTTGCGGACAAGCTTTCTGTGTTGCCGGTATAGGCGTCCGTTGGCGAATATAGGCCGCGGCGGAAACATCATGCCTCCCCCTCCTTCGTGGTTGGCAGACGATCCGGATGAGAAGGCAAACCGTCCGTGATCTCGTAATAGTCGCCCTTCTCGGACGTGAAGATATGGGCCTCGAGGGCAAGGTTCGTCGGCGCATCGATCGAGCCGGCCCAGATCGAGATCCGGCCCGGCGTCTGCCGCCAGAACAGGCCCGCGCCGCAGGTCGGGCAGAACCCGCGCACCGTTCCGGGGGTGCTTTCGTACCAGCGGGGCACCCCCTCGATCACGAGGTCCGTCTCCACCGCCGACGTCGCCGCGACGAAGTGGCCGGAGGCGCGCCGGCACTCGGTGCAGTGACAGGCGACGATGGGGGAGAACGGCCCCGTCACGCGATAGCTGACTTCGCCACAATTACAGCGTCCGGTCAGTCCGCTCATCGTTTCAGTCTCCAGTGCACCGAGGTCGATAGTTTTCCGCTAGGACGGAAGGGGCTTCGAGCCGCGACCTTCGCAAACTGCCGGTTTGCCGAAAGCGACCCTCGTTCGGCGCGGGCGGACGGGGCCCGATCGCCCGTGGCGTCGAGTGATCGCAAAACCGGTGAGGTCATGTCGGAGTCGTTCTTCCCTCGAGGAATCGCGCCGCTGCGGGCCGGTGGTCAGGCCGCGTCTTCGAAGCTCGCGCCGAGGCGGGACATCAGTTCCTCGAAGATCGGGAAGGAGGTGGAGATCGGGCCGGCATCGTCGACCATCATCGCTTCCTCCGCCGCCATGCCGAGGATCAGGAAGGACATGGCGATGCGGTGGTCGAGCCGCGCGGTCACCTTCGTCCCGCCCGGAACGCCCTCCGGCCCGCGGCCCTCGACGGCGAACCAGTCCTCGCCCTCCTCGACGGTCACGCCCGCATCGCGCAGGCCGGTGGCCATCGCGTCGATCCGGTCGCATTCCTTCACGCGCAGCTCCTTGACGCCGCGCATCTCTGTCCGTCCTTCCGCAAAGGCGGCGACGACGGAGAGGATCGGGTACTCGTCGATCATCGAGGCCGCGCGCGCCGGCGGCACGTCGATGCCTTTCATGTCCGGTGAGAAGCGGGCGCGCAGGTCCGCCACCGGCTCGCCACCCTCTTCGCGCGCATTCTCGTAGGTGAGGTCCGCGCCCATGTCCCGGAGCGTCTCGAACAGGCCCGCGCGCGTAGGATTGAGGCCGATGCCGGGAACAGTGACGTCGGAGCCCGGAACGATCAGCGCGGCGCAGACCGGAAATGCGGCGGAGGACGGATCGCGCGGCACGGCGATGGTCTGGGGGCGCAGGTCGGGCTGGCCGGTCAGGATCACCCGGCGCCCTGCCCCGATCTCTTCCACCTCGACCGACGCGCCGAAGCCGGCGAGCATCCGCTCGGTATGGTCCCGCGACGTCTCCGCCTCCGTCACGACGGTCTGCCCCGGCGCGTTCAGACCGGCGAGAAGGATCGCGGACTTGATCTGTGCCGACGGCACTGGCGTCGCGTAGTCGGCCGGAATCGGGTCTGCCGCGCCGACGATCGTCATCGGAAGCCGCCCGCCGGAGCGACCGACCGCACGCGCGCCGAACATCGACAGAGGCTCGGTGATCCGCGCCATGGGGCGAGCCCGGAGCGAGGCGTCCCCAGTGAATGTCGCGGTGATCGGTGTCGTCGCCATGGCGCCCATGACAAGACGCACGCCCGTGCCCGAGTTGCCGCAATCGATCACGTCGGCCGGTTCAGCGAAGCCCCCGGTGCCGACCCCGTGGACGGACCAAGCGCCCTCGCCGTGGCGAACCACCTCCGCCCCGAAGGCGGTCATCGCCCGGCCCGTGTCGATCACGTCCTGTCCCTCGAGAAGCCCGGTGATCTTCGTCTCCCCCACCGCAAGCGCACCGAGGATCAGGGCGCGGTGGCTGACGGACTTGTCTCCCGGAACGTCCGCAACCCCTGTCAGCGGACCGGATTTCCGCGCGGCGAGCGGTCTTGCGGGACCTCCATGGGACATAGGGGGCGCTCCTTCGGGCTGGGATCGGGCAGTGCCCCGCGGAGTTAGCCTGTCCCGGCGGCAGCGTCCAGCGGCGGCGGCTCCGTCCCGCCCTGGAACTCCGCCAGCCGCCCGACCTTCTCGGACAGTGTTTCCTGCCCCGCGATCCCGAGCGCTTTGGCGATGACGCCCGGCAGCCATGGCATGGCACGCCGCGCCATGCGATCCCTCCCCCGCAGGATGACCTTAGGGAATCCTAGCACGACCAAGGCGCGCCGTTAGGCCGGCATGCGCAAGCAGTCCTCAGGCGACGAGGCGCCCGAGCTCCTCCTGCACCGCGGCCAGATCCTCGACGAAGCGCGCCTCCTCCTCCGCCCGCTTCGACGCATCCGGAAGACGCAGCAGGTAGGAGGGATGGACGGTGACGAAGACCGGCGCGCCGAAGCGCCCGCGCTCGAAGCTGCCGCGCCGCTTGAGGATCCCCTTGCCGTCCCCTGTCAGCGCATGGAGGGCCGTGGCGCCGAGAGCCACGAAGAGGGCCGGCCGGACGACCTCCGCCTCGCTTTCAAGCCACCAGCGGCACGCGGACACCTCGCCCGCCGACGGCCGCTGGTGGATGCGGGACTTGCCGCGCGGCGTGAACTTGAAGTGCTTCACGGCATTGGTGACATAGGCCGCCTCCCGGTCGATCCCGGCCTTCCGGGCGCAGGCATCGAAGAGCTGGCCGGCGGGACCGACGAAGGGGCGACCTTCCAGATCCTCGTTGTCCCCCGGCTGCTCGCCGACGAACATCAAGGGCGCATCCTCGGGCCCTTCGCCGAAGACGGTCTGCGTGGCTGGGCCGTGGAGCGGGCAGCGGGTGCAGCCGGCGGCTTCCTTCGCAAGGCCGGGAATCGTCCGGGGCAGAAACAGGTCCATGTCGGTCTCCCGGCGGCGCGCAACAGCGGCGGCGGTAGGTGTGGGTTCGGAGGCTTCGGCGGCGCGCATCGCTTCCACGCGTGCCGGGGCCGAGGCGATCAGGTCGGGAATGAGCCGCGCCTCGGGAAGGTTCCGCCAGTACTTCTTCGGCATCTCCGACTGCATCGCCTTCACCATCAGGCGCGCGGGATTGAATATGTTGGCGTAATAGGTGCGCCAGAGATCCTCGGCGGCATCCTCCCCCTCGGGCGGGCGCGGCGGATCGGGGATCAGCTCGCTTCGCGTGCCGTCCCAGGCGATCCCCATGTCCGGCGTTGCGATGATCCATGACATGCTGGCGAACCGACGGGTGAAGAAACCGGCCATCGCCTCGGCGATGTAGTGATCGGGCTCGAACCAGGAGACGAAGGAGCGCCGGCCTGTTTCGGGATCGGGCGCGCCGACCTCCCTGAACCGGACAAATGCCTTCATCTTGTGCATGTCCCGGTGAACGGCCTTCTCCAGCTTGCGCAGCCGCCCCACCTGCGGATCGGCCCTGTCCGCCATCAGGCCGGGCCTGTCCTGCAGCCGCAGGAGCAACGCATAGAGAAGGGCGAAGCGCTCGGGATCCGAATGGCAGATCACCGTGTCGGCAAAGCTCGGGAAGGCACGTGGCACGGTGAGCTTGCGGGGCGTCCCGGACGGCGCGGAGATCCCGTCGAGCAGCCCGGGCGACGCCTCCCCCCGCGACCATGAGACGTCCTCGGGGCGCGCGCCCTCCCCTGCCAGGGCCCGCGCCTCGGCGCGCCACGCCTCGGACGTGCCGATCCGCGGAAGGACGACGACGCGCATCAGAAGAGGGACAGCTGCTCCGCCGGAGGGGCGAAGCGGGCACGAAGGCCGGCGCTGTCGATCAGCGCGCGGGGCGTCCAGTCCGGCAGGGAGATGAACGGCGCCGCCTTCTTCAACGACGCGCCGAGCCGGATCAGATCGTCATAGCGGATGGTCCTGTCACGTCTCAGCCTCAGCACCCGGTCCACCGTCTTCGTGCCGAAGCCCGGCACGCGCAGGAGCATGTCCCGCCCCGCGCGATTGACCTCCACCGGGAAATCTCCGCGATGGCGCAGGGCCCAGTCGAGCTTCGGATCGACCGCAAGATCCAGCATGCCGGTTTCGTTCGCAGCCAGTTCCTTCGCATCGAAGCCGTAAAAGCGCATCAGCCAGTCCGCCTGGTAGAGCCGGTGCTCCCGCTGGAGCGGCGGGCGGATGAGAGGCAGCGCGGCGGTACTGTCCGGGATCGGGGAGAAGGCGGAGTAGTAGACCCGGCGAAGGCGATAATCGCCGTAGAGCGTGGAAGATGTGTCGAGGATCGTCGCATCGTTCGCGCCGTCCGCGCCCACGATCATCTGCGTGGATTGACCGGCAGGGGCGAACCGGCCTTTCTTGCGACCCTTCCAGCTCTTTTCCCTGTACCCCTCGGACGTCGCTCGGACCTGTCCCATCGCGCCGCGGATCTGCGACGGGCGCTTTTCGGGCGCGAACCGCTTCACGCCACCATCGGTCGGCAGCTCGACGTTGATCGACAGGCGGTCGGCGTAGAGGCCCGCCTCCTCGATCAGCTCGGGCGCGGCGTCGGGGATCGTCTTGAGGTGGATGTACCCTCGGAACTGGTGGTCCTGTCGCAGGACCTTCGCGATGCGCACCATGTCGGACATGGTCTGATCAGGGGACCGGATGATCCCCGAGGACAGGAAGAGCCCCTCGATGTAGTTGCGACGATAGAATTCCGTCGTGAGCCAGACGACCTCCTCCACGGAGAACCGCGCCCGCTCCACGTTCGAGGAGACGCGGTTCACGCAATAGGAGCAGTCGTAGATGCAGAAGTTCGTCATCAGGATCTTCAGCAGGCTGATGCAGCGCCCGTCCGGGGCATAGGCATGGCAGATGCCGGACCCTTCGGTCGAACCGAGGCCTTTGCCGTCCCGGCTATCCCGCTTCGACGTGCCGGAGGACGCGCAGGAGGCGTCGTACTTCGCCGCATCTGACAGGATCGCCAGCCGGTCCATGAGGCTTTTCTTGGTCATGAATGTTCATATAAAGTTCTCACGCGCATCCGGCCAGCCGGAACCGCTAAACCAGTTCAATTTACCGAGTGTCCTCGACCGCGGACGGAACCGGTACACGCAAATGTGGTTCTCCCCTCACTGCCAACCCGGGGGGATTCCCATGCCATTTCTGAAAACCGTGCGTGATCTTGTGGGGAGTGCCGCGTCCGCGCTTGCCGAGTTGCTCGCGCCTGCACCTGCGCCGATGCCGATCCGTATCGAGCGGGACCGGACAAGCCACCGCCGATGAAACCGTCCCGTCCCGCCGATCTCGAAGCTCGGCTCGCCCGCCTCGACCGACTGGCCGGCATGATGGATGCTCGCTACGGCATCCCCTTCACTCCGTGGAGGATCGGCTGGGACGGAATTCTGGGCCTCGTTCCGGGGATCGGCGACACCCTCGCCCTCGCACCCGCCGCCTATATCGCACTCGAGGGCTATCGCCTCGGTGCGGACCGACGGACCCTCGCCCGCATGGGCGTGAATGCAGGCCTTGATTACGTCGTCGGCCTCGTCCCGTTCGTCGGCGATTTCTTCGACGTCGCCTTCAAGGCCAACAAGCGGAATATCGCGCTCTTGAAGGAGAATCTCGCGTCGCCTTCGAGGAACCCCGGCGCAGGCGCCGGAGTTGGCGCTTCAACTAATCGAGAGGATCGGCCGGGTCGCTATTGAGCAGTCCGGATGCCCGGCGGGGCCCGATCCGACGCAGCACGGCAAGGAGACCACCACGCATGCATAGCCTCTTCTATCTCATCGGCCTCATCGTGGTGATCCTAGCGGTCCTGCAATTCATCGCCTGAACAGGAGCTTCCAAATGTCCGACAATCTGAAACAAACGGCGAAGGACGCCCAGCACGAGGCCGAAAAAGCGGCCGATCACGCTCAGGAGCGCGCCGAGGCGAATGCCGAAGGCCTCAAAAGCCGCGCCAAAGGTTGGGCCGATCAGGGCCGCGCCGAAGTCGAGGACCGCGTCTATGGCGCCCGCGACTACGCTGCCAGCGAGACCGAGAAGCTGGCCGGCAACCTGCGCGACGCCGCGGACGACATGAGCGAAGGCTCCTATCAGGAGCGCTTCGTGGGCCAGTTCGCCAAGACCCTCAACAGCGCGGCCGACAACCTTCGCGACACGGAAATCTCCGATGTCGTCGAGGATTTGAGCAACTTCGCCCGCCGGAACCCCCTCGCCTTCCTCGGCGGCGCCGCGCTGATCGGTTTCGCCGCCAGCCGCTTCGCCAAGGCGACGCACGAAGACGATTTCGGCGGTGTCGGAGAGCCCCCGGCAGGCTACAGCCCGGATGGCCCGTCGGTCGATGTCTCGCCTGAAGCGCAGCCCGATCCGCTCGGCACGAAACCAATGACGCCCCCGACTTCGGCGTCCCCCGCCGTCGGCGGCGTCGGCGATCCGGCAACCTACAAACCGGCCGGAGGCCCGAAATAATGTCGACGCGTCCCGACCCCACGGCGCCTCCTCATGAGCCGGTCGCGGAAAAAGGCAGGGGGCCGATTGGCCTCCTGTCCGACGCGATGAACCATGTGAGCAACCTTCTGCGGAACGAGATGGACCTCGCTCGCGCGGAAATCAGCGAGAACGTGAAGCGCGCCGCGATCGCCATCGGCCTTCTCGCCGCCGCGGGCATCATAGCCCTCGTGGCGCTGAACGTGCTCGCCGCCGCGCTTGTCGCGGCGCTCGCCGAAACCGGTCTCGAGCCGGGCTGGGCGTCCCTCATCGTCGGCGTGGCCCTCGCGGTCATCGCCTTCGCCCTTGTCGCCAAGGGGTCCCACGATCTCAAGGGCACGAGCCTCGCGCCGACCCGGACCACCAAGAATATCAAGCGCGACGCCGAAGCGGTGCGCGATACCTACAAGGAGACAAACCATGGCTGACGGTCAGAACCGGTCACCCAGCGAGATCGAGCGCGATATCGAAGACGAGCGTTCGGCCCTCACCAAGACCCTCGAAGCGCTCCAGGACAGCCTCTCGTTCGACAGCTTCCTGCATACCGCGTCGGACAGCGTTCGGAAGAACGGCGGCGAGATCGGCCGCTCGCTCGGCAACAGCGTCAAGGCCAACCCCGTGGCTCTGGCCCTGACGGGCGCCGGGATTGCGTGGCTGGTCTTCGGACCTTCCTCGTCCTCCTCGTCGCCTACCAAGCGTCGTCATCCCGCGCCCGCCCCGGCCCCGGTTGCCTACGATCCGGCCTACCGTCCGACCTCCCCGGGCCTTCGCCGCGATCCCTATGCCACCGACTTCGACGCCCGTGTCGCGGCCGCCGAAGCCGAACTGGAGGGCGCGAGCGCCGGCCGCCGGTCCTACACCGGCACCGGCACGATCCCCGGCTCTGCGGCGTCCGGCGCATCGAGCAGCTGGAGCAAGTCGGCCTCCCGCCTGTCCCGCGCCAAGTCGAAGGCTCGCGGCAGCCTCAGCCACGCCCGGCACAAGGCGACCGGCGCTTACTACGATGCGCGCGGCAAGGTGAGCGGCAAGGCCAGCGAAGCGAAGTACGCGACGAAGGCTCGCCTTCATCATGCCAAGGCCGATGCGAAATCCGGCTATTACTCCGCTCAGGCGAGCGCCAGCGAGGGCGCCGGCCGCGTCTCCTCCGCGGTGCATGATCTTCGTGAGCGCATTTCGGAAGGAACCGAGCACATGTCCGATGAAGCCCGCCGCCGGGTGATTGCGGCACGGGAACGCGCCATCGAGGCGCGCATCAGTGCCGAGCAGTATTACAACGAGGGCAGCGCAAAGGCGCGCGCCTTCTACCACGACCAGCCCCTCGTGGTCGGTGCAGCGTTCCTGGCGCTTGGTGCCGCCGTCGGCGCCGCCCTGCCCCGCACCCGGTTCGAGGATGACACCTTCGGCGACTACTCCGATCACATGATGGATGAAGCTGAAGCCATCTATCGTGACGAGCGGGATCGTCTGGAGCGCGCCGCGAAAGCCGCGGCGGGCGAAGCCGAGACCGTGGCCCGCGAAACCATGGCTCAGGCCCGCGAAGCGGCGCCCGACATGCCCGACGGCCGCGCGGCGGTCGACGAGGCCGAGGCCAAGGTCAAGGAAACCGCGGCGCGCATCGGCGATGCCGCGCAGAAGGCCCACGACAAGGACTGATCGGTCCCGTTGACAATCAGTTCGTGATACTCTCGAAAAATCCGCCGGTGACGTACGACGTCGCCGGCGGATTTACAGAAAGGACCCTTGAGCGTGGAAAGTTGCCTCGTTGCGCGTCTCACCCGGTACATGGCCCTGTCCGAGGAAGAGAAGGACTTCATCGCGACCCTCGAGGATACGGAGCAGCAACACGCGGCCGGCGACGTCATCATCGACACCGACGCGCATGACGCGCCCATCTTCATCGTTAAGGAAGGCTGGCTCGTGGCCAGGGCGGAGTTCAAGGGCAAGACCGCGATCAGCCGGATCTTCCTGCCCGGCGAGATCGTCGGACTTGCGGAACTCGGCGCCGACAATGCCGGCCATGAGACCGTAATGCAGACCGACGGCACGGTCTGTCCCTTTCCCCGCGATGCCGTCACCAAGCTCTTCGGTCGCCTGCCGCGTCTTGCCTCCTTGCTGATGAGCGTGAGCGGCGTCGATCAGACCGCCCTCAGGGACAAGCAGACGGCAATGGCGATCTATTCCGGCGAGGACCGCCTCATCCATTTCTTCCTCGACCTGCGCGCGCGGCTGGCCGTCGCCAATGTCGGAACCGGAAACCGCTTCCGGATCCCGATGAGCCAGGCCGAAATCGGGCAGGCCATCGGGACGACGCCGGTCTACGTGAACCGCATGATGCAGGACTTCATTCGCAGGGGCCGGATACAGGTGGAGCGCCCCTATTACCGTCTGCTCGACCGCGAGGAGATGGAGCGGCAGATCGACTTCCGGGACCGTTACGCCGCCCTCGATACGAGCTGGTTTCCGTCCGCGCCCGACGAGCGACCGCTGCGCTGAGCGAACTGCGGCATCAGGATGGTGTCTGACCGGGTTTGCGGCCCATTCGGCCCTGCCCGGTCTTTTTGTTCAAACCGGAACCTCACTCAGAGGCGGACGTTCACCCGGCAGCACATAACGTGACCCGCAAGGAGGGTAAGACCCATGGCCATGAACAGCCTCAAGGACATCTACATCGATCAGCTTCAGGACCTCTACAGCGCCTGCAAGCAATCCCGCGACGTGACGTCCAAGCTCGTGAACGCCGCCAAGAACGAGGAGCTCAAGAAGGCCCTCCAGGCCGGCGTGGATGGCATCGAGAACGGCATGAGCACCATGTCCGACCTCTGCAAGGCCCACGGCGTCGATCCGACCGGCGAGCACTGCAAGGGCATGGAAGGCCTCGCTGCCGAAGCGAAGGCGCATGCGCTCGACGAAGAGTTCGGCGATGAAGACACGCAGGATGCGATGATCATCACGCAGTACCAGCGCATGGCCCATTACGCGATCGCCGGCTATGGCTGCGTCAAGGCCTTTGCCGAGCGCCTGGAGCTGTCCGACGATGTCACGAAGCTCGATAAGTGCCTCGACGCGTCGTATGATGGCGACGACCACATGACGAAGATCGCCGAAGGCAAGGTGAACCCCGCCGCGGCCTGATCGACCTTCTACTTGGGTTCGGGCCCTCCGAACCACACGACGCCCTCGCGGAGTTCCGCGGGGGCGTTTTTCTGCGCGCTCCGTGCATCGTATCCCCGGAAGACACCCATCGCCGCCTCGGGCCTGCCGCCTCTTTTTCGATCAGCATCGGCGCCTCTCCGCGACCGGATGCCGGGCCGCCGGAACAGAGTGCTCCCCCGGAGATTGCATCCAGGTGACCATGCAGGAGAGAGCCATGGAACTCGAAAAGAAAGCCGGCGCCGGGCGCGCCATTGATGCCGCAGCCGAGCGGTGGGGAGAGACTGAGGAGTCGCGCGCGGAGGGGGCAACCGCAGGCGCGGGCGGCCCCGGCGATCCTGTCCCGGCGAGAGACCCCGAGCCTCAGCCCACGGGCGATCCGGAGCCGGATGGGACCCCGGTCACGGACGATCGGACGGCTCCCCCCGCGAACGGAGACGGGCCGCTTCCGGTCTGAGATTACTTGGCCGGGGAGACGGTCTGCCCGCGCGCCGGCTCCCCGCGCGCCACGTCGCCGCCATCCGCGACATAATCCAGGAACTGAGCCGGAAGGCCCTCCCCGTCTCCGAGGATCGGAGTAGTTTGCAGATGAAAATGCAGGTGCGGCTCGGTGGTGTTCCCGCTGTTGCCGCACAGGCCAAGGAGATCCCCGGCGCCGACCGTGTCCCCCTCCGCCACGGCCACGCTTCCCGCCTGAAAATGCGCGAGAAAGCCGAACTCCCCTGACCCGAAGTCGATCACGACATGATTGCCGGCCGGATGCGTCGCATCCGTTGCGTCGATCGGCTGGTCGGAAAGGTCACCCACCGCGCGAACGATCTTGCCGGCCGCCGGGGCGCGGACTTCCCTGCCCCAACAATGGTACGACGACAGGTCTGTCCGGTCCCCCGCGAAACTCTCGCCATCCTCCAGCACGAGGAGGTCCATCGCGAAGCGCTGAGCGGGATCGACGGCATGGTAGTTCTCCTCCACGCTCCGTCCGCCCCAGACCACGTACCACTTCCCGCTCACAGGCAGTCGCAGATCCGCTTTCGTCCGGTAGTCCAGGAACCGGCTCTCCACCGCGACAGCCTGCGGACGTACCCAGAAGCCGGCGACGTTGCCCGCCGCATCGAGGGTGATGCGTATCTCGACGGGCCGGTCGGTGCCGCTCCAGCGTCCGATCCTACGGTAGATCTCGAGCCCGCCCTCGTGGGTCGTGATCTCGGCGCGGACGGCAACCTCCTCGCCGAGTTCCGCCAGAATTTCCGCGCGGATTTCTTCGAAGGTTTCTCGGCTACTGACGGCCTCCTTCATCTCGGGCGTCATCGCCGCCCAGAGAGCGTCCACGTCCCCCTCGAGGAACGCGTCCGCGAACCGCGCGCCCGCCTGCTCTTCGCAGACCGCGGGCGCCGCCGCGAGGCACAGGGCCGCCGCGGCGGCGAGCCGGCTCAGTCCCACCATGGCCCGTGATGGACGCCCTCGGCGCCCACGCGTTCGAAGCCGTGCCGCCCGAAGAAATCCCTCAATCCCTGGATAAGATCGGCCGTTCCGCGTCCCTGCCGCATGCTGTCGAAGTAGGACAGCGCGGAGGCGAAGCCGGTCGCAGGAAGGCCGGCCGTCACGCTTTGCGTCACCACCTGCCTGAGCGCAGGCGCGCCGTTCACCAGCGGCTCGCGGAACGCCGGAGCCAGATGCAGTGCGCCCTCCGGCAGACCGTCCCGGATCGCCGCCGCAATATCGTCGAGAAGCGAAGAGCGGATGATGCAGCCGGCGCGCCAGATCTCGGCCACGCGCGCGAGGTCGATATCCCATCCGAACTCGTCGGAGGCGGCCTTCAGAAGCAGGAACCCCTGACCGTAGGCGAGGATACGCGCGGCGAGGAGCGCCCGGCCGAGATCGTCTTCGGAGAGCGCCGGCGCTGGACCGTCCGCCTCGCCGAAAGCTTTCGCGCCCTCGGCCCGGAGCCCGCTCATCGCAGACCACGAACGCGCCGCCACCGCCGCCTCGATGGTGGAGGCGGACTGCCCCAGCTTGAGCGCCTCGATCAGGGTCCAGCGACCGGTCCCCTTCTGGCCCGCCTCGTCCACGATCAGGTCGACCGCAGGCTTGCCCGTCTCGGGGTCGGTGGCCGACAGGACCTTCTCCGTTATTTCGCAGAGATAGGACTGCAGACGGCCCTCGTTCCAGCGGCCGAACACCTTTGCGATCTCAGCCGGGGACTTGCCCTGGCCCTTGCGCATCAGCCCGGAAGCCTCAGCGATCAGTTCCATGTCGGCGTATTCGATGCCGTTATGCACCGTCTTCACGAAATGCCCGGCTCCGTCCGGCCCGAGGCGCGCGGCGCAGGGGTCGCCTTCGTAGGTCGCGGCGATGGCCTCCACGATATCGCGGATCGGCTCGTAAGCGGAGGCATCGCCCCCCACCATGATGGACGGGCCGTGCCGGGCGCCATCCTCGCCGCCCGAGACGCCCATCCCGATGAAGTGGATGCCCTTCTCGCGCAGTCGTTTCTCGGTGGCGCGGGTATCGTTGAAATCGGCGTTGCCGGCATCGATCAGCGTGTCACCCTTGTCGAGGAGCGGCACCAGCTTCTCGATGGTCTCGAAGACAGGCGCCCCGGCCTTGACCATGATGATGATCGCCCGCGGCGGAGCGATGGCCGCCACCAGTTCCTCCAGCGTCTCGGAGGGAACGAGGGCATCGCGAAGCGGCCCGGCCTCCTCCATCACCTCGGTAATATGGGCCGTGTTCCGGTTCCAGACCGCCACGGGAAATCCCTTCTCGGCGATGTTGAGAGCCAGCGCGCTGCCCATAGTGCCGAGCCCTGCCAGTCCGATCCGTGCCGTGGTGGCCATGTGTCGTCTCCCGATAGTCCAGTTTCGCATCAGAACCTATCGCCCGCAGGCCTTGAAGCAAACGGGCGCGCCCATTGGACGCGCCCGCTACCGGCTGCCTTTCGAGAAACAGACACTCACTCCGGCGGAGATCCCCGGCCTTTCCAGGCGGCAAATGGCCGCCCGCCCTCTTCGCGTCAGAGCGCGCCGAGGCACCACCGCATGACCGCTTTCTGGGCGTGCAGGCGGTTCTCCGCTTCGTCGAAGATCACCGAGCGCGGACCGTCCATGACCTGGCTCGTCACCTCCTCGCCGCGATGCGCCGGCAGGCAATGCATGAACAACGCGTCCGGCCCGGCCGCATCCATGAGCGCGTCGTTGACCTGGTAGGGGCGAAGCTGATTGTGGCGTCGCTCCCGAGCCGATTGCGCGTCATGCATCGACAGCCACGTATCGGTGACGACGAGGTCCGCCCCCTCGACCGCCTTCCCGGCGTCGCGCTCCACGCTCACCGAGACGCCCTTCGCCCGCGCGGCCTCCATCACCTTGACCGGCGGTTCCAGCGTTTCGGGCCCGGTGAAGACGAAATCGAAGCCGAACTGCCCGGCTGCATGGATGAACGAGGCACAGACGTTGTTGCCGTCCCCCGTCCACACGACCTTCTTGCCGCCGATCGGCCCCCGATGCTCCTCGAAGGTCATGATGTCCGCCATGATCTGGCACGGGTGGCTGGCATTCGTCAGACCGTTGATCACGGGCACGTCGGCATTGTCCGCCAGCTCCTGCAGCGTCGCCGCGTCGAAGGTGCGGATCGCGATCATATCGACGTAACGGGAGAGGACGCGGGCAGTGTCCGCGATGGTCTCGCCATGACCGAGCTGCATCTCAGCGCCGGAGAGCACGAGCGTCTCGCCGCCCATCTGCCGAACGCCGACGTCGAAGGAGACGCGCGTCCGGGTCGAAGGCTTCTCGAAGATGAGCGCCACCACGCGGTCCTTGAACGGCTGCTCGGCATCGGGGGTGCCCTTGGGCTTGCCGGCCCGGTCCGCCTTGATCCGCCGCCCCTCGTCGATCATCCGCCGCAGATCCTCCGGCGCCGTCGTGTCGATGTCCAGAAAATGGCTCATGCCGCGTTCTCCTCGATCCGTTTGGCTGCGGCGTCGATCCGCGCGAGCCCTTCGGCGATATCATCCTCGCCGATGTTCAGCGCCGGCAGGAGGCGCACCACGTTGTTTCCGGCCGGGATCACGATGACCCCGGCGTCGTAGCAGGCCGCGACGACCTCGGTGTTGGGCACGGTGCAAACGAGACCGATCATCAGCCCCGGCCCTCGCACCGCTTGGAAGACGCCGGGATGCGCCTCCACGAGCGCCTCCAGCCGCTTCGTCAACGCCTCGCCCTTCGCCGCAACGGCATCGAGAAAGGCGGGCTCCCCCACCTTCTCCAGAACCGCGAGGGCGACCGAGCAGGCGAGCGGGTTGCCACCATAGGTCGTCCCGTGCGTGCCGAGGGTCATCCCGGACGCGGCCTCGGCCGTCGCGAGAACCCCGCCGAGGGGAAAGCCGCCGCCGATGCCCTTGGCGACCATCATGATGTCCGGCGTGATACCGGCCAGTTCATGGGCGAAGAGCCGTCCGGTCCGGCCGACGCCGCTTTGAACCTCGTCGAGGATCAGAAGGACGCCGGTCTCGTCACAGAGCGTCCGGAGCCGCTTCAGGTCCTCCTCGGGCACCGGGCGGATACCGGCCTCGCCCTGGATCGGCTCGATCAGGAGCGCGGCGACGTCCGCCTTGCGGATCTCCGCCTCCACCGCCGCGAGGTCGCCGAATCCGAGCTTGCGGAACCCCTGCAGGATCGGGGCGAAGCCGCCCACCATCTTCTCTCCGCCAGAGGCTGCGATCCCGGCGGAGGAGCGGCCGTGGAAGGCCCCCTCGAAGGTCAGGATCACGTTGCGTTCGGGCGTGCCCTTCTCGTGCCAGTACCTGCGCGCCATCTTCACCGCGAGCTCGCAGGATTCGGTGCCGCTGTTGGTCAGGAAGACCGTATCGGCGAAGGTCAGCTCGACCAGCCGGTCCGCCAGCTTCTGCTGGAGTGGGATGTCGTAGAGGTTGGAGACATGCCAGAGCTTGCCGGCCTGTTCGGTCAGCGCCGAGACGAGTTCGGGCGCCGCATGACCGAGGACGTTCACCGCGATCCCGGCCCCCAGATCGACAAATCGGCGGCCATCCTCCGTCTCCAGCCAGGAGCCGTTGCCCCGGACAAACCGGAGGGGCGCGCGCGAGTAGGTCGGCAAAAGGGAGGGGATCATCATCCTGGTCCTCAACTACATGTGATCTGGGAAGTGCCGCGAGGGCGAGGGGCTGTCAACATGGGGCGCAAAAGAGAGGCGCCCCGGCCGGTGAACCGGCGGGTCCGTCAGGCGCCGCGTCGGCGGCGGAGAAGGTGAGACGTCATGCCCATGCTCCACCCTCTAGCAGGGGCCGCGGGGGCGGACCAGAGGAAATGCCGCGGGGCCCGGGATCAGACCGGGAGGGCCGCCAGCGCGACCCGCCGCCCCTCGGCAAGGCAGACATTGTAGGTGCGGCAGGCGGAGGGGGAGGACATGGCATCGACGCCGATCCCGGCCTCCTCGAGCGCGGCGCGGAACTCCGCGGGTAGATGTGCAGGATCAGCGCCCGTTCCGAGCAGAACCACGTCGACCTGCCCCGCCAGCGCCGCGATCTCCTCCGGCGCCTCCATGCCGCGCCAGGGATGCACGCCGTCCGGCGCGGCGATCATCGGGCCGTGATGAACCTCACCGGCAACGCGGAAGAAGCCCGGCCCGTACCCGTCCACCGGACGCGCGGCCCCGAACTGCATGTCGGTCATCTGCATGGATGGTCTCCTTCTCGCTCCGTCGCCCCCGATATAGGCGCGGCGGGCCTTCAGTCGAAGATGGGAAGCCCGATCAGCACCGAGCCTGCCACCACGGCATAGGCAAAGGGGCGGTAACGCGGTCCCGATGCCGGGGTGAAGGCGGCCGTCCCCGCCCAACTTCCGAGCGTGTAGAGCGGCAGGAGCAGGAGCCCCAGCCAGAGCAGCTCCGCGCTCACAACGCCCCGCCACCACAGCCCCGGCAGAAGCGCCGCGTTCAGGATCGCGAGGAACGCGCCCGTCTCCGCGCGGATCTCCCGCGGGGGGCGGTCGCCGCTCAGGTGGAAAAGGATCAGGATGGGGGACATGAGCCCCGTCGCCCCGCCGAGCACCCCCGTCGTCACGCCGACGCCGAGACGCGCGGACCAGTGGGGGCGGGTCTGATAGCGCCAGCCGAAGGCGAGCGCCACCAGCGTTGCCGCGATGATCGTGCAGACCGCCCAGCGAAGCGGCACCGGGTCGACCGTGGTGAGGATGACGAGCCCGACCGGCAGGAGGGCGATGGCGCCGGCCAGCGTGGTCGCAAGGCCCCTCCGGTCCGCGATCCGAAGCGCGCCGGGCAGCACCGAGACGAGGGCTCCGAGCCCCGAGAGGACGAAGGTGACGACCGCCGCTTCCGGCCCCAGGACGAGGCCCGCCACCGGCATGTAAACGAGGGAGGCGCCGAAGCCCGCGAAGCCGTAGACGAAGCCGGCGACGAGTGCGGCCCCGGCGACGACCCCGGCCCCCGGAAGGGCCAGGGCCGCCAGGATCGCGTCAGGCATCGGTGCTGGTGAACTGCGTTCCGGCCGGGCTGTCCCCGCCCTTCTCCTTCGACCAGTCCCGCTTTACCCCGAGACGCAGCAGGATCGTGCCGGCGACGAAGACGGAGGAATAGGTGCCGATGACGATGCCCCAGATCATCGCGAAGACGAAGCCGCGGATCACGTCGCCGCCGAGGATATAGAGGGCGATGAGCGCGATCAGCGTCGTGAAGGACGTCATCGCCGTGCGGCTCAGGGTCTCGTTCAGCGACAGGTTCATCAGCTGCCGAAGCGGCATCGTCTTGAACTTCCGCAAGTTCTCGCGAACCCGGTCGAACACGACGACGGTATCGTTCAGCGAATAGCCGACGATGGTCAGGAGCGCCGCGATGATCGAAAGATCGAACGGAAGCTGCAGCAGGCAGAAGATGCCGATGGTGACGATCACGTCGTGGATCAGGGCCGCGACGGCGCCCACGCTGAACTGCCACTCGAAGCGCAGCCAGACGTAGACGAGGACGGCGCCCATGACCGCCAGAACGGAGAGGACCGCGTCCCAGATCAACTCGCCGGACACTTCGGGCCCGACGCTCTCCACAGAGGTGAAGCGGATCTCCGGGTTCACCTCCTGAAGCGCGGCCTCGACGGTGGCGATCTTCTGCTCCGTGATGGCTTCCTCGCCCTCCTGCGCCTGGATGCGCACCTGGGCGACGTTCTCGTCCGGGCCGAAGGAGGGATCGAACACTTCGGTGATCGCCACGTCCCCGAGGCCGAGCTCGGCGAGGGCGGAGCGATACTCGCCCACATCCACCGCCGCGGGGCTCTCGGTGCGGATGGTGGTCCCGCCGAGGAAGTCGATGCCGAGGTTCAGACCCACGGTGAAGAACAGCACGATGGAGGCGATGACCGCCAGGACCGACGCGCCGAAGGTGATCTTCCAGAACTTGAAGAAGTTCCAGTCGGTCTCTTGGGGAACAAGTCTCAAACGCATGTCAGATCTCGATCGTCCTGGGGCGGCGGCGCTCGAACCACGTCACGACGATCAGGCGCGTGACCCAGATTGCCGTGAAGACGGAGGTCACGATGCCGAGGCCGAGGGTGACGGCGAAGCCGCGAACCGGGCCGGAGCCGAGCGTGAAGAGGATGACGGCCGCGATGAAGGTGGTGAAGTTGGCGTCCACGATGGCGCTGATCGCCCGCTCGTAGCCCAGTTCGATGGCCCGTGCCGGACCCCGCGCCGTCTTCAGCTCCTCCTTGATGCGCTCGAAGACGAGCACGTTGGCATCCACCGCCATGCCGATCGTGAGAACGATCCCGGCGATGCCCGGCAGGGTCAGCGTGGCGCCGATAACGGACAGGAGCCCGAAGATCAGGCCAACGTTGATCAGCAGCGCGATGTTGGCGAAGAACCCGAAGAGGCCGTAGCTTGCCCACATGAAGGCCAGAACCGCGATCCCGCCCACGATGCAGGCGATGGTGCCGGCCTGGATGCTGTCGGCGCCGAGCTCGGGGCCGATGGAGCGTTCCTGAAGGAACGAGATCTCGGCCGGCAGCGCACCGGCGCGCAGAAGCACGGCGAGGTTGTTGCTTTCCTCGACCGAGAAGTTGCCGGTGATGATGCCGGAGCCGCCGGCGATATGCGCCTGGATGACCGGGGCGGAAATCACCTCGTCATCCAGCACGATCGCGAAGGGGGAGCCGATGTTCTCCTGGGTGTAATCCCCGAAGCGGCGGGCGCCCTGCGGATTGAACCGGAAGGAGACGGCCGGGCGGCCGTTCTGGTCGAAGGTCGGCTGGCTGTCGGTGAGTTGCTCGCCGGTGACGACGGGCGACTGCTCGAGGACATAGTAGACGCCCTCCTCGTCGGCCGCCGGCAGCAGCACGTTGAGCGGCCCGGGGGCCTCGTTGGGATTGGTCGTCCGCGTGACGACCGGGTTGAAGGTGAGCTGCGCCGTCGTGCCGATGAGGTCCTTGACCTCCTGCGCGGAGCCGACGCCCGGGACCTGGATGACCACGCGGTCGGCGCCCTGCCGCTGGATGGAGGGCTCGCGGGTGCCGGCCTCGTCCACGCGGCGGCGGATGATCTCGAGGCTCTGCTGCATGGTGCGGTCGTCGGTGGCGACCTGCTCCGCTTCGGAGAGCTGCACGGTGATCACGTTGCCACTGGCGCTCGCCTCGATGTCGTTCGAGCCGGCGCCGGTGAGGCTGACCACGGGGCGGGAGATGTTGCGCACGACCTCGAGCGCGGTGGCCATGCCGTCCGCATTCTCGATCTGCAGACGAAGCTGGCCCTCCGGGGCGTTCACCCTGCGGACCGCGCCGACGGTGTCGCGCTCGCTGCGCAGGGCATCGCGGATCTCGGGCCAGTAGGCGTCCATCCTGTCGCCGTAGACCTGATCCACGGCGACCTCGGCAAGAAGGTAGGCCCCGCCCCGAAGGTCGAGGCCGAGGTTGACGAGGTTGGCCGGAAGGTAGCTTGGCCAGACGGAGGCATCGGCCTCCGCCTCAGCCGTTGCGCCGGCGGACTCGATGGTCCGAAGCGCGTCGTTGTGGGTTTCGACCCGGTCGTAGAAGAGGTTCGGCAGGGCGGCGATGAGCCCCGCCAGAACCAGCCCGATGATGACCAGCCGGCTAAAAAGCGGGATCTTCAGCATGTGCCTCTCAGCCTCAGCTCTCGGCCTGGGCGGGCTCGGTCTTGGACATGACCTGCGCGATCGTCGCGCGCACCACGCGGACGCGGACGCCTTCGGACAGTTCGATCTCGAGCTCGTCGTCGCTCTTGACCTTGGAGACCTTGCCGATCAGCCCGCCTTGCGTGACGACCATGTCACCGCGGCGCAGCGCTTCCACCATGGCGCGGTGCTGTTTCACCTTCTTCTGCTGGGGACGGATCAGCAGCAGCCACATGATGGCAAAGATGAGGATGAGCGGCAGGAACTGCATCAGGGCTCCTGCCCCACCGGCGCCGGCAGCCTGTGCGTAGGCGGGCGTTGCGAACATCTGGACTTCCTTCTCGTGACGGGTCGGCCGGGTCGCGACGACGACCCGGCGAATTGGCCGGCAACCTATGGCGGGGTGGCCTCTGGCGCAAGACGCTCAAGGCCCAAGCTGCCCGTGGCAGGGCCGCGAGGGGCGCGGCATAGAGGCGCGGGACGCGGCGGCGCCTCCATCGCTCCGCTCCCGTCTGTCGCGCCACGGTACCGAGCCGCCCCCGCGCCATCTCGGCGGTTCCTCCCGGCGCCTCGATGAGCCATAAGGCGGACCAGACATCAGTCAGGACAGTAGCGAGCCCGCGACATGCACGATATCCGCCTTATCCGCGACGATCCCGCCGCCTTCGACGCCGGCCTTGCCCGGCGCGGCGTGGCGGCCGCGTCCGAGCGCCTCCTCGCCCTCGACGCCGCACGGCGCGATGCGATCACCCGCTCCGAGGCGGCGATGGCGGAGCGCAACGCGGCCTCCAAGGAAGTCGGCAAGGCAAAGGCCTCCGGCGACGAGGCCGAATTCGAGCGCCTTCGCGCCCTCGTCGGGCAGAAGAAGGACGAGATCGCCCGCCTCGACGAGGAGGCCAAGTCGCGCGACGCCGAGTTGCGCGCGGAGCTGCTCGGCCTGCCGAACCTGCCGCTGGCGGACGTGCCCGAAGGCGAAGACGAGGACGGCAATGTCGAGTTGCACCGCCGCGGCGCGCCGCCGAGCTTCGACTTCGCGCCGAAGGAGCATTTCGATATCCCCGGCGTCCGCGCCGGCATGGATTTCGAGACCGCCGCCAAGCTGTCGGGCGCCCGCTTCGTCCTTCTGACCGGCGCCATCGCCCGCATCCACCGCGCCCTCGCCCAGTTCATGCTCGAGACGCACATTTCCGAAAACGGGCTTCTGGAGGTGAACGGTCCGGTCATGGTCCGCGAGGAAGCCATGATCGGCACCGGCCAGCTTCCGAAGTTCGGCGAGGACAGCTACCTTCTGCGCGAGGGGCTCTGGCTGATCCCGACATCGGAGGTGACCCTGACGAACATCGTGCAGGGCGATATCCTCGACGAGGCCACCCTGCCCCGCCGCATGACCGCCCATTCGCTCTGCTTCCGCTCCGAAGCCGGCAGCGCCGGGAGGGACACCTCCGGGATGCTGCGCCAGCACCAGTTCGAGAAGGTGGAGATGGTTTCGGTCACGCATCCGGACAAAGGCGAGGAGGAGCTGGAGCGGATGCGCGGATGCGCCGAGGACATTCTCGACCGCCTCGGCCTCGCCTACCGCACGATGACCCTCTGCGCGGGGGACATGGGGTTCGGCGCCCGCAAGACCTATGACCTGGAAGTCTGGCTGCCGGGACAGGACACCTACCGGGAGATCTCATCCGTCAGCTTCTGCGGCGATTTTCAGGCGCGCCGGATGAATGCCCGCTACCGTCCCGAGGGCGGCGGCAAGCCCGATTTCGTCCATACGCTGAACGGCTCCGGCCTTGCCGTCGGGCGCACCCTCATCGCGGTGCTGGAGAACGGCCAGCGCGAGGACGGCTCCGTCGCCCTGCCGGAGGCCCTCGCCCCCTGGCTCGGCGGCCGGACCCATCTGTCCGCAGCCGGCGAGCTGGTCTGAGGGTGAAGGGGGGCGCTGCCCCCCGCCTCCGGCTCCCCCCGGGGTATTTCTCGAAAGATGAACGGCCCCGGTCGTCAAACCCGGGCAACATGAGGGCGCGCGGCAGCGGACCTGCGGCCCGTCAGTAGCCGCCTGCGGGCCCCTTGCCCAGGTGCTTGCGCAGACGCGAGGGCGTGGACTTGGTGCGGTTCTTGTAGGGGTTCTGATCCCCCTGCCCGCGCACGAAGAGACGGATCGGCGTCCCCGGCATGTCGAAATCGGTGCGCAAGCCGTTCACGAGGTAGCGCCGGTAGGAATCGTTGAGCGCCTCGGGACGGGAGCACATCAGCACGAAGCCGGGCGGCCGGGTCTTCGCCTGCGTCATGTAGCGCAGGCGGATGCGGCGGCCGCCGGGCGCCGGCGGCGGGTGCGCTTCCGTCATTGCCGAGAGCCACTGGTTGAGACGGGACGTCGGGACGCGCCGGTTCCAGACGTCATGCGCCTTCAGGATCGCGTCATGCAGCCGGTCGAGGCCTCGGCCGGTCTTGGCGGAGACGGTGACGAGGGGAGCGCCGCGAAGCTGCGGCAGGAGGCGCTCGAAAGCCTCCTTCAGCTCCGCCAGCTTGCCTTGCCGGTCCTCCTCCACGTCCCACTTGTTCACCGCGACGACGACCGCCCTTCCCTCCCGCTCGGCGAGGTCGGCGATCCGGAGATCCTGACTTTCGAAGGGGATTTCCGCGTCGAGCAGGATCACCACCACCTCGGCGAACTTCACCGCGCGGAGGCCATCGCCGACGGAGAGCTTCTCCAGCTTCTCCACCACCTTGGCCTTTCGGCGCATCCCGGCGGTGTCGAAGACGCGCATGGGCACGTCCTTCCAGTCGATCCGGAGGGAGATCGCGTCGCGGGTGATGCCCGCCTCCGGGCCGGTCAGCAGGCGATCCTCCCCGAGGATCTTGTTCACCAGCGTGGACTTGCCGGCATTCGGACGGCCCACGACCGCGACCTGAAGGGGGCGTGCGGCGGTGATGGCGGCACGGGGGTTCGGCGCGTCGAAGTCCTCGCCATCCTCCTCCAGCTCGTCCGGCAGGGTGACATCCGTCTCGGGCGCCTCTCTGGCGGCACGTTCGGCATAGGCATCGGCCAGAGGCATGAGCGCGGCATGAAGGTCCGACATGCCCTCGCCGTGTTCGGCGGACAGGCGGATCGGCTCGCCGAGGCCAAGACCGTAGGCCTCGAAGATGCCGGCATCCGCGGCGCTGCCCTCGGCCTTGTTGGCGGCGAGAAGCACGTTCTTCGCGCCCTTGCGGAGAATGCCCGCGAAGAGTTCGTCCGTCGGGGTCACGCCTGCACGGGCGTCGAGCATGAAGAGACAGACATCCGCCTCGGCCACCGCCCGCTCGGTGAGCTTGCGCATCCGTCCCTCGAGGCTTTCGTCCGTTGCCTCCTCGAGACCGGCCGTGTCGATGACGGTGAACCGCAGATCGCCGAGACGGCCCTCCCCCTCCCGCAGATCGCGGGTGACGCCGGGACGGTCGTCCACCAGCGCGAGGCGCTTGCCGACGAGGCGGTTGAAGAGGGTGGACTTGCCCACGTTCGGGCGGCCCACGAGGGCGAGCGAAAAGGTCATGGCGGTGCTCCGGTCAGGATCGGCCCCTTACACGGGCTTCACCCCCCGTGTAAATGCCGGTCGGATCTGTGCATCGCCCTCAGCGGTAGGCGTGAAGCTGCCCGGATCCCGAAACGATGTAGAGCGTCCCGCCCGCGACGACCGGGTTCGTGCTCGCTCCGCCCGGCAGCTCGACCTGCGCCAGGAGACCGCCGGTTTCGGGGGAGAAGGCCCGGAGGAGACCGTCCGAGGAGCCGACCCAGAGCCGCCCGCCGGCAAGGACAGGCCCGTAATGGGTGTAGATGTCCCGGCGACGTTTCGGGGCGTCGTTGGTGAAGAAGGGGA
Organism: Tropicimonas sp. IMCC34011; assembly: GCF_003390865.1. Classification (GTDB taxonomy): domain Bacteria; phylum Pseudomonadota; class Alphaproteobacteria; order Rhodobacterales; family Rhodobacteraceae; genus Tropicimonas_B. Next base: position 699,906 of record NZ_QMEJ01000001.1, read on the forward strand.
GCGGGTTCGCCCAGATCTTCTGGCCGGTTGCCGCGTCGAGGCGCACCAGCTCGTTGATGTCGGACACGAGGAAGACCGATCCGCCGGCGGGCCAGACGGGGCTCATCGCTCCCTCCCGCGCGGTCCAGAGACGCTCCCCGGTGCCCAGCTCGAACGCGGCGACGCGGCCGGAGGGGCTGCCGGCATAGACGACGTTGCCGTCGATCACAGGATCGCCGGTGATGTCCGTAACGCCGGCCCAGGCGCGACCGAGGCGCTTGCCCGCAAGGGTCGCGTTCCAGAGCTGGAGACCGCCCATGGGCAGCGTGGTGACGAGTTCGGCCGACCCGAACGGGAAGACGACCGCGCCATCCGAGGCGGCGGGGCCCGCGCCGTTGACCATCACGCTGTCCGTCGGCGCGGCGGCGACCTGCCATTGAAGGCGTCCGTTCGCGGCGCCGACGGCGAATGCCCGTGCATCGCGGGTGGAGACGTAGACCAGATCGCCCATCACGGTCGGCGCGCCGGAGATCGGGCCGTCGAATTCCTGCTCCCACATCTCGGCGCCGGTGGCCGGATCGAGCGCGCGGAGTTCGCCGTAACCGGTGGACACGAAGAGCCGCCCGCCCCCGATCGCGAGGCCGCCGCCGGACGCGCCGCGGCTGCTCTCGCCCGCGGGGCGAAGATTGCGGGTCCACAGAAGCGCGCCCGACGTGCTGTGCGCGCTGACGGTGGATGCGCTGTCGAGGGTGAAGACGCGGCCGCCGGAGACGACGGGATCGGCGGTGATGCGCTGTTTGCGGGTGTCTCCCTCGCCGATATTCGCCGTCCAGATCCGGGTGAGGGAGGTGGCGAGAGCGGGGTGCTGGATCTCGTGCCGGGCGGTGCCGTTCCGGTGGGTCCACTCGGTATGATTGACCTGCGCCGGAGCGGCGAAGGCGCGCGCGCCGGCAGGCGGCAACTCCCCTTCGACACTGCCCATGTCGAGCACGTCGCGGACGCCGATGCGCTCTCCGGGGAGGATCGTCTCACGGTTGCAGCCGGTGAGCGCGAGGCTGGCCAGTGCCGCTCCCGCCAGAATGCTGAATGCCTTCACGCCTTCGTCCCTCGTGCCTCCGGGTATGCCCCGGTTCTGTCGCGTCCTGCCCCCCGCCTAGTCCGGGAGGCGCTGCCCCCATGCGGGGGGCGTGGCTATCTCGGCGCAGCCGTCAGCCCGCTTCGGACTCCGGTTCGCCCTCGAGCGCCACAATCAACTGCGTGACGCGCCGGATCAAGCCTTGGGTCAGGTTCGGCTCGTCGAGCAGCGACTGCGCCAGCTCCAGCGCCTGGTCGTCCTCGCCCGCCGCGGCGAGATCGATGGCCTGTTGCTCCATCGCCAGCGCCCTGTAGGGCGCGCCGGGGGTCGCGATACGCTCCAGAAGCTGGGCGCGCGTCGTGTTGTCCACGCCGCCGGCCTCGCCGAGAAGCACCATCTTGAAGGCAGCCAGATCACCGTAGATGCGGGAAATATCGGCGTCCGCCACCACCGGGCGCAGGGCCTCGGCACTGGCTTCGGGATCGCTTCCGGCAAGCCGTTCGGCGGCCAGGAGAAGCGACAGGACCGGCATCTCGCCTTCCGCAGCGCGGATCTCGGCCAGCGCATCGGTGCGGGCAGCGTCGTCGGGAAGTTCGAGGGCGGTGAGGACCGCATCCCCGAACGCGCGCGCTTCCGCGATCTCGCGGGACTGGCGATATTCGTACCAGGCGGCGCCGGCCACGAGCAGCACGACGAGAAGGATCGGAATCCAGCCCCAGCGCTTCATCATCCTGAAGAGCCGGTCCCGGCGAACCTCGTCGTTCACCTCGTCGATGAAGCTTTCGTTGTTGCTCATGCGCCCCTGCCTGCCCCCGGGAGCGATCCAGCCCCCTTGTCTTGCCGCGCCTCTTTAGCCGATCGCCAGACGCGATGCCAACCCCGGGCGCGCCTGCGCATCCCGGCGCGGACGCACGTTGCGGTGTCCGGTCGGCTCAGAGTGCCGCAAGACACGGGGCAGGCGCGCCGGACCGAGGGTGCCCTAGCCCATCAGTGAGGTGCCTCGCCGCACGAAAAAGGCGCGGGGAGAATGTCCCCCCGCGCCTCTCATCTTCCTAGTGTCGTCCGTTTACCGGGCGGAGGCCGTCTGCTGCAGGAGCGGCGTGATCCGGCGCACTGTGGCACGGCGGTTCGCAGGTTCCGCGGACAGCGTCTCAACCTTCAGGAACTGCTCGCCGTACCCTTGGGTCACGAGGTTCTCCGGCGGAACGTCGAAGTACTCGGTCAGAGCGAGCGCGACGCTCTCCGCGCGACGGTCGGACAGGCCGAGGTTGTAGGCAGCGTTGCCCACCGCATCGGTGTGACCTTCGACGAGGAACATCTCGCGCGGGTTGTCGGCGATCGTGTCGCTGATCGCACGGCCCAGCTGCACGAGCGTGCGCGCTTCATCCGGGGAGATGGCCGAAGAGCCGGAGGCAAAGGTGATTGCCTCGACGTCGATGGCCGGCGCGAGTTCGCGCACCTGACGGATGTCACGCACCTGGTAGAGCGCGTAGCTGCGGTCCGTGTTGACCTGCGTGGACAGAGCCCGGCGCAGGGCAGCTTCGTCGGCGGTCGACGTGTCGGCGAAGTTGAAGACGGGCTGCTGGTTCTCCGGCAGGGTTTGGACGTTCACCTGCTGGACAGACCCGGTGTCGTCAAAGAGAACGACCTGCTCTCCGTCCGGATAGACCTTCGTCCGGCGAAGGACGCGCAGCTGTGAATCGCGCAGCGTGACGATCTGGGTCCCGTCGGGGCGCGTCACGATCTGGCGGCTGGAGCCGTCGTCGTAGGTGCGGGTCTGCACCTCGTTACCCGGCTGACGCAGAAGGGCGTTGTCGTCCTTCAGAACGTCGTAGCTGCCGTCCTGACGCTCGACCACGACACGGTCGCCGGAGTTGGCGACGACGCGGCGGTTGTTGGACAGGACCGCACCTACGGCGAGTGCGCCCAGAACGCCGATGGCGGCCTTCTGACCGGTGGTCAGACCGTCATCGTCATCGTCGTCATCGTTGTTGCGCGCGTTGGTCGTGAGCTGGTTGATGAACTCCTCGGCGGAAGAGCGGCTGTCGGCCTCGGTGACGGTTTCTTCGGTCACCTCGACGGTGTCATCCTCGGCGTCCGCCTCACCGGATTCCTCGGCCTGCACCGCGGCAGAGGTGCTGGAGCCATCCTCGGCACGGTCGGTGCCGATGTTCTCAACGATTTCTTGCGTCTCCTCGTCGAGCTCGGGCTCCTCGAGAAGGGCAGCGAGGGATTCTTCCTCGTTCGTGAACTCCGCGTCGGCGGCCGTATCGGTGTCGGCGTCGGTCGTTTCGGCGTCCGCCTCGGCAGTCGTCTCGGCAGTCGTCTCGGTCTCGGCAGTCGTCTCCGTCTCGCCGTCCTCTTCGGACATCTCCGCGTCAGTCATCTCGGTGTCTTCGGGAGACTGCGCGTCGGTCTCGGCTGCGATGGCCGAACCCAGATCGTTCTCGGTCTCAGCGTCCGAGGAGTCGGCATTGTCGAGCAGCTGCTCGGCGGCGCTTTCGCTCTCCTCGGCGACCTCATCGGACATGTCATCCATGGTCTCGACCGTCTCGTCAGACATCTCGTCGACGCTTTCGGCCGTCTCGGTCGCCGCGTCGTCCATTTCGGACGCAGCTTCGTCAGCAACCTCTTCAGTCTCGTCCACAACCTCGGCGGCGGTTTCTTCCGTTTCGTCCGTCGCCTCGTCCATGGCTTCATCCATGGTCTCCGGCATCGGATCGGCCTCGGCATCCGTCTCGGCCGTGGTTTCCGCAGTGACGGACATGTCCGTCGCGCCTTCGGTCATGGCCTCGTCGGTCGCGACATCGGCTTCGCCGGACATGTCGGTCTCGGCTTCGACCTCCGTCTCGGAGGACTGCTCGGCCTCCGGATCCTCGATCTCACCAGCCTCGATCAGCTCCTCTTCGGTGAAGCACGTTGGCATCTCGATCTCGCCGGCGAGACCCTCCGCGCCCTCTTCGGGGACGATGAGCTGCTCGCCGTCCTCGCACATTTCCGCGCCCACGGCGTCCGCGAGAGCGTCCTGCGCATAAAGCGGCGCCGTCGGCGCCACCAGAGAAATGCTCGCGACCAGCGCGGTCGTCGTACGCAAGGTTTTCTTGCCCATGAAGTTCATTTGACCTGCCTCCCAGGATATAGGTTTCGCAGCAAACTCCGAGGGGGCCGCGTCGGTTCCTCACGGCTGCGTGGGCTGGGCCGCTCTCAGCATCGCCATCAACCGGCCCCGCTCGCCGGCATCCATGGATCCTGCCAGCACCGAGGCAAGGTCTTCGAGAGCCCGGATCGAATGCCCTGCACGGAAGGAATCGACATGCGGCAGCATCGAGCGGATGCCGGCCGCGCGCGGGGAGAAGCCGTCGAAGCGCAGAAGCGGGTTCACCCAGATCACCCGGCGCGCGGATAGCCGGAGCCGCTCCATCTGCCGGGCGAGCTGGTCCGGTGCGCCCCGCTCCAGCCCGTCGGTGATCAGAAGCACGATCGCCCCCCGCGCAAGAACCCGTCGGGACCAGTCGCGGTTGAAGGCCGCGAGGCTCTCCGCGATCCGCGTCCCCCCCTCCCAGTCCGCCGCTTCGCGTCCGGCTGCGGAGAGGGCGGCATCGACGTCCCGCCGATCGAGGTGGCGGGTGATGTTGGTCAGTCGGGTGCCGAACGTAAAGGCATGGACACGGCCCCACCCCGCGTCCCTCCTGTTCGAGACCGCGTGAAGGAAGTGCAGGACGATCCGCGAGTATTCCGACATCGAGCCAGAGATGTCGCAAAGCGCCACGAGATCCGGCGGCCGGACGCCCTTCTTTCGCATCGGCAGCGCCCCGATCTCGCCGCCCCGCCGCGCGGAGGCCGCGAGGACCCGGCGCCAGTCGGGCGAGCGCCCTGCCCTGTCCGCCCGCATCCGCCGGCTCTGGATCTGCGGCAGACCGAGGGCCATTCGGCTCACCGCCCGCTCCGCTGCCCGCATCTCATCGGCGCTCATCTGCGCAAAATCGAGGCTGCGAAGGCGCTCGTCTGCGGATGCCGTGGCCCGCGCGTCGATCTCCGTAACGTCCTCGCTGCCCGCATGGTCCTGCGGCGGTGGAGGCGCCTCTTGCGTCAGGGCTTCGGCGGCACGCCGGGCGCCCGGATCGGCGGCGCGTTCCTCCTGCAAGCCGCGCACCGAGGGGACCAGCAGCGCCATCATGTGCTCGAGGTACCGCGGGTCGCGCCAGAACAGCCGGAACGCCTGCGCGAAGACCGTGCGCTCCTCCGGCCGCGAGACGAAGCACGCATGGAGCACCCAATAGAAATCCCGGCGGTCCGAAAACCCGGCCGCCTCCACCGCGCGCACAGCGTCGCTCACACGCCCCGGCCCGACCTTCAGCCCGGCCGCCCGGAGCGCCCGCGCGAAATGCGCGACGTTCTCGGCCAGCCGGCCATGCTCCGGGATCTCGGGCGCGCCGATCCGCGCCATCAGGCGATCTCCGCCCGTGCCTCCGCGAGGATCCGCGCCGCCTCCGAGCCCTGCATGCGCGCGATGTCGTCCTGGTACTTGAGCACCGCGCCCAGCGTGTCGGTGATCACCTCCGGCGACAGCGCCACCGCGTCCAGCGCGAGAAGACAGCGGGCCCAGTCGATGGTCTCCGCGACGCCCGGCCGCTTGAAGAGGTCCGCGTCCCGGAGCCGCTGCACGAAGGCGACCACCTCCCGGCTGAGCCGCGCCTGCGCCTCCGGCACCCGTGCGGCGAGAATGGCCAGCTCCCGCTCGGCATCGGGATAGTCCACCCAGTGATAGAGGCAGCGGCGCTTGAGAGCGTCATGGACTTCCCGCGTCCGGTTCGACGTCAGCACCACGATCGGCGGGGCCTCCGCGCGGATCGTGCCCAGTTCCGGCACCGTCACCTGAAAGTCGCTCAGCGCTTCGAGCAGAAAGGCCTCAAACGGCTCGTCCGTCCGGTCGATCTCGTCGATGAGCAGGACCGGCGCCCCGCCCGGACCCGGCCGCATCGCCTCGAGGAGAGGTCGCTCGACGAGGTAGGCCTCGGAGAACATCTCGGCCACCAGCTCCTCGCGGCTGGCCGCCCCGCCGGCGGCCTCCGCCGCGCGCATGGCAATCATCTGCGCGGGGAAGTTCCACTCGTAGACCGCGCTCGCCGCGTCCAGCCCCTCGTAGCACTGCAGGCGAATCAGGCGGCGCCCCAGCCCCACGGCGAGCGCCTTAGCGATTTCCGTCTTCCCGGTGCCCGCCTCGCCCTCGATGAAAAGCGGCCGCCCGAGCCGAAGCGACAGGAACACCACGGTCGCCAGCGCCCGCCCGCAGATGTAATCCTGCCGCGCCAGCATCTCCTCCACCTCGCCTATGGAGCCCGGCACCTGAGCCATTCCCGTCCCCTCCCCGCACGGATCCTCTCCTCCCGAGGCTGCGCCGGGCGCGTCGGGGCGGTCAAGCGGTGGCGGCGCGGCGCGATGAGGGCTAACCTCGCCCCCGCCCCCAGGTTGAACGGAGACCGGCATGGACGGAACGAGCAAGACACGGTCCCTGCGCTTCCGCGGTCTCGCCTTTCCGGGGGTGGAGGTGCTCCCGGGAGCGGTCCGCCGGGCCATGCGCGCAGGTGAGTACGACGAGGACCTGATCGCCGCCGCCCTGCGCCATGCCCGCACCGATGACAGTGTCCTGATCGTCGGAGGAGGGCCGGGCCATATCGCCGGCGTTCTCGCAGCGCGCCTCGGCGTTCCCCGCGTGGCCGTGACCGAGCCCGACCCCCGCCTCGCCGCCATGATCCGCGGCATGGCGGAGGAGAACGGACTGCCCCGCATCGCCCTCCGCCCCGGTCTGGTCGCTGGGGCACCCGGCCTCACGCGCCTCTCGGCGCCCGCGGATCCCCTAAGCGCGGTGCCGGTCTCCGCCGAGGACGGCCCGGAGATCCCCCTTCTCGGTATTGCAGAGCTCGAACGGGACCACGCGCCCACCCTTCTCATCGCCTCCCCGCGAGAGGCCGAATCGCTGGCAATGTCGGAACGCCCCTTCTCCGGCCTCCGCGCCGCGATCCTCTGTCTCACGCCTGACCGCGACGGCCCCGCCGGCACCGATGCCGCCCTCGCCGCGATGGCCGCCGCAGGCCTCACCTACGCGCCCCGCCATTCCGCGGGCGCCCTCCTGGTGTTTCGCAGAGAGGCCTGAAAGCCGCCGCGAAATGCTCCTTCCGGCTCCTTGATCCGGCCACGTTCGGTTGCGACATCGGGCACAACGGAATGATTGGCCTGCCGGACGCGCACCACCCCGAGAGATCGGTGGACGGATGCGTCCGGTCGCCGCTAGACTGGAGACCGTGATGGACGGCAGCGCGACTCCGACAGGCCCCGCCCCGGAGGCGGAGGACGACAGCCACACGAGCGCCTGGCGCGCCCGTCTGGACGCACACGGCCGCATGCACGGCTTTCACGAGCGCCTCGGCCGCGACCATGGGGCACTCTATACCGAAGACGACGAGGACGTGCTTCTCGTCACCTTCGAGAATGCCGAGATCATCCGCGATGGCGGCGAGACGGAGCTGCCCTACGGCCTGAGCATCGCCGGCAAGGAGGGCTGGTCCCAGCTCTGCCTCTATTCCGAGGGCGACACCTGGTTCAGGGACGCCGACGTCCACGCCTTCTTCGACAAGCTCATCGACGAGGGCTTCTTCGATCAGTTCAAGACCGTCCTCTTCTACGGCGCGGGCCCCTGCGGCTATGCGGCCGCGGCCTATTCCGTCGCCTCTCCCGGCGCGCGACTTCTGCTGATCGGCCCCCAGGCGACGCTCGAGCCCGGCATTGCCGGGTGGGACCGTCGCTGGCCGGAGATGCGCCGCGTCTGCTTCGCGGATCGGTTCGGCTATGCCCCGCGCATGGCCGACGGTGCCGAACAGGGCTGGATCATCTACGACCCCACCGTGCTCGAGGACGCGATGCATGCCGCGCTCTTCACCCGGCCGGGCATGACGATGCTGCCGGTGTCCCATCTCGGCACGGCCCCCGAAGGCCATCTCAAGCGGATGAACGTCCTCGTCCCGATCCTCAGGGCCGCCGGCAAGGGCACGTTCGACGCAAAGGCCTTCGCCCGCCACTGGCGCCGGCGTCATGACTACCCGCCCTACCTCCGCCGCACGCTCGGCAAGCTCGAGGAGGAGGATCGCCCGCTTCTGGCCGCGCTCTGGGCGCGCGCCGCGCTCAAGGTGGCGAACCGCCCCCGGTTCCGCCGCGCCCTAGCCGCCGCCGAGGAGGCCCTGGCCGCGAAGGGTCGCACCCTGCCGCCGGCCCGCGAGGACGACTAGGTCCGCATCCTTTCGGCGCCGCCCTGCGGCCGGGGACCCGCGCGCGCCTCCATTTTCATCTTTCCGACGCAATATCTCCGCCCGAGGCCCGATCGGCCATGGGCGGGGCGCCGGTACCGCGGCGCCGCGCTTGACCCGTCCGGCCCGGATCGCGTCCACTGGCGCAAACGATCCCCACGAGGCCCTCCCCCATGCCAGCGACGATCTCCCGCGACACCTATGCCGCCATGTTCGGACCGACCACCGGCGACCGCGTGCGGCTGGCCGACACCGACCTCGTCATCGAGGTCGAGCGTGACCTGACCACCTATGGCGAGGAGGTGAAGTTCGGCGGCGGCAAGGTGATCCGGGACGGAATGGGCCAGTCCCAGGTCAGTCGCGCCGAGGGCGCGATGGATACCGTCATCACCAACGCGCTGATCGTGGACGCGACCGGCATCTACAAAGCCGATGTCGGCCTGAGAGACGGGCGCATCCACACGATCGGCAAGGCCGGCAACCCCGATACCCAGACCGGCGTGGACGTGATCATCGGCCCCGGCACGGAGATCATCGCCGCCGAGGGCCGCATCCTCACAGCCGGCGCGTTCGACAGCCATATCCACTTCATCTGCCCGCAGCAGGTGGAGGACGCGCTTCATTCCGGCGTGACGACCATGCTCGGAGGCGGCACCGGCCCCGCCCACGGCACGCTCGCCACGACCTGTACCCCCGGCCCGTGGCATCTGGGGCGGATGCTCCAGGCGCTTGACGGCCTGCCGATGAATTTCGGCCTCTCGGGCAAGGGCAACGCCTCCCGCGCCGCGCCGCTGGTCGAGATGGTGGACGGCGGTGCCTGCGCGCTCAAGCTGCACGAGGACTGGGGCACCACCCCGGCCGCCATCGACACCTGTCTCTCCGTCGCGGACGACATGGACGTCCAGGTGATGATCCACACCGATACGCTGAACGAAAGCGGCTTCGTCGAGAACACCATCGCCGCGATGAAGGGCCGGACGATCCACGCCTTCCACACCGAGGGCGCCGGCGGCGGACACGCCCCCGACATCATCCGCGTCTGCGGCCTGCCGCACGTGATCCCCTCCTCGACCAACCCGACGCGGCCCTTCACGGGCAACACGCTCGAGGAGCATCTCGACATGCTCATGGTCTGCCACCACCTCGACCGCTCGATCCCGGAGGACGTCTCCTTCGCCGAAAGCCGGATTCGCAAGGAAACCATTGCCGCCGAGGATATCCTGCACGACATGGGCGCCTTCTCGATCATCGCGTCGGACAGCCAGGCGATGGGCCGTGTCGGCGAGGTCATCATCCGCACGTGGCAGACGGCGCACAAGATGAAGGTCCAGCGCGGACGGCTGCCCGGAGAGGCCGGGGAGAACGACAATCTCCGCGTCCGCCGCTACATCGCCAAGTACACCATCAATCCGGCCATCGCGCATGGCATGTCCGCCCATATCGGCAGCATCGAGCCCGGCAAGCGGGCAGATCTCGTGCTGTGGTCTCCCGCCTTCTTCGGGGTGAAGCCCGACACGGTCCTGATCGGGGGCAGCATCGCCTGCGCGCAGATGGGCGATCCCAATGCCTCCATTCCGACGCCGCAGCCGGTCTATTCGCGCCCCATGTTCGGCGCCCTCGGGCAGGCGGCGACGCGCTCCGCCGTCACCTTCGTCTCCCAGTCAGCGCAGACCCGCGGTCTCGCCGGAGAGCTCGGCCTGATGCGCGGCACGCTGGCCGTCGGCGATACCCGCGGCATCGGCAAGGCGGACATGATCCTGAACGACGCGATGCCGGCGATCGACGTGAATCCCGAAACCTACGAGGTCCGCGCGGACGGGGAACTGCTGACCTGCGAGCCAGCGACGGAGCTGCCAATGGCGCAGCGCTACTTCCTGTTCTGAGGATCATGCTGCAGGTGCAGCCATGCGCCGACCCCCAGGCTTTTCGTCGCCGCTCCCCTGCCGCCCGGACCGCGCGCTTGCCGGAGGCCCTTGTTTTCCTGCGCCATGCATCTCACGCAACCCTATATTGGTCAGTATGCATGACCTTGCCATGAGCCTCGTGCAACGCGGGTCTTCGGCCTTGTCGGTGGTCGTCTTCCGCGCTGCGGCATAACTTGGCGTCAGCAGCAGACAACGACATTCGAGAGCAGGAACCATACCATGGCCTTCATCACCGGCACCCACAGCACCGACCACGCCAGCACCCTTGGCAGCGCCATCGCGGCCCCCTTCCGCGCCTTCGGCCGCTTCCTCGTGTCGATCGGCGAGAGCAATGCCCGCCTCCGCCGCGTGCAGGAGCTGCAGAACCTGACGGACGCACAGCTTGCCAAGCGTGGCCTGACCCGCGACGACATCGTGCGCTACGTCTTCCGCGACAGGCTCTACTGATCAGCCGCCGCGTCAGCATGCAGCATGGCCCTTGCGGGCCCCGTCAGGACAGCTAACCTGACCTGATGACGCAGATGGACGACAGATCGGCCGCAGAGGCCAGACCAAACGGCCCCGACGCGAAACCGCGCCGGGCCGTTTCCGTTTCAAGGGGCACCTTTGACGGCGCCGACGAGACAGTGACCCTCGATTACGATGGCCGCATGATCCGCCGGAAGCGCCTTGTGACCGACACCGGCGCCGCAATCCTCGTCGATCTCGAAGCGGTGACTTCCCTCGAGGAGGGCGATTCGCTCGAGCTGGAGCATGGCGGCCGCATCGGCGTGCGCGCCGCGCCGGAGACGCTTCTCGAGATCCGGGGCGACCTGCCCCGTCTTGCGTGGCACATCGGGAATCGCCACGCGCCCTGCCAAATCGGCGACGGACATCTCCTCATCCGGCAGGACCATGTCCTGGCCGCCATGCTCCGCCAGCTCGGCGCCGACGTGACCGAGATCACCGGTCCGTTCCGCCCCGAGGGCGGCGCATACGGGCACGGCCGGACGATGGGTCACGACCACGGCCATTCCGGCGACCACGACCATGCCCACCCGCACGATCACGCGCACCGGCATGCGCACGACCACGATCCGCAGCCATGAAGCTCTTCAATCCCGATCAGCGGAAGCGCAGCCACAAGCACAAGCGCGTCTATGCCCGGTACGAGCTGGCCTACACGTTCGTCGATTTCGGCGCGGCGGTGTCCTTCGTCATCGGGTCCGTCATGTTCTTCTTCGAGAGCTGGCAGACGGCCGGGACGTGGCTGTTCCTCATCGGATCCCTTCTCTTCGCCGCCAAACCGACGATCCGCGTCGCGCGGGAGCTGCACTACCTTCGAATCGGCGACAGGAAAGATCTCGCCGAGCGCTATGAAGAGTGATGCGCTGAGGGCGCGGCTCAGCCTCGTCCAGTGGCTGTCTCCTGCCTTCCCCATCGGCGCCTTCGCCTACTCCTCCGGGCTGGAGACGGCCGTTGCGGAGGGCGCCGTCGGCTCGGCCGCCGAGCTGGAGCTCTGGCTGGACGGGGTGCTTCGGTTCGGATCAGGGCGTCAGGACGCGGCGCTTCTCTGCGCGGCAATGGCGCCGGACGCGGATCTGGCCGGCCTGTCCGCCCTCGCCCGTGCCCTCGCGCCAAGCGCCGAGCGCCTGAAGGAGACCGAGGAACAGGGGGACGCGTTCGCCCGGACCGTCACCGGCGCCACCGGCGTCGAGTGTATCCCCGCCCCCCTTCCCGTCGCCCTGGGCGCCGCCGCCGCTCAGCTTGGCGCCGACGCGCAGGAAGTCGCGGCGCTTTATCTCCAGGCTTTCGCCGGAACCCTCGTCTCCGCGGCCATCCGCCTCGTCCCCCTTGGACAGACCGAGGGACAGCGCGTGATCGCACGGCTTCAGGGCACGATCCTCGCCATCGCGGCGGCCGCGCCCGGAACCGACCCAGCCGCCATCGGCAGCGCCGCCTTCGGCGCCGATCTCGCCTCGGCGGCGCACGAGACATTGCAGCCCCGCCTCTTCCTGACCTGAAGGACCTCTTTCCCATGGCAAGCCCCAACGGCCCTCTCCGCGTCGGCATCGGCGGTCCCGTCGGCGCTGGAAAGACGACACTGACCGAGAAGCTGTGCCGCGCGCTCTCGGGCCGTCTCTCAATGGCCGTGGTGACGAACGACATCTACACCCGCGAGGATGCCGATGCCCTCGTCCGCGCGCAGGCGCTGCCATCGGAGCGCATTCGCGGCGTGGAGACAGGCGGTTGCCCGCACACGGCGATCCGGGAGGATGCGTCGATCAACCTTGCCGCCATCGCCGATCTGCGCCGGGCGATCCCGGATCTCGACCTCGTTCTCATCGAATCGGGTGGAGACAATCTCGCGGCCACCTTCTCGCCTGAGCTTGCGGATCTGACGATCTACGTGATCGACACCGCCGCCGGGCAGGACATCCCCCGCAAGAAGGGCCCGGGCCTCACGAAGTCCGACCTGCTGGTGGTCAACAAGACCGACCTTGCGCCCCATGTCGGCGTGGATGTCGACCTTCTGCGCAGCGACACCGAGGCGGCCCGGAACGGCCGGCCCTATGTCCTAGCGTCTCTCGCATCCGGCGACGGGGTCGAGGAGATCGCGGAATTCGTGATGCGCGAGGGCGGTTTCTAGGAGCATCACGTCCGTACCAGGGCGCCCCTCCCGAGGAGATGAATGGCCCGGAGGTCAGACCGCCTGGCGTTCCAGCATCTCCACGCGCCTCGGGTGACGGCGGGAATAGAGAAGCCGGGCCCAAGCCGCATAAAGGGCGGTCAGGGGGCCGGCGTCGATCTCGATCTCCTCGGACAGGCGGGATCCGCACCCGCGCGGCGTGACCGCAAAGGTGTGACGCCAGCGGCGCACGCCCATCCCCTTTTCTTCGGACAGGCAGGTCATGGCGTCGTCGTCGCAGGCGATGACACGCATGGTATAGGGCTGCGGCGGCAAGCGGCCGAAAAGCCGAACCCGGACGTCGATCTCCTGGCCCTCGCGGACCCGGCCGTCCGGCAGGCCGGAGAAGCTGACGAGACCGTCGCAGGATCGCGCGAGCGCGCCGTAATCGGTGGCGAGGCGCCAGAGCCTGTCCGGCGGGGCATCGTAATCGTGCCGGAGCCGAACCGTCCTCATGCTACCCACAGGCCCCGCGCCTTGTGCCAATCCTCAAGGCTCTCGTCCGGATAGCCCTCGAAATGCGTCTCTGCCGGGCCGTCCGGGACCCGGGCCCAGGACGCCTTGTCCGCGAGCAGGATGTGGACGCGCTCCGGTGCGGCGGGAAGGTCCGTGTCGATGGCGCTGGCGAAGGGATGGATCAGGTCCGGCCAGCCCGGATCGTAGACCCAGAGAGCCGCGCCGCAGCCGGTGCAGAAACTGCGTTCTCCGGAGGAGGTCTCGCAGATGCCGCCCCGCTCGATCTCGGCGCTGAACCTGCCGATTACGTCCTCACCGGATACGGTCAGCGTCTTTGCGAGCCCGCCCAGATTGATCGCATAGCCACCGCCTCCGCCCGTCTTTCGGCAGATCGAGCAGTAGCAAAGCTGGTAGGGTACGGGTGTGTGGCTCTGAAGCGTGAAGTGCACGGCGCCGCAGCGGCAGGAGCCCTCGAGCGTCATCGGCATATCGTCAACGTCTCCCTGAGAGGCGTTTCGCGTTGCGGCTCGTTTCCTTGCGCAGGGGCCGGATGGCCGCGGTCATGATCTCGTCCGGGCGCTTGCCGGTCATGGCCGCCATCCAGGCGGCCATGGCGGAGGCGTTGAAGGCAGGGGCCTTCTCGCTGACCATGCGGCTGTTCTCGCTGGCGGCGACGGGCCAGAGGCCGGCGGCGCCGAGGGTCCGGTAGGCGATCACCATCTGGGCCTCCTGCGCGAGCAGCATAGACTGGGTCCACGCCGAACAGATATGGGTGGCAAGCTCCCACGGGGCCGGATTGCGTGGCATGGTCTTCTATCTCCCGTGGCCGGAGCGGCCGGATGTCAGGACTTGTCGCCGGAGCGGGGCGTGGCGCGGTTGCCCGCCCTGGCCGGCTGGCGTTTGGTGGTGCTGCGGGTGCTGCGCGAGGCGGTCGGCTTTGCGGCCTGTTTGCGCGCCGGGGCGGCGCTCTTCGAAGCACGGGCGGGTGTCGCGGATGCGGCAGCGGGCTTTTCCGTGTTGGAGCCTGCATTGGCAGGAACGGCCTTCGGCGCCTCGACCTTGACCGGCGCGGATGCGGGCTTGGCATCCTTCTTCGCAACGGAGCGCTCGTAGATTTCCTCGATGGAGTGCGGCGCAGGCGCCGAGGCGGCCGATCTGACACTGGCCGGCGTCTTGCGCGCAACCGGGGCACGCGCGGCCGGTGCTGCCTTTCCGGTGGGCACGGGCTTCACTTCGGTGGCATGCTTGCCGCCCGTCAGGGGGCGGTACGCGGCCATGGCGCAGAGGCCCGGCATGAGCATGGCGCTTTGCCAGCCGCTGGTCACGCCGTAGACGGATTTCATCGTCTCGGCCTGCATTTCAGACGCCTTCGCCCACATGGTGAAGTTGGCGCGCCAGAAGTCCATCGGTGTCATGATCTCGTCGTTCCTTTCGGATGCGGGCGTGAAATGGCGCGGGCGATCCTCAGAGATCGCCCATCACCTCGGCATTGAACCCGACGACCCGCCTCGCCCCGCCATAGGGAACGAGGCGGACTTCGCGGGTCTGCCCCGGCTCGAACCGCACCGCGGTCCCGGCAGCGATGTCGAGCCGCTGGCCGCGCGCTGCGGCGCGGTCGAACTCGAGAGCGGAGTTGGTTTCGGCAAAGTGGTAGTGGCTTCCGACCTGGACCGGTCGATCTCCGGTATTGGCCACCAGAAGCACCGTCTGTTCGGCACCGTCGTTCAGCACGATATCTCCTGCCGCGACGATGATTTCTCCGGGAATCATGCATTTTCTCCTGAGCGGGGGGCGGTCAGCCCGTTTGCCTTGCGCGCTTCGGCGACGGCATGGTCGAAGAGGTGCTCCAGAAGCGCGTCGGTTCCGCGGCAGGCGTCGACGACGCGCTCCGCCCCGTCGATGTACTCCCGGGCAGCCGCCTCGTCCCATGCGCCCGGATTGCGGAAGAAATCACGCACGTTCGACGTCTGGTCGGCGATCTTGACGCGCTTCACAGGCAGCGTCGCATCGGCCATGTGCTCGGCCTGACGATCCTTCATCTCTGCGCGCGAAAGACCCTCCCAGTCCGGCGGATTGGTCAGCGCCTCCACGATGTCCGCTACCGTCTCGCCGAAGTCGCGGCGGATGTCGCCGAGGGTGACGTCGCCATCCTCGACCGTGTCGTGCAGCACGGCGGCGATGACCTCGTCCGGCGTTCCGTGCTCGGAGACGAGCCGCGCGACCTCGGCTGGGTGATTGATGTAGGGCGTGACGTCCGAGCCTTTGCGCCGCTGGCCCGAATGGGTTTCGGCCGCGATCACGTAGGCGAGGGTCAGGCGCTGGAGGGTGGTCTGGTCTGTCATGCTACCGGATCGGGTGATGGACGGTCACGAGCTTGGTGCCGTCCGGGAAGGTCGCTTCCACCTGAACGTCGTGGATCATCTCCGGGATCCCGTCCATGCACTGATCGGCGCTGACGACACCGGCGCCGGCCTCCATCAGATCGGCGACGGAGCGGCCGTCCCGTGCGCCTTCGACGACGTAATCGGTTATCAGCGCGATGGCTTCGGGGTGGTTCAGCTTCACGCCGCGCTCCAGCCGCCCGCGCGCGACCATCGCGGCGACGCTGATCAGCAGCTTGTCCTTCTCACGGGGGCTCAGGTTCATGTCCGTCCTTCTTTCGTTAATCCTGCCAGACGCGGGGCATCGGGGCGCCGCCGCGCAACGTCGCGAAGAGGCTGCGCAAGGCGCGCCGCAGAGGGAAGGCGTCCGGCGCCGCGAGACGCGCGACGAGCCGTCCGTTCCAGGCCGAGGCGACAGCGCGCACGCCGTGCCCGTCTCTCGTGACCCCGGCGAGCGCGTCCCGCGCCGGCCCGAGCCCATCCTCGGCGCCATCCGCGATCAGGGCAACCGTGGAAAAGGCGCGGTCCCCTCCGAAGAGCGCAGGATCCCCGGCACGGGCCAGCGCCTCGGCGCCGATCTCCACCGGGTCGATCCAGAGCGGCACGCCGCCGCGGACCACTTCGCGCCGGTCGAGGAGGCGCACGTTCCTCAGCACCTCCCCCATCGCGGCCCGTCCGAGGACCAGCGTCTCCACCATCAGAAGGCGCGCGCCGGGGGCCAGCTCGGCACGGGTGCGCCTGGCCATCGCGGCGCGCTCGAAGAGGATCGTCTCCTGCGGCAGCCAGTCGAGGGAGGCGCCCGAGGCGAGGCTGAGATCGGTGCGCACATCTGCCGCCGGCCCCTCGAGGGAGGCATAGGCGCGCTCGGCGGTCTGCGTGGTGCCGACGGCGCGCGCGCCGGCTGCGAGATCGAGCGAGAAGGTGAGCCGGTCCCCGGCCGTCAGCCCGCCCGACGTGTTCAGAAACACCGCCTCGGGCACCCTGCCCGGACTGCGCGGAAGCATCGCCTTGGCGCAGCCTGACTGGTGCAGGCCGGTGAGACGCGCGCCGCCCGGGGCCGCTGCGAAGGCCACATGCGCGCGCCCCTCGGCGCGCTGCAATCGTCCCGTCGCTCGGCTGCCGTCCAACATCATCGCGTCCCTCACGCCCCCATGGTAGATCCCTCCGCCCGATGCTGCAACGCGGCATTGCCCGTTTTCGCTGGACCGTCCCCGAGTGGCGAGGCTAACAGGATCCCATGCCAGACATCATCCGTATCGCCCGCCCCGACGACTTTCACCTCCACCTCAGGGACGGCGCCATGCTGAAGGCGGTGCTGCCCGAGACGGCCCGGCACTTCGCCCGCGCCATCATCATGCCGAACCTCGTCCCGCCCGTGGTGACGGCGGCGGATGCGGCCGCCTATCGCGAGCGGATCATGGCGGCGCTGCCGGACGGCGCAGACTTCACGCCGCTGATGACGCTCTACCTGACCGAGGAGACGGACGCGGAGGATGTCGTCTCGGCTCACAAGCGCGGCGAGATCACCGCGGTGAAGCTCTATCCCGCGGGCGCCACGACCAATTCGGCGTCCGGCGTGAAGGACTTCACAAAGGTCCAGGGGGTTCTGGAGGCGATGGCCGAGGCCGGCATCCCCCTGTGCATGCATGGCGAGGTGACCGATCCGAAGATCGACATCTTCGACCGCGAGGCCGCGTTCATTGACCGGGTGCTGGAGCCCATCCGGCGCCGCACGCCCGGCCTGCGGGTGGTCATGGAGCATATCACCACCGCCAACGCCTGCGCCTATCTCGCCGAGAGCCAGGGCGACCTGGCGGCGACGGTCACGGTCCATCACCTGATGATCAACCGCAACCACATGCTCGTCGGAGGCATCCGTCCGCATTACTACTGCCTCCCCGTCGCCAAGCGCGAAGTGCATCGCGAATCCCTCGTGGAGCTGGTCACCTCGGCCAATCCCCACGTCTTCCTCGGCACGGACAGCGCGCCGCATCCGACCCACGCCAAGGAAAGTGCGTGCGGTTGTGCCGGCATCTTCACGGCGCCGAACGCGATGGCGTGCCTTGCCGAGGTCTTCGACGAGGCCGGCAAGCTGGACGCGCTGGAGGACTTCACGTCCTTCAACGGCGCGGCCTTCTACGGGCTGACGCCGAACACCGTCAAGATCACGCTCGCCAAGGGCGATCCGCAGGACGTCCCCGCGCCCGTCGCGGTCGAGGGCGGTGAGGACGTGACCGTCTTCGATCCCGGCCGGCCCATCCACTGGCGTGTGGTGGACTGAGCCGCCCTTCCCCTGCCCGGCCCCGCGCGCTAGGAGCCGTTTCCGACCGCAACAGCTCCTTCGCAGACGAGGCCGACATGATCCCCACCAGCTTTCCCGATCGCCAGACCATCGCTCGCTTGACCGCCGGGATGCTGCTGGAGGTGGACGCGGTCCATTTCCGCCCCGAGGAGCCGTTTACGCTGTCGTCGGGGTTGCCGTCGCCGGCCTATATCGATTGCCGCAAGCTGATCTCCTTCCCGCGCGTGCGCTCCGCCCTGATGGACTTTCTCGCCGTCACGGTGATGCGGGACGCGGGCTTCGAGGCGTTCGACGGGGTGGCGGGCGGCGAAACCGCCGGCATTCCCTTCGCGGCGTTCATGTCGGAGCGGCTGGCGCTGCCGATGAGCTACGTGCGCAAGAAGCCGAAGGGCTACGGGCGCGGCGCCCGGATCGAAGGCGTGATGACGGAGGGCCAGCGTATCCTTCTCGTCGAGGATCTGACGACCGACGGCGGCTCCAAGCTCTCCTTCGTCGACGCGATCCGCGAGACCGGCGCCACCTGCGCCCATACCGCCGTGGTCTTCTCCTGGGGAATCTACCCCGAGATGTCCAAGACGCTGGGCGACCACGGCGTCACGCTGCACAGCCTCTGCACCTGGCACGATGTCCTCGCCGTGGCCAAGGAGCGCGAAGCCTTCGGCCCCGATGCGCTGAACGGCGTCGAGGAATTCCTCGCCGATCCCCGCGCATGGCAGGCGGCCCGGAAGTAAGACGGGCCTCTCGGCACAGCCCCGCAGCGCTCGCCCGGCACTGAGGGCGGGCGTGGGCGGCGATATGGCGTGCGAGAAAACGCATCTCTGGATCTCTCCGCAGCGGGGCCGGTGCAAACGCCGCGCTCCGCAGAGCCGTCCGGGCCATTTCATCCACAGTCTATCCACAGCTCGTCCACGAGCTCTCCACAGGTTCATACATTTTGCGCAAACGGCCCCGAGGGCGTAGAACCGGGGACGATCCGGGCGACGGCAGATCGCCCAGAACAGGGGACCGGCGCCAAGCCGGCCGGGCATGCACATGAACGAGATCACCACCATCACGCCGGGCGGCGGCCAGAGCGGATCGGGCGACGGCGGCGTGCCGTGCAACATCGAGGCGGAGCAGCAGCTCCTCGGTGCGATCCTCACCAACAACGACACTCTGGACCGCGTCGCCTCCATCGTGCGGCCGGAGCACTTCTACGACCCGGTCCACGCGCGCATCTTCACGCTCGCCGAAAGCCGGATCGCGAAGAACCTCCAGGCGACGCCGACCACGCTCAAGACCTTCCTAGAGGACGATCCGGGGCTGAAGGAACTGGGGGGGCCGGGCTACCTCGTGCAGCTCTCCTCCGCCGCCATCGCCAGCTTCGCGGCGCGGGACTACGCCCAGATCGTGCGGGACCTCGCGACCCGCCGGAAGCTCATGGAAGTCGGCAAGGAGATCGCTGCCCGCGCGGCCAAGGTCGATGCGGAGATGGAGCCGGACGAGCAGATCGTCCGCGCCGAACAGGACCTCTATTCCCTCGGCGAGCAGGGCAAGGCGGGCAGCGGATTCGTGTCCTTCCTGCGCGCGGTCACCGACGCGGTTCATGTCGCGAACGCCGCCTACATGCGCGAGGGCGGTCTCGCCGGCGTCTCGACCGGCCTGACCGACCTCGACCGCAAGCTCGGCGGACTGCACAATTCGGACCTTCTGATCCTCGCCGGACGCCCCTCAATGGGCAAGACGTCCTTGGCGACCAACATTGCGTTCAACGTCGCCAAGGCCTACCGCCGCGGCCGGCGGCCCGACGGAACCGAAGGAACGCTCGAGGGCGGCGTCGTCGGGTTCTTCTCCCTCGAGATGAGCGCCGAACAGCTCGCCGCGCGTGTCCTCTCAGAGGCGGCCGAGGTGCCGAGCGAACAGATCCGCCGCGGCGACATGACGGAGGAGGAGTTCCGTCGGTTCGTGGAGGCCGCGAAGGCCCTCGAATCCTGTCCGCTGCACATCGACGACACGCCCGCGCTGCCGATCAGCCAGCTCGCCACCCGCGCCCGCAAGCTCAAGCGGGAGCACGGTCTGGACGTTCTGATGATCGACTATCTCCAGCTCGTCCGCCCCGCATCGGCGAAGGACAGCCGCGTCAACGAGGTCTCCGAGATCACGCAGGGCCTGAAGGCCATCGCCAAGGAACTCGACATCCCGGTCATCGCCCTCTCCCAGCTGTCGAGGCAGGTCGAATCGCGGGAAGACAAGCGGCCCCAGCTCTCTGACCTGCGGGAATCCGGCTCCATCGAGCAGGACGCTGACGTGGTGATGTTCGTGTACCGCGAGGAGTACTACAAGGAACGCGAGAAGCCGGGCGAGAACGACCTCGAGGCGATGGCGAAGTGGCAGCAGGAAATGGAGAGCGCCCACGGCAAGGCCGAGGTCGTCATCGGCAAGCAGCGGCACGGCCCCATCGGCACCGTCGAGCTGTCCTTCGAAGGCCGCTTCACCCGCTTCGGAAACCTCGTGAAACCGTGGCAGGATCGTGCCGAGGGCGGTGGCGACTTCTGATCGCCATCGGCCCCGGCCCGCTGGGGGAATCCCACACGAAGAGGTGGCGCCTACTCGTCCGCGAGTATCGCCGAGAGGGGCGCGAGCGCGACCGAGCCGTCCTCCTCAGCCGCCGCCCAGTTTCTCAGACCTTCGAGCGTGTCCGGCGCCATTGTCGCCGAGACGACGACCCCGCCGATCCGGCCCGCTTCGAATGCAGCCCGGTCGAGCGCACGCCCGATCCCGGCCGGACGCGGCTCACCCATGTCGATGCGGCGCCAGAGCGACGCCGAGGGAAGACCGGCCTCGCCGGCGAGGCGTTCCGCGCCGCCGAGCCCCGTATCGCGCAGCAGGAGGCCATGCCCTTCGCGCGCGAGGGCGGAGATCGCCTGCCGCGCCATGTCCTCGTCCGCGCCGAGATCGCGGGCCTCCGTGTCCATCACGCCGATGGCGGACGGAACGCGGGTCAGCCAGTCCTCGACGGAGGTCTCGAGATCCTGCGGCCGGGCGCCCTTCGGCAGGCCGCTCGCCATGATCACGACCTCTGCGCCGGCGCCTGAGAGGGACGCGGCGCGCGCGGCTGCGTCCTCCGAGGCGGGATCGACGGCAACGGTCACCGGGAAGGCGAGGCCGGAAATGGTTTCGGGCGTCGTCGTGCCGTCATCGAGAAGCACCACCGAAAGTAGCGGGCGGCCAGCGGCATCCTCGAAGGGGATGGCATTGCGCTGCAGGGCACCTTGGCTCTCGGCCTGCGGCACGTCCTCGCCAAGGTCCATGTCCGCGGCCCTGCGGGCAACGAGGTTGCCTTCCGGGGGGAGCGTCGAGCGGCCGGTCCTCTCCGTCAGCGGCAGGACGCGGAGGCCGATCCCGGTGGGCGCCTGATCGTCGACCATGGGCGGCATCTCGGGGGATTGCACCACTTCGCGCCCCGTGATGCGCGGCGCGTCCGAGCGAACGGGCGCCTCTGACCGGGTGGTGCGCGCGGCATCGCGGTCAGCGGTCCGGGCCGGCTCCGAGCCGACGGGCGCACTCCGCCGTGCTGCCTCGCGCGGCGCCGTCTCGGGGGGAGCCGCACTGGCGAGGGGGCCCGTGGTCTCTATGGCGGGAGCCTTGTCCGATCCTGCCCGCTCTGCGGAGGCGGACGAGACCGGCGCCGGCACACCGCGAGCGGCGCGAGGCGCATCCGGGCTCGCGGAGGACACGGTCGCGGCAGCGGGCGTTTCGGACCGGTCCGCATCGCCGGACGGGCTTCGCATGGCAGGCTGTGACGCCGCGGCCGTCACAGGGCTCTCTCCGGGCCGGTCTGCCTCGGCGGTGTCGCTGCGGGTGGCGGTGCGGGACGAGGCGAGGATGGCCGGGGTCGCCGGGGCGCTGGCCGCGTCCTCAGCCTCCGGCGAGCGCGAGCGTGTGGCGCCGGTCCGGGCGATCCGGGAGGGATCCGCCTGCGTCGTCGAGGCGGGCGCGGCGCGGTCCGCCGGGCGCGCGCCGCTGGCGGTGGCGCCGATGGTCAGCTCGGTAGACGGGCCGGAACTCGCCTCCGCCGTATCGGAGCGCGCCGGATCGCCGGGCTCGCCCGCCGCCCGACGGGGAGCCGGCGCGTCCGGAACGTCACCCGGGCGAGCCCGTGCGGACAGTGTGGGTGAGGGTACGGCTGCGGGGTCGGACGAGCCGATATCGGCACGAGAAACGCTGTCCGCCGCCCCTGCCCGGCGCGCCTCTGGAGCGGCTTCGGTCATCGCGGGATCGGCGCTGGCGGCCTCGACCTCATCTCCGCCGCTCGCGGAGACCGCCTCGCCGGCCGTGATACGCGCCCCTTCATCGATCTCCGTGAGGGCCGGCTCACTGGCAAGCGGCGCGTCCGCGGGGGTGGCGGGAGCACCGGTTTCGAGGGTGGGCCTGTCCGGTTCAGCTGCGCCCGCCCGATCGCCCTCCAGCGCCGCGACCGGGGCGCCCGGCTCGGGATCGAGATCGCTCGTGGAAGCGGGTTCCAGCGAGGAGGCCGCAACCATCTCGGGTCTGTCCGTGGACAGAGGAGTTTCCGGGCGGATCTCGGGGGTCATCCCGGCCTCGTCCGTCATTCCCTGCCGGATCCGGTCCGGAGCGCCAGCCGCCAGCTCGGGATCGGAATCGCCAGCAGGATCCCCTTCACGGCGCGAATCGGATCTGCGCCCGTCCGTGATGGCATCGGCCGGACCGTCCTTCTCCTCTTCCGCAACGTCGATCGCGACGGGTGTCGCGAGGGCGGCGTCCTGTCCGGACTCGGATTCGGCGCCCGGCGCCGTTCGCGCTGCATCCAGGCTGGCGCCGTCCTCTGCATCCGGCGCAGTCCCACGCGCGGGGCTCATGGACGCGACCTCGGGCGCCGTGCCGCCTTCGGCCGGAAGGCCTGTCCGACCGCTCCCCTCGCCCCGGGCCTCCTCACCGCGCGGCGGCAGCGCGTCGGGACCCGAAACCTCGGGCGCGACGCCCGGCGATTGGGTGACCTCGCTCTTTTCTCCGTCCTCCTGCGCCGGCGCGGCGAGGGAGGGCGAGTCGTCCCCGGCCTCGGGTGCGCGCGGCGCCCGGACCGGACTGTCGGAGGCATCGGGACGTCCCGCGGGGTCGGTGTCGAAGCGCAGCGGCAATTCTCCAGCGGCGCTGCCCTGCGGTGCGGACGGCAAGGTGGAGAGCGACGGGCCCTGACCGTCCGGTTCGGGAAGGCTCGGCGCGCCATCGGTCAGTCCGCGCCGGAACTCGGATCCGGCCGGCACGTTCAGCTCGGCGGAGACGCCGGGATCTACGGCCTCGCCGGCAGGTGCCGGACGCGAGGCCAGGGGCTCCGGCCGGCGCTCTGGCGTCTCGTCCGCTTCCGGCACGCTCAGGCGCGCAGCGGCGCCATCGCGGCCCGTCGAGGGTGCCATGTCCGGTGCTGCGCCGGGCAGGACCTCCAGCGTGGCCTCCGGCTCAGGTGCCCCTGATTCCGATCCCCTCGTCTCCGGCAGCGGTGCGAGCTGCGACGCCACGCCGAGCGCGATGACCGACAAGGCACTGCCCCAAAGAAGTCCCGACAGGATTCCGCCGCCCATAGTGTAAGCTCCCGCTCGTCTCTGTCTGCCCCCTGGGGCCCGGCCCTGTCCCGCACCGTTCACCCCTCGAGGCCCCGGCGCCGGGGTCGCTCTTGACCCTGCCCGCCGGGGCGCGGCAAGTATAGCCCGGCCGCGACGGCGGTTCACGCGATTTCCCCCGGAAGGTCCCGTCATGCTGCTGCTGATCGACAACTACGACAGCTTTACCTGGAACCTCGTGCACTATCTGGGCGAGCTCGGTGCGGACATCCGCGTGGAACGCAACGACGCGCTGGACGTGCAGGCGGCGATGGGGCTCGATCCCTCCGCCATCCTGATATCGCCCGGCCCCTGCGATCCCGACCGCGCCGGCATCTGCCTGCCGCTGATTGCAGCGGCGGCGGAGGCGCGCATTCCGCTCATGGGCGTCTGTCTCGGCCACCAGGCGATCGGGCAGGCCTTCGGTGGCCGCGTCGTCCGGTGCCACGAGATCGTCCACGGCAAGCCCGGCCTCATGCAGCACGGCGGAACCGGCGTGTTCGCAGGACTGCCGAACCCGCTCTCCGCCACGCGCTACCACTCGCTGATCGTCGAGAAGGAATCGCTGCCCGATACCCTTAAGGTCACGGCGGCGCTGGAGGACGGCACGATCATGGGCCTCGCCCACCGGGACCTGCCGATTCACGGTGTCCAGTTCCACCCCGAAAGCATACGCTCGGAGCATGGCCACGCCCTCCTCCGCAATTTCCTGAAACTCGCGGGCCTTGCCCCTGCGGAGGCCGCTTGACCGACCGAATGAAGCCCCTGATCGCCGCCGCCGCCGAGCGCGCCCTGACACGCGCCGAGGCCGAGGAAGCCTTCACGATCCTGCTCGAGGGCGATGCGACCGCCGCGCAGATCGGCGGCCTGCTTATGGCCCTGAGGACCCGCGGCGAAGCCATCGAGGAGACCACGGCCGCCGTCGCCGTGATGCGCGCTCACTGCATCTCCGTCGCCGCGCCAGAGGGCGCGATCGACATCGTCGGCACCGGGGGCGACGGCAAGGGCACGCTCAACATCTCCACCGCGGCGGCGCTCGTGGTCGCCGGGGCGGGCGTTCCCGTGGCGAAGCATGGCAACCGGAACCTCTCGTCGAAATCGGGCTCGGCGGATGCGCTGGGGGAGCTCGGCGTCAACGTGATGGTCGGCAAGGACATCGTCGAGCGCGCGCTTTCCGAGGCCGGCATCGCCTTCATGATGGCGACGATGCACCACCCGTCGATGAAGCATGTCGGACCGGTCCGCACGGAACTCGGAACGCGCACGATCTTCAACGTGCTGGGACCGCTCAGCAATCCCGCCGGGGTCCTGCGCCAGCTCACCGGCGCCTATTCGCGGGATCTTCTCGTGCCCATGGCGACCACGCTCGGTCAGCTCGGCTCCGAGCACGCCTGGCTCGTTCATGGCGGCGACGGGACGGACGAGCTGTCCATCGCCGGGCCGTCCTGGCTTGCGGAGCTGAAGGACGGCAAGGTGACGGAGCGGATCGTAACGCCGGAAGAAGCGGGCCTGCCGGTTCACCCGTTCGAGGCGATCCTCGGCGGCACACCGAAGGAGAACGGGCGGGCGATCGTTCGTCTTCTGGACGGCGAGACCGGCGCCTATCGCGATGCGGTCCTTCTGAACGCCGCCGCGGGCCTTCTCGTTGCCGGGCGTGTCGAGACCCTCGAAGACGGCGCCCGGATGGCCGCCGAGTCGATCGACAGCGGCGCTGCGCGTGAAAAGGCTGCCCATCTCGCCCGGATCACGACAGGCTGATCCGGAGCATGGACCGCCTCGACACGTCCCGTCTCGGCGGCTGGGCCGACCTGCCCTTCTTCGAGGAGACGCTGCCCGAAATCGAAGCGCGGCTGGCCGAGGAGGCCGGTCCCGTCTTCCCGCCCCAAGCCTCCATCTTCCGGGCGCTCGAACTTACCCCGCCGGAGCGCACCCGGGCCGTGATCCTCGGGCAGGACCCCTATCACACGCGCGGCAAGGCGGACGGGCTCGCATTCTCGATACCTGCGGGCTTCGGCGGTCGTCTCGACAGCCTCGGGAACATCCTGAAGCTCGTTAAGGCGGAGACCGGACGTCGCCGAACCCGCACCGATCTGACCGATTGGGCCGAACAGGGCGTGCTCCTCCTGAACACCGCCCTGACCGTTCCCGAAAGCAAGGCGCAGGGTCATGCGCGTCTGGGATGGTCCCGCCTCGTGAGCGAGGTGCTGGACCGGCTCGATACCGCGCCCCGCGCCTTTCTTCTTTGGGGAGGACCGGCGCAGAAGATCGGCGCCCGCCTTACGAACCCCGATCACCTCATGCTCCCCGCGCCGCACCCATCTCCGCTTTCGGCGTATAAAGGGTTCTTCGATGCGCGCCCCTTCAGCCAGACGAACGACTGGCTCGAGCGCCGGGGAGAGGCCCCGATCGACTGGGCCGGCCCGGACGCACCCGCAAACGTCGAGCGCGACTGAGCCCCACCGCCTGTGACGCACGGAGGGTCGTCCTCCGCCTAGACCGCGCCGGCGTGGCAAGCTACCACCGGTCACGTCCCACGCGTTCCGGAGGAGCCCGATGTCCACGATCCTCGACCGTATCAAGGCCTACAAGCTCGAAGACGTCGCCGCCCGAAAGGCGGCACGCTCCTTCGCCGAGGTCGACGCCGCCGCCCGCGCGGCATCCCCTGTCAGACCATTCGCCGATGCGCTCGAGGCCGCCTCGAAGGCAGGCTACGGACTGATTGCCGAAATCAAGAAGGCGAGCCCGTCCAAGGGCCTCATCCGCGCGGATTTCTCCCCGAAGGATCTCGCGGCGGCCTATGCCGAGGGTGGCGCCACGTGCCTCTCCGTTCTGACCGATGGACCGTCCTTCCAAGGGTCCGATGCCTTTCTCGCCGAAGCGCGGGACGCCGTCTCGCTGCCAGTCCTTCGGAAGGATTTCCTCTATGATCCGTGGCAGGTCGCGGAATCCCGTGCGCTCGGAGCGGATTGCATCCTTGTCATCATGGCGACCCTGTCGGACGGTCAGGCCTCCGATCTCTGCGCGGCCGCGTCGGACTACGGGATGGACGTCCTGATCGAGGTGCACGACGCGGAGGAACTCGACCGGGCTCTCCGGCTCCCATCGCGGTTGATGGGAATAAATAACAGGAACCTCAATACCTTCGAGACCTCTCTTGATGTGACGAAGTCCCTGGCCGCAAGCGTCCCCCACGATCGGATCCTCGTGACCGAGAGCGGGATCGGAACGGCGTCCGACCTCGCCGAACTCGCCGGATACCGGGCCCGCTGCTTCCTCATCGGCGAAAGCATGATGCGGCAATCCGACGTTGCCGAGGCGGCGCGCAGCCTCCTCGCGAACCCGGTAGCCGCATGAGCCTCACGCATTTCGACGACGCCGGGCAAGCGCACATGGTCGACGTCTCCGGCAAGGCCGAGACGGACCGCATCGCCGAAGCGACGGGCGTCATTCTCATGTCGCCTCAGACACTTGCACTGGTAAACGAAGGTACGGCGAAGAAGGGTGATGTCCTCGGTGTCGCTCGTCTTGCCGGCATCATGGCCGCCAAGCGGACCGCCGATCTCATCCCGCTCTGCCACCCCCTCCCGCTCGCCCGCGTCGCTCTCGACCTGACGCCGGACGACACGCTCCCGGGGGTCCGCATCACGGCCACAGTCAAGACGACGGGCCGGACCGGCGTGGAGATGGAAGCCCTGACAGCGGTCAGCATCGCGGGCCTGACAATCTACGACATGCTTAAGGCCGCAGATCGCGCCATGGAGATCGGACAGATACGGGTCGTCCTGAAGGATGGCGGAAAATCAGGACGTTACGAGGCAGACCGCACGTGATTTCCGTTGCAGATGCCCTGAAGCATATCTTCAGTCTCGCCAGCCCGCTCCCCTCCGAACCCGTGCCTATCTCCATGGCTGCAGGACGGGTGCTTGCCGAAGATGTCGTGGCGATCCGGGACCAGCCACCATTCGCCGCGTCGGCCATGGACGGATATGCAGCGCGCGCGCCTGACGTCGCCCCTGGCGCGACCCTGAAGGTCGTCGGGGAAGCACCGGCGGGACGCATGTGGACGGGCCGCATCGAGGCGGGAGAATGCATCCGGGTCTTCACCGGTGCGCCGATACCTGACGGCGCAGATCACGTTGTAATTCAAGAAGATACACGGCGAACCGGAGACGAAATCGAAATCCTTCCGACGCTCGGTGACGGCACGAACATCCGCCCTGCCGGCGGAGATTTCCGGGCGGGCGACAGGCTGACGGCGCCCCGACGTCTCACCCCCGGGGACATTGCGCTCGCCGCATCCATGAACGCAGGGATCCTGACCGTCGCCCGACGTCCTGTGGTTGCCCTGCTCGCCACCGGAAACGAACTCGTAGCGCCCGGCGAGACGCCTGCGCGGGATCAGATTGTCGCGTCGAACACCTACGCCCTCAAGGCGATGTTCGAGGCGGAGGGGGCCGATGTGTCCCTGTTGCCGATTGCCAGGGATACCGCGGAAAGCCTCCACCTGAGCGTCCAACTGGCGAAACATGCTGACCTTCTCGTCACGGTCGGCGGCGTGTCGGTCGGCGATCACGACCTTGTCGGAGACGTGACCGAGAACCTCGGCATGGAACGCGCCTTCCACAAGGTCGCGATGCGACCCGGCAAGCCGCTGATGGCAGGTCGCATCGGAAAGACGGCCATGGTCGGGCTGCCGGGAAATCCCGTGTCCTCGATCGTTTGCGGGATGCTGTTCGTCCTCCCCCTCCTCCGCGCGATGCAGGGCTTGCCGAAGGTCCAGATGCCGACGGTTGCGAGGCCGCTGGCGGTGGACCTGCCGGCGAATGGACCACGAGCCCACTACATGCGGGCGAGCATTGCGGACGACGGCACCGTGCGCCCATTTCCCAGCCAGGACAGCTCGCTCTTGAGCATCCTCGCCGAAGCCACCCACCTGATCGTGAGACCGGAAAATGACGGGCCGCGCATGGCGGGAGAGACGGTGGAAACCCTGCCCCTGTGGGCAGGAACGGCTTGACACAAAACAAGAACGAGGGCAGAACATCCGCAAAGCGGCTATCTGTCGCCCACGAACAGGCTGCCCATGCTCACGAAGAAACAGCTCGACCTTCTCGACTTCATCAACAAGAGGATCCAGCGCGACGGTGTTCCGCCATCCTTCGACGAGATGAAGGATGCGCTGGAGCTCAAGTCGAAATCAGGGATCCACAGGCTCATCACGGCGCTCGAGGAACGCGGCTTCATCCGACGGCTCGCTCATCGCGCGCGTGCCCTTGAAGTCGTCAAGCTACCTGAATCGCTGAGCTCCGCCAGATCTGCGCCCGCCCCTTCAAACCGTCCCGAAATCCCCGGCGCTGTCGAGCTGGACGTGATGGGCCGGATCGCGGCCGGTGTGCCGATCGAGGCCATCAGCGAGGTCAGTCACGCGGTTGCCGTTCCCCAGGGCATGGTCGGCGCGGGTCGGCATTATGCTCTCGAGGTCCGCGGCGACTCGATGATCGATGCCGGGATCAATGACGGGGACGTGGTCGTGATCCGCGAACAGCTCACCGCCGATAACGGCGACATCGTCGTCGCGCTCGTCGAAGGCCAGGAAGCGACGCTGAAGCGGTTCCGCAGGCAGAAGGGCGCCATCGCGCTCGAAGCCGCCAACCCCGCCTACGAGACGCGCATCCTCAAGGACAACCAGGTTCAGGTTCAGGGACGGCTCGTCGGTCTGATCCGGACGTACTGATCGTTCGGTCGCAGGGTAACTAGCTTAACTTGGCTGACCCTGCAGGATGCCCGGCCCGGTCAAGGACCGCGCCGCTCGCGCGAATGGGGCCTTCCGGGGCTTTCCTTGAGCAGCCCTCCGACGCCCATCCGGGAGATCTCCTCATCGCCACAGGGAAGGCCGCAGATGAGGCGCTCGAGCACCCAGTCCGCGCCGTTCGGAGCGGGGGACCGCGCGCATCCCGGCAGGCCGATCACGGGCCGCCCGTTGCGCAGCGTGCCGGTGAACAGAAGGTTGCCCGGATCGACCGGCATTCCGAAACGATTGACTGCCCCTCCGGATCGCCTGAGCGCGTCCGGTGCGGTGTCGTGCAGGTCCGACGTCGCCGACCCGGTGAGAATGAGAGCGATATCGGCCTCAACGCCGGCAAGGGCGTGCGCGATGGCGCCCGTTTCATGCGGGACATCCTTGACCTCGATGAGGCCGACCTCCAGCGCGTCCAGCCTGTATTGAACGGCAGCCCGGCCCTTCTCGTTCAGGGAGGGCTTCTGCCCCGGCACCGTCGTCAGGATCAGGGCCGCGGTCCTGAGGCGCGGAGGCGTCAGGCGAAACGCACCGCGCCCACGGGCGCACGCCGCCTCAAGCGCCGATTTGGGAACAGCATAGCTTACGACCTTCACGGTGCCGACGAGCTGCCCGGCAGTGACCCGCGCGAAGGGGGCCAGTGTGGCGAGAGTGATGCCAGGGTCGACGGCGTTCAGGGCGTGGATCGCCTCGACATCCAGTTCGATCAGGCCGGGGCCCGCGGCGTTGATGTTGACCCGCCCCGTAAACGGATCGCTGAGGCGCAGACCCGCAGCAGCAGGACCCGGAACGAGGGCAGCGGCCAGGCGGGCGGCGGCGGCATCCTCGCCGATGTCGCCGGGCTCTAGACGGGCGACCGTGATTCGCTCGATCCCGCCGCGTAGGATGGCACGGGTGTCCTCGGCAGACAGGACGTGCCCCTTCTTCCATATTCGCAGGGCGGTCCGGTCGCGGCCCTGCCCGTCCGCCCGCGGAGCCGAATCAGTCGCTGCCGATTTAGGGGTCCGCATGTCAGTAGGAGTGAGGAAGTCGGGCGGTTTGGCAGCTACCAGGCCCGCGGACTGTCTGTCATCCGAAGAAGGTGGATATCCACCAGCGTCGTGGCTGTACCCACCCTCTCCCACCGCCGCGGCGGCGCCCGCTTCGGCACCGGTCCGCTCGTCTTCGCCCCTAGCGGCCTCGACGGGGCATTCCACCCGCAACGAGTGGGCAAGGATCGCGCCCTCCGCGGCTTCTGTCCTGACCTCTCCGAACCACATCAGTCCCCCCGCCGCAGAGCGCCGGTCACCTCGGCCATGATGGAAATGGCGATCTCGGCCGGGCTGCGGGAGCCGATGTCGAGCCCGACAGGGGCGTGGATGCGCGCGAGTGCGGCATCGCCGACCTGTGGGCGGAGGCGATCCATGCGCTTGGCGTGGGTGCGGGTGGAGCCGAGGCAGCCGAGATAGAAACAGTCGGAGCGGAGAGCGGCGAGGATGGCCGGGTCGTCGATCTTGGGATCGTGTGACAGCGTGACGACGGCAGTTCGCGCATCGGGTGGGACGCGCGCCAGAACCTCGTCGGGGTAATCGTGGGACAGCGCCTCGCCGGGGAAGCGCTCGGCGCTGCCGAACGCCTCGCGCGGATCGATCAGTTCGGGGGCATAGCCGGCGAGACGGGCCATGACGACGAGCGGCTGAGCGATGTGGACGGCGCCGACCACGACCATCCGCAGCGGCGGGTTGTGGATGCCTGCAAAGGTTCGCCCGTCCTCCAGAAAGCCGGACCGGTCCGCGCGGAAACGGGCCGGCAGGCCCTCCTCTTCCGGACCGGCAAGACGACGCTGACCGGCTTCCGCATCGACGAGGTAGGCGACGGGACGGCGGGCGGCGCGGGCCTCCACAAGCTCCGAGAGGAGGGTGTCCGGCAGGGCAGACCCGATCGGCTCGACGAGAACGGCGATCCGGCCGCCGCAGGCCAGACCGACTGCGAAAGCCTCGTCATCGGAGACGCCGAACTCGAGCAGCTTGGCCTCGCGCGCCGAGGTGGCGATCATGTCCGCAGCCTCCACCACCACGGCGCCCTCGACGCAGCCGCCGGAGACGGACCCGGCGATGGCGCCGTCGCCCGAGATCGCGAGCTGGCTGCCGACAGGGCGCGGGGCGGAGCCCCATGTTTCAATCACGGTCGCGAGGGCAGCGCCCCTGCCCTCTCGGTGCCAGGCGAGAGCGGTCTCCGGGATGTCATCGAAGGCGGGTGTCGTCATGCGGCGTCTCCTTGGCGCTCATAGCTAGGACGCGGCATGGGGGCCGACCAGCAGGCAACGCCCCCGCCCCGGCAGACGGCTCAGAGGCGCACGCCCCTGCGACCGGCCAGATCGGTGAAGAACTGCCATGCCACGCGGCCCGAACGGCCACCGCGCGTCGCCTGCCATTCGATTGCCTCGGCGCGCAGCTCCTCGTCGCCGATCTCGAGGTCATGGGCGTCGCAATAGCCGCGGACCATGGCAAGGTAGGCGTCCTGATCGCAGGGGTGGAAGCCGAGCCAGAGGCCGAAGCGATCGCTGAGCGAGACCTTCTCCTCCACCGCCTCGCCGGGATTGATCCCGGCGGAACGCTCATTGTCGATCATGTCCCGCGGCATCAGGTGACGGCGATTCGAGGTCGCGTAGAAGACCACGTTGGCGGGCCGTCCGCGAACCCCGCCGTCGAGAACCGCTTTGAGGGATTTGTAGTGCTGATCGTCATGGCTGAAGGAGAGATCGTCGCAGAAGAGAACGAAGCGCTCGGCGGCGCCATCGAGGAGCGACAGCAGGCGGCCGATGGAGGGCAGATCCTCGCGCAGCACCTCGACGAGCTTCAGCGCATGCCCCTCCTCCAAGAGCGCGCCATGGACGGCCTTCACCAGAGAGGATTTTCCCATGCCCCGCGCGCCCCAGAGCAGCGCATTGTTGGCAGGAAGTCCCTTGGCGAACTGACGGGTGTTCTCGAGGAGCGTGTCCCGCGCACGGTCGATCCCGATCAGAAGGTCCAGCGGCTGACGGGTGACATCGCGGACGGGCAGAAGGCGCAGGTCCTCCGCCTGCCAGACGAAGGCGGACGCCTCCGTGAAGTCCGGCTCGGCGGGGGGCGGCGGCGCCAGGCGTTCGAGGGCGGCCGCGATGCGGGTGAGCGCGTCTTCGGCGAGGCCGTCCTTCGGCATGATCAGAGCTCCTCGTCCTCATCGAGGATGCCCGCTTCCCTCAGCTCCTTCAGGCGTTTCCGCTCGACGCGGGCGACCAGGAAGATGGAGACCTCGTAGAGCGAATAGACCACCGTGAAGAGGATCACCTGGGTGATGACGTCCGGCGGGGTGACGAGCGCAGCGAGGACCAGGATGCCGACGACGGCATACTTGCGGACGTTTCGCAGGCCCTCGGCGGAGACAAGACCCGCCTTGCCCATGAGGGTCAGCAGAACCGGAAGCTGGAAGCACAGGCCGAAGGCGAGGATGAACTTCAGCGACAGATCGAGGCTCTCTCGGACCGAGCCGAGGAAGACCGTGCGCAACTCCTCGTTCTGCGGAGCCTCGGCGATGACGTCTACGCCCTCCCCCGCGAGAAGGGCCGCGATCGTCGGGATCGCATCCGAGAAGCCGATGAAGAAGGACATCGCCAGCGGCGTGACGACGTAATGCGCGAAGGATGCGCCGGCGAGGAAGAGCAGCGGCGAGGCTATGATGAACGGCAGGAAGGCGTTCTTCTCGGACCGGTAGAGGCCCGGCGCCACGAAGCGCCAGAGCTGATGGGCGATCACCGGGAAGGCGAGGCCGAGACCGAAGATCACCGAGATCCGCACGAGGACGAAGAACTTCTCCTGCGGTGCGGTGAAGATGAGCTGGGGATCCTCGCCGCGGGCGCGCAGCACGTCAGCGATCGGCTGCATCAGGAATTCGAGCAGCGGCTCGGCCACGGTGAAGCACACGATCATCGCCACGAGGAACGCAGCAACCGCGCGGATGATGCGCGTCCGAAGCTCGGCGAGGTGCTCGATCAGCGGAGCCGCGCTGTCCTCGATCTCGTCGTCGAACTGGCTCATCCGCGTGTTCCGTCCGCTTTCTCGGGCGTATCGGGGGCATCTGCAGGAGTGGGCTCGATGGCGGACGGGGCGGCGAAGGAGGACCCTTCGGGCAGCGCGCGTTCCTCGTCGGCCTCGGGAAGATCAGCCGCCGCCTCGGCGTCGATCCGGTCCTGCGCCTCGGTCGCGGCCGCCTCCCGCATCTGCGCCGCCTTGGCCGCACGCTCCCCACCATCTCCGCCGGCGGCCGATCGCGCGGCCGCCTTGCTTCCGGCGCCGGTCGTGCCGGCGTCATCCTCGCCGAACGGGTCGAACTTGGTCGCCTTCTTCAGCGCGTCCACGCCCATCTTTTTGGGGTTCGTCATGCTGCGCAGGTCGCGGTGCACGTCCTTCATGCCCGACTGGTCAGCGGCATCCTCCATGGCGGAGGTGAATTCGCGCGCCATGCGCTTCATCTTGCCCGTGAACTGACCCAGCGTGCGAAAGAGCACGGGCAGGTCCTTGGGACCCACCACGATCAGCGCGACGACGCCGATCACCAGAAGTTCGCTCCAGCCGATATCCAGCATGTCTCAGACGCCCCCCGGGACGCAGGCGAGGATCAGACCTTGTCCCGCTCGCGCAGGGTTTCGGGGGCCGGGGTCGCATCGTGTGTCGTGGCGGCCGGGGATTCGATCCGAGCCTGTTCGGCGGTGCGGGTCTCCTCGTCATTCTCCGTGGAGCCTTCGCTCACACCCTTCTTGAAGGCCGTGATGCCCTTTCCGACCTCGCCCATGAGAGCGGAGACCTTGCCGCGCCCGAAGAGCACGAGCACGACCACGGCGATCAGGATCAGGCCGGGAATACCGATATTGTTGAACATGAGCACACTCCCATCCGTGCGGGGGCGACGCCCGGTGATCCGGTGCGCCAATTGGTCGAAGTCCAGCATTACTTAAAGATTTCGCGGCCCGCTTGAAAGCGGCAAACCGCCCGCCCCCCGGATTTTGATGAGCCGGGGCGCGGAAGGCGGAGCAAGTTCGCTCAGGCAGCGCCCGCCCGGCGCAGTTCGGGAGCGACCTTCGTGCCCAGCGTCTCGATGGCGCGCATCATGTCGGCATGCGGGATCATGCCGATCGCCATCTGCATCGTGATCCGGTCGAAGCCGAGATCCTCGCGCAGACCGAGGATCTTGTCGGTGATCTGCGCCGGCGAGCCGACGAACATGGCGCCTTCCGGGCCCATCAGCGCGTCGAACTGCGCCCGGCTCTGCGGGCCCCATCCCCGCTCCCGGCCGATCTGGTCCATGACCTCCTTCTGGGCCGGGAAGAAGATGTCCGCCGCTTTCTGCGCATCGTCGTGCACGAACCCGTGCACGTTGAGCGACACGCGCGCCTGCGCCTCGTTGCCTTCCTCCTTCGCCGCGCGGCGATAGAGATCCGCCAGCGGCTTGAAGCGGCGGGGTGCACCGCCGATGATCGCGAGCGCCAGCGGCAGGCCGAGGGCGCCTGCGCGAACCATGCTGGCCGGCGTCCCACCGGCCGCGATCCAGATCGGGAGCGAGCCGTTGACCGGGCGGGGATAGATACCGAGGCCCTCTACGGCCTGCGTGAAATCGGTGCCCGGCCAGCTCAGCTTTTCCTGCTCGTTGATCGCCAGCAGCATGGCGAGCTTTTCCTGGAACAGGGAATCGTAATCGTTCAGATCGTAGCCGAAGAGCGGGAAGCTCTCGATGAAGCTGCCCCGCCCCACCATGAGCTCGGCCCGGCCGCCCGACAGACCGTCGAGCGTGGCGTATTGCTGGAAGACCCGGACCGGATCGTCGGAGGACAGCACGGAGACCGCTGAGGAAAGTCGGATGTTCTTCGTCGTCCGGGCGGCCGCGGCGAGGGCCACGGCGGGGGCGGAGATGGCATAGTTCGGGCGATGATGTTCGCCGAGACCGAAAAAATCTAGCCCGACCTGATCGGCGAGTTCGATTTCCTCCATGAGGTTCGACAGACGCTCCGGCGCCTCGATCCGGCGCCCCGTGGCAGGCTCGATGCCGACATCGCCGAATGTGTAAAGTCCAAGTTCCATGGCCTTGTTCTCCCGTCCGAATGTTTCCCGCGAGGTGGCAACGCCAGGACGCCAAGTCCACCATCCGGGCCGCACACCACATGTGCAGGGGATCCGTCGTGCTCGCGCTCCCGTGACTGGCATCGCGCTCTGTCGCCCTAACTGCACTTCAAACCAACAGGAGGATACGACCCGATGACTCTTTCCCGCAGAACCGCCCTCTTCGCCGGCGCCGCCCTGCCGCTCGCCGCCACCTTTCATGCTGCTCCCGCCCGTGCGCAGGAGGCCGACGGGGCGTCCCGCAGCGGCCTTCCCTCCCATGCGACTCTCACCGTCGGGGCGATCACGGTGACGCCGCTCCTGACGTCCACCAACGTCGGCGACGATCCGCATTCGATCTTCGGGCTGAACGTGGACGACGAGACTTTCGCCGCCGCGAGCGAGGAACGCTTCATCCCCTCTGACCGGTCGATCAGCTTCTACCTGCCCACCGTGGTCGAAACGGACGGCAACATGATCCTCTTCGACACCGGCAACAGTGCGGATGAGATCACGGCCGCGCTCGAGGCCGCCGGCATGGCCCCGTCCGATATCACCCACGTCGTCATCACCCACATGCACCCCGACCACATCCGCGGCCTGATGACCGAGGGCGGCGAGCCCGTCTTCCCGGATGCGGAGTACATTTCGGGCCAAGTCGAGGCCGATTGGTGGGCCGAGAACCCGAATGATGCCTACGAGGCGAACATCGCCCCCCTCATCGACCGGTTCACCTTGATCGAGGATGGCGCCGAAATCGCCCCCGGCATCACCGCCATGGCCGCATTCGGCCATACGCCCGGCCACATGACCTACATGATCGAGAGCGAGGGCACCCGCCTTCTCCTCATGGCCGACGTGGCGAACCACTACGTCTGGTCAGTCGGACATCCCGACTGGGAGGTGCGCTACGATCAGGACAAGGAGATGGCGGCCGAGACGCGCCGCCGTGTGCTCGGCATGGCCGCCGAGGAACGCTTCCCCGTCCTCGGCTACCACATGCCCTTCCCCGGAGTGGGCTTCATCGAGGTCGACGGAGACGGCTTCCGCTTCGTGCCCCACACCTACCAGCTCTCGTTCTGAAGCAGGGCAGCGCCGGTCTCACGGGGCCGGCGCTCCTTCGGGCTGCACGACCCACCGGGTTCTTCAGGTGGACGGAAGTCCGGCCCCGGAGCCCGCGCCCCGGCTTGCAGGAAACACGAAGCAGCGGTCCCGCCGGAGCGTCAGCCACAGCGGCGTCCCGGCAGCCGGCAGGAAGACGTTCGGCACCGTCGCTTTCACGACCTGTCCGTCCGCCTCCATCCGGAACTCCACGAGGCTCTCGCGCCCGGTGAACCGGGCCCGCAGCACCCGCGCGCGCGCCGCCACGCCCTGTTGCGGCGTTGCAGCGGGGCCCCTGCCATCCCGGTCGAAATCGATCCCGAGATGCTGCGGGCGGATGACGATCTCCACCTCCGCACCGTCCGCATGGCCGGGGGTCAGGAAGGCCCCGAACGGCGTTTCCGTCAGGGCGCCGCGGCTGACGCCCCGCACCACGTTGATATCGGAGAAGAACGCCGCAGCGGCCCGGTCCACCGGCGCAGTGTAGATGTTGTAGGGTGCGCCGCTCTGCACGATTCGCCCATCCCGCATCAGGGCGATCTCGTCGGCCATGCGCATCGCCTCGTCGGGCTCGTGCGTCACGAGGAGGACTGCCGTTCCCTCCTCCTTCAGAAGCGACAGCGTCTCGTCCCGGATCCCGTCCCTCAGGCGATTGTCGAGGCCGGAGAAGGGCTCGTCCATCAGCATCACCCGCGGACGCGGCGCCAGCGCACGGGCCAGAGCCACCCGCTGCTGCTCCCCGCCCGAAAGCTCGTGCGGCCAGCTGTCGTGAAACCGGGAGAGGCCCACCCGCTCCAGGAGTTCGCCGATCCGGGCCTTGTTCGCCGCCGCGCCGCCCTTGAGGCCGAAGGCGACGTTGTCCGCCACCTTCAGGTGCGGAAAGAGAGCGAAGTCCTGGAACATCAGCCCGACCGACCGTCGTTCCGGCGGAACGAAGGTGGCGCCGGACGCCGCGACCTCGCCGCCGAGACGAACCTCGCCCGCATCCTGCCGGTCCACCCCCGCCGCGATCCGGAGCGTCGTCGACTTGCCGCAGCCGGAGGGTCCGAGCAGACACAGGACCTCGCCCGCCGAGACACTCAAGGACACGCCCCGGACCACCTCGCGCCCATCGAATGTGCGCCGGATTCCGCTGAGTTCGAGGCGTGGAGAGGACCCCGCCCGCCGGGTCTGGTTTTCGGTCGGTGCCACGGTCATGCGCTCAAATCTGATGATTTCTCTCGGTTTTGCAGCGTCTTGCTAGCAGCCGCCCCCGGTGCGGGCAAGGCGCCACGGCACATTGGCAATGCCCTCTGAACCCCCTAGCTAAGCCTCAATGAGCCGTGATTTCACCTCCCAGCCCCCCGACGACGAAAAGGACCTGTCCGCGTCAGCGGAGGGCAAGCGCGGGATGCGTGTCATCCGCGACGCAGCGCCCTATCTCTGGCCTCGGGGCAACACGCCCTTGAAGGTGCGAACGGTCGCCGCGCTCGCCGTGCTCGTCCTCGCAAAGCTGGTCGCCGTCGGAACGCCGCTGATCTACAAGTCCGCAGTGGACGCGCTTGCCGGCGACACGCCGCAGGATGCCGGGATGCTTCTCGCGCTCGGCGCCGTCGGCCTCACCGTCGCCTACGGCACGGCGCGCCTTCTCGGCACCGCCTTCACGCAGCTGAGGGACATGCTCTTCGCGCGCGTCGCGCAGAACGGCCTTCGCCGGCTGGGCCTGCGCACGTTCCGGCATATACACCGGATGTCGCTGCGGTATCACATGGAGAGGCGCACCGGGGCGCTGTCGCGGATCATGGACCGCGGGGTGAAGGGGGTGGCGTTCCTCCTGCGCTTCCTCGTCTTCTCGATCGGGCCGCTCATCTTCGAGCTGGCGCTGATCTGCATCATCCTCACCACGCTCTTCGACGCGCGCTTCCTTCTCGTGATGGGTGTCGTCCTCGCCGCCTATGTCGCCTTCACCTTCATCATCACCGAATGGCGCGTGAAGATCAGGCGGGAGATGAACCGGCAGGACAACGCCGCGAGCCAGAGCGCGATAGACAGCCTGCTGAACTTCGAGACCGTCAAGTATTTCGGCGCGGAGAACCGCGAGGCCGTGCGCTACGACACCGCGATGGCCGCCTATGAAGGCGCCGCGCTGAAAACGAGCTATTCTCTCGGCGCGATCAATGCCGGACAGGCGCTGATCGTGAATGCCGGCCTCGTGACCGGGATGGCAATGGCCGCACGGGGCGTTTCCACGGGCGAGATGACGGTGGGCGATTTCGTCATGGTCAACTCGTACATGCTCCAGGTCATCATGCCGCTGAACTTCCTCGGCAGCGTCTACCGGGAGATCCGACAGGCCCTCGTGGACATGGGACAGATGTTCGACCTGCTCGACCATGAGTCCGAGGTGACGGACAGCCCCGGCGCGCGCGCCCTGGAGGTCTCCGGCGGCCGGGTCCGGTTCGAAGGGGTCCGCTTTGCCTACGATCCGGACCGCCCGATCCTTCAGGGGATCGACCTGGAGATCCCGCCCGGCGGCACCTTGGCCGTGGTCGGCCCGAGCGGCGCCGGCAAGAGCACCCTCGCGCGCCTCCTGTTCCGTTTCTACGATCCCGGCGCAGGCCGCATCACGATCGATGGCCAGGATCTGAGGGACGTCACCCAGACGAGCCTCCGCGAAGCCCTCGGCGTCGTTCCGCAGGACACGGTCCTCTTCAACGACACGATCGGTTACAACATCGCCTACGGCCGCGAGGGCGCCGGCATGGATGAAGTCGAGCAGGCGGCGCGCGAGGCCGGACTGCACGATTTCATCGCCTCCCTGCCGTTGGGCTATGACACCCGCGTCGGCGAGCGCGGTCTGAAGCTTTCGGGCGGGGAGAAGCAGCGCGTCGGAATCGCGCGAACGCTGCTGAAGGATCCCCCGATCCTGATCCTCGACGAGGCGACCAGCGCGCTCGACACCCATACCGAGCTTCAGATCCGCCGCTCACTGGCGCGGGCCGGCGAAGGGCGCAGCGTGATGATCGTCGCTCACCGCCTGTCCACCATTGCCCATGCCGATCGCATCGCGGTGCTGAACCACGGCCGGGTGATCGAAGCCGGCAGTCACGAGATGCTGCTCGCCAAGGGCGGGCATTACGCCGCGATGTGGGCGGCGCAGGATGCCGGCGCATCGGACGATCCGGAGACGAAGGAAGCGCGCGCCTGACAGCGCGCGCTCCTTATCCTCTGAGCCGCCGCCCGGGCGGCAGTCCTGCTCAGTTCAGGTAGGTTCCCGGATCCACCGCCTCGACGCCCTTGCGGACCTCGAAGTGCAGGAAGGACGGGCTTGCCGCGCGGACCTTGGCGATGGTCTGGCCACGGCTCACGGTGTCGCCCTTCTGGACCTCCAGCTGGTCGACATTGGCATAGACCGTGAGCAGCCCGCCCGAATGACGGATTACGATGATCGGAACCTGGTCGGTATCCTGCGTGATCGCGGCGACGGTCCCGCTGTCGGCCGCCTTCACCGCCGCTCCGGCGGGGGCGGAAATGTCGATCCCGTCGTTCTTTCCCTTCGCGAAATCGCGGATGACGCTGCCGGCGACGGGACGGGCCATCTGCGCGGCGCTCTCTTCGCTCGCGAACTGGTCCATCTTGGGAGAGGCCGGCGTGGCTTCGGGCTCAGGTTTCGCGGCGGCCGGCTTCTCTTCCTGCGGCAGGGGCTTCGCGGCCGAGGGAGGTGTCGGCGTCGGGGACCCCTCTCCCGGACGGGACACGGCAGCAGGCTGAGGCGCAGCGCCGACGGCAACTGGAATCATCAGGAACTGGCCTTCGCGCACGGTCAGATTGCCGCTGAGCCCGTTCCAGGAGGCAAGATCGGAGACCGACACGTTGTAGCGCCGCGCGATGGAATACGCCGTCTCGCCGCGCTGGACGCGGTGACGGACCGGCTCCTGCCCGGTCTGCATCTGCGCAGGCGCAGAGACCTGCGTCGGCGTCGCGCCGGGAGCGGAAATCGTTGCCCCGGCCGGCGCATTGCTCTCGGCGCGGTCGATGGCGTTGCCGGCCAGCGTCGTGACCTGCACCGGAGCGGCCGCGGAGATCGCACCCGTCTGCCCGCCTGCGCCAACGGAAGAAGCCGCCACGCGCCGCGGCAGGGCGAGAACCGCGCCGGGGTTCATCACCGCGTCCTGCGGCACGCCGTTGTAATCGGCCAGTTCCTGGGCCGGCAGCCCGACCCGCTGTGCCACGGCGCCGACGGTATCGCCGCGCCGCGCAACGGCCATCTGGTAGGACGGGTAGGAAATGATGCCCCGGGCATCCGGGTCCGGTCGTGGCGCAACCGTCGCGGCCCGCGTCGTTTCGGCGCCGCCGTAACCGCCCGCACCACCGCCGCCGAACATCTCGAGCGGGCTCTGTTCCCCGCAGGCGCCGAGCGCCACCACGAGGGCGCCGAGCGCCACGCTTCTCAGAGGGTGCCTCATAACCCCGTCACTCCTCGATCCGCCGGGACGCCTTCGATCTGCGCCCTCTTGTTTTCCATCAACCGCCGCGTGGCGGCTCGCCCCGACCGGGCGTCGTCCCGCCCGGCATTGCCTGGCGCCCGCCCGGAGACGGACGAGGCACTCGCCGTCACTCGCGCCCCAGCCCCTCGAGGAGAGGCACGAAGCGCACTGGCAGCATTTCGTCGTACTCGTAGCCGTCCTCGGTCCGGCGAACGCGGATCAGCGTCTGCACGGCGTCGGACTGCCCCACCGGCAGCACCATGATACCCCCGATCCGCAATTGGGCCAAGAGCGGACCCGGCGGGTCTTCCGCCGCGGCGGTGACCAGAATGCGGTCGAAGGGCGCGTGGTCCGGCAGACCGTGAGAGCCGTCTCCGGTGAAGGTGGTGACATTTGTCAGCCCCATCGTCACGAAGATCTGCTCGGCGGAAGCGACAAGCCGCCGAAAGCGGTCCACCGTGTAGACCCGCCGCGCCAGCCGCGCGAGGACGGCAGCCTGGTATCCGGAGCCGGTGCCGATCTCCAGCACCTTGTCACGCGGGCCGACCTCGAGCGCCTGGGTCATCAGACCCACGATCGAGGGCTGGCTGATGGTCTGCCCGCAGGCGATGGGCAGAGGCGTGTCGTCATAGGCGCGGTCCGCGAAGGTGCCGCGGATGAACAGGCCGCGGTCGGTCGCTTCCATCGCCGACAGGACGCGCGCATCCCGCACCCCGCGCTGACGCAGCGCGAAGAGGAAGCGCATCTTCTGTTCGGCCACCTCGTCCGGACTGGTCACGTCCGCCTCTCCCTCGTTACTTGAGTGCCGCCGACAGCGGCTCGACGGCATCGTGCGCCGTGAGGTCGGCCCGCATGGGCGTGACCGTGATGTAGTTCTCGCGGTTCAGCGTGGCATCGGTCCCCGGACCGCTGTCCACGTCCTGACGCGCGCCGCGCACCCACAGGAAGCGCCGCCCGCCGGGGGAGACGCTTGCATCCATGCCGAACCCGTCGCCCGGACGCCGCCCCTGAATGGCCGCGCGGGTACCGGCGACCTCGGACGCCGCACAGGGCGGAAAATTGACGTTGTAGAAGGTGGTATAGCCCCCCTCCTCGCCAAGGCGCCACTGGTCCGCGGCGAGGAGCTTCCGCACGACGCCGGCGCCATGGACCGCCGACGCCTCGAACGGATCGTCCAGATCCTTCGTGCCGGCGCCGAGATACTGCGACAGGGCGATGGCCGGGATGCCGTGCAGCGCTCCCTCCATCGCGCCGCCGAGCGTGCCCGAATAGACGGCGTTCTCGGCGGAATTGTTGCCCCGGTTCACGCCCGACAGGACGAGATCCGGTTTCTCGCCGCCGAGGACGTCGAAGATCCCGGCGAGCACGCAGTCGGCCGGGGAGCCTTCCGCAGCGAAGCGCCGCGGGGCCAATTCGGCGATCATGGTGGGATGGGTGTAGCTGATGCAGTGGGCGACGCCCGACTGCTCGAAGGCCGGCGCGACGCACCAGACCTCGCCGCCCTCACCCGCGATCTCCGCGGCGATCCGTTCCAGTACGGCGAGACCCGGCGCGTTGATGCCGTCGTCGTTGGTGACCAAAATGCGCATGAGGGCTCCTTGCGATCCGGGGCCCTGCTTAGACAAGCACCGCCCGAGCGACAAGCCGGGGCGGGTGGTGCATCCTGTCTCAGGACCGGCCGAGGATCTCCGGCAGGAGCCGCCGCGCCTCGTCCGCGGGGGATGCGAGGGCTCCGCGATCCTCGCCCGGGAAGAAGCGCGCGCGCAGGGCCGTCGCCATCGGACGGGCGGCCAGCATCGCGACGGCGGGCCCGGTCCGTTCCGTCTCCGCGGCCCAGGAGGCGACGAGGGCGGATTGCGCGGCCTTCGTCGCGCCGTAGGCCCCGAAGAACGGCTGCCCGGCGCGGGGATCGTCGAAGAAGACCGCCCGCCCGCCGCGCGCGGTGAGAAGCGGCGAGACGTAGGCCACGAGGCGGCGGGTCGCCTCCGTGTTGACCTTCCAGCTCAGCTCCCAGTCCTTCGCGGCGATCATCTGCGCCGGGCCGAGGGGGGCGGCATGGATCGCGGTATGCGCCCAGAGGTCCAGCCCGCCCCAGCGATCATGGATCGACCGGCACATATGCTGCATCGCGCCGTCATCGGTCACGTCGAGGGGCGCCAGCGTGGCGGTGCCCCCGGCGGACTGGATGCGGTCGTCGAGATCCTCGAGCCCGCCCACGGTCCGCGCCACGGCCATGACGTGATGGGTGGAGGCGAGCGCCTCGGCGACGGCAAATCCGAGCCCCCGGCTGGCACCGGTGACGAGGGCGAGGGGTTTGCGGGTGGTTGGATCATCGCTCATGGCGGCTCAAGTGCCGTGAAGCGGCGGCAGGGTCAACAGCGCCCCGATGGCCGGGGCGACGATGACGCGCCAAAGGGTCGGGGGCGCCGGGCCCCTGCCCTATTCGGCGGCCGTCTTGATCTGGAACCCGCGCTCCAGCATGTCGGCGGGTTCGACGGGGTATTCGCCGGAGAAGCAGGCATCGCAATATTGCGGCGCGGCGGGATCGCGCCCCTTCTCCTCACCCACGGCGCGATAGAGGCCGTTCAGGGAGATGAAGCGCAACGAATCGACACCCAGATGCGCGCACATCTCGTCCTCGGTCATGTGGCTGGCGAGAAGCTTGTCCCGCTCCGGCGTGTCGACGCCGTAGAAGCAGGGCCAGGAGGTTGGCGGCGAGGCGATGCGGAAATGAACTTCCTTCGCGCCGGCATCGAGGATCATTTCCTTGATCTTGCGGCTGGTGGTGCCGCGGACCACGGAATCGTCCACGAGGATCACACGCTTGCCGGCGATC
The DNA here is from genome assembly GCF_003390865.1 of Tropicimonas sp. IMCC34011. GTDB lineage: Bacteria > Pseudomonadota > Alphaproteobacteria > Rhodobacterales > Rhodobacteraceae > Tropicimonas_B. Next base: position 743,900 of record NZ_QMEJ01000001.1, read on the forward strand.
AGGGCGCGGTTCACGTTGAGCTTGAGGCGCACGCCCATGTTCCGGATCTGCTCGGTCGGCTCGATGAACGTCCGGCCCATGTACTGGTTGCGGACGATCCCCATCGCGTAGGGAATGCCGCTCTCCTGACTGAACCCGATCGCCGCCGGGGTGCCGCTGTCGGGGACGGGGCAGACGAGGTCCGCGTCCACCGGCGCTTCGCGGGCCAGCTCCACGCCGATCTGCCGGCGTGTCTCGTAGACCGAACGCCCCCCGAGGATCGAATCGGGACGGGAGAAGTAGACGTGCTCGAAGATGCAGAACCGCGGCTTCTTCGGCTCGAAGGGGCGGTAGCTCTGCACGCCCCCGGCGGTCACCACGACCATCTCCCCGGGCTCGACCTCGCGCACGAACTCGGCGCCGATGATGTCGAGCGCGCAGGTTTCGGAGGAGAGCGCCCATCCGTCCCCGACCTTGCCGAGAACGAGGGGACGCACGCCGAGAGGATCGCGCACACCGATCAGCTTGGTGCGCGTCATGGCAACGACGGAAAAGGCGCCCTCGACCCGGCGGAGCGCGTCCTTCATCCGTTCGGGGATGTCGCGCTGCAGGCTGCGGGCCATCAGGTGAACGATGCACTCGCTGTCCGAGGAGGACTGGAAGATCGAGCCGCGCTCGATGAGCTCGCGGCGGAGCGCGGCGGCATTGGTGATGTTGCCGTTATGGGCGATGGCGGCGCCGCCCATGGAGAACTCACCGAAGAACGGCTGCACGTCGCGGATCTGCGTCGCGCCCTTGGAGCCCGTGGTGGAGTAGCGCACATGCCCGATGGCGATGGTGCCGGGCAGTGTCTCCATCAGGCTGGCGGAGGTGAAGTTGTCCCGCACGTAGCCGAATCGCCTGGCGGAGGTGAAGCCCTCGGCCTGGTCATAGGCGACGATGCCGCCGGCCTCCTGCCCCCTGTGCTGGAGAGCGTGAAGGCCGAGGGCGGTGAAGTTCGCCGCCTCGCCGACGCCGACGACGCCGAACACGCCGCATTCCTCGCGCAGCTTGTCGTCGTCGAACGGGTGGGACGGTGGAAACTTCCCGGCTCCGGTATCGGAAGCCTGGGTCGCGGGGATATCGGTCATGGGAGTCGAATCCGGCAGCGGGAGGGCACGGCCCTGATAGGGCCTGAGCCGGGGTATGTCATCCCCCCGTTACGGGGCCCGCTACACATCATGGCGAGGGGGCCCCGGTCCGGATCAGCCTTCGATGCTTTCACCGGGCCCCGTCAGGACATTACCGCCCCCGGCCTCGTTCGGCGGAACGCCGCAGGACGTGTCCATCAGCGTCTCGAAGCGACCCGTCAGCCACGCGAGTGCGTCTTCCTGGTCGGTGATTTCACCGGTCACGCGGGCGCCGGCCGATTCGAACAATGCCGCGGAGCGGCTGTTCTCGACCATCTCCACGCCTTCGCCGCCCACGACGAAGTCGTAGATCACGAGCGCGATGATGACGAGCAGGACACCCCTCGCCACGCCGAAGAGGAACCCGAGGCCCTGGTCGACCACGTTCAGCGCCGAGCGCTGCACGAGGGAGGAGAAGAGCGGCGTAAACAGGGCGAAGACGACGAGCGCGACGGCGAAGACCGCGGCGAAGGCCGCCAGCGTCGAGGCCGCGCAATTGTCGAGGATCTCGCCTACATACGGGATCTCCCCGACGAGAGGCTCCGCCGCAGGGGCGAAGACGTAGGCGAGGATCGCCGCGCCGACCCACCCCGCGATGGCGAGTGCCTCGCGGACGAAGCCGCGCGAATATGCCAGGATCGCGGAGAAGACGATGACAACCGCCACCCCCGCATCGACCAGAGTAAAGCCTTCCATGGCCCTCGCTTTCATGCCTTCGACTGTACGGCCGTCGCCTTGCCGAACGAATGCTACCCAGCGCCGAACATGCTTCCGGCGAAGGCGGCAAGATCGGGGACCGACCGCAGCGCTACGCCGGTTCCTTCGGCCGCTTTCGACCGCTCCGGCAACGCCGCCTGGGAAAAACCAAGTTTCTGCGCCTCTTTCAACCTGTTTTCGGTCTGGGAGACCGGTCGCAGGGCGCCGCTGAGACTTATCTCGCCGAAGACGACCATATCGGCGGGCAGAGCGGCGTCTTCCCGCGCGGACAGAAGCGCCGCCGCGACGGCGAGGTCCGCGGCAGGCTCCGAGATGCGAAGGCCGCCGGCGACGTTGAGATAGACGTCGAGCCCGGTGAACGGCAGGCCCACCCGCGCCTCCATGACCGCGAGGATCATCGCGAGCCGGGCCCCGTCCCAGCCGACGACGGCGCGGCGGGCCTGGGAATGCGGGCTGGGCGCGACGAGGGCCTGAATTTCAACGAGCACCGGCCGCGTTCCCTCGATTCCGGCGAAGACGGAGGAGCCGGGCGCGCGTTCCTCCCGGCCCGACAGGAAGAGCGCGGACGGGTTCTGCACCTCGGCCAGACCGCCGCCGGTCATCTCGAAGACGCCGATCTCGTCAGCCGGCCCGAACCGGTTCTTCACCGAGCGGAGGATGCGGAACTGATGGCCCCGCTCGCCCTCGAAGTAGAGGACGGTATCGACCATATGCTCGACGACGCGGGGGCCGGCGATCTGTCCCTCCTTGGTGACGTGGCCGACGAGCACGACGGCGGAGCCCCGCCGCTTGGCGAACCCGGCGAGCTCATGCGCGGCGCTCCTGACCTGGCTGACGGAGCCGGGCGCCGACCCGACGGCATCCGACCACATGGTCTGAATGGAATCGATGATGACGAGATCGGGCCGCTCCGCATCGAGCATGGTGAGGATGCCGGTCAGGTCCGTCTCCGCCGCGAGCTGAACGTTCGCCTGCCCTAGGCCGAGGCGCCCCGCGCGCATCCGCACCTGCGCCGAGGCCTCCTCCCCCGAGACGTAGACGCATTTGAGGCCGGACCCCGCGAAGGCCGCAGCGGCCTGAAGGAGGAGGGTCGACTTGCCGATGCCCGGATCGCCACCGACCAGTATCGCGGAGCCGGGCACGAGGCCGCCGCCGAGCACCCGGTCCAGCTCCCCGATGCCGCTGAGTGTCCGCGGCGGCGGCGCTTCGGTGGAGGACAGGTCGGTCAGGATTGCGGCGCGGTGGGAGCGCGGCAGGCGCACGCCGCCCGGCCCCGGCGCGGCGGGCGCTTCCTCGTGGATGGAGTTCCACGCTCCGCAGGCATCGCAGCGCCCGGACCACTTGGCATGAACCGCGCCGCATTCGGCACAGACGTAGACGGGACCGGCCTTGGCCATGTCAGCGCGTTCCTTCCCAGAACAATGAAAGTGCCAGCGAGGCGAGCACGCAGGCGGTGAAGAGCCAGAGCCCCCACGCCGTCTCCGGATGCCAAGGCTCGAGCCGGCGTCCTGCCCGGCCCGTGCGGCGCAGAAAGGCAGGGCCGGAGATCACCCGGTGTACAGCCAGCCGGAGGCCGAAAGAAGACCCACGCGAGGGAACGGCTTCCAAGCCTGCGCCCTGCCCCGCCCGCGCGCCTCTGGCGTCGCCGTCACCCTCAGATCGTGGCGTTCGTGGCACCGCCGTCGAGCAGGATATTCTGCCCCACGATGAAGCCCGCATGGGCCGAGCAGAGGAAAGCACAGGCCGAGCCGAACTCGGCGGGCGTGCCGTAGCGCTTCGCCGGAATGCTCGCTTCCCGCCGGGCGCGGGCCTCCGCCATGCTGATGCCTTCCGACTTCGACACCCCGGTGTCGAGGCCGGTGGCGCGGTCGGTATCGTGGATGCCGGGCAGCAGGTTGTTGATCGTCACGCCCTTCTCCGCCACCTGTCGCGCGGTCCCGGCGACGAAGCCCGTGAGGCCGGCGCGGGCGGAGTTCGACAGGCCGAGAACCGGGATCGGGGCCTTCACCGATTGCGAGGTGATGTTGACGACGCGCCCCCAGCCCCGCTCCATCATTCCCGGCAAGCAGGCCTGCATCAGCGCGATGGGCGTGAGCATGTTGGCGTCGAGCGCGGCAATGAAATCCTCCCGCGACCAGTCCGACCACAATCCCGGCGGCGGCCCGCCGGCATTGGTGACGAGGATGTCCACATCGCCCGCCGCGGCCAGCACCTTCGCGCGGCCCGCTTCCTCGGTGATATCCGCGGCAATGGCCGTGACGGTGACACCATGCTCGGAGCGGATCGCCTCGGCCGTCGCCTCCAGTGCCTCTGCCCCGCGGGCATTCAGGACGAGGTTCACCCCCGCCGCGGCGAGCGCCTCGGCGCAGCCGCGTCCCAGTCCCTTCGAGGATGCCGTGACCAGCGCAGTCCTGCCCTTGATGCCCAGATCCATGTCGCCTGCCTCTTTCCGCGCCCTTCGTGTTCAGCGAACGTACTAACATCTCGCTGGCTCGCCGAAAAGTCGTACCCTTGCCTCAATGGAGCCATGCGCCGGTCCAGACTCGTGTGGCATGAAACTACGGCAGGGGTCCGTGCGTCGATCATGGGACCGGACCCAACCTGAGAAGCGAGCGTCACCTGAGATGGACGAGGACGACACCACAGCGAGCTACGGTTGCCACGTCTACGAGGCGGAGGCGTTCCGGGTCGTTGCCGGCGCCAATCTCGGCGATCATCTGCTTGGCCCCGAGGAGATCGAGCCGGGGGATGTCTATCGCCTCTGCCCCGGCGCCAGCTTGCGTCAGCTCTCGGTCGCCGGTGCGGGCGGGCGCGGCGTGATGGGACGGCGCGAGGGCGTTCACCGCGTGGCGGAGGGCTCCGGGATCGGGCGCGCCGGCCAGCCGCTCCGCGCCGTTGCGAGAGCCACCTTCCTCGGCCCGCAGGGGCACAAGGCGGACGTCCTCCTGATTGAGATCGGGGGGCAGCGCCGTGCTCTCTACGCCGCGCTGCCGATCGACCCGCTGGAGCCCGGATTCGATCACACGCTCGTCTCGGTCGATCCTGACCCCGGCGACGTCCGCCTCGCTGACGTCACCTCCGTCGCCTTCGCGCGCGGCACGGAGATCACGATGGCCGACGGGCGGCAGATGCCGGTGGAGCGCCTGTCCGCCGGAGACCGCATCCTGACGCGGGACCACGGGCCGCAGCCGATCCGCCATATCCTCCACCGCACCGTCCGCGCCGCCGGCCCCCATGCCCCGGTCGTGATCGCGAGGGACACGTTGGGGAACGCGGCGGATCTGATCGTGAGCCAGCATCAGCGCCTCTTCATCTACCAGCGGGGACAGGACCGGGTCACGCCCACGGCGGAGATGCTGGTGCGCGCGGGCTATCTCGCGGATGGCGAGCGCATCTTCGTGCGCCCCGGAAACTTCGTCGATTACTTCACGCTGATCCTCGACCGGCACGAGATCATCTACGCCGAGTGCATCCCCGCCGAGAGCCTAGAGGTCAGCCCGGCCACCCTGGCCACCCTCGCCGAGGATGTGGCCCGCGAGGTGGGCGAGCGCCTGCCCGAGGTGGCACACGATCCGCATTTCGGAACCGAGGCCGACCCCGCCCGCGCCGCCGCCGCGATGGAGCGCATGATCCACCGCCGCCGCGGCTGACGCTCCCCGGGCCACCGGGGTCGCGGACGGGGTCGCGCGCGGATCCGGCGCCTCCCCGCTTCGCGACCCTTCAGAGGATCATCGCACGGATCGCGTAGGCCACCACGGTGATCACGATCACGCCGGCGAGCCACAGCCCGGCGAACCACGCAAGCCGGGACCAGAGCGGACGTGTGCGGCGCGGCTCAGTGATAGCCCTGCTCCGGATCGAGCTTTCCGCGGAACACCCAGTAGGCATAGGCGGTATAGGCGAGGATGATCGGCACGAGCACGATCGCTCCCACGAACATGAAGGCCTGGCTCTTCTGGGGGCTCGCTGCGTCCCAGATCGTGACCTCGCCGGGCACCACGTCCGGCCAGATCGAGAGGCCGAGGCCGAGGAAGCACAGCAGGAACAGCAGTAGCGTCAGAACGAGCGGCAGCCAGTCCCGCCCGTGGGCGAAGAGCGAGCGGCCGAGCAGCACCGTGATCAGCCCCACCGCGATGGGCACCGGCGCCGTCGCGAGCATGTTCGGCCAGCCGAACCAGCGCAGCCAGTAGGACGCTTCGAGAAACGGTGTCGCCAGCGACACCGCTACGATGAAGAAGACCGTGAGCAGCGCCAGTATCCGCGCGATTCGGCGGACGCGGTGCTGCACGTCCCCCTCCAGCTTCATGTTCAGCCAGCAGGCGCCGAGGAGCGCATAGCCCGCCATGACCGAAAAGCCGGTGAGGATCGAGAACGGCGTCAGCCAGTCCCACCACCCGCCGGCATATTGCCGGCCCTCGACCTCGATGCCCTGAAGGATCGCACCGAGCGCAATCCCTTGCGCGAACGCGGCAAGCGCCGAGCCTCCTATGAAGGCGCCATCCCATGCCTTCTCGGACAGGCGGGAGGTCGCGCGCCAACGATACTCGAACGCGACACCCCGGAAGACCAGCGCCAGCAGCATGGCGATCATCGGCGGGTAGAGCGCCGGCATCAGGATCGCGTAGGCGAGCGGAAAGGCCGCGAAGAGGCCGCCGCCGCCGAGGACGAGCCATGTCTCGTTGCCGTCCCAGACCGGCGCGACCGTGTTCATCAACAGGTCCCGGTCCTTCTTCTCGGGGAAGAAGGGGTAGAGAATGCCGATGCCGAGATCGAACCCGTCGAGGACCACGTAGACGTAGATCGCGAAGGCCAGGAGAAGCGCCCAGGCGATCGTGAGGTCGAAGCTGACGAAAAGGCCGTCCATGTCCGCCTCCTATTCCGCGGGCTTCTGTGTGGCGGAGGTGTCCTGCTCCTGCGCCGCCGGGGTGATGCCGGAGGTCCGGATCGGGCCCGGCTCCACCCGCACGCCGCGCTCGTTCGGCTCGGGCGGCCGCGACATCAGTCGCAGGATGTAGAGCGCCCCCGCTCCGAAGACGGTGAAGTAGATCACGATGAAGGCGATGAGGGATGTGCCGACGGCCTGAGCGCCAAGCGGCGACACGCTGTCCGCCGTTCGCAGCAGACCGTAGACCGTGTAGGGCTGGCGGCCGACCTCCGTCGTCATCCAGCCGGCCGTCACCGCGACGAATCCCGAAGGGGCCATCAGCAAGGCGCCGCGGTGGAGCCAGCGCTGCGTGTAGAGCGTGCCGCGCCAGCGCGCCCAGAGGGACCACAGCCCAATGCCCAGCATCGCCATCCCGATGGCGATCATCACGCGGAAGGTCCAGAACACGATCGCGACGGGCGGCTCCTCGTCATCGGGAATGGTGTCCAGACCGGCGAGAGGCGCGTTCCAGTCGTGCTTGAGGATGAGCGAGGACAGGTTCGGGATCTCCACCGCGTAGCGCATCTCGCCCGCCTCCTGATCCGGCAGGCCGAAGAGGATCAGCGGCGCGCCGTCCGGGTGGCTCTCGAAATGCCCCTCCATCGCCATGACCTTGGCGGGCTGATGCTCCAGCGTGTTCAGCCCGTGCGCATCGCCGAGAAAGATCTGCACGGGCGCGACCAATGCGGCCATCCACATCGACATGGAGAACATGATCCGCACGGCGCGGTTCACCCGGTGCCCGCGCAGGAGGTGGAACGCCCCGACCCCGCCGACGACGAAGGCGGTGGTGAGATAGGCGGCCGTCAGCGAATGGGCGAGGCGATAGGGGAAGGAGGGATTGAAGATGACCTCGAACCAGTCCTCCGGCAGGAACTGTCCGGTGTCGCCGATGATGTAGCCTTGGGGCGTATGCATCCAGGAGTTCACCGAGATGATCCAGGAGGCGGAGATCGCGGTGCCGACGGCGACCATCAGGCAGGCGAACATGTGCAGCCCGTCCCCCACCTTCTCGCGCCCGAAGAGCATGATCCCGAGGAACCCCGCCTCGAGGAAGAAGGCCGTCAGCACCTCGTAGGCCATGAGAGGACCGAGGACGGGGCCGGTCAGGTCCGCATAGGCCGACCAGTTGGTCCCGAACTGGTAGGACATGACGATCCCCGAGACCACGCCCATGGCGAAGGAAATCGCGAAGATCTTCAGCCAATACTTGAAGAGCGCGAGGTAAGCCGGGTCCCGCCGCCTGAGCCAGAGCGCGTTGAGAACGGCGAGATACGAGGCAAGGCCGATGGAGAAGGCCGGAAAGATGAAATGGAAGGCGACGGTGAACCCGAACTGAATCCGCGCCAGCAAGACCGCGTCGAAGCCGAGGAAGGTATCCATGCCGCTTTCTCCGTCGAGGCGCATGCAGGGTGCAGGGGCCTGCTCCGCGCGCCGCGTCCTAGCTTCCAAGATAGGGAGAAAAGGTCCTGCGTCTGCCCCCTGACCGCGCGGCACACGGTCGCGCGGCGGGCCCGCCACGAAAAACGCCGCGCGGGGATCGTGTCCCCACGCGGCGTGGCACTCGTCAACGAAAGCGTTCGAACGGAATTACATCGGCGGCGTCAGGACCGCGTCGATGACATGGATGACGCCGTTCGACTGCTCGACATCGGCCACGATCACGGTGGCGACGGTGCCGTTCTCATCCGTGAGCGTGATCTCGTCGCCCGACATCTCGGCCGTCAGGGTGCAGCCGCCCACGGTCGGGACCGGATGCGCGCCGCCGTCGTCGGCGATCATGCCGGCAATCGCGCCGGACATCGCGTCGGCCTCGACGACGTGGCAGCCGAGCACGGTCTGCAGCATCTCCTGATTTTCGTCCATCATCAGGGTCTCGACGGTGCCTTCGGGCAGAGCGGCGAAGGCCTCATCCGTGGGCGCGAAGACGGTGAAGGGGCCGCTGCCGGTCAGCAGGTCGCCCAGCTCGGCTTGCTGCACGGCGGCCACGAGCGTGGTGTGGATCGGCGAATTCATCGCGTTCTCCACGATGTTCAGCTTGGCGGACATTTCCGCCCCGCCGACGGTCGGATTGTCCTGGGCCATGGCGGCGCCGGTGCCGAGAGCGACTGTGGTGGCGGCGGCGATGAGGAAGGAGGTACGCATGAAGTGATGTTCCCTGTCAGTAGCATCCCGCCGGATTGTCCCGGTGGGCTATGTTCGAAACCACGCGTGCCGCGATGGAAAAGTTTCACCAAAGGGCGCGCCGACGAAAAATCATGTCCCGAAGGTCCGAACCGGCAAGGTGGACCGGAGGGAGCGCTGGGCAAAACGACGCGGGCAATCTACCTAAGACACCGCCGGGATCCGACACCGGCGTCACGCGAGAAGCCGAATGAACGCCAGATCCGGCCACGAGGCCGTTCGCGATGCCGTCGTGACCCACGGCGTGGTCAGCGCCCGCCCGGAAGATCTGCTCACCGGCTCCGGATGGCGCGTTGTCTGGGCGGTGGTGCATGAAGCGGTGCTCCGGCTCTGGAGCGACGACGCCTTCGGCCTCGCCGGCAACGTCGCCTTCCGCATGCTCTTGGCGGTCTTTCCCTTCCTGATCTTCACCAGTTCGCTCACCGCCTTCATCGGCGACCGCACCATGGCCGACGACCTGATCCACTTCCTGATCGCGATCGTGCCGCCGGCGCTGGTCGATCCGATCGTGGGCGAGGTCGAGAAGGTCATGACGATCCAGCGCGGCGGGGTCCTCAGCATCGGTATTTTGCTGACGATCTGGTTCGCCGTGGGCGGGGTGGACGGTGTACGCGTCGGCCTCAACCGTGCCTATGGCGTCCGGGAGACGCGCTCGGCCGTCGTGGTCTACACCGTGATGTCCGCCTTCGTGCTGCTGTCCGGCCTCGTGCTGACGCTGGTGGGGTATCTCGTGGTCCTCGCGCCGCGTGCGGGATCGCTTCTTCACCAGCTCTTTCCCGCCTTCGACCCATCCTCGATCTCGATGGGCCTCGTTCGCTATCCGGCGGCGGGCCTGATCCTGCTCATCTCCCTCTTCGCGGCGCATGTCTTCCTGCCGGCGCGGCGCACCCGCTTTTCCAGCATCTGGCCCGGAGTGATCTTCACCATTGCGGCGTGGAGCATCCTGACGGCGGTCTTTACCTTCTACCTCTCGAGCTTCGCGGCCTATGCCAGCTACTATGCCGGCCTCGCCGGCATCATCGCCGCGCTCTACTTCATGTACCTTGCCGCCCTGATCCTGATCTTCGGAGGGGAGCTGAACCGGGCCATCCGCATCCGCCGTCTGGCACGGGCCATGCGCGGCAAGATTGAAGATGGGGAAGAGAAGGAGGAGGAATGAACGTGGGCGTGGCTGGACGCCTGACCCCGCGATCCAAAGGCTGCGGAAAAGGCTTCCACGGCGCGATCCGGCGTACGGTGCCGGCCGACGGACGGAGCAGCCGGGCGACGCCGGCTACTGCTCACAATTCCGCGAAAGCCGCCGTGCCGAGGATCTCCCCCGTCGGGGCGCCGGTCTTGGACCCGCCGATCGGCTCTTCGGAGATCGCGAAGATGCTGCCGGCGAACCCCGCGCCGAGATCAGCCGGCAGGAAGAGATCCGCGCGCGGCGCCGGCGGCAGAAGACCGAGGGACACGGGCGCGTTCTCCCCCTCGATCACCCACATCTCGTAGGACACCTCCGGTCCGGGATCGGCGCGCAGCCGCTCGACGGTCAGAACGTTGCGATCCTCGTCGTAGGAGGCGACGACATGCACCGGGGTCTCGGCCGTGCCGAGTTCCGCCGAGAACTCGAAATGCGCCCCCCGGTCCATCGAGCTCGGCACCGCGAGCCAGATCGCCCCGGCCGCGGCCGCCGTCACGACAAGCCCGCCGAGCGTCTGCCAGAACCGCGTGACCGTCCGTCGCGGGCGGGTCTCGAATAGGCGGGCGTGGATCTTGCGGCGCACCGCCCGCGGCGGCTTGACGGGCTCGATCTCCTCCTCGGCGAGAAGCGCGAACCGCTCCTGCCAGAAGGCGAGGAGTGACTGCAATGCGGGTTCCGCGCGCATCCTGCTGCTGAAGGTCCGCGCCTCATCGGGGGGCAGGAGGCCGAGAGCGTATTCCCCGGCGGTCGCGGCGTCTCCGCCCCCGTCCGGGCCGCCCGGCCCCGCTCCGTAGATGTCGGCAGCGTCGCTCATCGCGTCAGACAATCCTTCAGTTTCAAGAGGCTCCGGCGGAGCCATGTTCGCATCGTGTTCAGCGGCACGCCGTGCCGCTCGGCGAGCACCTGGTAGGTGTCACCGTCGAGATAGGCGCCCCGGACCGCGGCAGCGCGGTCCTCGGGCAGTTCTGCGAGGCACCCGTCGAGCCGGGAGCGCTCGCCGGAGGCAATCGCTTCGGCCTCCGGGCCAGGACGCGTTTCGGCGACCTGAAGACCCTCCTCACCCAGCGGCGCTAAGCCTCCCGCCGCCTGCGCCCGGCGCAGCCGGTCGATGGCATGGTTGCGGGCGATGGCGATAAGCCACGACATCGGGCTCGCCCCGCCTGGAGTGAACCGATCCGCGCCGTGCCACACCTTGACGAAAATGTCCTGAAGCGCGTCTTCCGCCGTGCCCCTGTCCTTCAAGATACGGAGAGCCACGCCGAAGAGTTTCGCACTGGTGGCGTCGTAAAGTTCGCCGAAAGCGGCGCGGTCCCCAAGCGCGGTCCGCGCGATCAGCGCTTCGATATCCTCACGTGTTCTCGTCATGCGGCGAAAAGCGTCCCCCCGCGGCCATCTCCGGGCCGGGCTGCGTTTTCACGATTTGTGCCCGTTCGGGGCCCCGGGGGCAAGCCTTGCTGCGGCGCGTCCCGGTCAAGGGGGGCCTTCCACTTGCCCCTACGCGCGATATGTTGCATCCGGTCGCGAGGCGCGAACGGCAGCTTCGGCGGCCCCACGTGCGGCACACGAAAGGACACCATCGTCATGGCAGACGGCAGCGTCGACCGGCCCGCCCGGCCCACCGAGGACATTTCGGTTCGCGAAGTCTTCGGGCTCGATACCGACATGATCGTGAAAGGGTTCGCCGAACCCACGGATCGCGTTCCCGAAGCCGACGAGACCTACAAGTTCGACGCCGATACCACGCTGGCGATCCTTGCAGGTTTTTCCCACAACCGCCGCGTCATGATCCAGGGCTACCACGGCACCGGCAAGTCCACCCATATCGAACAGGTGGCCAACCGGCTGAACTGGCCCTGCGTGCGCGTCAACCTCGACAGTCACATCTCCCGCATCGACCTCATCGGCAAGGATGCGATCAAGCTGCGGGACGGGATGCAGGTCACCGAGTTCCAGGAAGGCATCCTGCCCTGGGCGCTGCGCAACCCCTGTGCCATCGTGTTCGACGAGTACGATGCGGGGCGCGCGGACGTGATGTTCGTCATCCAGCGCGTTCTGGAGCGGGACGGCAAGCTCACCCTGCTCGATCAGAACGAGGTGATCACGCCGCACCCGTCGTTCCGTCTCTTCGCCACGTCCAACACCGTGGGCCTCGGGGACACGACGGGCCTCTATCACGGCACCCAGCAGATCAACCAGGGCCAGATGGACCGCTGGTCCCTCGTCGCCACGCTGAACTATCTCGAGCACGATGCCGAGGTCGCGATCGCCCTGAGCAAGGCGCCGCATTACAACACTGCGGACGGACGCCAGACCGTCAGCCAGATGGTCACCGTGGCCGATCTGACCCGGACGGCGTTCATGAACGGCGAGCTGTCCACCGTTATGAGCCCGCGGACGGTGATTGCCTGGGCGCAGAATGCGGAGATCTTCAAGTCGGTCGGCTATGCCTTCCGCCTGACGTTCCTGAACAAGTGCGACGAGCTGGAGCGCCAGACGGTTGCCGAGTTCTACCAGCGCTGCTTCGACGAGGAACTGCCGGAGAGTGCCGTGTCCCTGAGCTTGAAGTGAGCGTTCGGCTGGCCGCCCTGGCGGCCATCCTGGGGATCCTGATCGGACCAGCGGCGCGAGGCGAGACTGCCGAGGCGCCGCTGGAGCTCGCACGGGGTCTCTCCGCCTGCTACGGCCTCTATGCCGCCCACGTCATCCTCCTGCAGCAGACCGGGCAGGAAATCGAGCGCGGAGCGTGGATGCGACTGAAGCCGGTGGAAGAGCGGCTCGACGCCGTGATGCCCGCGGCCCGACAGGGCGGCTTCACGCTCAAGGAAGCCAGCGCCATCGCCAAGGCCACCCGCGGTGCCGCGCTGTCCCACCTTCACAGGCTTATCGACGATCCGGCGCATCGCGCCTCCTCCCAATGGCTGATGGAGCACGGACGGGCCTGTGACGCACGGCTCCTGAGGGACTGAAGGGCGACGGCCGCCCTCCCGCGCCGATCTTCGGCCAGCGGCCCCACAGGAAGAGCGCGCCCGCTCACGGACGCCCCCTGATCCTCTTCCGACCTCGCGACGGTCAGCGGCTGGTGCGGCCGCCCTCCTCCATCAGGCGCTCGATGAACGCCTCGGGGCTGACGCCCGCCGGCAGCACGATGATCGAGCCGCCGGAGCGCGCGGATTGCGATCCGTCGCGGCCCATGGTCCGGGGGTCGTCGGCCCCGTAGCCCTGCGAGCCGCGATTAATATCTCCCCGGCTCATGTCGGCAGCACTGCCATGCATCTCGCCGTTCATCGAATAGGTGCCATCGGTGGCCGGCGCGTCACCGGCCATCCCGGTCCCTGCGATAACGGGATCGCCGCCTGTTGCGGCGGCGCGCCGGAACGCCGCCTCCCGCTGGCATCGCCCGCGCAATCGGCCTAGTGTCCCGCTGGTCAGAATCCGGGGGAGTTGCGCCCATGGCGAAGTCCGACAATCCGTCCGAGCCGTTCAAGAAGGCGCTCGCCGAGGCGACGCGCGTCCTCGCCGACGCGCCCGATATCGGCGTGACCTACACGGTCGATCCGCCGGGACAGACCGCGGACAGCATCCGGCTGCCGCAGATCTCCCGCCGGATGAAGGCCGAGGAGGTGCTGATCGCCCGCGGTACGGCCGACGCCTTCGCGCTCCGCCATCGGTACCACAATGCCGCGACCCATGCCCGCTACCGCCCCACCGGGCAGATGGCGCAGGACATCTACGAAGCGATGGAAACGGCCCGCTGCGAGGCCGTCGGCGCTCGCCGGATGCCGGGCACCGCCGGGAACATCGACGCGCGGATCGGCGCTGAGGCCGAAAAGCGCGGCTACGGCGATATCCGTGAGGCGAGCGAGGCCCCCCTCGCCGCCGCGGCGGGCTACCTCGTGCGGCAACGCTCCACCGGGCGGGAGCTGCCGGCGGGCGCCAAGAACGTGCTCGATCTGTGGCGGGAGCATCTGGAGAGTTCGGCGGAAGAGACCCTCGGCGGCCTCGAAGAGGCGCTGTCCGACCAGCGCAGCTTCGCGCGTCTCGCCCGCAAGATGATCGAGGACCTGGGCTACGGGGACCAGCTCGGAGACGATCCCGACGCAGGCGACGACGAGGACCAGTCCGGCGAGACCGAGGAGAACGACGGCCGCGACGAGGGCGGCGAGACCGAGAGCGAGAACGACGAGCAGGACGAGACCGAGGCCGCGCCCGATCAGAGCCAGGAGCCTCAGGACGACCCGTCCGAAGCCCAGGTCTCGATGGACGAACAGACCGAGAGCGAAGCCGGAGACGAGAGCGAGCTGCCGGAGGGCGAAGCGCCGATCGAGCCGCCGGCCCCGCAACCCGTGAGCGAGGCCGATCCGAGCTATGGCGTCTATATCTCCGATTACGATGAGGAAATCGGTGCCGAGGACCTCGCCGAGCGCGTCGAGCTGGAACGCCTGCGCGCCTATCTCGACCAGCAGCTCGACCCGCTGAAAGGGGCCGTCGGACGGCTCGCGAACAAGCTCCAGCGGCGCCTTCAGGCGCAACAGAACCGCAGTTGGGAGTTCGATCTGGAGGAAGGCACGCTCGATGCCGGCCGCCTCGCCCGCGTGGTCGCGAACCCGACGATGCCGCTGTCGTTCAAGGTCGAGAAGGATACCGAGTTCCGCGACACGGTGGTGACCCTGCTGCTCGACAATTCGGGCTCGATGCGCGGCCGCCCGATCTCCATCGCGGCGATCTGCGCCGACGTTCTGGCCCGGACCCTCGAGCGCTGCGACGTCAAGGTGGAGATCCTCGGCTTCACCACCCGCGCCTGGAAGGGAGGACAGTCCCGCGAGCGCTGGCTGGCGGACGGTCGCCCGGCCGATCCCGGCCGGCTGAACGACCTGCGCCATATCGTCTACAAGTCGGCCGATGCGCCGTGGCGCCGGGCGCGGGACAACCTCGGCCTGATGATGAAGGAAGGGCTCCTGAAGGAGAACATCGACGGGGAGGCGCTGGAATGGGCGCATCGCCGGATGCTGGGTCGCCGCGAGGCGCGCCGCATCCTCATGGTGATCTCGGACGGCGCCCCGGTCGATGACAGCACCCTGTCGGTGAACCCGGCCAACTACCTCGAGAAGCACTTGCGGGACGTCATCACGATGATCGAGCGGCGCAAGGCCGTGGAGCTTCTGGCCATCGGCATCGGGCACGACGTCACCCGCTACTACCAGCGCGCGGTGACGATCACCGATGTCGAACAGCTTGCGGGCGCCATGACCGAGCAGCTCGCCGCCCTCTTCGACACCGACCCACGGGCCCGCGCTCGCATTTTCGGCATTAAGAAAGCGTCCTGATCACGTGTTCCAGACCTTCGAAACCACCTCCCGCCCCGAGAACGCCCTGCCCCGCCTCGCCGCGCTCCGCGCAGAACTGGCCCGCGAGGGGCTTTCGGGCTTCCTCATCCCGCGCGCCGATGCGCATCAGGGCGAGTACGTCGCCCCGCGGGACGAGCGCCTGGCCTGGCTGACAGGGTTCACCGGGTCCGCGGGCAATGCCGTAGTGCTGGACGGGACCGCAGCGGTGGTGACGGACGGACGCTACAAGGTGCAGGTCCGGGAGCAGCTTGATGCCGGCAGCTTCGAGACCGTGATCACCCCCGGCGGAAGCCTGATCAGCTGGATCGACGAGAAACTCGGGCGAGACGATGTGGCGGACGGCTCGGAAGCGCGGATCGGGTTCGATCCGTGGCTGCATTCCGTGTCCGAGATCGAGAAGCTGCGAAAGGCGCTGGAGCCGAGGGGCATCGCGCTGGTACCGTGGGACAACCTCGTGGACCGGATCTGGGACGATCAGCCGGAGCCGCCCATGGGGGAAATGAGCATTCACCCCCTCGATCTCGCCGGTGAGATCCATGACGAGAAACGGGCCCGGATCGGGCGGGCGGTGGCCGCCGAGGGCGCGGCCTCCGCCGTGATCACGCTGCCAGACAGCATCGCCTGGCTGTTGAACATCCGCGGCTCGGACATCGTGCGCAATCCGGTGCCCCATGCTTTCGCGATCCTCCATGCCGGCGGAACGGTCGATCTCTTCGCCGCGCCCGGAAAGATGACCCAGCTCCTTCGGGAGCATCTGGGCGAGGAGATCGCGGTTCACGCCCCGGAGGCGTTCTCCGCGTTTCTCGGCGCGCTGGACGGGCCGGTCCTCGTCGATCCAGCGAGCCTGCCCGTCGCGGCCTGGGACGCGGTCGGCGCGAAGATCGTCCGCGGCGTCGATCCGGTGTCCCTCCCCAAGGCCCGCAAGAATCCCGCCGAACTGGCCGGAATGGCCGCCGCCCATGTCCGGGACGGCGCCGCCATGGCGCGGTTCCTCACCTGGATCGACAGGGAGGCCCCGTCGGGAAAGCTCACCGAGATCGCCATCGCGACCCGGCTCGAAGAGGAGCGCGCCGCCGATCCGACGCTCAGGGACATCTCCTTCGAGACCATCGTCGGCTCCGGCCCTAACGGCGCCATGCCGCATTACCGCGTGAACAGCGAGAGCGACCGTACCGTGATGCCGGGGGACGTGCTGCTGGTGGACAGCGGCGGGCAATATTCAGACGGTACGACGGACATCACCCGGACCGTGGCGGTGGGCGAGGTGCCCGATCGCGCGCGGCGGGCCTTCACGCTGGTCCTCAAGGGCATGATCGCGATCTCCCGCGCACGCTGGCCGAAGGGCCTTGCCGGGCGCGATCTCGACCCCCTCGCCCGCGCTGCCCTTTGGCGCGCCGGTCTCGATTTCGACCACGGAACGGGCCACGGCGTCGGCGCCTATCTCAGCGTCCACGAGGGGCCGCAGCGGCTGTCCCGCACCTCGGAGGTGCCGCTCGAGACCGGCATGATCCTCTCGAACGAGCCGGGCTATTACGACGAGGGCGATTTCGGCATCCGCATCGAGAACCTCGTGTCGGTCATTCCGGCCCCTGCCCTGCCCGGAGCCGACGACCGGGAGATGCTCTCCTTCTCGACGCTCACCTTCGCGCCGATCGATCGGCGGATGATCGAGCCGGCGCTTCTCGATGCCGAGGAGAGGGGCTGGCTCGACGCCTACCATGCCGAAGTCGCGGCGAGGATCGGTCCGCTCCTTGACGCTTCCGTGAGCGAATGGCTCGACGGGGCGTGCCGTCCCCTCTAAGGTTTGCGCGCATCCGGTCCGAACCGGTTCGTTCAGATTCTCAGGAAGGGCGTTTTCATGGCTGAGCACATCAAGGTCCGTCCCGCCGGCGGCACGTGGGTCGTGCGAGCGGGCGGCGCCGTGATCGCGGAAAGCGACGATGCGCTGGAACTGACCGAGGGGGACTATCCTTCGGTCATCTACTTCCCGCGCGAGGACATCGCGATGGCGTTCCTGGAGGAATCCAGCCACACGAGCCACTGCCCCTACAAGGGTGAGGCGGGCTACTTCTCGATCGTCACGAAGAGCAAGACGCTCAAGGATGCCGCGTGGACCTACGTGGCACCGAAGGACGGCGTGACCGAGATCGCGGGTCACGTCGCCTTCTACAATTCCGCGGATGAAGTGACCGTCGAGCAGGTCTGAGACCGGCTTCGGGGACGGTCTCCGGACGACCGCACCCCGGCCGTCCGGCGGGTCCCGGGGGCCAGAGCGCCGCCGCAGGGCTCAGCCCGAAGGGGCCGCGTCCCGTCCGCGCCGGGGTTTAGCAGGTTCTGCCCGGCTCGCCCGGCGCACCAGCCTCTTCTCCAGAAGCACCATCGCGTCGTAGATCAGGACGGCGAAGAGTCCCACGATCAGCCCGCCCTGCAGGACGTAGGCGGTGTTGTTCGTCAGAAGCCCCGCGATGATCACCTCCCCCAGCGTCCGCGCCGCCACGGTGGACCCGATGGTGGCGGTGCCGAGGGCGATCACCACGGACAGGCGTATGCCGGCGAGGATGACCGGCAGGGCCAGCGGCAGCTCCACCTGCCATAGCCGCTGGCGGCGCCCCATCCCCATCCCCCGCGCGGCTTCCATCGTCTGGGGCGGCAGGTTGGACAGGCCCGTCATCGCGTTCTCGAAGATCGGCAGGAGGCCGTAGAGAAAGAGCGCGATCAACGTCGGCCCGGCCCCGAACCCCAGGACCGGCACGGCAAGCGCGAGGACGGCGACCGGCGGAAAGGTCTGGCCAACATTCGTGATCGTCCGGGACAGCGGCCGGAACGGGGCGCCCGAGGGCCGCGTGACGAGGATCGCCAGCGTCACGGCGACCAGCGTCGCCGCCGTCGAGGCCGCCGCGACGAGGCCGAGATGGCTGAGGGACAGGGAGAGGAGCGACGTCCTCTGGTAGATGACCGGACCGTTCGCCGGCGCAACCGGCGCAAAGAGGGGCGCGAAGGTCTCCGGCGTCAGGACGAGCCCGGCGAGAAGGAGCGCGAGCGCTCCGCGGAGGATCCAGCCCACGCTCACGGTGCGCGGCCCTCCGTCCTCGGTCCGGCCTCGGCGCGGGCGCGGATGCCATCGAGCGTCACGCGGCCCGGGGCCTGCCCCTCGCGACCCAATGGAACGGCGTCGCGTCCCGACCAGAGACAGGCGGAGAGCGCATCGCGGAGGGTCGCGTCCTGCGGCAGCGGCGCGCCATCCGCGCGCCCCTCCTCCACGATCTCAGCGGCAGGGATCAGCGACAGAAGGCGCATCGGCCGCTCCGCATCGCCTACCATGTCCGCGACGAACCCGGTGGCGGGCCGGGCGACGATCTCCTCCGGGGAGGCATACTGGACGAGCCGGCCGCCATCCATCACGCCGACCATGTCCCCCAGACGGATCGCCTCCTCCATGTCGTGGGTGACGAGAACGATGGTGGAGCCGAGCTTGCGCTGGATGTCCCTCAGATCCTCCTGCGCGCGGGCCCGGATGATGGGATCGAGAGCGCCAAACGGCTCGTCCATCAGCAGAAGATCCGGACGGGAGGCGAGCGCGCGGGCGACGCCCACCCGCTGCTGCTGGCCGCCCGAAAGCTCTTGGGGATAGCGGGAGCGGAACGCGGCAGGCTCCATGCCGAACAGGCTCAGAAGCTCGTCCACCCGGGCGTCGATCGTCTTCCGGTCCCAGCCGAGGAGGCGCGGCACCGCTGCGATGTTGCGGGCGACGGTGTGGTGCGGGAAGAGGCCGTGGCCCTGGATGGCATACCCGATGCGGCGGCGCAGAAGGTGCGGCGGGGTGTCCGCCGTGCGCTCGCCGTTGATCCGCACCTCGCCCGAGGTCGGCTCCTCGAGGCGGTTGATCATGCGCATCAGGGTCGTCTTGCCCGACCCGGAGGTGCCGACGATGACGGTGATCGTCCCGGTCTCGACGGTCATGGTGACGCTATCGACCGCGAGGGTCTCGCCGAAGCGCTTGGTGATGCCGTCGATCTCGATCATGCGCGGGTTTCCTTGGGAACGGGGCGGGCGAGATCCACGAGGATGTCCATGAGCACCGCCGCGGTGATCGCCATGAGAACGGTCGGGAGCGCACCGAGGAGGATCAGGTCCGCCGCGGTCTGGTTCAGCCCCTGGAAAACGAAGGTGCCGTAGCCCCCGCCGCCGATCAGCCCGGCGATGACCGCGAGGCCGATATTCTGGACGAGTACGATGCGCAGGCCCGCGAGGATCACCGGCAACGCAAGCGGCAGCTCCACCGTGACGAGGCGCTGCAGGACGGTCATGCCCATTCCCCGTGCCGCCTCCCGGGATCTCGGCGGAACCGAGGCGAGGCCCGCGACGGTGTTCGAGACGACCGGCAGGAGGGAATAGAGCAGGAGCGCGAGGAAGGCCGGCGCGAAGCCGATCCCGGCGATGCCGATGGCGCGCGCGGCGGGCAGGCTCGCCGCGACCCAGGCGAGGATCGGAATCATGATGCCAAACATCGCGAGGGAGGGGATCGTCTGCAGGAAACTCAGGGTCGGTATCGCGCCGGAGCGAAGGCCGGGACTGCGATGACAGGCGATGCCGAGCGGAAAGCCGATGAGCGCGGCAGCGGCGAGCGAGCCGAAGGCAAGCGCGACATGCCGGCTCGTCGCGGAGGCGAACGCGTCCCTGCGGCTTGCGTATTCCTGCGCGATGGAGAGGTCCGACAGAAGGCCCGACCAGAGCAGGATGCCGAGCCCCGCCAGGATCAGGGCCAGAAGGCCGAGCCGCAAGATCGGCCCCGGCGCGCGCGAGGAGAGCGCATCCGCCATCAACAAGGTCAGAACGAGGAAGAGGCACCAGAACCCTGCAGCTGGAGAGACGCGGGCGAACTCCCCGGCTCCACCCAGAAGATGGCTCCCGGTCGTGCCGATGAGGAGAAACAGGCCCGCGAGACCCACGAGGCTGCCGCCGAAGCGCAACCACGGGCGCCCGCGAAGCAGGCCGATCGCGAGGCCCGCGAGGATCGCAAGCGTGCCTGCGACCGCGATGCCCGGGCCGACGGCCGACCAGACCCGTAGCCCCTCCCCCGCGACGATACGGTTCGCCGCGAGGGTGGAGAACGGAAGGAACAGAGCGCCGAGCCCCAGCACCGCGAAGAGAAGTCCCGGCGGGGAGATCACTCCGAGGGCGGAGCCCGGCCGATCCATTCGGGCCGCGATCAGTCCAGGATCCCGGCTTCGGTGAGGTAGTCACGCGCGACCGCTTCGGACGGCTCGCCCCCGACCTGGATGCGTCCGTTCAGCTGCTGGAGCGTCTGCATGTCGAGGCCGGTGAAGATCGGGTTCAGGATCTCGGGGATCGAGGGGTATTCCTCGAGGATCGATGCGCGGACGATGGGCGTCGGCTCATAGACCGGCTGCACGCCCTGATCGTCCTCCATCACCACGAGGCCCGTCGCGCCGACGCCGCCGTCAGTGCCGTAGACCATCGCGGCATTGACGCCGGACGTGCCCCGGGCGGCGGCCTGAATGGTCGCGGCGGTATCGCCGCCGGAGAGGATGACGGTCTGATCCTCGCCGAGTTCGAAGCCGTAGGTCTCCTGCATCGCCGGAAGCACCGCCGGGGAGGAGACGAACTCGGTCGAGGCGGCAAGCGTGATGTCACCGCCGCCGGCGACCCATTCACCGAACTCGGTCATGGTGGAGAGTCCGTTCTCCTCCGCGACCGGACCGGTCACGGCGATGGCCCAGGTGTTGTTCGCGGGTGCGGCCTCGAGCCAGGTGATGTCGTTCGCCTCGGCATCGAGCTCGCGGGCACGGGCAAGCGCGTCGTCCGCGTTCTTCCAGGTGTCGGCATCCGCCTCGTCGAAGAAGAAGGCGGCGTTGCCGGTATATTCGGGGTAGATGTCGATCTGCCCCGCGATGATCGCCTCGCGGACGACCTGCGTGCCGCCGAGCTGGAGACGGCGCTCCACCGGAAGGCCCTCGGCCTCGAGCGCCAGCGCGATCATGTTGCCCAGAAGGCCGCCTTCCGTGTCGATCTTGGAGGAGACCACGACATCCGCCTGGGCGGTCGTGGCGAGGCCGGCGGAGAGGCCGAGAATGGCTGCGAGAACGGGATGTTTCATGTCTGGTCGGCGCCTTTTCGGTTAAGCCCTGCACTTGGCGACTTGATGTAGGGCGCACGCCGTAGCGGCAAGAAATTTCCTCGGCGGAAACTGCACCAGGTCAGGCGAGGCGAACCTCAGGCCGCCGCCGGGACGATCCGGCGCTCTATCAGGCCCATGAGATCGCCGAAGTACCCGCCGCTCCGGGCCGGCCTCGTCGGATCGGACGTGATTGCGACGGTCAGCTCGAGCGACGGCATGACGAAGATCACCTGACCGCCGTACCCGCGGGCGAGCGCGAAATCCCGCCCGCCGATCTGGTCGAGGAACCAGCCGTAGCCATAGGAGAGGCCGGAAAAGGGGGAGCGGCCGCGGGGACGGAGCGAGGCGTCGATGTAGTCCCGCGGCAGGATGCGGGCCCCGTCGTAGAGGCCGCCCTGCCGGTAGGTCTCCCCGATCCGGACCATGGCGCGGGGGGAGAGGGCCATCTCGTTGCCGCCGAGATAGTAGCCCTGCGGATCGCGCGTCCAGGCCGGGATCTCGATCCCGAGGGGGCCACCCAGATGGGCCCGCGCGAGGGCGAGCAGGCTCTGTCCCGTCGCTTCCGTCAGGGCGGCGCCGAGGATGTGGAAGGAGCCGGTCGAGTAGAGCATCCGTCCGCCCGGCTCTGCCACCATCTCGCGACCGAGCGCGTCCGCCACCCAGTTGGAGGAGGAGACCCACCCGCCGTAATTCGCGCCGGAGGTGCGTTCCAGCCCGGCGCGAAGGGTCACGAGGTCCTCGAGGGTGATGCCGGGAACCTCAGGGGCCGCGCCCGCCGGGATGAGGGCGGGCATGACCTCCCCGAGCGTGACGTCGACGCTGCCCACCTCACCACTGCCGATCACCGCGCCCAGAAGCGCCGCGACGACGGACTTGCTGACGGATTTGACGTTGACCGGCACGTCCGGCCCGGGGCCGCTGATCGCCTCGGCGAGGACTTCCTCACCGCCTTGTTGCACGACGATCGCTCGGAACTGATCGAGCCCGCGAGCAGCAGCGATGACCTCGTCCCACCCCCCGGCCTCCTGCGCCAGAAGGGACCCGGGAAGCGCCAGCGCCGCGCCGCCCGCGAGAAGAGCCGTTCGTCTGTGCATGATCGCTCCCGCCCTGTTGCCCCTTCCCGAGGTGGGGCGACGAGTGCTCGGCACCAATCAGAAGCCCGTGAGGATCAGGGCTTCAGGCGATATCCGGTCCGGAGCCAGTGCCAGCAGATCGCCATGACGAGGCCCGTGGCGACGAGGCAGACCGCGAGCCCGAGCCAGGGAGAGCTGTCCGACACGCCGATGGTGCCGTAGCGCACGCCGTCGATCAGGTAGAAGACCGGGTTGAAGCGGGTGATGGTCTCGAGCGCCGGCGGAAGGATCTCGATGGAATAGAACGTCCCCGACAGGAAGCTCAGCGGCGTGATGATGAAATTGGTGATCGCCGCCATCTGGTCGAACTTCTGCGCGAAGGTCGCGGCGACGAGGCCGAGGCTCGCCATGAAGGCCGCCCCCAGCAGCGCGAAGGTGAGGGCCCAGAACGGGTGCGCCAGGCCGATGCCGAGCACGAAGATCAGGACGAGGCCGATCGCGATCGCCACGAACATCCCCCGCGCCACGCCGCCCGCGATGTAGCCGACGAGAATTTCGAGGGGCGACAGGGGCGGCATCAGCGTATCGATGATGTTCCCCGTCACCTTGGCCGACACGAGGGAGGAGGACGTGTTGGCGAAAGCGTTCTGGATCACGCTCATCATCAGGATGCCGGGGGCGAGGAAATGGAGAAACGGCACCCCCATCACGTCCGGCCGCGCCCGTCCGATCGCCAGCGAGAAGACGGCGAGGAAGAGACCCGCGGTGACCAAAGGCGCGCCGAGCGTCTGGACCCAGACGTTGAGGAAGCGCATCACCTCGCGCTGCGTCAGGGTCCATGTGCCGAGCCAGTTGAAGCGCCCGAAGCGGCGCGTGCCCATTGTCGTGATATCCGCCATGTGCTCGCCTGCCTTCCGCGTCTGCCTGGTGCCGCCGGATGCGGCCTTTCGCCGGCATCCTCCTGCCATGCGGGACGCCGCCTTGTGAAGGGCGACCGGCATGCATAGGATAGGCGCTCGAACGAAAAGGCAAAGGTGCGTGCCGATGGCGGGCGCCAGGGTCTTTTCGTATTCATGGTTTGCCAGCTGGAGGGACCCCGCATGTCCTGGACCGACGAACGCGTCGAGACGCTGAAAAGAATGTGGAGCGAGGGACAGAGCGCCAGTCAGATCGCCAAGGAGCTTGGCGGCGTGACGCGCAATGCCGTGATCGGCAAGGTCCATCGCCTCGGCCTCTCCAATCGCAGCGGGGCCGAAGGCGCTCCGGCCGAGACCGCGGCCCCGGCCGCACCGGCGCAGGCTGCGCCCCCTGCCGAGCCGCCGCGCCCCGCGCCTGCCGAGGAAGAGGCCGCCGCGCCGTCTCCCGCCGCCCCCGCGCCCTCGGAGACGCCTGAGGAAGCCGCCGATCCCGAGGTCGTCGAGGCGGCCGAGGAAGAGGAGGCGGAACCCGCCGCCGCGACCGGCGTCGTTCCGCTCCGCCGGACCATCGTGCCCGCCGGCCAGCCCCTTCCGCCGCAGCCGAGCGCCAACGAGATCAGCCCCGAGACCCTCGCCTCCGTTCGCGAAGTCGAGAAGAAGTCCCGGAAGATCTCCCTGATGGAGCTGACCGAGCGGACCTGCAAATGGCCCATCGGCGACCCCGCGACGGACGATTTCTGGTTCTGCGGCCTGCCCGCACAGGCTGGCAAACCCTACTGCGAGGCCCATGTCGGCGTTGCCTTCCAGCCGATGTCCTCCCGCCGCGACCGCCGCCGCTAGAGCACAGCCCAAGGCTAAGGCGATCCGCGCATCGCCTCGGACAATACAGAAGCCCTCGCAGATCTCTGCGGGGGCTTTTTTGCGTGCCGCCCTGCCCTGATCTGCGGTCGTCTGCGTCTGCGGCACTACCTCCACCCCGCCCGAGAGAGCGGAGAGACTCCATGCGTCCGACATACCTTGCCATTGCCATCGCGCCGGGACGGAGAGCCTGACCGGCGAAGTTGCACCAAGACGAGGGACCGCGCCCTGGGCCAGTGCCGAGCCCCGAACGTGCGACACCGACTTTCGCATCAATGCACAGCCGGAACTTCACGATCGCGCTGTTGTGCAGGACCCCACCGCGCTAGGTATCGGATCGTGCAAGCAAGCGGGGGAGCCGATGGGCGCCATTATCGAAATCAAGGGTCTGTCGAAGACCTATGATGGCGGCTTCACCGCTCTCAAGAGCGTGGACCTGACCATAGAGGAAGGCGAGATCCTCGCCCTGCTTGGCCCGAACGGCGCCGGCAAGACGACAATGATCTCCGCCATCTGCGGCCTCGTGCAGCCGACGGGCGGCACCGTTCGCGTCGGCGGACATGATATCGTCACCGATTATCGCCGTGCCCGCGAGCTGATCGGCCTCGTGCCGCAGGAAATCACCATCGAGCCGTTCGAGACGGTCGGCAACACCGTCGCCTTCTCCCGCGGTGTCTTCGGCAAGAAGCGGGACGATGCGCGGATCGAGGAGGTGCTGCGCTCCCTGTCGCTCTGGGACAAGCGCAACTCGAAGAACAACGAGCTGTCGGGCGGGATGCGTCGCCGGGTGCTGATCGCCAAGGCGCTCTCCCACGATCCGCGCGTCCTCTTCCTCGACGAGCCGACCGCCGGCGTCGACGTCACTCTTCGAAAGGACATGTGGAACCTGGTGAGGCAGCTGCGCGCGAGCGGCGTGACCATCATCCTCACCACGCACTACATCGAGGAAGCCGAGGAGATGGCGGACCGGATCGGCGTCATCGACCGTGGCGAGCTGATGCTGGTTCAGGAGAAATCCCAGATGCTGAGCCAGCTCGGCCAGAAGGAACTGCACGTCGAACTTGCCGAGCCGATCTCGGAGCTCCCCCCTGCCCTCGCCCCCTTCGACGTCACGCTGGGCAACGGTGGCCACCATCTGAGCTACAGGTTCGATCGAAGCGCGGAGCGCACCGGCATAACACGGCTCATCGCCGCAATCGCCGAGGCGGGGCTGGTCCTGTCCGACGTCTCGACCCGTCAATCGAGCCTGGAGGATGTGTTCCTGCGGCTCGTCGAGGAGCACGGCGCATGAACTGGCGATCCATCAAGGCGATCTATGTCTTCGAGATGACGCGGACGTTCCGCACGATCCTGCAGAGCATCGTCTCTCCCGTCCTGTCCACGATCCTCTACTTCGTCGTCTTCGGGGCCGCCATCGGCGGGCGGATCGAGAGCGTCGAGGGGGTGAGCTACGGCGCGTTCATCGTGCCCGGCCTCATCATGCTCACGCTGCTGCAGCAATCGGTGACCAATGCCAGCTTCGGGATCTACTTCCCCAAGTTCATCGGCACGATCTACGAGCTTCTCTCGGCCCCGGTGAACTTCATCGAGATCGTGATCGGCTACGTGGGCGCGGCGGCGACGAAGTCCATCATGATCGCGGTGATCATCCTCGCGACCTCCACATTCTTCGTGGACCTGCGAATCGAGCACCCGGTCTGGATGGTCGCGTTCCTTCTGCTCACCGGGATCAGCTTCGCTCTCCTGGGCTTCATCATCGGCATATGGGCGAAGAACTTCGAGCAGCTCCAGCTCGTGCCGCTTCTGATCATCACGCCGCTCGTCTTCCTCGGCGGGTCGTTCTACTCGGTCTCGATGCTGCCCGAAGGCTGGCGGACGGTCACGTTCTTCAACCCGGTCCTCTATCTGATCTCCGGCTTCCGCTGGTCCTTCTACGGGATCTCCGACGTGCCCATCGCGGTATCCCTCGCGGCCGTGGCGCTGTTCATGGCGGCCTGTCTCGGGGTCATCTGGTGGATCTTCCGGAGCGGCTGGCGCCTCCGGCCCTGATTTAGCGCTCGAAACGCGCGGCGGCATCTTCACTTTGCCGCCGCCGCACGGCAGCATCGCGTCCATGCCACTGGCCAGTCTTGCATATTCCCTCGCGATCGCGCTGATGATCGGCTGGCTGCTCTGGCTGGGCCAGACGCTGCTCCTGCCGATCCTCGCCGCGATCATCTCGGTCTACGTCCTGATCGCCGCGGCGCAGGCGATGCGCAACGTGCCGCTCCTCGGCCGGGCGCCGTCATGGCTCCTGCGGCTCTTCGTCCTTGCGGGGTTCACCATCGGCGTCGCCCTTCTCTTCACGCTGATCGTGACGACCTTCGCCCGCGTCGTCGCCGCCATACCGGGCTACGAGGCCAATCTCGATACGGTGATCGGACGGGGCGCGGCTTGGCTCGGCTTCGAGGATCAACCGACCTGGGCGCGCCTGCGCGAAGCGACGTTCGACCAGATCGACACCGGCCGGCTGGTAACGCCGCTCGTGAACTCGCTCCGCGGCCTCGGCGGCTCCCTCTTCCTGATCGTCCTCTATGCGTCGTTCTTCCTAGCCGAGCGGGCGCGATTCGGCACCAAGCTGAACCGAGCCATCGGCGATCCCGACGACCGGGCGAAAACGCTGGAGGTCATGGCGCGGATCAACGAGCGGATCGGCGAGTATCTTCTGGTGAAGACCTTCGTGAACACCGTTCTCGGCCTCGTCTCCTTCATCATCATGTGGGCGATCGGGATCGAGTTCGCGATCTTCTGGGCCGTTCTCATCGGGTTCCTGAACTACATTCCCTATGTCGGCTCGCTGCTCGGCGTCGCGTTCCCGGTCCTTCTGTGCCTCGCGCAGTTCGGCTCCTTCGCGATGGCGGGCCTGTCGCTGGCGACGCTGACGGCGGCGCAGGTCTATGTCGGCTCCGTCCTCGAGCCGCGCCTCATGGGGCGGACATTCAACCTGTCGCCCTTCGTTGTCCTACTCGCCCTGGCCTTCTGGGGCTCGCTCTGGGGCATTCCGGGCGCGATCCTCTCCGTTCCGCTCACCGCGAGCCTCGTGATCGTGCTGGCGGAGATCCGCATCACGCGTCCCTTTGCCGTGATGATGAGCGCCAACGGCAAGGTGTGACTTTCAAGGGCGCGCCGCCTGCCCTATACCGCGCCGATCATGCAGAACCCGCCCGATCTCCGCCCCGACATCGCCCATGCCCGTCTGAGGCAGGGTGATGCCCGTCCCGGCCAGCCGACCATCGGCATGGTCTCGCTCGGTTGTCCCAAGGCCCTGGTGGATAGCGAGCGCATCCTCACGCGGCTGCGCGCGGAGGGCTACGGCATCTCCCCCGACTATTCAGGCGCCGACGCGGTGATCGTGAACACATGCGGGTTTCTCGACAGCGCCAAGGCGGAGAGCCTCGAAGCTATCGGTGAGGCGCTCGCGGAGAACGGCAGGGTGATCGTCACCGGATGTCTCGGCGCGGAAGAAGACTTCATCACCGGCGCGCATCCCTCCGTTTTGGCCGTCACCGGGCCGCATCAGTACGAGCAGGTGCTGGACGCCGTCCATTCCGCCGTCCCGCCTGCGCCCGATCCCTTCATCGACCTGCTGCCCGCGCAGGAGGTCTCGCTCACGCCGCGGCACTACAGCTACCTCAAGATCTCCGAGGGCTGTAACCACAAGTGCAAGTTCTGCATCATCCCCGACATGCGCGGCAAGCTCGCCTCACGCCCGGCGAACGCCGTGCTGCGGGAGGCCGAGCGGCTGGTCGAGGCCGGCGTGAAGGAACTTCTGGTGATCTCGCAGGATACATCCGCCTACGGCGTCGACCTGCGTCACGCGGCAGCGCCCTGGAAGGACAACGAGGTCCGCGCGCATATCACGGATCTGTCGCGAGAGCTTGGTCGGCTCGGGGCGTGGGTGCGGCTGCATTACGTCTACCCCTACCCCCACGTGCGCAACCTGATCCCGCTAATGGCGGAGGGGTTGGTCCTGCCCTATCTCGACATCCCGTTCCAGCACGCCCATCCCGAGACTCTGCGACGCATGGCTCGGCCCGCCGCGGCGGCGAAGACGCTGGACGAGATCGCGGCCTGGCGCGCGGCCTGCCCGGACATCACCCTTCGCTCCACCTTCATCGTCGGTTATCCCGGCGAGACCGAAGAGGAGTTCGAGACCCTTCTGGACTGGCTGGACGAAGCCCGGCTCGATCGGGTCGGCTGTTTTCAGTACGAGAACGTCGCCGGCGCCCGGTCGAACGAGCTCCCGGACCATGTGCCGGACGAGGTGAAGCAGGAGCGGTGGGATCGCTTCATGGAGAAGGCGCAGGCGATCAGCGCCGCCAAGCTCGATGCCAAGGTCGGTCAGCGGATGGACGTGATCGTCGACGCGGTGGACGCCGACGGCGCGACCTGCCGCACCAAGGGCGACGCGCCGGAAATCGACGGCCACCTCTTCATCGACGAGCGCCACGAGGCACTGAGCCCCGGTGACATCGTCACGGTGACGGTGGACGAGGCCTCGGAATACGATCTGTGGGGCCGGCTGGACTGATCCGGCCCCGTCGCGATTCCTCCGAAAACGATCGGGCTCAGGCGCTCTCGGGCCGGAAGTTCAGTGCTACCCCGTTCAGGCAGTGGCGCTTTCCGGTCGGCTCGGGGCCATCGTCGAAGATATGCCCGAGATGACCGCCGCAGCGGGAGCAATGCACCTCGGTGCGCGGGATCAGAAGCTTGATATCCCTCTTGGTCCCAACGGCGCCCGGGAGATTATCCCAGAAGCTCGGCCAGCCGGTGCCCGACTTGTACTTCGTCTCGGAGGAATAGAGATCCTGATCGCAACCGGCGCAGGTGAAGATGCCGGCGCGGGTCTCGTCGTTGAGCGGGCTGGTGAAGGCGCGTTCGGTTGCCTCCTCCCGCAGCACGGCAAATTCCTCTTCGGTCAGGCGCTCGCGCCATTCGGCCTCTGTCAGCGAGACCTCGAAATCCTGCGCCATGGCGGGCGTGCTGCGCCAGACGGCGACACCGCCGATGGCAGCTGCGACGGCCGCTGCGGAACCGCCGAATAGTACCTTGCGTCTACTGGTCATGGGACCTCCCTTGGCGTCATTATCAACGTAAGAAACGTGTCGGCACTGCGCGAGGTTTCGCGCATCACTCTCGTGTGACGCCGGTTCGGACCCGCTGCACCAATTCGGGCATC
The DNA here is from genome assembly GCF_003390865.1 of Tropicimonas sp. IMCC34011. Classification (GTDB taxonomy): domain Bacteria; phylum Pseudomonadota; class Alphaproteobacteria; order Rhodobacterales; family Rhodobacteraceae; genus Tropicimonas_B. Next base: position 773,606 of record NZ_QMEJ01000001.1, read on the forward strand.
GGTGGCGTTACCCCTGAGAACAAGGAAAAAGGGCCGCCCTCCGGAGAGAGACGGCCCTTCAACATTGGAGGGGCGGCGAAGACCTCGAGGGCCCTCGCCTGCACCGCTGGACGTTACGCCGAGCGGCCCCGGACCATCCGCCAGATCCAGATCAGCAGGCATGCGCCGATGATGCCGATGATGAGCTGCCCGATCCATCCGCCGAGCGTCGAACCGACGATGGCGAAGAGGATCGCATTGAGCACGACGGCACCAAGGATGCCGAGTACGATGTTCATCAGAAGCCCCATGTCGGACTTCATGATCTTTTCCGCGATCCACCCCGCGAGGGCGCCGACGATAATCGCGGCGAACCACCCAAGACCTGTCATTTGAACGACTCCTGTAAATTCAGATTCTGAACAGACCGTAGACGGCCCTTCGGCACGCAAACGTGAAGACTCGGTTAACAGTTCCCTCCGTTCGAAAAATCCACCTCAGCGATACTGCGCGGCCGTCTGACGGACGATGGCGATGCGCTCGCCATTTGGCGGATGCGAACCGAGGAAACGATCGCCGGGATCGGGGATGCGGGTGAAGAACTCCGCCCCTTTCACGGGATCGTAGCCGGCGCGGATTGCGATGATCGTGCCGAGGCGATCGGCTTCGAGCTCGAAGTCCTTGGAATACCGCCGCGATCCCACGGTCGCACCAAGGCGGGCCGCGGTCTCGATCGAGTTTGCGCCGCTGCCCGCCACCTGTGCGAGCCCCCCGAGGATCAGCGCGCCGGCCTGCGCGGACGCCTGGCTTCGAGCGATGTGGCCTGAAATGTGGTGCGAGGCCTCGTGACCGAGGACGAAGGCAAGCTCATCGGTGTTCTGCGCGTCGGCGATCAGGGCGAGCGTGAAACCGATGACAGGCCGACCGTCCTTGTCGAGCGTCTGGAAGGCGTTGGCCGGCAGACCCGGACGATCATCCACCACGATGAGGAAGTCGCAGTCGAGCTGCGGCGCCCGCGCCCGGCATTCGCGTTCTGCGACCGGTTCGACCCGTTGCACCACGGAAACGAAGTTCCGGGCAGCCGTATCGGGATTCACCTGGCGCGTCGGAACGCTCGGCGCGCTGACGCTGCCGGACCCCGTCGGCGGGGTCGTCACGGGAACGGCGCACGCCCCGAGAGGTATCATGAGAACGAGGGCGATCCAGCGCATCGGCAGGCTCCAGGCAAAGGACAAGGTCGGGGGAATGCTAAACTGATGGCGCCGATCTTCCAGCCCCTGTCTCGCAACCGGCGCGAGGTCGTGCGCGGCCCACGGGTTTTTCCGGCAGGCGGTTCTGGGCTGGAGAACCGGCGCGGAGGAGCGTAGACCCTACCCCCATGTTTTCTATCGAACACGACTTCGACGCGACCGTCATCACGCTGGTGGACGAGGGCGATGCCCCGCTCGGCGAGGATATCATCGTCACGTCCTTCGAGGATTGCGTCACCATCGAGCAACTCGATGCGCGCACCGACGAGGTGCAGAAGATCACCTTCAGCCTCACGCAGCTCCGGGACCTTCGAGCGGCGCTGAACCTGCCGGAAGGCGTCTACCGCCTCAAACCCGCCGACGGCGGATGAGCGCGCTGCCGCACGCGGCGGGCGGCCCTCGCCTCGCCGTGCGCGCGGTGATCGTCCATCGCGGGCGGCTTCTCCTCGTCAACGCCTATCCGGGCCGGCAGAGCGATCTGTGGTGCGCGCCCGGCGGCGGCGTGGAGCGCGGGACGGGATTGCCGGACAACCTCGCGCGGGAGGTCGAGGAGGAGACGGGCCTTGCCATCGAGGTCGGCCGGCTCTGCCTCGTGAACGAGTTCCACGCCCCCGATCGCGATTTCCATCAGGTCGACCTGTTCTTCCGTGCCACGCTCGCGGGCGATGTCGCGGACGCGCAGCTGCCCGGATGGGCGGACCCCGAGGGCATTGTGAACCGCCACATGTGGGCGACCGAAGGCGAGGCGGCGGGCTTGCGCATCAAGCCCGACAGCCTGCTCCGCATCGCCTTTTCCCCTGCAGGCACCGATGCGTCCTACGATCCCCTCGAGATCCTCGTGGGCTAGCCCGCCTCACCGGCCGCGTCCCTCGGATCGCGCAGGTAGGCCAGCACCATGTCCGCCGCCTCGTTCCCCCAGCGCTCGATCCATGCGTCGTCGATCGGCACGGCGAAGACGGCGCGGAGGGTGTGCATGTTGGAGATCGGGAAGTAGCAGATCGAGGCCACGAAGATGTAGAACTCCGCCGGGTCCACCTTGCGGCGGAAATGCCCCTGGCTCTCCCCGTGGCGCAGCACCTCCTCGAGACGCGTGACGAAGACGGACTGGATGCCGGCCGCGTCGTGCAGGCTGCGGATCGTGTCCCCGCCGAGGAGGTTCTCGTTATTCAGCATCCGGATGAACCACGGCTTGCGCCAGTAATGGTCGATGGTGAACCGCACCAGTTCCCGCACCGCGCGTTCGGGCCGGCCCGGATCGAGATCGAGATCGGCCTCGCCCCGCCGGATCTGGATGTAGGCTTCGCGCAGGGAGGCGGCGTAGATCGCGTCCTTGTCGCCGAAATAATCGTAGATCATCGGCTTGGAGATGCCGGCCCGCGCGGCGATACGGTCCACCCGGGCCCCCGAATGGCCCATGTTGGAAAACTCTTCCAGGGCGGCCTGGAGGATGTCGGCGCGGGTCTGTTCGGCGTCGCGCTTGCGGCGGGGTGCCGCTGACGTGGCCTTGGCCATACGGTCGATCCTTCCAGTGAGGCCTCGAGAGTAACCTCAGCGCTGCCTGATCGCCACCCGGATCCGCGTCACCGGCGGCGCGGGGGACGCTACGTTGCCCCCCGCACACGCCGTCCCGCCCTGCCCCGCTAGCAGACGCTCCGCCCGCGCTCGACGATCGTGGCGAGCACGTCGTCCGGGTCCCTCTTCCACCAGTCGAGCGCGGAGAATATCTCCACCTCGTTCAGCCCGTCGAAGCCCTGAGCCTCGACAAGGCCGCGGATGCCGGGGATGTCGATCACGCCGTCGCCCATCATGCCGCGGTCGGTCAGCATGTCCCGCGTCGGCACGAGCCAGTCGCAGATGTGGAAGGCCATGATCCGCTCCTTGCCGGCACGGGCAAGCTGGGTCTCGAGCTCCGGATCCCACCAGACGTGGTAAACATCCACGGCGCAGCCGATGCCGTCCCCGAGCCGGTCGCAGATGTCGAGCGCGTGACCCATCGTGTTCACGCAGGCCCGATCGGCGGCGTACATCGGATGCAGCGGCTCGATGGCGATTTTGACGCCGGCCTTGCGGGCGTAATCCAGCGTCTCCGCCAGCCCCTCCTCGACGAGAGACCATGCGGCGGGCAGGTCCTTGCTGCCCTTCGGCAGACCGCCCACAACCATCACGAGGCACTCGGCTCCGAGTGCGGCCGCCTCGTCCACGGCCCGGCGATTGTCGTCCCTGACATCGGCGTTTATAGCGCCCGCTTCAGTGAACCAGCCGCCCCGGCAGAGACCGGACACGCCGAGCCCGGCATCGCGGATCGCCTTCGCCGCAGCGTCGACGCCCATCTCGTGCAGCTTGTCCCGCCAGGGGGAGATGCCGCCGATCCCGTGACGCGCGCAGCCCTCGATGGCTTCGGCCAGACCCCATTGCTCCCGCACGGTCGCGGTGTTGAGGGAGAGGCGCCCCGGCTCGAGCCCGCTCATGCTTCCACCCCCCGCGCTGCGAAGACCGGGCGGGCGCGTGCCGCGGCGAGGTCCGGATCGGTGAAGAGGCGGGCGTCGTTCGCCATGCGCACGATATCGGCGAGGTGCCGCGTGGAGCGTGTGCTCTCCTGCCCGCCGATCATGGTGAAGTGATCCTGGTGCCCGGTGAGGTAGGCGAGGAAGACGACGCCCGTCTTGTAGAAGCGGGTCGGCGCCTTGAAGATGTGCCGCGCGAGCGGGACGGTCGGCGCGAAGGCGGCGTGGTAGGCCTCCCGGTCGCCCTTCGCGAGGTTCGACAGCGCCCGGCAGGCGGCGCCGGCGATGGGGTCGAAGATGCCGAGGAGCGCGTGGGAATGCCCCTCCTCGTCCCCCTCGATCAGCTCGGGATAGTTGAAATCGTCCCCGGTATACATCAGCACGCCTTCGGGCAGCCGGCGGCGCATGGAGATTTCCTTCTCCGCCGACAGGAGGCTGATCTTGATGCCGTCCACCTTCGCCGCGTTGTCGGCGATGACGGAAAGCGCGGTGTCCATCGCCGCCATGTGGTCCGAGCTGCCCCAATAGCCCTCGAGCGCCGGATCGAACATCTCGCCGAGCCAATGCAGGATCGCGGGCTTCTGGAGGCCGGAGAGAACGCGGGAATAGACGCGCTGGTAGTCCTCCGGGCCAGTTGCGGCGCGCGCCAGGGCGCGGCTCGCCATGAGGATCACGCGGCTGCCGGTCGCCTCCACCGCCTCGCATTGTTCCTCGTAGGCTCTGATGACGTCCTCGACGGTGACGTCAGGGCCGGGGGCGAGATGATCAGTCCCCGCTCCGCTTGCGATCAGATGCCCTGCGGGGCCGGCGATCTCCATGGAGCGGCGTATGAGCTCCAGCGAGGTCGGCCAGTCGAGCCCCATTCCGCGCTGTGCGGTATCCATGCTTTCGGCGACACCGAGCCCGAGCGACCAGAGGTGCTCCCGGAAGGCCAGCGTACGATCCCAGTCGATCGGCGCGTCGAGCCAGGGATCGGCCTCCGCCAACGGATCAGCGACGACATGGGCAGCGGCATAGGCGGTGCGGGTCCACTCGCCGGTGGCCTCGGGGACCGGCCCCGCCACCAGCGTCACGTCCCCGCCCGGCAATCTCAGGCGCGCGCTCACAGCCCCAGATCCTCCAGATCGACCCAGCGACGCTCCTTCGAGGAGAGGTATCCCGCCTCGGCGAGCTGTACGCCCTTCGCGCCCTCGGCCAGTGTGTAGGACCACGGCGCGTCTTCGGCGACATGGCGCAGGAACTGCTCCCACTGGACCTTGAAGCCATTGTCGTAGACCGTGTTGTCCGGCACCTCTTCCCAGTCCTCGTAGAAGTCCATCACCTGCGGCTGATCGGGGTTCCAGACCGGCTTCGGCGTGTTCACGCGGTGCTGGCTGACGCATTTGTGCAGGCCTGCGACGGCGGAGCCGTGGGTGCCGTCCACCTGGAAGGTCACGAGATCGTCCCGCCGCACGCGGGTGCACCAGCTCGAATTGATATGCGCGACGATCTCCCCGTCCGGCCCGTCGAGCAGGAAGGTCGCATAGGCGGCATCGTCCGCCGTGGCCTTGAAGCGCTCTCCCGCCTCGTCGAGGCGGCTGTCGATATGGGTGAAGCCGAGGCAGCTCACGGACTTGACCGGAGCGATGACGTTGTCGAGCACGTAGCGCCAGTGGCAGAGCATGTCCGAGATCATCCCGCCGCCATCCTCGGCGCGGTAGTTCCATGAGGGCCGCTGGGGCGTCAGGTCATCGCCCGTGAACACCCAGTAGCCGAACTCGCCCTTCACGCTCAGCATCTTGCCGAAGAACCCGAGATCCCGCAGGCGCCGCAGCTTCAGAAGGCCGGGCAGGTCCAGCTTGTCATGCACGATCCCGTTCTTGACGCCGGCCTTCTTCGCATGCTTCGCGAGCTCGATCGCTTCCTCGAGACTCTCGCTGACGGGCTTCTCGGAATAGACGTGCTTGCCCGCGTCGATCGCCTTGCGCAGGAGCGCCGGACGCATCTGCGTTGAGGCCGCATCGAAGAAGATCGTGTCGTCCGGGTTCGCGAGGGCGGCATCGAGATCGGTGGTGAACCGCGTCACCCCGTGCGCCTTCGCGAGGGCTTCGATCTTGCTTTCGTTGCGCCCGACGATGATCGGATCGGGGACGAGCCGCGTTCCGTCAGAGAGGACCACGCCCCCCTGGTCGCGGATCGCGAGCACCGACCGGATGAGATGCTGGTTCATCCCCATTCGGCCCGTGACCCCGTGCATGATGATGCCGATGCGTTCCTGTTTCACCTTGCTGGTCCTCCTGAATTCCTTGCCGAAAGCTTAACCTACCGTTCGGTAGCTTCCAACAGAAAGCTGTGGTGTTTTCTCAGATTCCGCCGAACCCGGGACGGTCGAGCGAGCCGATTGCGACCTCTCCCGCCTCGATCCGAAGGCCGGGACGGCCATCCACGGACACGTAGATGTCCGGGTGGGCGGCGAGCCGGGCGGCAACTTCCTCTTCGGGTGCGCCCTGCATGCCGCCGGCGAAGTGATGGCCATTGCGCTCGACGTCGCGCACGCCGCAGGCGGCTGCCATCGCGGTATCCTGCTGCCAGGCGAGCCCGGGCTGGCAGGTCAGATCCTCGCCGGACAGGAGCGCGCCCGCCGCCTCCGCCCGCGCCTTGTTCAGAAGCGCGCGAAACACGCCCTTGCCGCTCTTGACCGAGGTGCCGGACCAGCCGAGCGCCAACGCGTCCGCAAACGCGTCCCGCCGATCGTCGCTTTCGTCGATGACGAGGGGCACGCCGATGTCGTCGGGCACGGGGCCGGACAGTGCCTCGGCCCGGTCGAAGGGCTGCTCGACGAAGCGAAGCGCGTCCCGGAGCGGGGCGAGTCCGGCATCTTCGCGGAACCCCCTGAGGAAATCGGCAAACTCCGCGGCGCCGTATTGTTCGTTCGCATCAAGGGTGACGGCGAGGTCCGGGCAACGCTCGACGACGGCACGGATGGCACCGAGCCGCGCGAGGTCCGCCTCCGGCTCCCCCTTCAGCTTGATCTTGAAGGCGGAGACGCCGTGCCGCTCTATGACCTCCTCGAGAGAGACCGGCAGGCCGTCCTGCGGCGCATCCGGACCGACCTCGTTCCGCGTCAGGGGCGAATCGTAGCCTACGGTATGGCGCAGGCGAAGACGTGCCGGGGCCTTGATCCGTGCCAGCGACCCTTCGAGCGCGGCCTTCCCGAGATCGGCGGGGAGGTGCCCCGCGAGGCCGAACAGATCCGCCTTCGCCGCTTTCCAGAACGGAAGCCCGGCTGCCCGGCAGATCGCGTCGATCAGCGCCATCTCGACCAGCGCCGGCCCGTATTCGGCGGCGAGGCGGGGCGTGTCCTCCTGCATCCGGGCGCGCACCTCGGAGCGCAGCTCCTCGGTGATCGCCGCGGCCGGACCCTCGAGCCCCGGCGCGGCGGCGCAGGCGGTGCGGACGCTCTCACGGAGTTCCTCGATGGTCTCCGGGCCGGTCAGCGCCTCTCGCTTGTCGAACCAGCGCGGCACCATGAGCTGCGCCGAACGACCTTCCGCCGCCGTTCCGTTCACCACGATTCCAAGCCGGCAGTGCGCCTCCCCGGTTTCGCGCAACGTGACCGCTCCAAAGCGGAAGGGCAGCCGTGTGACGACGGCCCGTTCGCTCCACTCCACTTCCTCGATCTTCACCCGCATCATGCGCATGCCCTTTCGCAGGCGCGCAACGTGGCGATGGCCGTGGCCGCCGTGATGCGCGCGTCGATCAATGTCCGGAAGGGCTCGACGCCCAGGGGATGCGGCCAGCCCGTTTCGACGAGGGCACGGACGATGTCGCAAAACGGATCGTCGCCCATTCCCGGCGCGCCACGATTGCTGTCGTTGGCATGGATGTGCCCGAGCTTTCCCGTCGGCGCCCAAGCGCGGATCAGGTCCGCCACCGGCGGCTCCGTCTGGCCCGCCGCGCTGCAATCGATCATGGTGAGAAAGGCCGGATGGCCCACCGCGTCCACGAGCGCCGCGCCCTCGGCGACGGTGTGGATCGTCTCGCTCTCCGCCAGGGGTTCGATGCAATACGTGAGGCCCAGATCGCCGCAGCGCTCTGCGATCGGGGCGAAGAACGCCGCGAGCCGTTCGATCAGGGCATCCTCCGGCATTCCGTCCGGCCGGACGCGGCTCGGCGGCGAGCCATGGACCATGACCCGCCCTCCGAGTGCTGCGCAGAGTTCGGCAAGGCCGATCAGGATCGCCTGCGCTGCCTCCTGACGCTCGGGATCGATGATCGACGCGTCAGGCACATGGGTCAAAAGCCAATGCAGGCCCGTGACCCGCACGCCCTCCGCCTCGATCCCGGCCCTGATCTTCGCCGCGTCCTCCGGCCCGATCAGATGCGGATCGGGCCCCAGCGTGAACGGCGCCACCTCGAGCCCGGCATAGCCGAGGTCCCGTGCGAGCGCCGCCTGCTCCCGAAGGCCGAGGCCCTCCTCGGACAGAAGCTCGTTGCAGATCGCCAGATCAAGCATCCCGCTCCTCCCGCTTGCGCCGCAGGAGCCCCGAGACCCGCCGGCGCACGAAGCTGAAGTTGGCGAGGATCGAGACCGCGATGAGCACCACGAAGGCAAGCGAGACAGGCCGCGTGAAGAACGGCGTCAGATCGCCGTCGCTCAGCGTCAGCCCGCGGCGGAGCGACTTGTCCAGAAGATCGCCGAGGATGATGCCGAGGACGAGCGGCGCCATCGGATACTTCATCTGCCGCAGAACGAAGCCCGCGAGCCCGAAGAAGACCATCACCCAGATGTCGAAGATCCGCTGGCTGAGCGCGTAGGTGCCGATGACGCAAAGCACGAACACGACCGGCATCAGGTAGGCGTAGGGCACCCGGAGAACCTGCACGAAGGCGCGGGTCAGGGTCAGGCCGTAGAATCCCATGAACAGCGTCGCGAGGATCAGCATCGCGGCGACGGAGCTGATGAACTGCGGCTGCTCGATCATGATCAGCGGACCCGGACGGATGCCGTGGATGAAGAGCGCGGCGATGAGGACGGCGGAGCTGGCCGAGCCTGGCACCGCCAGCGTGATCGCCGGGATGAGCGAGCCGGGCACGACCGCGGAGTTTCCGGTCTCCGCCGCCGTCAGCCCTTCATGGCTGCCCTTGCCGAAGCGATCCGCCTCCTTCGATGTCCGCCGCGCGGCGACGTAGCTCGCCCAGGCGCCGATATCCTCGCCGACGCCGGGAATGATCCCGACGAGGGTGCCGATGACGCCGGAGCGCACGATGGTGACCTTGTAGCGCCAGAGGTCGATCAGTTCGGGGAGGATGCGGTCGCTCTTGTCCTTGGCGGTCGCGAGGATGCCGGCCCTGCCCCACATCGCGTTCAGCACTTCGGCGAAGCCGAAGGCCCCCACCATGGCGGGAATGAGGCCGATTCCGGCATTCATGTCGGAGAGGCCGAAATTGAAGCGGACATGGGCGTGGATGCCCTCGGAGCCGACCATCGCGACCATGAGCCCGAGGATGCCGGCGATATAGCCTTTCACCGGCGTCGAATCCGCGGTCAGCTGACCCGAGATGACCACGCCGAACACAGCCAGCCAGAAGAACTCGAAACTGCCGAAGTTGAGCGCGGCTTCGGCGAGCGGCGGCGCGATCATTACCAGAAGAACGATGCCGACGAGCGTGCCGAGCATGGACCCCGCCGTCGCAAGACCCATCGCGTAGCCCGCCCGCCCCTGCTTGGCGAGAGGGTAGCCGTCGAGCGAGGTGGCGGCACTGGCCGGAGTGCCGGGGATGTTCAGCAGGATGGCGCTGCGCGAGCCGCCGTAGATCGCGCCGACATACATGCAGATCAGAACGAGGATCGCGGCGGTGCTGTCGAGCGAGTAGGTCAGCGTCGTCATCAGCGCGACGCCCATGGTCGCGGTCAGCCCCGGCAGCGACCCGATGACGATCCCGAGGAGCGTCGCCCAGGCGGCATGGAAGATCATGCCGGGGGTCATCAGTCCGACGAGGGCGGCGAAGAGGTCTGTCAGCGCACTCACGGCAACCTCACCAGAAAGACGTCACGGAAGAGGATGCTGGTGCCCCATGCGGTCGCGACCGCGAGCATGAGAGCGCCCGCGATGGACTTGGCCTGTGCACCCCGGCCGGCGCCCTCCCGCCAGCTGAAGATCGCGGCGAAGGAAAAGACGAAGATCCCGGTGGACCAGATGAAGGGAAGCCAGCCGACGAGAACGATGGCGTAGATCAGCGTGGCCGCGGCGGTCAGGCCGAGGCGCGTCCACGAGCCGTCCTTGAAGATGGCCGCATCCTCGGAATTGGCGGCACGCGCCTCGCGCCAGAGCACGACAGCGCAGATCACGAGAAGGACCCCCAGGATCATCGGAACGAGCCCCGGAATGGAGGCCGGGTGGATGCGCCGGATCTCGAGCCGGTCCATCGTGTAGCCGCCGACGGCCATGGCGAGGCCAAGTGCGGCGAAGGCGATCGCGGTCAGACGATCGGCCAGCGTCATATTCATGGGATTGCTCCGCGAAGGACGGAAGGACCGGGACGGCAGCGCTCAACGCCGCCGCCCCTGACGGGCAAGGAGGAGCGGATCAGCCCTCGTCGGGGCAGTCGATCCCGATCTCGGACGGATCGAGGACCGCCTCGCCGCGCGTCACCCGGGCGCAGGCCTCGGAGATCACTACGGGCATCGCCCGCTCCAGCGCCGCATCGCCATAGCTCGGCATGAAGACGGCGCCGCGGTCGGTGGCGTAGGTCTTGAGCGCCTCCGAGTTCATGACGTGATCTTCCCACACCTGATCCATGGTATCATAGACCTCCTGCGGCGCACCGACGGGGATGAACACGCCGAAATAGTCGGCGGCCACCTCGAAATCGGGCAGGAAATCGGTGATCGGCGGCACCGGATCAATGCCCTCGACCTCCAGCGCCTCGTCGGACAGCACGGTCAGCGCGCGCAGGCGGCCGGCGCGGATCATTTCGGTCTGCTCCACGGCGAGCTGCGTCGTCGCGACCACCTCGCCCGACGCTGCGGCGATCACGGCGGGGTTGCCGCCGTCATAGGTGATCATCCGCGCGCCTTCGAGGTCTGTGCCGGATCCCTCCCGGATCGCAGCAAGGGCCATGCCGCCCGAGCTGTTCACGCCGGCCGTGCCGACGGTCACGCTGCCGGTCTCCATCGCCTCCAGCAGCGCATCGAAATCCTGATATTCGCTGTCGGCATTGACCGAGACGAGGGGCACGTTCGCGACGTGCAGGTAGATGTGATAATCATCGATCGTCGTGTCCTCGACGAGGCCCGTCACCGCGTAGGTCGCGTTGTTGGCGATCGCGTTGGCGGTCCAGGTGTACCCGTCACGGGGGGCGTCGAGCGCCGCGGCCGTACCGGTCGAGCCGGAGGCGCCGGGCTGGTTCACCACGACGACCTCGGTCCCGAGAGCCTCCTCGATGATCGGCGCGACGACCCGCGTGACCTGGTCGGTCGATCCGCCTGCGGACCACGGAACGATGATGTTGATCGGGCGGTCTGGCGTCCAGCTATACTCCTGCGCCGCTGCGGGCAGCGCGGTCATGCAGGTCGCGGCCAGAAGGCCGAGAGTCGTGCGGTCGAACATGGTTTCCTCCCTTTTCTACCGATTGGTAGGTTACAGCGAGGCCATGACCTGTCAAGCGTCGTGATGGGCCGCCCTTCTGGCCCGAACATCTCCGGGTGACACAGCAGGGCGATGCGAGACTGCGGTCCCGCGGCCCCTCTTCAAGAGGGCGCCCGGCAGGGCTTTCCGGTCGGGGCGCCGCAATCTCCGCCTATGGGCGCGCGCCCGGCAGGGTCGTTCCGAGCGGCAGCTCCCTCAACCGGAGCGACAGCAGGCACGCCAGAACGGCGAGCACGGCCCCCGCGAAGAAGATCGGGTGGAGCGCATTGCTGAAGCCTTCGAGCACCGTCACGCGGTCCGCCGCGGGGAGGCTGGCGACCATCTCGGCACTGACCGACCGCACTCCGCCCGAGAGATCGCCGGAAATGTGGCCCGCGATATTCGCCGAAAGACCGCTGGCGAAGATCGCACCGAAGGCGGCCGTGCCGATGGAGCCGCCGATCAGCCGGAACATGTTGGCGCTCGCCGTCCCCACCCCCAGCATCCGCGCCGGCACCGCGTTCTGGATCGCCGCGACGCCGACGGAGAAGACCGGCCCGAGGCCGAGGCCGATCCCCAGCATGCCCGCCGCGATCACCCAGAGCGACGTCTCGGACGACAATGCGGTCATGGTCAGGAGCGACATCGCGAGGATCGCGGTCGAGATGATCGGCAGCAGCTTGTAGCGCCCCGTCCGGGACATCAGCTGCCCCGCCGCCATGGAGGCGGCGATCAGCCCGCCCATCATCGGCAGCAGGAACAGCCCCGAGACGGTCGGCGTCACTCCCTGAACCACCTGAAGGTAGAGCGGCATGAACGTGATGGTGCCGAACATCGCGACGCCGACGAAGAAGCCCACGCCGTTCACCACGAGGAACGTGTTGTTCCGAAAGAGCTCGAGCGGAAGGATCGGCTGGGACGCACGCCGCTCGGCCGCCACGAAGCCTGCGAGGGCGCAGACGGCAATGGCGAGGAGGAGCGCCATCGTCCCGCTCACCCACGGCACGGCGCTGCCTCCCATGTTCGCGATCAGCACGATTGCCGACAGGAATGTCGCGAGACAGGCCGCGCCGGCGTAGTCGATGCGCGGACGAATGCCGGGGGCCGGCGTCTCGAGCGCCGCGGCGATGACGACGAAGGCCAGCGCGCCGACGGGCAGGTTGACGAAGAAGATCCAGTGCCAGCTCAGCGCTTCGACGAGGAACCCGCCGATCAGCGGTCCGAGCACGGTGGAGACACCGAAGACGGCCCCGAGGATACCCTGCGCCTTGCCCCTGTCCCGCGGCGGAAGGACATCGCCCACGACGGCCATGGACACAACGATCAGGCTGCCGCCCCCGAGCCCCTGCACAGCGCGGCCAGCGATGAGGATCCCCATGCTCGGCGCAAGCCCCGCGATCACGGCGCCGACGACGAAGATGGCGATGGCCCCCTGCATCACCGCCTTCCGGCCGAAGAGGTCGCCAAGCTTGCCCGAGACCGGGGCCGCGACCGTGGAGGCGAGAAGGTAGGCCGTGATGAGCCATGTCAGGTTGTCGATCCCCCCCAGATCGGCGGCGATGATCGGCAGCGCGGTGGACACGATGGTCTGCCCCAGCGACGCGAAGAGCAGCGAGAGGGCGACGGCGGCCAAGACGATCTTGACCGACGCGCCCCCCGGCGCTTCGTCCACCATGGCCTGCGAGGGGGAGTCGAATGCGGTTTGTGACATGGTAAAACGGCTTCCGGAGATATACGGGGAGGGCCGCCTCTTCCCCGACATGGGGCGAGGCGGCGCAATCAGGGTTGTTCCGGATATGTGCTGATAGCATATACATGTCAACTGCACGTATTACTTGAGACGGAGCCTGCGCGTGGCCGACGACAGCGATGACCGACAGCCCACCGACCTCGCCGCCATGGGGATCGATCCGCGCCTGACCCGCGCGGCGCGGGATGTCGACACGGTCCTCCAGAACTGGCGCAGACGGGTCAACCGCCGGGAACTCGGCCACCATGCGCTGCGCGATCTGGGCCTTCCCCTGGAGCTGGCGCAACTCGACGCGATGGCCGTGATCTGTCCCCCCGGCGGTGCGGCGGGGCAGGATGATGCGGGGGAGATCATGGTCGCCACCGTCGCCCAGCGCCTCGGCATAGATCCCTCCCGCGCGTCCCGCATTGCAGGCGAGCTGATCCGCCTCGGCCTCGCCGAACGGGCCGTGAGCCAGGAGGATGCCCGCCGCACCGTCCTTCGGGCGACACTGGACGGCTCCCGCGTGGTGGAGGCCGTGCACGCCTACAAGCTTCTCGTGCTCGGTGATTTCCTGAAAAGCTGGACCGCAGACGAGATTGCGACCTTCCTTCCCCTCCTCGACCGCTTCAGCACCTGGGCCGACAACAGTGGCAAGATGGCGGCCGAGCGGGATACCGAGGTCGCCGGTCTCCGCGCCAGCCTGCCCCGGATCGGCGACGCGGAGGGATGACACCTGTCGATCACGGCGGCGCGACTGCATGCGCCCTGCCCTGTCGCCGGACGATCGCGCGCCTATCTGCCCTGAGATGACGCTGTCCTCCCCCGATCGCCCCGAGAGTCCCGGGCTGCCTCAGGTCTTCCGCGACTGGTTCACCGCGCGCGGCTGGCAGGTGCACCCCCATCAGCGCGCCATGCTCGAGCGGGCGCAGGACCCGGCCACCCTCCTCATCGCGCCGACCGGCGGCGGCAAGACGCTTGCCGGCTTCCTGCCCACCCTGGCGGAGCTCGCGGACGGCACGCATCAGGGCCTCCACACGATCTACGTCTCGCCGCTCAAGGCGCTGGCCGCTGACATCCGCCGCAACCTCACCACGCCGATCACCGAGATGGACCTTCCGATCCGCGTCGAGGACCGCACCGGGGACACGAGCTATTCCGTCCGCCAGCGCCAGCGCGCCGATCCGCCGCATATCCTGCTGACGACGCCGGAAAGCCTTGCGCTGATGACCTCCTACGAGGATGCGCCGCGGATCTTCGCCGGTCTCAAACGCATCGTGGTGGACGAGATCCACGCCCTCGCCGAGAGCAAGCGGGGGGACCAGCTCGTCCTCGCCCTCTCCCGCCTCGGCACGCTTCGCCCCGGCCTCCGCCGCGTCGGCCTCTCCGCCACCGTCGAGGATCCGGACGCCATCGGACGCCTGCTCGCCGAGGCGCCCCATACCGCGTCCATCATCCATGCCGACCCCGGGCCGCCGGCGGACATCTCAATGCTGACCACCGAGGAGGCGCCGCCCTGGGCCGGCGGCGGCGCGGCCTACGCGATCCCGGCAGTGCTGGACGAAGTGCGGCGCCACCGCACCACGCTGATCTTCCACAACACCCGCGCGCAGGCGGAGATCTTCTTCCACAACCTCTGGCTTGCGAATGAGGAGGCGCTGCCGATCGGCATCCACCACGGCTCCCTCTCCCGCGAGCAACGCGCCAAGGTGGAGGCGGCGATGGTGGCGGGGCAGCTCCGCGCGATCGTCTGTACCGGCTCCCTCGATCTCGGCATCGACTGGGGCGACGTGGATCTCGTGATCCAGGTCGGCGCGCCGAAGAACGTGAAGCGCCTCGTCCAGCGGATCGGCCGGGCCAACCACCGCTACAACGCCCCCTCGAAGGCGCTCCTCGTTCCCGCAAACCGGTTCGAGGTGGTCGAATGCGTCGCGGCCCTGAAGGCCGTGGCCGAGGGCAGGCTCGACGGCGAGGCCCGCGGGCCCGGCCCCCGCGACGTGCTCTGCCAGCACATCCTTCTCACGGCCTGTGCCGGTCCCTTCGACGCGGACGCGCTCTTCGCCGAGGTCAGGACGGCCGGCCCCTATGCCGCCCTGACGCGCGCGGAGTTCGACGACTGCCTCCAGTTCTGCGCCACCGGCGGCTATGCGCTGCGGGCCTACGATCGCTGGCAGCGGATCCGGCAGCGCGCGGACGGGCTGTGGGAGCTCCGCGACCCCCGGACCTCCCGCCGCATCCGGATGAACATGGGCACGATCATGGACACCGATACGCTGAAGGTCCGGCTCCGGGGGCGCGGCGGGATGCCCCTCGGTGAGGTGGAGGAGGGGTTCGCGGCGACCCTCACCCCCGGCGACACCTTCCTCATCGGCGGCGAGGTCGTGCGGTACGAGGGTCTGCGCGAGATGACCGTGGAGGTCACGCGGCGCCCGACCCAGCCGCCGCGCATCGCCACGTTCATGGGCACGAAGTTCGCCACCTCCACTCAGCTCTCCGACCGCATCCTGCAGATGTTCCGGCAGGAGGACTGGCCGGAACTGCCGCGGCATACCGCCGACTGGCTCCGTCTCCAGCGCGAGGTCAGCCATCTGCCGGAGCGGGACCGCCTGCTCATCGAATCCTTCCCCCACGACGGTCGCAACCATGTCTGCGCCTATGGCTTCGCCGGCCGCAACGCGCAGCAAACCCTCGGCCTTCTGATGACCGCCCGCATGGAGGAGCAGGGCCTGAACCCGCTCGGCTTCGTCGCCACCGATTACGCGACCCTGGTCTGGGGGCTGGACGAGGTGACCGACCCCGCCCCCCTCTTCGCGCGCGAGAACCTCTTCGAGGGCCTCGAGACATGGCTTGCCGGCAATGCGGTGATGAAGCGAACCTTCAAGACCTCCGCCACCATCGCCGGGCTGATCGAGCGCAACACGCCAGGCAAGCGCAAGTCCGGCAAGCAGGCGACCTTCTCCTCGGACATCCTCTACGACACGCTTCTCAAATACGACCCGGACCATCTGCTCATGCAGATCACCCGGGAGGAGGCGACCCGCGGTCTCGTCGATTTCGGACGCATCGAGCAGATGCTGGACCGGATCGAGGGACGGATCGACCACGCGATCCTCACCCGCGTCTCCCCCCTCGCCGCGCCGATGTTCCTCGAAATGGGCCGTGTGCCGATCAAGGGCCGGGCGGAGGCGCGCCTCGTGGAGGAAGAGGCCGAACGGCTGATGGAAGCGGCCGGCCTCGCCTGAGACGGACCCCTCCCGGCAGCTTCGGCGTTACCGGTGGGACCGACCTCAAGGAGCCGCGAAATGGCCGAGATGACCCTGCCCGACATCGCCGAACGCATGAAGGCGATCGACTTCACCATGCTGTCCACCCATTGCGAGAACGGCAGCATTGCCGCCCGCCCGATGAGCAACAACCGCGATGTGACGTTCGACGGCACCTCGCGCTACTTCACGTTCGACGAGAGCCAGACCGTGACCGATATCGAGCGGGACCCCAAGGTCGGCCTCTCCCTCGTCGGGAAGGACATGACGTTCCTGTCCATCGAGGGCAGCGCCACGCTGCACCGCGACCGCGCCACGATGGAGCCGCACTGGGTCCCGGACCTCGAGGAGTGGTTCAAGGACGGCCTCGACACGCCCGGCATCGTGATGATCGAGGTCGCCGCCTCCCGCATCCACTGGTGGGCGGATTACGAGGACGGCGAGATCAAGCTCTGATCTCCTTCTCGTCCTGAGCCCCCCCCCGGAGACCGTCGTCCGGCGGGGGCGACCTGCCCCGGACTCATCCCGCGTCCCCTGTCCCGCCCTTGCCCGCCTTGCGCTCGCCGGGTAGGAACGCAGCATGAACGCGCACGGGATAGATTTCGCGGGTACCGCCCTGACGCTGCTGTCCTCCGGCCTTCTGTGGTGGGAGGCCGAGCGGACGCTCTGCGCCTCAGATCTGCACCTCGGCAAGTCGGAGCGTCATGCACGGCGGGGCGGATCGCTTCTGCCCCCCTACGAGACCGGCGACACGCTGCAGCGCCTCGATGCCGCGATCTCCGCCCTTAGCCCGGCCCGCGTGATCTGCCTCGGCGACAGTTTCGACGACGCCGCCGCCCTCGGCGGTCTGGCTGAGGAAGAGCGGCTCTGGCTCCTGCGCCTCATGGCCGGGCGGGATTGGGTCTGGATCGAGGGCAACCACGATCCGGGGCCCCTGGACGTCGACGGGCGCCACCTCGCCGAACTCACCCTCGGTCCGCTCACCTTCCGTCATATCGCCGAACAAGGCGCGTCGCCCGGCGAGATCTCGGGGCACTGGCACCCCAAGATCGCGGTCAACGCGCGCGGCAGTCGCATTGCGCGGCCTTGCTTCGTCACCGACGGATCACGCCTGATACTGCCGGCGTTCGGCACCTATACGGGCGGTCTCTTCGCCGATGCGCCGCCCCTGGAGCGCCTCATGGAGCGCTCCCGCACGCTGGCGATCCTGACGGGCGAGCCGATGGCCCGCCTGCCGGTCTTTTCCATGCCGAAGGGCAAGAGGCCCGGCGCGATGCGCGCACCCACCGGGCTGCGCAGGCGAGCCTGACGCCTCAGACGGTCAGCTCGTCCGGCTCCGGAAGGCCGTTGATGCGCGCCGCGGCGACGACGGTGTTGGCCAGCAGGCACGCAATCGTCATCGGTCCGACGCCGCCCGGCACAGGCGTGATCGCACCCGCGACCTCCTTGGCCGCGGCAAAGTCCACATCCCCGACCAGACGGTCCTTGCCGCCCTCGGTCTCGGACGGAAGTCGGTTGATGCCGACGTCGATCACCGTCGCGCCGGGTTTGATCCAGTCGCCCTTGATCATCCCCGGCCGGCCGACCGCCGCCACGAGGATATCCGCCTGACGGCAGAGCCCGGCCAGATCGGCCGTCCGCGAATGGGCGATGCTCACCGTTGCGTTCGCCCCAAGAAGAAGGCTCGCCATCGGCTTGCCGACGATGTTGGAGCGGCCGACCACGACGGCATGCTTGCCCGAGAGATCGCCGATCCGGTCCTTCAGAAGCAGAAGGCACCCGAGCGGCGTGCAGGGCACCATCGAGGTCTGCCCCGTCGCGAGACGGCCCGCATTCGAGATGTGGAAGCCGTCCACGTCCTTGTTGGGGTCGATGGCGTTGATCACCAGCGCTGCGTCGAGATGCGGCGGCAGGGGAAGCTGGACGAGGATGCCGTGAACCTCGGGATCGGCATTGAGATTGTCGATCAGTCCCAGGAGCTCGCGCTCCGTCGTCTCCTCGGCAAGGCGATGCTCGAAGGAGGCCATCCCGGCCGCCGTCGCCATCCTCTCCTTCGACCGGGTGTAGACCTGGCTTGCCGGATCCTCGCCCACGAGCACCACGGCGAGACCGGGCGTCAGGCCGAATTCCTCCTTCAGGTTGCTCGTGGCCGCGGCCACGCGATCGCGAATGGAGGCCGCGAAGGCCTTTCCGTCGATGATGTCTGCGCTCATTCGTCCGCTCCCTTGATCCCGCTGTGCTGCATGGCCGTCTCCTCGCGCGCGATCGACCATCCGATGAGCCGCCGCCAGATATCCTCGGCGAGATCCGCGTCGAGCCCCGCCCCGCCTGCGGCGGAACGTACGTTGTTCACGACCTCCTCGACCCGGCTGTCGATATGCGCCGGCAGTCCCGCGGCGGGTTTCAGCTCGGCGGCACGGTCGATATGGGCGGCGCGCTCGATGAGAAGCGCGATCAGCTCACGGTCTATCTCGTCGATCTGGAGGCGCAGCGCGCCCATGTCGCCGCACGCGGAAGCCGGGGGCCGGGTCATGTCTCTACCTCGCGAAGGTCCGTTTTCGTGCCGCGGCTTATCCCGCGCCTGCCGGACCGGCAAGCCGGGCTCCGGCATGGCAGGGTTCTCCAGCGTCATCGCGGCGGGTTGCCGCGACGCACTCGGGAACACGGAAACGATCCGCCGCGTTGCCATGCCGATGAATCCAAAATCCATTCTCGCACGGACGCCAATTTCAGCATGACGTATCGCCCCCTCGCCGCCACGGCCCTGTGCCTTCTCGCTCTTTCTCCGGCTCAATCCCTCGCCCAGTCGGCCGCTCCGCAAGGGACCACGCCGTCCGTTCCGACCAGCGTCGAGCTGCCGGATGTCTGCCGCATGGGATATGTGGCCATCGAGAGCGTCGAGGACGCCGTTTCGGCCGACGCCGTCCGCGAGGCGGCCCGCGCTCATTTCGCCGCGATGGACCAGGACGACAGCGGCACCGTCGGCCGCGAGGAAGCTGTGGCCTGCCTGACCGCGACGGCAGCGGCCCGCCCTGCTCCCGCCGACCGCAGCGATCTCAACGTGTCGGACGCCGATCTGGACGGCGACGGGGTCATCACCCGCGCCGAGTATTTCGAGGCGGCCCGCGCGGCATTCGAGGCTGCGCGGAACTCCGATCTGGCCTCGCAGGAGGTCGTGGTGCTCCGCCGGTTCATCTTCGATCCAACCGGCCGCTCCATCGCCAATCCCGCCGATCTGGCTCCGGATGATGCAATGGCCTCCGCCGCGCGGATGTTCGACGCGCTGGATGCGGATGGCGACGGAATCGTTTCCACCGGCGAGTGGGCCGGCCAGGCCCCGCAGCGGGACGTCGAAGCCGTCGTCACCGCTCATTTCGATGAGCTGGATGCAGATGGCTCCGGCGATCTGAGCGAAGGCGAAGTCGAGGATGCCGCCGTCGCCGCGCTCGAACGCGCCCGCCGCATGGCTGCCGAAGATGGCGTCGGCAGCCAGACCGAGGATCCGCCGATCGTCTATTACCGCTACGCCAGCGGGTTCTGAGAGCCCGCGCTTATCACAGGGTGGAATACCCCGACTGCAGGCGTGACGGTCGGCGCATGTCCTCGCGCCGGCCTCGGCCCCGTGCAGTTTTGGTGCTTAGATCCCTGCGCCCTGCCACCTGCGCTGGCCCGGAATGTGGAGCCGGACCTCGTCCCCCACGCGCAGGACACCTTCCCGCTCGACCCACGCGGTCACGCCTCGCCGCCCTTCGGCCGCCCGCTTGAAGGCGCGGCCGGCGCCGGGGCGATCCTCGTCGATGACCTTCGCCGGCAGGTGGCAGGGCTGGTTCTCCATATCCACCGTCAGCGTCGCGCCGGAGTTGGACTGCAGCCGCGATGAGGGCGGCAGATGGGTGAAATCGGGGATCCCGCCGATCACCATGCTCGCGCCGAGCCAGGCCGGATCGACCCTCTCGAGGCCCATCTCCGCCCCGATCTCCGCCAGCTCCTCGGCCGAGACGATGCTGAGCTGGCGAACGTTCCGGATCTCGGTCCCCTTGGGATACTGCGTCGATACGCGGGAGCAGGAGGGCCGCGTCAGCCCCCCATGGCTCTCGCCTTCGATGCCGGAAAAGGACGCCCGCACCTCCTCCAGCGCTTCGGCGCGCAACGTGGCCTCCCGGTCCGGCACGCGGCCGAGCCAGACGATCGTGCCGGTGATCTTGGTGGCGAGAAGTGCGGGCATGGGCGTCGGTTCCTCGAACGGGGCGGGCGGATGTGGTGCGACCCGATTGCCCCCTTCCGCAGCGCAAGGCAAGCGAAGCGGCGGAGGCCGGGTTGACCTTCCCCGTCCGCGCGGCGCATTCAGGCCCGGCAATTTACCCGCAACCGGGCGTTTTCGTAGGCGCCGAACCGACGAGGAGCCGTTCATGGCCGATATCACCCTCACCCTCCCCGATGGCGCTAGCCGCTCCTACCCCGCCGGGATCACCGCCGGCGAGGTCGCCGCGGACATCTCCACCTCGCTCGCCAAGAAGGCGGTCAGCGCGACCTATGACGGCGCGCACTGGGACCTTGCCTGGCCCATCGAGGCGGATGGCGCGCTCGCGATCAACACGATGAAGGATGACGGCCCGGCCCTCGAGCTGATCCGCCACGACCTTGCGCACATCATGGCCCGAGCCGTGCAGTCGATCTGGCCCGACGTGAAGGTCACCATCGGCCCCGTCATCGAGAACGGCTGGTACTACGATTTCGACCGCGCGGAGCCCTTCACGCCGGACGATCTGGGCGCCATCGAGGCGAAGATGAAGGAGATCATCAACGCCCGCGACCCCGTACGCACCGAGGTCTGGGACCGCCCCCGCGCCATCGCGCATTACGAGGAGCTGGGCGAGCCGTACAAGGTCGAGCTGATCGAGGCCATTCCGGGGGACGAGCCCTTGCGGATGTACTGGCACGGAGACTGGCAAGACCTTTGCCGCGGGCCGCACCTTCAGCATACCGGGCAGGTTCCGGCGGATGCCTTCAAGCTGATGCGCGTTTCGGGCGCCTACTGGCGCGGCGACAGCTCCCGCCAGATGCTCCAACGGATCTACGGCGTTGCCTTCCGCAACCGCGACGACCTGAAGAAGCACCTGACCTTCCTCGAGGAGGCCGAGAAGCGCGATCACCGCCGCCTGGGCCGCGAGATGGACCTCTTCCACATGCAGGAGGAGGCGCCGGGGCAAGTGTTCTGGCACCCGAACGGCTGGACGATCTACACCGCGCTTCAGGACTACATGCGCCGCAAGCAGCGCGCCGGCGGCTATCGCGAGATCAACACCCCGCAGGTGGTGGACCGCAAACTCTGGGAGGCCTCCGGCCACTGGGAGAAGTACCAGCACCACATGTTCATCGTGGAGGTGGACGAAAGCCGCGACGGCGAGAACGACGACGCGAGCGCGAAGAACCGCGCCGAGACCCGCATCAACGCGCTCAAGCCGATGAACTGTCCCTGCCACGTTCAGGTCTACAACCAGGGGCTGAAGTCCTACCGGGATCTGCCGCTTCGGCTGGCCGAGTTCGGGTCCTGCGCGCGCTACGAGCCGTCGGGCGCCCTTCACGGCATCATGCGGGTCCGGGGCTTCACCCAGGACGACGCGCACATCTTCTGCACCGAGGAGCAGATCGAGGAGGAATGCGCCCGCTTCATCGAATTCCTCGCGGCAGTCTACGAGGACCTCGGCTTCCCGACCTTCGAGATCAAGTTCGCCACGCGGCCCGAGAAGCGCGTGGGAACGGAGGAATCGTGGGATTACGTCGAGAACGCGCTCGAGGAGGCGATCCGCAAGACCGGTCGCACCTACACGCTGGAGCCCGGCGACGGGGCGTTCTACGGCCCGAAGCTGGATTTCTACCTGACCGATGCCATCGGCCGGGTCTGGCAATGCGGCACGTTCCAGGTCGATCCGAACCTGCCCGAGCGTCTGGACGCAAACTACATCGGCGCCGACGGCGAGAAGCACCGGCCCTTCATGCTGCACCGGGCCTGCGTCGGCTCCTTCGAGCGGTTCATCGGGATCCTGATCGAGGAGCATGCCGGTCGCATGCCGCTCTGGCTCGCGCCCACGCAGGTCTCCGTCTGCTCCATCGTCTCTGATGCGGACGACTTCGTTCATGAGGCGGTGGCCAGCCTTCAGGCGGCCGGCCTGCGTGCCGAGGCCGACATCCGCAACGAAAAGATCAACTACAAGGTCCGCGAACACTCCATGGCCAAGGTGCCGGTCATCCTCGCGATCGGTCAGCGCGAAGTGGAGAACCGCACCGTCACGGTCCGCCGCCTCGGCGAGAAGCAGACCCAGACGGTGCCCCTCGACGAGCTCATCACATCGCTCACCGAGGAGGCGCTTCCGCCCGATCTGAAGGCGCGGGCGGCGACCGGGACGGCCTGATCGCGGCGCTCGTTCCCGAGCGTCATTTCATCTTGCCAGACCGCGTCCTTTTCGCATTTCCTTAAGGGGCGGCGCCGCGATTCTGCGGCTCCGCCGGGCTGCAAGCGCCTGAACTGCGACTGACTTGAGGAGACACGGGTCATGCCGACTGGCACCGTGAAATGGTTCAACACGACCAAGGGCTACGGTTTCATCGCCCCGGATGACGGCGGAAAGGACATCTTCGTCCATATCTCCGCCGTGGAGCAGGCCGGGATGACGGGCCTCGCCGACAACATGAAGATCGCCTACGAGTTGCGCGAGGGACGGGACGGCCGGTCCTCCGCCACGGATCTGCAAGCGCTCTGATCTTACAGGCAAGGGGTCGCGCAGCCCGCTGGGCGGCCCCTATCTCCCTGGCGGCCCGGCATCGGGCGAGAGCCTGCGCCGCTAGCCGCCGGCCTCGCGATCCGCCACCGGCAGATCGGCCCACCATTCGGCGTAAGTGCTGTTCTTGGGGTGCTTTCCCCCCTCGTCCGGCGCGCCGTCCGTCCACCAGACCGCCCCCCGCTCGCCGAGACGACGCTTCGCCGCATCGACGCGCGCGCGGGCGGCTTTCAACGCCTCTCCCTCAGCTCCCTTGATCGCCCGCCGCGCGGACATGAGCTCATGAACCGCCGCCTTGCGCTCCCCCTCGGGCAGGCCGGGATCGGTCGAACGCCAGAGCCGGCTTTTCGCGATGAAATAGCGGCCGTCGGGGGTGGTGGGATAGCGGGGCATCCGGCTGACCTAGGACCGGTATGGAGAGACTCCAGCCCCATCGCGGCGGCAAATCCCGCCGGGCGGACGCGCCGCGGCGGAGACGGAAGGTTTTCCCCGGCTGACGACTGCCGGACGCGACAGGTAGATGGACGAGGCCCTACCCGTCCATCACCGCCATGAACTCCCGCCATTCGCCCTTGCTCATGCCGCTCGTCTCCTGCGTGACCTCTTCGCCGCGGCCCATGCGCCGGACGCAGTCGAGGGCCTTGGCGGAGAGGGACGCTCCGCCGAGGCGGTAATCCTCGAAGGCGCGGTAGGCGGCGGGAACCCAGTCGGCCACGATCTTGCAGATCGCCTCGGCATAGACGCGGATCTCGTATTGCGCGTGGGGGTCGGCGCGCAGACGCAGGAAGTGGAAGAGGTTGTGCAGGTCCACCTTCCAGTACCACTGGGTATAGACATTCGCCGGCAGGTTCATCCGCGCGAGCTCCCGCGCGAGGCCCTGCTGGCCCTCCTTCGACAGCATTGCCTCGTAATGATCGTAGGCCCGCCCCGCATCCTCGCGCAGCCAGTCCAGAACCCGCGCGGCCTCGTCGCCCTCCAGCGTCTCACCCCGGCCCTGGTTGTTCTGCACGGATTGCGCCGCGAGATGCTCGGGCGCGGGGATGTAGAATTCCCGATCCAGAATGGAGTAGCGGGCGGAATACTCGTTCACGTTCGCCGTGCGATGGCGGATCCATTGCCGCGCGACGAAGACCGGCAGCTTCACGTGCAGCTTGATCTCGCACATCTCGAACGGCGTCGAATGCCAATGCCGCATGAGGTAGCGGATCAGCCCCTCGTCGTTCTGAACCGCCTTCGTGCCCCGCCCGTAGGAGACGCGCGCCGCCTGAACGATGGCGGAATCGTCGCCCATGTAGTCGATGACGCGGACAAGCCCGTGATCGAGGACCTCGTGGGCGCGATAGAGATGCGCCTCCATCCCGTCCGACGTGGCACGCAGGGTCTGGCGCGTTTCGGCGCGGGCATCTTCGATCTCGGCACGCTGCTCCGGGGTGAGGGGCATGGGGCGGTGTCCTTAGGCTTTCGGGCGACTCGGAGACGACCATATCTTGAGGGCGGGGGCGGATTAAACCACGAGACTTGCGTCCTCCATCGAAAGTTCGTCCTGCGGCATCAGGGCCGCACCCGGTCCAAGACTGCAACGCTCCAGCCGCGGAGCGTTGACTTGGAGTGAACGCACCCGAAAACTCCCCCGCAAAACAGGCAAAAACGATCTCGGGGCAGTTCCAATGGTCAAGCAGGCGATACCCATCGCGCTGATGATTCTACTTGCCGCATGCGGCGGCGGAGACGGCAGCAATCCGGTCAACGGCGACCGGGTCTCGGACGAAGACAACGGCGAGGGTCCCGGCGCCGAAGATCCCGGCCCCGAGGATCCCGGCGAGACGCCCGATCTTGACGAGAACACCATTCCCGATGCGCTGGCGCAGAACCTGCGCTCCATCGCCTACGATCCCGGCGATCCCGCGGATCCGGGCGACGATACCCTGACGGTGGAAATGAACGCGCTCGACGCGGACCGCATCCTTGCGACCTACGACCGCAATGCCGCCCTCGACGTGGCCGGCTACCGTGCCTTCTCGGTTCAGGACGATGCGCTCGACCGGATCTTCGTCGCCCTCGCGGCGCGCAGTTCGGACGGCTCGGTGCAGGCCGTCGTCGCCGGCGATGCGGGTCAGTTCACGGATGTCTATCAGGGCGGCTACTACGAACGGGTCGGAGACTATGCGAAGCCGACCGAAGGCCAGGTGAGCTATGCCGGCAACTACGCTGGCGTGACGAACCTGGCCGATGCCGATCAGGACCAGCGGATGCCGGTGCCCCCGGGCACCGATCCCGCGCTCGTCCCCCAGCAGGCCGCCCAGACCACCGGCAGCGTCTTCATCAACGTCGATTTCGGGGACAATGCCGTCAACGGCGCGATCTACGACCGCCGCTTCGTGGACGGGCCCTTTGCCGATCAGGAGCTGGAAACGGTCTTCCTCGCCGATGGCGATCTGGATGACAGCGGCGTTTTCCTCGGCACCGCACGCATGCGCGACGAAGACGGTGTGCCGTTCGGGGCCGGCACGTTCGGCGGCACGATCGGAGGCGAGAATTCCGAGGGGCTGGCGGGCGTCGTGGCGCTCGACACGATCTTCATCCCCGAAGATCCGCGCGAGGAGATCAGCGGCACGTTCGACCGGGAGACCGGCATCTTCGTCCTGCCCCGCTGCGGAACGGCCGATGCGCCAGCGATCTGCACCGATGTGGACAGTCTCGAAGACATTGACTGAGCGCGGCACCCTCGGCCCCGGCCGCGCCCTTGCGGCGGTGGCGGCGTTCGCCCTGTGCCTCGCGGTCCCCGAGGCGCCGCGGGCGGAGGAGATCAGCCTCAGCATCCCCGAAGCCCGGGAGCTGGCGCGGCGCGCCTTCCGCGCCGGCGACGACGCCCTTGCCAATGCCCTCGGCCGGAAGCTTCGTCTCGCAGACCCGGAGGACCCCACGGCCCTCATCCTCATCGCAGCCACTTCCCCGTCCCTCGGGGATGCGAAGGCCGGCCGCGAGGCTGGCGCAGAAGCGTGGCGTATGGCCGGCAGCGACGGTCTGAAGCACGAGGCCGCGTGGTACACCTCCCGTGCCGCGGCAGCGGACGACAGCTGGATCGCTGCGCAATTCTGGATGCGGCGCGCCTACGGCACCGCCCCCGACGATTCGACGCGGGACCGGGTCGGCGAGGCCTTCGGCCGGATGCGGGCCGTTTCTCCCCTCACGGTCCGCCTGTCCTTCAGCAATGGCCGGACGGACAACATCAACGGTGGCTCCAGCTCAGAATGGCTGGTCCTCGATGACAGCCTGCCGGTGGGCCGCCTTTCGGGGACCGCGAGGGCCCTGTCCGGCACCCGCACCAGCGCCACCCTCGCCGCGGCCCGCACCCTGTCCCGCGGGACGGACCATCGCACCGCCCTGACCTTCGACGGCTACCGGACCTGGAACGAACTGTCGGAGGAGGCGCGGGAGCAGGCGCCCGGCATCGAGGGCAGCGCCTTCGATTACGGCGCCGCTGAGATAGGCCTGACCCATTCGATTGCGCCCGGCGATCTGCCGGTCCCGGATACCTATGCGCTCGCCTTCGGAAAGTCCTGGTACGGCTACGAGCCGCTCGACCGCTCCGCGCGCCTCTCCCTCGGCCGCAGCGTAGAGCTTCCGGGCGAGGTGGACCTACGCCTTGGCGCGGGTCTCGAGCGGCGCCTGTCGCTCACCGGCGGCGAGGCCCGCACCGGCCGGACCGCCTCCGTTGCCCTCTCCCGCGAGATTGTCGGTGTGCACACGCGCTTTTCCCTTTCGGCAAGGGATGTCGCGTCGGACGACGCCAA
Organism: Tropicimonas sp. IMCC34011; assembly: GCF_003390865.1. Classification (GTDB taxonomy): domain Bacteria; phylum Pseudomonadota; class Alphaproteobacteria; order Rhodobacterales; family Rhodobacteraceae; genus Tropicimonas_B. The sequence goes on from NZ_QMEJ01000001.1 coordinate 800,514, forward strand.
TCTCGACTGGTCCGGCGCCTCGGCCGCCCTCGATCTGTCGATGGGCGAGCCACTGGCAGGGATGCACCTGTCCGGCGGACTGAGCTGGGAACGGCGGGACTTCGACGCCTACCGCGTCGGCTTCATCGACGTGCCGGGCGGACGGCAGGACGAGACCCTGTCGGCGCGACTGTCGCTCAGGATCGACGCCGTGGGGCGCATGGGCTTCTCTCCGGTCATCGGCCTCGAGGCGCGCACCACGGACAGCACCATCAGCCGCTTCGACGGCGAGGCCACGAACCTGACCTTGGGCGTCGCATCGGCGTTCTGACGGGATCGGGGACAGGGGATTGCGCTCGCCCGGCGGCGCCCTACCCTCCCCGTCATCCTGACCCAGAACGAGATTGAGGCGACATGACGATCCGCTACCTGCATACCATGGTCCGCGTGAAGGACCTCGACGCCACGATGGACTTCTTCCGCCTTCTCGGCCTCGAGGAAAAGCGCCGGATCGACAACGAGAAGGGGCGATTCTCCCTGATCTTCATGGCGCCTCCGGGACAGCACGAAACGCCCGTCGAGCTGACCTACAACTGGGACGGCGACGAGGGCCTTCCCTCCGACAGCCGCCATTTCGGCCATCTCGCCTACCGCGTGGACAACATCTACGAGATGTGCGCCAAGCTTCAGGATGCCGGCGTGACCATCAACCGCCCGCCGCGGGACGGCCACATGGCGTTCGTCCGCTCGCCGGACAACATCTCCATCGAACTGCTCCAGGAAGGGGACGCCCTCGCGCCGGAAGAGCCGTGGGCCAGCATGGAGAACACGGGCCACTGGTGATCAGGACCCTTCTTTCGGCGGCATCCCTTGCCGCTTTTCCCGGGGCGGCAGATGCCTGCCGCCTCGCCCTGCTCCTCGCGATTGATGTGTCCTCCTCGGTGGATGCACGCGAGGATGCACTCCAGCGGCAGGGGCTCGCCGCGGCGCTTGTGAGTGAGGAGGTCCGGGCGGGCTTCCTCGCCACGCTTCCGGACGCCCCCGTCGCGCTTTCGGTGTTCGAATGGTCCGGCCGCTGGACGCAGACCGAGATCATCAGCTGGACGCTGATCGACGGCGCGGACGCGCTCGAGAGCGCCGCCGCCCGCATTTCCGCCAGCCCCCGCAGCGAGACCGAATCTCCGACGGCCCTCGGCTACGCGCTCGGCTATGCCTCGGGCGCTTTCGCGGACGCGCCGCCTTGCGCGGCGCACACCCTGGACGTCAGCGGCGATGGGCCGAACAACGAGGGATTCGGGCCCGGCCTCGCCTATGCCAATTTCGATTTCGCCGGAGTGACGGTGAACGGCCTGCCCATCGTTTCGGAGCCGGGCGATCCGGAGGGTCTTGAACGCTATTACGAAGAGAGCGTCCTCCACGGCCCCGGCGCGTTTTCAGTCGTGGCGCGCGGCTATGACGATGTCGCGCGCGCCATGCGCGAAAAACTGACCCGCGAACTTGCCGGCCGGGTCTATGGCGCCCTTCGCTGAGGAAAGTATCGGCACCTGACGGACGCTCGAGCGGCGCACAATCCGCGTCCCCCCGCTCCTTCCGTCAACGAGGGAGGTCATTGGCTCACCCGCGGCGCCCTTGTCCGGGTCGCCCTCGGGAAGCGACCCTCAGTAGATGTACCGGATCTGCTCCCGCCAGTAACGCTCGAGCCGGCGCAAGGTGCTCGTCGCGGTCTCGAGCGCGTTGGCCTCGATCACGCCCCGGTCCAGCATTTCCTCGGAATGCCGCTCGAACAGCGCGCAGATCACGTCCCGGATTTCACGGCCCTCCGCGGTCAGGCGAACGCGGACGGAGCGGCGGTCGATATCGCAGCGCTGATGGTGCATGTAGCCCAGCTCGACCAGCTTCTTCAGATTGTAGCTGACATTGGAGCCTTGGTAGTATCCGCGGGACTTGAGCTCCCCCGCCGTCACCTCGTTATCGCCGATATTGTAGATGAGGAGAGCCTGAACCGGGTTCACGTCGATGAGACCGAGCCGCTCGAACTCGTCCTTCACCACGTCGAGCATAAGCCGGTGAAGCCGTTCCAGGAGGCTCAGCCCGTCGAGATAGGTCGCATGAACAGAGCTGCGTTCTCCCGGCAGCAATGCGATTTCGATGCTCATGCCAGATGCCTTCGGACTGTTGCTGGTCCGAAGGCTTGTGAGGCAAAAAAGCGAATATGCCGTTAAGATCGGCCGGCACTCTCCGCGCGATCAGACGCCGGCCTGCTCCGCGATCCGGCGGATCATCGCCGCGTGTTCATCGGGGGGCGCCACCTGCCCGCTGACCCAGCGGTAGAGGTCCTGATCGTTCTCGCTGAGAAGAGCCTCGTAGCGGTCCAGCTCTTCCTCGCCGAGCGTGTCGATCGTCGTGCGGGCGAAGGGGCCGAGGATCAGGTCCATCTCCTTCATACCGCGCCGGCCCGAGCGCATCGTGAGGCGGCGTTCGCGGGTCTCGCGGTCTTCGGTGCGGCCGGCCTTGGCGGATGTCTCCATCACGACGTTCCTTCGTAACTGTCATCGTAGACGTCGTCGGGCAGCACCGGCGCCGAGAGCGCGGCGCGGAGTTGCCGCTCGAGCACGAGGAGCTTGTTCGTGGCCCGGTCGATGGAGATGCGCAGCTGCGTCATCTCGTCGAGCAGCGCGGACAGCTCGGGACGGGGCGCTTCGGTCGAATCCGGCGGGGTCTGCAGACCGTCGCCCGTGCCGTTGATCAGCCATGTGAGCGACACGCCGAGCAGACCGGACAGCATCTGAAGCTTGTTGGCGCGCGGCTCGTTGGAGTCGTTCTCCCAGGCCTGTACCGTGGCGATCTTGACGCCAAGGCGGTGCGCCAGTTCTTCCTGACCGATGCCGAGGGCCTCCCGCGCGCCGATCAGGCGGTCTCCGAAGGTCGCCGTATCCTCGCCGAACCAGTTCTGGTCTTCGCTCATGTCACGCCTCTCCCTTGCAGTACGGATATCGCTTGAAGCCTTGTCGGGGCAAGCCTAAGACGCCTCGAACCTGTTCCCGACCCGGAAAGAAGCCCATGTCGTTTTTGTCCGATTCCATTGCCCGCGTTAAGCCTTCCGCCACCATCGCGGTGACCACGATGGCCAAGGAGCTCAAGGAAGCGGGCCGCGATGTCATCGGCCTCGGCGCCGGCGAGCCTGATTTCGACACGCCCCAGAACATCAAGGACGCCGCGGTTCAAGCGATCTCCGACGGCAAGACGAAGTACACCCCTGCCGACGGCATCCCCGAGCTCAAGGCCGCGATCTGCGCCAAGTTCAAGCGCGACAACGGCCTCGACTACAAGCCGGAGCAGGTCTCCGTCGGCACCGGCGGCAAGCAGATCCTCTACAATGCCCTCCAGGCGACGCTCAATCCGGGCGACGAGGTCGTGATCCCGGCGCCCTACTGGGTCAGCTATCCGGACATGGCCCTGCTTGCCGGCGGCGAGCCCGTCTTCGTCGAGACGACCAGCGCGACCGGCTTCAAGCTGACGCCCGAGGCGCTCGAGGCCGCGATCACCGACAAGACGAAGTGGTTCATCTTCAACTCTCCGTCGAACCCCACGGGCGCGGCCTATGCCCGCGACGAGCTGAAGGCGCTGACGGACGTGCTCCTTCGCCATCCCCATGTCTGGGTGATGTCGGACGACATGTACGAGCACCTGACCTACGACGATTTCGAGTTCGCGACCCCGGCGCAGGTGGAGCCTGCCCTCTACGATCGCACGCTCACCGTGAACGGCGTCTCCAAGGCCTATGCCATGACGGGCTGGCGCATCGGCTATGCCGCGGGGCCGAAGATGCTGATCGACGCCATGCGCAAGATCCAGTCGCAATCGACGTCGAACCCCTGCTCCATCTCGCAATGGGCGGCGGTCGAGGCGCTGAACGGCACGCAGGAGTTCATCCCCGAGAACAATGCGACCTTCAAGCGGCGCAGGGACATGGTCGTCGAGATGCTGAACGCCGCGGAGGGCATCTCCTGCCCGCTGCCCGAGGGCGCTTTCTACGTCTATCCCGTTATCGATGACTGCATCGGCAAGACCACCGAGGCGGGGACGAAGATCGAGGACGACGAGACCTTCGCGAAGGCGCTTCTCGAGGAGAAGGGCGTCGCGGTCGTCTTCGGCGCGGCCTTCGGTCTCTCCCCTGCCTTCCGCATCAGCTATGCGACATCGGACGAGAATCTGAAGGAAGCCTGCTCGCGCATTCAGGACTTCTGCGCCGCGCTGAGCTAAGAAGAGTCCGGGCGCCCTTTCGTTCCCGCGAGGGTCGGGCGCCCCACTCTTGAGCGGAGCGGGCCATGATCGATCTTCCTGACTACTACTTCCGCATCCGCGAGAACGGCGCGATGGTCTTCCGGGTCGATACCGAGAACCGCCAGCGCCGGATCGAGATGGACCAGATCGCGGTGGTCAACATCCGCAACGGCGAGGTGAAGCCCCACGGGGACCGCACGCTCTCCGCGACCGACATCGCGACGATCCGGGGCTGGATGGAGGAGCGTCAGAAAGTCCTGTCCTGGCGGGACCTCGACGACATCCACCGCGCCATCGATCATCTGAACCTGACAGCGCAATGGGCGCAGTCCAAGGCGACCGACGACCAGCTCGAGAATGTCACCGACGCGCTTCTCCTCGCGATGCACGATCTGCGCTCCGTCCTCGTTCGCAAGAAGGCCGATCGCCTGACGAAGGCCCGACAGGATAACGGCGAAGCCGGGTGACGCGGGACCGGGACGTCCGACCGTCCGCGATCCTCATGGCGGCGCGGCAAGCTTGGAGATAATGGCCACGGGGACGCTCACGGGTTGTCGATCCCGCCCTGCCGCGGAGTGCCAGCGGAGGTGCTCGTGCAAGAGTGGCGGTGCCTTCGCCCAGCCCCCTGCCCGTCTCGCCTCAGAAGCTGCGCGTGCCGGAAATCTCCTGCCGGTCCTCGCCGCGGATCTGCTGGGCCAGCATCTCGGCGCGCCAGAGGCGCATGGCGGAGGGCATGTCGGTCCGGGTCAGTTCGGCGAGAACGCCCTCCCGGCCGGCAGCGGTCTCGAACCGGGCGCCGTAGCGCATGTCCATCGTGATGAAGTCCCAAATCTCCGACTTGGTGGAGAGCCGGTACCGCTCGGCGCGCTCGACGGCATCCTGGATCCGCCTCCGTCCCGTCTCGCCGGGGCCGGCGAGGGAGGCGAACTCGATTTCCGCCCGGCGCCCGAGGGCCCGCCTATAGGACACCGTCAGGCACGCATATTGATCGGGCGACAGGGACAGGCGGCCGCCCGGATCTTCCGCCTCCGGCCGCTCGAACAGGGCAAGGCCGGGCGCGGCAGGCGTTTCGGCCAGGATCGCCAACGCCTCCCCGAAGAGCTGAGCCTTTTGCTCGGGCTCGAGCACATCCATCAGCGCGGCAACCACGTCGGCATCGGCATGACGTAGGAAGACGGGCTCTTCCGGACCCGAGCCGGTCACGGCGCCGTGGCGGGGCGGGCCGATCATCTCCTCGTCGCGGCCGACAGGCACGTCCACCACGGACAGGCGGCGCATGTGGCGCCAGACGGCGACCTCCGTCTCGCTCCCCTCGTCGGGCCAGGCCCACCAGACCACCGTCGGCGTTCCGGCGGAGACGTCGCGAACCTGCTCCACGGCGAAGGCGCTCGGGCAGACGACGAGATGGGGGCCGTAGCGTATGTCCGGCGCGTCGGTCTCCTCGCCGTAGAGGGCGAAATAGTCGAGGCCGACCTCGCGGAGGCGTCCGGGCAGATCGGGATAGTTCGCCCCGTCGAGCACCGCGAAGAGGCGTCCCGGCAGTCGGCGGAGGGCCTCACCCAGGCGATCCTCCTCCCCCGGCAACTTCATGGCGTCGGCCTCGGCGATGGTCATGGCGTCGCGTCCTTCGTCCCGGTCTGTCTCGAGCGGAAGCCTACCCATCCCGTCGCCGGTCGCACAGGGCTTTGTTGCCGGAGGGTCCCGCCTCAGCCCGGCTGCGGAGCCGGGACCCGCCCGGCCCGCCAGAAGCGGAGCATCAGCAGGGTCGCCGCGACCGCGAGGCCGATCACCAGTCCGCCCCAGACCCCGGGCGCGCCGAGGCCGAGCGGAAAGCCGAGGATGTAGCTCGCCGGCAGACCGACGAGCCAATAGGCGATGGTGGCGTAGATCATCGGCACCCGCGTGTCCTGCATCCCGCGCAGGAACCCCAGCGCCATGACCTGCGCCGCGTCCGCCATCTGAAAGAGGGCCGCGACGGCGATAAGAGACGTCCCGAGGGCGACGATGCGCGGCCGCTGCGGATCCTCGGGGTCGAGAAAGGGCACCATCAGCGGCTCGGGCGCCAGGAGGAAGACGGCGACCGTCAGCAAAACCATCAGGCCCGACAGCCCGAGCGCGGCAAATGCGCCGCGCCTCAGATGGCGCATATCCCCGAGGCCGAAGGCCCGACCGGCCCGGATCGTGGCCGCGCTCGACAGGCCCAGGTGGACCACGAAGGTCGCGGTGGCGATCTGGAGCGCGATCCCGTGGGCGGCCAGCGGGACGGCGCCCAGCCAGCCGATCATGACGGCCGTCGCCGAGAACAGGCCGACCTCGGCGAGCTGGGTCAGACCGATCGGCCAGCCGAGCCGGAACACCTGCCAGAAGACCGCCCCGTCGGACACCCAGAGCCGCGCGAAGAGCGCCTGCACAGGAAAGACGTGCTGCGCATAGAGCGCAAGGCCGAGAAGAGAGACGAGATGCACCGAGACGGAGGCCAGCGCCGCCCCCTGGACGCCCAGCTCCGGCGCTCCGAGATTGCCGAAGATCAGCACCCAGTTGACGGCGATGTTCACGACCACCGCTCCGACTGTGACCCAGAGCGAGATCTGCGTGCGTTCAAGGGCGGACAGGTAGCTTTTCAGCACCATCACCGCGAGCGCCGGCACAAGGCCGGGCCCGACGATTCGCAGGTAGTCCGCCGTCAGCGCCGCGATGCGCGGCTCCTGCCCGAGCGCGAGAAGGAGCGAGCCGGAGAACCAGAAGAGCGGCAGAAGGATGAGCGAGAAGATGACGGAGAGCCAGAGCCCCATCCTCATCACCCGCCGCACCTGAAGCCGCCCTTCGTCAGTTTCGGGCTGCGCCGCGACCATCGGCAGGACCGCCTGCGCGAACCCCGCTCCGAAGAGAAAGAACAGGATGAAGAAGGACTGCCCGAGCACCCCGGCGGCAAGCGCCTCGACGCTGTAGCGACCGAGCATGGCCGTGTCGGTCATGCCGATCACGAACATGCCCAGATTGGCCCCGACAAGCGGCAGCCCAAGGCTCAAGAGAGCCCGCGCGTGTCCGGCTATGGAGAGGCGATCCGTCATGGCGCCGGCCCTAATCCCGCGCGGAGCGGCCGGCAAGGACCGTTCGCGAGAGCAGCTGCGCCGCGAGCTCTCCTCGAGGTTCAATCCTCCCCGCGCCGCGCTCCCGTGACGAACGCCGGCCCGGCCTCTACGTGCGCCCCAGTTCCTCTCGCCAGCTGTATTTCGGCTCGAAGCCCAGCTCCTCGCGCGCGCGGGTGATGTCGTAGAACGTCTCCCGCTCGCCCATCTCGCGGCGCATCGGGACGCCGCCGTACCAGCGCTCCGCGATCTCGGCCGAGGTCAGATCGACGGAGGGGTCTGCGTTGGCGATGTTGAAGACCCGGTAGCCCAGCCCGTCCGTCCGCAGGCATCGCTCCACCGCATGGCCGAGGTCCCGCGCGTCGATATAGGCGAAGATGTTGCGCCGCCGCAGGTCCGGGTTCTCGACGTAAGCGGGAAAATCCCGTTTGTACTCATGAGGTTCTATGACGTTGTTGATCCTCAGACCGTAGATATCCGTCCCGCTTCTGGCCTGGAAGGAGCGCCCGATGACCTCCCCTGTCACCTTGGACATCCCGTAGCTGTCATGGGGCACAGTGGGGTGATCCTCGTCCACCGGGACGTAGTCCGGCTTCAACTCGCCGCGGGCGAAGCAGATGCCGTAGGTCGTTTCGGAAGACGCGAAGATCACCTTCGGGATCCCGAGCTTCACCGCCGCCTCGATGACGTTGTAGGTGGACAGCACGTTGTTGCGATAGGTTGCGTCGTCCGGCTCGATCAGGATGCGCGGGGTCGCGGCGAAATGCACCACGGCGTCGAAGCGCGGCGGCGCCTCGCCATCGAGCTCGCCGAGGTTGCCGATCATCGTCAGCGCATTCCACACCTGCCCGCCATCGGTCAGATCGACGTTCAGATCGTCCACTCCGTCCAGCCCCAGCGGGGCGCGGTCCGCGTTGACGATGGTATGGCCGGCGGCCTTCAGCACCGGGATCGCATGACGCCCCGCCTTGCCGCTGCCGCCCGTGAAGAAAATGCGCATCGCTCGCTCCCCGATGGTTCGCCCCAAGGATAGGCGCGGAGCGGCGGACGTCACCCCCCTGGCGTCATCTTGACCGCGCGCCCCGCCGGAAGCCTTTGCGGCGGGGCACGCGTCAGGATACCATTGGGGCAAATCCAGAACGAAATGAGCAGCACCAATGGCCGACGATCTTCTTTCCGCGCAGGATGCGCCCGCCTACGACGCCTCCTCGATCGAGGTGCTCGAAGGGCTGGAGCCGGTGCGCAAGCGGCCCGGCATGTACATCGGCGGCACGGACGAGCGTGCGCTGCATCATCTCGTCGCGGAGGTGCTCGACAACTCGATGGACGAGGCCGTGGCCGGCCACGCGACGCGCATCGAGGTCGAAGTGAACGCCGACCACTCCATCACCGTGCGGGACAATGGCCGCGGCATCCCTGTGGATCCGCACCCGAAGTTCCCGGACAAGTCCGCCCTCGAGGTGATCCTCTGCACGCTCCATGCCGGCGGCAAGTTCGACGGCAAGGCCTATCAGACGTCGGGCGGCCTCCACGGCGTCGGCATCTCGGTGGTGAACGCGCTGTCAGACCATGTCCGCATCGAGGTTGCGCGGAACCGCGAGCTCTACGTGCAGGAGTTTTCCCGCGGCAAGCCGCTCGGACCGGTGGCGCATGTCGGGGCCGCCCCCAACCGGCGCGGCACCACCGTGACCTTCCACGCTGACGAGGAGATCTTCGGCGCTCACCGCTTCCGCCCCTCGCGGCTGATGAAGATGGTGAAGTCCAAGGCCTACCTCTTCTCGGGCGTGGAGATTCGCTGGAAATCCGCGATCCCCGACGGTGACACGCCGCAGGAGGCCACGTTCCACTTCCCCGGCGGTTTGTCCGACTACCTCGGCGAGCAGCTCGAAGGCTCGACGACCTATGCCGACGCGCCCTTCGCCGGGAAGGTCTCGTTCCAGGAAAAGTACGGCCAGCCCGGCTCCGTCGAATGGGCGGTGAACTGGACGCCGGCGAAAGACGGGTTCATCCAGTCCTACTGCAACACGGTCCCGACCCCCGAGGGCGGCACCCACGAGGCGGGTTTCTGGGCCGCGCTCCTCAAGGGGCTGAAGGCCTACGGCGAGCTGGCCGGGAATCGCAAGGCGGCTCAGATCACGCGGGACGACCTGACCACCGGCGGCTGCGCCCTCGTCTCCTGCTTCATCCGCGAGCCCGAATTCGTCGGCCAGACCAAGGATCGGCTCGCCACCACCGAGGCGCAGCGCATGGTCGAAGGCGCCGTGCGGGACCATTTCGACCACTGGCTCGCGACGGATACCAAGAGTGCCGGGGCGATTCTCGACTTCCTCGTCCTGCGCGCCGAGGAGCGGATCCGCCGCCGTCAGGAAAAGGAAACCGCGCGCAAGACCGCGACGAAGAAGCTTCGCCTGCCGGGCAAGCTCGTGGATTGCTCCGCCACGAACCGCGCCGGCACCGAGCTCTTCATCGTCGAGGGCGACAGCGCCGGCGGATCCGCCAAGATGGCGCGGGACCGCAAGACGCAGGCGCTTCTGCCGCTCCGGGGCAAGATCCTGAACGTTCTCGGCGCCGCCTCCTCGAAGATGGGCGCGAACCAGGAAATCTCGGACCTCTGCCAGGCGATGGGCGTCGGCCTCGGGTCCCGCTTCCGGCTGGACGACCTTCGCTACGACAAGATCATCATCATGACCGATGCGGACGTGGACGGCGCGCATATCGCGTCCCTGCTGATGACCTTCTTCTTCTCGCAGATGCGCCCGATGATCGATGCCGGGCACCTCTACCTTGCCTGCCCGCCGCTCTTCCGCCTCACGCAAGGGGCGAAGCGCGTCTATTGCCTCGACCAGGCAGAGCGCGACGCGGCGATGGAAAAGGGGCTCGGCGGGCGCGGCAAGATCGACGTCTCCCGCTTCAAGGGGCTCGGCGAAATGGATGCCAAGGACCTCAAGGAAACCACGATGGACCCCGCGAGCCGCCGGCTCATCCGCATCTCCATCGACGAGGACGTGGCCGGAGAGACGGGGGATCTCGTCGAGCGCCTGATGGGCAAGAAGCCCGAGATGCGCTTCGACTACATCCAGCAGAACGCCAAGTTCGTGGAAGAGCTCGATGTTTGAGGGCATCTCCGTCCCGATCCAGCGCACCCCGACTCCATGCGCGCGCTCCTTCTTCTGATCCTGCTGGCCGCCTGCGCGCGGCCGATGACGCAGAACGAGCGGGCCTTCATCGACAGTGTGCACGGAGCGGAGGTGGATACATCCCGCGTCCGCTTCCATGACGGCGCCCTGATTGGCGGGATCGTGTTCGAGCGCCCGCCCAGACCGCAGCTTGCCTGCCGGGAGCGGATCTGGCCGCCGGAGGAAGGCCCTTCGGTGGAGGTCTCCACCGCCGCCTTCGTTCTCGGGAGCCGAATGTTCGTGGCGAAGAACTACCAGCGGGACGACTGGCTCGCGAGCTATCCCGAGACGCTCCCCCTGCCCCAGGCCATGCTTCTTGCCCATGAGCTGACCCATGTCTGGCAATGGCAGGCCCGCGACGTGACGGGATACAACCCGCTCCGCGCCGTGGGGGAGCAGATCGAGGCCGAAGATCCCTACCTATTCGACGTGGCCGCCGATCGGCCCTTTCTCGATTATCCCTACGAGCAGCAGGCCAGCATCGTCGAGGAATACGTCTGCTGCCGCGCGCTCGATCCCGAAGGCGCCCGCACGGCCCGCCTGAGCGCGCTTCTGACCCCGCAGTTCCCCGGCATCGCAGACCGCGAGCGGGCCGGCCGGATCATGATTCCCTATGCGGACGCCGAGATCCGCGGTATCTGCTCCTGACCCTGGGAGGCCCGCGCTTGGCGAAGTTGTCCTTTCTCGACAAGCTGGAGATGATGGCCAAAGGGCAGGCACGCCTCGCCGCCCTCTCCCGAACGCTCCCGGAGCTGTCCGGCCTCGAGATCGGCGACAGCATCCAGGCCAAGCCCGGCCGCGTGGTGATTGCAGCCGAGCTGAACGGCGCCCCCGTGATCGCCAAGCTCGTGGATGGCCCCGGCGGCATGGCCGAGGTGGAGCGGATGGAGGCTGCCCTCGCGCGACGGCTGCCACGGATGGGGAGCGGTCCCTTCCGTGTTCCCCGCCCCGTCCACTTCGCCCCGGAAGAGGGGCTGGCGGTGATCGAGCGGGTGCCGGGGCGCCGTCTTCAGGATCTGCTGGCCGAGGCGGATGAAAGCGCGCGGCGCGTGCTCCTGTCTCGCACCGCCGGCTGGCTCGGCGCCTATGCCGAGGGCAGCGAGAAGGAGGTGACGTTCGGCGTGCGCTTCTGGGCGAAGAACCGCGCCGAGGCCGCAGCCACCGGGCGCGATGCTGCGACGCGCGCCGTCACGGACGCCATTGCGGATCGCCTCGCCGAACAGGTTCCCGTCCTCAGCGACCGGATCATCCGGCAGGCGCTGATCCACGGCGACTTCACACCCCTGAACATGCTGATGGACGAGACTGCGGTCTGGGGCGTCGACCTCTCCCTTGTCACGCACTGGCCGGTCGTGCGGGACGTCGCCACCATGCTCGTCTTCACCTCGACCGCCCATCCCGTGCCGCGGCCGCTCTGGGGCGTGGATCCGGCGGCGCTGGACGCGCTTCTCTCAACGGGACTTCTGGAGGGGCACCCGCCCGGTCTTCTGCGCTTCTGGGCCGGCGTGAAGCTCTCGATGGATCTTCTCTCCCTCTCCAACAGCGCCCGCCGCAGGGGCGCCGCGCTGGACATGGCGGAGCACTGGCTGGCCGATCGGAGCGATTTCAGGGACGGACCCTAGGCCGGGACCCCGAGCCGGGCGCCGAATCAGGACGCCTCTGACCGCTCCCGTTCCGTCAGACGTCCGCCGTCGAGGTGCAGAACGCGGTCCATGCGGCTCGCAAGCTCGAGGTTGTGGGTCGCGATCAGGGCGGCAAGGCCGGTCTCCCGAACGAGGCTCATCAGGGCGGCGAACACCGTGTCGGAGGTGGTCGGATCGAGGTTGCCGGTCGGCTCGTCGGCGAGGAGAAGTGCGGGCGCATTCGCGAGCGCGCGGCAGAAGGCGACGCGCTGCTGCTCGCCCCCCGACAGCGCCGAGGGCCGATGGTCGGCGCGGTGATCCATGCCGACAGTCCCCAGAAGCTCCAGCGCGCGGGCCTCGGCCTCCGCCCGGCCGGCACCGTTGGCGAGTTGCGGCAGCACGATATTCTCCGCCGCGGTGAACTCCGGAAGCAGATGGTGGAACTGGTAGACGAAGCCGATCTCGGCCCTTCGCGCCGCGGTCCGCCGCGCATCCCCCGTCCCGGTCAGCTCCTGCCCCGCCACGCTCACATGGCCTTCGTCCGGCGTGTCGAGAAGGCCGGCGATGTGCAGTAGCGTCGACTTGCCGGCCCCCGAGGGTGCGACGAGAGCGACGACCTCGCCCCGCTTCAGCGTGAGGTCCACCCCCGAGAGGACATGGACGGCGCCGGCCTTGCCGCGATTGTAGGTCTTCTCGATGCCGGAGAGGCTCAGCGCGGTCTCACTCATAGCGCAGGGCCTCCACCGGGTTCATCCGCGCGGCGCGGCGGGCGGGAAAGATCGTGATGACGTAGGACAGCCCGAGCGACAGCGCGATCGCGGAGATCACGTCCCCGAGCTCCAGCTTGGCGGGCACGGCATAGATGCCGCGGATCGAGGCATCCCAGACGCCGCCGCCGGCGATGTAGTTCACCACGTTGAAGATCTGGTCGATGTAGATCGCGAAGAGACAGCCGAGTATCACCCCCGCGAGCGTTCCGATCGTTCCGACCGACGCGCCGCAGATGAAGAACACCCTGAGCACGGAGCCTTCGGTCAGGCCCATTGTGCGCAGGATCCCGATGTCCCGCCCCTTGTTCTTGACCAGCATGATGAGGCCGGAGACGATGTTCATCGCCGCGATCAGCACGAGGATCGACATGATGATGAACATCACGTTGTCCTCCATCTGGAGGGCCTGAAGGAAGGATCCGGAGGCGTCCCGCCACGTCCAGAGCAGCGTGCGCTCGCCGCCGGCCCTGAGCAGATCCGTCGTCAAATTGTCCACGCGGTCGGGATCCTCTACCATGACCTCAAGCTCGTCGGCGAAGCCCTCGCGGTTGAAGTAGGACTGCGCCTCGGCAAACGGCATGTAGAGGCGGGTCCGGTCGATATCGTAGCGGCCTGCGCGGAAGACGTAGACCACCTCGTAGGCGTTGACGCGGGGCGAAGTGCCGAAGGCCGTGCGCACGCCATCGGGGGAGATCAGGCGGATCATGTCCCCCGGTCCGACCCCGAGCGACGCGGCGACCTCCCAGCCGATGGCGATGCCCTCGTCGAAGCGGGAGAGATCGCCGAGCGAGTCCTCAGGGCTTTCGATCCGCGGCACGCCCCGGAGATCCTCCAGCGTGATCCCGTAGACCTCGACGCCCGCCGTCCGTCCGTTGGCGGAGGACATGACCTGCCCCTTGATCAGCGGCGCGGCGCGGGTGACCCCGGGAACCGCGGCGACCCGTTCAGCGAGGGCCGTATAATCTTCGATCTGGCGGGAACTCTGCCCCGCCTCGTCGACCGCCGAGGACTGGTAGAGCGTGACATGGGCATTGGCGCCGAGGATCGTGTCCACGAACTCCGCCCGGAACCCCGTGCGCACGGCAAGGACCGCGATCAGCGCGAAGACGGCGAGCGCGATGCCGATCAGGCTGATCCATGTCATGACGGAGACGCCCCCCTCGGCGCGCGTCGCCCGCAGGTAGCGCCACGCGATCATCCACTCGAACCGGGAAAAGGGGGGAGGGCTGGAAGCCAAGGCTCAAATCCTTGCATCAAAGTCGCGCGGACCATGGTGGGGGCAGCCTCAAGGGTCAAGCCGCGGGGCGTCCTGCAGAGCATGTCGGCGCAGGAAGTTGATGAGGGTGTGGAGGGGGCAAGGCCGAGAGGGCACCGGGGGCGACTCGCCCGGGGGCAGGACATGCGTGCGATCCGGGGTCAGCGGTTCCGGATCGGGGAAAGGTGCCGTTCCGTAGCCGATCCGTCGCTTCCGGGGATTCCATGCCTTCCGCAACGGCGCGCCGTCGGGATTACGGTTTCGGCCGGCATGTCCCCTGCGGGTCGGCTGCCCCCGGGCCCCCTCCGGAGCCCTGCCGCGCGGGGTCCGAGGCAGGGGGCGACGCCGGGACGCGGTCCCCTGCGGCATATTCGGACATTGCCTGCCACGGGTCATCGCCTTAGAAGCAGGCATTGACGACGGGACGCGCCCTGCTCCCGCACCCAAGGCTGATCTCTCAGGGAGGCTTGCATGGCCGACGCCGCCATCCACGGGCACGACCATCACGACGAGCGTGGATTCTTCACGCGGTGGTTCATGTCCACGAACCACAAGGACATCGGGATCCTGTATCTCTTCGTATCAGCCTTTGTCGGGCTGATCTCGGTGGCCTTCACAGTTTACATGCGTCTCGAACTCATGACGCCGGATGTGCAGTACATGTGCATGGAAGGCGCGCGGGTCTTCTCGCAGGCGCCCGCAGGCGAATGTACCCCCAACGGGCACCTGTGGAACGTGCTGATCACGGCGCACGGCATCCTGATGATGTTCTTCGTGGTGATTCCGGCCCTCTTCGGCGGCTTCGGCAACTACCTGATGCCGCTCCAGATCGGCGCGCCGGACATGGCGTTCCCGCGGATGAACAACCTCTCCTTCTGGCTCTACGTCGCGGGCACGTCGCTCGCCGTCGCCTCGGTTCTCGCGCCGGGCGGCAACGGTCAGGCCGGTTCGGGCATCGGCTGGGTGCTCTACCCGCCGCTCTCCACCACCGAGGGCGGGTATTCGACCGACCTCGCGATCTTCGCCGTCCACCTGTCGGGCGCGTCGTCGATCCTCGGCGCGATCAACATGATCACGACGTTCCTGAACATGCGCGCCCCCGGCATGACCATGCACAAGGTGCCGCTCTTCGCCTGGTCGATCTTCGTCACCGCGTGGCTGATCCTCCTCGCGCTGCCCGTCCTCGCCGGCGCCATCACCATGCTGCTGACGGACCGGAACTTCGGCACCGCCTTCTTCGATCCCGCCGGCGGCGGCGACCCGGTGCTCTACCAGCACATCCTGTGGTTCTTCGGGCACCCCGAGGTGTACATCGTGATCGTGCCGGGCTTCGGCATCATCTCCCACGTCATCGCCACCTTCAGCCGCAAGCCGATCTTCGGCTACCTGCCGATGGTCTACGCGATGGTGGCGATCGGGGTCCTCGGCTTCGTCGTCTGGGCGCACCACATGTACACGGTGGGCATGTCCCTCACCCAGCAGAGCTACTTCATGCTGGCGACCATGGTCATCGCCGTGCCGACGGGCATCAAGATCTTCTCCTGGATCGCGACGATGTGGGGTGGCTCGGTCGAGCTCAAGACGCCGATGCTCTGGGCGTTCGGGTTCCTCTTCCTCTTCACCGTGGGCGGCGTCACCGGCATCGTCCTGAGCCAAGCCGGCATCGACCGCGCCTATCACGACACCTACTACGTCGTGGCGCACTTCCACTACGTGATGAGCCTCGGGGCCGTCTTCGCGATCTTCGCCGGTGTGTACTTCTACATCGGCAAGTTCTCGGGCCGTCAGTACCCCGAATGGGCCGGCAAGGTGCACTTCTGGGTGTTCTTCATCGGCGCCAACCTGACCTTCTTCCCGCAGCACTTCCTCGGGCGTCAGGGCATGCCGCGCCGCTACATCGACTACCCCGAGGCCTTCGCGACCTGGAACTACGTCTCCTCCATCGGCGCGTTCCTCTCCTTCGCCTCGTTCCTCTTCTTCATCGGCGTGGTCTTCTACACCCTCACCCGGGGCAAGCGGATCACCCAGAACAACTACTGGAACGAGTACGCGGATACCCTCGAATGGACCCTGCCGTGCCCCCCGCCGGAGCACACCTTCGAGACGCTTCCGAAGCGCGAGGACTGGGACAAGGTCCACGCCCACTAAGGGCAGCTCAGGACCACCACGAACGCACGAAGGGCCCCGGGAGACGATCCCGGGGCCCTTTTCCTGTCGAACAGGGCCGGCGAGCGACGGCGGCCCCGAATGATCCGGCGCGCCGGCTGCACCATCCCGCGAGACCGGCTATGCAACGCCGCTCTCATCTCCTAGATGGGGGCGGATACCGCAGACGCCGCGCCAGGAGCGAGAGAGACCGGGTCATGCCCTATGAATGGATCGAGACGACGCCGGGCCCTGCCCGCCTGCATCTCTGGCCCTATCGCTCCCTGCCCCGGACCGGTTTCGTGATCTTCATCGGCACGACGGCCACGCTCCTCTTGCTGCCGCTCATCGCGGTGCTCGGAACGCCGGTCCTCTGGGGCCTGCTCCCGTTCATCGTGGCCGCCATCTGGCTGCTCTATTATTTCCTGCAGCGCAGCTACCGGGACGGTGAGCTTCTGGAGGAACTGACCCTGAGCGAGGACCGCGTGGATCTCGTCAGGACGGAGCGCCGGGGCATCCGGCGGGAATGGTCCGCCCATCCCTACTGGGTCGAGGCCCGCCTGCACGAGAAGAAGGGCCCGGTCCCGAACTACGTGACATTGTCGGGCGGCGGACGCGAGGTCGAGATCGGCGCCTTTCTGTCCGCGGAGGAACGCCTCAGCCTCTACGGCGATCTCTCCCGCCGCCTGCCGGCCCGTCCCTGATGGCGCAGGCCCGGGCCACACCGAAGCGCCGCCGCGCCGCGCTCCTCCTCGCCGCGCGCCTGCCGGGCGGTGAGCGCGTGGCCGGGAATCTCTCGCCCTCCGAAGCCGCGGCCCTCCGCCTCCGCAGGGCCGGACCGCCGCCCGGGCCGGCGCCCCGCCACGTCACCTACCTCATCCCCCTTGTCGGGAAGCACCATGTCGGGAACTGGGACGCCGTCTCCGCCCGCCTTCAGGAGACGCTGGACAGTCTCGCCCGCGGTGGCGGACGCTGGCAGGCGCTGATCTGCGGCCAGGACCGCCCCGCGGGCGATCTTCCGAAGGCCGCGACCTTCCTGCCCTTCGCGCGGCATGTGGAGGGCAACGACAAGTGGGACAAGCTCCGCAGCCTCGTCGCGTCCCTGCCCGAACGCGCCCCGGCGAGCGGCCTCGCCATGCCGTTCGACGCCGACGACATCCTCGGCCGCGGCGCGGGAGAGCGTCTGAGTTCCGGCGAAAGCGAAACGGGCTGGCTCGTCGAACAGGGCCACGTGCGGGACGAGGGCACGGGCACCCTCGCCCTCGCCCGACCACAAAGCCTGTCACGGCCGGGCCAGAAGGCGTTCTGGAAACTCTGCGGCTCCTGCGCCGCCTTCCGCTATGACACGGCACAGCCCGAGAGCCTCGACTTTCTGTCCGCGGCCGTCTCCCACGAACACCGCATGTTCCCCTTCCTCGCCGCCCTTGCCGGCCGCCCCCTGGCGCCGCTGCCTGCCCCCGCGGTGCTCTACCGGCTGAACCACGGCGAGAATTTCGGAGCGCGGCGGGGGCGGGTGTCGTTCAAAGCGCGTTTCGTTCAGCGCTTTGCCGTTGCGAACGAGGATCTTAGGGCCGCCGAGGCGCTCTACCGCTAGGGGGATCGCGGCCTTGCCCGCCCGTGCCCCGAATTTGCGGACCCACGAGAAAAGGGGCGAGGTCAGCCCCCGCCCCGTTCATCTTTCAGGCAAATACCCCCGCCGGAGGCACCCTTACTTCAAGGAATGCGCCGCAGGCGCTCCGTCAGGACAGGCGCGCGCGGACGCGGGCGCCGACGGCGCCGAAATCCATCCGGCCGGCATGGCGGGATTTGAGCTCGCCCATCACCTTGCCCATGTCGCGGATCCCGGTGGCGCCGGTCTCCTCGATGGCGGCGTCGATGGCAGCACTCGTTTCGGCCTCCGTCAGGGGTTTGGGGAGAAACTCCTCGATCACGGCGATCTCGGACTGTTCGCGCTCGGCGAGTTCCAACCGCCCGCCCTCCTCGTAGGCGCGGACGCTTTCCTGGCGCTGCTTCACCATCTTGGCGAGGATCTGCGTCACCTCGGCGTCGCTGATCTCCGCAGGCCCCTCGCTTCCGGCTCCCCTGGCCGCGATCTCGCGATCCTTGATGGCGGCATTGATCAGGCGCAGCGTTCCGAGCCGCGTCTGGTCCTTCTGGCGCATGGCGTCCTTGAGGGCGCTGCTGACCCTGGTCTTGAGCTGCGACATCGGTTCCCCTGAGCAACGGTCATCTCGGTCTGGCCGCGTCCTGTACGCTCAACTGTGCGACGAGACAACACGCTGATCGGCCCATTGACCCCACCGGGGACGCTGCGTAGATGCAGGGCGTTTGCCAGACGCCCTCGCGACATGCCCTCAAGGAGGCTCCTTCCCATGACTGCCGCACCTCGCCCCACCGCCTGCCTCGCCCTCGCTGACGGCACGGTGTTCTACGGGCGCGGCTTCGGCGCCACCGGCACCTGCGAGGCGGAGCTGTGCTTCAACACCGCGATGACCGGCTACCAGGAGATCATGACGGACCCCTCCTATGCCGGACAGGTGGTGACCTTCACCTTCCCGCATATCGGCAATACCGGCGTCACGCCCGAAGACGACGAGGCGCAGGATCCGATCGCCTCCGGCATGGTCGTGAAATGGGATCCGACGCTCCCCTCCAACTGGCGAGCGGCTGAGACCCTCGGCGAGTGGCTGGCCCGGCGTGGCCGCATCGCGATCGGCGGCGTGGACACCCGCCGCCTGACCCGCGCGATCCGCCAGCAGGGCGCGCCCCATGTCGCGCTCTCGCACGATCCCGAGGGCAATTTCGACATCGAGGCGCTCGTCGCGCAGGCGCGCGCGTTCCCCGGCCTCGTCGGCCGTGATCTGGCGAAGGATGTGACCTGCGTGCAGTCCTACCGCTGGGACGAGATGCGGTGGGCCTGGCCCGCCGGCTACCTGCGGCGGGAGGGCGATGCGCCCCGTGTCGTCGCCGTCGACTACGGTGCCAAGCGCAACATCCTGCGCTCCCTGGCCTCCGCCGGCTGCGACGTGACGGTCCTGCCCGCCTCGGCCACCGCGGACGACATCCTGGCGCACGATCCCGAGGGTCTCTTCCTGACGAACGGCCCCGGCGATCCGGCGGCGACCGGTGAGTATGCCGTGCCGATGCTTCAGGATGTCATGCGCCGCAAGCCGGACCTGCCGCTCTTCGGCATCTGCCTTGGCCACCAGATGCTGGCCCTCGCCCTCGGCGCCAAGACCATCAAGATGAACCACGGCCATCACGGCGCGAACCACCCGGTGAAGGACCTGACGACCGGCAAGGTCGAGATCACGTCCATGAACCACGGCTTCACGGTGGACAGCCAGACCCTGCCGAAGGGAGTCGAAGAGACCCACGTCTCGCTCTTCGACGGCAGCAATTGCGGAATCCGCGTGACGGACAAGCCGGTCTTCTCGGTGCAGTATCATCCCGAAGCCAGCCCCGGCCCGATGGACAGCTTCTACCTGTTCGAGCGGTTCGCGGATGCAATTCGCGAGCGATCCGGCGCGGCCTGACCCGGATCGTTCCGCGCCGTTTAACCCGGCTTTTACCGTACCTGTCGTCTATCCCCGGAACCAGAATGGTCTGCCGTGGGTGATGCGATAGATGACTGCCAATCCGGATCCGCACCAGAGATCCTTTCCCTCCGCCGCCGCACAGGCGCGCCATCCGCAGCCCTTCCCGCCCTATCTCAGAGCCGTCGAGAGCGCCCCGGAGGCGCCACGGCGGACGCCGCTCGGGCGGCTTCTGGTCGAATCGGGCGCGATCGGCCCGGGAGACCTGGTGCAGGCGCTGAGCGATCAGGCCCGGTCCGACGCGCGACTTGGGGAAATTCTGCTGGCCCGCGGCCTGATCTCCGAGGCGCAACTCACCGCGGCGCTGGCGCGGCAGTGGAACGCCGATATCGCCGACCTGTCAGCCGAGCCCCCGGATGCGATGCTCATGGCCAGGCTGGGCGCGGCGGACTGCCTCGCGCGCGGCCTCGTTCCGTGGCGACGGGCGGGAGGGCTGACCCTCGTGGCAACCAGCCGGCCGGAGCGATTCGCGAACGACAGGCGATACCTGGAAACGGTCCTCGGCCCGGTCGCGATGGTCGTCGCCCGGGCGAGCGACGTGCAGGCGGCCGTGGCGCGGGCCGGCGCCGCCGAACTGACGACGTTGGCGGAGACTTCCGTCCCGGCGCCATTCTCCTGCCGCCCGCGCGGACGGATCTCCTGCCGCCGTCCCCTCGGCCTCGCCGCACTCGCCTCTGCCACGGGGGCCGCAATGCTCGCGCCCGCCGAGGTCTTCTGGGTGCTGACCGGTATCGCGGCGCTCTTCCTGGCGGCCACTCTGGCGCTCCGCGTCGCGATCCTCTGGGCGGCCTTCCGCGATGGGCGGCGCCGCGGCGAGTTCGCGTCCGCCCGCTCCCGACCGGCAGCGGTGGTGGCGCGGTTGCCGGTGATCTCAATCCTCGTGCCGCTCTTCCGGGAGGAGGACATCGCCGGCCGGTTGGTCCGGAGGCTGGAGGCGCTCGACTACCCGCGTGAGCTGACGGACATCCTGCTCGTCACCGAAGCGGACGATGCGACCACCGCATCCGCCCTCGCCCGGACGGAACTGCCCCACTGGATCCGTGTCTGTACCGTCCCGCCGGGGGCCGTGCGCACCAAGCCGCGGGCGCTGAACTACGCCCTGTCCTTCTGCCGGGGCGGAATCGTCGGGATCTACGACGCCGAGGATGCGCCGGCTGAAGGGCAGCTCCACCAGATCGCGACCGCTTTCGCGCAGCGTGGGCCGGACGTCGCCTGCCTGCAGGGGATGCTGGACTACTACAATCCCGGCACGAACTGGATGAGCCGCTGCTTCACGGTGGAATACGCCGCATGGTTCCGCGTCATGTTGCCGGGCCTGCAGCGGCTCGGCCTGCCGATCCCGCTCGGCGGCACGACGCTGTTCTTCCGCCGCGCCGCCCTCGAAGCGCTCGGGGGCTGGGATGCGTGGAACGTCACGGAGGATGCCGATCTCGGCCTTCGTCTCGCGCGCGCGGGCTACCGCACGGAGATCGTCGCCACCGTCACGCAGGAGGAGGCCTGTTGCAGGCCGCTCCCCTGGGTCCGGCAGAGGTCCCGCTGGATCAAGGGGTACATGATGACCTGGGCCACCCACATGCGCCGGCCGCGCAGCCTCTGGAGGCAGCTCGGGGCGAGGGGGTTCCTCGGAATGCAGGTGCTCGTTCTGGGCTCCATCGTGCAGGTGCTTCTGGCGCCGCTGTTCTGGATGTTCTGGCTGGCGCCCCTCGGGCTCGTGCCGCCCGCTCCCGGCCTCGGGGAGGCAGCGACCTGGCCCCTGGCGGCGCTCTTCGTCGCGTCGGAGGCCTCCGGCATCGCCGTCGCGGCCCTCGGCCTCAGGCGCCGCGGAGAGAGCGGCTGGCTGATGAAGTGGGTGCCGTCGCTGTATTTCTACCATCCGCTTGCCGTTCTCGCGGCGTGGAAGGCCGCCTGGGAGGTCGTTCTGCGGCCATTCTACTGGGACAAGACGACGCACGGTATTTTCGACAAGCGCCACCGCCCGGGCGTCACGGCCGCGCGGCGGGCCCGACCCGGGGCGCTTCCCCTGCAAGCCGCAGCCGCTCCTTGAAGGCTTCCGAGATGTGGTGCCGGAGCGCCGCCCGCGCGCCCTCCTCGTTCCGAGCGGCTATGGCGTCCACGATGCCGCGATGTTCGGCGACGGCGGCGTCCCCCCGGCCGGGACCGGCCAGCGACGTCTCGGCCATCAGGGCCATCGTGCGGTGGACGAATTCAAGCTGCTGGACGAGGTACCTGTTGTGGGAGGCGAGGTGGATCTGGCGGTGAAATCGCTTGTTCGCGCGCGCCAGCGCCTGCGGCTGGTCCACCATCGTCCCGTGCTCCTCCGCCATGGCGCGCAGGACCGCGATCTCCTCTTCCGCCGCGTGGCGGGCCGCAAGCTGCGCCGCCAGCGCTTCCAGTTCGGAGCGGACGGCGTAAAGCTCGGCCAGCTGGCTGTGATCGAGGGCGGCGACGATCAGGGACCGCCCGTCGCGCGCGAGAAGTGACTGCGTCTCCAGTTTCTGGAGGGCTTCCCGGACGGGCGTGCGGGACACACCGAACCGCTCGGCCAGCTCGCTTTCGACGAGCCGGTCGCCCGGACGGTATAGGCCGGTGTCGATCGCTTCGAGAATGAGCGAATAAGCGTCGATCTGGCTCGGCCGGTCGCTGGCCATGGGCGGTCTCCGAACTCGGGAGGCGCAAGGCTGGCCGACCCCTCTTCCGGGGTCAAGCCGCCGCGCTCTGGCAATGCCGGCCGCATCGGCCTAGGTCGGGTGCGGAATGAGCGACGGGAGTACAGGCGATGCGGGCAGATATCGAGACGGACATCCTCATCGTCGGCGCCGGCCTTGCCGGCCTGATCGCCGCGGCGTCGCTCAAGAACGCCGGCCACGACGTCGTCCTCGCGAGCGCCTCCGCCCCGCCCCGCGATCCGAAGAGCGAAGGGGCCGACCGGCGCTCCACCGCGTTTCTGCTGCCCTCGCGGAGCGTCCTGCGTCGCGCCGGGATCGAGGTGGACGACGGAACGGCGACACCCCTCGCCGCGCTGCGGATCGTCGAAACCGGCGGCCGGCCGCGACACGTCATCTCCGAGCGGACCTTTCACCCGGACGATCTGGGCGCCGAGGTCTTCGGCTGGAACATTCCCAATGCACGCCTCGGCGCGGAACTCCTGGACCGGCTCGAGGCGCTGTCCGTTCCCCTCAGGATCGGCGCGGGGCTGAAGGATCTGCACGCGCGGGAGGATCGCGCCCTTGCGGTGTTGGCGGACGGCACACGCATCTCGGCGCGCCTGATCGTCGGAGCGGACGGGCGGGACAGCGCCGTGCGGCGCGCTGCCGGGATCGGCACCTCCGAGACGCGTTATGGCCAGAAGGCGCTGGCCTTCCCGGTGCGCCATACCCATCCCCACGCCAATGTCTCGGCCGAGATCTACGAACAGGGCGGAGCGTTCACGACGGTGCCCCTGCCCGATGCGGACGGCCGGCCCGCCTCCGCCATCGTCTGGATGGCTGACGGTCCCGAAGCGATACGCCTTGCCGCCCTGTCCGAGGCAGAGCTCGCCGCCGAAGCGACGGAGCGATCCTGCGGGCTCCTGGGAACGATGACGCCCCTTGCACGGCCCGGCCTCTTCCCCGTGGTCACGCGGATCGCGGAACGGCTGGCCTCACGGCGTGTGGCGCTCATCGCCGAGGCGGCGCATGTGCTGCCGCCGATCGGGGCGCAGGGGCTGAACACCTCGATTGCCGACATCGCCGCGCTCGAGACGGCTCTCGGCACAGATCCCGGCGCGCCGGCGGGCCTCGCCGCCTATGCCGCCGCGCGGGAACGTGACATCGCGCTCAGGGCCGGCGCCATCGATGCCTTCAACCGTGTCGCACGCTCCGGAAGCCTTCTTGCGCACACGATACGCCCTGCCGGGCTTGCCGCGCTCCACGATCTGCCGCCCGTCCGCCGCGCCCTGATGCGGGCGGGGCTCGGATCGGCTGCGGACTGACGGGGGCCTCGCCGCGTCAGCCCAAGGGGCCGGGCAGCCGCTCTTCCGAAAGGAGGACGTTCGATTCCACCTGCCCCACCCCCGGCAGCGTCATGATGCGGCGGCGAAGGACGCGTTCGAAATCGGGAAGGTCGCGCGCCGTGACGCGGAGGCGGTAATCGTAGAGGCCGAGGACGTGCTCGACGATCTGCACCTCCGGAATGGCGCAGACCGCCCGCTCGAAGACCTCCAGTTCGGGACGCCCGCGCGCCGCAAGCTTGATGCCGAGAAAGACGGTCACGCCGAAGCCGAGCGCTTCGCGGTCGAGGACGAGGCGGCGGCCCTTCAGGATGCCGGCATCGGTCAGGCGGCGGATGCGGCGCCACGTCGCCGGCTGTGACAATCCGAGGCGCCGCCCGAGTTCGGAGGCGCTGAGGCTGGCGTCCCCGACGAGGGCGCGGAGGATCGCGCGGTCCGCCGCGTCCAGATTGAGAGGCGCCGTCATAGCGGAAGCTCGTCCACCGACTTGATGTCCGCCACGTGCATAAGAGCCTCGATGTCGGCGATATGTGGCAGGGTGAGGATGCGGTCCCGCCAGATGGTCTGGTAGTGCGACAGGTCTCGGGCGATAAGCTCGAGGCGGATGTCGACACGGCCGAGAAGGGTCTGGATCTCGAGGACTTCGGGAACCTTGCGGACCTCCTCGAGGAACGCGTCGAAGGCGTTGCGGCGGGTCTTGTCGAGGGTGATCCGGAGCGAGACCCGGACGGCCCAGCCAAGGGCGCGCCAATCGATCACGGCCTCCTGCCCTTTCAGGATCCCGCTGCTGCGCAACTTCTCCAGCCGTCGCCAGCACGCCCCGTGGGAGAGGCCCACGCGATCCGCTAGCCCTTGCGCGGACAGGTCCGGTTCGGCCTGAAACTGCCGCAGAATGCGTCTGTCCGTGTCATCGAGCATGGTTTTTCGGATAGCGCAGCACTAAGCGAATGACAATTCAACAAAGCTGCAGAGATCCGCAAGTTTCGCATCGCGCTTTCCGGCCCAGATGCGCTATCCCCTGCCCGGAACTCATCAAAGGGAGACCGCCATGCGCGTCTATTACGATCGCGACTGCGACATCAATCTGATCAAGGACATGAAGGTCGCCATCCTCGGCTATGGCAGCCAGGGCCACGCCCACGCGCTGAACCTGCGCGATTCGGGCGCGAAGAACCTCGTCGTCGCTCTCCGCGAAGGCTCCCCCAGCGCCAAGAAGGCCGAGGGCGAGGGCCTGAAGGTCATGGGCATCGCCGAGGCCGCCGCCTGGTGCGATCTGATGATGTTCACCATGCCCGACGAGCTGCAGGCCGAGACCTACCGCAAATACGTCCACGACAACCTGCGCGAGGGCGCGGCGATCGCCTTCGCCCACGGTCTGAACGTGCATTTCGGGCTGATCGAGCCGAAAGCTGGCGTCGACGTCGTCATGATGGCGCCGAAGGGTCCCGGCCACACGGTGCGCGGCGAGTACACGAAGGGCGGCGGTGTGCCCTGCCTCGCGGCGGTTCACCAGGACGCCTCCGGCAAGGCGATGGAGATCGCTCTGTCCTATTGCTCCGCCATCGGCGGCGGCCGCTCCGGCATCATCGAGACCAACTTCCGCGAGGAATGCGAGACGGACCTCTTCGGTGAGCAGGCCGTGCTGTGCGGCGGTCTCGTCGAGCTGATCCGCATGGGCTTCGAGACGCTGGTCGAGGCCGGCTACGAGCCCGAGATGGCCTATTTCGAGTGCCTGCACGAGGTGAAGCTGATCGTGGACCTGATCTACGAAGGCGGCATCGCGAACATGAACTACTCGATCTCGAACACCGCCGAGTACGGCGAGTACGTCTCCGGTCCGCGCATCCTGCCCTACGACGAGACCAAGAAGCGCATGAAGGAGGTCCTGCGGGACATCCAGTCCGGCAAGTTCGTGCGCGACTTCATGCAGGAAAACGCCGTCGGCCAGCCCTCCTTCAAGGCGACCCGCCGTCTGAACGACGAGCATCAGATCGAGCAGGTCGGCGAGAAGCTGCGCGGCATGATGCCCTGGATCTCCGCCGGCCGCATGGTCGACCGCGAGCGCAACTGATCGATACCCCGTGCGGTCCCCTCTCAAGGGGGGCCGCACACCGCTGACGACGGTGCGTGGCCGCACAGACCGGCCGATCTGGACAGGCGCGCGGCCGCGTGATCCAAGGCGCCACATGGCCGCGAACACAGCCCCCGTCGAGCCGCCCACGGCGGCGAACTGGCTCTCGATCCTCTTCCTCGGACTGATCTGGGGCGGCACGTTCATGCTGACCAAGATCGCGCTCGACGGGATCGAGCCGATCACACTCGCGGCCTCCCGGATCCTGCTCGCGGCCATCGCTCTCGTGCCCTTCGCCCTGCCCCGGATGCGGGGGATCGGGCGGGACCACTTGCCCTATCTCTTCTGGGCCGGCCTTCTGAGCACGGCTGTGCCCTTCTCGATGCTGTCCTGGGGGCTCCAGCACGTCCCGTCCGCGTTCGGCGGGTTGTCGATGGCGATGCTGCCGCTCGTGCTCCTGCCGATGGCGCATTTCTTCGTACCGGGCGAACGCCTGACGCCGCGCCGGATCATCGGCGTCGCGCTCGGGTTCGCCGGCGCGGCTCTTCTCATTGCGGGCGGGGGTGACGATCCGGGCGCCTCTGGACCATTGGGGCTCGCGGGGCGGATCGTCTGTCTCGCCGCGACCATCTGCTATTCCATCGCCTCGATCCTGACCCGGCGTTGCCCGCCCATCGACGGCATCGCCATGGCCGCGCTCACGCTGCTGTTCGGCGCGGTTGCCATCGTTCCCTTCGCGCTGCTCGTCGAGGGGCTTCCCGCGGTCCCGCCGACGCGCCCCCTGCTGGCGGCGATCGCGCTCGGCCTCGTGCCGACGGCGCTGGCTGTCCTTCTGAGGATCCAGGTCGTGCGGAGCGCCGGCCCGGGCTTCATGACGCTGGTGAACTTCCAGGTCCCGGTCTGGTCGGTGATCTTCGGCGTGGTCCTTCTCGGCGAGACCCTGCCGCCTACGCTCTTCGCCGCGCTGGCCCTGATCGGCACGGGGCTCGTCATCGGCCAGTGGCGCACGGTCCGGACGCTGCTGCACTGGCGGGGCTGAGAGCCGGCCAGGGCCCGGCGCGGCGTCAGGCCACGACGGTCCCCTCATTTTCCACCGCGCCGACGATATCGTCCACAACAGCAGTCAGAAGCGCTTCGTCCTCGCACTCGGCCATGACGCGGATCAGCGGCTCAGTGCCGGACTTGCGGATCAGTACGCGCCCCCCCTCGCCCATCTTCGCTTCGGCGCCAGCGATGGCGCGCCGGACGCCGGACGCCGCCAGCGGATCCGATCCGGCACGGAACCGGACGTTCTTCAGGAGTTGCGGAACGGTCTCGAACGTGCGGGCGAGCGCGCTGGCGGGAAGCGCGCTCTCGGTCATCGCGGCCAGGAACTGGAGGCCGGCGATCAGGCCGTCGCCGGTCGTCGTGTAATCGGTCATGACGATATGGCCCGACTGCTCGCCGCCGAGGTTCCAGCCACCAGAGCGCATCCGCTCGACCACGTGGCGGTCACCGACCGGGGTGCGTTCGAGGCGGAGCCCCTTCGCTTCGAGATGCCGCTCGAGGCCGAGGTTCGACATGACGGTCGCGACGAGAGTGCCGCCGGCAAGACGACCGGTCTCGGCCCACTGCCCCGCGAGCAGCGCCATGATCTGGTCGCCGTCGGCGACGGCCCCGGTCTCGTCGAGGATCATCACCCGGTCCGCGTCGCCGTCGAGACAGATGCCGACATCGGCGCCGCTGGAGCGCACGACTTCGGCCGCCTGCGCGACAGAGGTCGAGCCGCAGCCGAGATTGATGTTGAGGCCGTCGGGATCGGTGCCGACCTCGATCACCTCCGCCCCCAGCTCCCAGAGGACCTGCGGCGCGGTGCGATAGGCGGCGCCGTTGGCGCAGTCGATCACGACCTTGAGGCCGGAGAGCGTCCGGTTCACCGGAAAGGAGGCCTTGGCCCGTTCGACATAGCGGAACCGCCCATCATCGATCCGCCGCGCGCGGCCGATGGCGCCGGCATCGGCAAGACGCGGGCCGGCCTCCGCCAGGGCCTCGATGGCGGCCTCGTCGGCATCGGAGAGCTTGAAGCCGTCGGGTCCGAAGAACTTGATGCCGTTATCCTCGTGCGGGTTGTGCGAGGCGGAGATCATGATCCCGAGATCCGCCCGCATGGAGCGCGTGAGATAGCCAACGGCGGGCGTCGGAATGGGGCCGAGGAGAAGCACGTTCATGCCGGTGGAGGTCAGCCCCGCCGTCAGCGCGTTCTCGAACATGTAGCCGGACAGGCGGGTGTCCTTGCCGATCACGACGCGGTGCCCGGCTGTGCCGTCCTGCCGAAAATGCTGGCCCGCGGCAGCGCCCAGCTTGAGCGCCATCTCCGCAGTCATGGGATACGCGTTGGCCCGGCCCCGAACGCCGTCGGTTCCGAAGAGTGTCCTGCCCGTCATAAGATCGCTCGCCTCAAGTCTCGTAAAGGGCCTGGGCGAGGTTCATGGCCTGCCGCGTTTCGCCCACGTCGTGTACCCTCAGAATGTGCACGCCCTGCGCGAGCGCGGCAAGCGCAACGGCGATCGAGCCGGGCGCCCGTCGGCGAGGCTCCGCCTCCTTGCCGATCGCACCGATGAACCGTTTGCGCGAGACGCCGAGCAGGACGGGCAGGCCGAGATCGTGGAAGGCGGAAAGGTTACGGATCAGTTGCAGATTGTGATCGGCGGTCTTGCCGAAGCCGATACCCGGATCGACGATCAGACGCTCCCGGGCGACGCCCATGGCCTCGGCCGCCGCGATCCGCTCCCTGAGCGCCGCCATGACCTCGTGCAGCACGTCCCCATAGGCCGGTGCGTCCTGCATGGTCTTCGGCAGGCCCTTGGCGTGCATCAGGCACAGGGGCGCGCCATGACGGGCAGTCAGCGGGCCGAGTGCGGGATCGAAGGTCAGGGCGGAGACATCGTTGACCATGTCCGCCCCGGCGCCAAGCGCGGCCTCGGCGACGGCGGCCTTCCGGGTGTCGATGGAGACGGGCGTGGCGATGCCGGCGTCCCTTATCGCCGCGATGGCGGGGGCGACGCGGGCGATCTCCTCCGCCTCCGGCACGTCCTCCGCGCCGGGCCGGGTGCTTTCGCCGCCGATATCGAGAAGGTCCGCCAGCGGCGACATGTGCCGAGCCGCCTCGGCCGCCGCCTCGGCGCTGCCGGTGAGCCCGCCATCCGAGAAGCTGTCCGGCGTGACGTTGATGATGCCCATGATCCGCGCGGTCTCGAAGGTCATCCCGCAGAGCGCCGGCCGGGGCGCCGAGAGCCTGTCCCGCGCCGCGGCGTCCAGCTCCCGAGCGGGAACGAGCGCCGGCGTCCGGCCGGCCTCCAGCACCTCGACCTCATCGAACCACACGGACCGGCTCCCGGCGAGGGGGAGCGCGGCGGGCCCGCGGGGCTGTCCGGTCCGGGCGATTGGCCTCAGGATCGTGCTCATCGGGCGTCGGTCTCCAGACGCTCGCCGCCGGGCATGTCCGCGCCGATGCCCACGCGGCGGGTGGCACCGAGCGTATCGGCGAGGAAGGCGGCGAGGCGTTCGGGCTCCCGCGGGCCGGCCTCGGGACGCTCCAGCGAATCCAGCATGATCTTGGACGGCGCCCAGACCAGCATCCGACCCTGCCGTATCGCATGTTCGATCTCGGTGCGGCTGCCGACGACGAGGCAGCGCGGATCCCGGGCGGCGAGCACCCAGGCATTCTGATCGAGCGCGAGGAGGTCGATCCGCCGCTGAGGCATGGGCGCGCCGGCCACGGGGGCCGGTGTCTCGGGCAGGGTCACGGTGAGCACGACCGGGGCGCCGCCCTCCTCCAGCGCGTCCAGCCACTGGGAAAGGCGCGGATCGGCAATGGCATCGTTCGACAGATGCGCCACGACCGGCCGCGGCAGGTCCGGCGCCGGGAGGCCGCGCTCGCGCTCCGCCCCGGCGCTGCGCACGATTTCCACGCCAAGGGCATAGGGGCCCCGGTCCAGCTTCTCGATCCGCACGAAGACACGCTCCGCCCGCGGCTCCTGCAGAAGAAGCCCCGCGATGCGCTCGGCCAGTGTCTCGAGCAGGTTGAGCCGTTCCTCGGCGAGCGCGGCATCCACGGCTTCGACCAGCGTGTCGTAGGACAGGATGCGGTCCACATCGTCATCCACGGGCGCGCCGGTGCCGGTCACCTCGCAGACGATATCGAAGCGAAGCCGCTGCTGGCTCCCCCGCTCCTCCTGGAACGCGCCGATTTCCACGTCGCGGACGTGATCGCGCAGGGAAATGCGGTCTCGCGGACGCGCGGCACTGGCCGTGGCGCGGTCCTCGGGATGGCCGAAGGCGGCGGAGAGATCGGGATCGGTCATGCCCTCTCCTGCCACGCCCCGCGCTCCACCGCCAGAACCGGTCGCGACGAATGGAGGCGCGAAAACGCCCCCGTACGACTGGAAGGAGCAGGACGGGACCAATGGCGTGGCCCGAACGCGATGACCTCAGCGCGGCCTAGGGCCGGGACACGGCCGCCGGCCACCCCCTTCGCCTTTACAGCCTGCGGATCGCGGCTCCGGCGCCGGCAGCGTTCGCCGCGTCCTCCCGCTCCCAGGGCGTGCCGTGGGGGGTGCCGCCAAGCGCAAGATGGGCGGCGGCGAGACGGGCCACCGGGACGCGGAAGGGCGAGCAGGACACGTAGTCGAACCCCGCGGCGCGGCAGAATGCGATCGTGTCCGGGTCCCCACCATGCTCGCCGCAGAGGGAGACGGTGATGTCCGGACGGTTCTCGCGCGCCCGCTCCGCCCCCAGGAGGAGCAGTTCACCGACGCCGTCGAGGTCGAGCGTGTGGAACGGATCCTCGGGAAAGACCCCTTCGGCCACGTAGGCGCCCATGAACCGGCCCGCATCGTCGCGGGACAGACCGTAGGTCATCTGTGTCAGGTCGTTCGTCCCGAAGGACAGGAAGGCGGCGTGATCGGAAATCTCGCCCGCCCTGAGCGCGGCGCGGGGCGTCTCCACCATCACGCCGAGGCGGTACTCGAAGGTCTCGCCGCTCTCGTTCTTCACCGCGGCGGCCACGGCGTCGACGCGCGTCTTCACCAGTTCCACCTCGCGGCGGGCGGAGACGAGCGGGATCATGATCTCGGGCACGACGGGCGCGCCTGTCTCCCGGCTGGCCTGCACCGTCGCCTCGAAGATCGCGCGCGCCTGCATCTCGTAGATCTCGGGCACCGTGATTCCGAGGCGTACCCCGCGCATTCCGAGCATCGGGTTGAACTCGCTCATGTTCTGCACCCGGCGCACCACGTCCGACAGCGGCAGGTCGAGGGCATCGGCGAGCGCGCGCTGGTCCTCCCTGTCGCGCGGAAGGAACTCGTGCAGCGGCAAGTCGAAGAGACGGATGCAGACCGGCCGGCCGGCCATGATGTGGAAGAGGTCCGCAAAGTCCCGGCGCTGCATCGGCAGGAGGCGTTCGAGGGACGCGGCGCGGTCCTTGCTGTCGTCGGTGAAGATCATCTCCCGCATCAGCGTCAGGCGGGCATCCTCGAAGAACATATGCTCCGTGCGGCACAGGCCGATTCCCTCGGCGAGAAAGGTCTCGGCGGTGCGCGCATCGTCCGGCGTGTCGGCGTTGGCGCGGATCCCGATATCGCGCACCTTGTCGGCCCAGCCGAGCAGCGTGGTGAAGGGGCCGTCCAGCATCGGTTCCAGCAGCGGCGCGGCCCCTTCGAGGGCGACACCGGCGGAGCCGTCCACCGTGACCATGTCCCCCTCGCGGAAGACGCGGCCATCCTTCAGCGTGACCGTGCGCTCGCGGGTGTCGATGCGGCTGCCGACGGCGCCGACAATGCAGGGCAGACCCAGTCCGCGCGCGATCACCGCGGCGTGGGAGGACATTCCGCCCCGCTCGGTGACGATGGCGGAGGCGACGTGCATCCCGCGGATGTCCTCCGGCGTCGTCTCGCGGCGCAAGAGGATGCAGGCCTCGCCCTGTGACGCGGCGGTCTGCGCGGCCATCGCGGAGAAGACGAGACGCCCCGTCGCGGCGCCGGGGCTTGCGGCGATCCCCTTGAGGATCACCTCGCGGCGCGCATCGGGGTCCACCTGTCGGTGGAGGAGCTGCGACAGCGCGCGGGGCTCGATCCTGAGGATCGCTTCCTCGCGCGGGATGATTCCGTCCTCGGCAAGGTCGACCACCGCCTTGACCGCCGCGCGGGACGAGCGTGGCATGCGGACGGCATCGAGGACATGGAGCGTTCCGCCGGCGACGGAGAACTCGATCTCCATCTCCTCCCGCAGCCGCTTGCGGCAGATGCGCGAGAACTCCGTCAGCTCGGCGAAGATTTCGGGCGCTTCGCTCTCGAGCGACGCTCCCCTCGGATCGGCCGCGAGATGGAGCGCGCCCTCCTGTCCCCCGGTGCCGGTCAGCGCGTCGCGGAAGATGGACTGTCGCAGATAGCGCCCGTTCATGACGTGCTCGCCGGTCGCTGGGTCCATCCCGCGGACCACGCCCGAGCCGCTTTCCCCCGGCCCGAGGCCCAGTGCCATCGCCTGAACGACCAGCCCCAGCCCCGCATCCGCCGGCGCCCCCCGGGCCTGCCGCAGGAGGCGGACCGAAGTGCTTTCCCAGCTTCTCGCCATGGAGCGCAGGACCTCGGCGAGCTGCACGCCCGCGTCCTGCGGGAATGGCTCGTCGGTCTCCTCCTCGAAGGTCTGAAGCGCAGCCGCGAGGGAGCTGGCGCTGGCATCGGGGACGGCGAAGGCATCCGGGTCGAGCCTCAGCACATCCACCGCGTAGGCCTGCACGAAGCGCAGGTAGAGCGCCGTCGCGGCCTCATCGCCGATGGTCTCCGCCAGCGCGTCCCGCCGCGCGTCGCACATTCCGACGTTGAGAACGGCGCCCGGACCGCCCCATTCGGCATCCATCGAAGAGGGGCGAACGGAGAGAAGCGGCTCCCGCCCGAACGCCGAGAGGAGCCGCGGCAGGTCGGGCATGTGCCCTTCGGCGATGCGATGGACGACGTCGTAGGAGAGAGCGACGGTGCGCGGGACGGGAAGACCGAGGCGCACGAGCCGTTGCAGGCATTTCGCTCGGCCACCATGAACCGCCGCCGACATGGAGGCTGTCGGCGTGATCAGGGTGAAATCACTGTACCGGGCATAATGCTGCACTGCGGCGCCCTCCTTGACGCCATTCAAGTAGGCGTTACCCCCGCTCATTCAAGCTTATCTTTCTGCGGTGCAGCACCGAGGGCGGAGGGACGGTGCGTCACATCATCCCTCGATCCGCGTAAGGTCCGCCGCCGCGAGGCAGATCTGCCGGATGCGATGCAGCAGGTTGAGCCGGTTGCGCCGGACGATCTGGTTGTCCGTGTTGATCTGGACCGCCTCGAAGAAGGCGTCGATCGGAGCGCGGAGGGCGGCCATGGCCTCCATCGCGGTGCCGAAATCCTCGGCCTCCATCGCCGGGCCGATCTTCGCTTCCGCCTCATCGAGGGCCTTGAAGAGCGCCTTCTCTTCCGCGGCCTCGGCGAATTTCTCGTCCGGGCCGAACTCGTAGGCGACACCGTCCTGCGCCTCCGCCTGGGTCAGCAGGTTGTTCGCGCGTTTGAAGCCCTGGACGAGGTTCTCCCCGTCATCGGTCGCAAGGACGCCCGCCAGCGCCTCCGCCCGCGCGGTGACGAGAGCGAGATCGTCCGAGCCGGGCATGGCGAGAACCGCGTCGATCACGTCATGGCGAATGCCGCGATCGCGCAGGTGCACCTTCAGACGGTCGTGGAAGAAGGACAGAAGATCGTCCGACACGCCGCCGCCCGGAACGGCACTTTGCAGCGGCAGGCGCAGGCCGTTCACCGTCACGAGGCGGATGACGCCAAGCGCCGCGCGGCGAAGGGCGAACGGATCCTTGGAGCCGGTGGGCTTCTCGTCGATGGCCCAGAAGCCGGTCAGCGTGTCGAGCTTGTCGGCGAGCGCCACGGTCACCGATACGGGCGCCGTCGGCACGTCGTCCGAAGGACCCAGGGGGCGGTAATGCTCCTCGGCAGCCGCGGCGACATCCGCCGGCAGCCCGGCCGCCTCGGCGTAGTAGCGGCCCATCAGGCCCTGAAGCTCGGGGAACTCGTACACCATCTCCGAGGACAGGTCCGCCTTGGCGATCAGGGCGGCACGGCCCGCCGCATCCGGACCCGCTCCCACCATCGGCGCGATCTCGCGGGCAAGCGCGGCAATCCGCTCGATCCGGTCCTTCTGGCTGCCGAGCTTGTTGTGGAAGGTCACGTTCGCGAGCTTGTCCGTCCAGGCGCCCATGCCGTCCTTCGCTACGGCCAGATCGTTCTCCCAGAAGAACTTCGCATCGGACAGACGCGCTCGCAGGACGCGGCCGTTGCCGGCGAGGATCGCCGCGCCGTCGTCCGGCGCCTCGATATTCGCGACCGTCAGGAAGCGAACGATCTTTCCCGTCCTGTCTCGCACGGAGAAGAACTTCTGATGTTCCTTCATCGAGGTCTGGAGCACCTCGGGCGGCAGCTCCATGAACTCCGCGCCGATCTCGCCCATCAGGGGCACCGGCCATTCGACCAGCCCCGCGACCTCGGCCAGGAGGCCGTTATCCTCGATCACCTCGAGCCCCTGCGCGAAGGCGAGGTTCTGCGCCTCGTGGCGGATGCGCTCGCGCCGCTCCTCGGGATCGAGGATGACATGGGCGCGCTTCAGCTTCGCGGCGTAATCGTCGAATGAACTGACCCTGAACCGCCCCGGAGAGAGGAACCGGTGCCCTTCGGTGGTGTCCCCCGCCGCGTAGCCTGCGACCTCCACCGGCACCACGCGGTGACCCTCCTCGTCCGTCAGGATGCAGAGGATCGAGTGCAGCGGCCGCACCCAGCGGAGGGAGCCCTCTCCCCAGCGCATCGACTTCGGCCAGGGAAAGCCCTCGATGACCTGCGTCAGCGCCTCGGCCACGATCTCCTCGGCCGGACGGCCGGGCTTCTCGATGGTGGCGAACCAGACCTGACCCTTCTTGTCGTCCCGCGCCTCGAGCTGATCCTTGGACAGCCCCGTGGAGCGCAGGAAGCCCTCCAGCGCCTTCTCGGGCGCATCGACGCGCGGACCCTTGCGCTCTTCCCGCGTGGCCGGGCTGTGATCGGTCAGGCCCTCGACGGCAAGGGTCAGGCGGCGCGGCGTCGCGAAGGCGGCGGCGTGGGCATAGGTCAGACCCGCCTCCACCATGCGGTCCGTCATCATCGACTTCAGGTCATCCGCGGCGCGGGCCTGCATCCGCGCCGGGATCTCTTCCGAGAAAAGCTCGATCAGAAGGTCGGGCATCGCTTAGTTCCTCTCCGGCGCCGGCGGGCAATCGGGCGGCAGGGGCTGCCCGTCGAAGGCAGCGGCGCCGCATTCATTGATCTGGTTCCAGGCATAGCCCCGGCCGTCCTCGGTGATCGCGACGACCCGGTCGATGCCGTATTCGATATCCCGGCGGCCGAGATAGGCGATGGCGGTCTCCTGCTCGAGCGCCTCGCCGATCGCGTCGGCGTCGAAACAGGCAAAGCCGCGGGAGGCGTTGAGGGGCTCGGCGCCAGCGTAGACCTCGTAGGTCTCGGTCAGCATCGCATCGCTCTGGGACGTCTCGAAGCAGGCGCGGTAGCTGATCGGGGAGGTCTCGCGGTCGATCGCCTCGACGTTGTCCGCGAGGATCGGCTCGACGGTGCCGTCCACCCGCGTGAGTTCGATCCGGGCATCCTCGACCGGCTCGAAATAGGCGTATTCGGCGGTCCACCAGACGCCCGCCCCGACAAGCGCCGCCGCTGCGATGATGATCATGCCGAGGACCTTGCCGTTCATGCCGCGCCCGCGGACGGCGCGTCATCCGCGCCGCCGGCAGGGGTTTCGAGAAAGGCCGTCGCGCAGGCCTTGGACAGCGCCCGGACCCGGCCGATATAGGCCTGCCGCTCGGTCACGGAGATCACCCCCCGCGCATCCAGGAGGTTGAAGATGTGGCTGGCCTTGATCGCCTGATCGTACGCCGGATGCGCCATCACGATCCGCCGCCCCGAGCGCGGATCGTCCGCGCCCGCACCGAGGATGCGCTGGCACTCCGCCTCCGCATCCTCGAAATGTCGAAGGAGCGTGTCCGTATCGGCCACATCGAAGTTCCAGCGCGAATACTCGCCCTCGGTCTGGCGGAAGACATCCCCGTAGGTGAGCGGGATCGGCGCATCCGGATCGTTGAAGGGCATCTCCATGACGTGATCGACGCCGAGCACGTACATCGCCAGACGCTCGAGCCCGTAGGTCAACTCGCCCGACACGGGCTTGCAGTCGAAGCCGCCGACCTGCTGGAAATAGGTGAACTGGCTGACTTCCATGCCGTCGCACCAAACCTCCCAGCCGAGACCCCAGGCCCCCACGGTCGGGCTCTCCCAGTCGTCCTCAACGAAGCGGATGTCATGGACCGTCGCATCGATCCCGATCGCCTCCAGCGAGCCGAGGTAGAGTTGCTGCAGGTCGGGCGGGCTCGGTTTGATCAGGACCTGGTACTGGTAATAATGCTGAAGGCGGTTGGGGTTGTCGCCATAGCGTCCGTCCGTCGGCCGCCGGGAGGGCTGCACGTAGGCCGCCGCCCAGGGGCGCGGGCCGAGCGACCGCAGGGTCGTGGCCGGATGGAAGGTGCCGGCACCGACCTCCATGTCGTAGGGCTGCAGCACGGCGCATCCCTTGCCCGCCCAATAGGTCTG
Organism: Tropicimonas sp. IMCC34011; assembly: GCF_003390865.1. GTDB lineage: Bacteria > Pseudomonadota > Alphaproteobacteria > Rhodobacterales > Rhodobacteraceae > Tropicimonas_B. Next base: position 837,189 of record NZ_QMEJ01000001.1, read on the forward strand.
AAGCCGCAGGATGACCTCCTGAAAGCTCCTCGGTTGCGTGGTCCCGCCCGCCATTTCCGGTCTCCGCATCAAAGGTGGCGTCTTCCTATGGGCGCCCCGTGTCGCGGTCAATCCGGAGGGAGGGTCCCTCCGCCGCGAACAAAAGCGCCACAGGCACGAAAAAATGAACGCCTTTCGCCGTGCGGCCACGGGCGGCGTTGCTATGGTCCGCCACCGAAACAGGCCCCGATCTCGAGAGGGCCACGGACCAATGAGGCAACGACGCGTGACACGGCTGACCGAAACGATCTTCGCGACCTGCTCTGCGCTTCTCTTGAGCGCAGCCGCGCTCCAGGCGCAGCAATCCTGGGTGCAGGTTGAAGCCCAGCCGACACTGGCCGACGCCGAGGACCGGGCCCGCGCCTATGCCGGGGCCTTCCCGAATGTGGCGGGCTTCCGCCTCGGGACGAGCTGGTACGCCGTCGTGGTCGGTCCCTACGCGGACGACGCGGCCGCGGCGAGCGAGCTCTCCGCGTTCCGCCGCCAGGGCCTCGTGCCATCCGACGCCTACGTCACCGATGGCGAGCGGTTCGGCCGCCGGTTCTTCCCCGTCGGCGCCGCCCCCATCACTCCGGTTTCGGAAGAGGCGCTGGACGATGCGGTCGAACAGGCGACCGGGACAGAGACCGGGTCCGAGCCTGCCGCGGAGCCGCAGGCGCCCGAGGAAACCGTCGCCGAGGCACGCGCCAGCGAAGGACGCCTGAACGGCGAGGAACGCCGCCTCCTGCAGGAGGCGCTGAAGTGGCAGGGTCATTACGAAGGCGCCATCGACGGCGCCATCGGACCCAACACGCGCCGCGCCATGTCGTCCTGGCAGCGCGCCGAAGGGCGTCCCGACACCGGCGTTCTGACCACCGCCGAGCGGACCGAACTCGTCGGCGCCTTCCGCGAGGACCTCTCCCGCATCGGCATGGCCCAGATCGCGGACGACAAGGCCGGGATCGAGATCATCATGCCCGCCGGCCTCGTGGAGTTCGAGGAGGTGAACCCGCCCTTCGTCCATTACGGCAGCACCGGCGACAGCGGCGTTCGCGTCCTGCTCATCAGCCAGTCCGGGGACGAGGGCACCCTCTTCGGTCTCTACGACATCATGCAGACGCTGGAGATCGTTCCGCAGGACGGACCCCGCGAACGTAACCGCACCTCCTTCACCCTTGAGGGCGCGAACGAGGAGCTGGAAAGCTACACCTATGCCGCGCTGTCGGGCGGGGCCGTGAAGGGGTTCACCCTGATCTGGCCGCCCGAGGAAGCGGACGCGATGAACCGCATCCGCCAGACCATGCGGGAGAGCTTCACCCCCGTCTCCGGCGTCATCCTGCCCGATACGGCTGGCGAGGCCGGCGGCATGGATCAGGCATCGGACCTCTTGTCCGGCCTCGAGGTCCGCCGACCGGCGCGCTCCCGCACGGGCTTCTTCGTCGCCGATGACGGCGCCGTCCTGACCACCCTCGATGCGGTCGAGAACTGCGAGAGGATCAGCCTCGGCACCAGCACAGACGCCACGATCACCGCCCGTGACACGGCGCTCGGCCTCGCCCTTCTCTCCCCCGAAACGCGGCTCGCCCCGATCCGCACCGCCGCGCTCGAGGCGGAGGTGCCGCGCCTTGGATCCGAGGTCGCCGTTGCCGGCTTCTCCTACGAGGACATCCTCGATGCGCCGGTGATGACGTTCGGCACTCTCAGCGATGTCCGCGGCCTCGGTGGCGAGGAGACGCTCCGCCGTCTCGATATGGAAACCCTCCCCGGCGATTCGGGCGGTCCCGTGCTCGACCAGCGCGGAGCAGTGATCGGCATGCTCCTGCCGGCAGGCGACGATGCGGACCGCCGGCTTCCCGCCGACGTCTCCCTGGCTGCTGGCGCCGATGCGCTCGCCGCCTTCCTCGCGGAAAACGGACTTTCGGCCCGGACAGCCGGGAACGGCCCCGCCCTTCCCGCCGAGGATCTCACCGCCCGTGCCGCGGACATGACCACGCTCGTCAGCTGCTGGAACTGATCCCGGCCGCGTTCATCTTTCCCGAGAATACCCCCGCCGGAGGCGGTCCCGCGCCATGCCTCGTGGGACCGCCCCGCCGGCATGGCGCGGAGGGTCACGAGCGCCAGAAGTTCACCGTCAGGATCGCGTAGACCACGAGAAGCTCCAGCCGCCCCACCAGCATGGCGATGGCCAGGAGCCATTTCGCCGTCGGGTTCAGGGTGGAGAAGTTGCCCGCCGGGCCGATCGTGTCGCCGAGGCCCGGACCGATATTGGCGATCGCCGTGGCCGCACCCGAGACGGAGGTGGTGAAGTCGAGCCCCGTCATGGACAGCAGGATCGACAGCACGCCGAGCGACACCACGAAGATCGAGAAGAACGCCATCACCGAGTTCAGCACGTCGGGCCCGACCGGCCGGCCGTCGAACCGCGTCAGGAACATGCCGTGGGGGGAGTGGATGGCCCGGATCTGCGCCCGCACCGCGGAGAGCAGGATCTGGTAGCGGAAGATCTTCACCGAGCAGGACGTCGAGCCGGCGCAGCCTCCGACGAGGCCGAGAAAGAAGAAGACGACGACCGGGACCGCGCCCCAAAGCTGGTAGTCCACCGAGGCGAAGCCGGTCCCCGAGATGATCGAGACGACGTTGAAGATCGCCTCGCGGAAGCTCTGCTCGGGATGCAGCCCGTCAACGAAGACCTGGAACAGGAAGAGCCCCGCCACGGTGACGCCGATCACCGTGAAATAGGCGCGGATCTGGGTATCCTCGAAGAAGGGACGCGCCGTTCCCGCCAGAAGCTGGATGTAGCGCACGAAGGGCAGGCTCGCGAGAAGCATGACGACCGTCGCCACGTATTCGGGCGCGCCCTGGTGGGCGCCGAAGGAGGCATCCGTGGTTGAGAAGCCCCCCGTCGAGATCGCCGTGAGGGCATGACAGAGCGCGTCGAATGCCGTCATGCCGACGGCGGCAAAGGCGAGGAAGGCCGCGAAGGTGAGGCCGAGATAGATCCAGGTGATGCGCGCCGCGATCTCCGCCGCGCGGGGCAGGATCTTGCCCAGCGTGTCGAACGCTTCCGAGCGGAAGATCTGCATGCCCCCGACCCTGAGCTCGGGAAGGAACACCATGGCCACGACGACGATCCCGATCCCGCCCATCCATTGCAGCAGGGACCGCCAGAGCAGGATGCCCGCCGGCAGCTCTTCGAGCCCGGTGAAGACGGTGGAGCCCGTCGTCGTCAGCCCGGACATCGATTCGAAGAAGGCGTCGGTGATGCTGGCCTGCGTGTCCCCGAGGATGAACGGAACGGCCGCGAAGATTGCGAGGATGAGCCAGACGAGCGTGGTGACGAGGAAGGTCTGCCGGATCGTCAGGCCCCGCCCGACGCCGTTGGCACAGGAGATCGCGAGGAACGTCCCGGTCAGCGCGGTGATGATCGCACTTTCGAGGAAGACCGGCCATTCGCCGTTGCCGGCGAGCAGGTCCATGCCCAGCGGAAGGAGCATGGCCGCGCCGAGAACCGTCAGCAACAGACCGATGATGTAACCGACGGGGCGCAGGTCGAACATGGCGCGGAGCGTTGGCGCGGGGGGCCAGCGCTGTCAAGCGAACATAGCGGCTTGCCCGGGGCCGGACGGGCTGTATGAGACGCCCATGACGGATCAGGTCAAACTCGCTCTCGGCAGCATCCTCGTGGGACTGATCGTCCTTGCGCTCAAGGCGTGGGCCGCCGTCATGACGGGCTCGGTCGCGCTCCTTTCGGATGCCCTCGAGAGCACGGTCAATGTCGTTGCGGCCATCGCGGCGCTCGTCGCCGTGAAGGTGGCGCTCCGCCCCGCCGACGAGGCGCATCCCTACGGCCATACCAAGGCGGAGTTCATCTCGGCGGTGGTCGAGGGCGTGCTGATCGTCGTCGCGGCGCTCCTGATCCTGCGCGAGGCGTGGCTGGGCTTCCTCTCCCCCGACATTCCGCAGATGCCGGCCTCCGGCCTCGTGGTCGTGACCGTCGCCACCGCGATCAATGCCGCATGGTCCCGGCTCCTCATCCGGCGGGGGACGCAGCTCTCCTCCCCTGCCCTCGTGGCGGACGGCAAGCACCTCTGGGCGGACGTGATCACCTCGGCCGGGGTGGTTCTCGGCATCTGCTTCGCCGGCCTCACGGGGTACTGGGTGCTGGACCCGCTCCTCGCCGCCATCGTCGCGGTCAACATCCTGTGGTCCGGCGGCAAGCTCATCGCCTCCTCCCTCAGCGGCCTCCTGGACGAGGCCGTACCGGATCAGACCATGCAGACGATCCGGGAGGTGATCAGCACAGAAGCCGGCGGCGCGCTCGAGGCGCACGACCTGCGCACCCGCCATGCCGGCCGCGCCACCTTCGTCGATTTCCACCTCGTCGTCCCCGGAGAGACGACCGTCGAGGATGCCCACGAGGTCTGCGACCAGATCGAGGCGGCCCTGAAGGACGCGGTGCCCGACATCAATGTCAGCATCCACGTCGAGCCCGAACACAAGGCCGAGGCCGAAGGCACCGACCGCGGCGTCATAGAGATCGGCGAGCCCCGGAAACGGTGAGGCTTGGGAGCGGGGGGATGCTCTGGACGAGAGCCGTGCCGGAGGGGACCTGTCTTCCTGTTGGGGAGAGAGTGAGCAGTGCGGACGAAGTGATCATTGTTACCCTGCATCACAGCCTAGCGGATTGGAGGAAATCCTCCCCCGAGTTCAATTAGTTTCCACTCGTCATTGGATAGCGACGGCGCTCCTGCAGCGATCCAGCACCTTACAAGTTTTTGAAGAACGCCTAGAAATTCTCTCCATTGGCTTCTCTCACTTGATTTCACGCTAGCGGTATGCACGGCACTTGAACCAGCTTTGTAAGCACCGATGATTAGGTTGCAATTACGCTCTCGTTCTACCAAATCACCGCCCAGCATCAGTGCACCTCTTCGCGACACTTTAAAAAGATTATCTCCCGAACCAGAGCTGATGAGTAAGGTCTCAAGGCAAATTCTCATGTGAACTGCCGATTCAACCAACTCAAGGCTAGAACCACAATAGGAATAGTGATCCAGAACCGTACGGATCACATCCTGGTCTTTTCCCGCGAAGGATGCAAAAATACCTAGGAGATCATTCGAGTTTTTTAATTCGTAATGCAACAACGGCCCGTTTAGTTTCGCCCGTGGCCGACTGACTAAACCAATATCGCGACCTTGTGGAAAAGGAGCGTTCTTTCTCCATCCTTTTGTAAAAAGCTTCGGCTGGACGGCTTGACCAGGCGGCCTAGCGAGGGAAAGAAAGCGACATACATCAATACAGCGCTCTATGAATCTGCCGCTACTGTCATGCTGACTCGTCAGGATGCAAGTGAGGGGGAACTCGTCAATGGCGGGGAAAACAACGCTATCCTTATACACTTCCAGTGCAGCTAAGGATATTCCATTGGCAAATTCAAAATGAACTACTTCGTTGGAAGATGCAAAGCCCAAGCTATCGAACAGCATCACATCGAGAGGTAGAATGCCACTCCCTACCCTGACTACAGCTTCTAGTTCACTTAATGCGGCATCCAGCCCGATAGATTGACAGCGATCATGCAGCCAAGTCGCGACATTGATTGAGTGCAAGTGCGCGCCTCCCGTCATTGAGATTTGGCTGTTCAACCAGTCTGCGACTAATGGATCTTCAAGAATAGCCTTTTCTATTCGGGCGAGCTGCGGGAGAATCCAATTTTGCTCAAAGCTTCGCGCCGAAGCTAATGGCTCTGAACTTAAGACCTCGCGGACTCGATCCATGATTAGCTTTCAATCTGGAGGATGCGGCAATACATGCAATGCCATAAGTGTCGGACGCCCATTGCCTCGTGTCAACCAGGCGTAAGATCCGGCGCTACCGTTCCTTGCCAACAATGCTGATTCCATTAATCAACAACTTGGACTCGAAACCGCCTCAGGCTCTAAGCTGAATGAGCAGCGGCATCGCTTGAGAAACTGGTGCCCGCTGTCAGGAAAGAGGCCGCCCGCCTCGCGTTTCGCCGCTACCCGCGCGTCTGGAGTGTCCCGAGAAACCGCGGATCGAGGGAGGCGGCGGCGAAGGTGGCCCCTTCGGTCAGGATGCTGACGGCGTCGTGGCTGTGCAGGCTCTCCTGATGGCTGGCGGCGACGCGGAAGTCGCCGATGCGGTGATCGCCCTGCAGCGCTTCGGCGAAGAGCCGTGCCGCGTCCTCCACGAAGATCGGATTGGCGGCGTTCAGTTCGGCGAAGGCCTGCTCGTCCTCGCGCTTGACCATGACCTGCGTCTCGGTCGGAACGGCGGCGCGGCAATGGTCGATGAGGTCCTCGATCGGCAGCTCGGGCGCCTCGGGATCGAGGACGACGGAGAGGCGCGCGAGGGAGCGCTGGGAATGCGGCGTGGCGAGCGTTCCGCGAACCGTGCGCGCATGTTCGGCCAGTTCCAGCGAGCAGGGGCAGGTGGAGGAATAGACAAAGTCGACGTGCAGGATGCGGAGGCGCGTCCCACCGCGCTCGGCGATCTCGGCCGCCACGTCGTAATACTGCCAGCCGGCGAGCCCCGAACGGAGGCTTTCGCGCATCACGGGGAAGGACGTCGCAAGGGCGATCCGCGCGTCGAAACTGCCGAGCTCCCGCTTGTAGGCGTCGAGCGCCCGGTCGATCAGATCGAAGCCCATCGCCTCGCCCGCGTGGTCGTAGAAGCTGCGCATGATGCGGGACATGTTGATGCCCTTGGCGCTGGCCTCGAGGCTCACGGTCCCGGTGACGGAGGTCTCGAGCAGCATGGGCGCGCCGCCCCGCGTCGCGAACTGCACCGGCAGGCGGAAATTCGAGATGCCGACATGCTGGATCTTGCGCCGCGCCCCGCGGATGAGCGCGGCGGGGCCATTCTGAAGATCCGGAAGCGACGCGAGGTAGGCCGCATCCGGGCGGAACTCTGCGTCATACTCCTGCGCGAGGCCGCTGCCCGCGCTCACCTGCCCCACAAGCCGTGCGGCGTCGGGACCGAGGGCGGCGATCTCGGCGACGCTCGCGCGCGCGGCCCAGGCCCGCAGCGTCCGGGCGGCCTCGAGCGCGTCCTCGTCGGTCGGTGCGGCGCCGAGATCGGCGGACTGGATGTTCATCTGCGTCCCCCCTCTTTGGGTCTCGCCGGCCTAGAGATGTGATGTCGGGGCTCCGAAATCCAGAGAGCCCCGGACGGGACGGGATGTCGCCCGCCCTTCAGACCGCGTCGAGTGCGGCGCGGAGATCCGCGATCAGGTCCGCCGTGTCCTCGATCCCGGCGGAGATGCGGATGAGGCCCGGCGTGATGCCCAGCGTCTCCTTCTGCTCGTCCGAGAGGCGCTGATGCGTGGTGGTGGCAGGATGCGTGACGATGCTCTTGGCGTCGCCGAGATTGTTGGAGATCACCATGACCTTCAGCGCATTCAGGAAGCGGAACGCCGCCTCCTGCCCGCCGGCGAGGTCGATGGCCAGAAGGGTGCATTCGCCGCCCGTCAGCGTCTGCGCCACCTCCGCCTGCGGATGATCCGGCAGGGAGGGATGGATGACGCGGGCAAGGCGCGGATCTCCCGAGATCGCCTGGGCCATGGCGCGGGCGTTCTCGGCCTGGGCGCGCACGCGCAAATCCAGCGTCTCCAGCCCCTTGAGCATGACCCACGCCGTGAACGGGCTCATGGAGCCGCCGGTGTGCTTCATGTAGGGTTCGATCCGGCCGCGGATCATCTCGCGGCTGCCGAGGATGACGCCGCCCAGCGCCCGCCCCTGCCCGTCAATGTGCTTGGTGGTCGAGTAGATCACGAGGTCCGCCCCCTGCTCCACCGCGCGGGAATAGACGGGCGTCGCGAAGACGTTGTCGACGATGGTCAGAGCCCCGGCCTCCCGCGCGATGGCGGCGACGGCCGGCAGGTCGACCACCTCGAGCGCGGGGTTGGAGATGGTCTCGAGGAAAACCGCGGTGGTCCCCGGCGTGACGGCCTCGCGCCAGGCGTCCAGATCCGTGCCGTCAACGAAGACGACCTCGACCCCGTAGCGCCCGAGGATCGATTCGAGAATGTAGATGCAGGAGCCGAACAGCGCGCGGGAGGAGACGACGCGATCGCCCGCCTTCAGGATCGAGGTCAGCGCGCCGTTGACGGCGGCCATGCCGGAGGCGGTGGCAAAGGCGTCCTCCGCCCCTTCGAGCTGGGCGATGCGATCCTCGAACATCCGCACGGTCGGATTGCCGTAGCGCGCGTAGATGAACTCGTCCGGCCCGCACTCCTGGAAGCGGGCCTCGGCGGCCTCGGCACTGTCGTACACGAAGCCCTGCGTCAGGAAGATCGCCTCGGAGACCTCGCCCCATTGCGACCGCCGCGTACCGCCATGGACCGCGCGGGTGCGCGCCCCGGTGCCGCCAAGGCTGGTGTCATCGTCATATGCCATCGTGATGTCCTTTCGCCGTATCGACTCCCCACCGTTCGCGCCAAAAGCCGGGGGTCCGGCGTTCTGACCTCTTTAGCAGCATGTTTAGCGTGGCCCGCAATCCGGTGAACAAATCGCCACGTTTGGTGGCGCTTTGGATAGACCCCGGCACAGTCAGAGGTCAAGCGGCGACACCCTGCCCGAAAAGATCGCCCGAAGGGATTGTCGATGATGAAATGACAAGGATCCCGTCCTAGGCTGGGGCTCTCCCTTGCGCGAATCCCGCCATGATCCCGGAACTTCTCCACCATCCGCTCGATCCCGCCAGTCATGCTCCGCTCTTCGCCGCGGCCGAGCTCGGCGCGGCGGTGTCCCTCGTCGTCGTCGATCTGGCCGATGCCGCCGACCGCGGGGCGCTCGCCGCCATCTGGCCCCACGGCACGCTGCCTGTCCTGCGCGATCCGGCGTTGCCGGGCGGGGCGCTCGGCGAGGCGTCCATCATCGTCGAGCGGCTCGACGCGGGTCGCGCGCTTCTGCCCGCGGGGCGGGAGCTGGAGGTGCGCATGTGGGAGCGCCGGATCGAGCGGATGCTGACGCAGCCCACGCGGAAGATCGTGGAGGATCGGCTCCGCGGGCCCGGCACGCGGGATCTTCACGGCGTCGGAGAGGCGCGGCGGACGCTGTCGGCCGCCTATGACGCGCTGGAGGCGGAACTCGCGCCCGATCCCTGGATCTTCGGAGACCGGCTGACCCTTGCGGATATCGTCGCGGGTCCGGCGCTCTTCTTCGCCGATACCGTGGTGCCGTTGATGCCGGCGCATCCGGCGCTCGGCTCCTATCTCGGGCGCCTGATGACGCGCACCGCCTACGGCAGCGTCCTCGCTGGTGCGAAGCCGTGGTTCCCCGCTTACCCGATGGATCAGAAACCCTCCCTCGACACGCTCAGGCTCGGGGATTTCTGACGCCGGCCTTAGTCCAGGCTCTTCTTGAACCCGGTATGCGAGGCGGCGTACCCGAGCCGCTGGTAGAAGCGGTGGGCGTCTTTTCGCTCGGCATTCGAGGTAAATTGAAGGAGCCGCGCGCCCGCCTCTCGCGCCCGGGCCTCGGCATCCGCGACCAGCCGTGCGCCGTGGCCCTGCCCCCGAAGATGAGCGGCGACGCGCACCGCCTCGATCTGGGCCCGCCGGGAGGCGGAGAGGGAGAGACCGGAAATCACCGTGAGCTGGTAGCAGGCGACGACCTCGCCGTTGATAACGCCTACGAATTGCCGGTTCGCCCCCTCCTTGGACATGGCGTCGAAGGCGGCGAGATACGCCTCCATGCCGGAGCCCTCGCGGAGCTTGCCCATGTGGTCGTCCCTCAGGAGGGCGACGATGGCGGGAACCTCGTCCCGCACGGCTTCTCTGAAGATGATGTTGTCGCTCATGGGGTCGGCTCCTCGCAGGGTGTCACAGCCATAGGCCCGGGCGACGCCGATGTCATCAAAGCTTCACCGCCGCGTCATGCCGCGGTTCCCGAGGAACCTTAGCAAAGCCGCAACATGTGGCGGGCATGATGAGGCATGGCACTACTTGCGGCAAATATGTCGGCGGACGGATCGGTCGAGGAGCGGGTGCTCGACCGTGTCGCGGAGGCAAGCCTCGCGGCCGATCCGGACCGGCCGGTGATCGCGATGATCCATGGATACCGCTTCTCTCCAACCTCGCCCGAGCACTCGCCCCACCGCCACATATTCTCCCTCGCCCCGAAGCGCTCGCCCCGGGCACTGTCCTGGCCGGCGGCCCTCGGGGCAGACAGGCCGGACGGACCGCTGACGCTTGCCATCGGCTGGGAGGCGCGGGGCGCGTTCGGCACTGCCTATGCGCGGGCGGAAGCGGCCGGCCGCGGCCTCTCCCGGATCCTCCGCCGCGTGGCGGACACGCGGGGAAACGGATCCGGCGGCGCGCGCCTTCTTGCCCATTCGCTCGGCGCCCGCGTCGCCCTCGAAAGCCTGCCGCACCTGCCGCCGGGCGCTGTCTCGGGGGCGGTCCTCCTCGCCCCGGCGGAGACCCAGGCCGCGGCGAACGCGGCGCTTGCCCGCGCCCAGGCTCCGCCCCCAATCCTCAGCGTGCGCAGCAGGGAGAACCTCTTCTTCGATTTGCTCATGGAGCGCGCCCTTGCCCCGATCGGCTTCGGCGCACGGAGCCTCGGCCGCGGGCCGCTCCGGCGTGACGCTGACTGGATCGACCTCGCCATAGACGATGCGCCCACGCGGGCGGCGCTCGCCACCCTCGGCCACGAGATCCCCCCGCCCTCGCACCTCGTCTGCCACTGGTCCGTATACCTCCGGGCGCGGCTGTTTGACTTCTACCGGGACATTCTCACGGGCGCCCTGCCCCTGCCGCAACTCGCCTCCGCCCTGCCCGATCCGACACGGCCCCCGAACGCCCGGCGCGCCCTTTCCGTCCGGCTCCCCTTGCCATTCGGGGCGGGTCAACCATCCTGAGGGCCGACACCTGCGCCTAGGGAGGCCCCATGACCCCGCCCATCGAGCTTCATTACTGGCCCACGCCCAATGGCTGGAAGATCACCATCGCCCTCGAGGAGATGGGACTGCCCTACGAGGTCGTCCTCGTGAATATCGGCAAGGGCGAGCAGTTCGAGCCGGACTTTCTCAAGATCGCCCCGAATAACCGGATGCCAGCCATCGTCGACCCGGACGGGCCGGACGGCGCACCGGTCTCGATCTTCGAATCGGGTGCGATCCTGCAATATCTCGCGCGGAAGACCGGACAGTTCTGCGGCCCGACCCAGCGGGACCGCATCGCCGTCGACCAGTGGCTGATGTGGCAGATGGGCGGCCTCGGCCCGATGGCGGGCCAGGCGCACCATTTCCTGAAATACGCGCCGCAGATGGATCCGCCCCAGGACCTCCCCTATGCCAAGGAGCGCTACCGGAACGAAACCGCCCGGCTCTACGGTGTCCTGGATCGGAAACTGGCCGAGACGGAGTTCGTGGCGGGAGACTTCTACTCCATCGCGGACATGGCGATCTGGCCCTGGGCGAAGGGATGGGAGGGGCAGCAGCAGACGCTGGAGGACAAGCCGAACATGGCCCGTTGGCTGGAGACAGTCGGCTCTCGCCCGGCCGTGAAGGCCGGGGCCGCGGTGCATGCCGAGCTGCGCCAGAGCGCGACGCAGGACAAGGCGACCACCGACGTGCTCTTCGGCCGGAAGTACTGAGAGCAGCACCGCGATCCCGTCACTCGCCCGGGATCGCGGCGCCCGGGATCACGGCGCCTTCGGCTCAGACCCCGGCGTAGATCGCGCGCAGACGCTCGACGGCAGCGTCGATCGGCATCTCCTCGCTTTCGCCGGTGCGGCGGGACGTGAGTTCGACCACCCCTTTGGCGAGACCCCGGGGGCCGACGGTGATGCGCCACGGCAAGCCGATGAGGTCCATCGTCGCGAACTTGGCGCCCGCCCGCTCGTCCCGGTCGTCGTAGAGCGGATCGAGACCGGCATCGCCGAGCGCGGCATAGAGCTGCTCGCAGGCGGCATCCGCCTCTGCATCGCCCTGACGCAGGTTCACGATCCCGGCCCGGTACGGGGTCACGCCCTCGGGCCAGATGATGCCCTTGTCGTCGTGGCTCGCCTCGATGATCGCGCCGACGAGACGGGAGACGCCGATGCCGTGGGATCCCATGTGGACAGGAACGCGCTCGCCGTCCTCGTTGGTGACGATGGCCCCCATCGCATCGGAATACTTGGTCCCGAAATAGAAGATCTGGCCGACCTCGATGCCGCGCGACGTGCGGCGGCGCTCCTCGGGGATGCCGGCGTAGACGTCCTCGTCATGGGTCTCGTCGGTGCGGGCGTAGGGCGTGGTCCATTCTTCGCAGACCGCGCGCAGGGAAGCGCGGTCGTCGTAGTCGATGGCGCGATCGCCGAGCGTGAGGTCGGTAATCGCCGAGTCGTAGAACACTTCCGATTCGCCCGTCTCCGCGAGGACGAGAAACTCGTGCGTGTCCTCGCCGCCGATCGGTCCCGAATCGGCTCTCATCGGGATCGCCTTCAGGCCCATCCGCTCGTAGGTCCGCAGATAGGAGACCATGTGCCGGTCGTAGGCATACATCGCGTCCTCGTAGGAGACGTCGAAGTTGTAGCCGTCCTTCATGAAGAACTCGCGCCCGCGCATCACGCCGAACCGGGGGCGCACCTCGTCCCGGAACTTCCACTGGATGTGGTAGAGCGTCATCGGCAGATCGCGGTAGGAGGCGACGTGGGAGCGGAAGATGTCCGTGATCATCTCCTCGTTCGTGGGGCCGTAGAGCATGTCCCGGTCGTGACGGTCGCGGATGCGCAGCATCTCGGGGCCGTAGGCATCGTAACGCCCTGATTCGCGCCAGAGATCCGCCGATTGCAGGGTGGGCATCAGCATCGGGATGTGGCCCGCGCGCTGCTGCTCTTCGTGGACGATCCGTTCGATGTTGCGCAGGACGCGGTAGCCCAGCGGCAGCCACGAGTAGATGCCGGCCGAGGATTGCTTGATCATGCCGGCGCGCAGCATCAGCCGGTGGCTGGCGATCTGGGCCTCGGCCGGCGTTTCCTTGAGGACGGGAAGAAAGTAGCGGCTGAGGCGCATGGGATCTGGCTCCGGGCGAGAGACGGAAAAGAGGGGCGGACGGGTCGGGCCGGAGCGTTACGCGAACCGCCCATTCCGGGCAAGCCGTGGCAAGGGCGGAACAACCGCGCCCCACGCTGCTTGCATTGCAGGGTCGCTTGAGCGATTGGAGCGACACCATCCCGCAGGCAACAGGGGCAGCCGACATGGCGCTACCGATGAAACATCAGGCCGCGATCTGGATGGTGGCCGCCATCGTGTTCCTCGTCGTTCTGTGGATCCTGGGCGACGTCATCCTTCCGTTCGTCCTCGGCGGCGCCATTGCCTACATCTTCGATCCGCTCGCCGACCGGCTGGAGCGGCTCGGGCTGAAGCGGTCCCTCGCGGTGTTGGTGATCACGCTGGTCGGGATCTGCGTCTTCGCCGTCGCGATGCTGCTCGTCGTGCCGACCCTCGTGCGGCAGGCAATCGATCTGTTCGAGGCGGCGCCCGAGATGGTCGCGAACCTGCAGGCCGCGCTCACCGAACGATTCCCGGACCTGATGGACGACACCTCCGTCGTGCGGCAGTCGCTTTCTTCCATCGGCGAGACGATCCAGTCCCGCGGCGGCGAGCTGATGCAGGGGCTGATGACGTCGCTCTCCGGCGTCGTGAACGTCATCGTCCTTCTGGTCATCGTCCCCGTCGTCTCGGTCTATCTCCTGCTCGACTGGGACCGGATGGTGGCCAGCATCGACAGCCTCCTGCCCCGGGACGGCGCCCCGACGATCCGTCAGCTCGCGCGGGACATCGACCATACCATGGCCGGGTTCATTCGTGGACAGGGGCTCGTCTGCCTGATCCTCGGCACCTTCTACGCCGTGTCGCTCATGTTGGTGGGGCTGAAGTTCGGACTGGTCGCAGGGGCGCTCGCGGGCTTCCTGACCTTCATCCCCTTCGTCGGCGCCTTCGTCGGCGGTGCGCTTTCCATCGGGCTGGCGCTGTTCCAGTTCTGGGGAGACTGGTGGATGATCGTCCTCGTCTACGCGATCTTTCAGGTCGGCCAGTTCGTCGAGGGCAACATCCTGACGCCGAAGCTCGTCGGCACCTCGGTCGGCCTGCACCCGGTCTGGCTGCTCTTCGCGCTCTCCGCCTTCGGCGCCCTCTTCGGCTTCGTCGGCCTTCTGGTCGCAGTTCCGGTCGCGGCGGCACTTGGCGTGATCGCGCGGTTTCTCGTCGACGAGTACAAGGAGGGCCCGCTCTACCGCGGTGTCTCCGGGGAAACCCACATGCCGGCCCACCATCTCGAGCGCTCCTATGCCAACGATCGCGAAGCCCCTCCCGATGACGGCCCGCCCGTAAAGACAGAATGACCACCCGACAGCTCTACTTCGACCTGCCCGTCCGAACGGGCCGCACCCGCGGCGACTACTTCGTCTCCGAAGCGAACGGCGCCGCCGTCGCGGCCATCGACGGCTGGCGCAACTGGCCCGGCCGGGCGCTGCTGATCCGCGGGCCCAAGGGCATGGGCAAGACCCACCTCGCCCATGTCTGGACCCGAGAGGCCGGGGCGCGGCTGATCTCCGGCGCGGCCCTCGCCGAGGCGGACGCGATTCCGGGGGACGTCGCGGTGGACGATGCGCATCTCGTGGCCGGGGATCCCGCCCGGGAACGGGCGCTGTTCCATCTTTACAACCTGACGCTCGCCGAGGGCGGGCATCTTCTGCTGACCGGGGACGGCGATCCCGCGCTCTGGCCGGTAACGCTTCCCGATCTCGGCAGCCGCCTGCGCGGGGCCGCCTCCGTCGAGTTGCAGCCGCCGGACGATCGCCTGCTCGAAGCGATGATCGTCAAGCTCTTCGACGACCGCCAGATCGCCCCGCCGCCCAGCCTCGTGGCTTACCTCCTGCGCCGCATGGAGCGGTCCGCCGCCGAGGCCGTACGCCTCGTCGCCGCGCTCGACGACGCGGCGCTGGCGAGCGGCCGTCCGATCGGCACCAAGCTCGCGCGCGATGTCTTGGGCGCTGAAGACGGTGCGGATATCCTGCCCGACTAGAACAACGATCCGCCTTGAGGAGCATTCGATGAGCAGTCCGGAGGGGACCAGCAAGGTTGGAATCGCCGATTTCCTGCGCGGCGCGGCGCCGGCGCCGGTGGCGTTGCCGCTGGTAGAGGCATCGGGGCCGGCGCGCTTCTTCAACCGGGAGATCAGCTGGCTGAAGTTCAACTGGCGCGTGCTCGAGGAGGCGATGAACCCGAGCGTGCCGCTTCTGGAGCGGGTCCGGTTCTTGTCCATCTCCGCGACCAATCTCGACGAGTTCTACACCGTCCGCGTCGCCGGCCTGATGGAGCTCGCGCGTGCCGGCAACACCACCCCGTCCGCGGACGGGCTCACCCCGGCCGAGCAGCTCGCCCTCATCCACGAAAATGCCCGTGGCCTGATGCGGGCGCAGCAGACGACGTGGGCCAACCTGCGCCGGGCGCTGGAGCGGGAGGGTATTCAAATCCTATCCCCCTCGCGGCTGACCAAGGCCGACCGCCGGCATCTGGAGCAGCACTTCCTCGAGCAGGTCTTTCCGGTCCTCTCCCCCCTCGCGATCGACCCCGCGCACCCCTTCCCGTTCATCCCCTCGGGCGGCTTCTCCCTCGCGGTGCAGCTCCGCCGCGATGCGGACGGGCGGCCGCTTCAGGCCCTCCTGCCGATCCCGCAGCAGGTCACCCGCTTCGTGCCGCTGCCGCCGAAGGACGGGGCGCAACGCTTCTTCATGCTCGAGGACCTGCTTCTGCTGCACCTCGGGCGCCTTTTCCCCGGCTATACCCTGCGCGATCACTGCACGTTCCGCGTCCTGCGCGACAGCGACCTCGAAGTGGAAGAGGAGGCCGAGGATCTCGTCAGGGAGTTCGAGACCGCCCTCAAGCGCCGCCGCCGCGGCGAGGTGATCCGACTCAAGCTGTCTCACGGCGCGCCGGACGGCCTGCGCAAGGTGATCCTGCCCGAACTCCACATCACCATGGAGGACGTGGTGGAGATCCGCGGCCTGATCGGCATGGCCGATGTCGCCGAACTGGTCGTGGAGAGCCGGCCGGACCTGCTCTGGCCGCCCTTCGCGCCCCGCGTGCCCGAGCGCGTCCAGGACCACGACGGGGACATGTTCTCGGCCATCCGGCAGAAGGACATGCTCCTCCACCACCCCTACGAGACCTTCGACATGGTGGTGCGGTTCCTGCAGCAGGCGGCGCGGGATCCCGACGTACTCGCCATCAAGCAGACGCTCTACCGCACCTCGAAGAACTCCCCCATCGTGGAGGCGCTCTGCGAGGCGGCCGAGGACGGCAAGTCCGTCACCGCCCTCGTGGAGCTCGCCGCGCGCTTCGACGAGGCTGCCAATATCCGCCAGTCCCGCCGCCTCGAACGGGCGGGCGCGCATGTCGTCTACGGCTTCGTCAACTACAAGACGCACGCCAAGATCAGCACCGTGGTGCGCCGGGAGAACGGCAAACTCGTCACCTACACCCATTACGGCACCGGAAATTATCACCCGATCACCGCGCGCTTCTACACCGACCTCAGCTTCTTCACCTGCGACCCGGCGCTCGGACGCGATGCGACAAAGGTCTTCAACTACCTGTCCGGCTACGCCCAGCCCGAAAGCCTCGAGAACCTCGCGATCTCTCCCCATTCGCTCAAGTCCCGCCTGATCGAGATGATCGAGGCGGAGGCGGAGCACGCCCGCGCCGGCCGGCCGGCGCAGATCTGGGCGAAGATGAACTCGCTGATCGAACCCGACGTGATCGACGCCCTCTACGCCGCGAGCCGCGACGGCGTCCGGATCGACCTCGTGATCCGCGGCATCTGCGGCGTCCGTCCCGGCATACGGGGGCTGTCCGAGACGATCCGGGTGAAGTCCATCGTCGGGCGCTTTCTCGAGCATTCCCGTATTGTCTGCTTCGGGGCGGGCCATGGCCTGCCCTCCCGGAAGGCGCGGGTCTTCCTGTCGTCGGCCGACTGGATGGGACGCAATCTCAACCGCCGGGTGGAGACGCTGGTGGAGACGACGAACCCGACCGTGAAGGCTCAAATCGTGAGCCAGATCCTCGCCGCCAACCTCGCCGACGAGGCGCAGAGCTGGGTTCTCGGGCCCGACGGAACCTGGGTCAGGGGGGTGACGGAGGCCAATTCCGAAAAGCCTTTCAACTGCCACCGCTTCTTCATGGAAAACCCCAGCCTGTCCGGCCGCGGGTCCGCCGGCGCGTCGGACGTACCGGAACTTGCGCACACGAAGGATTGACCTGAGGCGCGCTGCACCGCAGTTAGATAGACGAAGCGACCGAGGAGCCGAGCGATGGACGGCACACCCGAGGCACAGA
The DNA here is from genome assembly GCF_003390865.1 of Tropicimonas sp. IMCC34011. Lineage (GTDB taxonomy): Bacteria > Pseudomonadota > Alphaproteobacteria > Rhodobacterales > Rhodobacteraceae > Tropicimonas_B. The sequence goes on from NZ_QMEJ01000001.1 coordinate 854,556, forward strand.
CGGACAGGGGCTTCTTCGGACGCCCCCTGTTCGAGGATCCGGCCGCTCGCGCGCTCTCCCGCGTCGGCGTGATCGACGTGGGATCGAATTCGGTCCGGCTCGTCGTCTTCGACGGCGCAGCCCGATCTCCCGCCTATTTCTACAACGAGAAGGTCATGGCCGGCCTCGGGTCGGGCATGAACAACGGCGGTGGCAACAAGCTGAACCCGGAGGGCCGTATCCGCGCCCTGTCCGCCATCCGCCGCTTCGTCTCCCTGGCCGAGGGCATGGAGATCCCGCCCCTCTCCGCCACCGCGACCGCCGCCGTGCGCAACGCCGATGACGGGCCGGACTTCTGCGAGGAAGTATTCCGCGAGACGGGCCTCAGGCTCCAGGTCATCGATGGCGAGGAAGAGGCCCGCCTGTCGGCGCAGGGCGTCCTTCTCGGCTGGCCCGGAGCGGACGGTCTCGCCTGCGATATCGGCGGCTCGTCGATGGAACTCGCGCGGATCGAGGCGGGACAGGTCGGCGAGCGCGCCACCTCCGCCCTCGGCCCGCTCCGGCTCGAAAGCGTGAAGTCCGGCAAGAAGGGGCGCCAGAAGGAGATCGACGCCGAGCTCGAGCGGCTGAAGGAGGTCTGCGGTCCGCACAAGCGACTCTACCTCGTCGGCGGCTCCTGGCGGGCCATCGCGAAGCTCGACATGCATCGCAGGGGCTATCCGCTCTCCGTCCTTCACGATTACCGAATGACGCCGAAATCCGTTCGCGCCACGCTGGACTGGGTGGCGGATTTCGATCTCGAGGAATTGCGTGGCGACGTCGGCCTATCCTCGGCGCGGATCTCCCTCGTGCCGATCGCCGGCGAGGTGCTGCGGCGCCTGATGTCCACGATGGGGACGAAGGAGATCTACGTCTCCGCTTACGGGATCCGCGAGGGGTTGCTCTACGAGCAGATGCCGGAGCGGCTACGTGCACGCGATCCCCTGATCGAAGCCGCGCGCCATTCGGAAGCGATGAATGCACGCCTGCCCGGCTTCGGCCGCGTGCTCTACGATTTCGTCTCGCCCCTCTTCACGACCGGCAAGGTGGACGCGAGGCTGATCAAGACCGCCTGCCTGCTTCACGACGTCTCCTGGCGCGCACATCCGGATTACCGCGCCGAGCTCTGCTTCGACAACGCCACCCGCTCGAACCTCGGCGGGATCGACCACGAGGGCCGCGTCTTTCTCGGCCTCGCTCTCCTGCACCGCTACAAGAATTCCCGGCCCGGCACCCGCTTCGACGATGTGCTGAAGTTGCTGGACGAAAACCAGATCTGGCGCGCCGAGGTGCTGGGAAAGGCCCTGCGGTTCGGCGCGATGTTCTCCATGGCGCAACCCGAACGCATGGGAAAGCTGCGTTACCACCCCCGCAAGGGCTCGCTCGAACTGCTCCTGCCGCCCAGCTCCGCCCCCCTTTACGGCGAGGTCGCCGCCGCCCGTTTCGCCTCCCTCGGCAAGGCGCTGAAATGCGATACGCAGGTCAAGCTGACGAGAGGCTGACACCGCAGCACCGCCCTGCCCGCGCTCCGAACGAAGAACGCCCTCGCACTGCAATGCGAGGGCGTTCCTGCTTTTGCAGGCCCGTCATCGCACCCGGAGGCGCGGACGGGCCCTCCAGGATCAGCTGGCCATCTTGCGGGCCACGTCGACGATGCGACGGCCCTGGTGCTGGATGACCTTCAGGCCCTCGGGGGAGATCTCACCGGCCTTCTGGGAATAGCCGTAGGGGTTTCCGCCGAACTCGAAGATCGAGGGGTCGGTGTAGCCGTTCGGCACGATGATGGAGCCCCAGTGCATGAACGTGGTGTGCATCGCCAGCAGGGTGCTTTCCTGGCCGCCATGATCGGTCATGGTCGAGGTCATGGCGCTGACCGGCTTGTTGGCCAGCTTGCCGTCCTGCCAGAGGGGACCGAGCGTGTCGATGAACGCGCGCATCTGGCTGGCGACGTTGCCGTAGCGGGTCGGCGCGGAGAAGAGATAGGCGTTGGCCCATTCCATGTCCTCGGGGGACACTTCGGGGATGTCAGCCATCTTTTCCTGCTGGGCCTTCCAGCCTTCCTGACCGTCGATGATGTCCTGGGGCACGGTCTCGCGGACCTTGAGGAGACGAACCTCGGCGCCGGCTTCGCGGGCGGCGTCGGCGGCGGCCTCGGCCATCGCGTGGTTGGTGCCGTATGTCGTGTAGAAGATGACGGCGAGCTTGACGTCGGCCATGGAATTACTCCGGTTTGTTGATTCAAATCTCGACCGCAACATGAGGCGAAGCGCGCGGGTGATCCAGCCCGGTGCGCGCACAACGCAGGTGCGATGTCGCACGGGATGCGGCAAGAGGCGTGCGGCGCACAGTAAAAGGGCGCCGCTTCGGGAAGAAGCGGCGCCCTTTTCTCTCAGGTCGATGAGCGCGGCGGCTCAGTTGGTGGTGGTGGTCTGCAGGGTCGCACCTTCGGGCGCCGGAGCCTCCTCGGCCCCTTCGCTCGCCTCTGCATCCGTGCCGGTCTCGGCATCGTCCGCCTCGGGGGCGTCCGCTTCGGGAGCATCCGCCTCGGCATCGCCGGACGCGGGGGCCGCATCGAGCGTCACGCCGGTATCGGCGCCCTCTACGGTGCCCGCCGCAGCGTCTTCCTCGTCTCCCGCGGCCGCATCGGTGCCGGCATCCGGACCGATATCCGGCAGGGCGCCGGTGCCGTTGAGATAGGTGAAGAACTCGTTGTTCGGCGTGATCACCATGGACGAGTTCTCACCGCCGAGCGCGGTCTCCATCGCTTCGAGGGAGCGGGAGAAGTCGAAGTAGTCCCGATCGGAAGTATAGGCGTCGGCGGTGATGCGCGTGCGCTCCGCCTCGGCTTCACCGCGGACGATCTGGGCTTCCCGCTGCGCCTCGGACACGAGTTCCACGACGGTCCTGTCGGCTTGGGCGCGGACCCGTTGCGCGGCTTCCTCGCCGCGAGCGATCTCGTCCGCCGCCTCGCGTTCCCGTTCGGCCCGCATTCGCGCGAAGGTCGCGTCGAGGTTCTGGCTCGGCAGGTTGGTCTGCTTCAGGCGCACGTCGATGACGTAGAGCCCGAGCGGTTCGGCGCGCGCGCGCGCCTGCTCGGTGATCCGGTTCATCAGATCGGAGCGATCCGCCGACAGGATCGTGTTGGACGTGACCCCGTCGGAGCCGAGCACGGCACGGATCTGCGGGTTGAGGATGCCCTCGAGACGATCCTCGGCGGCCCGCTCTCCGCCCACGCCGACGGCCTGGCGGAACTGGATCACGTCGGAGATCCGGTAGCGCGCGAACGCGTCCACGACAAGGCGCCGGTCATCGGAGGGGGTGACCTCGATGGTGTCGGTATCGAGCGCGAGGATCCGGTCGTCGTAGCGCACCACCTCCTGGATCAGCGGGATCTTGAAGGCGAGCCCGGGCTCCTCCTTCACGTCCTTGATCTGCCCGAACTGGAGCACGAGGGCCTTTTCCCGCTCGTCGACGATGAAGAGCGAGGAGGACGCGACGACGACGAGGATCACCACCGCCACGATCAGCGAAATTGCGGCCTTGCCCATATCAATTGCCTCCCGTGGACGTGGTTTGTGCGGCGGCAGGGCCGCTGCGCTGGGATGCGCCGCCCGCCGAGCCGCGCTGCAGCTCGTTCAGCGGGAGGTAGGGAACGATGCCCTGTCCGCCGGCGCCGGTATCCTCGTCGAGGATGATCTTGTTCACATTGCCGAGGATGCGCTCCATGGTCTCGAGGTAGAGACGCTTGCGCGTGACCTCGGGGGCCTTGCGGTACTCCTCGACGACGGAGGTGAAGCGGCTCGCCTCACCGAGGGCGGCGTTCACGACCTCGGCGCGGTAGGCTTCGGCCTGTTCGAGCGTCTGGGCCGCTTCACCGCGCGCGCCGGCAAGAACCCGGTTGGCATAGGCATCGGCCTGCCGCTGGAGACGGTCGCGCTCCTGCTCGGCTGCCTGCACCTCGCGGAACGCGTCGATCACCTCGGCGGGCGGGTCGGCCTTGTCGAGGTTGAGACGGACGATGTTCACGCCGGCGTCGTAGGCGTCGAGCGTGTCCTGGATGAGGGTCTGAACCGTATCGGCGATGAGCGCGCGGTCCCGGTTGAGGATCGGAGCGAGTTCCGACTGGGCGATGACTTCCCGCATCGCGGCTTCGGACACGGCGCGGATCGTCGCCTCGGGCTCGGCGAGGTTGAACAGGAAGCGGGCGGGGTCGGAGATGTTCCAGACCACTTCGAAGTCGATGTCGACGATGTTCTCGTCGGTGGTCAGCATCAGTCCGTCCTGCTCGCCCGGAGAGCTGTCGCCGGGCACGCCGAGCTGCTCGGTGCGCTCGCGCGTCACCGGGATCACCTCATGCGTGATCAGCGGCCAGGGAGCGAAGTTCAGGCCCGGGTTGCCAGTGGAATAGTAATCGCCGAGGAAGAGCTCGACGGACTGTTCCTCGGGACGCACCGAGTAGAGCGAGGCGAAAGCCCAGAGCACGACCGCGACGAGGGCCGCGAGCACGAAGGTGCCGCGGGACAGGTGGAAGCCACCGCCGCCACCGCCGCCGCCGCGGTTCGGATCGCCGCCGTTGTTGCCCTTGCCGCCCATGAGGACGCGGAGCTGCTCCTGCCCCTTGCGCACGATCTGGTCGATCTCGGACATGCCCTGCCCGGAGCCGTTGCCGGCCGGACGGCGGGGACCGTTGCCTCCGGGGCCCTCGGGATCGGATCCGCCGGGCCCCCGGCCTCCGCCGGAATTGCCGCCGCTGCCGCCCCAGGGGCCGCCGTTATTGCCTGCCATATCCTCGGGTTCCTCCTCAGATGTTCACTTTGTTAGAAGGTGGGCGGACCCGCGCCGATGCGCAAGCGCCCTGACGCGAATGTCAGCCCGACCGCGTGGGCGTCTTCATGGTTACCATTTCTTCGCCGACGGTCGGGTGGACGGCCACGGTCCGGTCGAAATCCTCCTTCGTCGCGCCCATCTTGATGGCGATCGCGGCGAACTGGATCATCTCCCCGGCGTGGTCAGACACGATGTGGCACCCCAGCACCTTGCGGCTTTCCTTGCAGACGATGAGCTTCATCATCACGCGATCCTCGCGGTCGATGAAGGCCTGCTGCATCGGCCGGAAGGAGGTGCAGTAGACGTCGATCGGCCGCTCGGCCTGCGCCTCCTCCTCCGTCATTCCGACGCTGCCGTATTCGGGCTGGGTGAAGATCGCAGTCGGGACGAGGTCGTGATCGGGCTTCGTGGGGTTGCCCTTGAAGACGGTCTCGACGAAAGCGGCCCCCTCCCGGATCGCCACGGGGGTCAGCTCCATGCGGCCGGTCACGTCGCCGATGGCGTAGATCGACGGAACGGCTGTCTGGCTGTAATCGTCCACCACGATCTCGCCGTGGCGGCCGAGTTCCAGCCCCGCCTCCTCGCAGCCGAGGTCGGCGGTGTTGGGCTTCCGGCCCGTCGCGAAGAGGACGGTGTCGAACACCTCGTCCTTGCCGGTCGTGCTCTTCACCCGGATGCGCACGCCATCCTCGTGGCGCGTCATCTCGTGGATGTTCGTCCCCGAGTGAAGCTGTATGCCATGGGACGTCATGTCCTCGGCGATATGGCCGCGCGCTTCCTCATCGAAGCCGTTCAGGATCTGGCCGCCGCGCTGCCACACATGCACCTCGGAGCCGAGCCCGTTGAAGATGCAGGCCATCTCGCACGCGATGTAGCCACCGCCGATGATCAGGAGCCGCTCGGGCAGCGTGTCGAGGTGGAACACGTCGTTGGAGGAGATGCCGAGTTCCTCGGCATTCTCGATGGGCGGGAAGACCGGCCAGCCACCGACGGCGACGAGGATGTGCTTGGCCGTCTTGGTCACGCCGTTCGCGAACTGGACGGTATGAGGGTCCTTGAGGCGCGCACGGCTGTCGAAGATCTCGACGCCGGCTTTCTCGAGATTGCGGCGGTAGATGCCCTCCAGCCGGTCGAGCTCGGCATGCATCTTTGGACGGAAGGTCGACCAGTCGAACGTCGTGGGGCCCGTGTCCCAGCCGTAATCACACGCCTCGCGGATCTTCTCGTTGTACTCCGATGCGAAGACCATCAGCTTTTTCGGCACGCAGCCGCGAATGACGCAGGTGCCGCCCATGCGGCTTTCCTCGGCCAGCGCAACCTTCGCGCCGGCTTCGGCGGAGGCCAGCCGGGCCGCGCGCACGCCGCCCGAGCCGCCGCCGATGACGAAGAGATCGTAGTCGAAGTCCATGATGTCGTTCCGCTTGCCTGTCTTGCGTCTTCCCCGCCGCGCCGGGCGGGGCCTGTCAGTCGCCTTCGGCGAAGATGTTGCCGCTCTCGCCTTCGATCGGCGCCGCGCTGTGCGCCGCGGTCCCGGAGGGGTCGCGAAGGGTGACCGAACCGTCCCCATGCCCGATCACGACCATGTCGCAGACGTCGATGAAGAGCCCGTTCTCCACCACGCCCGGTATCTGGTTCACCACCAGCGATAGCTGCCGCGCATTGCCGATCCGAAGGAGGTTCAGATCCAGGATGTAGTTCCCCTCATCCGTGACGTAGGGCACGTCGTCGTTCATGCGCAGCGTGGCCTCGCGGCCGAGCACGTCCATGTTCACCAGCGTTTCGACGACCAGCGCCTTGGTCGTCTGCCAGCCGAAGGGGACGACCTCCACGGGCAGCGGGAAGGAGCCGAGCGCGGAGACCTCCTTCGCCGCGTCCGCGATCACGATCATCCGGTCGGAGGCCGTGGCGACGATCTTCTCCTGCAGAAGCGCCCCGCCGCCGCCCTTGACCAGATTGAGCGCGCCGTCGAACTCGTCCGCCCCGTCGATGGTCAGGTCGAGCCATTTCGCCTCGTCGAGCGAGGCGACCGTGAGGCCGACCTGCCGGGCGAGGTCGGCGGTGCGCGACGAGGTCGGCACGCCGACGATCTGCAGGCCCTCCTCGGCCACCCGCTCCCCGAGCCGCCGGACCATCCATGCCGCGGTCGAGCCGGTGCCCAGTCCCACGCGCATCCCGCTCTCGACGAACGCGGCGGCGCGCCAGGCGGCGGCGTGCTTCGCCCGCTCGATGGGGGATAGGGTCTCGGGCATCGTCGTCGGACTCCGGCTCATCCTTGAGGTTTCGCCGCTTATAGGGCGAATCCGGTCCAGCGGCGAGGCCCGAATACGGCCTCATCGACCGCCTTTGCGCGGCGTTGCGTCGCTTGCGGGTCATGTCGCCGGCGAAAGGGTGCTAGGCTGCGGTTCATGTTCCTGAGCGTCTTCGATATCTTCAAGGTCGGAATAGGCCCCTCCTCGTCCCACACGATGGGACCGATGGTCGCCGCCGCGCGGTTCCTGTCGCGGCTGCGCGCCTCCCCCTTCCAGCCCCACGGCCTGCGTGCCTCCCTCCACGGATCGCTTGCCTTCACCGGTGTGGGCCATGCGACGGACCGGGCCACGATCCTCGGCCTCGCCGGGTTCGAGCCGGAAACCTACGACAAGGACGCGGCGGACGCGGCACTGGAGCGGATTCGCCTGGAGAAGACCGTGACGCCCGATGGCTTCGGCCCCCTCGCCTTCGACCCCGCCTCCGACCTCGTCTTCGATTACGACACCCCGCTCACCGGCCACGCCAACGGCATGCGCCTCATGGCGACGGACGCGCAGGGCGACGTGATCCTGTCGGAGGTCTACTACTCCGTCGGCGGCGGTTTCGTCGTCACCGAGGACGAGCTGAAGACCGGCCCGGGAGAGGAGACCGGCCCCGCCCTCCCCCTGCCCTTCTCCACGGCTGCCGGGCTTCTGGAGGTCTGCGCGCGGGAGGGGCTCACCATCGCCGAGGTGCAGCTGAGGAACGAGCGTGCCCGCCGGTCCGGCGCTGAGATCGACGCCGGGATCAAGCGGCTCTGGGAGGTGATGGAGGCCTGCATCGCGCGCGGCCTCGAGACCGAAGGGATCCTGCCCGGCGGCCTCAACGTCAAGCGCCGCGCTCCGGCCATCGTCCGGGCCCTGAAGGAGGAGTACGGCCGCAACCTCTCCGCACCGCATACGATCCACGACTGGACCCTGGCCTATGCCATGGCGGTGAACGAGGAGAACGCCGCTGGCGGTCAGGTCGTCACCGCCCCCACGAACGGCGCGGCCGGGGTGATCCCGGCTGTCATACGCTACTGGCTCGACCATGTGCCGGGCGCCACCCGTGACCGGTTACCGGACTTTCTGCTGACCGCGGCTGCGATCGGCGGTCTCGTGAAGCGCAATGCCTCGATCTCGGGGGCGGAGGCCGGCTGTCAGGCCGAGGTCGGCAGCGCGGCGGCGATGGCCGCGGCTGGTCTGAGCGCGGTCCTGGGGGCGAACGCGGCGCAGGTGGAGAACGCCGCCGAGATCGCCCTGGAGCATCATCTCGGCATGACCTGCGACCCCGTCCGCGGCCTCGTTCAGGTGCCCTGCATCGAGCGCAACGGCCTTGGCGCGGTCAAGGCGATCAGCGCGGCGAGCCTGTCGCTCCGCGGATCGGGGGAGCACCTCGTCCCGCTCGACGCCTGCATCGAGACGATGCGCCAGACCGGCGCCGACATGAGCGAGAAGTACAAGGAGACCGCGCTTGGCGGCCTCGCGGTGAACGTGCCGAACTGCTGAAAGTGTGCGGGAGCCGCCCCGCGCAGTCGACGCGGCCTGCATCGCAAGGGGAGCGCGCCCCGGCTGCGGCGCGCTCCCCCTTGGATAATCCTAGCCCTTGAGGGCCGGAATGATCTGCTTCTTGCGGCTCATCACGCCCGGCAGGACCACGGTATCCCCCGACACGGTCGTATCGAAGCTGCGCTCCGCCACGCCCTTTACGCGCTCGTTCTGGATCAGCATCGTCGCTTCCTCGCGCAGGATGTCGACAACGAAGAGCAGGACCTCGTCCACACCATCTTCGGCGGCCACTGCGGCGGTCGCATCCTTCAGCGCCTCCTTGCGGGCGAGGATCGACTGGGCGCTCGTGGTCTCGAGGACGGACACGCGGTACTTGGTGCCGTCGACCTCGCATTCCTTGCTGTCCATCCTCAGAAGCTCGGCTTCGGAGAAGCGGGAGACGTCGGACTTCGCGGCGAAGAGTTCTTCGGCGTAATCGGCGATCACGATGTCCAGTTCACCGGCAAGCTGCTCGGCCAGCGCACGGTCGACATCCGTGGTGGTGGGGGAGCGGAATTCCAGCGTGTCGGACAGGATGCAGGACAGCATCGCCGCCTTGATGCCCTCGGGCATGGTCGACGCATCGGCGCCCATCAGGTCATGCAGGATCGTCGCGGTGCAGGCGACGGGGCGGACGGTGATGTTGATCGGCACCGTGGTCTCGAGGCCGCCGGTCAGCCTGTGGTGGTCGATGATCTCGCGGATGTCGGCCTCGGCGATTCCGGCGGGCAGCTCCGCGGGGTTGTTGGTATCCACGATCACGACGGCATCGCCCGGCGCGACGTCCTCGATGATCTCGGGGCGCTCGAGGGACCAGCGCTGCAGGACGAAGGCAGCCTCGGTGTTGGGCTCGCCGAGAATGCGCGCGACGGCGGGCGTGCCGCGATGTTCGGAGAGATACCACGCCCAGATGATTGCGGAGCAGGTGGCGTCGGTGTCGGGGGCCTTGTGGCCGAATACCTGAAGGGTCATCGCGAAAATCCTCTGTCGACGTTCGAGGCGTATCTAGCGGGACGCAGGCGCAATGTCATGGGGGTGCGGCACGCGGCTCAAATGCCACATTCCCGCCTCAATCGGACTCGGAGACGACAGGGCGACGGACGCAGCGTTAACCTTGGGGCAGAGTTGCCGAGGGGCCGCGTCGCGTTGGGGAGGGGCAGCCCTGCTTGAAAAGTTTGTCTGTAACCTGGGGATCTCCATGTTCTTTGAAATCGAACGCGCTCAGCGCGCGTCCGTCCGTTCGTCCGCCCTGCGGCTGTCCTGCGCCTCCGTTCTTGCCCTCTCCCTCGGCGCCGGCTCCGCAATCGCCCAAAGCTATGACGCCGGCGGCGGCACGGCCAACGCGACCAACTCCGTGGCCATCGGCGCCGGTGCAACCGTCGAGACCGGGGCCACGAACGGCGTTGCTCTCGGCGAAAGCGCCCTTGTGACCGAGGACTCCGTGGACGGTGTCGCGATCGGCTCCGAAGCGAACGCGTCCGGCCCCTCGACCACGGCCATCGGCGGCGAGAGCGACGCGACCGGCGCGGGAACGACGTCCATCGGCTGGCAATCCGAAGCCATCGACGACTTCGCCACCGCCGTCGGCCACCAGGCCAGCGCGTCCAACCTGCAAGCTGTCGCGATCGGCGAGGACAGCGACGCGTCCGGTGTCGGATCCATCGCCATCGGCGGCAACAACAATGCCGACGGCGAAGATGACACGGACGACACCGGCCAAGGCGCCGGCGCGACCGTCTCCGGGGTGGATTCCATCGCCATCGGCGCGGGTGCCTCCTCCACCGGCAACAGCTCCACCGTCCTCGGCGGCGAGGGCGTAGCGGACGGCGCCGGCACCACGGCGATCGGCTGGCGCTCCGAAGCGACCGCCGAACGCGCGCAGGCCTTCGGCCACCTTGCGACGGCACAGGGGGTACGCTCCCTCGCGGTCGGCGAGAACGCCGATGCCCAGTCGGACAATGCCACCGCCATCGGCAATGAATCGGTCGCGAACGGCGCTGACGCCCTCGCCATCGGCGACGAGGCGAACGCAGCCGGCCCCTCGACCACGGCCATCGGCGGCGAGAGCAACGCCACCAGCCCGGGGACGACCGCTCTCGGCTGGCAGTCGGAAGCGACGGACGATTTCGCCACCGCCGTCGGCCACCAGGCCAGCGCGACCAACCTGCAGGCCGTCGCGATCGGCGAGGACAGCAGCGCATCGGGTGTCGGCTCCATCGCGATCGGCGGCAACAACAACGCCGACGGCGAAGATGGCACCGAGGATAGCGGCCAGAACGCCGGCGCAACCGTCTCCGGGGTCGACTCCATCGCCATCGGCGCAGGTGCCTCCTCCATCGGCAACAGCTCCACAGTCCTCGGCGGCGAGGCGGCGGCGAACGGTGCCGGCACCACGTCGATCGGCTGGCGGTCCGAAGCGACCGCCGAGCGCGCGCAGGCCTTCGGTCACCTCGCCTCGGCGACCGGTGTCCGCTCTCTCGCGGTCGGCGAGGCCGCGAGCGCTTCTGGTGAAAACGCCGTTGCCCTCGGAAACCAGTCCTCCGCGGGCGGGGCGAATTCCCTCTCCTTCGGCAACGGAGCGAATGCGGCGCAGTCGAACGCCGTCGCCATCGGCCAAGGCGTGACGACGACCCGGGCGAACCAGGTCTCCGTCGGCAACGCGGCCAACACCTACACGCTGGCCGGCGTCACGTCCGAGGCCAGCACGGCGGCGCAGGGAACGCCCGTCGGTGTGGTGACGTCCGATGCCGCCGGCAACCTCGCGGTGGACACCACCATGATGCCGGCGATCAGCGCCCTCGGGGCCGGCGTCGCGGAGCTTCAGGACCAGTTCGAGGACATGTCCGACGACATCGACCGCAACGAGGAAGGCATCGCCATGGCGATGGCCATGAGCGCGCCCTACGTCGCGCCCGGCTCGGATTTCGCGATGTCCGGCGGCCTTGGCTTCTTCGAAGGCTCCTCCGCGGCGGCATTCGGCTTCGGGTACCGCGTCAACGGCAACATGCAGATCGACCTCGGTGTCGCACACGGCTTCGACCACGGCTCGACCGGCGGCCGCGTCGGCTTCTCCTACTCGTTCTGAGCATGACCATCAGCAAACTCGCACCGCCGCTTCTTGCGGCGGTGCTCCTCGTCTCGGGGGGCCTCGCCGCTCCCCTGTCTGCACAAGTCCTGACCGCCCCGGGTGGCGTCACGATCGAGGAAAGCTACGCCACCGCGCTGATCCGGGACACGCTCGCCGCCATCTCGCAGGCGAACAGGACCGGCAACTACACCGTCCTGAGGGACATCGCGGCGCCGTCCTTCGCCGCAACCAACGATCCGGCGGCGCTCGGCGCCTTCTTCTCGAACCTGAGAAGCGCGGGGCCGGACCTCCTCCCGGCGCTGGCGCTCGAACCTGAGATTCTTCGGTTCGAGACGACGCCGGATTCCCGGCAGTTGCGGCTCGTCGGGTACGTTCCGGCCTATCCGGAGCATATCAGCTTCGATCTGACCTTCGAACAGGTGCAGGCCGCGTGGCGCGTGAACGGCATGAGCGTCGGCGGCTTCGCACCAATCGACAGGACTGAGCGGCAGGCCCCGGCTCCCGGCCCCGCACCGACCCCGGCTCCAGCGCCTGTTCCCGGACAGGACGCGGCCCCGCCGAATGCCGACGGCGGGGATCAGGCGCCCGATCCGCAGGCCGAGTGACGCCCGACCAGCGGCGGGATCAGTGGTCCGGCGCCGGCGTCTGCTGGTGCTGGGCCTGGACCCAGCCATCGTCCCGCGCGATCCAGACCGACGTGCAGTAGACCCGGTGGATCGCGCCGTTCCCGGCATCGCCCTCGGCGAGATATCCCGTCACGGCGACATTCTTCGCCGGGCGCGCGATGCTCTTCTCGCTCATTTCGACACCGCTCCAGTCCGGCGCCTCGTCGAGCGCCTTGCGGGCCTCGTCGCCCTTGGTCACGCCAAGTGGCGGGCCGAAGACCATGATCGTGTCCGCTGGAACGGTCTTGTCGTGGAAGGCGGCGTGACCCGTCCAGAACCGGCGTTCGTGATCCCAGATGTCGTCATCGGTCGCATCGGTCATGGCAAATCCTTTCCCTTGCGTTCGCTCAAACACTCACCTGACAAACGCCGGCGGAGGGCCGGTGTGTTCCCTCGCAACGCGGTTTCTTCATTGGGGCAGGACAAGCCGCGGGAGGGCTCGATCCCGCGGCATCACCAGCGCTTCCGGCTTCGGATTTCGGATGCCTCCCGACCGTCCTTCGGCGCATTCGCGCTGCGGCCGATCACGCCCCCCCTGCTGACCGCAATGGGTCCCCGACGCCGTATTGACACGTCCCGCGGGTATCCCTAGATCAGCTCCGTTGGCACTCGCACCCGGTGAGTGACAACAGATGAAATCCAATGCGCGAGGAGCGTTCCAAATGGCATTCAAACCCCTGCACGACCGTGTCCTGGTTCGCCGCGTCGAATCCGACGAGAAGACCAAGGGCGGTCTCATCATCCCCGACAGCGCCAAGGAAAAGCCCGCCGAGGGCCAGATCGTGGCGGCCGGCGAAGGTGCCCGCAAGGATAGCGGAGAGCTGGCTCCGATGGCCGTCAAGGAAGGCGACAAGGTCCTGTTCGGCAAGTGGTCCGGCACCGAGGTGACCGTCGATGGCGAAGAGCTGCTGATCATGAAGGAAAGCGACATCCTCGGAATCATTTCCTGAGCGACGTCCCTCCTTCCCAATTCAATACCATTAGTCAGGAGTAGCATCACATGGCTGCAAAAGACGTCAAATTCGACACCGATGCCCGCAACCGCATGCTCAAGGGCGTGAACATCCTCGCCGACGCGGTGAAGGTCACGCTCGGCCCCAAAGGCCGTAACGTCGTCATCGAGAAGAGCTTCGGCGCCCCCCGCATCACCAAGGACGGTGTGTCGGTCGCCAAGGAGATCGAGCTCGAGGACAAGTTCGAGAACATGGGCGCCCAGATGGTGAAGGAAGTCGCTTCCCGCACCAACGACGAAGCGGGCGACGGCACCACCACCGCCACCGTTCTCGCCCAGGCGATCATCAAGGACGGCCTCAAGTCCGTCGCCGCCGGCATGAACCCGATGGACCTCAAGCGCGGTATCGACCTCGCCGTGTCCAAGGTCGTGCAGCACATCCGTGACGCCGCCCGCGACGTAACGGACAGCGACGAAGTCGCCCAGGTCGGCACCATCTCCGCCAACGGCGAGGCCGAGATCGGCCGTCAGATCGCCGACGCGATGCAGAAGGTCGGCAACGAGGGTGTCATCACCGTCGAGGAGAACAAGGGCCTCGAGACCGAGACCGAAGTCGTCGAGGGCATGCAGTTCGACCGCGGCTACCTCTCCCCCTACTTCGTCACCAACCCCGACAAGATGGTCGCCGAACTCGACGACTGCATGATCCTTCTGCACGAGAAGAAGCTCTCCTCGCTGCAGCCGCTCGTGCCGCTCCTCGAGCAGGTCATCCAGTCCCAGAAGCCGCTCCTCATCATCGCCGAGGACGTGGAAGGCGAAGCGCTGGCGACCCTCGTGGTCAACAAGCTGCGCGGCGGCCTGAAGATCGCTGCCGTCAAGGCCCCGGGCTTCGGCGACCGTCGCAAGGCCATGCTCCAGGACATCGCGATCCTCACGGGCGGCCAGGTGATCTCCGAAGATCTCGGCATGAAGCTCGAGAATGTCACGATGGACATGCTCGGCTCCGCCAAGACGGTGAACATCACCAAGGACGAGACCACCATCGTCGACGGTCACGGCGAAAAGGCCGAGATCGAGGCCCGCGTTTCCCAGATCCGCACGCAGATCGAAGAGACCACCTCGGACTACGACCGTGAGAAGCTCCAGGAGCGTGTTGCCAAGCTGGCCGGCGGCGTCGCCGTCATCCGCGTCGGCGGCATGTCCGAAATCGAGGTCAAGGAGCGTAAGGACCGCGTCGACGACGCGCTCAACGCAACCCGCGCCGCGGTTCAGGAAGGTGTCGTCGTCGGCGGCGGTGTCGCCCTCGTCCAGGGCGGCAAGGCCCTCGACGGTCTCACCGGCGTCAACGCCGATCAGGACGCCGGCATCGCCATCGTCCGTAAGGCCCTGGAAGCTCCGCTGCGCCAGATCGCCGAGAACTCCGGCGTCGACGGCTCCGTGGTTGCCGGCAAGATCCGTGAATCCCAGGATCTGTCCTTCGGCTTCAACGCGCAGACCGAAGAGTATGGCGACATGTTCAAGTTCGGCGTGATCGACCCCGCGAAGGTCGTCCGCACCGCGCTCGAGGATGCAGCCTCCGTGGCCGCGCTTCTGATCACCACGGAAGCCATGATCGCCGACAAGCCCGAGCCGAAAGGCCAGGGCGGCGCCGGCGGCGGCATGCCCGACATGGGCGGCATGGGCGGCATGATGTAAGTCAGCCGATCCATCCGGATCTTTGGGGGCGCTCCTTCGGGAGCGCCCCTTTTCGTTGGAGCGGCGGGGCTCAGCGACCGTAGCGGTACCGCTTGGCGATGGCGTCACCCTCAAGGCGGTGGGTGATGAAGCCCATCTTCTCGTAATAGGCCTGCCCCTCGACGTTCCGCACGCCTATCACCGCCTCGATATCCCGCAGGCCAACCTCCAGACCGACCGCCTGCGTCACCTCGAAAAGCCGCGATCCGACACCGCCGCGCCCTGCACCCGGTGCAACATGCGTGCCGATGATGCCCCACCCCGCGGGCGTTCCGTAGGGATTCCCCTCGGCGGCGAGCGTCAGCGACTGGAACCCCAGGAGGCTCCCCGCGTCATCCTCCGCAAGGGTGCACGCGATGCGGGCCGGATCGTCGATGTACCGCTCGAGCACGAAGGCCTCGTCCGCCGGCGAACTGCGCTTGCCGGCGGCGACGTGGGCCTGAAGCATGGTGGAGATGCGCGGCGCATCGGTGGGTGTGACGGGTCTGGTGATCATGGGCGGATCTCCGCAATCGGTTCGGGGGCTCCGTTCTGAACCTGCCAGGCCGCAAAAACAATCGTGCCGGCGCGGCCCCCCGCCCGTCTCATTTGGCTGGGCGGCGCAGGTTCCATGCGGTAGGGGGCGGACGAAGGGCGCACCGGCGCGCCGGTATCAGACGGGAGACAGCCAGCATGGTCCGCATCATCGAAAGCCTGTCCGAGATCGCGACACAGTACGACGCGGCCTTCGTCGACCTCTGGGGCTGCGTGCATGACGGGGTCCGCGCGCACCAAGGCGCCGTCGACGCGCTGGTGGCGTTCCGCAAGAGCAGCGGCAAGGTCGTCCTTCTGACCAACTCCCCCCGCCCCCGCGCCGAGGTGGAGAAGCAGCTGGACGAGCTCGGCGTCCCGCACGAGGCCTGGGATACCATCGCGACCTCCGGAGACAGCGCGCGCCTCGCGATGTTCGAAGGCGCCGTTGGGACACGCGTCTTCCATATTGGAACGCCCGAGGAGGCGCCGTTCTTCGAGCCGATCCACCTTCTGAAGAGCCCCGCCGAGATCCGCACCGTGCCCCTGGACGAGGCCGAGGGCATCGTCTGCACGGGCCCCTTCGACAGCACGGCCGATCCCTCCGTCCTGCGCGGCGAACTGCTCTACGCCAAGACCAAGGGAATGAAGCTTCTCTGCGCCAATCCCGATATCGTCGTGGATCGCGGCGAGAAGCGGGAATGGTGCGCCGGCGCCGTCGCGAAGCTCTACGAGGAGATGGGCGGCACATCGCTCTACTTCGGCAAGCCGCATCCGCCGATCTACGACCTTGCCCGGCGCCGGCTCGTCGAGGTCGCCCCCGTCTCGGACGACCGCATCTTGTGCATCGGGGACGGCCCGGCCACGGATATTCGCGGCGCGCTCGGCGAGGGGATGGACAGCCTCTTCATCACAGGGGGCCTGTCGCTGAAGGAAACCGGAACCGGCGAAGGGCCGGCTGGCCAGCCCGATCCTGCCCGGCTCGACGCACATCTCTCCGAAGAGCAGGTTCCGGCCACCTATGCCATGGGCCAACTCCGCTGACGCTGCGCCCCGACGGCTTGCCCTTCCGCCAAGCTGGGATTACCTCGCGGACCATGAGGCGCATCCGAACGATCGACGATGTCCTGCCGTCCGACCGGGGCGCCTGCGCGGCGATCGGGAATTTCGACGGCGTGCATCTGGGCCATCAGGCCATTCTGGACCGCGCGCGGGAGGCCGCGCCGGACGCGTCCCGTGCCGTGCTGACCTTCGAGCCGCATCCGCGCGAGGTCTTTGCGCCGGACGCCCCGCCCTTCCGGCTGATGCGGCCCGATACGCGCGCGCACAGGCTGGAGAAGCTGGGGCTGGATCTTCTGTTCGAGATCGAGTTCGACCGGGTGCGCGACCTCTCCCCGGAGGCGTTCTGCGCCGAGATCTGTGCCGCAACCCTCGGCCTCACCCATGCCGTCGTCGGCGAGGATTTCCGCTTCGGCAAGGGCCGCGCCGGGGATGCCGAGGCCTTTGTCCGGCTGGGGGAGACGAACGGCTTCGGCGTGACGATCCTGCCCGCTTTCGGCCTTGGGGACGGCGCGTCCCGCGTCTCCTCGAGCGGCGTGCGTGCGGCGCTCGAAGAGGGCCGCCCCCGGGATGCCGCCGCGATGCTCGGCCATTGGCACCGCGTCGACGGACCGGTCGAGCACGGCGACAAGCGGGGCCGCACGCTCGGCTACCCCACCGCCAATCTCGGAATGGAGGGGCTCCTCCTGCCGAAGCTCGGGGTCTATGCCGTACTCGTCGACATACTGGACGGCCCCCATGCCGGCTCGTGGCAGGGCGTCGCGTCCCTCGGCGTACGGCCCATGTTCGACGGCGGCGCGGCGAAGCTGGAGACGTTCCTCTTCGACTTCGACGGCGACCTTTACGGCACCGAAATTTCCGTCGCCCTCGTCGAGTTTCTCCGCCCGGAGGAAAAGTTCGACGGCATCGAGACGCTGATCGCCCAGATGGACCGCGACAAGGCAGAAGCCCGCGCCGTGCTGGAGGCCCTGTGAGCCGGCCCCGGCGCGACAGGCGCCCTGCCCCGAAGCCCGCCCGCAAGCCGGGCGAGAAGCAGGGCCTGCGCCCGCAATTCTGGGAGAACGTTCCGCTGCCGGAGATGACGGGCGCGGAATGGGAAGCGCTCTGTGACGGGTGCGGCAAGTGCTGCCTGAACAAGCTCGAGGACGAGGAGACCGGCGAGGTCGCCTATACCCGCATCGCCTGCCGCCTCCTCGACGATGCCACCTGCCGCTGCACCCATTACGAGACCCGTCACTCCTTCGTACCCGACTGCGTGACGCTCTCCCCGACAAACATCGCGACGAACGCCTACTGGATGCCCGTGACCTGCGCCTATCGCCTCCTGTGGGAGGGCCGGCCGCTGGAGGACTGGCACCCGCTGATCTCCGGCGATCCCGCCACGGTCCACAAGGCCGGCGTGTCCTGCCGGAACATCACCGTCTCGGAGTTCGACGTGCCTGAGGAGGATTGGGAGGACTACTTGATCGAAGGAGAGGTCTGATGTTCTTCGCATCCGATAATACCGGCCCGGTCCATCCCAGTGTGATGGAGGCCCTGAGCGCGGCGAACGAGGGTTACCTTCCGTCCTACGGCGCGGAAGACGCGATGGATCGCGTGACGGCGAGGCTGCGGGAGATCCTCGGCGCGCCGCAGGCGGAGGTGAGGCTCGTGGCGACTGGGACGGCGGCGAACGCTCTCCTTCTCGCGACCCTGTCTCGCCCGTGGGACACGATCTTCTGCCACGAGCTCGCCCATATCGAACAGGACGAGTGCGGCGCGCCGGAATTCTATTCGGACGCCAAGCTGACCCTCGTGACCGGGCCGGATGCCAAGATGGACCCGGATGCGCTCGAAGCGGCGATCACCGCCTCCGCCACCGGCGGCCGCTCCGTTCACCAGGTGCAGGCCGGACCGGTCTCCCTGACGAATGTGACCGAGCGGGGGACGCTCTACACGGTGGACGAGGTGACGACGCTCGCGGGCGTCGCCCGGGCGCACGGGCTGCCGGTCCACATGGATGGCTCGCGCTTTGCCAATGCCGTCGCTGCCCTGGGCTGCGCGCCGTCCGACCTTGTGCGGGACCTCGACGCGCTGTCGTTCGGAGGCACGAAGAACGGCTGTATGGGCGTCGAGGCGGCGGTGATCTTCGATCCCGAGAAGGCGTGGGAGTTCGACCTGCGCCGCAAGCGCGGCGCGCATCTCTTCTCGAAGCACCGCTATCTCACGGCGCAGATGGAGGCCTATCTGGCGGACGGCCTGTGGCTCGATCTCGCCGGCCGCGCCAATGCCACCTGTGCCCGGCTCGCCGAGGGGCTGGCAAGCGTGCCCGATATCAGCCTGATGCACCGCCACGAGGCCAACATGATCTTCTTCGAGGCCCCCCGCGCGCTTCATGCCGCGCTCCATGCCAAGGGCGCCCGCTACGCGACGATGGCGCCGCTGGAGGGGGACGGCGCGGCGCGCATCGGCGCACGTCTCGTCTGCGACTGGTCCGCAAAGGAGGAGATGGTGGACGCGTTCGTCGAGGCGGCCCGCGCGGGCTGACGGATCACTCCGTCAGGAACTCCCTCAGCGTCCTGGCAACGACGTCCGGCTTCGTGATCGGGGCGAGGTGCCCTGCCCCGTCCCAGATCACCTGCCGCGCGTGCGGCAGCCGCGCCGCGAGCGCGTCGTTCACCGCGCGCTGCACCGGGTGACTTTCGGAGCCCGCGGCAAGGAGGACCGGCATGGTCAGCCCTTCGAGCCCCCCCGGAGCCGCAAGCCCTGCGGGATCGCCGAAATTTCCGGTCTCGGCGGCGATGACGAGGTGCATTCGGTCCGCCGTATAGGCTCTCGTGCGGGCGTCGAGCGCCTCCCACGGACGACCGGTGCCCCAGATGTCGGTGAAGTATCGCGCGGCGGGCTCCGGCCCCTCCTCCAGCTTCGCGGCCAGTCCCACCATGTCCGCCTGGAGCTGCTCGAACGCCTCCGTGCCTTCCGCCGCGCGGAACCACACGGGCTCGATCAGGACGAGACGGCGGACCAGATCGGGGCGTGCCGCGGCAAGGCGCAGCGCGACCACGCCGCCGAAGGAATGCCCGATGAGGACGCCCGGCCCGTCCATGGCCTCAAGCGCGCGCTCAAGCGCCACGGCGCCGTACTCCCCGGTCCCGTCCCAGTCCGGCGCGGTGCCGTGGCCGGGATGATCGGGCGCGGTCAGGGTGAGGAGGTCCCCGAGCCGCTCTCCGACGCCGCGCCACGCCATGCCGCTGGCGAGAGCGCAATGGAGCGCGAGGGCCGTCTCAGGCCCCTGTCCGAAGCGATGTACGCCCTCCACGCCTCAGAGCTCGCCCGAAAGGTGGGCGTCCAGGTCCTCGAGCCGATCCTGGCCCCAGAACCGTTCACCGCCCTGCGTGATGTAGAACGGGACCCCGAAGACGCCGGCGCCGACCGCCTCCTCAAGGTTCCGCGGATAGGTTTCCGCGCCGAGAAGGAGGCCGCTATCGGCAAGGGCGGGATCGAATCCGGCCTCTGAGAGCGCGGCCTTGATCACCTCGTCCTCGGAGACGTCCTTTTCCTCGGCCCAGCAGGCGCGGGCGAGTGCATGGACGAGAGCGCCCAGATCGCCGCCGCCGGCTTCCTGTGCCGCGATGATCGCGTAGGCCGACGGGGCCGGGTTGGCCGGGAAGAAGGCCGGTCTCTCGTTCAGCTCCAGCCCCCGCTTCCTCGACTGGCGGCGCAGTTCCTGCAGCCTGAGCGCCTGCCGGTTGGGATGCCGCTCGGCGGGCGGCGTCCCCCCGGTCCGGGCAAAGAGGGCCATCGGATCCACCGGCTTGTAGGTGACGGTCAGACCGTGCCGCGCGGCGATCTCCTCGAGCCTTTGGCCCGCGAGATAGACGAAGGGCGAGATCGTCGTGAAGTAATAGTCCAGTCCGGCCATGCTCGGGGCCTCCCGCCGCTCGTGGTAAATTTTGGCGACCCTAGCGGCCTCACGGCCACGAACAAGGCCTTACGCGCGCCCGCAAGGGGCCGGGAGCGCTACCGGCGGTTCCCATCGGCAGCGCAGGGCCGTATGGCGAGGGCGCGCTCGATGCTCCCACGCGAATCGCCACAAAAGGTCCCCCCATGAAGAACATGACCCAGCCGAAGCTCATCGCGGGCAATTCGAATCTCACATTGGCGCGCGGGATCGTCAGGCGGGTTTCGATGCACCGGGGAATGACGGTGGGCCTCGTGGATGCCAGGGTCGAGCGGTTCAACGATCAGGAAATCTTCGTCGAGGTGTTCGAGAACGTCCGGGGAGAGGACATGTTCATCGTCCAGCCGACGTCCCGCCCCGCGAACGACAACCTGATGGAGCTCCTGATCATGGCCGACGCGCTCAAGCGCTCCTCGGCTGCTCGCATCACCGCCGTGATCCCGTATTTCGGCTATGCCAGGCAGGATCGCCGCACCAAGGCCCGCACGCCGATCAGCGCCAAGCTCGTGGCCAACATGATCGCGACGGCCGGCATCGACCGGGTCCTGACGATGGATCTCCACGCAGCGCAGATCCAGGGCTTCTTCGATCTCCCGGTGGACAACCTGTACTCCTCCCCCGTCTTCGCGCTCGACGTGCTGAACCAGTTCAAGGACCGGAAGGACAAGATCACCATCGTCTCTCCCGATGTCGGCGGCGTGGCCCGCGCACGGGACCTCGCCCAGCGGATCGGCTGCGCGCTCGCCATCGTGGACAAGCGCCGCGAGAAGGCGGGAGAAGTGGCGGAGATGACGGTGATCGGCGATGTCGAGGACCAGATCTGCATCATCGTGGACGATATCTGCGATACTGCGGGAACGCTTTGCAAGGCGGCCGAGACGCTGGTCGAGGCCGGCGCGGGCGAAGTGCATTCCTATATCACCCACGGCGTGCTCTCCGGCCCCGCCATCGAGCGGATCGAGAAATCGGTAATGAAGTCCCTCGTGATCACGGATTCCATCGAGCCGTCGGACGCCGTCCTGAATGCGCGCAACATCCGCATCGTCCCCACCGCGCCGATGTTCGCCCAGGCCATCCTGAACATCTGGAACGGCACTTCCGTGTCGTCCCTGTTCGAGCACGAGACGCTCTCGGCGATCTACGAAGGCATGTACTGACCGGGAGCCGGCCAGATCGGGGCCGGTCTTTCGGGCCGTGAGGCACGACGTCACCTTACGCCTCGCGTGCCCCTGCCCTAACACCGCCCCATCCGGAGGGGATGGAACCGGCCCATGCTGATCCATGTCGGCGAAGATCGCACAGAGACCATCGACCTGGCCCTGGCCGGTGTCATGTCCCTCATCGCCGGTGCGCTGAACGCCGTCGGCTTCCTCGTCGCAGGGTCCTTCACAGCGAACATGACCGGCAACATCTCGATGTTCGCCGAGTATCTCGGGCGGCAGGACATTCTCCTCGCTCTGTCCTTTGCGGGGCTGGTGGCGGCCTTCATCTGCGGCGCAGGCCTCGCCGCCTTCGCGGTCCGGACGGGCGAGCGGCACCGCGTCCGCTCGGTCTATGCGCTCGCCATCGCGGCGGAGGCGGCCATCCTCGTGCCCCTCGGCATCCTCCTCCTCGCCCGCCCCGGGACCGCCGGGGAGATGCACCTGATGGTGGTCCTCAGCTTCGTGATGGGCCTGCAGAACGCCGTGACGACGATGATCTCGGGTGCGCAGGTCCGTACGACCCATGTCTCCGGCATGGCGACCGACGTGGGGATCGAGCTCGCGGCGTTGACCGAGCGCGGCGCGGCCCGGGCCAAGGCGCTGCCCAAGCTGAAGCTCCACCTCCTGACGCTCACCGCGTTCGCCGCCGGGGGTGTGGCGGGAACGCTGATTTTCGCGCTGATCGGCCACTGGCTCTTCATCCTCGCAGGCGCGGCGCTATTGCTGGTCTCTGTGCCCGAAATCTGCCGCGCGGGGCGCTCTGCCTAATCTTCGGCCCCGTTACCCGACGCGTCGTCGTAGAGCCCTTCCCAGTCGTCGTTATGCGCCGCCTCTCCGATGGCCATCCAACTCGCCCGGACGCGGGCAACGCGCGTGTCGCTCCACGTGCGGAACACGAGTGTGAACCCGGCAACGTCGACCGCCTCCGCGCTCACGTCGGCCCGTTGATTGGCGCCGCGGCCAAAATCGAACATGGCGAGCGAGACGTGCACCGACGGGATGGCGCGAAAGGTCTCTGAAAACCGCACCCGTGTCTCGACGGCGCGCGGCCCCGTCCCGGTCCACATCGGCCCTCCCGTCTCGAAATCGCTGAAGAGAACGAGACTGCCCTGATCGACGCCGATCAGGTGATTTCGCATGAACCTCATTACCGGCCACCTTCCTCGCCGAACCGAACATACCGGGACCCGGGCGTCATAGCGCTCGATCGGCACCGGGCACGCAGGCCCGGCCATGAAACCCGGCAGAGTTCCGCCGATGAAACACAGGCCGCCGGCCAATACCAGCTTATCGCGCAAGTCACTGAGATCCCAAACGGAGTTTGCGGCGTTTGGCTCCTCGTAAGATGGCGGCCCGCACCTGTTCGCGCCGCCCGAAAGGGAGAGAATCCATGTGGAAGACATTGATTGCAACGACGGCCATCCTGCCTCTCACGTTTGTTCCGCTCGCGGCGCAGGACGCCGCAACGAATTCTGATGAGGAAGTCACTGAAGGTCAGGCCGAAGACGGCGGCCAGATCATCGTGACCGACGGCGAAACCGACGCCGAAGCGACGACCGAAGGCGACATGGACGCCGAAGCTGACATGGAAGCCGAGGGCGACATGGATGCCGAAGCCGACATGGAAGCCGAGGGCGACATGGACGCTGAGGCCGACATGGATGCCGAAGGCGACATGGACGCTGAGGCCGACATGGATGCCGCACCGGACGCCGAGATGGAAGCCGATGCCGAGGTCGCTGCGCCGGAAGCCAATTCCGAGGTCGTCGAGACCGAGCAGCAGGCTCCCGAGCTTCGCGGCGATTGGATCATGGGTGCGACTGTGACGTCCCTCGACGGCGAAACCATCGGTGATATCAACGACGTCATGCTCGATGCAGAGGCCGGTGAAATCACGTCCGCCATCGTTTCCGTGGGCGGCTTCCTCGGGATCGGCGCGAAGCAGATCGCCGTCAACTGGGAAGAACTGAACATCAACAACGACGGCCGGGAAATCACCCTCGACCTGACCCGCGAGGAGGCCGATGCGGCTCCGGAATACGTCTTCCGTGAGCGCCAGCAGGCACCGATGCCGGCGACGGACACGATGGGCGGTTCCACCGGCGCCATGGACGGCGGCGTTGCCCCGGTCGATGGCACCGCAGAGCCGATGGCACCCGCTGGCGAGACGGCACCCGCCGGCGAGACGGCACCGGCTGCCAACTGATCCAGCCTGGTCGTTTCGGCGATCAGACGGAAGGCCCCGCGGGTTTGCCCCGCGGGGCCTTTCGACGTTCAGAGGGTCACGCAGCGAACTCCGCTTCGGGCCCCATGCCCGGAAACGAGAAAGGCCCCGCCGGGTGAACCCGCGGGGCCTTTCGTAAAGCTGTGAGCGCTTACCTCAGAGAGAGGGCTGCTTCGGGCTGAGCCCGATATGCTCGCCGGCGGCGACCATGTCGGACAGGAGCTTGGCTGCGTCATCGACCGGGCCCGGCTCGTTCTGCCAAGTTTCCTTGGCACGGCCGTATTCCTGATGCGCCTCCTCGACCATCTGGTCGATCATCTCCTGGCTCACCTCGTCGGCATGATGCGCGCGCTCGGCGAGGATGGACGTACCCTCCTTGCCGATCTCCGCGAAGCCGCCCGTGACGAGATACTTCTCTTCCTTGCCACCGGTGACGATGACGAGGACGCCCGGACGGAGCGTGGTGATCAGCGGCGAGTGATCGGGCATCGCCGTCAGATCGCCGTCCGCCCCCGGAATGCGCACTTCACTCGCCTGCACGGAAGCAACCATGCGCTCCGGCGAGACGAGATCGACCTGCATCGTGTCAGCCATCTGGCCTCCTTACGCCGCGTCCGCGGCCATCTTCTCGGCCTTCGCGACCGCCTCGTCGATATCGCCGACCATGTAGAAGGCGCTCTCGGGCAGGTGATCGTACTCGCCGGCGACGACAGCCTTGAAGGAGGCGATCGTCTTGTCGAGCGGAACCTGCACGCCGGGGAAACCGGTGAAGACCTGGGCCACGTCGAACGGCTGCGACAGGAAGCGCTGGATCTTCCGGGCACGGGCCACGGTCAGCTTGTCCTCCTCGGAAAGCTCGTCCATCCCGAGGATGGCGATGATGTCCTGAAGCGCCTTGTAGCGCTGGAGGATACCCTGAACGTCACGGGCAACCTGGTAGTGCTCCTCGCCGACGACCTGCGGATCGAGGATCCGCGAGGTGGAGTCGAGCGGGTCCACGGCCGGGTAGATGCCGAGCTCGGAGATCGCGCGGCTGAGAACCGTAGTCGCGTCGAGGTGGGCGAAGGACGTGGCCGGCGCGGGGTCGGTCAGGTCGTCCGCGGGCACGTAGATCGCCTGAACCGAGGTGATCGAGCCGGCATTCGTGGAGGTGATCCGCTCCTGCATCGCGCCCATGTCGGTCGCGAGCGTCGGCTGGTAGCCCACGGCGGAGGGGATGCGGCCAAGAAGCGCCGACACCTCGGAGCCCGCCTGCGTGAAGCGGAAGATGTTGTCCACGAAGAACAGCACGTCCGTGCCCGACTGGTCGCGGAACTGCTCGGCCATGGTCAGGCCAGACAGAGCGACGCGCATCCGCGCTCCCGGCGGCTCGTTCATCTGGCCGTAGACCAGTGCCACCTTGGACTTGGACAGGTCGTTCTCGTCGATGACGCCGGATTCGATGAACTCGTAGTAGAGGTCATTGCCCTCACGGGTCCGCTCGCCGACGCCGGCGAACACGGAGTACCCCGAGTGCACCTTCGCGATGTTGTTGATCAGTTCCTGGATGAGAACCGTCTTGCCGACGCCCGCACCGCCGAAGAGGCCGATCTTGCCGCCCTTCGAATAGGGGGCGAGCAGGTCGATGACCTTGATGCCGGTCACGAGGATGTCGGACGAGGTCGCCTGAGCCGCGAACGGCGGGGCCTCTGCGTGGATCGGGCGGGTCTCGGCGGCGTTCACCGGGCCCTTCTCGTCCACGGGTTCACCGACGACGTTCATGATCCGCCCGAGGGTCGCGTCGCCCACCGGAACGGAAATCGGCGTGCCGAGGTCCGTCACGGCCTGGCCGCGAACGAGGCCTTCGGTGCTGTCCATCGCGATGGCGCGAACGGTGCTCTCGCCGAGGTGCTGGGCGACCTCGAGGACGAGGCGCTTGCCGTTGTTGTCCAGCTCCAGCGCGTTCAGGATCTCGGGCAGGTGGCCGTCGAAGCGGACGTCCACGACGGCGCCGATGACCTGGGTCACTTTGCCAGTTGGGTTTGCCATATTCGGTCTCTCCGTCTCGTCAGAGCGCCTCGGCGCCCGAAATGATCTCGATCAGCTCGTTGGTGATGACGGCCTGGCGCGATCGGTTGAACTCGATGGTCAGGTCGTCGATCATGTCACCCGCGTTGCGCGTGGCGTTGTCCATGGCCGACATGCGTGCGCCCTGCTCGGACGCGGCGTTCTCGAGGAGCGCCGTGAAGACCTGGGTCGCCACGGCACGGGGCAGCAGATCCGCAAGGATCTCCTCCTCGCTCGGCTCGTAGTCGTAGAGCGTCGCATCGCCTTCGTCGCCCGCATCCATGCCGGAAGTATCGGCCGGGATGATCTGCTGCGCGGTCGGGTTCTGGACGACGACGTTCTCGAACTCGCCATAGAACAGTGTCGCCACGTCGAACTCGCCGGCATCGAACCGATCGAGGATATCCTTCGCGACCTTCTGCGCATCGCCGTAACCGAGGCGCTTGACCTCGCTCAGGTCATGGTGGCCGACGAAGAGATCCTTGAAATCGCGGCGGAGCTGGTCACGCCCCTTCTTGCCGACGGTCAGGATCTTGACGGTCTTGCCGTCCGCCTGCGCATCGCGGATCGCCTTGCGTGCAATCTTGACGATGTTCGAGTTGAAGCCGCCGCAGAGGCCGCGCTCGGAGGTCATGACGACCATCAGGCGCGTCTCGTCCTGGCCGGTTCCGGACAGAAGGCGCGGCGCGCCCTCCGATCCTTCGACGGACTTTGCGAGGCCTGCAATCACCCGTTCCATGCGCTCGGCATAGGGGCGCGCGGCCTCCGCCGCCTCCTGCGCACGGCGCAGCTTGGCGGCGGCGACCATCTGCATCGCCTTGGTGATCTTCCGGGTCGACTTGACGCTGTCGATCCGGTTTCTGAGGTCTTTGAGACTGGGCATTCAGTGCTCCTGGCGATCCGCGATCAGGCGAAGTCCTTCGCGAACTCGTCGATGACCGTCTTGATGCGGTCGGCGGCGTCGCCCTTGATCTTCGGGTCCTCGGTGGTGATCCAGTCCAGCAGATCGGCATGCTTGCTGCGCAGGAACTGCAGGAAGCCCTTCTCGAACCGGCTGACATCCTTCACGGCGACCTTGTCGAGATAGCCCTGCGTACCGGCGAAGATGACGCAGACGATCTCGGCGTTGGTCAGCGGAGAATACTGCTGCTGCTTCATCAGCTCGGTCAGACGCGCACCACGGTTCAGAAGCCGCTGGGTCGACGCGTCGAGATCGGAGCCGAACTGGGCGAAGGCGGCCATCTCGCGGTACTGCGCGAGCTCCAGCTTCACCGGACCGGCGACCGACTTCATCGCGTTCGTCTGGGCGGCGGAGCCCACGCGGCTGACCGAGAGGCCGGTGTTCACGGCAGGACGGATGCCCTGGTAGAACAGGTCGGTCTCGAGGAAGATCTGGCCATCGGTGATCGAGATCACGTTCGTCGGGATGTAGGCGGACACGTCGCCGGCCTGCGTCTCGATGATCGGCAGCGCGGTGAGCGAGCCTGCGCCATGCTCCTCGTTGAGCTTGGCCGAGCGCTCCAGAAGCCGGGAGTGCAGGTAGAACACGTCACCCGGATAGGCTTCGCGGCCCGGCGGGCGGCGCAGCAGCAGGGACATCTGGCGGTAGGACACGGCCTGCTTGGACAGATCGTCGTAGATGATCAGCGCGTGGCGGCCGTTGTCGCGGTAGTACTCGGCCATCGCGGTCGCGGTGTAGGGCGCGAGGTACTGCATCGGCGCCGGGTCGGACGCCGTCGCGGCGACGACGGTGGTGTACTCGATGGCGCCGGTTTCCTCGAGCTTCTTGAGAAGCTGGGCGACCGTGGAGCGCTTCTGACCGACGGCGACGTAGATGCAGTAGAGCTTCTTGCTCTCGTCGTCGCCAGCGGCTTCGTTGTAGCTCTTCTGGTTGAGGATCGCGTCGAGCGCCACGGCGGTCTTGCCGGTCTGGCGGTCGCCGATGATCAGTTCCCGCTGGCCACGGCCGATCGGGATCATCGCGTCGATGGCCTTGAGGCCGGTCGCCATCGGCTCGTGAACCGACTTGCGCGGGATGATGCCCGGGGCCTTCACGTCCGCCACGCGGCGCTCTGAGGCGGCGACATCGCCCTTGCCGTCGACGGGATCGCCGAGAGCGTCGACCACGCGGCCGAGGAGGGCATCGCCCACCGGAACGTCCACGATGGAGTTGGTCCGCTTGACCACGTCACCTTCGGAGATCGTCCGGTCGGAGCCGAAGATGACGACGCCGACGTTGTCGATCTCGAGGTTCAGCGCCATCCCCTGAATTCCGCCCGGGAATTCGACCATTTCACCGGCCTGGATGTTGTCGAGGCCATGAACACGCGCGATGCCGTCACCGACGGACAGGACGCGGCCGACCTCGGCCACTTCGGCCTCTTGGCCGAAATTCTTGATCTGGTCCTTGAGGATCGCGGAAATTTCCGCGGCTTGCAGTGCCATCACCCGACCTCTTTCATCGAATTGCGAAGCGCGGCGAGCCTGGCGCGGACCGACGTGTCGATCATCTTGGAGCCCACCTTCACGATAAGACCGCCGATGAGGCTATCGTCGACGGTCGTGTTCAGTTTGATATCCTTGCCGAAGCGGGACTTCAGCGTCTCGGCGAGACGTCCGCGCTGGCTGTCGTCCAGTTCGATGGCGGAGGTCACGTCGGCCGTCACCTCGCCCTTGTCCTCAGCGATCATCTCCCGCGCGGCGGCGACGAACTGGGGCAGCGCGAAGAGGCGGCGGTTGTCGGCCATCAGTCCGAGCGTGTTGCGGGTCAGCGGATCGAGGCCCGCCTTCTCGCCCACGGCGAGAACGCCCGTGCGCTGCTCCTGCCGGGTGTAGACCGGCGAATGGATCAGCTCGCGCAGATCGGCGCTCTGGTCGAGCGCGGCCGCCAGCGTGTCCACATCCCGCTCGAGGACGTCGAGCTTACCCTCGCCCTTGGCCAGATCGAACAGGGCAGCGGCATAGCGCCCGGCGATACTGTTTGAAATCGAAGCCGTTTCGGACACGTCCACCCCTTCGTTTGTCGGCCGCGATCGTGGCCGGCCCGGATCGTTGAATGGCGTCCCGGCCCCCGCGATGGAAGGACCGGGCAAACAACGACGGGCGCCGCGACCGGCCCCCGTCAGATCGAGAGGGGGTCTAGCAGCATGGTTCGGGCCGCGCAACTCTATTGCCCGCCTATCTTCATGCTTCGAAACCCGTTGTTTACTTGCCTGACGTAGTGTTTCGGGCGACCGGGGCGGAGTTTTTTATGGGCGGGAGGCGGTACGGCACCGGGACTCCCCTGCCCGCGCCGGTGCAGCGGAGCCGATGCAGCGCGGATATCAATCAGGGGTGGAGTGTGCGGATCCGACGCGCAAAGCGCGATCCCTGCTCGCGGGCGCCGGTCGGGCGGTGCCGCGGGAAGACATGCCGTCCCGCCTCGCCTTAGCGCCCGATGCCCTTATTGATCCGGGACGTTGCCCCGGCGGTTCCGGGCTGCTTGGCTCCCTCCAGCACGTCGAGCGGACGTCGAACCATGTCGCGGACGCCAGGGGCGCGCGGCATCGTGACCTGCTTGCTGGCCTCCACGAGGATCACTCCGCCCGCGAAGTAGGAGGAGACGCGCCGCCCCACCCGCTCCAGCAGATCCGCCGACCGCAGCCAGAAGCGGCGCGAGGACGGCGGCGAGAAGAGCGCGGCGGAATGGCGTTCGGCGGCGAAGCCGTGGCGGCTCAGTTGCGCCTCGAGCTGGGACAGCGAATAGGGGCGACCGTAGCCGAAGGGCGTGCGATCCCGGCGGGCCCAGAGGCCGGCCCGGTTCGGAACGATGAAGAGCGCCTTCCCTCCCGGACCCAAGACCCGGGCGCATTCCTCGAGGAGCGCCGGCGGGTGCTCCGACGTCTCCAGCCCGTGCATGACGATCAGCCGGTCCACCCGGCCCGTCTCGAGCGGCCACATGGTCTCCTCGCAGAGGACGGAGAGATTCGGCATACCGGCCGGCCACGGCATCACGCCCTGCGGCCCCGGCATCAGTCCGATCACGCGCCGTGCGCTTCCCATGTAGGGCCGGAGGAGCGGCACCGCGAAGCCGTAGCCCGCGATGGTCTGCCCGCGCGCACGCTCGACGTCCCAGAGCGCAGCGACCTGATGACGCACCGCGCGCTGCGCCACGCGCCCCAGCTGGGTCCGGTAGTAGAAAGTCCTCAGATCCAATACGTCGAGATGCATTGAGGCGGCGGCGTCCCCGGCTAGGTGAAGTGCCTACACCTTACCCAAGCACCGCGGAAAGGAAACGCCGTGCCGCTCGAAATCGTCACCGTCCCCTGCCTCTCTGACAATTACGCCTTCATCGCTCACGACCCCGTCACGAACGACACCGCCGTGATCGACGTGCCCGAAGCCGGCCCGATCCAGTCCGTTCTCGAGGCCAGGGGGTGGGAGCTCGGCAAGGTCTTCATCACCCACCACCATTCCGACCATGTCGGCGGCCTCGAGGCGCTGCGCACCCACTGGTCCCCGCGCGTCATCGGTGCAAAGGCGGATGCGCACCGCCTGCCCCCGCTCGATGTCGAGGTCGAGGAGGGCGACGAGATCATGATCGGCGGCGAGAAGGGCCGCGTGATCGACGTCTCGGGCCATACGATGGGCCATGTGGCCTTCCACTTTCCCGGATCGGACGCCGTCTTCACCGCGGACAGCCTGATGGCGATGGGGTGCGGGCGCTTGTTTGAAGGCGATGCCGACACCATGTGGACATCCTTACGCAAACTCGCGGCCCTGCCGCAGGACACCATTGTCTATTCCGGCCACGAATACACCGCCGCCAACGCCCGCTTCGCGATGACGGTGGACCCCGAGAACCCCGCCCTCGCCCGACGCTCCGGTCAGATCGAAGCGGCCCGCGCCAAGGGTGACGCAACCGTCCCCTCCAGCCTCGCCGAGGAAAAGGAGACCAACCCCTTCCTCCGCGCCGGCGACCCGGCCATCCGGTCGGGCCTCGGCATGGAAGATGCCTCGGATGCCGAGGTGTTTGCCGAGATCCGGCGCAGGAAGGACAATTTCTGAGCGCTCGCGCCTCTGGTGCATCGGACGAGCCGGGGGTGCCGGGGACGGGTGTTCAGCCGGTCCGGCGGCCCGCGACGCGGCCCGTTCGATCACAATTCGTGCACGAAGGCCCCAACCGGGCCGTGCAAGGCAAGAAAACACTTGAAGCGTGGCGTCCACCAACCAAACTTTAAGATCATGAGGCCACGGTTGGAGAAGGCGGGCCCGCCCCCCTTCGTTCGGCCCCGATGAGGAAAGGAGCACGCAACGTGCCGTCGTTTTCGAATACCCTCGAGCATGCCATCCACGCGGCGCTGGCCATCGCCAACGCCAAACGCCATGAATTCGCCACGCTGGAGCATCTGCTCCTCGCCCTGATCGACGAGCCCGACGCGGCCAAGGTCATGCGGGCGTGCGACGTGGACCTCAGCAGCCTCCGCAAGACCCTGGATGAATATATCGACGACGACCTGTCGACCCTCGTCACAGAGATCGAAGGGTCCGAAGCTGTGCCGACCGCCGCGTTCCAGCGCGTCATCCAGCGCGCCGCGATCCACGTCCAGAGCTCCGGCCGCACCGAGGTGACGGGCGCCAACGTGCTCGTCGCGATCTTCGCCGAACGCGAATCGAATGCGGCCTATTTCCTGCAGGAGCAGGAAATGACCCGTTACGACGCGGTGAACTTCATCGCGCACGGCGTCGCGAAGAACCCCTCCTTCGGTGAAAGCCGCCCCGTCACGGGGGCCTCCGAGGATGACGAGGATGCGGAGACCGCCCAGGCCGAACCGCAGCAGGAGGATGCCTCCAAGGAAAGCGCGCTCGGCAAGTACTGCGTCGATCTCAACGTGAAGGCCCGCAAGGGCAACGTGGACCCGCTCATCGGCCGGTCTTCGGAGGTCGAGCGCTGCGTGCAGGTCCTCTGCCGCCGCCGCAAGAACAACCCACTCCTCGTGGGTGATCCCGGTGTCGGCAAGACCGCCATCGCCGAGGGTCTCGCGCGGAAGATCGTGTCCGGCGAAACGCCCGAGGTGCTGTCCGGCACCACGATCTACTCGCTCGACATGGGCGCCCTCCTCGCTGGCACCCGCTACCGTGGGGATTTCGAGGAGCGCCTGAAGTCCGTCATGACGGAACTCGAGGAACATCCCGACGCGATCCTGTTCATCGACGAGATCCATACCGTCATCGGCGCCGGCGCGACATCTGGCGGCGCGATGGATGCGTCCAACCTGCTGAAACCCGCGCTGCAGGGCGGCAAGCTGCGCTGCATGGGCTCCACCACCTACAAGGAGTTCCGCCAGCACTTCGAGAAGGATCGGGCCCTGTCCCGCCGGTTCCAGAAGATCGACGTCAACGAACCGTCCGTCGAAGACAGCGTGAAGATCCTGAAGGGTCTGAAGCCGTATTTCGAGGACCATCACGAGATCAAGTACACCAACGAAGCAATCAAGACGGCGGTGGAACTCTCCTCGCGCTACATCCATGACCGCAAACTGCCGGACAAGGCGATCGACGTGATCGACGAGGCCGGCGCGGCGCAGCACCTTCTGTCGGAAAGCAAGCGGCGCAAGACAATCGGCACCAAGGAGATCGAGGCCGTCGTCGCCAAGATCGCCCGCATTCCGCCCAAGAACGTCTCCAAGGACGATGCGGAGGTGCTGAAGGACCTCGACGCCGCTCTCAAGCGGGTGGTCTTCGGTCAGGACGCGGCCATCGACGCGCTGTCCTCCGCGATCAAGCTGGCGCGCGCCGGCCTGCGGGAGCCCGAGAAGCCGATCGGCAACTACCTCTTCGCCGGCCCCACAGGCGTCGGCAAGACGGAGGTGGCCAAGCAACTGGCGGAGACGCTGGGTGTCGAGATGCTGCGCTTCGACATGTCCGAGTACATGGAGAAGCACGCCGTTTCCCGCCTTATCGGCGCGCCTCCGGGCTATGTCGGGTTCGACCAGGGCGGCATGCTGACGGATGGCGTCGACCAGCATCCCCACTGCGTCCTGCTGCTCGACGAGATCGAGAAGGCGCACCCGGACGTGTTCAACATCCTGTTGCAGGTGATGGATCACGGCAAGCTGACGGACCACAACGGCCGCTCGGTGGACTTCCGGAATGTCGTTCTGATCATGACGTCGAATGCCGGCGCGTCGGACATGCAGAAGGCCGCCATCGGTTTCGGCCGGGACAAGCGCGAAGGTGAGGATACCGCCGCCATCGAGCGCACCTTTACGCCTGAATTCCGCAACCGTCTTGATGCGGTGATCAGCTTCGGCGCCCTGCCGAAGGAGGTCATCCTTCAGGTCGTCGAGAAGTTCGTCCTGCAGCTCGAAGCACAGCTTCTGGATCGCGGCGTCACCATCGAGCTCACCAAACCGGCTGCCGAATGGCTGGCCGACCGGGGCTACGACGACAAGATGGGGGCCCGCCCGCTCGGTCGTGTCATTCAGGAGAACATCAAGAAGCCGCTCGCCGAGGAGCTTCTTTTCGGCAAGCTCGTCAAGGGCGGCAATGTCCGCGTGACGATCAAGGGCGACGCAATCGACCTCGAGGTGGAAGAGCCGAAGAAGAGGCAGCTCTCCTCCCGCAAGCCGCCCCTTCTGACGGCGGAGTGAGTCTCGCACGACCGAACAGGGGGCGCCTTCGGGCGCCCCCTTTTTCGTGCCCGCTTGCCACTGCCCTTGCCTCCCAGGCACACGCGCAGGCGTTCGTCCTCGATTGACCGGTTGACTTGCAGACCGGGTCCCCGGGACCCGGCGGTCAGGACATCACCTGCAGAACGATGGCGAATGACCGAAAAGGCCGCAGGCTGCGGCGGGCCCGCGGACGCGCTCTGCCGTGACCAAAGGCCCCACCGGGCAGCCGTCCCGGCGCCGCACTGCAAGACACAGTGCCGTAATGAATCTTCATTGAGTTCGGGTAAGAGCCCGTGGCTGGCCGGGATACCTCGGTTCTCGTCTTCCGGACCCCACGCTGTAGGTCCGGTTCGGCGACCCGCCCCATTGGGGCAGGTCACGCTTCTCGGGGGACGGTGCCGCCCTCGCGCGACGGGGCGGCCGCGATCCCCTGCCCCGTCAGCCGGCGGCCTTGGCTCCTGCGCCGGGCGAGCCGGACAGCATCCGGCTCACGCCGACCGCCGCCACGGCGAGCGCGACGCCCAGAAGGTCGGACATCAGCCCCCCTTCGATCAGCGACAGGGCTGCCAGCATCGCAAGGCCCCGCACGATCCACCCCGCACGCGCACCGAAGAACCATCCCTGCACGGCGGCGGAGAGAAGGAACACCCCGACCACGGCCGTCAGGCCCGCCCGGGCAATCTCGAACCACGTTCCGTCCATCAGGATGGCGGAGTTGTAGAAGAACATGAACGGCACGATGAATGCCGCGATGCCGATCTTGAACGAGGCGGTCGAGGTCTCCATCGCGTTCGCCCCCGAAATACCGGCAGCCGCGTAGCTGGCCAGCGCAACGGGCGGCGTGATCGCCGAGAGCACCGCGAAGTAGAAGACGAAGAAGTGCGCCGTCAGTGGCGGGATGCCGAGCTGGACGAGGCCGGGCGCAACGACGGAGGCTGCAACGGCGTAGGCGGCCGTCGTCGGCATCCCCATCCCGAGCAGGATCGAGATGCACATCGCGAAGAAGAGCGCCAGGAGCTGGGAGGCATCCGCGAGGCCGAGGAGCAGCGAGGAGAACCGCGCTCCCACGCCGGTCAGGCTGATGACGCCGACGATGATGCCGGCGCAGGCGCAGACCGCGATGATCTGGATCGACATGATCCCGGCGAGCTCGAAGGCCTTGCCCACGGCCCTCGGCCCCATCCTGTGCCGGGTCAGCCAGCTGACGACGACGGCGGCAAGGGTGGCGTAGACGCCGGCACGGATCACGGAATAGCCCATGAACAGCGCGACGATAAGGATGACGATGGGCAGGAAGAGAAAGGACTTCTTCGCCAGCGCCCGGGCGCTCGGAATCTCGTCCTCGCGCATCCCTTCCATGCCGAGCTTGGCCGCTTCGAAGTCCACCATGAAGTAGACCGAAACGAAGTAGAGGATCGCCGGGATGATCGCGGCGATCGCGATCTCGGTATAGGGGATGCCGGTGATCTCGGCCATGATGAAGGCGCCCGCGCCCATGATCGGCGGCACGATCTGCCCCCCCGTGGAGGCGGCGGCCTCGATCGCGCCTGCGGTCTTCTTCTTGTAGCCGACCTTCTTCATCAGCGGGATCGTAAGCGAGCCAGTGGCCACGACGTTGCCGGCCGATGTGCCGTTGATCATGCCCATGAGGCCCGAGGCAAAGATCGCGACCTTGGCCGGGCCGCCGCGGGCCTTGCCGGCGAGCGCGAAGGCGAAGTTGACGAAGTAATCCCCGACCTTCGAGGCCTGAAGGAAGGCGGCGAAGATGATGAACAGGATGATGTAGGTGGAAGAGACGGCCGTGGTCGGCCCCAGGATCCCGGCATCCGTATAGACCTGGCTGAAGAAACGGGTCCATTCGATGGGCGGCGAATTGAGGAAGCCCGGCAGGTACTGCCCGGCGAAGACATAGATGAGGAAGATCGCCGAAATCACCACAAGGGCAAGGCCGGCGACGCGGCGGGTCAACTCGAGGATCAGCGCGCTGCCGGCGACGGCGGCCATGGAGATGCCGATCGGGGCGAAGGGCGTGCCCGTCGAGTTGCGCATCAGGGTGCCGTAGATGGTGATGAGGTAGGTCGCGACGGCCACGGCACAGATCGCAAGGACGAGATCGGGCGCGGCGAAGCCCTCCCGCACGCGGCGATGACGCCAGCTCAGCGCGATGGCGCCGCCGGTGGCGATCCAGAGCGGCGCGCCGAAAAGCCAGGTCTCATTGAAGCGAATGGTCTCGTCGATCCCGGTCCACTGCGCGCCGGCGCTGATCTGAAGGGCGAACCAGATCGCGGTGCCGAGAGCGAGAAGGGCCGGAACGGCGAGCACGAGGGCAAGGAGGCCGAGGATCCGCGTCTCGCCACCGGCATCCTCCGGGAAGGCATTGGGCGCATAGATCAGGAAGCCGAGCATGAGGGCGCCGGCGACGTGGACGATCCGGAAGTTCCACGTCTCCATCGGGAATGTCGGCAGGAACGGCAGGTCCACGCCGGTCATGGAGGAGATCGACAGCCCCGTCAGCGCAGCCATGTGGAACGCGGCATAGAGCCCCGCCGCCACGGCGATGGCGATGAAGCGCCAGCCGCCGAACAGGCGCCTGTTCTCCTCGATGGCCTCCTCGTCGACGCCTTCGGCGATGATGCGCTCGTCTTCGCGGCTCTCGGCCATTCCTCGGTCCCTCACCCTGTTCAATTGTGACGAAGGCCCCGGCCGCACGGCCGGGGCCTCCTTTTCAGTACAAGCGTCTGATCAGCCGCCGTGGACCATGTCGTCCGGGATCTCGGCGTCGGTGTTCTCGCGGAACCACGCGGCCGCACCCGGATGCCAGGGCAGGACGGTGTTCTTGTCCGCGTTCTCCGGCGTCGTGGATTCGGCGGCGCGGTGGATGTTCACCATGCGCGCGTTGTCGGACATGACGGTGTCCACCACCGCCTCGACGAAGGAGGCCGGAAGGTCGCAGTTCGCCACCGCGAAGTTCCACATCGCGACCGACGTCGCCGGCTCCTCGAGGGTGGAATAGGTGTCCGCCGCGATGTCGAAGGCGGCGACCGGGAAGGCGTCCAGAAGCGTCTGCTGCTCTTCGTCGGTGAACTCGATGATGTTCACGTCCGTCTGCACCTCGAGCTGGCTGACCGCGGGGACGGGGATGCCCGCCGCGAAGGCGATGACGTCGAGCAGTCCGTCCTGAAGCTGACCGCCGAGGTCGGACCAGCCGCCGTTGCGCCGCTCGTAGTTGACGCCGAGCTCGTCCATCATCCTCGGAAAGTACGTGTCCGACGTGGAGCCCGCCGGGCCGAAGCCGATCCGGGCGCCATCGGGGATATCGGAGATGCTCTCGATCCCCGAGGAGGACAGCGCCGTCACGGAGAACGGCGTCTGGTACATCGGGAACATCGCGCAGACATTGGTCATCTCGAGGCCGGGCGCGATGGGGTTGGTGCCTTCGAGGCTCTCGCGGGCGGGGCCCATCGTGGTCATGCCGAAGGCCGCGTCGCCGGTATGGACGAGCGCCATGTTCTGCATCGGGCCGCCGGTCACTTCGGCGCCGCCGCTGAGGCCGAGCTCCTCGCCGACGAGGTTGGCCCAGCCGGAACCATAGGCGAAATAGGTGCCGCCCTGGCTCGCCGTGCCGACGGTGAAGGAGGATGGCCAGTCCGTCCGGTCGTACTCATCCTGAGCGAAGGCGGGGGACGCGGCGAGCGCGCAGGCCGCGATGGCGGTGAAACGGAAAGTCATTGTTGTCCTCCTCTGGTGTACGGCGACGCACGGGGTGAAAGGGAGCGCTGCACGCCTCCTCGTCCCCGGTGTCTGTCGATGGGCACGAGTTGAGCCCATGCAGGGGGAGCCATGCAAGCGGCGCAACTCCGTTTTGCGTCAGAAGAAGGCTTAAGCAGAGGTGACGTGTTCCGATCCGTACCCATGGGGTGCCGGACGTGGGTGGATATGGCCCCAATCCCCCGTGGGCCGACGTGAATCCGCGAAGAGTGATTCGCGCCTGAGGCGAATCTACCGCTCAGTCAGTTTCAGCTCGATCCGGCGGTTCTGGGCGCGGGCAGCCGGGCTGTCGCCCTCGGCGATGGGCTGGTACTGGCCGAAGCCGTTGGCGGCGAGCCGGTCCGGCGGGAAGCCGAGCGCGTCGGTCATGTAGCGCACGACAGACAGAGCTCGCGCCTGGCTCAGCTCCCAGTTGTCGGCATATTCGCCGGTCCCGATGAGGGGCACGTTGTCAGTGTGACCGTCCACCCGGATCACCCAGTCGATGCCGTCCGGGATCTCGCCGGCGACGTCGGAGAGGATGTCGGCCACGTTGGCGACCCCACGGCGACCCTCGGGGGACAGGTCCGCCGATCCCTGCTGGAACAGCACCTCGGAGGAGAACACGAAGCGGTCCCCCTCGATCCGGACGCCGTCCCGACCGCCGAGGATGTCCCTCAGCGAGCCGAAGAACTCGGAGCGGTAGTTCTCGAGGTTGTTGGCCTCCGCGCGCAGGCGTTCGGCCTCCTCGGCGAGGCGCATGCGCTCCGTCTCTTCCAGTTCGGCCCGGCGGCGCTGCTCGGAGGCGGCGCGGGCGAGCGCGGTGTTGAGACGGCTGCCGAGGGATTGAAGCTGGACCTGCGCCGCCTCGTCCCGCTCCTCGGCAATATCGAGAAGGTTCTGCAGGGAGCCGAGCTGGCGCCGGAGCTCGGCGACCTGCTCGTTCAGAACGGCGACGCGCCGCTGTTGATCGGCGCTCTGGGCCTCGACCTCGGAGAGCTCCTCATTCGCCTGCTGCAAGAGGGCCTGACGCTGCTCCGCCTCGCTGCGGGCCTCGGCGGCGTCCCCTTCCGCCGCAAGCTTCGCCGCAAGGGCGGCGGTCAATCGTGCGCGGACCTCCTCGGCGGAGCCCGCATCCTGCCGGAGCGCTTCGTTCTCGGCGCGGAGCTCGGCGGCGGCGCTCCGCGCCTCGGCCAGTTCGCTCTCCAGCGCGGTCAGCCTCTGCGCGCGATCCTCGGCGTCCGCCGACGCGGCCTCGGTCTCGCCGCGCATCTCGGACAGGGTCGCGGCCAGCTCGTCGGCCCGCCCCGTGGCAGCCGCCAGATCGTCCCGGAGGCGCGCGATCTCCGCCTCGGCGCCGGTCAGCTCTTCGGCGGCCCCCTCCTGCGTCTCCAGACGGGTCTCCAGATCGGAGCGGGCGGCAAGCGCGGCGGCGAGGCGCGCGTCGAGATCGTCCCCGGCCTCTTCGGCGGCAGCAAGAAGCGTCAGCGTCTCCTCCGCCTCGCGGCGCTGCTCCTCGAGGGAGAGCTGCATCGCCGTCAACTCGTCCTCCGCCCCTTCGAGACGCGCGCGCAGGGCCTCTGCCGCCGCGGCTTCCGCGAGCCGGGCCTCTTCTTCCTCAGTTAACTCGGCACGCAGTTCGGCCTCGGCCGCCTCGGCATCCGACACATCGGCCCGGAGCGCGGCGATTTGTGTTTCGTTTTCCTCACCCTGGCTCTGCAGGTCGGCGACGAGAGCTTCGAGGGCCTCCCGCCGGGCGGCGGCGAGGCGGGCGGCTTCGACGGTCTCGTCGATCTCCTCCCGCGCCGTGGCGAGTGCGGTCTCGAACGCGTCCCGCTCCTCGGCAGCTTCGTCGCGCGCGGCCGTGATGGTCGCGACCCGATCCTCGGCGCTGTCCCGCGCGGCGATCAGGCTCGCGACCTGCTCCTCGAAACTCGCGATCCGCCCCTGTGCCGCGGCAAGCGCCCGGTCCCTACTCTCGATCTCGCCGCCGAGTTCGTCGATCAGGGCGGCCTGCTCTGCGCTCGCGCTTCGGCTGTCCTGAAGCGAGGCGGACAGGTCGTTCACCTGACCGCTGAGGCTGGCGCTGCGCTGACGCTCGAGACCGAGGGCGCCGGACAGCTCCGAGATCTCCACCGACAGCGCATCAAGCTCGGAGGATTGGCCGCTGATCGTTTCCTGCAGCATGAACTGCACGATCATGAAGATCGACAGGACGAACATCAGCACCAGGAGGAGCGCCGTCATCGCGTCGACGAAGCCCGGCCAGATGGCGTTCGAGAAGCGGTTGCCGCTGCGCCGCGAGAGCGCCATGGGTCACTCCCCCCTGAGGTTCGTGGCCGGCCCGGTGCGGGCCTGCCCCCTCGGGGCCTGCCGGCGGAGTTCGCGGGTCACGCCGGCGAGGTCGGAGCGCAGGTCAGCCACGGTTTCCTGGCGGCCGGCGGCCAGTTCCTCGAGGATCCGCACGAGCTGCAGGTCGATGGAGCGCAGGCGCATCCGGCTCTCAGCATCGCCGCCGTCATCGTCTCCCTCGCTGTCCGCCGCCCGTCCGAGCCGCTCGATCAGCCGCTCCTGCCCGTCAGCCACGCGCATGAGCGCTTCGGAGGTCGCATCGCCCCGCTCCAGCCGGGCGGTCAGCGCGGTAACGGAGGCGGCGACATCGGCGAGGCGTTCGTCCATCATCGAGCGCGAGATGTCCGATTGGGTGAACATCTCCCGCATGGATTCCATCTGGTCGGCCATATGCTCCAGCACACCGACCATGGTTGGAGCATCCGCCGCCTCCCCGTCGCCCGACGTGAAGCCCAGCTTGGTGATGGTGGAGAGCCATTCCTCCAGCTCGCGGTAGAAGCGGTTCTGGCCGTGGCTGGCGAAGAGCTCCAGAAGGCCCACCACGAGGGATCCCGCGAGACCGAGGAGCGAGGAGCCGAAGGCCGTGCCCATCCCGCCGAGCTGCGCTTCGAGACCGCTCATCAGGCGGGAGAACACCTCGACGCCGCCCTCCCCGTTCTGTGGCGCCAGGGACCGGATCGTCTCGACAACCGCCGGCACGGTCGTCGCGAGGCCGTAGAAGGTGCCGAGGAGGCCGAGGAAGATCAGGAGCGACACGAGGTAGCGCGTGATATCCCGCGCTTCCTCGATCCGGGTGGCGACGGAATCGAGGATCGATGTCGCCGATGTAGCGCTGATCTTCCGCGTGGTGCCGCGGGTATAGAGGAGCTGGGCCAGGGGCGCGAGGAGCCGCGGCGCGGTATCCTCGGAGGTGTCCTCGCCGCCGACGAACCGCTCCACCCAGCCGACCGAGAAGAACAGTTGCAACACCTGGAAGAAGCAGGCGGCCACGCCGACCACGAAGACGAGCGCGATCAGGCCGTTCAGGAAGGGATTGGACAGGAAGATGGGCGCGACGCTGGGATAGATGAACCACGCCCCCGCGACGACGAGAACGAGCACGCCCAGCATGAGCGTGACCTGCCGGATCGGCCTCGAGAATTGCTTTTGCGCGCCGTGCGCGGTCACGTCCATGATGCGGGCGTCATCCTGCGTTTTGCGGTGCGGACCATAGGCGCGCCCCGATCAAGAGCCAATCAACAAATCCGTTCAGGCCGGATCCTGACCGGTGAGATCGCGAACGTGGGCCGCAAGATGGTCGAGATCGGGGTCGGCAAGGCCGAGCTCGGCAAGGTGGGAGGCGGTGTTGTGCAGGTATTCCGCGTTCGTCCCGCGCCCGCCTGTCGCGGTGGCGATGATGCGGGCCTGCTCACCCAGGTCCAGCCCGCCGCAATACTGCTCGTGGTCGCGGTCGATGACATAGGCGACCGCCTCCACGCTCCGGCCGTCCCGGAGCGAGAGCGTCACGATCCGCTCCAGATAGGCCGAGGATATCAGCTCCCGGTCCCGCAGGTCCTCGATCGCCTGTGCCTCCGTGCCGGGCTCGACGCGGAAGGCGACGCCGGAGCAGCTCTCTCCCTCGCCCTCGTCGAGCGCGAGCACCAGCCCCGGCGCCTCGACGGACCCGCGATGGTGGATGGAGCGCATGCAGAAGCTGCGGGAATATCCCGGCAGTGTCGCCAGTTCCCGCTCCGCGACCTCGAAGCCGGGATTCCACACAAGGGAGCCGTAGCCGAAGACCCACAAGGGATCGGGCAACACATTCCGGGGATGATCTCTCTTGGGATGGCTGGTCATGGAAGACTCCGGGACGCACAGAGTGTAAAGGGCGACGGCAGCAGGATAAAGCCCCCTTCCCCGTTGCAGAACCGGCCGGCCCTCCCGGCGATATGAAAGGCCCCGAAGCGCGCGATGACCCCCAAACGTCTGTTCCTGATCGTCCTCGTTCTCGCCGCGCTCTGGTCGGGGTACTGGCTTGCGGGGGCGCAGGGCGCGAAGGTGGCCATTGGCCGGCTGCAGGAGAACATGCAGGCGTCGGGATGGGAGGCGGACTGGTCGGACGTCGCCCTCCGTGGCTTCCCGAATCGCTTTGACGTCACACTCGACGAACCCGCCCTCGCCCCGCCGGGTGGGGACTGGCGCTGGACCGCGCCGTTCTTCCAGGTGCTTTCGCTGAGCTACAAGCCGCACCACCTGATCGCGGTCTGGCCGAACCTGCAGACGATCGAGCTCGGCGGCGAGAGCGCGCAACTCCGCTCCGATCGGATGCGCGCCAGCGTCGTCTTCGTGCCCGGCCTCGCGCTGGAGCTGGACCATGCCGCCCTCGTGGTCGAGGCCCCACGGCTTCAGGGGGACACCGCCTCGGCCCGCGCGCGGGAGCTGCGGCTGGCGATCCGTCCCACGCCGGGGCGCGAGAATGCGCGCGATATCGGCATCACCGCACTCGAGCCGCGCGTCACCCCCTATCCCGGCGCGCCGGACGTCGCGGCGCGGAACGTGCGGGCGGACCTTGCCGTGACACTGGGTGGCCCGCTCGACCGCTCGGCGCTGTCCCGTGCGCCCCGGGTGGAGCGTGTGGAGATCCGCAGCGCGACGGTGGAACTCGGCCAGTCGCGCCTTCGTGTCACGGGCGATCTGGTGGCGGGGAGAGACGCCTATGCCGAGGGCGATCTGCGCCTCGTGGTCGAGGATTGGCGGGCCATGCTCGACGCGGCCGTCGCAAGCGGCCTCGTGCCGCAGCGCACGGCGGAGCAGATCCGCGGCGCGATGGGTCTTCTGTCCTCGGGCGAGGATGTGGACCTGACACTGACCTTCGCGGACGGCCGGACCCGGCTCGGCCCGGTCTCCCTCGGGCCGGCGCCGCGCCTCGGCTCCGGCGACTGAGCCACAGGTCAGCGGCAATAGCTGCCGGAGCGGTAGCGGGCAGTGTCGAAGTGGAAATGATCGCGGTGCGCGGCATTGGCTTCGGGGCCGAGAACGGTGCCGAACGTGCCGCAGGCGGCGCGGTGCATCTGCCGAAGCGCAGGCCCGTCCCGTTTGCTGTTCCATCCGTTCAGGACCGTGACGGAGGTTCCGTCCTTCAGCGTGAGGGCGGAGATGTCCACCGCGCGGCCCTTGCCGTGCTCGCTGATCCGCGCATTGGGATTGTTGTATCTCCCGCGGCAGATGTAATGCGCCGCGATCCGGAGCGATGAGATACCGCCTCCGCGGCGTCCGATGGCGGGGCTCGCCCCCTGCACCACCCAGTTTCGCAGCGCCGACGCCGTCGGACAGTCCATCGTCGCGGCCGTGGAGAGGCGCACGCCTGCAACCTCGGTGATCCTGACCGGCGCCTCGACGCCGCAGCCCTCGACGCGGCTCCTGATCGGCGGAAGGGTCTCGCCGCGGATCGAGACGTCACCGCAGACGGAGCCGCGCGCCGGCAGGGCCGCCTGCCGGGCGGTGCCGGAGGGACGGCCAACGCGGGCGGCGGGACCGGCGGCCCCGACCTGTTTCTCGGGCGCCGTCGGGGTGGCCGGGCGCGGGCGGGGCTTGAGCGAGCGGCGGACGATCACACCCTGATCGGTGACGGTGACGTCCGGAATCGCGACGGGCTCAGGCGCGGCGGCGCGCCTATGCTGCGGGCGGGGCGAGGTGTCCGGGGCGAAGTCTGCCGATGCCGGAGCGCCGATCATCGCCAAGGCGGCGACGAGGCGCAGGGCCCGCCTCACTCGGCGGCGCCCCTGCGGCCGGCGGCGCGACCGAAATCGGGGGCGTCCGTATCCTGGCCCGCCTCGACGATGCCGCGGCGGATCGCGCGGGTGCGGGTGAAGTAGTCGTGCAGCTCCTGCCCCTCCCCCGTCCGGATCGCGCGCTGCAGGGCGAAGAGCTCCTCGGTGAAGCGGCCGAGGATGTCGAGCACCGCCTCCCGGTTGGTCAGGAACACGTCGCGCCACATGGTCGGATCGGACG
Source organism: Tropicimonas sp. IMCC34011 (assembly GCF_003390865.1). Taxonomy (GTDB): domain Bacteria; phylum Pseudomonadota; class Alphaproteobacteria; order Rhodobacterales; family Rhodobacteraceae; genus Tropicimonas_B. The sequence continues at coordinate 898,380 of NZ_QMEJ01000001.1, forward strand.
CGGCGATGCGCGTGAAGTCCCGGAAGCCAGCGGCGGAATACTTGATCACCTCGCTGTCCGTGACCCGGCCGAGATCGTCGGCGACGCCGACCATCGTGTAGGCGATGAGGTGCGGCACGTGGGAGGTGACGGAGAGGACGAGGTCGTGATGATCCGCCTCCATCCGGTCGGTCAGAGCGCCCATGCCCTGCCAGAGCGCCTCGAGGCGGGCGATCGCCGCCTCCTCTGCCCGGCTGCCGTCCGGCACGATCAGACACCAGCGGTTCGCGAAAAGCTCGGCGAAGCCGGAATGCGGGCCGCTGTGCTCGGTGCCCGCCAGCGGGTGCGCCGGAACGAAGTGGACGCCGTCCGGTACATGCGGGCCGACCGCCTCGATCACCGCCTTCTTGACGGAGCCGACATCGGTGACGGTCGCGCCGGGCTTCAGGTGCGGACCGATGGCCTCAGCGACGGCGGACATGGCCCCGACAGGCACGGCGAGGACAACGAGATCCGCGCCCGCCACGGCCTCCTCGGCGGTCTCGACCACGCGGTCGACCAGCCCGATCTCGGCCGCGACGCGGCGGGTCTCTGCGGAGCGGGCCGTGCCGACGATCTCCCCCGCGAGGCCCTCTCGCCGCATGGCAAGCGACATCGAGCCCGCAATGAGACCGAGGCCGATAAGGGCCACGCGGTCGTAGATCACGCTCATGGTCTCGCCCTCACGCCATCGCCCGGAAGTCCGCGAGCGCCTCGGCGAGTCGCGTGCAGGCCGCCTCGTCCCCCACCGTGATCCGAAGGCCCTCCGGAATGTGATAGCCCGCCACCTTTCGCGTGATGAGCCCGGCCCGCATCAGGTGGGCATGGGCCGCATCCGCCTCCACCGCATCCCTGAACCGGGCGAGGACGAAGTTTGCATAGGACGTGTCCATCGCGATCCCCAGCGCCCGAAGATCGTCGGTGAGCCGGCTCCTCAGACGGTCATTCTCCGTCCGGCACCACTCGGCCCAGTCCCGATCCCGCACCGCGGCCTCGGCGGCCATGAGCTGGGTGTTGGACAGGTTGAAGGGCTGACGGACGCGGTTGAGCACGTCGATGACGTCCCGCGGCCCGTAGGCCCAGCCGATCCGAAGGCCGCCCAGCCCGTAGAGCTTGGAGAAGGTGCGCGTCATCAGCACGTTCGGCCGCGTCGCCGCCAGATCGGCGCCACCGTCGAACCCCTCGACGAACTCGGCATACGCGCCGTCGAGGATGAGAAGGACATGCTCCGGCAGGCCGTCCGCCAGTCGCAGGACCTCCGCCTCGTCCATCATCGTGCCGGAGGGGTTGGCCGGGTTGGCGATGAAGACGAGCCGCGTGCGCTCGGTGACGGCCGAGAGGATCGCGTCCACGTCGACCACGCGCTCCCGCTCCGGCACCTCGACCGGCACACCGCCGGCCCAGAGCGTGCAGATGCGGTACATCGCGAAGCCGTGGCGGGTGTGGATCGCCTCGTCCCCCGGCTCCAGATACGCCATGCAGACCATGCCGAAGATCTCGTCCGAGCCGACGCCGCAGATGATCCGGTCCGCCTCCAGCCCGTGCACCTCGCCGATGGCGCCGCGCAGGGAGGCGTGGTCGGTGGACGGGTAGCGATGCACCCCCTCGGACAGGCTTTCGCGGATCGCCGCCTTGGCGCTTTCGGGCGCGCCGAAGGGGTTCTCGTTGGAAGACAGCTTGATCGGGTTCTCGGCACCGGGCGCACTCGCCGCACCGCCCACATAGAGGGCGATGTCGAGGATGCCGGGCTTGGGGGTCGGTCCCTTGCGGGTCTCGCCTTGGGTCATGTCGTCCGTCCTGAAGTCACCGCCCCCGGCCTTACCCCGCACCGGCCCTACTGACCAGTCCCGCCCGCGCGCGGGGCACACGCCTCGCCGCCTGTCAGGAGGCGAGGACGTTCCGGAAGAGCCAGGGATCGCTTTCGTCGATGTCCTCTTCGAAATGCTCCCACCGGTCCTGGAGCGGGGTCCAGTCCGTGTAATGCCCCTCCACGGGGCCGAGGTAGGGACGCTGGACGCCGAGGCAGAAGGCATGGTCCATCTCGTCCGTCTCGACGATGCCCGCCTGCGGATTCGCCAGCGCCCACGCCATGCCGGCGATCACCGCGCTCGTCACCTGGAGACCCGTGGCGTTCTGGTCGGGAGCGATCTGCATCGTCTCCTCGTTGGACAGGCGCGAGCCGTACCAGAGCGCGTTCTTCTCGTGGCCGAAGAGGAGGACGCCGAGCTCGTCGATGCCGGTGACGATCTCGTCGGGCTCGAGGATCTCGTGGACCTTCTGCTGCCGGCCGGAGCCGAACATCTCGTGCAGCGACAGGACCGCGTCGTCGCAAGGATGATAGGCGTAGTGGCAGGTCGGCCGGTACTCAGGGTCCCGCCCCTCGCCGACGGTGTAGTAATCCGAGATCGAGATCGCCTCATTGTGGGTCACGAGAAAGCCGAATTGAGGACCGGGCGTCGGGCACCAGGTATGGACACGGGTGATCGCGCCCGGCCGGCCGAGCCAGATCCCTGCCTGGCAGCCCGTCTCGTGGCGATTGCCGTTCTCGGGGAACCAGGTCTCGTGCGTGCCCCAGCCGAGTTCGGCAGGCTGGAAGCCTTCGGCGATGAAGCCCTCGACGGACCAGGTGTTGACGAAGACGTCGCGCGGCCGGGGCTTGGCGCGGGCCTGCGTGTCCCGCTCCGCGATATGCACGCCCTTGACCCCGAGGGATTGCATCAGCGAAGCCCACTCCTCGCGGCTGGCGGGCGTTTCGACATCACGCCCGGTATCCTCGGCAAGCTTGAGGAGCGCCTCCTTGACGAACCAGGACACCATGCCCGGATTTGCCCCGCAGCAGGAGACGGCGGTCGTCCCGCCGGGGTTCTCGGCCTTCTCCGTCCGCACCGTCTGGCGCAGGGCGTAGTTCGTGCGAGCGGCATTGTCTGTCGTGTCGAAGTAGTAGCCGCCCCAGGGCTCCACCACCGTATCGATGTAAAGACAGCCCTGCTCCCGGCAGAACCGCATCAACTCGAGAGAGGAGGTATCGACCGAGAGGTTCACCACGAAGCCGCCCGGCGCGATCACCTCGCCCAGGATCTCGCGGTAGTTCTCGCGGGTCAGCGCGACCTGGCGATAGGGGATGCCGCGCTCTTTCAGAAGGGCGCAGGCCTCGCTGCCCGGCTCGATGACGAGGAGCTTCTCGCGATCGAAATCGAAATGGCGCTCGATGAGCGGAAGGGTACCGCGGCCGATCGAGCCGTAGCCGATCATCACGACGGGCCCGTCGATGCGGCCATGGATGGGGTGGGTCTCGGCCATCTCTCACTCCGTTGGTCTGACGTCGGGGGGCCTTCTAGCAGTGCCCGCCGAAAAGGAAACCGTCGGAAAGCCGGCATGTCCCGTCCCGCGGGGCGCCGTATGACGAAGACGTGACCCCGAGCGGCACCGCAATCGCCGCCCCGGAACGCTTTCGACCGCCCGGCAGAGGAACGCCCTCCCCCCCTCTTCGCGTTGAACAGATCAAGGAGGACCCCTTCATGGCAGACGAAAAACGCACCACCGCGACACCGCCCCGCGATACGTCCACACCGCCGCGTCAGACCGGCCATCCGACGGAATCGGAAGCGGCGGCAGGCACCATGTCACCCAATCTCGACCCCGAGGACGTTCACGATACCCCGCAGACCCCCCGACCGGGCGCAGGTACGCCCCCGCCGACAGGGAAAGCGGACACGACCGCGAGCCGCGCTAGCCAGAGGCCGCTCGACGCGGTGACGGATCCAAAGCACAAGACCGCGCCCAAATCGGACAGCCCGATGAAAAGCGGCATGATCTGGGGCGTTGCCGCCGTGATCATTCTGCTCGTCGTGGTCTTCATCCTGCTCTGATCGGCGCGGATATGACGGCGCAAACGAAAATGGCCGGCCCCGAAGGGCCGGCCATTTCTGCAGAAAGGTCCCGAAGAGGGATCAGTTCTGCGCGTAGAATTCGATGACGAGGTTCGGTTCCATCTGAACCGCGAAGGGCACGTCGCCGAGGGACGGCGTGCGCACGAAGGTCGCGGTCATCTTGGAGTGGTCGGCCTCGATGTAATCCGGCACGTCGCGCTCGGCGAGGCCCACGGATTCGAGGACCAGCGCCATCTGCTTGGACTTCTGGCGCACCTCGATCACGTCACCTTCCTGCACACGGTAGGACGGGATGTTGACCTTCTTGCCGTTCACCAGGACGTGGCCGTGGTTCACGAACTGACGCGCCGCGAAGACGGTGGGCACGAACTTGGCGCGATAGACAACGGCATCGAGGCGGCGCTCGAGAAGGCCGATCAGAAGCTCGCCGGTGTCACCGCGGACCCGCTCGGCCTCGGCGAAGATGCGGCGGAACTGCTTCTCGGTCAGGTCGCCGTAGTGACCCTTGAGCTTCTGCTTGGCGCGGAGCTGCAGGCCGAAATCGGACAGCTTGCCCTTGCGGCGCTGGCCGTGCTGGCCCGGGCCGTACTCGCGGCGGTTGACCGGGGACTTCGGACGGCCCCAGATGTTTTCGCCCATGCGGCGGTCGAGCTTGTACTTGGCAGAGGTGCGTTTGGTCACCGTCTGATCTCCTTCATGGCGCCCCGCAAAATTAGCGGGGTCGATTTCGAAGGGCGTTGTCCTTTGCCTCAAGCGCCTCTTCACGAAGAAAGGCGGGATCGGCCGACAGGCATCCTCTTGCGAGGGCCCCCAACACCAATGAATACCGGTACGCGAGATCCAAAGGTCCCCCGTGATCCGGAGCGCGCCGTCTATCCCCGGCCCGGTGAGGTGTCAAGCGTGAAGCCGGGCGGGCCGGGCGGTGTCAGCCATGAGGATCGCGGCCTCGGCCCGGCCGAGCACGCGGCGCGCCGGCGGCCCGTAGGCATCAAGGTCTTCGCCTGCGAGAACGTGCCTGATCCGGGCGCGATCCGCGTCGCCCAGCGCTCCGATCGCCGCCTCGTCCGGGTGAAAGCTCTCGCTCTCCACGCCGTTTGCAAACAGCACCTGATGCCGCTCCATGAGGACATGGACATAGCTCACGTCCCGCGCCGCGATATCGGGGGAGATCCCGGCATGGCCCAGCAGGTCCTCGGCGTGGACGAGGACCTCGGACTGGTTGAAGAGCGCCCTTGCCGCCGGCCCGGACAGAAGGAGCCTGTGGCGAGGCGAAACGAGAAGGTCCCCCTCGGGCCGCCGGACCCCGAGCGCGCCCGAGCGCACGCGGATCGGGCGCAGATGCGGCATGACACGGAGGCGCGCCCCGCTCAGGTGCCGCGCGCCGGTCCAGAGCACGGGCCGGGGGCCGTCATCCTTGGTCAGGACGAGATCGCCGGGCCGCAGCGTCTCGACCGGGCGCGAGCCCCCCGGCGTCGCGATGGAGGTGCCGGGGACAAAGCAGATCAGGCCCTCTGCGGAAGGCGCGGCGCGGTCCCGCGCGCGGCGGCGCGGGCAGACGTCGCTGCGCACAACGTGGAGGTCCATGCCTGAGGGCGGCACGCCGTCATCGAAAAGGATCAGCCCCTGCCCGCGCGGCCCGCCGGGCACCCAGCTTCCCTGCCACGCGCTCCGCCCGTCCGTGACGACGAAGGTCAGGCCGAGCGCTCCGGGCTCCGCACCCTTCGGCTCGGGCGCCGTCACGGGATCCTTCGCCTCAAGACCGAGCCGGCGCGCCATTCGGCCCGCAGCCCGACCGGCGCGTGCATTGATATCCTCGTCTCCCCGGGCACCGGTAAGCAGCAGGGGGCCGCCCCGCGCATCGATCCGCGAAGGGATCCCGTCCCAGCGCCACGTCTCGCCGGGAACGAGATCCGTCACCGGTCCGCCGGGAAGTCCTGCTGTCTCTGTCCGTGCCCAGGGAACGACATAAGCGCCTTGCCCGGCGCGTGCCCGTTCCATCTGCTCTGCTCTTCTTTTGTTTATGCGCGGCAGCTTGCCCGGTGAAGCTCATGCGGCAAACCCCTTTCCCGCCCGGTCTGCCGGCCGCCGTGGCGTTTGGGCCACGGGTCGGGTGGCTTCCCTCAGGCGGCGATGGGCTCGATCAGGGAGGGTCCTTCGGCACGGTTGGAGTTCACCGCCGGGTCCACGCGGTGAAAGATGAACGTCCCCTCCGGCGCCGGCCGCATCAACCGGGCGGCCCCGTGCCCCGCCTCCCCGAGCCACAGCGCCCAGTCCTCGGGTCCGAGGACCAGCGGCGCACGGGAATGCAGCTCGGTCATCTCCCCGGCGGCGGCGGTCGTGACGATCGCAACGGTGTCGAACGCCCCGGCTTCCCCTTCCCAGCCTTGCCATATCGCGGCGAAGACCAGCGGCGCGTCGTCCGCCCGGCGGATGAACCACGGCAGGCGCGCCTCCCCCTCCTTCGTCCATTCATAGAACCCGCTCGCAGGGACGAGGCAGCGGCGCTCCCGGCAGGCGGAGCGGAAGGCGGGCTTCTCCGCCATGGTTTCCGATCGCGCGTTGATCAGGAGCGGGCCGCCATCCGGGGCCTTGTACCAGTGCGGGACGAAGCCCCAGCGCATCGGTCTGAGCCGCCGCGCGCCCGCCTCAGAGGTGACGGTATGGATGCTGTCCGTGGGGCAGACGTTGTAATTCGGCGTGGGCGGCAGGTCGTTCGACGGAGCTGCGTCGAAGATCTCGGCGATGGCCGGTCCGGGCGGGGTGATGATGAAGCGTCCGCACATGAAGGTGATGTAGCCCGCACCCCCGCCGCGGGGAACCCCGGGGAGCCATGTCGTGTTTGCCCGCCACACCATGCCCCCCTTGCCCGCGAGGTCCTCTCCGTGAGACGCACCGCCCTTCTCGTTCTCGTCGCCGCGCTGCCCGCCGCCCCTGCCCTCGCGCAGAACTCGCTTTCGGACGAAGCGCTGGTCGGACAGATCGAGCGGGCCCTCGAAGGCAACGGAGCCGGAAACGACGCGCCGGCCCAAGGAGGATCGAGCGCCCCGATCCGCGGATCGGACGTCATCACGCCGCCATCCGGCACGATCACGTCGCGTCCCTTGGGCACCATCGACAACGCGGCCATCAGCAGTTCGACAAGCGTCGATCGCCTGCCGCCGGAATATACCGGGGACTGGCGCATCGAAGGCGGGCGCTGCGACCAGCCGGGGGATGTGCGCAGCATCACGGCGAGCAGCATCGAGTCCGGCGGCACCGCCTGCAGCATCGACAGTGTATCGGACCGGGTGACCTCGGTCTCCGCCACGGGGACATGTCCGCCGGCAAGCGCCGTCGAAGTCGAGCAGACGCGCAGCTTCGATCTGCGCCTGTCCGGCCGGGACGGACTGTCGATCACCGATGAAGGTCAGTCGGAGCGTCTCCTGCGGTGCGGCGCCGCACCGAGCGGCGGAAGTGACGAGCTCGCACCCCCCGCGCCCCAGCCGCAGGGACCGACGCTGGCGCGCGAATGGGCCGATGATTTCCTTGGCTCCTATGCCGTCGGCGGCGCCTGCGAGACGTCGGGCTTCGTCGTGTCGATCTCCCCCGAAACGGTGCGCGTCGCCGAGACGCTCTGCGATGTTGCGGATCTGTCGAGATCGGGCAGCGGGATCGTCGCCTCCCTCGGCCAGTGCACGGCCGACGGTCTCGGCGCCGACGACCGGACGCGCTTCTTCGAGATGCGGGACGGTACGCTGATCTACGAGGACGGCTATGGGAGCTGGGCCCTGTCCCGCTGCTGAGAAGCGCCGTACGGATCGAATAACCGCCTGTAGAACCTGAGCGGAGACTCGGTGGCTGGAGGCACGTCTGGCAGGGGAGCGGCATGCGGACATTATGAAACTGCGCTGGAGTTGTTGTCGCCGCTACCGGTGCCCGGTTCAAAACAATGAAAAAGCTACACGATGACGAAACGGCTGACCTGATACGGGCCGACAAGCTGCGCTGGAAGGCTCTTGGCGCCGTAGAGGAGCTGGAGCTCCCGGAAGGCAGCATAGGCGCCGGGTTCGTAAGAAATCTCGTCTGGGACCATTTGCACGGACGAACAAGCGACTGTCGAAATGAAGACGTGGATGTCCTGTTCTTTCATCGAGGGCGCCTCGACCGCGATTACGAGGCTGAGCTCGAAGAGCAGCTTACGGAAGCCGCCCCACAGCTTTCTTGGAGCGTGCGGAACCAAGCGCGCATGCACCATCGCAATTGCGATCAGCCATATTCTTCAGTCGAAGATGCCATGCGGTTCTGGCCGGAAACGGCAACTGCCGTCGCTGTGTCTCGCGCCGGTGAGAAGTGCCACATCTCCGCGCCATTCGGCCTGCAAGATTTATGGCGTATGGTTCTGCGGCCGACCAGCAGCGCAGATCACAAGGTAGCCGCCTTCGAGCAACGGATCACCTCGAAGAACTGGCTGAACCGCTGGCCGTTGCTCTCCGTTGACCGATTTGAACCGATGGCGTGACGTGTCGGCCATCTTGCGGTCTTGGCCGGCACGGTTTGCGGACACCGCCAAAAATAAAGGGTGGCCCTCAAGCCACCCTTTACTAACTCGTTACGAAAGAACTGGTTACGAGCCCGTTTGCGCGGGAATTATTCGACCACGGTGATGCGGCCGTCGGTATAGGGCGTGTAGGGTCCCTGTTCCGCGAGATACTCGGCAGTCACATCTGCGAGATCCGGGCCGAAGTCATACACGTTTTCGGCATTTTCGGCAAACATCGAATACCCGTCGCCGCCGTTGCGGACGTAGTTGTTGGTCGCAACGCCGTAGGTGGCGCTTTCGTCCAGGGGCTCCCAGCTTCCGTCCATGTCCACCATCACGTCGGAGATCCGGCTGCCCGGTTCGGCGGATGGATCGACGGTGTATTTCAGGCCCGAGACCTGCGAGAACCGGCCGGCTCCGTCGGCCATTTCGCTCGCGCCGTTTTCCAGCGCGGCGAGGATGGTGGCCCCGTCGGTCTGGAACGTGGCGAGGGTGTTCTGGAACGGAAGCACCGTCAGGACCTCGCCTTGGGTGACCTCACCGGCATCGATGGTGGCGCGCAGGCCCCCGCCATTGGTGATCGCGATCTGAATGCCCTGATCGGCGGTGCGCGCAAGCATCGCGTCCGCAACGAGGTTGCCCATCTGGCATTCCATGGCGCGGCAGGTCTCGCGGGAGCCGTCGATCACGTCGGTGCTCTCGGCCACGACGCGGCTGCGAAGCTCCTCGAGGGGGCCCGACAGCTCGCCCATCCGCGCAAGGGTCTCCTCATCCTCCGCCACGGATGCGTCGAGCACGATGGGATCGCCGGAAATCTCGGTGATCTCGCCCGCATCGTCGAACGTCACGTCGATCTCGCCGAGATACTTGCCGTAGGCATAGGCGGTGAAGATCGGAACGTCGTTCACCATGACCGGATAGGGGCCTTCGGCGTCCTCGTCCGTGTTGGACAGCAGCGTATGGCTGTGCCCGCCGATGATGATGTCGACACCGGTCAGCGCCTCGGCGAGACGGCGGTCCTCCGGCAGGCCCACATGGGTGAGAAGGACGATCTTGTTCACGCCCGCCTCGGTCAGCCGGTCGATCTCGTCCTGCGCCGCATCGACGGTCGCGGAGAAGATGACCGTGTTGCCGGGCGAGGACGTCTCGGGCGTATCCTCGGCGAGGACAGACACGATGCCGACCTGCTCGCCGCCCACATCGAGGGTCACGGAATCGTCCACCCGGTCCGCGAGGAGGTTGTTCTGGGACACGTCGATATTGGCCGACAGGACCGGGAACTCGACCTGGTCGAGGAACTCGGACAGCCCTTCCGGGCCATTGTCGAATTCATGGTTACCCACGGCCATCGCATCGTAGCCGAGCTTGGTCATGAACTCGGCCGCGAGTTCGCCGCCGTACTGGTTGAAGAAGAGCGAACCCTGGAACTGGTCGCCGGCGTCCAGCAGGATGACGTTCTCTCCGGCGCGCTCCCGGCCCTCGGCAACGGCCGTGACCATCCGTGCGATCCCGCCGAAGCAGTCGCCGGCCTCGTTATCCTCGGCCGAGCAGCTCGAATCGTAGGCGTTGATCGGCTCGAACCGGTCGTGAAAATCGTTCGTGTGCAGGATCGTCATGCTCAGATCGGCCTGCGCCGTTCCGGCCGCGAGCGCCATGGCGCCGGCGCTGAGAAGGAAACGGTGTTTCATTTTGAAGCTCCCTGGTGGTTATGGAGGACACGATGGCGCCGGCCTCTTCCGGAGTCAAAGAGGCCTCGCGTCCCTTGCCGCAATTAGGTGTCATCCGCATGACGGTCGGGGCACTGTCCGAAGACCCCGCGACAGGGCGCAAGACGGATTGACCCCGCACGCCCGGCGCGGCACATCCGGCCCATGCTCGTCTTCAAGATCCTCCGCCGCCCCGAATGGAACGCCCTCAGCCAGACGGGCCACACGCGGGGAGCGCCCGTCGACCTCGCGGACGGTTACATCCACCTCTCCACCTCCGGGCAGGTCGCCGAGACCGCGGCGAAGCATTTCGCGGAAGAGAGCGACCTCGTGCTTCTGGCGCTCGACGACACGCAGCTCGGCCCCGCGCTCAAGTGGGAGCCCTCCCGAGGCGGGGCGCTCTTTCCCCATCTCTACCGGACGTTGACGCTGGAGGATGTCGTCTGGGACAAGTCCCTCCCCCTCGGCTCGGCCGGTCACATCTTCCCGGAGGGCATCCTGTGAGCGTGATCGAACGGGCGGGCCTCGCCCTCTTGCACCGGATGGATCCCGAGCGCGCTCACCGGATCGCGCTCTCCGCGCTCGGGGCGGGGGTCGTGCCCCTGCCCGGCCCGGTCACCTCCGCGCGGCTGGCGACGCGGCTCGCCGGCCTTTCGCTCCCCAATCCCGTCGGCCTTGCCGCCGGCTTCGACAAGAACGCGGTCGCCATCGGCCCGCTCGCCCGCGCGGGCTTCGGCTGGATCGAGTGCGGCGCGGCGACACCCCGCCCGCAGGACGGCAACGAGGCGCCGCGGCTCTGGCGGCTCGCCGAGGATCGCGCCGTCATCAACCGGTTCGGCTTCAACAATGACGGCGCCCCCACCATCGCCGGCCGCCTCGCCGCGCGCCGCAAGAGTGGCGTTCCGGTGGGCCTCAACCTCGGGGCCAACAAGGACAGCGCGGACCGCGCGCAGGATTTTGCCGCCGTTCTCACCGCCTGCGGCCCGCATGTCGATTTCGCGACGGTGAACGTGAGCTCCCCCAACACCGAAAGCCTGCGGGATCTTCAGGGCTCCGCGGCTCTGGCGAAGCTTCTGGCCGGCGTCGTCGCCGCGCGGGATGCGCTGGAGGGACGGCCCGCCGTCTTCGTCAAGATCGCGCCGGACCTGTCGGACCGGGAGATAGAGGAAATCGCCGGCGTCGCCGAGGCCTCCGGGATCGACGGGATCGTCGCGACCAACACGACGCTCAAGCGCGACGGGCTGACGAGCGCGGACAGGGACCGCCCCGGCGGTCTGTCAGGGCGCCCGCTCATGGCCCGCTCGACCGAGGTTCTGGCGAAGCTCTACCGCGCAACCGGCGGGCGCATCCCGCTCGTGGGCGTCGGCGGAATTTCCTCGGCGGAAGATGCCTTTGCCAAGATCCGCGCCGGTGCGACGGCGGTGCAGCTCTATTCGGCGCTTGTCTATGACGGGATCGGCCTCGCCGCGCGGATCGCCGAGGGGCTGGACCGGATCGCCGAGCGCGAGGGGTTGGCGTCGCTCAGCGATGCCGTCGGCACCGGCGTCTGACGCGATCCCGGAACCGCCGGGCGCGCATGGCGTTCGGGCCGATGACACTCAAGACCATTGATGACGTCCGCGCTCTGATCGCGGCCAACCCGGTCTCCGGCACGCCGGCGGAGATGCGCGCAGCCTTTGCCCGCCTCGCGGCGGCGCCCGCCGCGGAGAATGTCGGCGCAACGCCCCTCGTTCTCGGCAGTATCGATGCGCTCTCAGTTGGGGAAGGTCCGACGCTGCTCTGGCTCCATGGCGGCGGACTGGTCTTCGGCGGTCCGGAAACGCACCTCGCCCTTGCCGCGCATCTGGCCGGCCGGGGTCTACGGGTGGTGCTGCCCGCGTACCGGCTTGCGCCGGATCACGTCTGGCCGGCCCAGATCGAGGACACGATGGCCGCCCTCGATGCGCTTTCAGGCCCTGTGGCGATCGGCGGAGACAGCGCTGGCGGTCTGCTCGCCCTCGAGGCCGCGCAGCGGCGCCCCGGCCGAGCCTTCGCCCTCGCCCTTCTCTCCCCCAACACGGACCGGACCGGCGCGACGGCGGAGGTGCGCGCGGCCCAGTCCGAACACGATGCGATGAACGACGACGAACAGGACGCCGCGCTCGCCCGCCTCGCCTTCGAGGACCGGGACGGATGGGACCCCGAAGTCTCCCCCCGTCTCGGTCCGCTCGATCATCTGCCGCCCACGTTCCTCGCCGCCTGCCCGGACGAGGTCCTGTCGGAGGATGCACGGCTGCTGGCGGACGGCATCCACGAGGTTGGCGGCGGCTGCGACTTCACGCTGTGGGACGGGATGTTCCACATGTGGCCGCTCTGGCCGAACGCGATTCCCGAAGGCGCCGAAGCGCTCGACCGGATCGCGGCCTTCGTTCAGGCCGAGGCCGCGCGCTCCAGCGCGGGATAGCGGGCGAAGAGCGTCACGGCGCGCAATCCGTTCAGCAGCATCAGCGAGAGCCAGAGCCCGGCGTTCCCCATCACCGGCACGAGAAGGACGACGCCGGCGACATAGGCCGCCACCGGGAGCAGCATCGCGTTGCGCATGTCCCGCGTCCGCGTGGCCCCGATGAAGATGCCGTCCAGCATCCAGCTTCCGATCCCGACGAGCGGCGCCGCGACGACCCACGGGAGGTAGTCCCGCGCCGCCTGCCTCACGGCCGGATCCGTCGCCATCGCATCGATGATGAGCGGCCCGAACACCGCGTACACCGCCGCGAGCAGGACCGCGCCGCCCGCGCCCCACTGGCTCGCCACGATGGCGGCGCGGCGCAGGTGAGGTCTGCTGCGCGCTCCGAAGGCCTGGCCCACGAGGGATTCGGCGGCGAAGGCAACGCCGTCGAGCGCGTAGGCGGTGATCTGGAGGAACTGCAGCAGCACCTGGTTGGCCGCCAGCGTCACGTCACCGAAATCCGAGCCGACGAAGAGGAAGGCGGTGAAGCTGGCTTGCAGGAGGATGGAGCGGAGCATGATGTCTCCGTTCACGGCCACCATCCGCCTGATCCGGACCGGATCGAGGACCCGCGCCCAGTCCCTCCACTGGTCCCCGGCGAACGCCGCGCGGCAGAGCCAGAGGCCAAGCCCCAGCCCGGTCAGCTCCGCGATGATCGTCGCGCACGCGACCCCGCCGACGCCCCATCCGAGGCCGAGGACGAACCACAAATCGAGCACGATGTTCAGCCCGTTCATCCAGAGCTGGAGGAGCAGCACGGAGCGCGTTCGCTCCAGCGCGATGAGCCAGCCCGTCAGCGCATAGATCGCAATCGCCGCCGGCGCGCCCCAGATGCGGATGGACAGGTAGATCCGAGACAGCTCCTCGACCTCGTCCGAGGCCGGTGCGAGCGCGAAGGCGGCGGCGAAGATCGGCCATTGCAGTACGATTCCGGCCAACCCGGCCGCGCCCGCGATCATCAGCGCCCGCACGAGGATCGCGCCCGTCTCCGCCGCGTCCCGTGCGCCATGCGCCTGCGCCACGAGGCCGGAGGTGCCCATCCGGAGGAAGCCGAAGATCCAGTAGATCGAGGAGATGATGACCGCGCCAATCCCCACGGCCCCGATCGGCGCGGCGGCGCCGAGCTGCCCCACGACGCCGGTATCGACGGCCCCGAGGATGGGGATCGTCGCGTTCGACAGGACGATGGGCAGCGCGATCGCGAGGACGCGGCGATGCGTGACCGGATGAAGATGCGCGGAAGTGGCGGACGGCTCGGGCGCGATGCCCGGTTCAGACATGACCGGGATCGTCCCGGGGGTCCGCCGGCATCAGGAAGTGCCCCGTGGCCTGCGCGAAGAGGCGAGCCCGGTTGTCCTGCCACGCCTCGACATGAACGGAGGCGAAGCGCCGCCCCGAGCGCACCACCCGCGCCCGTGCATAGGCGTCGCGCGGCAGGCCGGAGCGCAGGTAGTCGATGGTGAAGTCGATCGTCTTGGGCAGGCGCGGCCCGACATCGCCGCCCGTCCCGCTCTCCATCTCGGGCCAGAGGATGGACCAGCTCAGCTCCACGATGGCTGCGGTTTCGAGAAACGAGGCCGTCACGCCGCCATGCAGCGCCGGAACCATCGGGTCGCCGATGAGCATGTCCTTGAAGGGCAGAACGGCGGTCAGCTCGTCCCCGCGGCGATCGAATTCGATGCCGAGAAAGGCAGCGTAGGGCATCGAGCCGACGAGACGGGAGAGGTGGCCATCGCGCCGCTCCTTCAGGGCATGGACAGGCTCGGGAGACGTGCGGGGGCTCATGCCGCGCCCTCCTTTTTCTCCGCAGAGGGGCGAACGGTCATGGTGAAGGCCCCGGTGGCGGCGGCAACGGGCGGTCCGTCCTCGCCGTCCGTCGCGGTCGCCCGAATGAAGGCCACCGAGCGGGTGACGTGGTAGCACTCCGCCTCCGCCCGGATCGCCGCACCGGCCTTCGCGGCGCGCATGTAGTCGATCCTGAGATCGAGCGTGGCTGCCGTGGAGGGGCCGACGGGATGGCTCATCACCGCGGCGCCGCCGCAGGTGTCCATCAGCGCGCTGATCACGCCGCCATGGAGAACGCCCCGCCGCGGATCGCCCACGAGCCGCTCGTCGAAGGGCATCGTGATCACCGCATGTCCGCCGCCGACGCTCTCGATCGTCATGCCGACTGCGCGGGCGAAGGGAATCGCCTCGATGAACTGGCGGGCTATCTGTATCTGCAACTGTGCATCGCTCATGGCGGAACCTGTTGTTTTCGACCGGTGGACTATCGGTCCGGGGGGCACGACGTACAAGGCACGCCCGGGTTGCAAAGCGGAAGCGCGGACGCGATGATCCGGGGGCCAGGCGACAACGTGCGGACGGGATGGTAGAAATTCGTATCAGCTTCAAGGATATGTGCGAGCGCTTCGGCGTAACGCCCCGCACGCTGCGCTACTACGAGTACATCGAGCTGCTCTCCCCCGAGCGCGAGGGCCGGTCCCGGTTCTACAGCGCACGCGAGGTGGCCCGGATGACGCTGATCATGCGGGGTCGCCGGTTCGGATTCTCCCTCGAGGAAATTCGGCAATGGCTGGAGATCTATGATCAGCAGGGCACCCGCGCACAGATGGAAGCGTGGGTCGTCATGGCCGACAGCCAGCTCTCCGATCTGCGCAAGCGGCAGGAGGAGCTCGCGCAGACGATCGCCGAACTCGAGGGCCTGCGCGCCGACACCTCCCGCTCTCTCGAAGAAAGCGACAGCAAGGACTGACACCGCTCCTGCGGGCGGCCCCTTGCCCGTCCACGGGCAGCGCCGGACGGCTCCTGTAGGTGCGCCCGAAGGGCTCATCGCGGGCCAACGGCATGCCTTCGCTTTATAGCCCGATCAAAGTTCGGCATGGCGCCTCAAGTGCATTGACCAACCGGTCAAAATTGCGCATCAACTGCTTCTGGCGCATTGATATTTCCCAACCTCGTTCATGACGTCACGTTACGGTTACGCTAACGTCATGCGGGGCTTGTGACTTGAGCGAAATCGAAACATTTGCGCTCCCACAAAGAAGCAATCTCCTGACTGGGAGGCCAACGAAAAATGACCACCGACACCCTCACCATCCGCGAGATGTGCGACTCCTTCGAGGTGACGCCGCGCACCCTGCGATTCTACGAATCCAAGGAACTGCTCTTCCCGATCCGGGAAGGCACGCGACGGCTCTTCACCCGCCGGGACCGCGCACGTCTCAAGCTGATTCTGCGCGGCAAGCGCTTCGGCTTCTCCCTCGAGGAGATCCGCCAGCTGCTCGATCTCTACGATCTGGGCGATCAGCAGGTCACGCAGATCAGCGCGACCTACGAGGCCGCCAAGGTTCACCTCGCCGACATGGAACGCCGGCGGGACGAGCTGAACGAGGCGATTTCCGAGCTCAAGGGCCACATGGAATGGGGGGAGAGCGTACTGTCCTCCCTGCAAGCCAAGCAGGCCGCCGAGTAGACGATTTGCATTTGAAGTGACGGAACGGCGCGCGGGACATTCTTGCGCGCCGTTTTCTATTATGGGTTCAACCTAGTCGGGAGGACCAGACATGCCGAGTTACACCGCACCCGTGCAAGACATCCAGTTTGTGCTGCACGACGTGCTTCGGGCCCATGAGCAGGACGTGCCGGGCTACGACGAGATGGACCGGGACTTCACCACCGCCGTTCTCGAAGAAGCCGGGAAGATCTCCTCGGAAGTGCTCGCGCCCCTCAACCCGGTCGGGGACCGGGAGGGCTGCACCCTCGAGAACGGCGTCGTCCGGACGCCCACCGGGTTCAAGGCCGCCTACGACCAGATGCGGGAGGGCGGCTGGCTCGCCCTTGATTCCGATCCCGAATACGGCGGCCAGGGCATGCCGTACCTCCTGGGCTCGGCCGTCGGCGAGATGTTCGTCTCCGCCAACATGGCCTTCAACATGTACCAGGGCCTGAGCCACGGCGCCGCCTCCGCGATTCACGCCCACGGCTCCGAACAGCAGAAGCGGACCTTCCTGCCCAAGATGATCGAAGGCTCGTGGTCGGGCACGATGAACCTCACCGAGCCGCAATGCGGCACGGATCTGGGCCTCATCCGCACCAAGGCGGAGCCGCAAGACGACGGAACCTACCGCATCTCCGGTCAGAAGATCTGGATCTCAGCCGGCGAGCATGACCTGACGGACAACATCGTCCACCTCGTCCTCGCCAAGATCCCCGGCGGACCGGAGGGCACCAAGGGCATCTCCCTCTTCATCGTGCCGAAGTTCATGGTGAACGAGGACGGCTCCCTCGGCGACCGCAACCAGGTGGTCTGCGGCGGTCTCGAGGAGAAGATGGGCATCCACGGCAACGCGACCTGCGTGATGCACTATGACGGCGCGATCGGCTACCTCGTCGGCGAGGAGCACAAGGGCATGCGCGCGATGTTCACGATGATGAACGAAGCCCGGATCGGCGTCGGCCTCCAAGGCTACGCGCAGGGCGAGGTCGCCTATCAGAATGCGCTCGCCTTCGCGAAGGACCGGCTTCAGGGGCGTGACGTGACGGGTGCGCAGAACCCGGACGGGCCGGCCGATCCGATCATCGTGCATCCCGATGTGCGCCGGAACCTCCTCCACCAGAAGAGCTTCACCGAGGGTGCGCGGGCGCTGGCCTTCTGGGGCGCGTCGCTGATCGACCGCTCCCACCGCTCCGGGGATGCCGAGGCGGAGGCGATGGTGTCCCTCCTCACCCCCGTCATCAAGGGCTTCCTCACGGACAAGGGCTTCGAGACGGCAGTCCTCGCGCAGCAGACCCTCGGCGGCTCCGGCTTCACCCGCGAATGGGGCCTCGAACAGTTCGTTCGCGATGCCCGGATCACGATGATCTACGAGGGCACGAACGGCATCCAGTCCCTCGACCTCGTCGGCCGCAAGCTCGGCCAGAACGGCGGCAAGACGGTGATGGCGTTCTTCGAGATGGTGAAATCCTTCATCAAGGAGAACGAGGGCGACGAGACACTGAAGGTGGGCTATCTCGATCCGCTGAAAGCCGCCTCCAAGGACCTTCAGGCCGCCGGGATGTACTTCATGCAGAACGGCGCGAAGAACCCCAACGCCGCGCTGTCGGGAAGCTACGACTTCATGCATCTCTTCGGCCATGTGGCTCTGGGACTGATGTGGTCCCGGATGGCCGTCGCCGCGACGAAGATGCTGTCGGACGGCGAGGGCGATGCGGAGTTCCTGAAGGCCAAGATCCAGACCGGCCGCTACTACATGGCGCGCCAGCTTCCGGCGACGAAGATGCACCTTGCGCGCATCGAAAGCGGCGCCGATCCAGTGATGACGCTGGACGAAGCCGCCTTCTGAGGGCGAGTATCGAGGGGGAAGGGCCGATGCACGGCCCCTCCCCTGCCCCTTGCCCGCGAGCCCCATGCCCAAACGCTTCCGCCTGACCCGTCGCCTGCCCGTCGCCATGACGGAAGATGCCTATCGCCGGCTCAAGAAGTTCTCCCGAGATGCCGGGCTCGACGAGGGGGAGGCCCTGTCCTTCGTGTTCGAGCATTTCGACGGCATCCTCGACGAGGAGAAGTTCCTGCACCGGCTGCGGACCTTCAATTCGACACTCGACGCGCGCAAGCGGTGACGCCTTTCCGGCGCGGGCATTCGGCAGAAAGGGTGAACGTGGTGCGATCCGAGCCCTTCCGGGGAGATGAGCTTCGTCGCAACGTCACGGCGGGACCGGGGATGACATTTGCCGCCCGTGCGCTTTTCTCAGGCGCGGGCGGGTAGCAGAGGAGACAGCCCGGTGACGATCCAGCTTCATTGCTTCGGTGAAAGCGGGAATGCCTACAAGGCGGCCCTGACCCTCACCTTTTGCGGTCTCGACTGGGACCCGGTCTGGGTCGATTTCTTCGGCGGCGGATCGAAGGATCCGGAGTTCCTCGCGCTCAACGAGATGGGCGAGGTGCCGGTGATGGTCGACGGGGATCTGGTTCTCACGCAGTCCTGCGTGATCCAGCTCCACGCCGCCGAGCGGACCGGCAAGCTCCTGGACGGGGACCGGGCCGAGATCCTGCGCTGGCTCTTCTGGGACGCGCAGAAGGGCAGCGGCCAGCAAGGCGCGCTGCGCTTCATGACGAACTTTCTGCCGGAGGAAAAACGCTCCGCAGGCGCAATCGAGTGGCTTTCGGGGCGCGTTGCGTCGTCGCTCAAGGTGCTCGATCGGCACCTGGACGGGCGGGACTGGATCGCGGGCGACTCGCCCACGATCGCCGACACCGCCGCCTGCGGCTACCTCTACTACCCCGAACCCTTCGGCTACGACGCGGACCGCTTTCCCGCCATCGCCGCCTGGCTGGCGCGGATAGCCGCCCTGCCCGGCTGGAAACACCCCTATGACATGATGCCCGGACACCCTTCGGACCGGGCCTGACGCATCTTCGGGAGGATTTGATGACAGACGCCTATATCTACGACGCCGTACGCAGCCCGCGGGGGCGCGGCCGCAAGGACGGCTCGCTGCACGAGGTGACCGCCGTGTCCCTCTCCAAGCAGGTCCTGAACGCCATCAAGGAGCGCAGCGATCTCGAGACCCGCGGCGTCGAGGACGTGATCTGGGGCAACGCCACGCAGGTCATGGAGCAGGGTGGATGCCTTGCGCGCACGGCGGTTCTCGCCTCCGACTTCGACGAGCGCGTCCCGGGCCTGTCCATCAACCGCTTCTGCGCGAGCGGCATGGAAGCGGTGAACCTCGCCGCCAACCAGGTCCGCGCCGGCGCGGGCGAGGCCTATGTCGCCGGCGGGGTCGAGATGATGTCCCGCGTGGCGATGGGCTCCGACGGCGCCGCGATCGCGGTGGACCCCTCGGTCGCCATGGACAGCTACTTCGTGCCCCAGGGCATCGCCGCCGACATCATCGCCACCGAGTACGGCTTCAGCCGGGAGCAGTGCGACGCCTTCGCCGTGGAGAGCCAGAAACGGGCCGCGGCGGCCTGGGATGCGGGCCATTTCGACAAGTCCGTCATCACCATCAGGGACACGAACGGCCTGCCGATCCTCGACCGGGACGAGTACATGCGCCCCGATACGGACATGCAGAAGCTCGGCGCCCTGAACCCGTCCTTCCAGCAGATGGGCGAGGTCATGCCGGGCTTCGACAAGGTCGCGATGATGAAGTACCCGCATCTTGAGCGGATCAACCACGTGCACCACGCAGGCAACTCCTCGGGGATCGTGGACGGCGCGGCGGCGGTGCTCGTCGGCTCCAAGGCCTTCGGCAAGGCGCACGGGCTGAAGCCGCGCGCCCGAATCCGCGCCACCGCGAAGATCGGCACCGATCCCACGATCATGCTGACGGGGCCGGTCCCGGTCACGCACAAGATCCTCGAGGATCACGGCATGAAGATCTCGGACATCGATCTCTTCGAGGTGAACGAGGCGTTCTCCGCCGTGGCCCTGCGCTTCATGCAGGCCTTCGACGTCGATCCCGGGCGCGTCAACGTCAACGGCGGTGCCATCGCCATGGGCCACCCGCTCGGCGCCACCGGCGCGATCATCATCGGCACCCTGCTCGACGAGCTGGAACGGTCGGACAAGGAGCTCGGCCTCGCGACGCTCTGCGTCGCCTCCGGCATGGGCGCCGCGACCATCATCGAACGCGTGTGAGGGGAGACCGCGACATGACCGATTTCAAGATGGACAAAGGCGCCGACGGCGTCGCCGTGATCACCTGGGACGTTCCGAACAAGTCGATGAACGTCCTGTCCTTCGACGCGCTCAAGACCCTGGACGGACTGGTGGAGGACGCGCTCGGCGACGATGCGGTCAAGGGCATCGTCATCACCTCCGGCAAGCCCGACTTCGCCGCCGGCATGGACCTCAACGTCCTAGCCAAGCTGCGCGACGATGCGGGCGCCAACCCCGCGAAGGGGCTCTTCGACGGGATCATGCAGATGCATGGCGCCCTGCGAAAGATCGAGCGCGCCGGGATGGACGACAAGAACAAGGGCGGCAAGCCGATTGCCGCCGCCCTTCCGGGCAGCGCGCTCGGCATCGGGCTGGAGATCCCGCTGGCCTGTCACCGCATCTTCGCCGCCGACAATCCGAAGGCGAAGATCGGCCTGCCCGAGATCATGATCGGCATCTTCCCCGGCGCCGGCGGCACCACGCGCCTCGCCCGGAAGCTGGGGGCGATGGCGGCCTCCCCGTTCCTGCTCGAGGGCAAGCTGTCCGATCCGTCCAAGGCCAAGAGCGCCGGACTGATCGACGAGGTCGTGGCCGATCCCGTCGCGGCCGCGAAGGACTGGGTGCTCTCCGCATCCGACAAGGACATCGTCAAGCCGTGGGACGAGAAGGGCTACAAGATGCCCGGCGGCGCCCCCTATCACCCTGCCGGCTTCATGACCTTCGTCGGCGCGTCCGCCATGGTGAACGGAAAGACCAAGGGCGTCTTCCCCGCCGCGAAGGCGCTCCTGTCTTCGGTCTACGAAGGCGCCCTCGTGCCCTTCGACACGGCGCTCAGGATCGAGGCACGGTACTTCACCTCCGTCCTCATGAACCCGTCCTCCTCGGCCATGATCCGGTCGCTCTTCATCAACAAGGGCGCGCTCGAGAAGGGCGCGAACCGGCCCGAGGCGCCGGATCAGACGGTCCGCAAGGTTGGTATCCTCGGCGCCGGTATGATGGGCGCGGGCATCGCGCTCGTCTCCGCCCAAGCCGGCATCGAGGTGGTGCTGGTGGATCAGAGCCGCGAGGCCGCCGAGCGGGGCAAGGCCCACAGCGCGACCTACATGGACGAGGGCATCAAGCGGAAGAAGGCCACGCCCGAGAAGAAGGAGCAGATGCTCGGCCGGATCGAGGCGACGGATGACTATGCCGCGCTTTCGGGCTGCGATCTGATCGTCGAAGCGGTGTTTGAGGATCCGTCGGTGAAGGCCGAGGCAACGAAGAAGGTGGAGGCCGTGATCGGCCCCGACTGCATCTTCGCCACCAACACCTCGACGCTGCCGATCACCGATCTTGCCGAGGCCAGCCAGCGGCCCGAGCAGTATATCGGCATCCACTTCTTCTCCCCCGTCGAGAAGATGAACCTCGTCGAGATCATCAAGGGCGCGAAGACCGGCGACCGGGCGGTCGCCAAGGCGCTCGATTTCGTGCGGCAGATCCGCAAGACGCCGATCGTGGTGAACGACGCGCGCTTCTTCTACGCGAACCGCTGCATCATTCCCTACATCAACGAGGGGATCCGGATGGTGGCGGAGGGCGTGGCGCCGCCGCTCATCGAGAACGGCGCGAAGCTCGTCGGAATGCCGCTCGGCCCCCTTCAGCTCGTCGACGAGATCTCCATCGATCTCGGGGTGAAGATCGCCAAGGCCACCCGCGCCGCGATGGGAGACGCCTATCCCGACGCTGCGGTCGACGAGGTGCTCTTCGCGATGGCGGATCAGGGGCGGATGGGCCGCAAGTCCGGCTCGGGCTTCTACGCCTACGAGGAGAGCGGCAAGCGCAAGGGCCTCTGGGAGGGCCTCGATGCCGCCTACCCGGTTTCCGAGGAGCAGCCCGAGGTCAGCGAGGTCCAGCATCGACTGATGATGGCGCAGGTGTTGGAAGCGGTCCGGGCCTTCGAGGAAGGCGTCCTCACGGATATCCGCGAGGGTGACGTCGGCGCCATCCTTGGCTGGGGCTTCGCGCCCTGGTCGGGCGGGCCGTTCTCCTGGCTCGACATCATCGGCGCCACCCGCGCGGTCGCCATTTGCGATGTGCTGGAAGCGGATCACGGGCCGCGGTTCAAGGCGCCGAAACTCCTGCGCGACATGGCCGCCAAGGGCGAGAGTTTCTACGGCCGCTACGGCGACGGCCAGTCGGTGAAGGCCGCGTAAGGGCTCGCGTCGGCCGCCAGAACCACAAGAAACAGAGGCCCCGGGCTGCACGCAGTCCGGGGCCTCGTCCGTTCCGCCCCCTGCCCGCGCGGCGCACCGGCGCTTAGCCGTCGAACCGGGCCACGCCCTCGGCGCAGGCCTTCCCCCGGCCGCGGGACAGGATCATGGCCGCTGCGTCAATATCCGGGCCAGCGCCCGCAATAGCCGCCGGAAATCATCATCTCCCCGAGGTCGTCCCCCGTGGCGAGGGCGCAGACACCGACCTCCCTGTCCCAGGACTTCCGCCCCTCCAGCATGCAGGACATTGTCTGATCACGGACGAGGTCCCGCACCTTGGCCGTGGCGCGCTCCCCAGCCGCGGTTCCCGTTTCGGCGCAGTCGAGATTGGCGATGCGGACAGGCACACCGGCCACCTCGATCGTGTCCCCGTCGCGGATATGGGTGACGCGGCCGGTGAGGTCCGCCGCCTTGCCAGACTCCACATCGCGCCCGCTCGAGGGACCCGGCCCGGCCGTCCGCGCCCGCTCGTCCGGGCCCTGCCCAAAAAGACTCGTCAGAACGCCGAGGACCAGAAGGACCACCAGGACGGCACCCTTCACCCCGATCGGGGCGTCGTGGCTCGACCTGCCGCGGCGGCGGCGCGTGTGGAACGGGGACTTCGATCTCATGGCGGTCATCGCTTCAGGGGACGGAGCGGCATACTCCCCGCGCAGGCGGGTGACCGCAACATCGAAACCTCGCAACTCCTTTTCAGCCGATGGAAAACCCCGAACGCGCGAGTTAAGCTGGCCGGACCCGCCACGGCCCGAGACCCCGGCCGGCGGAGCCACTGGACCGGCGAGGAAAGGCCAAGTGCCCCCCACATGACGGCGTTGAAACAATATTCGCGGCTTGAATGCGACGGGATCTGGCGTCCCGGACAGGATGCGCAGCGGCGGGAGGTGATCGTGTCCTTCGGGAATGCGTCCCTCGTCATCTCGGATACGGCGAACCGCGCCCTGGACCACTGGTCCCTCGCCGCAGTCGCCCGGATGAATCCCGGCGAGGAGCCAGCCCTCTACACGCCTTCCGCCGAAGCCTCGGAAACACTGGAAATCGAAGATTCCACGATGATCGAGGCCATCGAGAAGGTCCGTGCCGGCCTTGACCGGGCGCGGCCGCGGCAGGGCCGCGTGCGCTGGCTCGTGACCGCCGGCATTGCCGCCGCAGTCATCGGCCTCGGCGTCTTCTGGCTGCCGGAGGCGCTGTTGCAGCAGGCCGTCGGCGCCCTGCCGCCATCCGCCCGCGCAGATATCGGGACGGAGCTCTTCCGCGCCATCGGCCGCGTTTCCGGTGCGCCCTGCCGCACGCCGCGGGGCGACCGTGCTCTGGCGCAGCTCCACAATCGGCTCGTTGCCCCCCGCGAAGGCGCAATCCTCGTCCTGAGGGACGGTCTCACCGGCACCGTGACCCTGCCTGGCGGCCTGATCCTGCTCGATCGGCGCCTCGTGGAGGACCACGAAACGCCCGACGTCGCCGCGGGCTACATCCTGGCCGAGGTGGTCCGGACCGAAGCCGAATCTCCGATGGAACGCCTGCTCCGCGCCTCCGGCCCCTTCGCGACCCTGAAGCTGCTCACGAGCGGCGAGATTTCGGACAAGACGCTGAACGCCTATGCCGAGTACCTCGTCGGCACGGAGCGTCCGCAAGTCGCCCCGACGGCGCTCCTGCCCAAGTTCCAGGCCGCCCGCGTCTCGTCCACTCCCTACGCCTACGCGGAAGACATCAGCGGGGAGGCCACGCTGCCGCTCATCGAGTCCGACCCGATGCGCGGCGGCGATGCCGAGCCGGTCCTCACGGACAGCTCATGGGTGGCCCTGCAGAACATCTGCGGGACCTGAAGCCCGCGTCAGCGGGCGGCGGCCACAGCGATCTCGGCCGCGAGCCGGGCGTTGTTCCGAACGAGCGCGATATTCGCCGTCAGGGAGCGCCCGCCCGTTGCCTCGTTGATCGCCGCGAGGAGGAACGGCGTGACCTCCTTGCGGGTGATGCCCCTCGATTCGGCCGCCTTGAGCGCCTCGTCGATGGTCGCCGCGATCTCGGCGGCAGGGATCTCGTCAGCGGCCGGGATCGGATTCGCGATCAGAACGCCAGTGCCGGAGCCGAAGGCGTGGTGCGCGGCGATGGCTCTTGCGATCTCCTCCGCCCCGTCCAGCCGGTGATCGGCGGCGATGCCGCTCTGGCGCGAGAAAAAGGCGGGAAACTCTTCGGTGCCGTTCGCGATGACGGGAACCCGGTTCGTCTCGAGCACTTCGAGGGTGCGCGGAATGTCGAGGATGGACTTCACGCCGGCGCAGACAACCGCGACGGGCGTGGTCGCAAGCTCCATCAGGTCCGCGGAGATGTCCATCGTGGTCTCGGCGCCGCGGTGCACACCGCCGACGCCGCCGGTCGCGAAGATGCCGATCCCGGCGAGGTGAGCCAGCCGCATCGTGGCGGAGACGGTGGTGCCGGCGGAGAGACCTTTCGCGATCACCGCGCCCAGGTCCCGCCCGGAGGCCTTGACCACGTCCTCGGCAGCGCCGAGCCGGTCCAGCGCCGCCGCGTCGAGGCCGACCTTCGCGCGGCCGTCCAGGATGGCGATGGTCGCGGGCACGGCTCCTGCCGCGCGCACCTCGTCCTCGACCGCGCGGGCCGTCTCGACGTTCTGCGGCGCGGGCATGCCGTGAGTGATGATCGTCGATTCGAGCGCGACGACGGGCCGCCCGGAGGAGAGCGCGTCTGCCACGTCGGGGGAAATGTCGATCAGGTCGGGTGTCATGGCAGGTCTCGCTTGAAGGTCAGGGTATCAGGAAAGGAGCAAAGCGGGGTCGAGCCCGGCGACGGCGCCGTCTCGCGCAATGGTCAGGGCGCCGGCCCGCGCCCCGCAGGACAGTGCATCGCGGAGGGGCGCGCCGGCCGCAAGTCGCCAGAGCGTCGCCGCGATCGTCGCATCGCCAGCGCCGGTCGCATCGCGCATCTCGGCCGGAACGGGGGGCACGTGGAACGCTCCGCCGGGGCCTGCGGCGGCGATTCCGCCGGCCCCGAGGAAGATCGCCGCGGCATCGGTGCCCCGCGCGCAGAGCGCCGCCGCGGCCTCCAGTGCCTCGCCGGGCGTCTTCGGCATGACGGTTTCGAGGAGCGCCCCCGCCTCCTGCGCGTTGGCGAAGAGCAGGGAGATACCGGACAGGTCCGCCGGAACGCGCCCGGACTTCGCAACAGAGACGACATCGACTGCGAGCGGCGCTCCGCCAGCGAGCCGCCGCACCATCAGAGCCCGGAGGCTTTCGGCCGGCAGATTGCAATCGGCGAAGAGGAGCGCCGTGTCACCGGGTTCGGGCGGCAGGCGATCCGGCGTCATTCTGTCGAGGACGCCCATCTCGGCGAAGGCCACCGCCATCTCGCCGTCCGGGTTCAGCACCGCCGTGTAGATTGCCGTGGCCGCTCCTGCCTCCGTGCCCAGGAATCGAAGGCCGACGCCCGCCTCCGCAAGCCGCGTGCGCATCTCCGATCCGGACGAATCATCGCCGGTCAGGGACACCAGATCCACGCCCTGCCCCAGCCGCGCCAGCCCTTCGGCCACATTGCGCGCGACGCCGCCCCAGCCGGTTCGACCGGTCGCGATGTTGGAGGTGTGGAGCTCCAGCGGCACGCCGAGCTGCAACGTGCGGTCCTGAGCGGCCCCGCCGATGCAGAGGATCCGCGTCCCCGCGTGGCTCAAACGGAAAAAGCCCGGCGTCTCCGCCGGGCCGTTCTGGTCAGGCATCCAAAGCGCCTCAGGCGGCTTCGGTGCTTGCCTTGGCGATATCGCGCTTGATCTTCAGCGCCTTCGCCGACAGTTCGGGGTCCTTCGCGCGGGCGAGGAACGCATCGAGCCCACCGCGGTGGTCCACGGTCCGCAGCGCGGCATTGGAGACCCGCAGGCGGAAGGACCGGCCCAGCGTGTCGGAGATCAGCGAGACATCCTGCAGGTTCGGCAGGAAGCGCCGCTTCGTCTTATTGTTGGCGTGGCTGACGTTGTTGCCAACCATGGGGCCTTTTCCGGTCAGTTCGCACACGCGCGACATAAGGGCGTCCTCGCAGATCGTCAGTTCAAGTAAATCGGGCGCCGCCCGGACGGGATCGGCGGGGGCGCCCTGAAGAATTCAGTCCGCGCCTTCAACAGGACGGCGGCGACGGTGTCAAGCCCCATTGCCCCCTTCGCGCGCGAGGCGGTTCAGAAGACGCCGCGCCGCCGCGCCCGGCGTCTCGCGCCCCGCCGCGACCCGGTCCGCGGCATCCTCGAAGGCCGGCCCCGCATCGCGGGACAATTGGTCGAGAAGCCCCCGGCGGACCTCCTCCTCGAACCAGCCCCTCGCCTGGGCCGCACGGGTACGGGCCCAGTGGCCGCTCTCGCGGCGGAAGCGCTCCAGCGCCCGGATTTCGGCCCAGAGTGCCGCCAGCCCGACATCTTCGAGGGCCGACACCGTCATCGCCTTGGGAATCCCCTCCGGATCCCCTGCCCTTCGCCGCAGAAGCCGCAGCGCACCGGCATAATCGGCGCAGGTCCGGCGCGCGGCGGGCGCAAGGTCCCCGTCCGCCTTGTTGATCACGACGAGGTCCGCGATCTCCATGATGCCGCGTTTCACGCCCTGCAATTCGTCCCCGCCGCCCGGCGCCAGCAACAGCACGAAGATATCCGACATGCCGGCGACGGCGGTCTCGGACTGGCCCACGCCCACCGTCTCGATCAGTATGATATCGAAACCCGCCGCCTCGCAGAGCGCCACGCTCTCCCGCGTGCGGCGCGCGACGCCTCCAAGCTCCCGGCCCGCCGGAGACGGGCGGATGAAGGCTCCGTCCTGACGCGACAGTTTCTCCATGCGGGACTTGTCGCCGAGGATCGATCCGCCGGACCGCGCCGACGTGGGATCGACCGCCAGCACGGCGACCCGCAGCCCCTCCCCGAGAAGCTGCATCCCGAGCGATTCGATGAATGTGGACTTGCCGACGCCGGGCGTGCCCGAGAGCCCGATCCGGAGAGCCTCGCCCCGCCCGGACAGCTTTTCACCGAGGGTCAGGGCCGCCGCGCGATGATCGGCCCGCGCGCTCTCGACAAGGGTGATCCCGCGCGCCAGCGCCCGTCTTTCCCCCGCCACGATCCGCGCTGCCAAGTCGGCGATCTCCATGGCTGTTGGCTCCTCGGCGCGCCCCTGCCCAGCCTGCATCGCCCGCCACCCGTCATCTTGTCCAGTCGGCGTCCGCAAAAAAAGGGCCGCGAGGCTTGCGCCCGCGGCCCGCTCGTCATTTCTGAACGCCCCCTCTCGGGGTCCGCACGTCGCCTCAGGCGCGCAGGGTCTCCGTCGAGGAGAAGAACATCGCCTGGCTGATGGCCGAGCGAACCTGTTCCTCGTTGTAGGGCTTCGAGATCAGGAAGGCCGGCTCCGGGCGCTCGCCGGTCAGCAGGCGCTCGGGGAACGCGGTGATGAAGATCACCGGGATCTCGCCGAAGTGCCCCAGAAGATCGTTCACGGCATCGATGCCGGACGAGTTGTCCGCCAGCTGGATGTCCGCGAGGATCAGGTCCGGCTGGTCGCTCTTGCCGAGCTCCACCGCACCCTGACGCGTGCGGGCGACGCCGGTGACCTTGTGGCCGAGATCGCTGACCATGCTCTCGAGATCCATGGCGATGATTGCCTCGTCCTCGATGACGAGGACCCGGCCGGACACGCTGTCGGCCATCTCCTGACGGGCACGCTCGACCAGCGCCTCCGCCTCGGAACGATCGGCCTGCATGATCTGCGCCACTTCGTCGAAGCTGAACTCCTCGATCGTGTGCAGTAGCAGCGCCTCGCGGGTGTTCTCGGTCAGCTTGCCGAGGTGCCGCTGCGCCGCGGTCTCGAGGGTCGTCTCGCTATCCGCGACCGGCGAGCCGGAGCTGGACCAGATCGAGTGGAACGTGCGGAACAAGGCGACCTTGGCGGACATTCCGGAGTTGAAGTTGGACCGGTCGATCAGCACGGCCTCGAGGGTTGCCGCCGCGTAAGCATCGCCCGAGGATTGGTTGCCGGTCAGCGCCCGGGCGTAGCGGCGGAGATACGGAAGCTCGACGCCGATCGCCGATGTGATTTGCGAAGCGTCCTGACTGTCTGTCATTCTCGGATGGATCCCTCGAAAAATTGCCTGTTTATCGTCGGAACCGAACAGCATCGCGCCGGTTTCGGTTCCGTGTCTGCCCGGGTAGATAGGCCTCGGCGCCCGCGATCAACAGTAATTGGGATTGAAATGTCTGAGAAGAAGAGATCCGCCGCGGACCTGGACACGAACCTTCGGCGGGTTTTCCAGCAGAAGGTGGACGAGGACCTCCCCGATCGGTTCACCGCCCTGCTCCAATCCCTGAGGGCACAGGACGAGGCCGCGGCGTCCGGCTCCTCCACTGACGGCGGACAGGGAGCCCCCTCGAGCGAGGACGGGTCCGAGTGACAAAAGCATCCGGAACGCCAGCGGCCGACCCGCGCGAAGAGATCGTTGAGCACCTGCCAGCGCTCCGTGCCTTCGCGTTCTCCCTGACGCGCAACTCCGCGGCTGCGGACGATCTCGTGCAAGACACCGTGGTCAAGGGCTGGTCGAACATCGACAAGTTCGAGGTCGGCACGAACATGCGGGCGTGGCTGTTCACGATCCTGCGCAACACGTTTTATTCGAACCGTCGGAAGATGCGGCGCGAGGTTGCCGATTCGGAGGGCACCTTCGCGGAGGGCCTCGCCGAGAAGCCCGCCCATGACGGCCGCCTCCAGATGGCGGATTTCCAGCGCGTCTTCGCCAAGCTGCCGGACGAACAGCGCGAGGCGCTGATCCTCGTCGGCGCCTCGGGGTTCTCCTACGAGGAGGCCGCCGAGATGTGCGGCGTCGCCATCGGCACGATCAAGAGCCGCACCAATCGCGGCCGCGCCCGCCTCGCCGAGCTTCTCGGTCTCGGTTCGGACGAGATCGGAATGACCGATAGCGCCACGATGGCGGTCCTGTCCCGATCCTCGTCGAAGCCGCTCTGATGCCCAGACCGAGCCTTCCGTCACGCCTCTTCAGCGGCCTCGGCACACGTCTGGTGATGCTGCTGTCGATCGCGCTGCTGCCGCTCGGCCTGATCGCCGTATGGCAGACGCGCGAAGTGACGCGCTCTATCCGGGAGGTCGCCGAAGTCTCCGTTCTGGCGCTGACCGAACAGGCTGCCCTCGGGGAGCGACGCCTGCTCTACACCGCCATCGGCGCGGCCAGCGCGCTTGGCTCCGTCCTGCCGGAGATGTCGGACGATGCGGAGAGGTGCGAAAGCTATCTCGGCAACTTTGTCGAGCAGTCGCAGCTCTACACCTATGTCGGCTTCCTGCCGCTCGACGGCCAGGTCACATGTTCCTCCCTCGGGGAAGCCCGCGACGTCACCGAGTCTCCTCTCTACATCGCCCAGAGCGAAGATCCCCGCCTGCGGATCGCTCCCCTCCGCAACGCCATCATCAGCCGGGAGGACGTCGTGACCGTCAGCGTCCCGGTGCGCCGGGGTGACGAGCTGATCGGGTTCATCAACGTCTCGATCCCCGACCGGGCACTTCCAGAATCCGACGACGGCACGCTGACGGAGGTGCCGCTCAGCATGATCCTGTTCAATCAGGACGGCCAGGTGATCGCGGCGCGCGGTGACGTGGCCACCGCCGAGCAGCGTCTGCCGGCGAACTTTGCGCTGACCGATTTCGTGGGCCTCGGGCCCCTCGTGTTCTCGGGCGAGGACGGGCTCGGGCAGCAGCGCAGCTTTGCCATCACCCCGGTCGTTCCCGACGTCGCCTTCGCCATCGGGGCATGGAGCCCGTCGCAGTTCCAGCTCGAACGCCCCGCCCTCGCCTTCCCGCCGTGGCTCTTCCCGATCATGATGTGGATCGCCAGCCTCGTCGTCGCCTTCTTCGCCGTCCACCGCCTCGTGATCCGGCATGTCCGGTCCCTCGGCCAGCAGATGCGTCAGTTCGCCCGCAACCGCCGGCTCGTCCCCGGCGCAGGCGAATCGGAGATGGCGCTGGAGCTGTCCGAGATGGAGGACGATTTCCTGCAGATGGCCGACGCGCTGATACAGGACGAGGCCGCCCTCGAGAATGCTGTCCACGAGAAGAACATTCTCCTCAAGGAGGTGCACCATCGGGTCAAGAACAACCTCCAGCTCATCTCCTCGATCATGAACATGCAGATCCGGAGGGCCCGGTCCCGCGAGACCAAGGCCATCCTGAAGCGTCTGCAGGAGCGGATCCTCGGCCTCGCGACCATCCATCGCAATCTGTACGAGACGCAGGACCTCGGGCGCACGGATGCCGGACGGCTCGTCAAGTCCATCGTCGAGCAGCTGACGTCGTCGGACGAAAAGCGCCGCCCGCTGGAGCTGGAGGTGGAGCATATCGAGATGTTCCCCGATCAGGCCGTTCCCCTCTCCCTTCTGGTCGCCGAGGCAACCACGAACGCGACCAAGTACATGGGGACGCACGGCGAAGGCGGCACGCATCCCGTCTTCGAGGTCCGCCTCAACCGGCTGGAGGGCAACTCCGCCCGCCTTGTGGTGCGCAACTCCATGGCCGCCCGAACGGAGGCCGATTACGGGGACGAAGGCGTGGGGCTCGGCAGCCAGCTGATGCAGGCCTTCGCCAGCCAACTCGGCGCGGATATCGACATCGACATCTCGAATGGACTTTACACCGTGACAGCCGAATTCGACGTGGTCCACTTCAAGCCCGATACGCAGGATTACTGACGTGACGGAAACCGCGCTCCACACGCGCGCCACCGCCAGCGAGGGCGCGCCCGGCGATCCCCGGCGTCCGTTCGATCTGCTGATCACCGCTGAGGAAGCGTATCCCGTCCTCGAGAGGTGCTTTCTCGAGGCGAAGGAGGAGATCCGCGCCGGCTTCCGCATCTTCGACACGACGACGTTCCTGCGGGCGCCCGAATGCATCCAGATCGGCGAGACGTGGCGGGACCTGATCGTCCATACCCTCAATCGCGGCGTCCGGATCACGTTCGTGATCAGCGATTTCGACTGCGTCGCGCGGCCGAACCTGCACCGCCTGACATGGCGTTCGATACGGCATCTCCACGAGATCGGCGCCCGCTCCGACCGGCCGGACCTGCTGACCGCCACCGCTGCGCTTCATGCCGCGCAGGTCGGCCTTCTCCCCCGCACGATCTTCGCACCGAAAGTACTCGGCGCGTTGAAGGAAATCTGCCGCGAGCTCAACGAGATGGAACCCGAGGACCGGGAACGCCGGCTGACCGACATGCCCGGCATCCGCGCCCGGACGACGCTGGACAGGACAGGCAACCTGAGGCCGAAGGCCTGGCCGCCCTCGATCACGCCGGCCACGCATCACCAGAAGATCGCCGCCTTCGATCGCAAGGTCGCCTATATCGGCGGGCTCGACCTGAACGAACGCCGCTACGACACGCTGAGCCACAACCGCGCCGCCGAGGCGACCTGGCACGACGTGCAAGTCCGCATCGAGGGCCCCGTCGCGGAGGAGGTCCACGACCATATCGGCCGCTTCCAGGCGGAGACGGCCGGGGCGCGACCGAAGGCCACGAAGCATCTTCTGCGCACGCTGTCGGCCAAGCGCCGCGTGGAATGGCCGCGCCTGTCGCCGCGAACCCGGTGCAAGGAAATCGCAGACCGGCATTTCGACGAGATCGACGCCAGCCACGACCTGATTTACCTCGAAAGCCAGTTCTTCCGGGATCGTCGCCTTGCCTATGCGCTCGCCAAGGCGGGAACGGACCGGCCGGATCTGTCCCTCGTGATGACGCTGCCCGCCGCCCCTGAGGATGTTGCCTTCGAAGGCGCGAACGATCTCGATGCGCGGTTCGGTGAAGCTCTTCAGGCCGATTGCGTCGAAATCCTTCAGGATGCCTTCGGGGACCGCGTCTTCTTCGGCTGCCCGGCGCAGCTCCGGAGCGATGAACATGGCGGGCGGGACACGATCTTCGGCGCGCCCCTGATCTACATCCACGCGAAGGTCTCCATCTTCGACGACCGCACCGCCATCGTCTCCTCCGCGAACCTGAACGGCCGCTCGATGCGGTGGGACACGGAGGCCGGCGTCGCGCTCGAGGGGAACGATGCGGCGAACGCGGTCAAGGCGCGCTGCATGGGCCACTGGCTTCCGCCCGGAGACGACCACACGCCCTATCTCTCCGGCATGGACGCCCCGAAGCGCTGGCGGGAGCTGGCCGAGGCGAACCGTGCCGCGAAGCCGGAAGACCGGCGCTCGTTCATCCTGCCCTACACCCGCACCCCCGCTCGCGAATTCGGCCGCCACCTGCCGGGCGTTCCCGATGAGATGGTCTGAGGCGCGGGCGGCCGGCGGGTGTCAGCCGATCCACCTGACCATTCTTCGCTTCAGTCGGGTCATCTCTGGAACGCCGGCCGGCCGGGCCGCGTTTTACGTGCATAACTCTGATCTAGGAGGTCATCATGAACTGGGATCAAGTCAAAGGTAACTGGAAACAGGCCAAGGGCGCCGTACGCCAGCAGTGGGGCGATCTCACCGACGATGAAGTCGAGCAGGCCGCCGGCGACCGCGAGCGGATGGAGGGTCTCCTCCAGGAGCGGTACGGCAAGTCCAAGGAAGAAGCGAAGGCGGAACTCGATCGCTTCGCGGCTGACTACAACCATTAACATCAGATGATGCGCGCGGGGGCCGGTTCGGCCCCCGCGTGGTTTTAACGAGGATGTGCAGGTCGGCATGGCATCGAAACGGATGGGCGATCCTGATCCGCAGACCCGTTTCCTGCCGCTTCCCTATCCATTGACGGACCGGGGCACGGAGCGAAAGGTCGGTGTAGAGATCGAGCTGAGCGGGCTGAACGAGGTCCGTGTCGCCCGGATCCTGCGCGATATCTGCGGAGGCACCATCGACCGCACGGGTGCCTACGAACTCCGCCTGAGGGACAGT
Organism: Tropicimonas sp. IMCC34011; assembly: GCF_003390865.1. Lineage (GTDB taxonomy): Bacteria > Pseudomonadota > Alphaproteobacteria > Rhodobacterales > Rhodobacteraceae > Tropicimonas_B. Next base: position 931,827 of record NZ_QMEJ01000001.1, read on the forward strand.
ACCCTCGGCACGATCAAGGTCTACCTCGACACCGCCTACCGCGACCGCGTGACCTCCGAACTTGCAGATGTGGGCATGTCCATGGCGCGCGCCGTGGTTCCGGTCGAACTGGTCTTCCCGCCCCTCCCGGCCTCGTCCCTCGCGCCTCTCGATGACATCCGGGACGTCCTTCGCCGCGCCGGCGCGTCCGGTAGCCGGAACGGCCTCTTCCTCGGCTTCGGCGTTCACTTCAACGCCGAGTGGCGCGCGCCGGACCTGGGCTCGATCCTGCCTGTCCTTCGCGCCTTCGCCTTCCTTGAGGATTACCTGCGCGATACGGACCAGATCGACCCCGCGCGGCGCGTCCTTCCCTTCGTCGATCCCTATCCCCGGCGCCTCCTCGATGCACTGGCCGCTGATCCCCCCGGCTCGATCGAGGCGCTGATCGATCTCTATCTCTCCCTGACACCGACCCGGAACCGCGCTCTGGACATGCTCCCGGCGTACAAGGAGCTGATGCCGGGCAAGGTGCGCGGCAGGATGGGCGGCGGCATTTCGGCCCGTCCGACCTTTCACTATCGCCTGCCGGATTGCCGGATCGACGAAGAGGGATGGACGCTGGCCTACGAATGGAACCGCTGGGTGCTCGTGGAGAACGTCGCGAGCCATCCGACGCTCCTGGGCACGCTGGCGGAGGACTGGAAGGCCTATCGCGCCTCATGGATCACGTCCCGCTTCGACTGGCCGCGCATGGTCGCGAAGCGCCTCGCCGCCGCGGGACTGGTGGAGACGCGCGCATGAAACCGAGGATCGGCGTCACCGCCTCCAGCCGGTCGGGCTGGCGTATCTTCCCGCTCGTCGCCTTCAACATCTGGCTTGCCGGCGGGAAGGCAGTCAAATGGGTCACGGCAGGTGACGTCGATATCGACGCGGTGCACGGCGTCATCATCGGCGGAGGGGACGACATCTCTCCCGATCTCTACGGCGGCGAACTCGTCACATCGGCCCGGCTGGACCCCGAGCGGGACGCTCTGGAGCAGAACATCGCCCGCATCGCCTTCGAGGACGGCACCCCCATCCTCGGGATCTGCCGTGGCAGCCAGATGCTCAACATCACGCTCGGCGGCACGCTCAATCAGGACGCCTACAGCACATACGAGTCGCGGAAGTATCGCACGATCCTGCCTCGCAAACGGGTCAGACTGGAGCCCGAGCGGCGCCTCTCCACGATCTGCGGACCGCAGGAGATGCGTGTGAACGCGCTCCATTCGCAGGCCGTGGACACGCTTGGAGAGGGGCTCGCCGTCGCCGCCCGGGACGAGGGCGGGATGATCCAGGCCATCGAGCGGGTGCGCGATCCCTTCGCCATCGGCGTCCAGTGGCATCCCGAACACCTCTTTTACGCCCGGCGCCAGCGCAGCATCTTCCGCGCCCTCGTGACCGCCGCGCGCGCCTATCGCGAGAGCCGCGCACAGCTCGCCCATGTCGATGCCGAGGGCATTTCCCCGTAACGGGTCAGGTTCGGCGCTTCGCCCGGAGCGTCGGATCCGACTGGCGCGGATCCTCGGGCCACGGGTGCCGCGGGTAGCGCGCGCGCATGTCCTTGCGCACATCGGCGTAGCTCGACGTCCAGAAACCCGGCAGGTCCATCGTCGTCTGCACCGCGCGACCGGCGGGAGACAGGAGGGTGACGCGCAGCGGGCGTCGCCGGGGACCGATCACCGGATGCTCCGTGACGCCGAAGAGTTCCTGCACCCGGACCTCGATCTCGGGGTGATCGCCCTCCCAGTCGATCGGGACGAGGCGGCCGAGCGGGGTCTCCCAGACGGGCGGCATCTGGTCCTCCATCCGCTTCATGGCATCCCATCCGAGCCGCGCCTGAAGCGCGTCGAAGGTGTCGAGCTTGCGGATATCGGCAGCGGTCCTGACGCCGGTGAGGTAGGGCAGCAGCCATTCCTCCGCCTCCGCCATCAGCGTCTCCTCCGACATGTCCGGCAGATCACCGCCCTCCGCCCGGAACAGCTCCGCCCGATCCCGCAGACGCGCCGCACGCGGCCGCCAGGGAAGCCCGATGGTCCGGACCCCGTCCAGCGCCGCGCGCGCCACGTCCGCGGGGTCCGCATCCAGCTTCGTCTCGGCCAGCACCAGCGCCCAGAGCCGCTCCTGCGTGACGGCCACGACCCTGCCCTCCCGCACCGACCAATAGGTCCGGTCCACCGCCTCGATACGGTCCGCGAACAGCCGCCTGAGGGACGCCTCGGCAATTGGTACCGCCTGCCGGATCCTCGCCTCCCGCGTGTCACCGCCCAGATCGGTCGCGACGAGAAGCCGGGTTCCGGCGAGCGGGTCGCCCGCCTCCATCGCCGCGCCCTTGCCGCCCGAAAGCAGCCAACGCGGCGCATCGCCGGGCCGTCTGAGGCCGATCCGGTCGGGATAGGCGAGCGCGGCGGCCTCCTCCGGTGGCAGGTCGTCGCCCTTCGGGGTCAGCTTCGACAGTCGTTTCGTCTCCTCCCGGATGCGCCTGAGTGGCCCGGTCAAAACCTCCGCCGCCACGCGCTCCCCCCGGACGGCCCGAAGCCGCGCCTTGAGATCCACCCCGGCGCCCTTCAGCGGATCGCGTTCGGAGAGGAGCGCGGCGAGCGGCGCGGCCGACCGGCCGGCAACGAGCAGCATGTGCGCCAGGCGCGGATGGAGCGGCAGGCGCGCCATGGCCCGCCCGTGCTCCGTCAGCCCGCCCTCCGCACCCAGCGCGCCAAGGTCTGCGAGCAGCGCGCGCGCCTCGGCTAGCGCCGGCGCCGGCGGGGCGGTGAGGAACGGCAGGTCCGCCGCGTCCCGTGCGCCCCATAGCGCGAGGTCGAGTGCGAGGCCGGCAAGGTCCGCCGCCTCGATCTCGGCCGGGGGATGGGACGCCAGCGAGCCCTCCTGCCCCTTCGTCCAGAGCCTGTAGCAGATCCCCGGCCCGAGCCGCCCCGCCCGTCCGGTGCGCTGCGTCGCCTCGGCCCGTGTCACCCGCTCGGTGACGAGGCGGGACATGCCGGAGGCCGGATCGAACCGGGCCCGCCTCGACTTCCCGCCGTCGACGACGCAGGCGATCCCCTCGATCGTGAGCGAGGTCTCGGCGATGGACGTGGCCAGAACGACCTTCCTTGCCCCCGCCCGGCACGGCGCGATGGCCGCGCGCTGGTCCGCGAAGGGAAGCGCCCCGAAGAGCGGCCGGATCTCCGTATCCGTGGGGACGGACAGGCGCCGGGCGACGCCGCGGATCTCCCCCTCGCCCGGCAGGAAGGCAAGGATGGAGCCGTCCGTCTGCGTCAGCGCATGCGCGATCAGCTCCGCCATCGCCTCTTCGAAGCGCTTGCCCTTGGGAACCGGAGTGTCCAGGTGCCGCACGTCTACCGGAAAGGCCCGCCCCTCGGCTGTGATCACGGGCGCGCCGCCCATCAGCCCGGCCACCGGCCCCGCTTCCAGTGTGGCGGACATCGGCAGGATCACGAGGTCCTCCCGCAAGGCTCCGCGCACCTCGAGGCAGAGGGCGAGGCCGAGATCGGCATTGAGGGACCGCTCGTGGAACTCGTCGAAGATCACCGCGCCGACGCCGTCCAGCCCGGGATCCGATTGCAGCCGGCGGGTCAGGACCCCCTCGGTCACGACCTCGATCCGCGTCGCATCCGACACCTTCGCCTCGCCCCGGATCCGGTAGCCGACCCGCTCGCCGACCGCCTCGCCGAGCGCGTCCGCCATGCGCTCCGCCGCCGCGCGGGCGGCGAGGCGGCGCGGCTCCAGCATGACGATCCGTCCCTGCACCAGCTCCGCCTGCATGATCGCCAAGGGAACCCGTGTTGTCTTGCCCGCCCCCGGAGGCGCCTGAAGCACGGCCTGTCCCTCCCGGCGAAGGGCGTCGAGCAAATCGGGAAGGACGGCATCGATGGGCAGGGTCATGACGCCTACCTGCCCGAGGCGGGCGACCGGGTCGAGGGGGGAGGCGCGGCGCGGGATGGCGCACGCCCTGCCCGGCCCGGCGCGCGCCGCGGCCTCCCGTCGCCTAGGCGGGCCGCTCCCTCGTGCTATCTCAGACGCCGCAATGCTCATCGAAGCCAATCAGATCGAGAAGTCCTTCGGCACGGGGGAGGCGCGGCGGACGGTCCTGTCCGGCGTGTCCCTGTCTCTCGCTCCCGGGGAAACGCTCGCCCTCACCGGCGAGTCCGGCAGCGGCAAGAGCACCCTTCTCAACATATTGGGGGCCCTAGAGCCCGCGGACGGGGGCGATCTTCGCATCGCGGGCACGGACCTCGCCGGCCTCGGGGATACCGCCCGCGCGCGCCTGAGGCGGGACCGGATCGGCCTCGTCTTCCAGCAGTTCAACCTCGTCCCCTCCCTGACCGTCGCGGGCAACCTGTCGCTTCAGGCGCGTCTCGCGGGGCGTCAGGACACGGAATGGGAGCGGCACCTCGCAGGCCGGCTCGGGCTGACGGATCACCTGACGCGCTATCCCGACCAGCTCTCCGGCGGGCAGCAGCAGCGGGTCGCCATCGGGCGGGCGCTCGCCTCCCGCCCGGCCCTCGTCCTCGCGGACGAACCGACCGGAAACCTCGACGAGGAGACCGCGGACAGGGTCATGACCCTGCTCACGGACCTCGCCGCCGAGAGCGGTTCTGGCCTCGTCATGGCGACACATTCGGAGCGCCACGCCGCCCGTCTCGCCCGGCGCGCGCATCTCACGCTCGGACAGCTCAGGTGATCCGGGCCGCGCTTCTCACCCTCCTGTCGCATTGGCGCCGCCACCCGGGGCAACTCGCCGCGCTCCTTCTCGGGCTCGTCATGGCGACCGCGCTCTTCTCAGCCGTGCAGGCGATCAACGCCGAAGCGCGGGCAAGCTACGCCAGCGCCTCCGCCCGCCTCGGCGCAGGGGCCCTGCCCTCCATCTCCGGCCCCGGCGGCGGACCTGTGCCGGTAGAGACCTACGCCGCCCTCCGCCGGGCCGGCTGGCCGGTCACCCCGGTCATCGAAGGCGCCCTGCAGGCGGGGGATGAGCGTGTCCGGCTTCTCGGCATCGAGCCACTGACCGCACCGGGGGACATGCTGCCTGCGGGCGCGACCGAAAGTGACGGGCTGGATCTCATCTCCGGCGCCTCCCTCGTTCTGGCCGCGCCGGATGTCGCTGACGCGGCACGGTCCCTCTCCGGGATCGACGAGGTGCGCGAGCTGGGCTCCCTTCCTCCCGGCGAGATCGTCGCGGACATCTCCGTCGCCGCGCGGCTCCTTGATGCCGGCACCTCCGTCAGCCGTCTCCTTCTGACCGGCCCGGCGCCGGGCCCGCTCGGCGAGGCCGCACCCGGTCTCATCCTCAGCCGCCCCACGACCGGCGACGATCTCGCACGGCTGACCGACAGCTTTCACCTCAACCTCACCGCCTTCGGCCTGCTGGCCTTCGCGGTCGGGCTCTTCATCGTCCACGGCACGCTCTCTCTCGCTTTCGAGCAGCGGCGGGCGATGCTGCGGACGCTGCGCGCGCTCGGGCTGCCGCTTCGGACCGCGCTAACGCTGATGCTCGCCGAGACGCTGGCTCTCGCCCTCGTCGCGGGTGCGTCGGGCGTTGCGGCCGGCTACCTCGTCGCGGGCGTCCTCCTGCCGGATGTCGCGGCGACACTAGGCGGGCTCTACGGCGCCGAGGTTCCTGGCACCCTCGCCTTCCGTCCCGGCTGGGCCCTCGGCGGGCTGGCGCTCGCGGGGCTGGGCACGTCCCTCGCCGCGGCGTCCGGCCTCGCGGGCCTTGCCCGGATGCCGCTTCTGCAGGGCGCCGTCCCGCGCGCCTGGGTCAGGGGCGGCACCGGCGCGCTCGCCGTGCAGGCGGCGGCGGGCGGTCTTCTCATGCTCTGCGGGTTCGTCGCGGTGCAATGGGGACAGAGCCTGATGGCGGGGTTCGTCTTTCTGGGAGGACTGCTTCTCGGCGCGGCGCTGATCCTGCCGGCGGCCCTCGCGCTGATCCTCGCCGGCGCGCGGCGGCTTGCACGGGGACCGGTGGCCGAATGGTTCTGGGCCGATACGGGACTTCAGGCGCGGGGGCTGTCGCTTGCGATGATGGCGCTCCTTCTTGCGGTGGCGGCGAATGTCGGGGTGTCGACCATGGTCGGCTCCTTCCGGCAGACCTTCACCGGCTGGCTCGATCAGCGCCTCGCGGCGGAGCTCTACGTCGAGGCCGAGACGGGCGCGGAGGCGACACGGCTCGCGGCGTGGCTGGAGGGGCGCGCCGACGCCGTCCTGCCGATCCGCTCGGCCGAGGCGGTGCTCGGCGGCGCACCGGGCGCGATCAGCGGCGTGGTGGACGATCCTACCTACCGAGAGAACTGGCCGCTCCTCGCCGATACGCCGGGGGCGTGGGACAGGCTGGCGGCGGGCGAGGCCGCGCTGGTCAACGAGCAGCTCGCGCGGCGCACCGGTCTCTCCGTCGGCGATCCCGTGGCGCTCGGGTCCGACTGGAGCCTGCCGATCGCGGGGATCTACTCCGATTACGGCAATCCCTCCGGCGAGGCGATGGTGTCGCTGGCGCTGCTGGAGGCCCGTCGCCCCGGAGCGGTGACCGGCCTGCGCTTCGGGGTACGCACCGCCGAGCCGGAGGCGCTGGCGGCGGCGCTTCGGGAGTTCGGCCTGCCCCCGTCCCGGATCACCCGGCAGGAGGAGATCAAGGCCGCGTCACTTCGCATCTTCGAGCGGACCTTCGCTGTGACCGGTGCGCTTGGCGTCCTCACCCTCGGCGTGGCCGGCTTTGCGATTTTGACGGGGCTCCTGACGCTCGCGACCATGCGCCTGCCGCAGCTCGCGCCTGTCTGGGCGCTCGGCCTCGGCCGGCGGCGGCTGGCGATACTGGAGCTGTTGCGCGCGGCGCTCCTCGCCGGGATCACCTTCGTCCTCGCCCTGCCGCTCGGACTTGCCCTCGCCTGGGCGCTGCTTGCGGTGGTCAACGTGGCGGCGTTCGGCTGGCGGCTGCCGATGGACATCTTCCCCGGGCAATGGCTCTGGCTTCTCGCCTCGACGCTCGCCGCCGCGCTGATCGCCGCGGCGATCCCTGCCCGGAAGCTCTGGACCGCGCCGCCCGCGCGGCTCCTCGCGACATTCTCGGCCGAGCGCTAGCCCCGCCGGGCGGCGAAGAAGTCCTTGAGGAGCCGGGCCGCCTCCCGCTCTCCCACGCCGTCGATCACCTCAGGAACGTGATGCGCCTGCGGGTGGGAGAAGATGCGGGGGCCTTGCGCGATGCCGCCGGACTTGGGGTCGGAGGCGCCGTAGATCAGGCGGGAAATGCGCGCGGCCGAGATCGCCGCGGCGCAGATCGGGCACGGCTCCAGCGTAACGTAGAGGACATGGCCCGGGAGCCTGTCGGATCCGGCGGCGGCGCAGGCGGCGCGCAGAACGAGGATCTCGGCATGAGCGGTGGGGTCGGAGCGCTCCCGGGTGCGGTTGCCGTCCTGCGCCACCACGCGGCCCGCGGGATCGAGCAGCACGGCTCCAACGGGCACCTCGCCGCGCGAGGCGGCGGCTTCGGCCTCCCGGAGGGCGATATCCATATGCGGAGCGAAGCGGCTCATCTCGCAAAGCGCGGTAGCCGAGGTGCGGCAGCCTCCGCAAGCGTCATGGCGATTGCGAAGTCCCGCGCCCTCCCCTATGGCCGGAGCCATGACCGACAGCCCCACCCCCGCCGGCGAGCGCATCGCCAAGGTGATCGCCCGTTCAGGCCGTGCCAGCCGCCGCGAAGCCGAACGGCTGATCGAGGCCGGGCTCGTGACCGTCAACGGCAAACGCATCGACAGTCCCGCGCTGAACGTGACCTCCGCCGACCGGATCGTCGTGGAGGGCAAGGCGCTCGAGGCGGCCGAGCCGCCCCGTGTCTGGCTCTATCACAAGCCCGCCGGCCTCGTGACGACGGAGCGGGACGAAAAGGGCCGCGAGACGGTGTTCGACGCGTTGCCCGAGACCATGCCCCGGGTGATGAGCATCGGCCGGCTCGATCTCAACTCCGAGGGGCTGCTTCTTCTGACCAATGACGGCGCGATCAAGCGGCGGCTCGAACTCCCCTCCACCGGCTGGCTCAGGCGCTACCGGGTGCGGGTGAACGGCGCGCCGGGCGAGGCGGCGATGGCCGAACTCCGCGCCGGTATCGAGGTGGACGGCGAGCGCTTCCAGCCGATGAGCGTGACGCTCGACCGGCAGCAGGGCGCCAATGCGTGGCTGACCGTGGGCCTCCGCGAGGGGCGAAACCGGGAAATCCGGCGCGCCGCCGAGGCGGTCGGCCTCGTCGTCAACCGCCTCATCCGGGTCAGCTACGGTCCGTTCCAGCTGGGCCAGCTCAAGCGCGGCGAGGTGTCCGAGGTGAAGGGCAGGATCCTGCGCGATCAGCTTGGCATGGATCCCGAGGATGTGCCTGAGGGCGCCCCTGCGAAGAAGGGACGCCGTCCCGCCGCCTCGTCTTCCGCAAGGGACACTCGCCCGGCGAGCGCCGGTGCGTCCGCGAAGAAGACCCGTCCGGCGGGCCGGGATGCACCCGAAAAGCCGGGCCGCGGGCCGCGTCGGATCTCCGGTGGAGGCTCCAAGCCCGGTCGCCCCCCACGTTCGCGCTGAGATACGCCATCACCCGCGTGAGCCTCGAGGGGGCCGGCGAGTCCGCTTCGGCGCCCGTCTGATCCGGCGTCCGGCTCACGCAGAGATCACGGCAATGTTGCCCTCGACGGCCTGCCGTGCCTTTCTGGACCCGACACACCCAATCAGGCGATGACCCTTTTTCCGATGACAGATCTCTTCACGCTCCAAAACGGCGGCAATCTTCTGATGCTGCTCTTCCTCCAGGCCGTGCTTGGCTTCGACAACCTTCTCTACATCTCCATCGAGAGCCAGCGCGCACCGCTTGCGCAGCAGCGCTCGGTGCGATTCTGGGGCATCATCATCGCCGTGACGCTGCGGATCGTCCTGCTGTTCGTGATGCTCCAGCTTCTGGGCATGCTGACCGCTCCGTTCTACGTCTTCAACTGGGACGGGATCCTGACCGGGGGCGTGAACTTCGCGACCTGCGTCTTCCTGATCGGCGGCATCTTCATCATGTACACCGCTGTGAAGGAGATCGGGCACATGCTTCGGATCGAGCATCTCGATGTCGATCTCGACAACAAGTCCGGCAAGTCCGCCACGCGCGTCATCATGCTGATCGTGGTCATGAACCTCGTCTTCAGCTTCGATTCGGTGCTGTCGGCGATCGCCATCACCACCGTCTTCCCGGTCCTCGCCGCCGCGATCCTGCTGTCCGGTCTGGCCATGCTTCTGCTGGCCGATACGGTGACGGCGTTCCTCGAGAAGAACCGCATGTACGAGGTGCTCGGTCTCTTCATCCTGCTGATCGTCGGCGTCGTGCTGATCGGCGAGGCGGGGCCCGCCGCGGCCCATGCCGCGCATGACGAGGCCCTTCAGCTGCGGATCTTCGGATACGAGCTGCTGCCGATGTCCAAGACGACATTCTACTTCTCGGTGGTGGTCCTCGTGATCGTCGAGGTGGTGCAGTCCGGCTACAAGCGCAAGCTGGAGACGGAGAGCCGCTCCCGTGTCCGCGGCCACAAGCAGCAGGCCCGCATGCAGGGCGGAACGCGTCTCTGAGGGGCTCCGCCCCCGGCCGCCCGAAAACGGGCGGCCTCCCCCGGGGTATTTCCGGGAAAGGCGAAGGGGGCCTTGGCCGCGCGGATCGGCAGCCCCATCTTGAAGGCCATGAATAACCCAAGCGAGAGGGGTGCGGCGTGCGCTTCGTGATATTTCTCGGCTTCATCGCCCTCGTAGGGGCGGCGCTCCTGCTCGGTATCGTCGCGGCGGGGCGTCTCCTTCTGAGCGCGCGCGAACCGCAGCCGGCCGAGGGTCCGATCAGGAGCGGAACCGTTCAGAAGGTGGCCTTCGGCATCCTGTGGCTTCTCGTGGCCGGCGTCTCCACCGGGCTGATCGGGGCGGAGTGATGGCCGAACGGTTCGGCGGACGCTATTCACCGGGTGCTGGCGGGACGGACAGGCCGCCGCGCGGCGCCGGTCGCCGGATGGCGGACACCCCCGCGCGCATGGCCCCGCGGCGCGGGCGCGGTCGGGTCAACCTTCTCTATCTCGCGCCATTGCCGCTCCTCTGGACCGGGCTAGCGTCCTCTCCTCTCGGGATGGCAGCCGATTTCGCGGCCTGCGCCGTGCTCGTCTTCGCGGCCTGGATGCTGTCCGAGGGGCTTGAGGCGGAGCGCGCGTTTCAGGCGCGCAAGATCGCCCGCCGCCCGGCCCTGCCCCGCAAGATCCTCGCCTCGGTCCTCACCGGCGCCGGCGTGGCGCTTGCCGCCTTCCCCGCCGAGGCGCCGGCGCTTCTGGGCCCGGCCATCCTCGGCATCATCGCGACGATCCTGCACGTCACCGCCTTCGGCCTCGACCCCCTGCGGGACAAGGGCATGGGCGGTGCGGTCGGCGCTCAGGCCGACCGGGCGCAGCGCGCCGTCGAGGAAGGCGAAGCGGTCCTGTCGGACATGGAAGCCGCCGCCCGCCGCATCGGCGAGCGCAAGGTCGTCGTCCGCGTGGCCAGCTTCGCCGCCGCCGCCCGGCGCATGTTCCGCACCGTCGAGGAGGATCCGAGGGACCTTGCCGCCGCGCGGCGCTACCTCTCCGTCTACCTCGTCGGCGCGCGGGATGCGGCGGTGAAATACGAAGAACTGGCCCGCCGCCGGCCCGATCCCGGGGCGCGGGCCGACTTCCTCTCGCTTCTCGACGATCTCGAGGCGAATTTCGCTGCCCGAACGACAAAGCTTCTCGACAGCGACCGGCAGAGCCTCGATATCGAGATCGACGTCCTGAGGGACAGGCTTGCCCGCGAGGGCGTGGACCCCGAGCGGAACTGATCCGCAGGTCCGGCGCTGAAGCGGTGCGGGCCAAGTCAAGGAGACCGGAAATGTCGAGGATCAAGGAAAAGGGCCAGGGCGCCGAGACCGCGGCCAGCGACGTGACTAACGTTGCGCTGCCGGAGCCCTCGCCCGCCAACGCCGTCACTCCCATGGCGCAGGCGGACCCCGCCGTGTCCGCCGAGATCTCGCGACGGATGGCGGAGATTGACCTGACCGATACCGGCTCCATCGTCTCCTTCGGCGCGGGCGCGCAGGGCGAGTTGCAGAGCATCAGCCAGTCCATGCTCGCCGACGTGAAGAGCAAGGATGTCGGCCCCGCGGGCGACAGCCTCCGCAGCATGGTCGCGGCCATCAAGGGCTTCTCCGTCACCGAGCTCGACACCCGCCGCAAGCGCACCTTCCTTGAGCGCATCATGGGCCGCGCCGCGCCGTTTGCCCGGTTCATGGGACGCTTCGAGGACGTGCAGGACCAGATCGACCGGATCACCGATGAGCTTCTGTCCCACGAGCACCGCCTTCTGAAGGACATCAAGGCGCTCGACCTGCTCTACGAGAAGACCCTCGCCTTCTACGACGAGTTGGCTCTCTACATCGCCGCCGGCGAGGAGAAGATCGCCCGCATCGACGCCGAGGACATCCCGGCCAAGGAAGCGGAGGTGAATGCCGCTCCCGAAGACCGCCAGGTCATGCTGGCGCAGGAGCTGAGGGACCTGCGCGCCGCGCGGGACGACCTCGAGCGCCGGGTGCACGACCTGAAGCTGACGCGGCAGGTGACGATGCAGTCCCTGCCCTCGATCCGGCTCGTGCAGGAGAACGACAAGAGCCTCGTCACCAAGATCAACTCGACATTGGTCAACACAGTCCCGCTTTGGGAAACGCAGCTGGCGCAAGCGGTGACGATCCAGCGCTCCAGCGAGGCCGCCGAGGCGGTGAAGGGCGCTAACGATCTGACGAACGAGCTCTTGCGCTCCAACGCGCAGAACCTTCGGCAGGCCAATTCCGCGATACGCACCGAGATGGAGCGAGGCGTGTTCGACATCGAGGCGGTGAAGGCGGCGAATGCCGATCTCATCGCGACGATCAACGAAAGCCTTGCCATCGCCGACGAGGGCAAGGCGAGGCGCGCCGCGGCGGAGAAGGATCTCGTGGAGATGGAGGGCGAGCTGCGGCAGACCCTCGCCTCCGCCCGCTCCCGCCAGACCGGTCTCGGCGACAGCGCCGCAACATCGCTCCCGCCCCGCTGAGAGGATCGTGACGGGGCGCACCCTCCTTCCGCTTCAGCGGATCGGCGCCCTCGCGGCGCTGGCGCTCCTCTGCGCCTGCGCGCAGCCGCCGGAGGATGCGGTGCGGACGGCGCCCGCGGCAACATCCCCGCGTCCCGAGGCGCGGGCGGAGGCGAAGCCCGACCTTCCCGTCTCGACGGAGGACCTTCGCCTCGTCGCCTACTACAATCGCGTTCAGACCAACCTCAAGTCGCAGGGGCTTCTGCGCACCGATGGCGGCGGACCGGACACGCCGCGCAGCGCCTTTCGCCTGACGGAGGACTTCGTCCGCGTCGCGCTCTATTCCGAGTATCGCTTCCTCAGCACCGGCCTCGTGCCGGAGGAGACCGCCTCCCGCCTGCACCGCTGGGACGCGCCCGTGCGCATCCGCCTGACGGTGGGGGACGGCGTGCCGGCGCGGAAACGGGCCCAGGACCGCAAGTCCCTCTCGGACCTCGTTCCGCGGCTGGCCGCCGCCACCGGCCACCCGGTCTCCGTCACGACAGGGTCCGACGCGAATTTCGACGTGCTGATCCTGACGGAAACCGAGCGCCGCTCCTCGGCCGCGCTCCTGCGCAGCCTCGTGCCCGGCCTGTCCAGCAGCACCACGCGGGAGATCGAGAACCTGGCGCGGGAGACCTACTGCGTCGTGTTCGCCTTCGCGGACGGCCCGTCGGCTCCCTACAATCGCGCCGTTGCCGTGATCCGGGCGGAGCATCCTGATCTTCTGCGGACGTCCTGCATTCACGAAGAGGTCACCCAGGGGCTCGGCCTTGCCAATGACAGTCCCACCGCCCGGCCCTCGATCTTCAACGACGACGAGGAATTCGCGCTGCTGACCCGGCATGACGAGGACATGCTGAGGATCCTGTACGACCCGCGTCTGCGGATCGGCATGGCGGAGCCGGAGGCACGCCCCATCGTAAAGCGGATCGCCGAGGGCTTGTTCGGCGCCGGCAGCTGAGCCGCCGCGTTGGCCGCTCCGAACCACCTACCTCCCGGAAGACCGCGGCCCGCTGGCGGTGCCCTTCGCGAGTGGCGCAGGGCCTCCTTTTGAGGATATACTTCCCGCAGCGCGCCTGAATGCGGGCGCACCTGACAACCACGTCACAAGACGGATCGCATCCCATGGGCATTCTCGACTTCCTGTCCGGCCAGTTCATCGACGTCATCCACTGGACCAGCGACACCCGCGACACGCTGGTCTGGCGGTTCGAGCGCGAGGGGCACGAGATCAAGTACGGCGCCAAGCTCACCGTGCGCGAAGGCCAGTCGGCGGTCTTCGTGCACGAAGGCCAGCTTGCGGACGTCTTCAGCCCCGGTCTCTACATGCTCGAGACCAACAACATGCCGATCATGACCACGCTTCAGCACTGGTCCCACGGCTTCAAGTCGCCGTTCAAGGCGGAGGTCTACTTCGTCTCGACGAACCGCTTCACCGATCTGAAGTGGGGCACCAAGAACCCGGTCATGCTGCGCGATCCCGAATTCGGACCGACGCGGATCCGGGCCTTCGGGACCTACGCCATCAAGGTCACGGACCCCGGCCTTTTCATGAGCGAGATCGTCGGCACCGACGGCGAGTTCACCATGGACGAGATCAGCTTCCAGATCCGCAACATCATTGTCCAGCAGGCGAGCCAGGTGATGGCGGCCTCCGGCATCCCGGTCCTCGACATGGCCGCGAACACCTCGGACATGGGCAAGATCATCGCCACCGAGGTGTCCAAGGTGCTGGCCGAATACGGCCTGATCCTGCCCGAGTTCTACATCGAGAACATCTCGCTTCCGCCCGCCGTCGAGAAGGCGCTCGACAAGCGGACGTCCATGGGCGTCGTCGGCGATCTCGGTCGCTACACCCAGTACCAGGCCGCCGAGGCGATGGAGCAGGCCGCGCGCAATCCCGGCGGCGGTGGCGGCATGGGCGCCGGTCTCGGCATGGGCATGGGGATGTCCATGGGGAACATGATCATGGGGCAGCCGGGCGGCATGGCCCGCGGTCCCTGGGGCGCCATACCGCAATCGTCGCAAGGTCAGGCCGGCGGTCCTGCCGGCGCGCATGGCCACCCGGATGCGCATCAGCCCCCCGCGCAGGCCGCGCCGCCGCCGCCTCCCCCGGTGGAGAAAGTCTGGCATATCGCCGAGAACGGGCAGACCCACGGCCCCTACAGCAAGGCCCGGCTCGGGCGGATGGCGCAGGACGGCGGCCTCACCCGTGCCACGCTGGTCTGGACCGCCGGGCAGGACGGCTGGATGCCGGCGGAGGACGTGGCCGAACTGGCGCAGCTCTTCACCGTCATGCCACCTCCGCCTCCGCCGCCCGCCGCGGGCTGAAGCGTCGGGCCGGCGCCTTGATGTTTAGCGCAAAGCGGACCGGGGCGCGGGAGCCAGCAGCGACAGAAGCGGCGCGGCGCGGCACGCGCCCTCGGGGAAGTCGATCGGAGCATCGGCGCGCAGCGCTGGAAACGGCGTCTGTGGCGGACGCTGGCTTTCGGTGACCAGACGGCCGTCGAGGCAGAGATCCTGCGCCGCATTGCCGATGTTGAAGCCGAAACCGCCCGGCCCGCAATCGGTGCCGTATCCGTCCATGTTCCAGGCCTGCGGCATCCGGATGCCCTCGCCCTCGACGACGAAGGCCCCGGCGCCCGGGGCAAAGGTGAGGCGCCAGGTCGTGTCCAGCGTCAGATCGCCGAGGCCCCAGCGGCCGACCTCCTCCTCCCCGGCGAACCCCTGGATGGCGAAGCAGGACACGTCAGCGCCCGTAACGAGCCCGCTCTCCTGCTCGGGGTAGGACATCGCGCCCTCGAGCCGCCAGTCGCCGGCCCCCTCCCAGGCGAATGTCCAGTAAGCCATGTCCGCCGCGGCTGGGATCGGCAGGAGGAGAAGCGCAAGGCAGAGACGGAGCATGACGAGGGCCTGGTCTGGGATCGGCGGTCAGATGGGCCGGAGGGAGGCGCGCCGTCAAGCGATTGCCCCGCGGCGCCGGATGATTGCCGCCGATGCGCGCCGGGCGGCTTGACGCGCCGCGCGGCTGGCGGGAACACTCCTCCGCGCCGCACACCGCGCCCCTGATCGGACTTGCGCGCCCGTGGGCCGCGCTCGTATGCCGCAGACCCGAACCGCCGGAGAATCCAAGTGCCGCCTCCCCTGCCGCCCGTGACCGCCAAAGACCAGGCGGCCCCCGGAGAGATCGAGAAGCATCGCTTCCCCTGCCCCGCCTGCGGCTCGGACATGCGCTTCCGTCCCGGCGGGATGGAGCTTCTGTGTGACCATTGCGGCCACGAGGAAGCGATCGAGGCGCCTGGCGGGGCGCAGCTGGCCGAGGCGCTGCGCGAGCTCGACTTCGCCGAGGCCGCGCGCGGCGGCCTGCCGGAGGCGCAGATGGAGACGACCCGCACCGTCCATTGCGACAGCTGCGGGGCGAATGTCGAACTGGGTGAGGCCGGGACGGCGCGGGAATGTCCGTTCTGCGGCTCCCCCCTCGTGGCGGGCGCCGCGGCGCACCGACATGTCCGGCCATCCGCCGTCCTGCCCTTCAAGATCACCGAAGAGGCGGCGCGGCAGCACATGACCGACTGGCTCGGCGGCCTGTGGTTCGCGCCGAACGGTCTGCGGGACTACGCCCGCAAGGGGCGCCGGATGCAGGGGATCTACGTGCCCTACTGGACGTTCGACGCAGCCACCGCGACCCGGTATTCCGGCCAGCGCGGGGACGATTACTGGACCACCGAAAGGCGCGTCCGCAACGGCAAGACGGAGACCGTTCGGGTGCGCAAGACGCGCTGGCGGTCGGTCTCGGGCCATGTCTCCCGCGCGTTCGACGACGTGCTCGTGGTCGCCTCGCGGTCCCTTCCGGTGGAGCATACGGACGCGCTCGAGCCGTGGGATCTGGGGGCTCTCAGGACCTATCTTCCGGCCTATCTCGCCGGGTTCCGGGCCGAGGGATACTCGGTCCCGGTCGAAGAGGGGTTCGGTGTCGCGAAGGGCAAGATGGAGACTGTGATCCGGGGCGATATCCGGCGCGACATCGGCGGAGACCACCAGCGGATCTCCGGCCTGTCCACCGAGCATCGGCAGGTCACGTTCAAGCACATCCTGCTGCCCGTCTGGCTCGCCGCCTACAAGTTCCGCGGGGAGTCCTTCCGTTTCGTGGTCAACGGCCGCACGGGAGAGGTGAAAGGCGAACGGCCGTGGTCGAAGTGGAAGATCGCATTCGCCGTCCTCGTGGCCGCGATCCTCGCCGGCGTCTTCGCTTATTTCTACGGGATGTACGGCTGAGCCGGGACAGGGACGAAGGTGGGGCGGATCGGTCACGCCCCGTGCCGCGGATGCCGCGCCGGGGCTTGCCCGGCCCGCCGCAGGCGCACAGGTAAGGCGTGTAACAGTTTCATGACACGCCCCGCCCGGAGAGCTTCATGGCGCCTGCCGCCCCCTTTCGTTCCCGCTTCTCCGCAAGGTGGGCCGCGCTGCTCCTCGCGGGGGATATCGTTCTTGTCGCGGTCTTCCTGATCGTCGCCTTCCGCACCGGCGGGGACCTTCCGAACCTCCTCGATATCGAGAAGCAGGACAGCATCGCGTCGTCCTACATCTACGCCAAGTGGCTGGCCGCGGCCGTCGCGCTCCTGATCGCGGCGAAGCGCGGGGCCGGCGAGATGACGAGATCCTTCGGCTACATCTTCCTGATCATCCTGTTCGACGATTCGCTGGAGCTGCACGAGCGGGTCGGCGAATGGCTGGCGACCGGCCTCGGCGTTCCGGCGCTCCCGGGTCTGCGGGTGGAAGATAGCGGCGAGTTGATGATCTGGGCGCTCTGGGGCGTGATCGCGGCGCTTCTGCTCTTCCGCGGCTGGCGCCGCGACGGGCCGGAGGGGCGCCGGTTCGGTCTGATCCTGACGGGCCTTATCGGACTTCTCGCCGTCTTCGGCATCCTCGGCGACATGGCCCATGTGATGGCCGCGCGCGGGGGAATGGACGACAGCGCGGCGGCCATCATCCTCGCCGCCGTCGAGGACGGGGGCGAGCTTCTCGTGGCCTCTCTGATGGTGGCGTTCGCAATCCCGCGCGTTCCGCCGAAGACGCGCGCCTTGCCGTAGCGGCCCGCCTTCGCTAATCGCGACTGCGCCGGTACCAAAAAAGGTGATGCGATGATCCTCTGCGCGGGCGAGGCCCTGATCGACATGCTGCCGCGGACGAGCACCGCAGGCGAGGACGCCTTCGCGCCGGTTCCGGGCGGGGCCGTCTTCAACACCGCCATCGCGCTCGGCCGGCTCGGCATCCCGGTACGCTTCTTCTGCGGCATCTCCCGCGATCTGTTCGGCACCCGGCTCATGGCGGCCCTCGAGGCGAGCGGGGTGGACGCCGCCCCGGCCATCCGCTCGGACCGGCCGACGACGCTCGCCTTCGTCGAGCTCGTGGACGGACAGGCGCGCTACGCCTTCTACGACGAGGCCTCCGCCGCGCGGCAGATCCGCCAGCGGGATCTGCCGGGAGCGAGGAAGATGGAGGGCGTGGATGCGGTCTTCGTCGGCGGCATCTCCCTCGTGCCGGAGCCGTGCGGCGGGGCGTACGAGGCCCTCGCGAAGCGGGAATCGGGCAAGCGACTGGTGATGCTGGATCCGAATATCCGGCAGAGTTTCATCAAGGAGGACCGCCCGTTCCGGGACCGCGTCTTTCGCATGATCGCCTCGGCGGATGCGGTGAAGGTCTCGGACGAGGACCTCGAATGGATCCTCGGGCCCGGCGACATCGCGACGCGGGCGGAGCAGATGCTGGCGCTCGGCCCCGATCTCGTCTGCGTCACCCAGGGCTCGAAAGGGGTTACGGCGTACCTTCCGGGACAGGAACACCTCGTCCTCGCGGACCGGGTCGAGGTGGTGGATACGGTGGGCGCGGGTGACACGTTCAACGCAGGGCTGCTGGCGGGGCTTCACAAGGCGGGGCGTCTGTCGCCCGGCGCGCTCAAGCGGATCCCGACGGACGATCTTCTGTCCGCCCTGCGCCTCGGCGCGCGGGCGGCCGCCGTCACCGTCTCCCGCGCAGGCGCCAATCCCCCGTGGGCGGACGAGCTGGCATGAGGGCCCTGATCCAGCGCGCCACCGAAGGCTCGGTTACCGTGGACGGCGAGACGATCGGACAGATCGGGCCGGGCGTCGTCATCCTGATCTGTGCCATGCGGGGGGATACCGAGGAGACCGGCCGGGCGCTCGCCGCAAAGATCGCGAAACTGCGCATCTTCCGCGACGAGGACGGGCGGATGAACCGCTCCCTCCTCGATACAGGCGGCGCTGCGTTGGTCGTGTCGCAGTTCACGCTCGCCGCCGATACCAGTCGCGGAAATCGGCCGGGGTTCTCCGCGGCCGCGCCGCCGGAGGAGGGCGAGGCGCTCTACCTCTCCTTCGCGGAGGCGCTGAGGGCGGCCGGCATCGAGGTCGCCACGGGGCGGTTCGGAGCGGACATGGCCGTCTCGCTGGTCAATGACGGGCCGGTGACCATCTGGATGGACACGGCCGGGAGCTGATGCCGCTGCGTCATGTGCGGGGTGTCGCGGGATCATGGGATCGCGGCGCGAGAGCCATGAAGAGCAGGCGTCCGGGCCGGGTAGTGCTCCCCCTGCTCCATGCGCGGCCGGAGCGCCCGCCCCGCTGCCGGCCTCACGTGCACCTCACGGCTGCTTGACTTACGTTAGAGCCGCGCCATTCTGCTAAGCCATGAACAGCGGCCAGAAATTTTTCGACGAGATGCTGGCGGCGGATGGCAGTGCCCGCTCCGCCTACGCCGGATACAGCCATTGGTACGAGGCCGAGGAACTGGCCCGTCTGCGCAAGAAGGCGAGCGAGGCGGAAGGCTTCTTCCGTCGCACCGGCATCACCTTCAACGTCTACGGCGAGACGGAAGCGAGCGAGCGGCTCATTCCCTTCGACATCGTCCCGCGCATCCTCTCGGGGCGCGAATGGGCGCGCCTGACAAAGGGCATCGAGCAGCGCGTCCGCGCGATCAACGCGTTCCTGCATGACATCTACCACCGGCAGGAGATCGTCCGCGCCGGTCGCGTCCCGCAGTCCCTGATCGAGAACAACGAGGCCTTCGAGCCGAAGATGATCGGCGTGTCGCCTCCGGGCGGTGTCTACACCCACATCGTCGGCGTCGACCTCGTGCGCACGGGCCCGGACGAGTTCTACGTTCTCGAGGACAATGCCCGCACGCCCTCCGGCGTCAGCTACATGCTGGAGAACCGGGAGACGATGCTGCAGATGTTCCCGGAGCTCTTCGGCGCGA
This sequence comes from Tropicimonas sp. IMCC34011, assembly GCF_003390865.1. GTDB lineage: Bacteria > Pseudomonadota > Alphaproteobacteria > Rhodobacterales > Rhodobacteraceae > Tropicimonas_B. The sequence goes on from NZ_QMEJ01000001.1 coordinate 951,237, forward strand.
TCAAGGTGCAGGGCGTCCAGGATTATCCGCTGCGGCTCCGTCGCTCCCTCGCCGCCTGCGCGCCGCCCTCCACGTCCGGAAAGCCGCGCGTGGCGGTGCTGACGCCCGGCATCCATAACTCCGCTTACTACGAACATTCCTTCCTCGCCGATCACATGGGCGCCGAGCTGGTGGAAGGCCACGACCTGCGGGTCGACAATGGCCGCATCGCGATGCGCACGACGAGGGGGTACACACCGATCGACGTGCTCTATCGCCGGGTGGACGACGATTTCCTCGATCCGCTGAACTTCCGTCCGGACAGCTACCTCGGCGTTCCGGGGATCATGGACATCTACCGCGCGGGCGGGATCACCATCGCCAACGCCCCCGGAACCGGCATCGCCGACGACAAGGCGATCTATTCCTACATGCCCGAGATCGTCGAGTTCTACACCGGCGAGAAGCCGATCCTGAAGAACGTGCCGACGCATCGGTGCTCCGATCCCGAGAGCCTTGCCTACGTGCTCGACAACCTGTCCGAACTCGTTGTCAAGGAGGTCCACGGCTCGGGCGGCTACGGGATGCTGGTCGGCCCGGCGGCCTCCAGCGAGGAGCTGGAGACGTTCCGCGCCAAGCTGCAAGCGAAGCCGGGAAACTACATCGCCCAGCCGACGCTCGCGCTGTCGACCGTGCCCATCCTGACCGAGGCGGGGCTCGCTCCGCGGCATGTCGACCTTCGGCCCTTCGTTCTCGTCTCCCCCGACCGGATCGACATCACGCCGGGCGGGCTGACCCGCGTGGCGCTGAAGGAGGGCTCGCTCGTGGTCAATTCGAGCCAGGGCGGCGGGACCAAGGATACCTGGGTGCTGGAGGAGTAACGCCATGCTGGGCAAGACAGCCGGCGGACTCTACTGGATGTTCCGCTATCTCGAACGGTCCGAGAACATTTCCCGCCTGATCGAGGCGGGCTTCAGGATCGCGCTCACGCGTCCGTCGAATTCGGAGGACGAGTGGGCCGGCATCATCGATGCCGCGGGCTGCCGCAGAGCCTACGAGGCGCGGCATTCGGAGTTCACGCAAGGGAACGCCATCGACTTCCTGCTGCGCGACCCTGCGAACCCGTCCTGCACGCTCAACGCCATCGAGAATGCGCGCAACAATGCCCGCCTCGTCCGGGTGGCGCTGTCCCGGGAGGTCTGGGAGGCGACGAACGAGTGCTGGATGGAGGTCCGTCAGGCGCTCTCGCAGCCGGTGAAGGACAGGGACCTGCCCGAGGTGCTCGCCCTCATCCGCAAGCAGAGCGCGCTCGTGCGCGGCGCACTTCATGGAACGATGCTGCGTAACGATGTCTTCAACTTCGCCCGCATCGGCACGTTCCTCGAACGGGCGGACAGCACGGCACGGATCCTCGACGTCAAGTACTACGTGCTCCTGCCCTCGGCGAGCCAGATCGGCTCCGCCCTCGACAACGTGCAGTGGGAAAACATCCTGCGCTCGGTCGGCGGGGCACGGGCCTATCGCTGGCTGAACGGGTCGGACATCTCGTCCGCCGGGATCGCCGAGTTCCTGATCCTCGACCGGCAGATGCCGCGCTCGCTGATCTTCTGCGCCGAGAACATCGCGGGGAACCTGTCCTACATCATGCAGCAATACGGCGATCGCCTGACCTGCCACGACTATGCCGACGGCCTCGTCGGACGGCTCGGCTCAACAGCGATCCAGTCCATCCTCGATGCCGGTTTGCATGAGTTCATCGTCGATTTCCTCGAGACGAACGCGGCGCTCGGGCGGCAGATCGAAACCGAATACCGCTTCTACGGGTAACCAGATGCGCCTCAGGATCAGACACAAGACGGCCTACGAGTTCGCGGCTCCCGCCAGCTACGGGCTGCAACAGATCCGGCTCACGCCGAAGAGCCGGATCGGGCAGAGTGTCCTGACCTGGGACACGCAGATCGAGGGCGGCCGGGTCGAGACCGAGTTCGACGACCACAACATGAACCGCGTCATCCTCGCCTCCTTCACACCCGGCGTCGAACAGGTCACGATAACCTGCGACGGCGAGGTGGAAACGGCAGACACCAGCGGCGTCGTCGGGCAGCATGCGGGCTTCACGCCCCTGTGGTACTTTCTCTGGAACACCGATCTCAGCCGCCCCGGCGAGCGCGTCGAGGCGCTGATCGAGGGCTTGCGGGACGAGAGCGACCTCGTGACACGGATGCACGCCCTGTCCGCAAGGATCGCCGAGAACGTCGCCTACGAGACCGGCCGGACCTCGGCCATCACCACGGCCGAGGAGGCGCTGATCGAGGGTCGCGGCGTCTGCCAGGATCACGCTCACATCTTCTGCGCCGCCGCCCGCGCCATGGGACTGCCGGCGCGCTACGTCTCGGGCTACCTGATGATGGACGACCGCACCGAGCAGGAGGCGACCCACGCCTGGGCGGAGACGCATATCGACGGGCTCGGCTGGGTCGGCTTCGACGTCAGCAATGCAATCTCCCCCGACATGCGTTATGTGCGGGTGGCGACCGGGCTCGACTACAAGGAAGCGGCCCCGATTGCCGGATTACATTACGGCGCCTCCTCCGGTGCGATGCCGCACGTGCAGATCGAGGTGCAGCAGCAATAAGGCGCCCCTTCCCCGGGGCGAACACGAGATACATGACCTACTGCGTCGGGCTCCGGCTCAACCGCGGCCTTCTCTTCATGTCCGACACCCGCACGAATGCCGGCGTCGACAACATTTCCACATTCCGGAAGATGCACACGTGGCAGGGCGAGGGACGTTTCCTCACCCTCCTGTCCTCGGGCAACCTCGCCACGACGCAGGCCGTGGTCTCCCATCTCGAGGAACGCACGAAGGCCGCCGAGGACCGCAGCCCGTCGATCCTCGAACAGCCGTCGATGTTCCAGGCGGCGCTGACCGTGGGCGAGTGTCTTCGGGAGACGATCTCGCGCCAGAAGGGCGAGGGCCAGAACGCGGCGAGCACCAGTCCCTTCAACGCCACGCTCATCCTCGGCGGTCAGATCGAGCCCGGGCCCCCGCGGCTCTTCCTGATCTATCCCGAAGGCAATTTCATCGAAGCCTCGGATGACACCCCGTTCTTCCAGATCGGCGAAACCAAATACGGCCGCCCGATCCTCGTGCGCGCCTACGATCCCGAGATGAGTTTCGAGGCGGCGATCAAACTGCTGCTGGTGAGCTTCGATTCCACCATCAAGGCCAATCTCTCCGTCGGCCTGCCCCTCGACCTTCTGACTTACGAGGCAGACAGCTACGCGCCGGGCGAGGAACGCCGCATCGAGGCGGACGATCCCTACTTCGCGCAGGTGTCCGAGGGATGGGGCGAGGCCTTGAAGAACGCGCTGGAATCGCTGCCCGATTTCGTCCTCGACTGACGCAGGGAGGCCTCGCCTCTCGCGCCGCCCGAGCGCCCTACCCCGGGCCCGGCGCGTTCCGGGCGTAGTCGCTTTGCGGGTGCCCGGCTTCGGGTTCGGAGGGGCGGCGGATGTCGGGGCCGGCGGCGAGGACGGCGCTGGGGAGACGATCATCCCCCGCTTCGATAAGCGCGATGAGGGGGCGACGCATCCGGGGCTCCCAGAAATCGTTCACATGCGCGGCGATCGAGCGGGCGGCTTCCTCTTCGGACAAGTGCGCGAAGGCCGTTGCGATCTGACGGATCATCCGGATCAGCGTTTCGTCTTTCATCCGTCGATCCTTTGGGGATGGGCGAGGCAGCGCGGCCCCGACTTGAGGTTGCAGACGAGCGTGAGCCCGGCCGCCTCTGCCATGCGCGCGGCGCGCTCTGTGGGCGCCGAGACCGACAGGATCGCCTCGGCGCCGATGGCGCAGGCCTTCTGGACCATCTCCACCGAAACGCGGGAGGTCAGCACGATCGCGGACCCGGCCCCCTGCCATTCGGCGCGCGCCATTGCGCCGGCGAGCTTGTCGAGGGCGTTGTGGCGGCCGACGTCCTCGCGCACCATCATGACCCCCTCGTCGGGGCGCCAGAGACCGGCGGCATGAACCGCTCCCGTCGCATCGTGGAGGGGCTGACTGTCTCGCAGCGCATCTGCCAGTCCGGCAAGGAGAGGGCGGGGAATGCGCAAGGTCGCCGTCCCGATGCCGGGGGGCGGCCTCACGGCGGAGGAGATGGATTCGATGCCGCAGAGACCACAGCCCACGGGCCCCGCGGCGAGGCGGCGGCGCTCGGAGAGCTGCGCGGCGCGGTCGCCTGCGAGCCACATCCGCAGCTCGATGCCCTCTCCATGATCGACCGCCTCGAGATCCTCGATATCCCCCGCGCTGTCCACGACCCCCTCGGTCAGCGAGAAGCCCACCGCAAAATCCTCGAGGTCCTGCGGCGTCGCCATCATCACGGCCTGCGTCGAGCCGTGATAGACCAGCGCAACCGGAACCTCTTCGGCGAGCGTACGGCCCTCGTGGGGCGGGCGGAGCGGGTCCATCCTCATTCGGCGGCCAGCACCCGGCGGGCGCGCGCGGCCTGCGCGGCATAATCCTCCTGCCAGTCGGAGGGGCCGTTGGAGGGGGAGACCTGAACCGCCGTCACCTTGTATTCCGGACAGTTCGTCGCCCAGTCGGAGAACTCGGAGGTGACGACGTTGGCCTGCGTGTCCGGGTGGTGGAACGTGGTGTAGACCACGCCGGGCGCCACGCGGTCCGTGATCTTCGCGCGCAGGGTCGTCTCGCCCGACCGGGAGGCGAGGCGGACCCAGCCGCCCTCCCTCACGCCCCTCTGTTCGGCATCGTGGGGATGAAGCTCCAGCACGTCTTCCGCGTGCCAGACGGTATTTTCCGTCCGCCGGGTCTGGGCGCCGACGTTATACTGCGACAGGATCCGGCCCGTCGTGAGCAGAAGCGGGAAGCGCGGACCGGTGCGCTCGTCCGTCGCGACGTATTCGGTGACGACGAAGAGACCCTTGCCCCGCACGAAGCCATCCACGTGCATGACGGGGGAGCCTTCGGGCGTGGTCTCGTTGCAGGGCCACTGGACGGAGCCCAGCTCCTCCAGCCGCTCGTAGGAGACGCCGGCGAAGCTCGGCGTGGTGGCGGCGATCTCGTCCATCACCTGCGCGGGGTGGGTGTAGCGCCAGTCCGCGCCGAGGGCGCCGGCCAGCGCCTGCGTCACCTCCCAGTCGGCCAGACCCGCCTTCGGCGCCATGACCCGGCGGACGCGATTGATGCGGCGCTCTGCATTGGTGAAGGTCCCGTCCTTCTCGAGGAAGGTCGAACCGGGCAGGAAGACATGAGCGTAGTTCGCCGTCTCGTTGAGGAAGAGGTCATGGACGATGACGCAGTCCATCGCCGCGAGACCGGCTGCGACGTGCCGCGTGTTGGGGTCCGACTGGAGAATATCCTCGCCCTGGACGTAGAGTCCGCGGAAGGAGCCGTCGACGGCGGCGTCGAGCATGTTGGGAATCCGAAGGCCCGGCTCGTCCTGGATCCTGCCGCCCCAGATCGCCTCGAAGGTCGCGCGGACGCTGTCGTCGTGGACGTGGCGGTAGCCCGGCAGTTCGTGCGGGAAGGAGCCCATGTCGCAAGCGCCCTGCACGTTGTTCTGACCCCGCAGCGGGTTCACTCCGACGCCGGGACGGCCGATGTTGCCCGTCGCCATGGCCAGGTTGGCGATGGCCATGACGGTGGTCGAGCCCTGGCTGTGCTCCGTCACGCCGAGGCCGTAATAGATCGCGCCGTTGCCACCCTTCGCGTAAAGGCGCGCGGCGGCGCGCAGCTCGGCGGCGGGCACGCCGGTCAGCGCTTCGGTCGCCTCGGGGCTGTGCCGCTCGTCCGAAACGAAGGCGGCCCAGTCCGAGAACGCGTCCCAGTCGCAGCGCTCGCGCACGAAGGCCTCGTCCACCAGCCCCTCGGTCACGATGACATGGGCGAGCGCGGTCAGGACCGCGACGTTCGTGCCCGGCGTCAGCGCAAGATGGTGGGAGGCGGCGACATGCGGAGACTTCACGAGGTCGATCCGGCGCGGGTCGATCACGATCAGCTTCGCGCCCTCCCTCAGTCGCTTCTTCAGGCGTGAGGCGAAGACCGGATGTCCGTCCGTCGGGTTCGCGCCGATCACTACGGCCACGTCGCATTTCTCGACGCTGTCGAAATCCTGCGTTCCGGCGGAGGTGCCGAAGGTGGTCTTCAGCCCGTAGCCGGTCGGCGAGTGGCAGACACGGGCGCAGGTATCGACGTTGTTGTTGCCGAAGACCTGTCGGATCATCTTCTGGACGAGGTAGGTCTCTTCGTTGGTGCAGCGCGAGGAGGTGATGCCCCCGATCGCGCCGACCCCGCTCTCGGCCTGTATGCGGCGAAGACGTTCAGCGGCGAAGGAGAGCGCCTCGTCCCACGACACCTCGCGCCACGGCTCGGCGATATCCTCCCGGATCATCGGGGACAGGATGCGGTCCGAATGCTCGGCATAGCCATAGGCGAAGCGGCCCTTCACGCAGCTATGGCCGCGGTTCGCCTTGCCGTGCTTGTAGGGCACCATCCGCACGAGCCGGTCGCCGGACATCTGCGCCTCGAAGGAGCAGCCGACGCCGCAATAGGCGCAGGTGGTGACCACCTTCCGGTCCGGCACGCCCAGCTCCGCCACGGATTTCTCCTGAAGCGTCGCCGTGGGGCAGGCCTGCACGCAGGCACCGCAGGAGACGCATTCGGAGGAGAGGAAATCGTCGAACCCCGTCCCGGCGGAGACCCGGCTGTCGAACCCCCGCCCCTCGATGGTCAGCGCGAAGGTGCCCTGCACCTCTTCGCAGGCCCTGACGCAGCGCGAGCAGACGATGCACTTGGAGGGATCGTAGGTGAAGTAGGGGTTGCTGTCGTCCTTCGGGATATAGGCCGGATTCGCGATCCCGTCCGGCATCCGCGCCCGTGCCTCGGCCTGGCTCCGCGCGCCAGTGGCCGAAGGGTCGTAGTGGTTGTCGCCCGGCTCGTAGCGCACGTCACGCAGCCCCACGGCGCCGGCCATGTCCTGAAGCTCGCAATCGCCGTTCGCGGCGCAGGTCAGGCAGTCGAGCGGGTGATCGGAGACGTAGAGCTCCATCACGCCCTTCCGGAGCCGCCGCAGCCGTTCGGACTGGGTCGTCACGACCATGCCCTCGGCGACCGGCGTGGTGCAGGAGGCCGGCGTGCCGCGCCGCCCCTCGATCTCCACGAGGCAGAGCCGGCAGGAGCCGAATGCCTCGATATTGTCCGAGGCGCAGAGCTTGGGAATTCGCGTCCCCGCCTCCGCCGCGGCGCGCATGACCGACGTGCCGTCCGGAACGGTGATCTCCGCCCCGTCGATGATGAGCGTGACAGGCGCGCCATGCCTCTCCGGCGTGCCGAGATCGTAATCGGACGGGAACCTGAAGTCCTTCATGCGTGCCTCCCCTCGGCGCCCTGCGCCGGACGCTCTTCCAGCAGACCCGCAGGCAGCTCGAAGAGGTAATTGTCCTTGTCGCGGATGTAGATCGCCCGGCCCTCGCCGGCCATGCGCGACCGCGGCGGGCGGATGCCCTGCCCGCAGATCGCGTCCAGCCGGGCCCCGTCCCCTGCGAGGTCGCTCCGGCCGATGACGGGCGCGTGCGTCAGGCCCCGGGTCATTCTGCAGCCTCCCTGGCGGGGGCGAACTCGTCGGGGAAGTGGCGGAGCGCGGAGAGCACGGGATAGGGGGTGAACCCGCCAAGGGCGCAGAGGGACCCGGAGGACATGGTCTCGCAGAGGTCCTCGAGCAGCGGAACGGCAGCGGCGTCGCCCCGTCCGATCCGGTCGATGGTCTCCACGCCCCTGACGGCGCCGATGCGGCAGGGCGTGCACTTTCCGCAGCTTTCCACGGCACAGAATTCCATCGCGAAGCGGGCCTGTGCCAGCATGTCCGCCGCGTCGTCGAACACCACGATGCCGGCATGGCCGATGAGACCGCCCTGCCCGTCGAACTCCTCGTAGCCGAAGGCCGTGTCGAAGAGCGAGGGCGGGAAGTAGGCGCCGAGCGGGCCGCCGACCTGAACCGCCTTCACGGGCCGTCCGCTGGCCGTGCCCCCTGCGATCTTCTCCACCAGCGCGCCGAGCGTCATCCCGAAGCCCGCTTCGAACAGGCCGCCGCGTGCGACGTTTCCGGCGATCTGGATCGGGATCGTGCCGCGGGACCGGCCGAGGCCGAAAGCGGCATAGGCCTCCGGCCCGTTCGCGAGGATCCACGGCACGGAGGCCAGCGTGATCACGTTGTTCACCACCGTCGGGCGTCCCATGAACCCTTCCAGCGCCGGCAGGGGCGGCTTGGCCCGCACCACGCCGCGCTTCCCCTCGAGGGAGTTCAGAAGGCTGGTCTCCTCGCCGCAGACATAGGCGCCCGCCCCGACGCGGAGCTCGATGTCGAAGGCGCGGCCGCTGCCCAGCACCGACGCGCCCAGCATCCCGGCGCGCCGCGCGACACCGAGCGCCCGGCGGAAGGCGGCGATGGCCAGCGGGTATTCCGAGCGGAGATAGACGAAGCCGCTCTCGGCCCCCGTCGCCAGGCCCGCGATCGCCATTCCCTCGATCAGGCAGAGCGGATCGCCCTCGATCATCATGCGGTCGGCGAAGGTGCCGCTGTCACCCTCGTCGGCATTGCAGACGATGTGCTTGATGGCGCCCGGAGCCCCCCGCACCGTGTCCCACTTGATCCCGGCGGGAAAGCCCGCGCCGCCGCGCCCGCGCAGACCGCTCTCGGTCACCTCGCGGACGATCTCCTCGGCGGACATCGAGGCAGCGCGGCGCAACCCCGCGAGACCGCCCTCCGCCTCGTACGCAGCGATGTCGAACGGGTCGATCCGGCCGCAGCGGGCGAAGGCGAGCCGCGTCTGCGCGGCGAGAAAGGGGATCTCCTCCGTCGGGCCGAGCGCCTTGGCGTGGCCTTCGGGATCCGCGAGCAGTGCCGGAACGTCCCCCGCCTCGAGCGGCCCGAAGGCATGGCGCACGCCGTCCAGCTCCAGCTCCGCCATCGGCTCCAGCCACGCCATCCCGCGCGACCCCGTTCGCACGGGGGTGATGCCGGCGCCCTCGAACGCCCCGGCCACATCGTCCGCGCCGAGCGCCGCGGCGAAGCTGTCGGCGGAGAGATACCAGGTCATTCCGCGTCCTCCGCCATGTCAGAAAGCGCGCCGGCGGTCGCACGACCGACAAGCCGCTCCCCCACCATCGCCGCGGGCGCCGCGGCACAAAGGCCGAGGCAGTAGACCGGCTCGAGCGTCACACCGTCCGCATTCGTCTCCCCCCAGCCGACGCCGAACCGCTCCTGCACCTCTCGTTCGAGCGCCGCCCCGCCCATCGACTGGCAGGCCTCCGCGCGGCACAGCTTGAGGACCCTTCGGCCCGCGGGGGCCTCCCGGAAATCGTGGTAGAAGGAGACGACGCCATGCACCTCGGCGCGGCTGAGGTTCAGCTCATCCGCGATCACGGGGATTCCGGAAGGCGGGACATGCCCGAACTCCACCTGAACCGCATGCAGGATGGGAAGAAGCGGCCCCTCTAGGGCGCCGTGCTCCGCCACGATCTCTCGCAGGCGGGTCTCCAGCCGGGTTGCATCGAGCGCCATGTGCCGCGCGCCTTTCGCTGCCTTGTATCCGTCTGCTCTACCTGCCTGATGCAGCGTCGATCAATATTGATGTTGCGTTGAACGATAGGCATCGCCTATCGCTCACGTGCCCGCCCGGGCGGCATCGAGCAGCGCGGCCAGCGCCGGCACCTGCGGCTCGCGCAATGTGGCGACGAGGCCGACGACCGGGGCGGCCCCTTCCTGTGCGACGGGGCGGGACACGAGCGAGGGGTCGCCGGCGAAAAGGGCCGCCGTCGCTTCGGGCAGGACCGTTTCCCAGCCGCCGCTGCGCACATGCGCGATCAGGGCGATCACGGAGTTCGAGGTGAGCCGCGGCGCCCGCCCTGCCCCGGCGCCCAGCATTAGCGCATCGAGGATCCGGCGGTTCTGCATGTCCTCGGTCAGAAGGCAGAGCGGCCGGGCCGCGACCTCCTCCCACGGGATCGGGCCGTCCTCCGTGCCGGCCCCGCGGGACAGCAGGTAGTAGCGCTCGGCATAAAGCGGGATCTCCACGCGCCGCCCGGAGGGGGCGCCGAGATAGGTGATCGCCGCATCCGCGTCGAGGCCGTCAAGGCGCTGCGCAGCCTCCGCCGCCGTGGAGGACCGGATCTCGACGGTCAGCCCGGGGGACCGCGCGAGAAGCGGCCGGGTCAGCCGCTCCGTCATGGCAAGCGCCGTCGGGATGACCGCAAGGCGCAGATGCCCCGCGATGCCTTCCCGTGCGGAGCGCATGTCGTCCCGCAGGGCGCGGGCATCGGCGACGATCCGGTGCGCCCAGTCGATCGCGCGGCGCCCCTCCGGCGTCAGACCGCGATAGCGCGAGCCACGCTCCACGAGCCGGACGCCCAGCTGATCCTCCAGCCGCTTGATCGCCGCCGAGAGCGAGGGCTGGGTAACGCCACACCGCTCCGCCGCACGCCCGAAATGGGCCTCGTTGGCCAGAGCGACGAACATCTCGAGCTCGGCCAGCATCGGCGATCAGCTCAGGCCGTGCCCGGAGGCAAGAGGCGCGCGACCACCGCCGGCAGCTTGTCGAAATGATCGAACGCCTCGTGATGCTCGATATCCCCCACTGCAGCGTGCCGGTAGCCTTGGGTGTAGAGCGCGAAGGGAATGCCGGCGGCCGTGGCGGTCTGCGCGTCCACCTCGCTGTCGCCGACATAGAGAACCGGCCCGCCCCCCAGATCGCCGGCCGCCTTCAGAAGCGGCGCGGGATCGGGCTTCTGCACCCCGACCATGTCACCGCAGACGACGGTGTCGAATCGCGCCTCGAGATCGAAATGGGCGAGGACGGCACGCGTGGGGCCCGTGGCCTTGTTGGTGCAGAGCCCGATCGCGAATCCGTACGTCGCCAGGAGCTCCAGCGTGTCCACCACGCCGGGATAGACCTTGGTGTTCTCGTGCTGGCTCTCGTAGCGCTCGAGGAACGCCGCGGTGATCCGCCCCCTGAGATCCGCATCCTCGGGGTCGAGCCCGGCGGCCCCCATCGCCTTGCCGATGAAGTGATCCGTACCCCAGCCGATGAAGCCGCGGACCTGCCCCTCGGAGAGCGAGGTGCCGCCCTCCTCCGTCAGGATCGAGTTGACGATGGCATGGATCTCGGGCGCGCTGTCGATCAGCGTTCCGTCGAGGTCGAAGATGACGATTCCGCGGCTCACGAGGCGGTCCTTTCGAAACGGGCAAAGATCATGGGAGGCCTTTCAGGCAGTCAGGAGAGGGCGGCGCGAAGCGAGCGGATGTTGTCGGCATAGGGGCCCGGCGCATCGGGTGAGCCGCCGCGGAAGACCGCAGAGCCCGCGACGAGCACGTCCGCCCCGGCCTCGACGCACAGCGGCGCCGTCTCGGGATCGACGCCGCCATCGATCTCGATATGCACCGGCCGGTCCCCCAGCGCCTCACGGAGGCGGCGGATCTTGCCGAGCTGGGAGCGGATGAACTTCTGCCCGCCGAAGCCGGGATTGACGGTCATCACGTCGACGAGGTCCACGAGGTCCAGCACGTCCAGCACCGCCTCCACCGGCGTTCCGGGATTGAGCGCCACGCCCGGCCGCATCCCGTTTGCGCGGATCGCCTGCAGCGTCCGGTGGATGTGCGGCCCGGCCTCGACATGGGCGGTCAGGATGTCCGCCCCCGCCTCGGCGAACGCCTCGATATAGGGATCGACGGGCGCGATCATCAGGTGAACGTCCATCACGGTCCCGATGTGGGGGCGCAGGGCCTTCGCGACGGGTGCGCCGAAGGTGATGTTGGGCACGAAATGCCCGTCCATCACGTCGACATGGATCCAGTCCGCCCCGGCGGCCTCGATGGCGCGGATCTCCTCGCCGAAGCGGGAGAAGTCGCAGGAGAGAATGGACGGGGCGATGAGAACGGGTCTGTCGTCGGGCACGGGGGAAACCAACTCCTTGGCGCTTTGCCGTCCTGTCGCACAGCGAGCGCGCTCAGGAAAGACCGCAGCGTCCGGGATCGCCCACGGCAATAGGTTTCACTTGAAGACAAAAGGGCGCCACCGGCCGGGTGGCGCCCCTTCCTTTTCGTATCGGCGGCAGACATTCGGGTCGGAAAGTGCCCCGCCTCCGCCCTCAGACGTAGCGGTTGACGATATTTTCGAGCCGCTCCTGCCGGCCGGAGACCGGCTCGGGGTTGATCCCGTCGCGCAGGACCCGGGCGTGGATATCCTCGATCGAGGCGGAGAGAAGGCCTTTGCCGGCCTCGGTGTCCCACCCGGCATACCGCTCACGGCGGGCGTCCTCGAGAGCGCCGTCCTTCAGCATCGCCGCAGCCGCCTTGAGGCCGCGGGCGCAGACATCCATGGCGCCCGCATGGGCGGCGACGAGGTCGGCGGGGTCGAGGGACTGGCGGCGGAGCTTGGCGTCGAAGTTCGTGCCGCCGGTCGTGAAGCCACCGGCCTTCAGGATCTCGTAATAGGCAAGGGCGACCTCGGGGACGTTGTTCGGGAACTGATCGGTATCCCAGCCCGACTGGTAGTCGTTGCGGTTCATGTCGATGGAGCCGAGCATGTCCAGCGACGCCGCAAGGGCGAGTTCGTGCTCGAAGGAATGGCCCGCGAGAATGGCGTGGCCCTGTTCGAGGTTCAGCTTCACCTCCTTTTCGAGCCCGTACCGCTGCAGGAAGCCGGCCACGGTGGCGACATCGTAGTCGTACTGGTGCTTCGTCGGCTCCTGCGGCTTCGGCTCGATCAGGATCGTGCCCTTGAAGCCGATCTTGTGCTTGTACTCGACCACGGCATTCAGGAACCGGCCCATATGGTCCATCTCAAGGCGCAGGTCGGTGTTCAGAAGCGTCTCGTAGCCCTCGCGGCCACCCCACAGGACGTAGTTCTCGCCGCCGAGCCGGTGGGTCGCGTCGAGGCAGTCCTTCACCGTCGCCGCGGAATAGGCGAAGACGTCCGGATCGGGGTTCGTCGCAGCGCCGGACATGAAGCGGCGATGCGAGAAGAGGTTGGCCGTTCCCCAGAGCAGGCGCGGCCCGCCGGCCGCCATCTTCTCACCGATATGATCGATGATGCGCGCGAGGTTGTCCGAGCTTTCGGCGAAGGACGCACCTTCGGGCCGGATGTCCACGTCATGGAAGCAGAAGAACGGCTGGCCGAGGATCGCGAAGAGGTCGAAGGCGGCATCCGCCTTGGCTTTGGCCGCCGCGATGTCGTCCCCGAACCAGGGCCGGTCGAAGGTGCGCCCGCCGAAGGGATCCCCGCCCTCCCAGGCGAAGGAGTGCCACCACGCGACGGCGAAGCGCAGGTGATCTTCCATGCGCTTGCCGTCGACCATCTCGTCCGGGTCGTAATGGCGGTAGGCCAGATCGGTGGTTGCATCCGGGTCGAAGCTGATGGGCGCGATGCCGTCGAAATAGGAGGTCATGGCTGGTCCTTGAGGGCCGTGTAGAGGGATTGAAAGGCCTGAAAGCTCTCGGTGAAGGCGTCCGCGAGGGCCGGATCGGGCTCGAAGGAGCGCGCGATCTGCGGCGGCGGGGCGAGCTCCGCTGCGGTGGCTGCATCGGTGACGCCGCCGCGATCCGCCATGAGGGCGAGACGCGCCGCGCCGAAGGCGCCGCCGAAATCGCCCGAGACGGGGCGGTCGACCGGGCGGCCGAGGACGGAGGCGAGCATGGAGAGCCAGTGATCCGAGCGCGAGCCGCCGCCCACCGCCGTCAGCCGCTCGATCTTGGTGCCGGTTGCCGTAAGCGCCTCGAGGCTGTCGCGGAAGGCGAAGGAGACGCCTTCGAGGATCGCCCGTGTCATCGCGGCCCGGTCGGTGGCATGCTCGATGCCGGTGAGGGCGCCGCGGATATGGGCGTCATTGTGCGGCGTCCGCTCGCCGCCGAGATAGGGCAGGAAGCGCGTGCGCCCGGGCGCCTCCACATCGCCAAGTTCGCCGGTGAGCTCCGCGGCGGGTGTGCCGGTCAGCCGCGAATGCCATTCGAGCGCGTCCGAGGCCGCGAGGATCACGCCCATCTGGTGCCATGTCTGCGGGACGGCGTGGCAGAAGGTATGGACGGCGGAGGCGGCATCCGGAGCATAGGAGCCGGCCGCGGCGAAGAGGACGCCCGATGTCCCCAGAGAGAGGAACGCCTGCCCCTCCTGTACCACGCCGACGCCGATCGCGGAAGCCGCGTTGTCCCCTCCGCCGCCGGCCACGATGACGCCCTCGGGCAGGCCGAACCGGGCGGCGAGATCGCCCCTGAGGGTGCCGGACGCGTCCGATCCCTCGACGAGGTCCGGCATCGCGTCGCGGCTGAGGCCGGTCGCATCCAGGAGCGGCTCGGACCAGTCGCGTTTGCCCACGTCGAGCCAGGCGGTCCCGGCGGCATCGGACATGTCGGAGACGGCGGCGCCGGTCAGCCACAGGCGGAGATAATCCTTCGGCAGCAGCACCCGTTCGATCCTCGCCGCGACCTCGGGCTCGTTCGCCCGGACCCAGGCGATCTTCGGAGCGGTGAAGCCGGGGAACACGATGTTGCCGGTGATGTCGCGGAAGCGGGGATCCGCGTCGAGCGCAGCGGCCTCGACATGGGAGCGCGTGTCGTTCCAGAGGATGCAGGGCCTGAGCACCTCGTCCCCTGCCCCGAGAAGCACCGCGCCGTGCATCTGGCCCGACAGCCCGATGCCACGCAAACCGGACAGATCGGCGCTGCCCCTGAGTTCCTCCAGCACCGCCTCGGCGGCGGCGATCCACGCGGCCGGATCCTGTTCGGACCAGCCGGCATGGGGCCGGGAGACCGTGAGCGGAGCATGGGCTTCGGCGAGGACCGTCTGGTCCTCTCCGATCAGGAGCGCCTTGAGACCGGATGTGCCGAGGTCGAGACCGAGATACATTGGATACGTGCCTTCCTGCCGGGGCGGACGTCGCCCCGGCGTTCTTCAATTGGGATCAGGCGGCGCGCTCCGGCGCCTTGCCGAGGATGATCATCGACAGGATGTCGTCCTCTGTCACGTCCTCGACGCGCTCGGTGCCGACGAGCTGGCCGTTCTTCATCACGCTGACCCGGTCGCAGAGCTCCAGCATCTCCCGCGTGTCGTGACTGATGAGGAAGATGCCGAGGCCCTGCTTCTTCAGCTCCTGAATGAGGTCCGCCACCATCTGCGTCTCGTGCACGCCGAGGGCCGCCGTCGGCTCGTCCATGATCAGGATCTGCGCGTTGAAATAGACCGCGCGGGCAATGGCGACCGACTGGCGCTGACCGCCCGACAGGGCGCTGACGGGGTCGTTCAGCTTGCGGAAGTTGGGGTTGAGGCGCTGCATGATCTTGCGCGTTTCCGACTCCATCCGCGCATCGTCCATGAAGCCGACGGACGTCGTCAGTTCCCGCCCGAGGAAGAGGTTCTGCGAGGCGTTGAGATTGTCCGCCAGGGCGAGCGTCTGGTAGATCGTCTCGATGTTGTGGCGCCGCGCGTCGCGGGGGGAGGTGATCTCCGCCCGTTTCCCGTTGATGCGGATCTCGCCCGAATCCATCCGGTAGGCGCCCGAGAGGATCTTGATGAGCGTCGACTTGCCGGCGCCGTTATGGCCGAGGAGCCCGACGACCTCGCCGGGATGCAGATCGATCGAGACGTGATCGACCGCCTGGACCCCGCCGAAGGACAGGCAGATGTCCTGCATCTCGACGAGGGGTGTGCCGCTATGTCCGGTCATGCTGTCAGGCCCCCGTCCGCTTGCGATAGATGATGTCGATGAAGACGGCGAGGACGAGGACCGAGCCCACCACGATGTTCTGCAAGGGCGCATCGACGCCGACCATGGCCATGCCCGATTGCAGCGATTGCATGATGAGCGCGCCGAGGATCGCGCCGTAGATCGTTCCGATGCCACCCGCGAGGGCGGTGCCCCCGATGACGGCGGCGGCGATGACGCGGAGCTCGTCGAGCGTGCCGATGTCGTTGCCGTGGTTGGCAAGGCGCGCAGAGGCGACCACGGCCGAGATCGCACAGAGCGCCCCCATGATGGCGAAGACCTTGACCGTCAGGAGCCGGGTGTTGATGCCCGAGAGCTCCGCCGCGTCGGGGTTGCCGCCGGTGGCGAAGATGTACCGCCCGAGCCGCGTGCGCCGGGCGACGACGGTCATCACGATGGCGACCCCGATCAGCAGGAGCACCGAGACGGGAAGGCCGTAGCCGGTCGAGAAGCCCTCCGGAAGGGTCTCTCCGCGGGCCGCGAAGATGCGCTCGAGCCGGCCCGAGGGAATGTCGTAGGAGTTCAGGATCCAGATGAAGCCGAGGATCGCGACGGCGATGATCGCCGCGACGACGGCCTCGGCCCAGATCGGCTTCACCGGCATGTCATGCGCCGTCTTGTTGCGCCGGGCCTGCATCAGCACCCAGACCGAGAAGGCGACCGCGACGAGACCGACGATCCAGGACCACGTTTCCCCCAACGTGCCGTTCACCCCGCCGAAGAGCAGGTAGGGCTCCGAGAGGGGGCCGATGGTCTGGCCGGTGGTGAGGTACCACGCGACGTTGCGCCAGACGAGAAGACCGCCCAGCGTCACGATGAAGGCCGGGATGCCCAGGTATCCGACGAGCCAGCCATGAAAAGCTCCGATCAGCGCGCCGCAGGCAACACCGATCATCACCGCGAGAAGCGCGTTCATCGGATCGTCGAGGTTGAAGCCGAAGATCGAGGGCAGCCATGCCGTCTGGCTCATGGCCATGATGGCGGAGCAGGTGGCGAGGAGCGAGCCCACTGACAGGTCGATATGGCGGGTGACGATCACGAAAACCATGCCGGTGGCCATGATGGCGACGGAAACGGTCTGGATCGACAGGTTGAAGACGTTGCGGGGCGTCAGGAAGCGCCCGTCCGACATCACGTTGAAGACGACGCAGATCAGCACGAACGCCCCGATCATGCCGACGAGGCGCAGATCGAGTTCGAGCTGATTGACAAAGGAACGACGGGGCCTCGCGGCGCCCTCGGAAATATCGGACATGCGGACGATCCCGTGTCGCAGAGGGAAGGAAAGGCCCCGTTTGGCGGGGGCCTTCTGGGAAGAGCCGGGGCCGCCGCCAGCCCCCAAGGGCCGGCGGCGGCAATCAAGGCTTACTGATCGCAGGGCGCGGGGCCGTTCTCGACGCCCTGGCAGAGAGCTTCCTGGCTGATCCAGCCCGCATCGACCACGACGTCCAGGTTGTCCTGCGTCACCGGGACCGGCGCGAGGAACTTGGCCCAGAGCGTCGTGCCGTCCGGGGAGGTCCACTCCTCGGCACCCTCGACGTCGCTCATCTCGGTGCCGCCAGCCATGGCGAGCGCGATTTCGCCGGCCTCGCGGCCGAGCTCGCGGCTGTCCTTCCAGACGGAGACCGTCTGCGTTCCCGACGCGATGCGGTTGAGCGCGGCATGGTCGGCGTCCTGGCCGGAAACCGGAATGCCCTGCATGCCTTGCGCGGTCAGCGCGGCCACGGCGCCGCCGGCGGTGCCGTCGTTGGAGGCGACCACGGCGTCGACGTTGTTGTCCTCGGCCGTCAGGATCTGCTCCATGTTGCGCTGCGCGTTCGCGGGGAGCCACTGGTCGGTATAGGCCTCGCCGACGATCGTGATGTCACCCGAATCGATCGCGTCTTGCAGCACCTCCTGCTGACCGCCGCGGAGGAAGTCCGCGTTGGGATCGGTGGGGGAGCCTTTGATCATGACGTAGTTGCCGGTGGGCTGCGCCTCGAACACCGCGCGGGCCTGCATCCGGCCGACCTCGACGTTGTCGAAGGTCAGGTAAAAGGCGCGGTCATCGTCGATAAGACGGTCGTAGCCCACCACCGGAATGCCCTCGTCCGCCGCGGCCTGGACGGCGGGGCCGATGGCCTGGCTGTCCTGCGCGAGGATGATCAGGGCATCGGCGCCCTGCGCGATCAGGCTTTCGATGTCAGAGAGCTGCTTGGAGGAAGAGGATTGCGCGTCGGTCGAGATGTAGGAGGCCCCGGCCTCCTCGAGCGCGGCCTGGATCGCGGCCTCGTCGGTCTTCCAGCGCTCTTCCTGGAAGTTGGACCAGCTCACACCGACGGTGAGATCGTCCTGTGCGGCGGCAGGAAGCGTCAGGCCGGCGACGGCGGCAAGCGCGGCTACGGATAGAATCGTGGATTTCATGAGATTGGTCTCCTCCCAGGGTTCCCCATCCGGCTGGCTCCGGTTCGGGGGGCGTTTCTCCCTCGGGGATAGAGGCAGGTTTTATTTCGTCTGTCAAAATTAATTTGACGCCCCAGACCTCGAGTGCTCTAGAATTGGGCACCGATCGGGCGCCGGAACTGGAAACCTGCGCTGCATCGCAGCGATTTAGGGCGGAGCGTCGAAGGAATGACCGACTGGGCGACGATCGACGAGATTCGGGAGCGGCCGCCGGGCTGCGGTCCGATCTGGCCCGTCGCCGCCGAGCCCGCCGCTCCCTTGCGACAGCAGGTCTTCGAGGCGGTACGCTCTGCCGGTCAGATCAGCCGCGCGGAGATGGCGAAGTCCCTGAATGTCAGCCCCGGCACCGTCACCCCGATCGTCTCGGACCTCATCGCGGAGGGGTACCTCGAGGAAACACAGGCCACCGAGGCGCCGTCCGGCCGGGGGCGCCCCCCCGTCGCGCTCCGGGTGCGGCCGGAGGCGGGGTACGTTGTCGGGATGAAACTGTCGGACGAGGTGCATACCGCCGTTCTCGTCGATTTCGCGGGAGAGCCGGTAGCCGATGCGATGTTGCCGCTGCGCGATCCGCAAAAGAGCATGGAGCTGCGGCTGAACGAGGCGGAGGCGCTCTTTGCCGACCTTCTCGGCCAGTCGGGCCTCGCCCGCGAGCAGATCCTCTCCGTGGGTCTCGGCCTGCCGGGCGTGATCGACGCTGGTGGGCGGGTCATCTGGTCCCCTGTATCCGACCGGCGGGACGTGCCCTTGCGCGAACTGGCCGAAGCGCGCCTCGGGCTGCCCGTCCATGTCGATAACGACGCGAATCTCCTCACCATGGCCGAGCTCTGGTTCGGGGCGGGTCGCACCATGTCCGACTTCTGCGTCGTCACCATCGAGCACGGCGTCGGCATGGGCCTCGTGCTGAACCATCGCCTCCATCGCGGCGCCGGCGGCCAGGGCATGGAACTGGGGCACACCAAGGTGCAGATGGACGGAGCGCTCTGCCGCTGCGGATCCCGCGGCTGCGCCGAAGCCTACGTTGCCGACTACGCCCTCGTGCGCGAGGCCGGTCTCGCGCTCCGTCGCCCGCATTCGGCGCCCCTCGGCGGCACGCAGGCGACGCTGGAGGCACTCTTCGAGCAGGCCCGCGCCGGCAACGAGACGGCCCGCGCGATCTTCCATCGCGCCGGTCGCTACCTCGCTCTCATCCTCGCGAACACGGCGAACCTGTTCGACCCCTCGCTCATCATCCTGTCCGGCAGCCGGATGCGCTACGATTATCTCTATGCCGAGGAAGTGCTGGCGCTGATGCGGGACTGGACGCTGAACGAGGCGCCGAAGATCGAGATCAACGCCTGGGGGGATCACGTCTGGGCGCGCGGCGGCGCGGCGCTCGCGCTCGAGCGGGTGACGGCTTCTCTCATCGGCCGGGGGGCTCCATGAGGCCCTGTCTCGCGGGCGCCCTTGCCTGTCTTGCCGCGCTGCCCGCTGAAGCCGATCCGCGCTTTACCGATCGCTCGGGAGCGCTTGGCGCCGAGCATGTGTATTCCGGCGGCTGGGAGCATTTCGTCGGCGGCGGCGTCGCAGTGTTCGATTGCGACGGCGACGGCTGGCCGGAGATCGCCGCGGCCGGCGGCGCCTCCCCCTCCCGACTGTTCCGGAACCTCGCGGATCCCGACCTCGCGTTCGAACCCGGCGTTTTTCCGGACCTGACCGGCGTCACCGGGATCTACCCCGCCGAGATCGATGGCGACGGGATCGGCGACCTGCTCGTCCTGCGCGCCGGCGGGAACGTCCTGCTCAAGGGAGGCCCGGACTGCGCCTTCACTCCGATGGGCCGCGGTTTCGAGGGGGGAGACCGATGGTCCACCGCCGCCTCCCTCACGTGGGAGGAGGGAAATCTCCTGCCGACCATCGCGATCGGCAACTACGTCGATCGCAAAGACCCGGACGGTCCCTTCGAGGCCTGCGACGTGAACGAGCTGCACCGCCCGGACGGGGAGACTTACGACCCCCCGACCCTCCTCTCCCCCGGCTTCTGCGCCCTCTCCATCCTCTTCAGCGACTGGAACCGGGACGGAACGGCGGACCTGCGCCTGTCCAATGACAGGCACTACTACGTCCGCGGCGGAGCGGAGCAGATGTATTCGCTTCGCGAGGGCCGGTTCCTCGGCCCGGAGGATGGCTGGGACGGCCCCTCGATCTGGGGCATGGGAATCGCGAGCCGCGATCTGACCGGCGACGGCCTCCCCGAGATCGTGCTGACCTCGATGGGGGATCAACTGATGATGATCGCGGGGCAGGACGGCTACACCCTCGCCCCCTATTCCATCGGCACCTTCGCGCAGCGCCCGTTCCAAGGCGACGATGGGCGCCCCTCCACCGGGTGGCACGCCGCGTTCGGCGATGTCGACAATGACGGGCGCGACGATCTCTTCATCGCCAAGGGCAATGTCGACCAGATGCCGTCGAATGCCATGGCGGACCCCAACAACCTGCTCGTGCAGAAGGCCGACGGCACCTTCGAGGAGCGCGCCGCGCAGGCGGGCATCGCCACCACCGACCGCGCCCGCGGAGCCGCCCTCGCTGACCTCAACCGGGACGGGCGGCTGGACCTCGTCGTCGTCAATCGCCGGGCCCCGATGGAGCTCTGGCGCAACGACACGGAAAGGACGGGTGCCTGGGTGGCCCTCCTGCCTCGCCAGCCCGCCCCCAATACCGACGCGGTCGGGGCCTGGATCGAGCTCGAGCGCGAGGGGGCGCCGACGGCCTTTCGCGAAATCACGGTCGGCGGCGGTCATGTCGGCGGCACGCGAGGGCCGGCGCATTTCGGTCTGGGCGACGCGGACACCGCAAGAGCGCGCGTCATCTGGCCGGACGGAGCGACATCGCCCTGGGTTTCGGTGGAGGCCGGGCGGGAAGTCGCGCTCGAGCGCATCGACGAAGCCGGAGGAATACGGCTGACGCCGATCCACTGACCGGCCCGCGGGGCGCCCTACCCTCCCACGTACGACCCCGAACCATGCCCGGATCGGGACGCCATCGCGCCTATCGCTGGACCGGCAGACCGCTTGGCACGCTCTCGGGGATTCCGAGCCGGCCCGTGGAGGCACCATCGCCCGTGAGACTTTCGAGAAACGCGGTGATCGCCGCGACCTCGTCCTCCGGGAGGACGGTTCCGGGGGAAAGGACCGCGCCGATGGCCCCCGTTTCCTCTGCACTGTCCAGAACGTCCCAGTCGGACGCGTGGGAGAGATCCGGAAGTGCCGCGAGCGTCCTGTCATAGGAGGCGAGCGCCGTCGCGGGATCGGCGTGGGCGGCAACGAAGGTAGCGAGGTCCGGGTAGGCGCCGGTATGGCCGTAAGGCGCGGTCAACTCGACATTTCGCAGGGACGGGGTCCGAAAGGCATAGGCATCCTCCGGATCACCGGTCACACGCATCCGGCCGAGATCCCTGCTGTGCAACTCGAACCGTTCCGACTTTCCCGGGCCGAATTGCGGCACGCCCATCGCATGGAAGTCATGGTCCGTCTGGAACGGCCCGGAATGGCAGGAGGCGCAGCCTGCCTCCCCGTAGAAGAGCTGCAATCCCGCCCCCGCCGCTCCATCGAGCTCTGCCTCGCCACGCAGATGCCGGTCGAAGGGGCTGTCGTCACTGCGCCATTCGAAGGCGACGAAGGCGGCGATCATGTCCGAGATGTCGGTGAAGCCGATGGGGCGGCCGGCGGCGATCTCCGGGTCCGCGGCCTCGAACATCGCTTGGTACTCCGGGATCTCGCGCACGCGCGCGGCAATCCTGTCCCACGCGCCGTCTTCCCCGGTCAGGCGGCCCTGCCGGACGGCCTCGGACACCCCGTTCTCGGAATAGTGCCCCGCCATCTCGTCCGGCGAGAGCACGGGGAACATGGTCTGGGCAGAGAGAAGGGACGCGAAGCCCTGCGCCATCTCCTCCTCCAGCGGCGTGCGCAGACCGGAGGGCCGACTTTCGTCCACCTCGATCCGCCCGTCATGGAAGAGGACGGTGAATTCGGTGGCGCCGAGGTTCCAGAGCGCTTGCGCATTTCGCGGGACGCGCTCCTCGGGCAGGTTCTCAGGGTCGGCGACGCGCTCAGGGCCAAGGCCGATACCGCCCTCCCCGAGCGCGAGGCTGGTCCCGTCGGAGGTGCCGAACGTCGGATGATGACACGTCGCGCAGGAGATGTTGCGATTGCCCGACAAGATCGGATCGTAGAAGAGCAGCTGTCCGAGCCGCGCTTCCGCTTCGTTCACCGGGGCGAACATCTCGTCCGTCACGGGGGGCGGAAGCTCCGGCCCCGCGAGGGCGGTCGTCCCGAAACAGGCGGCCAGACACGCCGCGCGCAGCAGATGCATCGAAATCCCGCCTCCTCCCAAAGGTCGCTCTTTGATGCACGGAGCCGGGGAGCGGGACAAGGCGCGTCCTACTGCTCCTTCACGCGGAATGTCCCCTGGGCGGTGGCAAGGACCGTGCCATCCTCGTCCTTTACGACGGCCTCGGCAAAGACGGTCGTTCGCCCGCCGCCCGTGCGCCAGCCCTCGGCCGTGATGGAGGCGCCCCTCGCTGCGGCGATGAAGTTGGTGGACATGTTCAGCGTCAGAGTGCGGAAGGGAGGTCGGCCATCGCGGTGAGATACGGCCTCGCCCATGGCGCAGTCGAGCAGCGTGCAGATCAGGCCACCATGCGGCCTGTCCTGGCGGTTCATGTGGTCGGGGCCGAGGACGAGGCGGATCGTCGCCCGCCCCTCTGCGATCACGGGCGGCTCAAGGCCGATCAGCCTCTGAAACGGTCCGGGACCGAACCCCTTGCCCATGGGTGTTTCTCGCGCGCTCATGACCCCTCTCATGCGGCCGAAAGGCCGGGCGTTCAAGGGCTTGAATGCGTGCAGAACGGCCGCGCACGTCTCCGTGCGCGGCCGTCGAGGAGAGTGCGAGGACGTCAGATCCTGCGTAGGCCGACGTCCACGGACCGCGCACGATGAGCCGCGACCGGATGGAGACTGCGCCGCTCGGACTCCCGGCGCGCCAGCATCGCGGCGGTCACGAGAACCGTGCCGCCGGGCGTACGGCGGAACCACGTCGCGTCCTCGGCGGGATCTTCCCCGATGGTCACGCCCGAGGAGATGCGGGCGCCGCTGGCGACGATGGCCCGGCGGATCCGCGCAAGTGGCGAGACGAATGCGCCCGGAAGGACCACGCTCTCCTCGATGCTGCCGGCCAGACCTTCGCCGAATCCGGCCAGGGCGCGATGCACCTGAGCCGCGCCACCGATCCGCTCGATCCGGTCCCGCGCGGTCTCGATCCGGCCCGACAGCGGCAGGTCGCACGGCGTCGTTCCGCGGACGAAGTCCATCTGGGCCGTGCGGTAGGCGTCGAGCGTACCGACGTCCCGCCAGTAGGCGGCCTTCCGGGTCCCCGTCGCGGTGAGACGATAGGCATGGACGCCCCCCTCGGCGACGGCTGTCGGAAGGATGTCATGGCCGAAATCGTGGCTCGAACCCTGGTCCTCGGCATCCGCGATCAGCCGCTCCCGCAACCAGCTCCAGGTGAAGACGTAAATCCCCATGCTGGCGAGCGAGCGCGTCGGATCATCGGGAAGGCCCGGCGGGTCGGAGGGCTTCTCGTGAAAGCGGGTCACGCGGCCGCCGGCATCCGTGTCCGCCACGCCGAAGCCGCTCGCGACCTTGCGGGGCACCACGTCCATCGCGACGGTGACAGGCGCGCCGGACGCGACGTGCTGGGCAAGCATCTGCGCATAATCGATCTCGTAGACGTGGTCTGCCGCCAAAACGAGAACGTGCTTCGGCGCCGCCCTGTCTATGACGTCGATGTTGCGGGTGACGGCATCGGCCGTGCCGGCATACCCCGTAGAGCCTGCCGATGCGCCGTCCCTGATCTCCAGACCCCGACCGGGTCCGGTGAACGCGCGCGACCACCTGCTTGCCATGTGTTCCGTCAGCGTGGCGGGACGATACTGCGTGGCCACGATCATTCGCCCGATCCCGGCCTTCACCACGTTTGCCATGGCGAAATCGCAGATGCGGTGGCGCCCTGCAAACCACAGCGCGGGCTTGCACTCGTCGTCCGTCAGCTCATGGAGGCGCGTACCCCGCCCTCCTGCGAGCAAAACGGCGAACGTATCTTGGATGGGATCTGGAGGGGCAACTGGCGCGCCTCTGCGCGCCTCGGTGACTTGGGGCATGAGGTCGACTTTCTGTCCAGTATTTTCTAACTGAACGCCGCCCCACGCCCCCTGTTCCCCTCGCCGCAGCGCAGAATGTGGCAAGAACTAGATTGGTTTAATCTACCGTAAGGCGAACGGTGACGGAGCCTTCGCGATCCCGCTCATCCGTCGGATAAAGCAGGTCCCCGCCGGTTTCCTCTCCGACGTCGTATGGGTGCCCGGACAGGTTGATTTCCACCGAAAGGCGAGCCCCCTCCCCCTCCCGGCAGACGATGAGGCCGGCCTCCGTTTGAACGGCATCGGACGCGCCGCCGGCGAAGAGGCCGGGACGCTCACGCCGCAGGCGCAAGAGAACCCGCGTCAGCCTCGCCTTGCTGGCGGAGAACCCCTCTTCGTCCACGAGCGCGGCCATGTGGCCCCAGTCGACCGGCTGACGGTTGTCGGGATCGGTCAGGGCGAAGCTCGCGCCCTCGCACCCTTGGTAAATGTCGGGAATGCCGGGCATCGCCGCCTTGAGCGCGACCTGCGCCAGCGACAGCCGCTCGCCGCTCTGCATCAGGCGCATTGCCGGCGGCGGGACCTGGCCGCTCCAGCGCTCGGCAAGGGTACGGGTGAACCCCAGCGCCTTGCCCTCGGCCTCCTCGTCCGGGAAGGCCCATGTGGTGATCTCCTTGGCCTCCCGGATGGCCTTCTCGACATGGGCGACGAGACGGTCCGGAATGTCCTCCCGGTGCGGCTCCCAGATGGCGAGGAACGCCTGCACGACGTACCAACGCAGGTTCGGATCGACCTCGTCATGGCCGGGGATGAAGGCGCTGGCGTCGAAGAGGGAAATGAAGGCGTCCGCGTCGCGGGACATAGCGACGAGGCGCATCCGCGCGTCCTCGCTGCGTTTGGTATCGTGGGACGAGGTCAGCGTCAGTCCTTTGGGCTGCGCCTCCATCCGGCCTCCCATGTAGCCCGCGAACGCCTCGATGCTCATCTCCGGCTCATCCGGCTCCGCGCCGACCTCGTTGGCCGCGAGATAGCGGTTGAAGCGGAAGCCGGCCGTATCCTCCTGCCCCTTCGCGAGAAGCGCGCCCGTTACCTGCTGGAACCGCACGCGGAAGCGCTCCTCGGCCGGGGTCGCAGCGGCGCGGATCATGCGGGCAAGTTCGCGCACGATCGTTTCCGAGCGGATCACCGCAGCGGAAGCCTCGGCCACGGCATCCATGATCTCGTCATCGCCGTCCCGGCCCTCGTTGCCCGCGTAGTAGGTCCGATAGCGGGGGAACCGGACCAGAAGCTCCCGGATCGCCTGACGCAGGGCCTCATCCCCCGGCTCGGCCTCGCCGGTCGCGAAAACCGCGGGACGGGCGAGATCGATGAGCTGGCGCAGTTCCGCCGCCAGTTCCTCGGTGAGCACCTCACGCTTGGAGGCGTCGAGCACCTCGCCGAATTCCTCCTCACGGCCTGAACGGTCCCGCCAGGCTTCGTCCAGCTTCGCGATGCCTTCGGCCTCGGTCAGGACCCGGGCGATGGCGCGGCCGGCCTCGTACCCGGTCGTCCCTTCGATGGGCCAGTCCGGAAGCGGCTCCTCGCCGACAAGGATCTTCTCCACCCAGACCGGCACGTCGGGACCGATCCGTTCGCGCAGGCGATCGAGATAGGCGGCCGGATCCGCCAGGCCGTCGATATGGTCGATGCGAAGACCGGTGACCTCGCCCGCCTTCACGAGATCGAGCACCAGCGCGTGGGTGTCCTCGAAGACCTGGCTGTCCTCCACCCGCATTCCGACGAGGCCGGTGATCTGGAAGAAGCGGCGATGGGTCACGCCGTCCCGCTCGAACTCCCAATGCGTGAGACGCCAGGGCTGCTTGCCATGTGCCTCCCTCAGCGCGTCGGCATCATCGCCTTCGGGCTCCGTTCCGGGGGCCATCGGCACGTCGAGGCCTCCGGCGCAGAAGACCGGTCCATCCTCCCGGCGATCCACCGACAACTGTCCCTCGCGAAGCATCTTCTCGAACGGCGCGGGCAGGAACGGCAGGACGAGTTTGTAGTCCCAGTTGATGTCGAAATGCGGCGCGTAGCGGCTGTCCTGTCCGTGACGCAGAACATCCCTCAGCCACGGGTTCTCCAGACTGAAGGCGGTATGGTTGGGGACGATGTCGATGATGACGCCGAGACCCGCCTCCTTCGCGGCGGCGGCGAGGCGGGAGAACCCCTCCCGCCCCCCGAGGTCCGGTTCGATCTGAGACGGGTCGATCACGTCGTAGCCGTGCGTGGACCCCGATCCCGCCGCGAAGATGGGCGAAAGATAGATGTCCGAGATGCCGAGGTCGGTGAAGTAGGGGATGAGGTCCCGCACACGGTCGAAATCGACACCCTCCCGAAGCTGGACACGGTAGGTGGCGGACAGATCTCTCATTTTGGGTTCACGCTCATGGCAAAGGCATAGGGATCCGCGGCGATGTCACCGCGGGCGAAGTCGGGATCGAAGGTCGGGGCGCGGTCTGGTGGAGTACCGAAACTGCCAGCGACGCGAAGCGTACCGTCCCGGAACGGCCATTCCGCGGCAACCGACCGGGGGCCGGTCCGCGAGGCGGAGGCGCTCCCCGACCGGCCGGATCGCGACAAGGGCACGATGACGTCGGCGCGCAGGCGCAAGAGCTCCTTCGTCAGGCCGCGCCACCGATCCTGCTCGGCGGGATCGCCCCGGAACGGACGGCTGGCCTCGAAGGTCTCGCGGCTGCAGGGATCGGGGACCTGTCCGGTGAAGCCGGAGAAGTTGGCGAACTCCGCCTGACGGCCCTTCCGCGTCCCCTCGGCCAGGTCGCCGGTGAAGTCGGCGAAGAAGAGCCACGGCGCGCGCTCCCCTGCCTCCTCGCCCATCCACAACATCGGCGTGAAAGGGGAGAGGCACAGCAGGCAATGCGCGATCTCCACCGCGCGGGGATCATCCGCCAGCTCAAGGAGCCGCTCGCCGCGCGCGCGGTTACCGGTCTGATCGTGGTTCTGGTTGAAATTGACGAAAGTGCTCCACGGCAGATGTGCCGACGGCTCGCCCCTCGGCGGTCCCGCGGGCGCCTGCTCCCGCGCCTGTCCCTGCTCGACGTATCCGTCCTTCAGCGCGATCACGAGGTCATCGAGGGGCGCGACGGCGTAGGTCGCATAATAGTCCTCGCTCTCCCCCGTCAGGAGCGTGTGGATGGCATGGTGCCAGTCGTCGTTCCATTCCCCGGTATAGAGGTTCGCCTCGGGCTCGTGCAGCCGGGTGATGTTCCGGTTGTCCTCGGTGGTGAGATGGATCGGGCGGCCCCAATCGCGCTTGCGCACTTCCTCGGCCAGCTCGACCATCAGTTCGGGATCGCTGCCGGGATCGCGGATCTGGTCCGTCGCGTCGAGGCGGAGTCCGTCGAGGCGGAACTCGGTCAGCCAGTACAGCGCGTTTTCGATGAAGTAACTGCGCACGGCGGACTCGCTGTAATCGATCGCGTCGCCCCACGGCGTCTGCCGGTCCTTGTCGAAGAAGCCGGGAGCGAGGGCGTGGATATAGGCGCCGTCCGGCCCGAAATGATTATACACCACGTCGAGAAGCACCATCAGCCCCATGCCCTGGGCGGCTTCCACGAAGCGCTTGAAGTCCTCCGGCGTGCCATAGGCATTATGCGGCGCATAGCTCAGAACGCCGTCGTATCCCCAGCCGAACGTTCCCGGGAACTGGCCCACCGGCATGATTTCGACGGCGGTGATCCCCAAGCGCTCCAGCTTCGGCAACTCGCGTGCGGCAGCGGCGAACGTGCCTTCCTCGGTGAAGGCGCCGACGTGGAATTCGTAGATCACCGCCTCTTCCCAGGCGCGGCCCTCCCACTCCGTCCGCCACTCGTATCCGCGCGGATCGTGCAGGATCGAGGGGGAATGGACGTCCCCGGATTGCTGCCGGGAGGCAGGATCGGGAGCGCGGAGCCCGTCCACCTCGAACATGTAGGCCGAGCCGGCCTCGGCCGGAAATTCGGCCTCCCACCATCCGCCCTCGCCCCGTTCCATGGCGTGGCGCGTCTCGCCCTCCGTGAGGATGAGTTCCACCTTCTCGGCCTGCGGCGCCCAGAGCCGCGCGCGCCACAGGCCGTCCCCGGCGGGCTCGGTGCCCCAGCGGCGCTCGAAATGATGGGTCGCGGGAGTTTGCTGGCTCATGACGGGGGCTTTCAGTGGTCTGAAGACGGCGCAGCGCGTGGACATGCCGAGCCGAAACACGCCGACGGGAGCTCTGTTCCACGCCGGATCGCGCAAAGCCTGCGCTGCGGCTGATGCGACACGGGCCGGAACAATGCCGCGCCTCGCGGGTCTTCCGCTCGGATGCGCCCGGATCGGCGCGCAGCACGACACCATTTCAGGAGACGATCATGGATCTCGGCATCAAGGGCAAGACCGCCCTCATCACCGGCGGCAGCGGCGGAATGGGACGGGAGGTCGCCCGCGTCCTTCTGGGCGAAGGCGCGAACATCATCCTGTCCGATCTCAAGCAGTCCGACGTGGACGACGCGGTGAAGGAACTCGGCGACGATCGCGTCACGGGCTGCGCCGCCGACCTCACCGCAAAGGACGGCTTCGACGATCTCGCGGCCCACGTGAAGGAGCGCGGCGGCGCTGATATCCTCGTCCACGGCGCAGGGATCACCGGCGCCAAGGGCGATCCGCTCGAGATGACCGATGAGGATTACGAAGAGGCCTGGCAGATCGACTTCATGTCCGCCGTGCGCCTCAGCCGGAAGATCGTGCCGCACATGGTCGAAAAGGGCTGGGGCCGGGTCGTCTTCGTGACGTCCGAGAACGCCGTGCAGCCCTACCCCGACGAGGCGGTCTACAATGCGGCGAAGGCGGCGCTTCTCAACTTCACGAAATGCGTGTCGCTGCCCTACTCGGAGAAAGGCGTCCTGTTCAATGCCGTCTCCCCGGCCTTCATCGAAACGCCGATGACGGACGGCATGATGGAGAAGCGAGCCGAGAAGCTCGGCGTGTCGCGGGATGAGGCCATCGAGAGCTTCCTCAAGGAGGAGCGTCCGTTCCTGAAGATCGGCCGCCGCGGCAAGGTCGAGGAGGTCGCCCCCGTGATCGCGCTGCTGTGCTCGGCACGGGCCAGCTTCACAGCCGGCTCCGCCTACCGCGTGGACGGCGGCTCCGTCGGCGCGATGAACATCTAGGGGCCGCCCTCCGCCCGGAACCCGGGCCGGCGCGCGCCATCGCACGAGCCGGCCCGGAGCCTTCAGAGATTACTTCTTCGACGGCTTGGCACCGTCCTGCTTGGCGGGCTTTGCTTTCTTGTCGGCCATGTCACGATCCATGATTGCGCGGCGGCATGAGCGTCGCCGGTGAGCCCAGGAAAGCCGCTTCGCCTCAGGCGGTCTGAGAGAAAAACGCCGCCTCGGGCAGAATGCGACGTCCGCCTGCGCGGTATCATGAGGTCGGCGACATTCCGCCGGGTAAACTTCTTGATCAAAAGCTCACGACGCCGTACGGACGTTAGTGCGATCCAATCAGTTGGGGAACAGATGGGCGCATACGCATCGGCCATGGCGCAGTGG
This sequence comes from Tropicimonas sp. IMCC34011, assembly GCF_003390865.1. Lineage (GTDB taxonomy): Bacteria > Pseudomonadota > Alphaproteobacteria > Rhodobacterales > Rhodobacteraceae > Tropicimonas_B. The sequence goes on from NZ_QMEJ01000001.1 coordinate 981,172, forward strand.
CGCCGGGCTCCGGACGATTTCTGGCTAGAAGCTGCACGGGCGGTGGACTGGGACGTGGGTCCGGACCGTGCTTTCGACGACGGCCGGTCTTCCGTGGGCAGCTGGTTCGCCAGCGGACGGATCAACGGATGCTGGAACGCGGTGGACCGGCATGTCGCGGCGGGACACGGCGAGCGGATCGCCATCATCCATGACAGCCCCGTCACGGGCCGGACCGCGAAAATCACCTACCGCGAACTGCAGGATCGCGTCGCCGCCCTCGCCGGCGCGCTGAAGGCCCGAGGCGTTGTGGCCGGCGACCGCGTCGTGATCTACATGCCGATGGTTCCCGAGGCGCTCGAGGCGATGCTGGCCTGCGCCCGTCTTGGCGCGGTCCACTCGGTGGTGTTCGGCGGCTTTGCCGCGCACGAGCTGGCCATCCGCATCGACGACGCGCGCCCAAGGGCGATCATAGCCGGCTCCTGCGGGATCGAACCCAGCCGCGTTGTTCCCTACAAGCCCATGCTCGACGCAGCCCTCGATGAGGCGGCGCACGCGCCCGATTTCTGCGTCATCCTCCAGCGCCCCGAGTTGCAGGCGGAACTGATGGACGGGCGGGACCTCGATTATCGCGAGATCTGCGCGGCCGCCGAACCGGCGGAGTGCGTTCCCGTCGCGGGCGACCACCCCGCCTACATTCTCTACACATCCGGCACGACCGGCGCGCCCAAGGGCGTCGTGCGGCCGACGGGCGGGCATCTCGTCTCGCTCGCCTGGACCATGGAACATGTCTACGGCGCCGCGCCGGGAGAGGTCTACTGGGCGGCCTCCGATGTCGGCTGGGTCGTCGGGCACAGCTATATCTGCTACGGTCCCCTGATCCGCGGATGCACCACGGTTCTCTTCGAGGGAAAACCCGTGGGGACACCCGATGCCGGGACCTACTGGAGAGTGATCGCGGAGCACGGCGTGTCGATCTTCTTCACCGCGCCCACGGCCCTCAGGGCCATCAAGCGGGAGGATCCCGAAGGCAAGCTGGCGTCGGGCTACGACCTTTCGAGCCTCCGCACGCTGTTCCTCGCCGGAGAACGCGCGGACCCCGATACGGTGGAGTGGGCGGCGCGGATGCTGGGCGTTCCGGTCATCGACCACTGGTGGCAGACGGAGACGGGCGCGGCCATCGCCGCCAATTCCGTCGGGCTTGAACAGCTCCCCATCAAGATCGGCTCGCCATCCGTTCCGATGCCGGGCTACGACATCGCCATCCTCGGCGACGACGGCAGCCCCCTTCCGCCGGGCACCCTCGGCGCTGTGGCGATCCGCCTGCCCCTGCCGCCCGGATGCCTGCCGACGCTCTGGCAGGCCGAAGACCGCTTCCGGTCCGCCTATCTCTCCCGCTTCCCCGGCTACTACGACAGCGGCGATTCAGGCGTGATGGACGAGGACGGATATCTCTGGATCATGTCCCGCACCGACGACGTCATCAACGTGGCCGGGCACCGCCTGTCCACCGGCGCGATGGAGGAGGTTCTCGCGGACCATCCCGACGTCGCCGAATGTGCCGTGATCGGTATCGACGACGCGGTCAAGGGGCAGGTTCCGCTCGGGTTTCTGTGTCTCAACCACGGCACGGCGCGCCCTTCGGAGGACATCTGCCGGGAGGCCGCCGATATGGTGCGCAACCGGATCGGTCCGGTCGCCGGCCTTAGTGCCGCGCTCGTCGTGAACCGCCTGCCGAAAACGCGATCGGGCAAGATTTTACGCAAGACCCTGCAGGAACTCGCCAATGGCGGCCCCGTTCGGGTTCCTCCCACGGTTGATGACCCAGAAATACTCGAAGATATCGGCAAAATCCTGCGAACTGCGCAATCGCGCATAGAGGGGACAGACATTTGTTAATTTTCGGCAGATACTCACGCCGAACGATTCCAGGATTTGGCGACGTGCCGCCTTTCCCGAACAGACATATATCATGCCGGTGCAGCGCGATCTCGCGCCAGAAAGGGCGATGACCAGACCGTCGCAAATCCTGCCCGCCCTTCCACTCCAGACCGGGAGGCGCAGATGGTCGAGATCCTGATTCTCGAGCGCTCGGGTCCCGACCGGCAGCATCTGGATGCTATGCTGGCCGAGGATGGGTACGAGGTGACGGCGGTGCGTGACGTGAGCGGTGCGCTTGCCGCCGCGCGTGCCCGGCGCCCGGGACTTGCGATCGTCGAGCTGCCCTTTGCGGAAGAGGACGGCGAGGAGAAGTGGCGTGAGCTGCTCGAGATGCACGAGGGCCTTCCCGTCATCGCCATCACGACGCCGAGTAGGGTTGCCCTCGCGATCAGTGCCCTGCGGCAGGGCGCGTATGAATTCATGGTGCGGCCGGTCCAGCCGCCCCGTCTCGCCGGCATCGTCGCGGATGCGCTGCGCACCGGCGGGGCGGACGCATCCCGGGACGTGTTCTCCGAGGCCCGTTCAACGATGGTCGGTGCCTCGCCCGAAATGCAGCTTCTGCAGCGCCGCCTCAGTGCCGCGGCCCGATCCATGGCGCCGATCTTTCTCATCGGGGAGAGCGGCACCGGCAAGGAGCTCAGCGCCAAGGCGATCCATGCCCTGTCCCGCCGGGCGGACGCGCCCTTCGTGACCGTCAGCTGCGCGTCGATCCGGCCCAACATGCTCGGGCCCGAGATCTTCGGGTACCTGAAGGACTCCTTTGCCGGCGCCCTGTCGGACACCACCGGCGCCGCCGAACGGGCCGATGGCGGCACGCTCTTTCTCGACGAGGTCTGCGAGCTGGATCTCCAGATGCAGGGCAAGCTCCTGCGCTTTCTCGAGACGATGCAGATCCGGCCGATCGGATCGTCCGACGCGCGCGAGGTGGACGTGCGCATCGTGTCGAGCACGAACCGCGACCCCGTGCAGGAAATGCGCGAGGGCAGACTGCGCAATGATCTGTTCTACCGTCTGCATGTCCTGCCGATCTTCCTGCCTCCCCTCCGCGAGCGGGCTGACGACGTGATCGAGATCGCCCACAACGTGGTCGCCGAGATCGCCGCCGAGGAGGGCCGCACCATTTTCGGCTTCACGCAGGACGCCGAGGCCGCTTTGCGGGAGCATTCCTGGCCGGGCAATGTCCGGGAACTGAAGAACGTTCTGCGCAATGCCGTCGTCCTGGGGTCCGGGAACGAGATCGACGTGAACGCGCTCGGCTCATTTGCCGACTCGCCGTCGCCTCCTCCGGAAGAAGGGTCCGATCCGGATCCCGGCCTGAACGGGCATGAGCCGACGGACGATTCGTCCCGTGACGAGGGCCCTGTGCAACACGACGGCGTGGCCGGCAACGGGGGACACCCGATCGACGGACGCGCGCCCCTTGTTGCGGACGGACATCCGAAGACGCTTCTCCAGGATACCGGGATCGACGTGTTCGGTCTGCTCGAACGTGACCGAAGCGATGCACCGGCCGATCCCATCGCGGAGATGGAGAGCGACGCCCTCGTCCATGCGCTGGAACTACTGGCCGGGCGATCCTGGGCGGAGGTCGAGGAGCTGATCATCGAGGCCACGATCCGGCGCAACTCCGGCTCGATCCCCCGCGCCGCGCGCGAACTCGGCCTCGCGCCATCCACGATCTACCGCAAGCGCACCGCCTGGAACGGAGAGGCCTGACAGGCGGAGCGCCGGACCAGCGCCCCTCGCATCTCAGACGAACTGCTCGCGGATCAGACGCTCGTCGAGACCGTGACCGGGATCGAAGAGGATCCGGTGCCGCACCTCCGGCTCCGAGCGCACGAGAACCGTCACCACATCCTCCACCGACCGGCTGTCCGCATCGGCCATGACGGGTCGCTTCTGCGCTTCCAGCACGTCGATACGCACCTCGGAGCGCTTCGGGATCAGGGCCCCCCGCCAGCGCCTCGGCCGGAACGCGGCGACGGCCGTGAGCGCCAGCACGTCCGCGCCGATGGGCAGGATCGGGCCGTGAGCGGAGTAGTTGTACGCGGTGGATCCCGCAGGGGTGGAGACCAGCGCCCCGTCGCAGACAAGCTCCGGCAGGCGGACTTTCCCATCGACCGAGATCTTCAGCTTCGCGGCCTGCGGTCCGGCACGGAGCAGGGAGACTTCGTTGATCGCAAGCCCGGTATGGCGTGATCCGTCGGCGGAGGTCGCTTCCATCACGAGGGGGTTGATGACCTGCTCCTCGGCCGCGGCGACGCGCTCGACCACGTTGGCCTCGCTGTACTCGTTCATCAGAAAGCCGATGGTGCCGCAGTTCATTCCGTAGACGGGCGCGTCGAGATGCTGTGTGGCGTGAAGCGTCTGAAGCATGAAACCGTCGCCGCCGAGCGCGACGATCACCTGCGCCTCTTCGGGCGGCGTGTCGCCGTGCCGCGCGACGAGGCGTTCGTGGGCATCCTGCGCCTGGGCGGCCGGGCTGGCGAGAAAGGCGATCCTGATCACGCGTCGTGTCTCCCGGTCACGTGCTGCTCCGGTTCGGGGTCAGTCTTTGCCCGCACCGGATGCGACGACAAGAGGGACCGGCCACGAAGAACCGCCTCACTCGGCCGCAGGCGCCTCCGGCAGGCGGGACAGACCATCGGCGAGCCCTTCCGTCTCGAACTCGAAGACGACCGGCTCGGCGCCGAGGCCGGGCCGGTAGGCGCCGATCTGGTCCGTTTCCTCCAGGCGGCTCGGCGCTTCGGCCTCGAGCCGGATCAGCGCTTCGCACCGCCCGCCGCGGCAGGTCTGCCATGTCAGCGGAATGCGCGCGTCGTCCTCGGCGCCGCCGATGGAGAAATCCGTCGGAAGATACGCGCCTTCCGGCACCTGGGCGGCGAAGAAATAGGTATCAGTCCCGGGCTCGGGGAAGACGAGGAACTTGACCACGAGGGCGCCGCCCTCCCGCCGCGTCAGCGTCTGCGAGAGCATGCACTGCGCCTGCCCCTCGGGGCATTCGACGCGCCACCGGCCGACTTCGTCACCCGCGGAAAGCGGGCCATCGCCGGCCGCTTCCTGAGCCGGAAGAGCGGCGGCGCCGGCGACGAGAAACACCGCGCCGAGGGCGGCAAGGCGACGTGGGACGCGGAACATGAGAGGCCTCCTCGGGGTCATCTTCTTACCCTCAGCCCTATAACAAGCGGGCTTGCCTTGTCCACGCGCGCAGGCTGTCACGCCCGCCCGCCACATCGGAGCTATACAAAGCGTGCGCGACACGTTAGAGAGCCGCCTTTCCTTCCTCCCGTCGCGGCTTTCCTCGCGCGCGACACGACGGCGGCTCAAGCCCCCCGCAGATCGGCTACGTCCTCATGATCCAGACCCTCTCAGATGCGCTCGCCGAGCGCGGCTACGACACTTTGACCGCGGTGCAGGAGGCGGTGACGAACCCCGAACTTGCGGATGCCGACCTGCTCGTCTCGGCGCAGACCGGTTCCGGCAAGACGGTGGGCTTCGGCCTTGCCATCGGCTCGACGATCCTCGGAGACGACGGCACCCTGGGGGGCGCTGCAGCCCCCCTCGCCCTCATCGTCGCCCCCACGCGGGAGCTGGCCTTTCAGGTCTCGCGGGAGCTCGGCTGGCTCTACTCGAAGGCCGGCGCGCGCGTTGCCTCCTGTGTCGGCGGGATGGACATGCGGGACGAACGCCGCGCTCTGGAGCGGGGCGCCCACATCGTCGTCGGCACGCCCGGACGTCTGCGCGACCATATCCAGCGCGGGTCGCTCGACATGTCCTCCCTGCGGGCCATCGTGCTCGACGAGGCGGACGAGATGCTGGACCTCGGCTTCCGCGAAGACTTGGAGTTCATGCTCGGCGAGGCCCCCGCAGAGCGCCGGACGCTTATGTTCTCCGCGACGGTGCCCCCCATGATCGCGACGCTGGCAAAGCATTACCAGCGCGACGCGGTCCGGGTGACGACGCTGTCGGACAAGAGCCAGCATGCCGACATCGCGTATCAGGCCCTGCGCGTGGCGCAGACCGATGCGGAGAACGCCATCATCAACGTCCTGCGCTATCACGAGGCGCAGAACGCGATCGTCTTCGCCAACACCCGCGCGACGGTGAATCGCCTGACCGCGCGTTTCTCCAATCGCGGTTTCGCGGTCGTCTGCCTCTCCGGGGAGCTGAGCCAGGCCGAGCGCAGCCACGCGCTTCAGGCGATGCGGGACGGGCGGGCGAGGGTCTGCGTCGCCACCGACGTCGCCGCGCGCGGCATCGACCTGCCGAACCTCGAACTCGTGATCCATGCGGAGCTGCCGTCGAACGCCGAGGGCCTGCTCCACCGATCCGGCCGGACCGGCCGCGCCGGCCGCAAGGGCATCTCCGCCCTCATCGTGCCGCCGAAGGCGATCAAGCGTGCCGAGCGCCTGCTGCAGACCGCCCGGATCACCGCGGAGTGGACGACAGCCCCCGATGCGGACGAGATCCTGCGCAAGGACGAGGAACGACTCCTCTCCGATCCGACATGGTCGGCGGAGGCGACCGAGAACGAGGCAGAGTTCGCGACGCGCCTTCTGGCCACGTACAGTGCCGAGCAGGTCGCGGCGGCCTACCTGCGCCTCTTCCGGGAGCGGCATTCCGCGCCCGAAGAGCTGTCCGCCCCCGATGCCCGGCCGGCCCCGCGCGAGCGCGCGCCCTTCGGCCCGTCGGGCTGGGTCGCGCTGAGCGTTGGGCGGGATGACCGTGCCGAGGCGCGCTGGCTCCTGCCGCTGCTCTGCCGGGCCGGCAACCTGGACAAGGACGCCATCGGCGCGATCCGCGTGCAGCAATCCGAGACCTTCGTGGAACTGACCGAGGCCGCCCTGCCGGGCCTCATGGACGCGCTTGGCGAGGCCGGGCAGCTCGAGGACGGCGTCTCGGTGCGAAAGCTCGACGGCGCGCCGGACCTCGGCCGCCCGTCCGCTCCTCCGAAGCGCCCCGACCGGAAGAGCGGCCCCAAACCGGGACCGCGCCGCGATCCGAAGCCCTCGGGCAAGCCGGCGCATGAGGCACGGCGCCCTGAACCCGCCTCGAAGCCTGAGCAACCGGCGCAGTCGCCCGCGCCGGCCGCCGACGCCCCGGCCCCTGCCGCGCCCCCTGCCCCGGCGCCGTCCCCTCGGCGGGACGCGGGTCCGGTGGACCGACCGGCATGGAAAGAGCGGACGGACCGCAAACCGGCTGACCGCAAGCCCGCGGACCGCACCGAGCGGGGGCCCAAGGGCGGCAAGCCTGACTTCGGTGGAGCGGACCGCAAGCCCCGCAAGCCGCAGGGCGCCTCGCGCCCGGGCCCGAAAGGCGGCTCCGGTCCCGACCGGGACGCGCGCCAGGATCGGGACGGCAAGCCCTTCAAGGGCAAGGCCAAGTTCGGCGGCACCCCCGGCCCCAAGGGCGCCGGGTTCAAGGGCGGCGACGCGAGGAAGGGCGGTCCGAAGGGCACAGGCCCGAGGTCCGCAGCCCCCGAGCGGCCGAACGCGTCGGACACCTCCAAGCGATTCACCCCGGGGGGTGCGCGCCCGAAACCCGGCAAGCCGGGCAAGCGTCCGAACGGTGGCGGCCAGCCGCCCCGCCGCAAGGACCGCTGAGACCTAGCCACTCCGCGCCGAGGCCGCCACGAAGGCCTCGGCGACACGCGCATAGCCCGCCGCGTCCAGGTGGATCGCATCGGAGCGCAGCGACCGGGGGACAAGACCGGCGGTGACGTCCGCCTGATCCCCGGCGCTGCCGTCGCTGCCCGCCTGCAAGGCTGCGAGACAATCGACGAAGCGCCCGCCGTGATGGGCCGCGAGATCGGCGTTCAGGGCCCCTATGGCAGCGAGCGTCGTGCTGCCATCCGACGCGCTCGGAAGGACCGACCCGACGAGGTACTCACCGTGGTCCAGATGCGCGATCATGGCGCCGATATCGGCCTTCACCGTCTCCGGGGCCACCGCGTTGTTCCGCCCCGCCCAGATCCACGCGGCCCGATCCGCCATCGCCGCGGCGATGTCCGGCACGAAGGCCGTGCCGTCCGCCACCGTCACGGCAGGCCCCGTTTCCGTGCGCAGGAACGTCCAGTGCCCGTCCGGATCCGTCACCATCGTCCCAGCCGCTTCGGCCAGCCGTCCCTGCATCGCGCCGACATGGGCGCCGGAGCGGGTGAGCACGTTGACCGACATGTCCGAGACGGCCGCTTCCGGTTGCGCCTCCTCCAGCGACACGTTGCCGATCCGCACCGTGCCAACCTGCGTATGCGTCATCACGCACAGGCTGTTGGCGGTCGCCTCGCCATCCGATCCGACCGTCAGATCGAAGCTCTTGAGCCCGCCCGAGGAAAAGCCCCGCCTTGCGGACCAGCTTCCGTTGAACGTCGTGGCGCTGCCCGAATTGACGAGGCCGACCTCGATCCAGGACGCGCCGCCCATGTCGATCTCAAAGCTGAGGGTCACCGTCCGGCCCGCCTCCAGCTGCTGTCCCAGCCAGACCTGCGCGCCCGAGAACGGCGTCCCCTCGGCCTCGATCACGAGCGCATCGCCCTCGGCGAAGATTGCGGCAGGGGGAGCCGCAAGGCGGGGCGCCCACGCCGAAAGCCCGTCCCGGAAATCCCAGTCCGCCTCGATCCAGCCGGGGATTGCGCCTTCGGTCAGCGAGACCGCGATGGGCACCGCGCCCTGCCGGGCGGCGATCTGCGTCGACGTCTGCCCGCCGATCCCGAGATTCGCGATGCGCCGGCCGCTCTTCGCCTCGGCCACCGCTGGCCAGGCCTCATCGGGCCCCGCTCCCGCGCCTTCCGTGAGACTGTCCCCCCAGGCCGCGACGGCCCGTGCGGCGAGGCCCGTCCGATGGCGCCAGCTCCCATAGCCGAGCGCCAGCCCGCCCGTCGTCGCTCCGATCCCCAGCATGATCACCGCTCTCCTCGATAGGCCCCGCGCGGCGGGTCCTGCCCGGCCGCCGATGGAACGATCGGGGGGGCGGCTTGCCACCGGCTTAACGGGGCGGGCGGGACGTGGCCCGCGCCCGCACCTCCCGCGCGGGATTGCCGGCATGGATCATCCAGGGCGCAAGGCTGCGCATGGCGACGCCCCGCGCGCCGAGCACGGCGCCCTCGCCTATGCGCACGCCCGGTCCGACGAAGGCCTCGGCGCAGATCCACGCCAGCTCGCCCACCTCGATGGGCCGCGTCACGAGCTGAAACGACGGATCGGACGTATCGTGCGTGCCGCCGCAGAGATGCGCGCCCTGGGAGATGACGGCACGCCGCCCGACGGCGATCCGCCCCATGGCATAAAGGCGTACGCGGGGACCGATCACCGCCTCCTCGGCGATGTCCAGATTGCGCGGCAGCCAGATCGCGGCCGAGCCGTAGATCCGGGCGCCCGCCCCGATCCGCGCGCCGAAGACCCTCAGGAGAACCGCCCGCCACGCATGGAGGGGCGGCGGCGTCCAACGCGCGAGGAGCAGCCAGACCGCCGCGAAAACTATCCGTTCCAGGCGGTTGGCGAGCGTGAAGGAGGCGCTGCCGGTGAAGATGTTCCGCCCCTCGCGTGCCTGAAGGAGATCAGGCCCGGCGCCCATGAGCAGCCTCCCGAAGAAGCTCCGCGAGCGCCTCCGCCGCGCAGGTCACGGAGAAATGGCGCTCGTACGTCCTGCGCGCCTGCCGCCTCATCCCCTCGACGGCGGCGGGCGCGAGGGAGAGAAAGCGGGCGAGGCCCTCGACCGTACCGGCACGGTCGTTCTCCGTCACGAGCCCCGCGCCGCCGGATTCGATTTCTCGCCAGATATTGACCCGCTTCGTCGTCAAAACCGGCGTGCCGCAGGCCATCGCCTCGGCGAGAACGATGCCGAAATTCTCCCCGTGCGACGGCAGCGCCAGCGCTTCCGCGCTGAGAAGGGCGCCCCATTTCGCACATCCAAGGAGCGGTCCGGGCAGGTGGACCCGCCCGCCGAGCCCGACCGCCGCGGCGGTGGTCGCAAGGGTCTTCGCGATGCCCTCCTGATCCGGTCCCGCCACGACGAGGTGAAGGTCCGGTCGGCGCGCGGCGATCTCGGCGAAGGCATCGACGAGCAGATCCGCCCCCTTCTTGCGATGAAGCCGCGACAGGAACAGCACGAATGGCGCTGCCCCGAGGCCCGGACAGGTCGCTCGGAACGCGGCCGGCCCCTCCTTTCGGTCGCAACTGCCGGGCTGGGCCGCTCCGTAGGGAACGACATGGCCGCGGTAGGGCCACATGCGGAACATGCCCTCGGCCAGTCGCTGCTCCTCCCCCGAGGTGAAGAGAACCCTGTGCGCCCGCGCCAGCACCCTGCCCTGATACGTTGCCCAGAAGGCCTGCTTCAGCGCGTGCTTCGCCGGGTAGGCCGCCCGGAACCAGGGATCGAGCATCCCGTGGGTGAAAACGAGGTGCGGCAGTCCCGCCCGGATCGCGGCCTGCCCCCCGGCGACGGAGGCGTGGTTCCACAGCCCGTGGATCACCGCCGCGTCATAGGCGGCCGCATGCTGCTGCATCCACATGCCGAGGCGCGGCGTGTACCCGTAGCGGCGGTGCACCGGCCCCATACCGAAGACCCTGGCCGGAAAGCACAGCGCGTGGGGGGATGTCTGCTCGTCGAGGCACAGCACGTCCGTCTCGATGCCGAGCGCGGCCTGCGCCATGGCGGAGTGGCGCAGCGCTTCGACGGGGCCGCCCTGCGCCGGATCGACCGAAGCGATGATACGAAGCACCCTCATGTCAGGGCGATCTCCGCCGCCTCTTCGAGGCTCTCCGCGATCGGCACTCCCTCGCGCCGCGCCCAGTCGACGTGGCACATGCCCTGACCCGTCATCACGAGGATGCCGGGAACACCCCGCGCGCGCCCCGCCCCGATATCGCTCGGACGGTCCCCGATCATCCAGGACGCGCCGAAATCGATATCCCCCCGGCTCTGAGCCCGGTCGAGCAGCCCCGGACCCGGCTTGCGGCAGGTGCAGCCCGCGTCCGGCGCATGGGGGCAGTTCTGCCAGTCCTGCACGAAGACCTTCTCGGCCACGAGCTGCCGGTCCGTCTCCCGCATGACCTTCGAGAGCGCATCCCGCGCGAAGAGGCCGCGGCCGATGCCCGACTGATTGGATACGATGACGATCCGGTAGCCGGCCTCCGCGAAGCGCCGCATCCCCTTCGCCGCGCCGGGCAACAGGCGCACGCCGCGGGGATCGCTGAGGAAATGACGATCCTCGATCACCGTCCCGTCCCGGTCCAGAAAGACGGCGCGCCGCATCATCGGTAGGGGTCCGTCATCGAAAGGTGCTTGCCCACGTAATCGGCGACGCCGGCCTCGAGATCGTGAAAGGGCATGTCGATCCCGGCGCGGCGGAGCTTCGCCATCCGCGCCTCGGTGCGGTACTGGTAGCGCCCCTCGAGGGCGACCGGGAGCGGGATATAGCGGACCTCCGGCTCCCGCCCGAGCGCACGGCCGAGGGCGGCGACGAGGTCAGCGAAGCTGCGCGCGACGCCCGTTCCGAGGTTGTAGAGACCGGACGGAACCGGCCGCTCCAGCATGGCCAGCATCGCGGCCGTGCAGTCCTTGACGTAGACGAAATCGCGCGATTGCTGTCCGTCCGCGATGCCGGGACGGTCCGACTTGAAGAGCTCGACTGTCTCCCCGCGGGACACGGGACCGAAAAACCTGGCGATGACACTCATCATGTTCTCCTTGTGATACTCGTTGGGGCCGTAGACGTTGAAGAACCGCAAGCCGGCCCAGAGTGCCGGCGCCTCCCCGGCGCGCGCCCGATCCAGCAGGATCCGGTCCGTGGCGGCCTTGGACCAGCCGTAGGCATTCAGGGGGGCAAGGGCTGCGAGGGCGGCGGGAGCCTCGTCATCGGCAAGGTCCGTCTCCCGCGCGCCGTAGGTCGCCGCCGACGAAGCATAGAGAAGGGGCACCCGCGCCGCGGTGCACCAGTCCCAGAGCCGGACCGTCGCGCGGATGTTGCGATCGACCAGCAGGTCCGCATCCCGCTCCGTCGTGGCCGAGATCGCGCCCATGTGGATCACCGCCTCGACGCCCTGCCGGCCTTCGAGCCAGCGCGGAAGATCCTCCGGGCGCACGAACTCCGCGATCTGGCGCTTGCTCACGTTGCGCCACTTCTCCCCCGTTCCGAGCCAGTCGCAGAGAACGAGAGGCCCCGCGCCCGCCTTCTCCAGCTCGGCAAGCATGTTGGACCCGATGAAGCCGGCGCCGCCGGTGACGAGGATCACGCCGCCCCCTCCCGCGCGCGGCGGATGATCGAGGTGGAGGACTTGCCGTCCACCAACGGCGCAAGACGCACCTCGCCGCCGTAGCCGAGGACGATATCCGAGCCGACCACCGCATCCATGCTGTAATCCGCCCCCTTCACCAGAACGTCGGGCTTCAGGGAGCGGATCAGGCGGACGGGCGTGTCCTCATCGAAGATCACCACCGCATCCACCGTTCCGAAGGCGCCGAGGACGGCGGCGCGGTCGAGCTCGGGATTGACCGGGCGACCCGGCCCCTTGCCGAGGCGGCGGACGGAGACGTCGCCGTTCAGCCCGACGATCAGCACGTCGCAGGTGCTGCGGGTGAATTCCAGAAGCGCGATATGGCCAGGATGCACGATGTCGAAGACACCGTTGGTGAAGCCGATGCGGCGGCCCTCCGCGCGGCGCCGGGCGACGTAGCGCACAGCCTCCTCGAGCGTCAGCAGATGCGGTGCGCCGAGGCGTTTGCCGTCCTGCTCCGCCGCCTCCAGCCGATCCGCCAGTTCCTCCGGCGAAACGGTCGAGGTGCCGCGCTTGCCGACCACGATCGCGGCGGCGGCATTGGCGATGCGCGCGGCATCGGCCAGCGCGACCCCGGCGGCGAGAGCGAGGGCGAGGGTGCCGATAACGGTATCGCCGGCACCGACCACATCGAACACCTCCCGCGCCTCGGCGCGGATGTGGCGCGGGGCCTGTCCGGGGCGCGCGAGCGTCATTCCATCGCTCCCCCGGGTCACGAGGAGCGCCCCGACGCCGGCGCGCGCCGCCAGCTCCACCGCCGCCGCCGAGAGCGCCGCCTCATCCCCGAGGGGCGCGCCGAAGGCCCGTTCCAGCTCCGGAAGGTTTGGGGTCAGAACGTCGGCCCCCGCATAGCGCTCGAAGCCCTGCGCCTTGGGATCGACGGCCACCGGAACGCCCTCCTTCCGCCCGGCCGCGACGAGATCCGCGATCACGCGCCCGGTCAGCACACCCTTGGCATAGTCGGACAGGATCAGCGCTCCGGCCCCAGGAATGCGCTGCCGCGCGGCCTCGACGACGGCCGTCTCCTCGGACGGAGACAGGGGCCGTGGCATCTCCCGGTCCACCCGGAGCATGTGCTGGCCGAACGCGACGAAGCGGGTCTTGTGACTGGTGCAGCGGTCAGGCGACCGGATCAGGTCGGCCTCGATGCCGGGTGCCCCGTCCAGAAGCGCGCCGAGCACCACTCCGGCCTCGTCCGTCCCGATCACGGAGACCAGATCGCAAGCCCCGCCCAGCGCCGCTACGCCGCGCGCGACGTTCGCCGCGCCGCCGGGCACGGATCGCTCCCGCCCCGCCTCGAAGACCGGGATCGGACGCTCCGGCGAGATGCGTCCGACATGCCCTTCGGTGAACGTGTCCAGCATCACGTCTCCGACACAGACGATCCGCTGGCCTGCGAAGGCGGCGATCCATGGCGCGAGCGACGTCATCGCAGGACCTCCTCGTAGACGGGCACCGCCCCGGCCATGACGTCCGCCGCCGAGATGATGTGGTAGAGGGATGACGCCCGCACCGGCTCGTCGACGAACGTCCCGTCCGGCCGCCGCTCCTCCCGCCAGAGCCCCGGCCGGGGCCCCGACAGGAACCGCGCGAGGGCCCTCAGCGCGCAGTCCCGTCGCCCGATCGCATCGCTTCGTTTCGCGCCCGACTCGCAGGACGCGACCTCCTGCCAGAACTTCGCCCGCTCCGCCTGCGGCCAGAGCCGGGCCCAGTGCGCCCGCACCTCGAGCCGCTCATTCAGCGCGTCGAGGACGGTGCCGTCCGCGGCGAGCCCGTGGGCCTCCGCCGTCCGGCCGAGGCGCTCGCCGTCCGCGACCGCCCCCTTGTCGCCGGACATGCGACCCCACCGGATCAGGAGCCAACCCCATTCGAAGAGGTGCCCCGGCTCGATCAGCAGGCCGTCGGCGTCTGGCACCGGCGTCCAGTCGGCGGCGTAGACCTCCGGGATCACGCCGGTGTCGCGCTGGATCAGCCTTTGCCGCGCCAGCCGCGCCAGCCCCGCCGCAATGCCACGCCACGGTCCCGGCCGACCGGTCGCGGCCCAGGCGATGGCCGCCTCGAAAAGATGCATGTGCGGATTGGCGAGCCGTCGCCCCGGCCCGGCGTGACCGTCCGAGTAGCCGCCACCGGCAAGGGACCGATCCGCCAGCGCCAGCGTCACGCGCCGCGCCAGCGCTTCCGCCGCCGGATCGGGAGACAGCGCGGCGAGCGCGAAAAGAACGAAGGCATCGTCGTAGAGGTCATGCCCCGCGCACGTCGCCCGCCCGTCCGTCTGGAGCCGCGGGACCACCGTTCCGTCGAGCCGCACGAACCTTCGCGACAGGATCTCCAGTCCCGACCGCGCGATCCTGAGCCCCGCCCCCTCCCAACCGAGCCGTGTGCCCGTGGCGAAGACGTAGACCTGTCGCGCCGTGAGCCGCGCGCGCCGGGGCCGCGCGATGGGCTGCAAATCCGCCGTCAGAAGCTCGGCGAACCCGCCATCCGCTTCGACGCCGTGGGCGGCCCAGAGCGGCAACGCTGTCCCGGTCATCCACCGCAGAAGCTCGGCCGGTGTCATTCCGCCGCCTCCCTGACGGTGAGGTGCGGATCCAGCATGTTCGCGACTTCCTCGACGCCGATGTCGCGCATGCCGGAGGTGCGGTGAATGATCTGGACGTCCTGACCCATCGGATGCCATTGCCGTGGCGCGTTATGGTCCCCGAAGAGGCCGATCGTCGGCACGCCCAGGGCCGCGGCGAGATGCAGCGGTCCCGAATCGTGGCCGATGAACGCGAGCGCCCTCCGCATCGCCGCGCCGCTGACCCGCGGCGACAGGGTGCCGCAAAGGTTCGCCACCGGACCCGGCCAGGCCGAGAGGACGCAGTTCGCCGCCCCCCGATCCTCCGCCGCGCCGATCGCCATCACGCCGATGTCGTACCGCCCGATGATCCGCGCCAGCTCCGTCCAGTTGCCGGCGCCCCAGTCCTTCGTCGCCGCCTTGCCGCCCATGTTGATCGCGATGAAGGGCAGACCGCCGAAGGGCTCCCGCGCTGCCCGCCCCGCGCGCACCTCGGCGTCGGTGAGCTTCAGGTCGAAGGCCAAGCGCACCGGAATGTCCCCGGGCGTCAGCTCCGCACAGCACCGGAGGAGCCGGAACGCCTCGCGTTCCGTCTCGCCGGTCCCGGGGTGTACGCGGGCGCGCCGCTCTTCCTCTGTCTTCGGCAGGCAATGGATCGTCCGGATCCCGGCAAGGCGGAAGAAGGCCACGTCCCGCCGGATCGCCCAGGAACTCCGCTCCGGCATGAGCCAGACCGCTTCGTCAGCGCCGGTCTTGCGGATTTGCCGGGCCAGCCTCGCCAGCACCCTGGGATCGCGTGTGCCCACGGGATAGGTCAGCACCCGGTCCGCGAACTGACCGTGCTGCCCCAGGACGGCCATCAGCGGCGGCGCCTCCGCGGCAACCGGCATGTTCGTCAGCACGATGCGCTCGCGCCCCGGGAACGCGCGGTTGATCGCATGGAAGCAGGGCAACGCGACCACCGTGTCGCCGAAGCTGCCTAGGCGATAAATCAGTATGGGCCGTGTCATGGGTGCGCCTCCTCAGGGTGTGTTCGGATCAGCCCGACTGCGTGACGAAGGGCTGCAAGACAGGTGAGGCCGTGGGCCAGAGCCACCGCCGCCGCGATCCCGGCGGGCGTAGCGAGCCTTGATGCCAGTGCCGCGCCGAGAATGGCGGCGAGACAGAACGCCCGCGCGATGTCCCTGTGCCGGTTGATTGCAGCGACGGGCGCAAAGAGGCCCGACCAGAGGATCTCGAGAAGCGCGGCCGCGGCGAGGGCCGCCGTGAGGGCGAGGCCGGGCGAGAGCGCGCCGCCCGAAAGCAGCGCCGCACCGGCCGGGATGCCGAAGGGGGCCGCGAGCGCGTAGAGCACCGCACCGCCCCCGAGGATCCTGCCCTGGGCCCGGACGAGCCGGCTGTGACGCGCACGGTTCCGGGCGCCGTGGGCGTAACTGTATTCAGGCGTGAAGGCGTGGCAGATGGCATTCGCCGCCGACACGCCGACCCGCGCGACGGTGCGGCTGACGGAGTAGAGCGCCGCGGCCGTCGGCGATGCCGCGGCACCGAGGATCAGGAGAGGCGCCTGGAGAAGAAGCGCGTGTCCGAGCGGTATCAGCATGGAGGCCACCGAGGGCCCCGCGAGCGCACGGATGCGCGCGCCACTTGCCCGCGACAGACCGAGCCTGAGCCATGGCGCGATGGCCCCGAGCCACACGGCAAGCACCACCAGCGCCGCGAGACGAGTCGCGAGGGCGCATGCGGCGGCCCAGAGGAGCGAACCGCCGAGAACCGCCGCGAGCGCGACCGCCGCCGCCTCCCCGAGCCGCGCCGTGGCGCCGAACGCCGCTTCCGTCGCCGGTCGCCCGGCCGCGCGCAGGCCGGCTGCCATCAGGAGGAAGAACTGGTACGACAGCGCGCTCGCGATCTGGACAAGCAGCACCGCCCGCACGAGGTCCGGCGCCACCGGCCCCAGTTGCAGGATCCGCTCCAAGGGAAGCAGCAGCGCGCCCGCTCCGAGGGGGATCGCCAGCAGGGCCGCGCCCGCGAGAAGAAGCACGAAGACGCTGTGGTAGGTCTCCACCGCGCCGTCCCGATCCCCGGCGGAGACGCGCAGGGCCATGTCGGTCTTGCCGGCGGAGGTGAAGCCGAAATCCGCGAGGGAGAGAGCGGCCGGGATTGCCGTCATCACCGCCCAGACGCCGAACACCTCCACGCCCCATGATGCGATCAGGATCGGCAGCAGCCCTACCTGCACCGCGACGGTCACCGCCTGCCCGTAGACCTGGGCGCCGAGCGTTCGCTTCAGCCGGCTCATGCCCTCCGCTCCTTCCACCACGTGGCGAGGAGCGCCGAGACGACCCACATCAGCGCCGCGTTCCGCCCGGCGAAGGAGATCAGCGAATCCACGCCCTGCTCCGCCAGGTACCAGCTGATCGCGATGAAGCCGTGGCCGAGGGCTGAGGCCCTGAGGTGACCGAACGCGATGTTGAAGGCGATCAGGACAGGGAGCAGAACCAGGATCGGCGCTGAGATCACGGCGACGGGTCCGCCCATCGCGAGCGCCGTTGCGGTGAAGCCCAGGACCGGCCGCGCGGAGCTGCCATATTCGCGGATTCCGTAGGCCCAGGCGACGCGATCCGAGCCGACCATCACGCTCTTGTCGATCAGGATCGACGGCAGGATCCCCTCGAGGGCCTCCCGCGCGAAGGGCCGCACGCCCATCACCTCCCCCTCGAGAGCCATCCGAGCGACCTGGTCGACGGGCAGGATGAGCATGAAGCGGTCGAAGGCGCCGCGCTCCGGGAAGATGTAGCTGCCCGCCTCGCGATAGGCGTAGGAGAAGCCGGCGAAGAACCGCGCCTCCTCTTCGGCAAGGGCTGCGGGATCGAAGCCGTGCGCTTTCAGGATGCTCCACCCCTCGGAGACGCGACCCACCAGCCCGATCTCAAGAAAATCGTTCCGCATCAGATGGATGACAGGCGAAACGTAGAGCGCCACGACGGCCGCCGCACCGATGGCCGCCAGCGACGGCAGGATCCTCAGCCGGGCCCTTGCGGCCAGGAGCCCGAGAAGGAGGCAGATTCCGAACTCGAACACCTCCCGCTTGGTGTTCGCCACGAGCGACAGCGTCACCATCGCGATCCCGGCGAGAATGAGGACCCGGAACGGGCCTCGCGCGCCGTCGATGAGGAGCCGGCGGGAGGCTGCCGCCAACCCCAGGGTGAGCAGGAAGGTGAACGCGCCGAAGCCGCCGAAGCCGTCCGTCTGGTGCAGGACCCCCGCGACCATGCGCGGACGCACCGCGACGTGCAGAAGGAGGAACGCCGCTCCCGCCGCCAGGAGCCAGGGATAGGCGCGCGCGAGCAGCCCCGGATCCGCCCAGGCCCGGACCGTTGCCGGCGGAACGACGCGGCGGGCGACGAGGCGCGCGATCTCCGCCGCGCCGGCTGCCGCCACGAAGCCGCCAAGGAGGATCGCGCAGGCCATTCCCGGGTGCTGGAGGTTCGACTGGAGGGGCTGGCCGTAGGCCAGCTTCACCGCGAGCGCGGCGGTCCCCGAATAGATGCCGAGCGCGAAGACGTAGTAATCCCCGGGCCAGATCTCGTCCCGCATCAGCCGGGAGATCCCCCAGAGCGACATGGCCCCCATCGACAGCGTCAGGAACCGGTCCGAGCCGAGCGCCAGATGCCCCGCCGCGAGGCAGAGATGCGACGCGCCCGTCAGCCAGATCGCGGCGGCGAGGCGCGGATGCGCAGCAGGGAGGATTCCGCCCGTCATCCGCCCCGCTCCGCATCGAGGGGGACGGACGCACGCGCCGCGCCGGGGACACGGGCCAGCGCCTCCATCTCCGCGGCTGCGCGGGCGAGGATCGCGGAGCCATCCCAGCGCGACAACGCGCGCTCGCGGGCAGCGCGGCCGAGGGACAGACGCAGGGGCTCATCGTCCAGAAGGCGGCCGACCGCGTGCGCCATCGCGGCGGCATCCCCCGGCGGCGTCACGATCCCGCAGCCGGCGACCTCTTCGGCAAGGGCGGTTCCCGGGGCGGCGGTGGCGACGACCGGGCGGGCGGATGCGAGCATGTTGGTAAGCTTGGACGGCAGCACGAGGTCGGCCGCACTGCTCACCTGCGGCAGGAGGTGCACGTCCGCCGCGCCGAGGAGCGCGCGCAGCCGGTCGGACGGTTGCAGCGGGCGGAAAGCGACATTGCCCAGACCGCGGCACAGCTCTTCCAGTTCCGCGCGCGACGGCCCGTCGCCGCAGACGAGGAGGGTCAGATCGTCCCGCCCCTCCAGCGACCGCGCCACGCCGGCCAGAAGCTCGACGCCCTGCTTGCGGGAGAGGCTTCCCGAGTAGAGGGCGATGCGCGGGCGGGTAAGGCCGAGGATTTGCCGCATCGGGGACGGCCCCTCCAGGGGCGCGATCGCGGTGATGTCCGCCCAGTTGCGGAACTCCGTCAGACGCGTTTCGGGAACACCCTTGGCAGCGAGGCGCCGCTTCATCGGGGCGGAGATCGTGCTCACCCGGTCGAACCGCCTCAGGATCGCCCGTTCGAGGGCGCGGGCGAGGCGCAGCACCGGTCCATCCCTCATCAGCCCGGTCGCACCGGCCGCGTCCACCTCGAGGTCCTGCACGTGGAGCCAGGCGGGCGCCCCTGCGAGAGCGGCCGCGGCAAGGGCCACCGGGGCGGAGGCGAGGGAGGGAGCTACCGTGACGACGATGTCCGGCCGGAACCGAATGGCGGACCAGGCCGCAGGAAGGGCGGACGAAACCGCGAAGGACAGGTGATGCAGAATGCGAAGCCGGCCGGTCGGGCGGGCCGGAACGTAATGGGGGCAGTGAAGGACGGCGAGCCCCGGCGCGACCCGGCGCCGCTGCCACAGGATGCGCGAATGCCCAGCGGCGACGGTCCAGCCGGGATAGTAGGGTTGTCCGGCGATATGGTGGATCGTGGCGCCCCGCCGCGCGAGGTACCGCGCAAGTCCGCTGGTATAGACCGCGATCCCGGTGCGTTCTGGCTCGGAGTTCAACCCTACGATGAGCACCTTCACCGGGCTCGAGCCCCGATCCCGCACGACAACTGCGCGAGGCAGATGCGGCGATTGCCGTTTTTGAACACAGAGAACGCACCGGTCGACATCGCCGTACACCTGACTCACGCAACACTTTGCTCAGGGTATTTTGGCTTTTTCATTTTGCAACTATAGATTGCTCTCCTTTAGGTTGTTTCATGTCATTTCGCAAAACTTATTGCATGTCGCGACATCCGATATGTTTTTTTTATCAATTTCATGCGTGTTTCCCATTGGACAGCACCGACGTCAGACGCAAACATGGCAGCTATTACTCAAACCAGGCGGCATTCATGGCAGACAGGCAGCTCTACCTCACCTTCACGGACACCGATGTCAGCGGCATCATCACTCTTTATTGGGAGACGGCTCCGGAAACCTGCGCCGCGCTGTGGGGGGCTCTCGAATCGCCCATCACCGTGCCGGCCAGCCACGCGATCTTCTCCGGCCCCGAGATCATGATGGGACTGCCGGAGGAGGCGCGGACATTCGATCCCCGCGCCCTGCCGCCCGAGAACCAGACGATCCAGCCCGAAGCCGGCGACATGTTGTGGTTCTATCAGCCGAAGAACTTCTTCAAGATCGACCCCGACGAGTTCTGGGAGATCGGCATGTTCTACGCCCATGGCGGCCGCACGTTCGGGCCCACCGGCTGGATTTCCTGCTCCTATTTCGGTCGCATGACCGAGGGGCTCGACGCCGTTGCCGAGCAGTGCAAGGCGATCCGCAAGGACGGCATCAAGACCGTCGAGATCGGCCGGCTGAAGTGATACGGCAGGGCCGCGTGACAGCGGCCCGCCACTTCGTTCACCATTCTCTTTCAGGGAGACGCGACATGAAGACCATGACTTCCACCCTCGCCCTTGCGGGCCTCGCGGTCAGCGCCGGCGGCGCCTTCGCCCAAGGGCAGACGCTGACGATCAACTCCTTCGGCGGCGCCTATGAAGAAGCGCACCGCGAATGCGTGATCACGCCCTTCGAGGAGGCCACCGGCGCCACGGTGCAGATCGTCACCGCCTATTCGGCCGACGCCTTCGCGCAGCTCCGCGCCCAGGCCAGTGCCCCGCAATTCGACGTCATCCACTTCTCGGGCGGTCAGGAAATCGTCGGCGCCGAGGAAGGGCTTCTGGCCCCGATCGACCCCGCCGCGCTCGAGAATGCCGGCGACCTCTATGACTTCGCCAAGACCAACCTCGAAGGCGGAGAAGGCCCTGCCTACTCGATCGCGGCCATCGGCCTCGTCTACAACGAGGAGACCGCCCCCGAGACGCCCGCCGCCTGGGCAGACCTGATGGACGGCACCTATGCCGACCACATCGTCCTCACGGATATCTCGAACGGCTACGGGATGCTCGGCTTCCTGATGCTGAACCAGGTTCAGGGCGGCTCGCTCGACGATATCCAGCCCGGCCTCGACGCGGTGTCGCAGCTGCTCGAGAACGGAGCCTTCGTCGTCTCGACCTCGCCGGAGATCCAGCAGGAGTTCGCGCAGAACGATGCCTGGATCGCGCCCTACGCGTCCGACTACGCCTACACCCTGTCCAGCGCCGGCCTGCCCGCACGCTTCGTGCAGGGCGAGGAAGGCACGCCCGCGAGCTTCATCACGGCGAACCTCGTGGCCGGACGGGACAACCAGGAGCTGGCGACGCAGTTCATCGACCGGACGATCTCCGCCGAGGCGCAGGCATGCTTCGCCGAGGCGCTGCGTTACTCCCCGACCAACAGCACCGTCGAGCTGGCCGATGACGTCGCCGCCGACGTCGTCCTGGGCGCCGAGGCCGTCGAAGGGCTGATCCGCTTCGATCCGGTCAAGATCGAGGAAAACCGCTCCGACTGGGTCGACCAGTGGAACCGCACCATCGCGCGCTAAGTCGCGACCGGCATACAACGCGTCGGGCCCCCGTTCGGGCCCGGCGCAGTCCCTCGCTGCCGTCCCCTCCCGGAGAGATCTCTTGAGCGACCGTGCGGAGAACCTGATCCTCGCCCTGCCCGGCCTGCTGCTGCTCGCCGTGGCCTTCTTCGTGCCCATCGCCCAGATGCTGCTCCTGTCGGTGCAGGGGGAGGAGGGACTGACGCTTGCGAACTTCACCCGCTTCCTCGGCGATCCCTATTACCTCGGCGTGCTCTGGCGGACGGTGCGGCTCTCGCTCTTGATCACCGCGATCTGCGCCCTGATCGGCTTTCCGCTCGCCTACATCATGGCGCGCATCGGCCCCCGCATGCGCCTGTGGCTGATCGTCCTCGTGATCCTGCCGCTGATGACCTCGGTCGTCGTGCGCACGTTCGGCTGGATGGTGCTCCTGGGGCGCTCGGGCCTCGTCCCCGACATCCTGCGCTCCCTCGGCCTCGCCGGGCGCAATTTCTCCATCATGCAGACGGAGAGCGCCATCGTCATCGGCATGGTCCAGGTTCTGCTGCCCTTCATGACCCTCTCCATCCTCGGCGTCGTCTCCCGGATCGACACCCGCCTCGAGGAAGCCGCGCGGACGATGGGATGCGGCTTCGGTGCGACGCTGCGGACCGTGGTCCTGCCGCTCGCGCTGCCCGGCATCGTGGCGGGCTCGCTTCTGTGCTTCACCCTGTCGGCCAGCTCCTTCGTCACCCCGAACCTTCTCGGCGGCTCCCGGATCCAGGTCCTCGCCGCCTCGATCTACCGCTCGGTGACGCAGACGCTCGACTGGCCCTTCGCCGCGGCGCAGGCGGTGATCCTCTTCGTCGGAGTCCTGCTCATCCTCGTGCCCTATGCACGTCTCGGCGGGGGGACGCGCTGATGGTCGGCGCAATCTCCCGGCCCGTTCGCATTGCCGCGTGGATCTTCGTCCTCGCCACCGGCCTGTTCCTCCTCGCGCCGCTCGTCGTCGTGATCGGGGTATCTGTGTCCGAGAGCCAGTTCATCTCCTTCCCGCCGGACGGCCTGTCCCTGCGGTGGTACAGGGAGGTCCTGTCGTCGGATTCGTACCTCGGCGCGGCATGGATCTCCTTCCGGGTGGCGCTTCTCGTGACGCTAACCTCCACTCTCTGCGGCGGTGCGGCGGCCATCGCGATCAACCGCCGCGCCCTGCCCGGCTCCGGCGTCCTCGCGACGTTCTTCCTCTCGCCCCTCGTCCTGCCGACGATCATCTATGCCATCGGGATGCTGATGCTGTGGAGCGCGATCTTCGGCCCCGTCACCATCGTCACGATCTGGATCGGCCACACCGTGATCACCATTCCCTACGTCGTGCGCACGACGCTGGCGGTGCTGTCGGAGAGCGATCCGTTCCTCGAGGAAGCCGCGCAGACGATGGGGGCGAACCGCTTCCAGCGGCTCTGGCTCGTGGTGGTGCCGCAATGCCTTCCGGGCCTCGCCGCCGGCGCCTTCTTCGCCTTCAACATCTCCTTCGACGAGGCGGTCGTCTCGCTGTTCCTACGCAAACCGGGCCTCACCACCCTTCCGGTGCAGATCTACGGCCAGCTCGAATTCAGCCCCGACCCCTCCGTGGCCGCCGTCTCCACGATCATGATCGCCCTGACGGTCGGCCTCATCCTCATCATCGACCGCATGCTCGGCGTGCAGAGATTCGCGAGTTCCTGATCCGATATGGCAGACGTCAGACTACACCAGATCAAGAAATCCTTCGGCTCCGTCGAAGTGCTGCACGGCATCTCGCTGGACATCGCCTCCGGCGAGTTCATCAGCCTTCTCGGCGCCTCGGGCTGCGGCAAGACCACGCTTCTGAGGATCGTCGCCGGGCTCGAGGGCGCGACGGAGGGGCGTGTGGAGCTTGGCGGTCAGGACGTGACCGGACTGCCGCCCGAGAAGCGGGATATCGCGATGATGTTCCAGTCCTACGCTCTCCTGCCGCACCTGAGCGTCGGCGAGAACGTCCGCTTTCCCCTCCGGATGCGCGGGATCGGAACGAAGGCGGAGCAGCGCGAGAGGGTCGCCGAAGCGCTGGAGACGGTGCAGCTCGGGCATCTCGCTGAGCGCAAGATCTCGCAGCTCTCGGGCGGTCAGCAGCAGCGGATCGCGCTCGCGCGCGCCATCGTCTCCAAGCCCAAGGTCCTTCTGCTCGACGAGCCGCTGTCGAACCTCGACGCGCGGCTCCGGGAGGACATGCAGGTCGAACTGATCGAGATTCACCGCCGGCTCGGTCTGACGACGATCTTCGTCACCCATGATCAGGAGGAGGCGCTGTCCCTGTCGGATCGCATCGTCCTTCTGAACAAGGGGAAGGTGGAGCAGGAAGGCGCGCCGGACGAGATCTATTCGAACCCTGCCACACCGTTCGCCTCCTCTTTCCTCGGCGCGTCGAACCTCCTGCCGGCGACCGTCCGCCACAGCGGCGGGACAGCCATCGCCGAACTCGAGGACGGGCAGACCATCGCGCTGCCTGCAGACACCGCCGAAGGGGCCTGCACCCTCGCGCTGCGGCAGGAGGACATCACCCTGTCCGATGAAGGCGACGCGCGTTTGACCGCCGAGGTCGCGACACGTGTCTATCTCGGCGCGCGGAGCCGCTATATACTCCGCCTCGCCGGGCAGGAGCTCCGTGTTCTGACCGGTACGACGCCGACGCATGAGGTGGGCTCCAGGGTCGGCCTTGAGTTCGACCCGGACCGCATCCGCATTCTCCCCCCTGAGACCGACAAGACCTCCAAGGACACCTGACATGAGCGACTTCGAGACCCGACTGCTGATCGATGGTGACTACGTGGACGGAAGTGCCGCGCCGGAGGCCGCGCGCGATCCTTCGAGGGGCGAGGTGATCGCCGAAGTCGGCTCTGCCGCGCCCGACCAGATCGACCACGCCGTCCAGGCCGCCCACCGTGCCTTCCAGGACTGGCGCCGCACGACGCCGAAGGAGCGCTCCCGCCTGCTCTGGACCATCGCGGACCGGATCGACGCGGAGGCCGAGAGTCTCGCCGCGCTCGAGTCCCTGAATGCCGGCAAGGTCGCGCGGTTCGTCGCCGGCGGCGAGATCCCGAACGTGACTGACGTCTTCCGCTACTTCGCCACCGCCGCGCGGAACATCCCCGGCGTCGCCGCGAACGGCTACCGCGCCCCCGGAATGACCTCCATGCTCCGGCGCGATCCGATCGGCGTCATCGCCTCCATCGCGCCCTGGAACTACCCGCTCCTGATGGCCGCCTGGAAGCTCGCCCCTGCCCTCGCGGCGGGCAACACCGTGGTCATCAAGCCGTCCGAGAACACCCCGCTCAGCCTTCTCGCCCTTGGCCGGATCCTCAGCGACGTTCTGCCCAAAGGCGTGGTGAACATCCTCTGCGGCGGCGGCGAGGCGGTTGGCCGCAAGCTGATCGAGCACGACCTCGTGCGGATGATTTCCCTGACCGGGGACGTGCGGACCGGCCGCGCCGTCCTGCGCTCCGCCGCTGCGAACGTGATCAAGCGCACGCATCTGGAGCTCGGCGGCAAGGCCCCTGTCATCGTCATGAAGGACGCGGACCTGGACGCCGTCGCCTCCACGCTGCGGGAGGCCTCCTTCTACAATGCGGGTCAGGATTGCACGGCGGCCTGCCGCGTCCTCGCCGATGCCGCCATCGCGGACGAGCTGACCGCCAAGCTCGAAGCGATGGTGAAGGACATCACCTGGGGGGCGCCGAACGACGAGGGCGTCGAGTTCGGCCCCGTGATCTCCGCTGCTCAGCGCGACCGGATCGACGGCTTCGTCTCCCGCGCCCGCGAGGGCGGCGCCGAGATCGTCGTCGGCGGCAACGCCCCGGACGGCAACGGCTATTTCTTCGAGCCGACACTGGTGCGCGCGCCGATCGATGCCGAAATCGTCCAGAAGGAAGTCTTCGGTCCCGTCGTCACCGTCACGCCGTTCTCGGAACCGGACGAGGCGCTCCGCTGGGCCAACGCCTCCGAGTACGGGCTCGCCTCCTCCGTCTGGTCGCGGGACGGCGCGGCGGCGATGCAGATCGCGGACCGGCTCGAATACGGCGTCACCTGGATCAACACGCACGGCGTCTTCGCCACGGAAATGCCCCATGGCGGCATGAAGAATTCCGGGTACGGATCGGACCTGTCGATGCAGTCCCTCCTCGACTACACCCAAGCGCGCCACGTGCTTCTTGCCGGCTGATCGGGCCGCCACTCCATGCGATTGATCGACCTGCGCAGCTTCGTCGTCCTTGCGCGCAACCGGCATTTCGGGCGCACCGCGACGGAGATGAACACCACACAGCCCGCGATCTCCGCACGGCTGGCCGGAATCGAGCGGGATCTCGGCCACCGCCTCGTCGAGCGGGGCGAGGGACGCTTCGCGCTGACCGCCGAGGGGCAGGAAACCCTGCGCCGCTTCGAGAAGATTCTCGATGATGTCGACGATCTGCGGGAGACGCTGTCCGGCGGTCCCGCCCTCTCCGAGCCCATCCGTATTGGCGCCATCGATTCGGTGTCCTCCACCTGGATGCGGGCGCTGGTCGACGCGCTCCACATGAGGTTCCCCGACCTGCCGGTGGAACTGACGGTGGACACGACGAAGGCCCTCACGTCGGGGATGGAGAAGGGCGAGTTCGACCTGATCTTCTGCCTGCGTCCGGTCCTCGGGGAGAGCTTTCGCAGCTACAGCGCCTGCGTTTTCCAGATGACATGGGCCGGCTCCGCACGACTGATCGACCCGGACCGCACCTACACGGTGAGCGATCTGGCGAAATTGCCGATCATCTCCTTCCCGGAAGGGTCTCCGCCCTACGAGATGATCGCGCCGTACTTCCACGACGAACACGCGCTGGCCTCGAAGCTGACGAGCTGCAATTCGCTCTACGCGATCATCTCGATGATGATGGACGGGTTCGGCGTCGGCGCCGTTCCCGCCGTCACCATCGGTCGGGAGCTGCATTCGGGCGCCCTCTACCCGCTGGCTGTCTCCAAGCGTTTTCCGGCCATGCCCATCCTCGCGAGCTTCCAGACCGCGACGCGAAGCGATCTCATCCGCGAAGTCGTCCGTGAAGCGCAGGAGGCGGCGGGAACCTACTGCGCCTCCGTCCGTCCGGACCTCGCCTGGGTCGACTGAGACCGCCCCGGCGAAAGAGGGCAACCGGGCACGTCGGGCAGACGCTTCGCCGTCAGATCGGCATGACCATGCGGTGACCGCCGCAACAAGCGTGAGCACAGCCAGCTTCTCACCCCGGAAGGCCAGCACGGCCCCCCCAGTCGCCCCGCGCGCCCCATGTCAGGAAGAGGGCCGCCGGACCCGCTGAACCCTTCAAACGAAAAAGGCCGCCCCACCGGGGCGGCCCACACGAAATCAATCGCTTACGGGATCAGGCGAAGAAGTCGTGAACCTCGCGGGACTGACCTTCCAGCGTCTTGCGCATCTTGCCGAAGGCTGCTGCCTCGAGCTGGCGCACACGCTCCTTCGACAGACCGAGCTCGTCGCCAAGGCTCTCGAGCGTGCGCGGGGCATCCCGCAGCTTGCGCTCGCGGACGATGAAACGCTCTCTCTCGTTCAGATCGCCGAGGGCAGAGACCAGCCAGCCGCGAAGCGTGTCGATGTCCTTGTCGCGGGCGACGGACTCGGAGGCCTGATCGCTGCCGTCCTCCAGCGTCTCGATCCACTCCCGCCCCTCGTCAGCCGACGATTGCGTCGCGTTCAGCGAGTAGTCGGACCCCGACAGGCGACCTTCCATCATCTCGACGTCATGGAGAGGAACGCCGACCTCGGTCGCGATCATCTGGCGAAGCTGGTGCCCGTCGAGCTGCTCCCCGGAGGCCGCTGCCTCGCGCTCGAGACGGGCCTGCACCCGGCGCATGTTGAAGAAGAGAGACTTCTGGCTGGAGGTCGACCCGGTCCTGACCATGGACCAGTTGCGCATCACGTAATCCTGGATCGACGCCTTGATCCACCACACCGCGTAGGTCGAGAAGCGGACACCGCGATCGGGGTCGAACTTGTCGGCCGCCTTCATGAGGCCGAGGCTCGCTTCCTGGATAAGATCGTTCATCGGTGCGCCGTAGCGCTTGAACTTCGCCGCCATGGAGATCGCGAGGCGCATATAGGCCGTGATGAGCCTGTGCAGAGCGCGCTCGTCGCGATTGTCGCGCCACGCATAGGCAAGAGTAAGCTCGGTCTCGGCGTCCAGAAGCTCGGCCTGCATGGCGCGCCGGGAAAGCGAATGATCGTAGGAACCGTCCAAAGCCATCTTCAATACCCCTGTCTCTGCCCGTCTATGCGGGCCATTCTTGACCGTTGATGCACCCGACAAGGTCAGCCGCCCGGAAACCGGTGGCCTTGCGGATCGCAGTTCGAAATGCCGATACGTGGCGCGCAGAGCGAAGGCGCTGAACCGCCCGCGCGATGATGTTCATTCGAGAGAATGGGGAGAGAAACCGTTCGGCTGTCGGGCGATGCGCCCGCCGAGTGTCGACCCGGCTTGAAGACAGCGTTGCGAACATTTCGGTCTCCCATGATTTCAGGAGACGAACGGCGCGAGATCTGGATTGGTTCCAAACTTTTACCGCATGGATCGATTTAGCGCGCGCCATCCCGATCTCAACAGATTTCTTTCGGGACAGGCCGCGCCTGCCGAAGCCCCTTGGCGCCTTGACGGAAGTGTCCCGAGCCGACGACCTTCAGAGGGCACGAGGCCGAGCTCATCGCCGGGGAAACGCTGGAACGCTACTGCGGGGAGTATCTCGCTCGGGACCGGCCCCTCCGAGCGCGTAACCACTTCTTAACTACGATCCGATTACCCCCGAGGGTGCATGGCGGAGTGATGGGACAATGGTGGCGCGCACCTACACGGTGGCCTTCGAGGGGATCGAGGCGCGGGAAGTCGAGGTGCAGTGCGCCATCGCACCTGGGATTCCAGCGTTCACGATCGTCGGCCTGCCTGACAAGGCGGTTTCCGAAGCGCGAGAGCGGGTCCGCGCCGCATTGTCCGACCTCGCCATCGCGCTGCCGCCGAAGAAGATCACGCTCAACCTCTCCCCCGCCGACATGCCGAAGAAAGGCTCCCATTTCGACCTGCCGATCGCCCTCGCCGTCCTCGCCGCGATGGAGATCCTGCCGGTCGACGAGGTGGAGCGGACGACCTCGCTCGGAGAGCTTTCCCTTGCCGGCGCACTCGTGCCCGTTCGCGGCGCCCTGCCGGCGGCCATCGCCGCCGCGGAAGCCGAACGTCGGCTGATCTGCCCCAAGGATTGCGGCGCGGAGGCGGCATGGGTCGCCGCGGCCGAGGTTATCGCTCCTGCGTCTCTCGGCGAGACCGTGCGGCACCTGACCGCGCAGACGGTCCTGCGGCCCGCACCCCCCGGCGAAGTGACGGGCGATCCGGGCGCGAAGGATCTGCGGGACGTGAAGGGTCAGGAACGGGCCAAGCGTGCCCTCGAGATCGCGGCCGCCGGACGCCATCATCTCCTGATGGTCGGCACGCCCGGCTCGGGCAAGTCCATGCTGGCCGCCCGCATCGGCTCCATCCTGCCTCCGCTGAGCCCGGCCGAGGCGCTGGAGACCTCGATGATTCACTCCCTCGCCGGGCTTCTCGACAAGGGCGGCCTCTCCCGCGCCCGGCCCTTTCGCGAGCCGCACCACACCGCCTCCATGGCCGCCATCGTCGGCGGCGGGCGCGGCGCGAAACCGGGGGAGATCAGCCTCGCCCATAACGGCGTCCTCTTTCTGGACGAGCTCCCCGAATTTTCCGGCATTATGGAGCAAACTCACCAAATAAGGTGATGCATATCATCGTATATGGTGGTATAGCTCATGAATGAGCAATGAACCTACCTATCAACGCCCGAACACAGTTGCCGGCCTAGTGGCTAAGCACAAAGAACTGTCTGACCTTCGCGAGCGCTACAAGGTCGAGATCAAGAAGCTGACCGTGGATATAGATCACCTGGATGCGGCCATCCGCCTCTTCGATCCGCAGTCTGACACCTACGCGATAAAAGAGTACGTGACCAAGCATCGGGCCGCGAAGGGAAGCGTGAAGCGGTTCGTTCTAGGCCAGTTCCGCGAGGCACCCGGCCCGCTCACGTCGCGCCAGATCACGGAGGCATGGGCCGAAGATCGCGGTCTTGCCGCCGACGAGGCCACGTTGACGCTACTGCGCAAGCGGATCGGCGCCTGCATTAAGGGCTGCGTGAACCAAGGGCTTATCGAGGACGCGGGTTGGACCACGGACCACGGTGAGAACGGCCCCTACAAGCTGTGGAAACTGAAAGAGGGCGGCCTGTGAGCCGCCCTCCAACGTTCTTAGATCGACTTCGGGAAGTCGGGCGGCAACGCCATGGCGGGCGGGACCTCAGGGAACAAACGCCCGTCTTGGATGTCGGCAACCCGTCCGAAGTTGAGTCCCATATAGTAGCCGGTGATCCACGAGTACGGGACGCCTTTGGATCGTGCCAGTTTGATTACGGACGCCATGGCAGGCGTCACCTTGCAGTCGTGCATCTGAGACCTTTCGAGATGCTGCGACCGGACGTCAGGCTTGACCAGATGCCCCAAATGAATCATCTGTATCTTGTTGGCTGTCCTTAATCCGGTCAGTTTGAGGGTGGAGACGGAACCTCAAGTCCCGCCTCCCGCCGCCCTTGTGGCGACTGCTCACCTAAACGGAAGTACCAGTTCCAATTAGGTCAGGGTGGTCGTCATATGGGTTCCAAGATTATCCTCCTTCTTTTGGCTTCGTCCTACCCTCACTAGCGCCGTGCACTAGAAGGGAACTTCCTCTGGGTCGTCGCCGTAGCCGCCGTACCCTCCGCGGGTGAACTTGTTATCCCCGCCGCTGGGGTCGTCCGGCGTTGCCTCTTCCGGCTTTGATGTGGTGTAGACGCCCTTTTTCCCTTCGACGCCCCAGATCATCTCCATGCGGTAGAGCTTATTCTGTATGAAGCGGCGCTTATGAACTACTTCGAACCGCCTATAGAGGCCGACTAGAATCTGATCGAGTGTAGCCTCCCCGCCGTAGGCATTGATCACCGTCACAAGCTGATCTTCGAGCTCATCGCCTTTGCCGACTGAAAGCTCCGACAATAGCTCAGGGGGAAGGTCGAGAATGTTGCCCAGGTCGGGCGGGAGAGCGGATGTAAGCGCTTCGAGCTCTAACATCCTATCCAAAACGCCCGATAGAGCCTCTACGAGGGCGCTCCTCTCGGCGGCTAGATCGGGGTTGGAGTCTGCAAGTTTGACCGCAGATCGAGATACAAGCGTTCTCGCCTGCTTGACAGCTTCCGTATGGTCTGACATCATAGCCTCACATCTAGAGGGGGATCATAGACCTCCACAGTCTACCCCCGGACAAGCCCGCATCCTTTGGATCGCGGGCTTTGTCTATTTCAGCAAGATAATCAGATGAATCGATTCGCGTCAATATGAGAACGCATTTTCGACGCATTTTGTGCAATTACTCCGAAAGCTCACTTGCAAGAGCCCTGCGTCACGTTCTGCATCATCACCTACATCGCGCTACTCAGGCTCGACGCTGCCAGTACCCGCACCACGCCTCAGACTTGGGCGCAACCGCAGCGGCCCCGGCAGCCATGGCAAACTGTGTGCCGTTAGCTACCCGGTTCATGTCCTCCCGCCACGCCATTTCGGCGGCGTAGGCGTGGAGGTAGCGGCCCGCGATATGGTGGTGGGTGCCAATCTCGGCGCGGCGCAGGCGGCTAAAGAAGCTCTCGGCTTGGTTGGTGCAGGCGCCGTCCTTGGAGTAGGCCTCTTTGTGGTTGATCCGCTTTATCGGGAAGTGCGCGGCCAGCCGATCCCAATGGGAAGCCTCGTCCGCATGGACCGTCGCGCCGCGATCGACGCGATCAACAACCGTTGTAACGCCTTCGGCCTCGTTCTTTCCGATCCGCGTGACGGTCCTGCCGTCGCGCTGGCGGAGGGCGATGACGACCTGCCGCTTGCCGTTCTGGTTCACCAGCTTGCGGCGGTCCTTGCGATCCTTCCGCTCATTGGCAGGCTTCACGTAACCGCCGAAGTAGGCGCCATCGACCTCGACGTCGCCGGACAGAGCGCCCTCCTCACGGGCAAGCTCTATGGCCTCGCGCACCTTGTGCAGCAGGACGAAAGCGGTTTTGTAGTCAACGGAGAGGTCACGGGAAAGCTGGAGGGCGCTGTAGCCCTTCGCACCGTTTATGAACACGGCGATTGCAGCCAGGATGTCGCGGACGGCCAGCTTGCGGCTATGGAAGATGCATCCGCTAGTGACGCTGAACTGCTTTCCGCAGCCCTTGCACTTCCACACGGGGCGGGTTTTGAGGTCGTAGTGTTCGGTGCAACCGCACTCGGGGCAGATCGGTTCGCCATCCGTTTCGGACCACCGGATCTTGCGAAAGGCGGCGCGCGCTTCTTCGTCCGACATGCGCATCACCTTGACCAATGAGAGGGTCTTGGCGGCGGGGGAGAGGAGGAAGTGCTGTGCCATGTCATCGTATCCGGTGATATTCTACACCGTATGTAAGGGATGACATCATCGCTTACAAGGGCTATATCATCGTATATGATGTTTTATGAGGTAGCCCGATGCCCAAAGACGTGAGCGCCGTATCCTACGAGGACAAGGCGAAGAACATACTCAAGGCTGAGCTGAAGCGCCGCGGCGTGACCTACCGCGACTTGGCCGCGCGCCTGACTGACATGGGCGCGCCAGACAACGAGCGGAACCTTGCAAACAAAATAAGCCGCGGCAGCTTCACCGCGGCTTTCTTCATGATGTGTATGGATGCGATAGGCGCTGAGTCGCTCGCGCTTTGACGGCTAGCGACTCAGCGCCGGGTCACCAAACGCTTCACACTCGTTGAACTTGACAGCAGACTTCTTCTGCTCAGCAGAAAGAAGCGCATACAGGCCCACCATAGGCTTGGGCTGCTGGTAAAGGACTTCTGGTTTGGCAGGAGCCTTCGCTTCCTGCCCAAACATCCTACGCCTTAGATTCTTAACCTTTTTCATCATTACGGTCATGCCAGACCTCGCTTAAGAACAGGTTTCTTGTTTCCGTCTTTTCCATCCTTAAAACCGAACCGCCCTCGATATAGTTCCGCCAAGGGTTCGTTCACAGGTTCAAGATGGATTTCATGGCATCCCAACCGTTGCCCGTAAGTTGCGGCCAAATCAAGGGCAAGTAGAGCCCTCTTGCCTCGCAAGGGGCAATCCTGCCGCGGATCACCCTCAAGAAACCTAACAAGAACCCGTTGGCGCGAAGCTAACAGAAAGCACAGTGCAGCAAGCCGGTCATCTGCCATGATCGCAAACTGTCTAGCCTTAGGTTCGTTGCGGTATCGATTGCTGATCTCGGGCCACTCCCACCCGGCATCATCGCTCCTGGTGGCTGTAAGCCACTGACTTCTGTAGGCTTCTTCGATTGTGCGGGACCAAAGACGAACTGCAACGGGGCGCTCGTGGAAGCTTATGACGTTTTTTCCGAAGGCGTTGACGGCTTCCTGCCAAGCAGCTTCGGTTCGATCCCGCACCCTTCGCAATTCACTGTTCACTACGCGCTCCGTTAAGTCATCTGAGGCGAAGCAGTAACATTTTTGTCGAGAGTTTACTAAGTGGCCTTCTTATGAGGCGCAGGTTTCGCCTGAAACATCACTATCAATGTATTACATCATCATATATGGTGAGTTTGCTCCATAATGCCGGAATTTTCCCGCGCCGTCCTCGAAACCTTGCGGCAGCCCGTCGAGACCGGCGAAGTCGTGGTCGCGAGAGCCAATGCGCACGTGCGCTACCCATGCGGTTTCATGCTGGTCGCCGCCGCGAATCCCTGCCGCTGCGGCTATCTCTGCGATCCGGGCAGGGCCTGCTCCAAGGCTCCGGCCTGCGGCGAGGATTACATGAGCCGGATCTCCGGCCCCTTGATGGACCGCTTCGATCTGCGCGTGGAAGTGCCGCCCGTGGCCTACGCCGATCTTGACCTGCCGACGCCCCCTGACGGATCGGCGGAGGTCGCCGCGCGGGTGAGCGCAGCGCGATCCATTCAGAGCGCGCGCTTTGCCGGGATAGACGGCGTGCGGGTGAATGCCGATGCGGACGGGGAGCTGCTCGGCAGCATCGCGACGCCCGACGAGGCGGGGCGCGCGCTTCTGGCGCAGATCGCGGGGCGGTTCGGCCTCTCGGCGCGCGGTTACCACCGTGTCCTGCGGGTGGCGAGAACCATCGCCGATCTCGACGGGTCGGACGGCGTCAGCCGGATCCACATCGCGGAAGCGGTGGGCTTTCGTCTCGCGATCGGCGGAATGGACGCCCCTGCTCAGCCGCGCGCGGCAACCGCGGCCTCGGCGGCCTCCCAGATCCGGGCGGTATAGTTGACCCCGTCGAACCGCTCCATTTCCTGAAGACCGGTCGGCGATGTGACGTTGATCTCGGTAAGGTAGTCGCCGATCACGTCGATCCCGACGAAAAGCTGGCCGCGCTCCTTCAGCGTGGGACCGATGGCGGCGCAGATCTCGCGATCCCGGTCCGTCAGTTCCGATTTCTCGGCGCGGCCGCCCACATGCATGTTCGAGCGTGTCTCGCCCTCGGCCGGGACACGGTTGATCGCGCCAGCGGCCTCACCGTCGATCAGGATGACGCGCTTGTCGCCCTTGGTCACCGCAGGCAGGTACTTCTGCGCGATCAGCGGCTCGCGGCTGAAGCTGGCGAAGAGTTCGTGGAGGGACGACAGGTTGCGATCTTCCTGCCCCAGCCGGAACACGCCCGCGCCGCCGTTGCCGTAGAGCGGCTTGAGGATCATGTCCCCGTGCTCTTCCTTGAAGGCCCGCAGAACCTCCAGATCGCGGGAGATCACCGTCGGCGGGATGAGGTCGGGAAACTTCAGGACCAGCAGCTTCTCGGGCGAGTTCCTCACCCAGAAGGGGTCGTTCAAAACCACCGTCCCCGCGGCTTCGAGCAGATGCGTCGTGGTGATGTAGAACATGTCGAACGGCGGATCCTGCCGCAGCCAGATGACGTCCATCTCCGCGAGGTCGAGCGTCTTCTCCTCCTCCACGGTGACATGGTTTCCCCGCTCGCGGCGCAGGGTCACGCGGCGCGCCCGGGCGACGGCCTTCCCCTCGACGAAACTCAGCCGCTCCGGGGCGTGGATCCAGATCTCGTGGCCGCGCGCCTGCGCCTCTTCTGCGAGACGAAAGGTGCTGTCGGCATCGATGTCGACCCGCTCGATCGGGTCCATCTGAAAGGCGATCCTGAGCGACATCGTGACTTCTCCTGACTGGCGCGCCTCTTGATGGCCGATGCCGCGGTCAGGCGCAACACGGGGCGAAGGTGCTGACGACCGTGCGGATGGCGCCGCGCTTCGAGCCGGCCGGGCCGGTCAGCGCGATAGCTGCCGAACGGGGCCCGCGATCAGGCGGTGAACGCGTTGCGAAGGATTTCCGTCCGGCCGGTCCCATCGACAAGCACGACGTCGAAGCGGGCGTCGCTGAGGAGCCCCTTCGGCGATCTTGCGAGATACTCCGAGGCCGCCGCGGCGATGCGGGCCATCTGCCTAACTCCGAGGCGCCATGCCGCCTCTTCGTGGGAGGGAGCGCTTTTCACCTCGGCGAAGACATAGGTCTCACCGTCCCTGGCCACGAGATCGATCTCTCCGCCCGCCCCGCGCCAGCGCCGCGCCTCGATGGACAGGCCGGCATCCTCGAGCGCGCGCTCCGCCGCGTCCTCGGCGGCGCGACCGCCATACCAGGAAACGCGCCCCGTCTCCCGTTTTCCTCCTGCCATGGACCGGCTCCGATCCCCGTCTCGCTCAGCCCTTCAGGCGGAGCGCCAGTTGATACATGTCCCGCTTCGCCGTCCCGAACCGCGTCGCGATCTCGTTGGCGGCGGCCTTCATCGGAAGACGCTCGAGCGCGTCCAGAAGCGCAGCGTCGACTTCCTCTTGATCGATCTGCCGCGCGAGCGGCCTGTCCAGCACAAGGACGACCTCACCACGAAGGCCCTTGTCCGGCACCGCCTCCGCAAGCTCCGCCAGAGTGCCGCGGATCACCTCCTCGAATCGTTTCGTCAGCTCCCTGCAAATCGCGGCTTTCCGTTCCGCTCCCGCAATATCCACCAGATCCGCTAACAAACCCTTTATGCGCTTGGGGCTCTCGTAGAGCACCAGCGTCGACGGAATAGCCGCCAGCTCCTCGAGCACCTTGCGCCGTTCCGCCCCCTTGCTGGGAGGGAAACCGGCGAAAAGGAAGCGGTCGCTCGGCAGGCCGGAGATCGACAGCGCCGCAAGCACAGCGGACGGGCCGGGCGCGGCCGTGACGGCAAGCCCCTCGGCCACGGCGTCCTTCACCAGGCGATACCCCGGATCGGCGACGAGGGGCGTGCCCGCCTCGGACACGCAGGCGACGGAGCCGCCCTCCCGGACGAGGCCGAGGAGGCGCGCGCGGTCCCCGTCCGAGCTGTGGTCGTGATAGGCGACGATCCGCCGTCCTCGCGCCTTGATGCCATGCAACTCCATCAGGTGCCGGGCCGTGCGGGTGTCCTCGGCGGCGATCGTGTCCGCGGAAGCGAGAATATCGAGCGCGCGCAAGGTAATGTCGCGGGCCGAACCGATGGGCGTCGCGACGAGATAGAGGCCCGGCGCAAGAGCGACCTGCCGCGCAGGTGTTCCGCCGGTGCTCTCCTCGAAGCCGGTCTGGTCGGTCTCGTCCGTCATTTACTTGCCGTCCCTCGTCACCTAGGGTCCCGTCCGACCCAATTGCCGAACTCCGGAAGAGTGAGACCTAGCCCATGACCGCCGTCCTGGACATCCCCCGAACGGCCATAGCCCGCCTCGCAGCTCTGGCCTCCATCGTCCTTCTCGCCTCGTGCGGACCGCTGCCGATCACGAGTGGCGGCTCCGGCCCGTCCATCGACGCTAGCGCCCCTGTTCCCGTGGCCCTGATGATCCCGACGGGATCAGGCAACCCGCAGGACGCACAGGTCGCCCAGTCTCTCGAGCGCGCCGCGCGCCTCGCGATGGCCGACCTGGACGGCGTCGAGATCGACCTGCGCACCTATTCCACCGGCGGAAGCGACGCCCGGGCCGCGCAGGCCGCGAACACCGCCGTCGCCGAGGGCGCCAAGATCCTTCTCGGGCCGCTCTATTCGGGCGCCTCGAATGCCGCCGCGGTCGCCGTGGCCGACGAGGGCGTGAACGTCCTGTCCTTCTCCAACAATGCCGAGATCGCCGGCGGCAACCTGTTCCTGCTCGGCAATACCTTCGACAATACCGCCAATCGCCTCGTCGATTACGCAGCGCGGAACGGCCGCCGGAACATCTACGTCGTGGCCGGCGATTCGCCGGGTGAGGAAGTCGGTCGCCAGGCCATCGTGAACGCCATCGGCAGCTCCCGCGCGAACCTCGCCGGCCAGTCCCGCTTCACCGTCAGCCAGCAGGGCGTCGCCTCCGCCGCCCCGCAGATCGCCTCGCAGGCCCGTGCGGCAGGCGCCGACGCGGTCTTCTTCACCTCGGACAATGCCGGCGCCATGCCGCTCCTCGCCCAGCTCCTGCCGGAGAATGGCCTCGGCGCCTCGACCGCGCAGTATATCGGTCTGGCCCGGTTCGACATTCCGTCCTCGGCCCTCAGCCAGCCGGGCCTCCAGGGGTCCTGGTTCGCCCTGCCCGATCCGAACCTCAACACCGCGTTCCAGCAGCGTTACCGTGCCGCCTACGGCAGCGATCCGCATCCGCTCGCGGGCCTCGCCTACGACGGGATCGCCGCCATCGGCGCCCTCGTCGAGCAGCGTGGCTCGAATGCGCTGACCCGCTCCGCCCTGACGCAGGGGTCGGGCTTCACCGGCACGGGCGGCATCTTCCGCCTGCGCAACGACGGCACCAATCAGCGGGCGCTCGCCGTCGCCCAGATCCGCAACAACAGGGTGGTTGTCGTTGACCCTGCTCCCAGAGGCTTTGGCGGCGCCGGTTTCTGAACCGGACCCGTCTGCCTACGTCACAATCCCGCCGGACAGCCTGATCTGTCCGGCGGTTGCCATTTTCGACCGCGAAACCGTGCGTTCCGAGATCGCCGAGGCTCTCTCGGAGATCGAGGACCCGCGCCAGGGAGCCGGCGGACGCAACGCCGTCACCCAGGTCCTCGCGCGCGCCAGAAGCCGTGGCCGGACCGCGATCCAGACCGCATTCGAGGCCGCCCCGAAAGAGTCGGCGGCGCTCGTCGCCTCCTATTCCTGGCTGACCGACGCGCTCGTCCAGGAGGCGTTCCGTGTCTCCTCCGAGATGATTCACCCGCGGCAATCGCCGACGAAGGGCGAATCCCTCTCGGTCCTCGCTGCCGGCGGCTACGGGCGCGCCGAGATGGCGCCGCATTCGGACGTCGATCTGCTTTTCCTCACGCCGTGGAAGATCACCGGCTGGGCCGAGAGCGTCATCGAGACGATGCTCTATATCCTGTGGGACCTGAAGCTGCAGGTCGGCCACGCCGCGCGGACGGTCAAGGAGTGCATCCGCCTCGGCAAGGAAGACTTCACCATCCGGACCTCGATGCTGGAGCTGCGCCCCGTGGCGGGGGACGAGGCGCTGTCGGTGGAGCTGTTCGAACGCCTCTGGGAGGACTTGTTCAGCACCACTGCGAAGGAGTTCATCGCCGCAAAGCTCGAGGAGCGCTCCGCCCGGCACAAGCGTCAGGGCGGGCAACGCTACATGCTCGAGCCGAACGTGAAGGAGGGCAAGGGCGGGCTTCGGGACCTGCAGTCGCTCTACTGGATCGCGAAGTACGTGCACTGCGTCATCCGCATCCGGGAACTCGTCGACCTCGGCGTCTTCACCGAGGCGGAGTACGGCGCCTTTCGAGAGGCGGAAACGTTCTTCTGGGCGGTTCGCGCGCATCTGCACCTGATCACCGGGCGGGAGATGGACCAGCTCACCTTCGATCTGCAGGTCGAGGTCGCCGCCCGGATGGGCTACAGCGACAGCGCCGGACGCCGGGCGGTCGAGCGGTTCATGCAGGACTATTTCCGCCATGCGACGCGCGTGGGGGAGCTGACGCGGATCTTCCTGACGGCGCTCGAGGCGATCCATCTCAAGCCCGAGGGGACGATCGCCGGCTTCCTCAAGCGGCGGCGGCGGCGGAAGCTGCCGGAGCGCCTCGACGTGAAACAGGGACGCCTGACCTTCTCGGAGCCGGAGACGCTTCCGGACCATCCGCTCGACCTGCTGCGCATCTTCGACCAGTCGCTGCGCTCGGGGCTGCTCCTGCACCCCGAAGCGATGCGGATCATCGCGGCGAACCTGACCCTGATCGATGCCGCCGTGCGCAGCCGGAAGGAGGCCTCGCGGATCTTCCTCGACCTGCTGCTGAAGCATCGCAACCCGGAACCGGCCCTGCGGCGAATGAACGAGCTGGGCCTCCTCGCGGCGTTCATTCCTGAATTCGACCCGATCGTCGCGATGATGCAGTTCAACGTCTACCACAGTTACACGGTGGACGAGCATACCATCCAGTGCATCGGCCAGCTCGCGGCCATCGAGCGCGGCGAGCTGGAAGAGGACCTTCCCCTCGCCACGGGGATCCTGCGGAACGGCGGCGTGAACCGAAAGGTGCTCTACGTCGCCATGCTGCTGCACGATATCGGCAAGGGCCGTCCGGAGGACCATTCGGTCGTCGGCGCCCGTATCGCGCGGACCGTCTGCCCCCGGCTGCATCTGAAGCCAGAGGAAGCCGAGACCGTCGAGTGGCTCGTCCGCTACCATCTCCTGATGTCCGACCTCGCGCAGAAGCGGGACATCTCGGATCCCCGCACGGTGCGGGACTTCGCCAAGGCGGTGAAGTCGAAGAAGCGGCTCGACCTTCTGACCGTCCTTACCGTCTGCGACATCCGCGGCGTCGGGCCGAACGTCTGGAACAACTGGAAGGCCATGCTGCTGCGGAGCCTCTACCGGCAGACCGACGAGGCCCTCGAGAGCGGCCTTGAAGCGCTGAACCGGGAGAACCGCGGCGCGGAGGCGAAGCGCGCGCTGCGCGCGGCTTTGTCCGACTGGCCCGCGGCGGACGTGCGATCGGAACTCGCGCGGCACTACCCGCCCTATTGGCAGGGCCTGCCGACCTCCGCCCATACGACGCTCGCGGGGATGCTGCGCGGGCTTCCGGCGGACGATATCCGGATCGACCTGACCCCGGATGCGGACCGAGACGCGACCCGCGCCTGTTTCGCACTCGCGGACCATCCAGGCATCTTCAGCCGCCTTGCGGGCGCGCTCGCCCTCGTCGGGGCGAACGTGGTGGATGCGCGGACCTACACCAGCAAGGATGGCTGGGCGACGGCGATCTTCTGGGTGCAGGACGCGGACGGCGCGCCGTTCGAGGAGGACCGCCTGCCCCGGCTGAACGAGATGATCCTGCGCACCCTCAAGGGCGAAGTCAGCGCCCGCGAGGCGCTGGTGTCCCGCGACAAGGTGAAGAAGCGGAACAGCGAATTCCGCTTCCCGACGTCGATCACCTTCGACAATGACGGATCGGAGATCTACACGATCATCGAGGTCGATACGCGGGACCGTCCGGGCCTGCTCTACGACCTGACCCGCACACTGGCGGAGGCGAACATCTACATCGCCTCGGCCGTGATCGCGACCTATGGAGCGCAGGTGGTGGATACGTTCTACGTCAAGGATCTGTTCGGTCTGAAGTTCTACACGCGGTCCAAGCAGGCCGCGCTGGAACGCCGTCTGAGGGAGGCGGTCGCCGACGGCGCCCGCCGGGCAGGCCAGGGGTGAGCTTGTCTCCTTCGGGCGATGCCCGCTCGGGGGGCTCAGACCCCCGCCGCCCCTCGTGGGGCATCTTCGTGAAACGTGAAGGGGCGCGCCCGTGAAACCCGTTCGTCTGATGTCGGGCTTCCTGACCGTCGGGGTCTGGACCCTCCTCTCCCGCGTGCTCGGCTTCGCGCGGGATATCATCATCGCCGCACGGCTCGGGGACGGGCCGGTGGCGGAGGCCTTTCTCGTGGCCTTCTCGCTGCCCAACATGTTCCGCCGGTTCTTCGCCGAAGGCGCGTTCAACATGGCGTTCGTGCCGCTGTTCGCGCGCAAGCTCGAGGCGGGCAAGGACGCGCTCGGCTTCGCGCGGGACGCGGCGACGGGCCTCGCCTCGCTCCTGATCGTGTTCACTCTGATCGCGCAGGTGGCGATGCCGGGGCTGGTCCTCGCCATGGCGAGCGGGTTTGCCGAGGATGAACGGTTTCCCATGGCCGTACTCTTCGGACGGATCTGCTTTCCGTACATCCTCCTGATCTCCCTCGCGGCGCTCCTCTCCGGCGTTCTGAACGCGTCCGGGCGCTTCGTGGCCGCCGCGGCGGCGCCCGTCATGCTGAACGTGGTCCTCGTGACGGCCGTCCTCGCGGCGGGCTGGGCGGGCTGGCCCTACGGGCTTGCGCTCTCGGTCGCGGTGCCGGTGGCGGGCGTCGCCCAGCTGGCGATCCTGTGGATCGCGGCGGCGAAGGCGGGGTTCCGCGTGATCCCCCGGCGGCCGCAGCTCACGCCGGAGCTGAAGCGGCTGGCGCGCATCGCGGGGCCGGCAATGCTCGCCGGCGGCGTGATGCAGGTCAACCTGCTCGTCGGCCGGCAGGTGGCGAGCTATTACGACGGCGCGATCCAGTACCTGAACCTCGCGGACCGGCTCTACCAGCTGCCCCTCGGCGTCATCGCCATCGCCATCGGCGTGGTGCTTCTGCCGGACCTGTCCCGGCGCATAGCCGCGGAGGATACGGTCGGCGGCAAGGCGGCGATGAACCGGGCGGCGGAATTCGCGCTTCTCCTCACCGTCCCGGCGGCCCTCGCCCTCGTGGCGATCCCCGGCCCGATCGTCTCCGTGCTCTACGAGCGCGGCGCCTTCGATACCTCCGCGGCGGCGCGAACGGCAATCGTCACCGCGATCTACGGCGCAGGACTGCCCGCTTTCGTCCTGCAGAAGGTCTGGCAGCCGCTCTACTTCGCCCGCTCGGACACGAAGACGCCGTTTCACTACGCGCTGGTGGCGATGGTGGTGAATGCCGGCGTGGCGCTGGGGCTCGCGCCGTGGCTCGGGTTCTACGCCGCGGCCCTCGGCACGACGCTTGCCGGCTGGATCATGCTGGCGCTTCTGGTCCGGGGGGCGCGGAACATGGGGGAGGCGACGCGCGTGGACGACCGCCTGCGCCGGCGCATCCCCCGGATTGTCCTGTCCGCGCTCTTGATGGCGGCCCTGCTCGTCGGCCTCGCCTGGCTGCTGCGGGAGCCCCTTGCGCAGGGCGGCTGGCGCTACCTTGCGCTGTTCGGGCTCGTCGCGTCCGGCATCCTCAGCTACTTCGCCTTCGCCCAATGGCTCGGAGCGACGCGGCTGTCCGAGATCACCGGCGCGATGAAAAGACGGCGCTGAGCCTCAGCGCGTCCGGATAGTGGCCAGAAGCCGGGACCAGCCTCCGGGGCTGAGGACGCCGGACAGGACGAACCCCGTCAGGAAGCCGGTGATCTCCGCGATCCAGTCGTTCGTCGCACCGAAGAGCACGCCGAATATAAGTTGGAGCCCCATCAGGAACCCGATCAGCGTGAAGGCGCGGAAGCGGTTCTCCCCACGCGCGCCGTAGCCCACCCAGAGCAGGAACGTGTAGCTCCCGATCAGCCCGTAGGCCGCAGGGAATCCGCCGAAGAGTGGGCGCGGATCGTTCGTGAGGAGGCCGAAGGCGCAGGCCCCGAGGATCGCCGAGGCGAAGAAAATCACGGCGACAGCGACGGGCGAGAAGACCTCGGCCACCATCTTGCCGAGCGCCAGCACGAAGACGGCGACGAAGACCATGTGCGTGAAGGAGCCGTGGACGAAGGGATAGGACACGAAGCGCAAGAGGTGCTCGGGCGGAAAGCGGCGTGTCTCCAGCATCCAGTCGAAGATCTCACCGGAGAAGGCGAACCGTTCGAGCGCGAAGATGCGCAGATCGCGCGGCGGGCCCATCGCGGCGACGAAGCCCGAGGCGTTCAGGGCGAACCAGATCTCGACGGCGAACATGGCGCCGGCCAGGGCCAGCACCACCGGCGGGAGGCGATTGAAGGGAGAAGCGTCGTGGTCGGTGTCCATTCGGGCGCCGCCTTTCTTGACGGGAAATGCGCCCCCAAGTAAGCGACCCTGTCAGCGAAATAAAGCCGGAGCCGATCCAATGTCCGCCCCCGTGACCGAATCCTCCGCCTTCACCCCTCGGGTCTTCTCCGGGATCCAGCCGTCCGGCGGCCTGACCCTGGGGAACTATCTCGGTGCCATCCAGCGCTTCGTCGGGATGCAGGAGACCGGCGGCTACGAGACGATCTACTGCCTCGTGGACATGCACGCGATCACGGTCTGGCAGGACCCGGCGCGCCTCGCCGATGCCACGCGCGAAGCGGCGGCCGGCTTCATCGCCTCCGGCGTCGATCCTGAACGGTCCATCCTGTTCAACCAGTCCCGCGTGCCGGAACATGCGCAGCTGGCCTGGATCTTCAACTGCGTCGCGCGCCTTGGATGGATGAACCGGATGACCCAGTTCAAGGACAAGGCCGGCAAGAATGCCGAGGCCGCCTCGCTCGGCCTCTACGCCTACCCTGCCCTCATGGCGGCGGATATCCTCGCGTACCACGCGACGCACGTTCCGGTGGGCGAGGATCAGAAGCAGCACGTGGAGCTGACTCGGGATATCGCGGCGAAGTTCAACCACGATTACGGGACGGACTTCTTCCCGATGACCGAGCCCGTGATCGAGGGGACCGCGACACGCGTGATGA
Organism: Tropicimonas sp. IMCC34011; assembly: GCF_003390865.1. GTDB lineage: Bacteria > Pseudomonadota > Alphaproteobacteria > Rhodobacterales > Rhodobacteraceae > Tropicimonas_B. Next base: position 1,024,632 of record NZ_QMEJ01000001.1, read on the forward strand.
GCTTGCGGGACGGCTCGAAGAAGATGTCCAAGAGCGATCCGTCGGACATGAGCCGGATCAACCTGACGGACGACGCGGACACGATCGCCAAGAAGATCAGGAAGGCGAAGACGGACCCCGAGCCCCTGCCCGAGACGGCGAAGGAGCTGGACGGCCGCCCCGAGGCGCGCAACCTCGTCAACATCTACGCCGCCCTGTCGGAGCGGAGCATGGACGAGGCGATGACCGAGCTTGCCGGTCAGCAATTCGGGCAGTTCAAGCCGATGCTGGCCGAGCTTGCCGTCGAGAAGCTCGCACCGATCTCGACCGAGATGAAGCGGCTTACCGACGATACCGCCGAGATCGACCGGATCCTTGCCCGCGGCGCCGAGCAGGCCCGCGAGATCGCGGCGCCCATCGTGAAGCGCGCCTACGAGATCGTCGGGCTGTCGGCCGGCTGACGCCCCGCGCCGGGGCCGGAGGGTCCGCCGCCGCGCGGGCCCGCTCCGACCGGCTCGCGTTCGCCTGAAGGACGATGCACCGTCCCGTTCGGGAGGGCCTCCGGTCGTGTCGCCCGGCGGACGAGACCCGCCGCGGGGTCAGTCCTCGACGGTGTTTGCGATGTTGAGGCCAAGGGTGGGTTCGGCGCGCAGGAAGTCGTAGCCGAAGCTGCCGACCCAGCCATCAGAGACGTAGCCGACATTGGCGCCGATGCCCGAAAGCCCGGTGTCGAGGTAGTAGGTTCCGGTCAGGCCGCCGGCGATACTGTCCGTCTGGTCGGTGGACCACAGGCCCGCCGTGGCGCCGAAGCCACCACCACCGCCGAGAGCGAAGTTCAGGCCGAAGCTGAACAGGGCATCCGCGGATGCGGGCCCGGACAGGAGCATGACGGCCGATGCGGTCAGGGCGATTTTCTTCATAGTGAGCGGACCTTTCGGATGGTGTTCGAGGATGGGTTAAGCCCAGCCGCGCAAGGATGTCCACGCATCCGGCAGCAGCGATTCGCCTTTGTCCGCCAGAGGTGTGGCCAGCGAGCAACCGGCAGAGGACCGGCCGCGTCAGCGAGACGCGGCGGCGGGGCTGGCATCCCGCCAGTGCAGCCAATACGGTCGCCTGCAGACTTGAGAGGACGGAACCGATGGCCACCGGAGACGCAATCCGCACCTATTTCGAGGGGCGCTGGCAGGACGGCGACGCGCTGATCATGCGCGCGGCCGATCACGGCAGCTGGCTCGGCTCGACCGTGTTCGACGGCGCGCGCTACTTCGAAGGCGTCGCGCCCGATCTGGACCTTCACTGCGCGCGGGTGAACGCCTCCGCCGAGGCGCTGATGATCACCCCGACCGTGGACGCCGCCGAGATGGTGGACATCGTTCGCGAGGGGCTCGCCGCCTACTCCCCGGACGATGCCGTCTACATCCGTCCGATGTACTGGGCCCTCGAGGGCGGCGACCTCGGGGTCCTGCCGAAGGAAGGGGCAACGGGCTTCGCGATCTGCCTCGAGCGCATCCCGATGGCGCCCGAAGGCACATCCACAACGCTCTGCCGCACCCGCTTCCGCCGCCCGGTACTGGAGACCAACGTGGTCAATGCCAAGGCCGGCTGCCTCTATCCCAACAACGCGCGGATGCTGGCCGAAGCGCGCTCCAAAGGCTTCGGGAATGCGCTCGTCGCAGATGCGGCGGGCAACGTGGCCGAGTCCGCGACGGCCAATGTCTTCATCGTGACGGACGGTGTCGTGAGGACGCCCGTGCCGAACGGCACGTTCCTCGCCGGCATCACCCGCGCCCGGCACATCGCCAACCTGCGCAGCGACGGGGTCGAGGTGATCGAGACGGTGCTGAGCTTCGAGGACGTCGCCGCGGCGGACGAGGTCTTTCTCACCGGCAACATGATGAAGGTGACGCCCGTCACCGCCTTCGAGGACGTCACCTACGAGCACGGGCCCATGACGCGCCGCGCGCGAAAGCTGTACTGGGATTGGGCGCATTCGCGATGAGCGTCACGGATCCAGTGGACGGACATCCCGCGAGACGCCATCATGTCAGCGCGAGCGGAGAGAGATGATGCGCAAGTTCCTCGTCGTGCTGGATGACAGTCGCGAATGCCTGAACGCCATGCGCTTCGCCGCGATGCGCGCGGCGAAGACGGGCGGTGGCGTGCAGATCCTCGCCATCATTCCCACCGATGAGTTCCAGCACTGGATCGGCGTCGGCGACGTGATGCGCGCCGAAGCCCGCGAGCGGATCGAGGCGCATTACGAGGTCTTTGCCAAGTGGATGCGGGACCGGCAGGGAATCGATCCCGAACTGGTGATCCGCGAAGGCGATGCCGTGCCCGAGCTGATGGATCTGATCGAGACGGACTCCGAGATCGGCGTCCTCGTCCTCGGCGCAGGTACAGGCAAGGGCGGGCCCGGCCCCCTCGTCTCCCAACTGACCCGCACGGCGGGCAGCCTGCCGATCCCGATCACCATCGTTCCGGGAGAGATGTCGAAGGAGCGGCTCGAAGCGGTCACCTGAGGGCCGGGTGCGCTCTTCCCCGTTCGAATAGCGCCCGGAGACAGGGGAACGCGGCCCGCAGGGGCCGGGTGCTTTTTAGAACCATTCCAGAAACGTTGACATCCCGGCTCCCCCTTCGCATATATGGGCCAAGCCGAAAGGGGGCCGTCCGATGTTCATCCAGACCGAATCCACGCCGAACCCGGCAACGCTGAAATTTCTTCCGGGCCAGACCGTGCTCGATGCCGGCACCGCCGATTTCCCGAGCCCGGACACCGCAGGGAAATCTCCGCTGGCGTCCCGCGTCTTCGGGGTGGACGGCGTGACGGGCGTGTTCTTCGGCACCGACTTCATCACCGTGACCAAGGAAGACGGCCGCGAGTGGGAGCATCTGAAGCCCGGCGTGCTCGGCGCGATCATGGATCACTACCAGTCCGGCGCGCCGGTCATGGACGAGGGCACCGCCCCCGCCGCCGGTGACGGACACGCCGTCCACGAGGGCGAGGACGGCGAGATCGTGAGCCAGATCAAGGATCTGCTGGACACACGCGTGCGCCCGGCCGTGGCTCAGGATGGCGGGGACATCACGTTCCACGGCTTCGAGCGCGGCGTTGTCTACCTTCACATGCAGGGCGCCTGCGCCGGTTGCCCCTCCTCCACCCTGACGCTGAAGATGGGGATCGAGAACCTCCTGCGGCACTACATTCCCGAGGTGACCGAGGTTCGGCCCGTCGGTGTCTGAGGGTCCCCTCATACTCAGCTTCGACACGTCGGCCGCGCATTGCGCGGCCGCTGTCATGTCGGGCCACCGGGTTCTGGCGGACCGCGTCGAGACGATGCAGACGGGCCAGGCCGAACGACTGATGCCGCTCCTTGGCGAGGTCCTCGGCGCCGCCGGCGCATCGCCGCAGGACGTGACCGCGATCGGCGTCGGCACGGGGCCCGGCAACTTCACCGGCATTCGTATCGCCGTCTCCGCCGCGCGGGGGCTTGCGCTGTCCCTCGGGCGGCCGGCGATCGGCGTGGGCGTCATGGAGGCTCTGGCGGAAGGGACAGGGGGGCAGGTGCGCGCCTGTCTCGACGGCCGGCGCGGCGCGGCCTACCTTCAGGATTTCGACGACGGCGCTCCCGGTGAACCCTGCCTCGCCGAGCTGAACAGTCTCCCTGCTGCGCCGGCCGGCACCGTCTGCATCGGCCCCTTCGCCGAGGAGATCGCCGGGCGCCTTGGCCTGTCCGTCGCCGCGCCCGCCCTCCCCCTCGCCGAGGCCATCGGACGGATCGCGCTCCGGCGTCATGCGCGGGAAGGCCAACCCCGCCCGGCCCCGCTCTACCTCCGGCGCGCCGATGCGGCGCCCTCCTCGGATCCCCCACCGGCCATACTGCCGTGACTCCGGAGGACGCCGCGGAGCTGGCCGCGCTCCATGGCCGGTGCTTCACGAAGCCCCGCCCCTGGTCCGCCACGGAGATCGCATCCCTCGCGCGTTCGCCCGGCGCCTTCATTCTCGGCGACGCGTCCGCATTTCTGCTCGGTCGCGCGATTGCGGGCGAGGCGGAACTCCTGACCCTCGCCGTCGATCCGGCGCTTCGCAGGCAGGGACGGGCCGGCGCGCTTCTGTCGGGATTCGAGACGGAAGCCCTGCTCCGGGGCGCGGATACGGCTTTTCTCGAGGTCTCGGACCTCAACGCCGCCGCCCGTGCGCTCTATGGCGCAAACGGCTGGAGCGAGGCCGGACGGCGTGCTCGCTACTACAGCACCCCGGACGGCGCCCAGGTCGATGCCGTCGTCCTCACCAAGCCGCTTTCCCTCCGTCCGGCCGGGGGCTGAGGCCCGCATTCTCCCGGTTCCCCGGCGTCCTAAGCCCTTAAAAATGGTTGACCGTCCGGCGGTGCTGCGCCCTAATCCACCGGCAGCGGCGGGCCTCCCTCAAGCATGGCCGATGACAGGTCCGAAGGAATGGCCCCGACTGCACACAACCGGGAGATACAAGACCATGACCATGATGCGCACATTGCTCGGGGCGGCCACCGCAACCGCTCTGACCGCGGGGGCCGGACTGGCCGAGCCGGCGCTGATCTTCGACCTCGGCGGCAAGTTCGACAAGTCGTTCAACGAGAGCGCCTACATGGGCGCCGAGCGGTGGGCGGAAGAAACCGGCGGCGAGTATCTCGAGATCGAGATGCAGTCGGAGGCCCAGCGTGAGCAGGCCCTGCGCCGCTTCGCCGAGGCCGGGGCCAACCCGATCATCACCACGGGCTTCGCCTTCTCCGATCCGATCGCCCAGGTCGCGCCGGACTACCCCGACACCGATTTCGTGACCATCGATGGCTATGTCGATGCACCGAACGTTCTGACCATCGGCTTTGCCGAGCATCAGGGCTCCTACCTCGTCGGCGTTCTGGCCGCGATGGCCTCCGAGGGCGATACCGTCGGCTTCATCGGCGGCATGGATGTGCCCCTCATCCGCAAGTTCGCCTGCGGCTACGCGCAGGGCGTGAAGGCGGTGAACCCCGACGCCACGGTCATCTCCAACATGACCGGCACCACGCCGGCCGCGTGGAACGATCCGGTCACCGGCTCCGAGCTGACCCGCGCGCAGATCGGCCAGGGCGCCGACGTGATCTATGCTGCCGCCGGCGGCACCGGCGTCGGCATCCTGCAGACCGCGGCGGATGAGGACATCCTCTCCATCGGCGTGGACAGCAACCAGAACTACCTGCATCCGGGCCAGGTCCTGACCTCGATGACCAAGCGCGTCGACAACGCCGTCTACGACGTCATGATGTCGGGCGACGATCTCGAGACCGGCACCGTTCAGATCCTCGGCCTGGCCGATGACGGCGTCGGCTACGCGGTGGACGAGTACAACGAGGAGATGATCACCGAAGAGATGGCAGCGCGCGTCGAAGAGGCGAAGGCGAACATCATCTCCGGCGACGTCGAGGTGCACGACTACACCTCTGACGACAGCTGCCCCGACCTGTCGTTCTGATCGCGACCGGCACCTGAACCCGGGCGGGCCGCGATCGGCCCGCCCTCCCCCGTTCGAAAGCTCCCCCTCCATGACGCAGACCGCCCCCGCCGCCGAGGCTGCCGCCGATGCGCCACCGGCCATCGAACTGCGCGGCATCTCCAAGTCCTTCGGCCCGGTGCAGGCGAACAAGGACATCTCGCTGAACATCCGCCGCGGCACGATCCACGGGATCATCGGCGAGAACGGCGCCGGCAAGTCCACGCTGATGTCGATCCTCTACGGCTTCTACAAGGCCGACCGGGGGGAGATCCTGATCGGCGGAAAGCCGGTCGACATCCCCGACAGCCAGGCTGCGATCCGTGCCGGCATCGGCATGGTGTTCCAGCACTTCAAGCTGGTGGAGAACTTCAGCGTTCTGGAAAACGTCGTCCTCGGCGCCGAGCAGGGCGGCCTCCTGCGGCCCTCCCTCGCGCGGGCACGGACGCTCCTGACCCAGCTTGCCGCCGAGTATGAGCTGAACGTCGACCCTGACGCGAAGATCGAGAATCTCGGCGTCGGGATGCAGCAGCGGGTGGAGATCCTGAAGGCGCTCTACCGCCAGGCCGACATCCTGATCCTCGACGAACCGACCGGCGTTCTGACCCCCGCCGAGGCGGATCACCTCTTCCGCATCCTCCGCGGGCTGAGGGACGAGGGAAAGACGATCATCCTCATCACCCACAAGCTGCGCGAGATCATGGAAGTCACCGACACCGTGTCCGTAATGCGCCGCGGCGAGATGACGGGGACGGTGAAGACCTCCGAGACCAGCCCGCAGGACCTCGCCGAGCGCATGGTGGGGCGCGAGGTGCTCCTCAGGGTCGACAAGGCCCCGGCCACGCCCGGTGAGACCGTTCTCGACGTGAAGAACCTGCGCGTTGTCGACGACAAGGGCGTCGAGCGGCTGCGCGGCGTCTCGCTGAACGTCCGCGCGGGCGAGATCCTCGGCATTGCCGGCGTCGCCGGAAATGGCCAGTCGGAGATCCTCGACGTGCTCGGCGGCACCTGCACCGCCACCGGCACGGTCCTGATGAACGGCGAGGAAATCGACCTCTCCGGCAAGCATTCGGACGGGCGCTCGCGCCGCAGGCGCGGCATCGCCCATGTCCCTGAGGACCGGCAGCGCCTCGGGCTGATCATGGATTTCCACGCCTGGGAAAACACCGGCTTCGGCTATCATGACGATCCCGCCTACGGCTCCGGCATCCTGATGGACAACGCCGCGCTTCGCGAGGACACCGCCGGCAAGATGGAACGGTTCGACGTGCGGCCGCCGAACCCGGCGCTTGCAGCGAAGAACTTCTCTGGCGGCAACCAGCAGAAGATCGTGCTGGCGCGCGAAATCGAGCGCAATCCGGACCTTCTGCTCGTCGGCCAGCCGACCCGCGGCGTCGATATCGGCGCCATCGAGTTCATCCATCAGCGGATCGTCGAGCTGAGGGACGCCGGCAAGGCGATCATCCTGGTGTCGGTGGAGCTGGAGGAGATCCTCGCCCTGTCGGACCGCATCGCGGTGATTTTCGACGGGCGGATCATGGGCGAACGGCTTCCCGAGGAGACGAACGAGCGCGAGCTTGGTCTCCTGATGGCCGGGATCGACCACGCTCCGGATGACAGGCCAGACTGGCAGGTCGTCGAAGAACAACTGAAGTCCAAGCGCGGCGAGGTGAACTGATGGACGTGATGCCTCGCTGGGCGGACGTGATCCTCGTCCCCGTCATCTCGATCATTCTCGCCTTCGCGATCTCCGGCCTCGTCATCCTCGGCATCGGCGAGAACCCGTGGGATGCGCTGACGACCATGGTTTCGGGGGCCCTCGGCTCGACCTATGGCTGGGGATACACGCTCTATTACGCGACCAACTTCATCTTCACCGGCCTTTGCGTCGCCGTCGCGTTCCATGCGCGGCTCTTCAACATCGGCGGCGAGGGTCAGGCGGCCCTCGGGGGCCTCGGCGTCGCCCTCGTGTGCCTCGCGGTTCCGTGGCCGCACTGGGCGCTGGCCCTGCCCGCCGCCATTCTGGGCGGTGCGCTCTTCGGCGCGTTCTGGGCCGCGATCCCGGCCTGGGCGCAGGCCTGGCGCGGCAGCCACATCGTGATCACGACGATCATGTTCAACTTCATCGCCGCGGCGCTCCTCAACTACCTCTTGGTCAACACGTTGAAGCCGCAGGGCTCGATGGACCCCGCGACGGCCCGTTTCCCCGAAGGCGCCCACCTGCCGACGCTGGCGGAGATGCTGAACCCGATCGGCATTCCGTTCTCCGGCGCTGGCCCCGCCAACGTCTCCTTCGTCATCGCGCTTCTGGCCTGCCTCCTCGTCTGGGTCCTGATCTGGCGAACGCGGCTCGGCTACGAGATCCGCGCCTATGGCCATTCCGAGCCGGCAGCGGTCTATGCCGGGATCTCGCCGCGCAAGATCATCATGCTGACGATGATGATCTCGGGCGCGCTGGCCGGCCTGATGGCGATCAACAACGTCATGGGCGAGGCGGAGAGGCTGGTGCTGAACTCCGTCGAGGGCGCAGGCTTCATCGGGATCGCCGTGGCGCTGATGGGACGGTCGCATCCCCTGGGCGTGCTCCTCGCCGCGATCCTCTTCGGTTTCCTCTACCAAGGCGGCGCGGAACTCGCGCTCTTCACCTCGATCCCGCGCGAACTGATCGTGGTGATCCAGGCGCTCGTGATCCTCTTCACCGGTGCGCTCGACAACATGGTGCGGATGCCCATCGAGGCGCTCTTCCTGCGGGCCCGCGACCGCCGCGCCGCGAAGGCGAGCGCCGAGCCCCCCGCCGGCCCAGAGGCCAAGACGGAGCCCGCGGCACGATGAGGGTGGTAACGAACGCCCGTGCCCTCGCGACGTCTCCCGCGCGCCCTGCGCGGGACCGCTCGGCCTGTCCGTTTCCCGCCAGATCGAGGACCTGATGGACTTCGCCACCCTGCTGCAGATCCTCGACTCGACGCTGCGCCTCTCGGCGCCGCTGATCCTCGCCTGTCTTGCCGGGCTCTTCTCCGAACGCGCGGGCATCCTGGACATCGGCCTCGAGGGGAAGATGCTCGTTGCCGCCTTCGCGTCGGGCGCCGTCGCCTACACCACGGGCAGCGTGTGGATCGGGCTTCTGGCCGCGATCGGTGCCTCGATGGCGCTCTCGGCGATCCACGGCGTCGCCTCCATCACCTTCCGCGGCAACCAGCTCATTTCGGGCGTCGCGCTGAACTTCCTCGCCGCCGGGATGACAGTGCTCATCGCCCAGTCCTGGTTCGGTCAGGGCGGTCGCACGCCATCCCTCTTCGGCGGGGCGCGGTTCGAGCCGGTCACGCTGCCCTTCGCCGAGTCGCTGGCAGATGTGCCGATCCTCGGGCCGATCTATGCCGACCTGCTCTCAGGCCACTCGATCCTCGTCTATGTCGCTCTCCTCACGGTGCCGCTGACATGGTGGGTCCTCTTCCGCACCCGCTTCGGCCTGCGCCTGCGCGCCGTGGGCGAGAACCCGGCGGCGGTGGACACGGCCGGCGTCAGCGTCGTCGGCCTGCGCTATGCCTCCGTCGCCATCGCCGGCCTCCTCTGCGGCATTGCCGGCTCCTACCTCTCCACCGGCCTTCAGGCCGGCTTCGTGAAGGACATGACCGCCGGCCGCGGCTACATCGCGCTCGCCGCGCTCATCTTCGCCAAGTGGCGGCCGTGGTACGCGCTCGGCGCCTGCCTGCTCTTCGGCCTCCTGCAGGCGCTGGCCCTGCGCTACCAGAACCTCGACATTTTCGGCATCCCCCTGCCGACCCAGATCATGGACGCAGCCCCCTATATCCTGACCGTCGTCATCCTTGCCGGCTTCGTCGGCAAGGCGATCCCGCCGCGGGCCGGCGGCGAGCCCTACGTGAAGGAACGCTAAGCCGCCGACGGGGGGCTTTCTGCCCCGGCGCCCCATTGCCGCAGGGCAGAAAATCGGCGTATCAGGCGCCATGCAGATCTACCTGCCCATCGCCGAAATCTCGGTCAACGCCATCCTCCTCCTGGGGATTGGCGGCCTCGTGGGCGTGCTGTCCGGCATGTTCGGGGTCGGCGGCGGATTTCTGATCACGCCGCTGCTCTTTTTCGTCGGCATTCCGCCCGCCGTGGCGGTCGCGACGTCGGCCAACCAGATCGTCGCAGCCTCCGTCTCAGGCGTGCTCGCGCATCTCAGGCGGCGCACGGTGGACCTCAAGATGGGCACCGTCCTGCTCTGCGGCGGCCTCGTCGGGGCGGCGATCGGCGTGTGGCTCTTCAACATCCTGCGCAATGCCGGTCAGGTCGATCTGATGGTCCGGCTCTGCTACGTCGTGTTTCTCGGCGCAGTGGGCGCGCTCATGTTCGTCGAGAGCCTGCGGGCCATGGTCCGCAACCGGCGCGCACCGCCCAAGCCCCGGCGCCAGCGCGGCTGGGTCCATGCGCTTCCGTTCAAGATGCGCTTCCGGGTCTCCGGCCTCTACATCTCCGTCATCCCGCCCGCGATCGTCGGGCTGGCCGTGGGTGTCCTGTCGGCGGTGATGGGTGTCGGCGGCGGCTTCATCATGGTGCCCGCGATGATCTATCTTCTGGGAATGCCCACGAAGGTCGTGATCGGCACCTCGCTCTTCCAGATCATCTTCGTCACCGGCTTCACCACGATCCTCCACGCCGCCACGAACCGGACGGTGGACATCGCCCTGGCGCTTCTGCTCCTCATCGGCGGAGTGATCGGCGCCCAGGTCGGAACGCGGATCGGCGCGAAGATGAAGGCCGAGCAATTGCGGGTTCTCCTGGCGCTGCTCGTCCTGTCGGTCTGCATCAAGCTCGCGCTGGACCTCTTGATCCGTCCGGACGAGCTCTTCTCCCTGCAGCCGGTGCTGCTATGAGCCGCCTTGCCCTGCTCGTTCTGTCGCTTCTCCTGCCGTCGCTGGCCGCGGCGCAGGACATCGTCGCCGATCTCAGCCAGAACCGCGTCTCCATCACCACGAGTTTCGACGGCTCGGAACTGCTCGTCTTCGGGGCGATCCGGCGGGGCGGCACCGAGCGGGAGGAAGAGGATGTCGACGTCATCGTCACGCTCGAGGGGCCCCAGCATCCCGTCACAGTGCGCGAGGCGGAGCGCCGGGCCGGGATCTGGGTGAATACCGAATCCTTCGATATCGCCGCCGCGCCCGCCGTCTACCGCATCGCGACGAGCCATCCGCTGGACGACATCCTCACCGACGGCTCGGATCTCGTCCACCGCGTGACTGTCGAGCGGGTGATCCGCACCGGCGGCATCCCCGATCATTTCGAGCAGGCGGGAGAATTCATCGACGCGCTGGTGCGCATCCGGGAGGCGTCGGGCCTCTACGCGATGCAGGAAGGAACGGTGCAGATCGCCGAGCAGTCGCTCTTCCGCACGACCTTCGAGTTGCCCTCCTCCATCGAGGAAGGAAACTACCGGGTGCGGATCTTCCTGCTCCGGGAAGGCCGCGTGGTGACGCAGCTCGAGCGTCTCGTCGGCGTCCGGAAGGTCGGAATAGAGCGCTTCGTCTACAATCTCTCGCAGGAACAGCCGCTGGTTTACGGCATCCTCGCCGTGATCATCGCGGTGGTGGCCGGCTGGGCCGCGTCTGCGGCCTTCGGGCGGCGCGGCTGAGGGATCAGGGCGCCCGCGCGGTCCGCTCCTCCAGGACGTCGAACGGCACGCCGGGTTCGGCCTTGGCGACGCGGATCACGAGGGACGTCTTCACGCTCTCCACCTTCGGCGCGGTCAAAAGCTCTCCCGTCAGGAAGGACTGAAATGCCGACAGGTCCGGCGCCACGCATTTGAGGATGAAGTCGATCTCGCCGTTGAGCATGTGGCACTCCCGCACGAGCGGCCAATCCCGGCACATCGCCTCGAAGGTTGCGAGATCGGCATCCGCCTGGGAGCCGAGGCCGACCATCACGAAGACCTGAACCTCGAAGCCGAGCTCCCTTGGATTGACGTCAGCGTGATACCCCCGCAGATAGCCTGCCTCCTCCAGCGATCGCACGCGACGCAGGCATGGCGGAGCCGATATGCCCACCCTTCGGGCGAGTTCGACATTGGTCATTCGCCCGTCCGCTTGGAGCTCGGCGAGGATCTGGCGGTCTATCGGGTCGAGCTTGGCGCCGGCCACTGGGAGTCTCCCTGTTACAGAGTAGCGCGCTGTACCCCATGAAACGCCGGACGCGCAAGATTCGTTCATCGCTGCGCAAGATATGGAATCGAGTGCGCCGACGTGACGCAAGGACCGACCCGCCATTGCGGCCGCCGGCTCCAATTTCTAGGTAGGGTCCGTGATAGAGGAATACGGCCATGACAACGCGCATCGACACCAAGGTTCTGATCATCGGCTCCGGCCCGGCGGGCTATACCGCCGCCGTCTATGCCAGCCGCGCCATGCTGGACCCGGTCCTCGTCCAGGGCATCCAGCCGGGCGGCCAGCTGACGATCACGACGGAAGTTGAGAACTGGCCGGGCGATGCGATGGTCCAGGGCCCCGATCTCATGGTGCGCATGGAGGCCCATGCCCGCGAGGTCGGCACCAACATCGTCTCGGACCATATCCGCGAGATCGATCTCTCCAAGCGCCCCTTCGTCGCCACGGGTGACAGCGGGACCACCTATGTCGCCGAGAGCGTCATTCTCGCGACCGGGGCGCAGGCCAAGTGGCTCGGCCTGCCGAGCGAGGAGAAGTGGAAGGGCTTCGGCGTTTCCGCCTGCGCGACCTGCGACGGCTTCTTCTATCGCGGCAAGGAGGTCGTCGTGGTGGGCGGCGGAAACACCGCCGTCGAGGAAGCGCTCTTCCTGACCAACTTTGCCAGCAAGGTCACTCTCGTCCACCGCCGGGACATGCTGCGCGCCGAGAAGATCCTGCAGGACCGGCTCTTCCGGAATCCCAAGATCGAGGTGATCTGGGATCACGGCATCGACGAGGTGCTGGGCGCCGAAGGCGAGGGCGTCACCGGCGTTCGCCTCGCTCATACCGAGACGAAGGAAACGCGGGAGCTGGACTGCGCTGGCGTCTTCATCGCCATCGGCCACGCCCCGTCGAGCGAACTTGTGAAGGATCAGCTCGAGACGCATCACGGCGGCTACGTCGTGACCAAGCCCGACAGCACCGCCACGTCGATTCCCGGGGTGTTCGCCGCGGGCGACCTGACCGACCATGTCTATCGTCAGGCCGTCACCAGTGCCGGCATGGGCTGCATGGCGGCGCTGGAGGCCGAGCGCTTCCTGGCGGAGATCGGCGAGACGGACGGCAAGGTCGAGAGCGAGCCGCTCGGCTACGGCGCAGAAGTTCCGGGCACCGCGCCGGCGGAGTGATTCAAGGAGCGGCTCCGGCCCGGATCGCGGTGGTGCACTCCCTAGAGTAGATTGGGCGCGCTGGACGGAAGAAATTGTCCTGCGCGCCAGGATCCGAGAACGCACGTTCCGCATGAATGCCGACCTGCATCATCTGCGCCGTTTTTCCGCCGAATCGCCCTTCGTTAACTTGAAATATACCGTATTTGGCGACTAAGCCGCCGACCAACGCACGGCGGGACTGTCCTGCCGGTGCACCAGTGATGAAGTGGCCAAGATGCAGTTGCAGAACCTCGCCCCCATTCCGGAACTCTACGTTTCGTACGAAAGCGCACAGAAGCTGAAGGTCGAGGCCGGCGATCTGCCGTCCTGGGACCTGTCTCCGCGCCAGACCTGCGATCTGGAACTGCTGATGAACGGCGGGTTCAACCCGCTCAAGGGGTTCCTCGGCCAAGAGGATTACGACAGCGTCGTCGAGGACATGCGGCTGAAGGACGGCGCGCTCTGGCCGATGCCGATCACCCTCGACGTCACCGAGAAATTCGCGGCGACCATTGAAGAGGGGCAGGACATCGCGCTCCGCGACGCCGAAGGCGTCATCCTCGCGACCATGACCGTTACCGACAAGTGGGTGCCCGACAAGGCGCGCGAGGCCGAGAAGGTCTTCGGCGCGGACGATTCGGCTCATCCGGCGGTGAACTACCTGCACAACAAGGCAGGCTCCGTCTATCTCGGCGGTCCGATCACCGGGATCCAGCCGCCCGTGCATTACGACTTCAAGGCCCGCCGGGATACGCCGAACGAGCTGCGCGCCTTCTTCCGCAAGATGGGCTGGCGCCGCGTCGTGGCGTTCCAGACGCGCAACCCGCTGCACCGCGCGCACCAGGAACTGACCTTCCGCGCCGCCAAGGAAGCGCAGGCGAACCTCCTGATCCACCCCGTCGTCGGCATGACGAAGCCGGGCGACGTCGACCATTTCACCCGCGTCCGCTGCTATGAGGCGGTGCTGGACAAGTACCCCGCCGCGACGACGACCATGTCCCTGCTGAACCTCGCGATGCGCATGGCCGGGCCGCGGGAGGCCGTCTGGCACGGGCTGATCCGCCGGAACCACGGCTGCACGCATTTCATCGTCGGCCGGGACCATGCCGGGCCGGGCAAGAACAGCGCCGGTGAAGATTTCTACGGCCCCTACGATGCTCAGGAGCTGTTCCGCAAATACGCGGACGAGATCGGCATCGAAATGGTCGATTTCAAGCACATGGTCTATGTGCAGGAGCGCGCCCAGTATGAACCGGCGGACGAGATCGAGGACGGCCTGACCGTCCTCAACATCTCCGGCACCGAACTGCGCCGCCGTCTCGCCGAGGGGCTGGAGATCCCCGAATGGTTCTCCTTCCCCGAAGTGGTGCGGGAACTCCGGCGGACCCGTCCGCCGCGGGCCGCGCAGGGCTTCACTGTGTTCTTCACCGGCTTCTCCGGCTCCGGCAAATCCACCGTCGCGAACGCGCTGATGGTGAAGCTGATGGAGATGGGCGGGCGTCCGGTGACGCTGCTCGATGGGGACGTCGTTCGCAAGAACCTCTCGTCGGAGCTCGGCTTCTCGAAGGAGCACCGGGATCTCAACATCCGCCGGATCGGCTTCGTCGCCTCCGAGATCACCAAGAACGGCGGCATCGCCATCTGCGCGCCGATCGCGCCCTATGCGGCCACCCGCCGTGCCGTGCGCGAGGAGATCGAGGAGCACGGCGCCTTCGTCGAGGTCCATGTCGCGACGTCGCTCGAGGAATGCGAGCGGCGGGACCGGAAGGGTCTCTACAAGCTCGCCCGTGAAGGCAAGATCAAGGAATTCACCGGGATTTCCGACCCGTACGACGTCCCCGAGACGCCGGAGCTGCGGCTGGACACCGAAGGGTCCGACGTGGACCATTGTGCCCATCAGGTCCTTCTCAAGCTCGAAGGCATGGGCCTCGTCGCAGGCTGATCGCTGCGACACGCGGACACTCAGGAAGGGCGGGACCAAGGTCCCGCCCTCTCCACGTCACGAGATGCCGCGCACGAAAAAGGGCGCATCGCTGCGCCCCTTTTCCGTCAAAGCTACGGCCTGACCGCCTAGTGAACGCCGACCGGCGCGAGGTCGTTCTGCCGGGCAAGGATGAAGGCAAGGGACTTGTCCTTCACGAGGGCCAGTCGCTCGCCCTCCTCGCTGTGCACGGCATAGAGAGTGGCGATATCGCCGACCTCATTCTGGATGTCCTGCGGTAGCTCGGCGACCGCTACGGGGCGGACATAGACGATCGGCTGGGGGCCGTCGTCGCGATGTGCTTCGAAATCGAACTGCTCGTTCATCTTGTCTTCTCCCCTTTCGAGGCCGCTTTGCCGCCTATGCGGATTGTTTTAACAACACTTTCGGGCGGAACCCGTTCCAGATCGACATGCAACAACCCGTGTTCGAGCGTTGCGCCGGACACCTCCATTCCATCCGCGAGCACGAAGCTGCGATGGAATTGACGTGCGGCGATGCCGCGATGGAGGAAGATGCGGCCCTCGGTGTCGTCCGTTTGCCGACCGTGGATCAGGAGCTGCCTGTCCTCCACGGTGATCGCGATATCCTCCTCGGAGAACCCGGCCACGGCGAGCGTGATGCGATAGCTGCGCTCTCCGGATTGCTCGATATTGTAGGGCGGATAGCCCTCGTTGCCGGACTTCGCCGTCCGCTCGACGAGGCGTTCCAGCTGCTCGAACCCGAGAAGGAACGGGTATGAGCCGAGTGTCGGTTTCGTCATGTCTGCACGTCCTTGCTCAAGCGACCATGCCGTCATCGGCCCCGTTTCGGCGACCGTGACACACATATGGGCCCCGGTCCGCTTGCCTGCAAGATGTTGGGGCGGGCGCCTCAAAAGGCTATGCGGATCCATGGTTCCGGCCTATGATACGGCTCATTCACCACAATTCGCCCCGCCGGGAATCGCCGCCATGAACGCTTTCAACGAAATGGACCCGATCGAGGTCAAGCGCGTGCGGCTGGACGTCCTGCAGCGGGAGCATCGGGAACTCGACGAGGCCATCGCGGCGCTGGAAGGCGGACTGCGGCTGGACACCCTCGCGATCCGCCGTCTCAAGAAGCAGAAGCTGTCCCTCAAGGACCGCATCGCGCATCTCGAAGACCAGATCACCCCCGACATTATCGCCTGAATGCCACATCGCCGGCGGGACTCGCCGCCGGGGTGACGATTTGCGCCTGGCCGCAATTGCCCCCTGACCCGCCCGCGATGTAGATCGGGCCGCGACACGATCCTTTCCTTTTTTGGAGCGAACATGGCCGATCCAGTCGTGGCGATCATCATGGGCAGCCAGTCCGACTGGCCGACGATGAAGGAGGCGGCTCTGATCCTGGAGGAGCTGGACGTTCCGTTCGAGGTGCGCATCGTCTCCGCCCATCGCACACCGGACCGCCTCTGGGACTTCGGCAAGAGTGCCGCGGGGCGTGGCCTCAAGGCGATCGTCGCGGGCGCGGGCGGAGCGGCGCATCTTCCGGGAATGGTCGCATCCAAGACGCGGGTGCCCGTGATCGGCGTTCCGATCCAGACGAAGGCGCTTTCGGGCGTCGATTCGCTTTACTCGATCGTGCAGATGCCGCGCGGCTATCCCGTCGCGACCATGGCCATCGGCGCGGCGGGCGCCGCCAATGCCGGGCTCATGGCCGCCGCCATCCTTGCCAATTCGGATGCCGCGCTGGCCGAGCGGCTGGATCGCTGGCGCGCCGATCTGTCCGCCTCGATCCCGGAGGTTCCGAGCGATGACTGAGATGCTGCCGCAAGGCGCCGTGATCGGCATTCTGGGCGGCGGGCAGCTTGGCCGCATGCTCTCCATCGCGGCCGCCCGGCTCGGGTACCGCACCTGCATCTACGATCCCGCCGGCAATCCGCCCGCCTCCCATGTCGCCAACACGCATGTGAAGGCCGGCTGG
Organism: Tropicimonas sp. IMCC34011; assembly: GCF_003390865.1. Lineage (GTDB taxonomy): Bacteria > Pseudomonadota > Alphaproteobacteria > Rhodobacterales > Rhodobacteraceae > Tropicimonas_B. Next base: position 1,041,393 of record NZ_QMEJ01000001.1, read on the forward strand.
GACGATGTCTCGGCTCTTCGCGATTTTGCCGCGGGCTGCGACGTCATCACCTACGAGTTCGAGAACATCCCGGCCGAAGCACTGGACCTCATCGGCGCAGAGACACCGATTTATCCGGGTCGCAAGGCGCTCGAAGTCAGCTCCGACCGGCTGACCGAAAAGCAGTTCCTGGAGGGGCTTGGCCTCGCCGTCGCGCCCCATGCGCCGGTGCAGGACGCCAGGTCCCTGCGGGAGGCCATCGCAGAGATCGGCTCGCCCGCGATCCTCAAGACCCGGCGCCTCGGCTATGACGGCAAGGGGCAGGCGCGGATCGACCGGCCGGAGGCGGCGGAACCCGCGCTTGAAGAGCTCGCCGGCGTGCCCGCCATCCTCGAAGGCTTCGTGAAGTTCGCCTGCGAGATCAGCGTGATCGCCGCCCGCGGGGCGGATGGACAGGTGAGCTGTTTCGATCCGGGGATGAACGTTCACCGCAATGGCATCCTGCACGAGACAACGGTACCGGCCCCCATCGCGTCCCGCCTGAATACCGATGCCGTGATCCTGGCGGGCCGGATCCTGAACGCGCTCGATTATGTCGGTGTCCTCGGGGTGGAGCTCTTCGTCACCGCGGACGGCCTCGTCGTGAACGAGATCGCGCCGCGGGTCCACAATTCGGGACACTGGACGCAGAACGGCTGCGCGGTGGACCAGTTCGAACAGCACATCCGGGCCATAGCGGGTTGGCCGCTCGGCGACGGGTCCCGCCATTCGGACGTGGTGATGGAGAACCTGATCGGGGACGACGTGGGCCGCCTGCCCGCAATGGCGGCGGAGACGGGCGCCGCGCTTCACCTTTATGGCAAGGCGGAAGCCCGCCCGGGGCGCAAGATGGGCCATGTGAACCGGGTGACCCCCATCCGCAAGGCGTGAGGCGCACGGGCCGGTAGAGGGTATGCCCTGCCCCTTCGGCGTCCCTCGGAGGATTGCGCTGAAAGACTAGCGGGCCTCAGGGCTCGATCCGAAACGTCTTGTCCCGCGCGGAGTGGCCTCGCTCGAGGGTCAGGCGCGACTTCGGGAGCCCCAGGGCGCGGGCGAGAAGCTTCTGAACGGCCTTGTTCGCCTGCCCGTCCGCTGGCGGAGCGGTGACGCGGATCGCGAGCCCCGCATCCGTCTCGGCGACGCTCTCGGCCGAGGCGCCCGGTGTGACGCGGACGCTCAGCTCCGTGCCGGTTTCGGCGAGATGTGACAGCGCGCCCTTCTTCATCTTTCCCCTCTCCCGCGATCCGCCTAGGTTCGGCCCTCTCATGAGGAGGCGCGCATGGCGACCGGATTCTTCACCGACGAACGCTGTTTCTGGCACGGCGGCGGCAATTACGCGATGAACCTGCCGGTGGGCGGCTATGTCCAGCCCCTTCCCGGCGGTCTGCCCGAGAATCCGGAGACGAAACGGCGCCTGAAGAACCTCGTCGAGGTGACGGGCCTTGCGCGGCAGCTCGACGTGCGGACCGCCGAGCCCGCGACGGAGGAGGAGCTGCGCCGGGTCCATCCCGACTCCTACCTGTCGCGGTTCCGCGAGCTGTCGGGTCAGGGCGGCGGCGAGCTGGGATTGCGGGCGCCCTTCGGGCCGGGAGGCTACGAGATCGCCGCTCTTTCCGCCGGGCTTGCGCGGGATGCGGTCCTGTCCGTGCTGCGGGGGGAACTGGAAAACGCCTATGCCCTGTCCCGCCCGCCGGGGCATCACTGCCTGCCGGACTGGCCCAACGGGTTCTGCCTTCTCGCCAACATCGCCATCGCTGTCGAGGCGGCGCAGGCCGAGGGCCTCGCGGGCCGGGTCGCGGTGATCGACTGGGACGTGCATCACGGCAACGGAACCGAGGCGATCTATTACGACCGGGCGGACGTCCTCTCGATCTCCCTGCATCAGGAGCGGAACTATCCCGTCGACACGGGCAGCTTCGAGATGCGCGGTGAGGGGGAGGGCCTCGGCGCGAACATCAACGTGCCGCTCCCCGCCGGGACCGGGCATGTCGGGTATCTTCATGCGATGGAACGGATCGTCCTTCCGGCCCTTCGCCGCTTCGAGCCCGATGCCATCGTGGTCGCCTGCGGGTACGATGCCGCGCTGATCGACCCCCTCGGGCGGATGATGGCGACGGCCGGGACCTTCTCGGAGATGACCGGAATGGTGATGGAGGCGGCGCGGGACCTCTGCGGCGGGCGGCTGACGCTGGTCCACGAGGGTGGGTACTCGGAGGTCTACGTCCCCTTCTGCGGTCATGCAGTCCTGGAGCGGCTCTCCGGCACTGACGTCCACGCGCCCGATCCCCTGGCGCAGACCTTCGCCGCCCGGCAACCCGGCCCGGCCTTCGACCGCTTCGTCGAGGGGCAGATCGCCGAGATGGCCGAGGCGCTTTTCTGAGCCGCCCCTTGCGCGGCGGGCGGCTTTGACGGACACCTGCGCCCCGACCGAAGAGGAGCGCTCCCATGCCCGACCCAAGCCCCGCCGCGATGGACTTCCTCCTGACGCGCCGGTCCCGCCCCGCCAAGACGCTGGAGGCGCCCTACCCCGATCAGGCGACGCTGGAGACCCTGCTCACCGCCGCCGCACGCACCCCCGATCACGGCGCCCTCGTGCCGTGGCGGTTCGTCGTGCTCGGCAAGGGCGCGCTGGAGCGGTTGGCGGCGCTGGCGGGGACCCGCGGAACGGCCCTCGATCTGCCCGAACGCGATCTCGGCAAGGGCGTCTCCCAGTTCGCGGACAGCGGCTGCGCCGTCGCGGTGATCGGATCGCCGAAAGAAAGCGCCAAGGTGCCCCAGATCGAGCAGACCCTGTCCGTCGGGGCGGCCTGCTACGGCCTTCTGTCGGCCGCGCTCGCCTCCGGATGGGGGGCGAACTGGCTCACCGGCTGGCCCGCCCATGACGCTGAGTTCGGCCGCGAGGGCCTCTCCCTCGGCGAAGAAGAGTACGTCGCCGCCTTCATTCATATCGGCACCGAGACCGCCGCGCCGCCGGAGCGCCCCCGTCCTGACCTTTCCGATATCGTGACGTTCCTGCCATGATCCTCGCCGACTTCGGCAAGGCCCTGGCGCAGATGGTGGATCCCCGCTTCCTGCGGGTTCTCCTCCTCGGCCTCGGCCTGACGCTCCTTCTTCTCGCCGGGCTTTACGGGCTGACCTTCTGGCTCGTGGGCTGGCTCGTCCCCGAAGCGATCTCGCTTCCCTATTTCGGCGAGATCTCCTGGGTGGACGACGCAGCATCGGTCGCCTCGTTGCTTCTCATGCTGGTCCTGTCCGTCTTCCTGATGGTGCCGGTCGCCTCGGCCTTTACCGGGCTGTTCCTCGAGGACGTGGCGGAGGCCGTCGAGGCGGAGCATTATCCCGGCCTGCCTCCCGCCGACGGGCTGCCCTGGGGAGAGGCGCTGGTGGACAGCGCCCAGTTCCTCGTCCTCATCGTCGCGGTGAACGCGGTAGCACTGACGCTCTACTTCTTCGTCGGGCCGCTTGCGCCCTTCCTCTTCTGGGCGGTGAACGGCTTCCTGCTGGGACGGGAGTACTTCTCCATGGTCGCCATGCGCCGGCTCGGGCGCTCAGGCGCGCGGGCGGCGCGGCATCGTCACCGGCTGAAGATCTGGGGCGCCGGAGCGTTGATGGCAGCCCCCCTGTCGATCCCGGTTGTGAACCTCTTCATTCCGATCCTGGGGGCCGCGACCTTCACCCACCTGTTTCATCGCTGGGAGGGGCAAGCGGCGCGCCGTTCGGACCGAACCGCTTATAGAGATCGAAATCGTCGAGCGTGACGTAGTCCGTCACGATGAAAAACACCGACAGCAGCCAGAGCGGAATGGTGATGGCCGTGACGATGAGCGCGGTGCGTCCCACGCGGAAATCCTCGGGGGCGGACTTGTGCGTTCCGGGCACCAGCGCCCCGACGTCCCCTTGGGTCTTCAACCGCACCGGTAGCACCAGGAACAGGACGAGGAACCACAGGACCGCGAGCACCACGAAGACAGATGCGATGGACATTCAGACTTCCTCCAGTTCGATGAGCGTGCCGCTGAAATCCTTCGGGTGAAGGAAGAGCACTGGCTTTCCGTGGGCGCCGGCCTTCGGCGTGCCGTCTCCGAGAACGCGCGCGCCTGTCGCCACGAGACGATCCCGCGCGGCTCCGATATCCGCGACCTCGTAGCAGATATGGTGGAGGCCACCCGAAGGCGAGGCCTCCAGGAAGCGTGCGATCGGGCTCTCCTCGCCAAGGGGCTCCATGAGCTCGATCTTGGTGTTGGGCAGCGTGACGAAGACGACCCGTACACCGTGGTCCGGCAAGGTCAGCGGCGCGCCCGCATCCGCGCCGAGCGCGCCGCGATACTGCTCCGTCGCGGCGGCGAGATCCGGCACGGCGATGGCGACGTGGTTGAGGCGGCCGATCATGGGCGGTCTCCGAGGCGTCTAGGCTGCCCCCTGCTATGAAAGCGCCAGAGCCTCATCGCAAGGGGCACCCCCCGCGACAGATTCTCCGGCGGCCTTTACTCCGTATTAGGGGATTTCACCGCTCAATCGGGTTGCAAGCCAGAAACAGCAACCAACCCAGGAACGGGGGACACCATGAACGACTTCGAGATCATCAACACCGCACCGAAGCGAACCGCGGACCGACCGCTTGCCGGACTGACGATCATGACGGTGGAGGACAGCCGACTTGCCAGCGAGGTCCTGCGCTGTCTCTGCCTCAAGAGCGGCGCCCGGCTTCGGCGCGCGGATTGCGTGGCCTCGGCGCGCCGCCATCTCGCGGTCTATCGGCCGAGCGCGATGATCATCGATATCGGCCTGCCGGATGGCTCCGGCCTCGATCTGGTGCGGGAGCTGTCGAGGGCCGAACCGCGCATTCCGGCGATCATCGCCACCAGCGGGGATGACCTGGCCGAAGCCAGCGCGCTGGAGGCCGGAGCGGATGCCTTCATGCCCAAGCCGATCTTCGGCCTCGCGGCCTTTCAGCAGACGATCCTGCGCTACCTGCCGATCTCCTCGCCCGACATGTCGGTCCGAGCCGTATCGAGCGAGATCGTCAAGCCGGATCTCACGAGCCTTCAGGAGGACCTGCTGCACGCCCAGGAGGTCGCTCGATCGGGGGAGACCGAAGGGGCACGACTCGAGTACCTGACGCAGTTCCTCGCCTCCCTCGGCCGCGCTGCGGACGACCCCCATATCAGCGCCACGGCGATCGACCTCGAAGGGAGCTGTCAGGAGGTCTTTGCCGCGCGGATCGGCGCCCTGGCACGGGAGCGGCTGGCCCTCTGAGGCGAAGGGATCTGCGCGTCAGAGGATGACCCTGTCCGTCCCGGCCATGTCGAGGCCGGGAAAGACCGCGCTTTCAAGCACGGTCCGATCGAGCCCGAAGAGGCCCTCCATCGCGCTTGCGGCGAAGGCGCGGACATCACCTGTCGGCATCAGGTCCCGACGATCGTAGAGGTCCCCTTCGGACAGCCCCGGCCACGCTCCGAAGGCCGTCCCGCCCCGGACCGCCCCTCCGGCCATGAGCATCGCGCCGCCGGTTCCGTGATCCGTGCCGCCCGACCCGTTCTCCCGCGCGGTGCGGCCGAACTCGGTCATCGCGAGGACCGCCGTCTTGCCCCAGATCTCGCCAAGGCCGACCTGCAGAACCTCGATCACGTCGCTAAGCTGCGTGAGCGCCTTGTCGATGCCGCCGATCTGCTTGTTGTGCGTGTCCCATCCCGTCAGCGAGAAGGCCGCGACGCGGGTGTCCCTGCGCAGACGATCCGCGGTGAACCGGGCGAGATCGGCATGGTTGCCGGCACTCATCGACGTCATCCCGGACATCTCCTCCATCTCCTCGGCATCGAGGTCGGTCCCCTCGGAGGCCGCGAGACTCTCCGTCAGCGCGATCGCCTCCCGCACGGAACTGCCGAAAAGGGGATCGCTCGCATAGAGACGATTGAGGAGGCGCTCTGCCTGCGGCGTCAGGGTCAGCCGCTGCTCGGGGGCCCAGTTCGCCACCTGGGCGTCCCCCGTCAGCAGGAGCATGTCGTCCCGCCCGACGGCAAAGGCGGTTTCCGCCTCCATCCCCGGCACGACCTGCAGCATACGGTTGAGCCAGCCGTCCCGCGCGCGCGGGGCGCCCGGAACGAAGCCCGTCCCGGCTTCTAGGAGGTCCTGCCCGTCGAAATGGCTGCGCTTGTCGCGATAGGGCGTGGAGACGGCATGGGCGAAGGCCAGCTCGCCCTTCTCCCAGAGCGGCACGAGGCGGGAAAGCGCGGGATGGAGCGCCCAGAAATCGGAAATGGGAACACCCGGAACGGCGGCGAGAAGGCCGGGACGCAACTCGGCATAATGCGGATCGCCGACGGGCCGGATGGCGTCGAGCCCGTCCATCGCGCCGCGCAGGATGACGACGACGAGGCGGGCATCCCACGGCGCGCTCGCGAGGGCGACGGGGGAAATGAGGGGGCTCGCTGCCGCGGAGCAGCCGAGCGCCGCACCTCGCAGGAGAAGGGAGCGTCTGTCGATCATGTCCTCATCTCCTCTGGAAATCGGGGGAGCAGATGACGAGCGCGACCCCGTCCTCCACCGTCTCCGCGGCATGGGCCGCGAAGATCGTCTCCTCGGACGCGATTGTCCCAAGGGCATGGGTCAGGAAGTCCCGCGGGTCCGGCAGCTCGATCTCGAGCTTCCGCGTCAGATCCATCGCCCAGGTGATCCGCGCCGCAAGGCCTTGCGGGGTGATCCAGCGCTCCGCCGCCTCCGGCCAGCCATCGGGACCGAGCGGGCGTTGCCACGGCTGCCCCATCGCGGCGAGCGGCCGAAAGAGGAGGCGGCGCACCCGGGGCGCATCGAGCGCCGTCAGGCGGGCGCCGTCCAGTCCGAGTGCGCGGAAGGCCGAGGTCATGAGCCCGAAGGGCAGCTTCGCCTTCTGAAGGGGGCCCTCCTGCGCCGACGGATGCTCCAGAAGCGCCTCGTAAACGGTCATCAGCTCGCCGCCCGTATCCGCCCAGCGCGCAGCCATGTGATCGACGAGCGCCGGGTCCGGCACATCAGAAACGAAGTGGACCGCGAGCTTGCGCGCCATGTGCCGGGCCGTCTCGGGATGAACAGACAGGTCTTCGAGAACGGCGTGGATGTCCTCCAGCTTCGGATCGCGACGCCCGTAAGATCGGCCGACCACCGTTTCGGGCCCCGGCTCGCCGTAATCCACGAAGAACCGGAAGCCGTTCTCGAGGTTGCCGCCGAGCCCGGCGAGGAGTTCGGCGAGCTGGCGCACGTCCCCCTGATCGTAGCCCGCGCCGACGCCCAGCGTATGCAGCTCCAGAAGCTCGCGCGCGAGGTTCTCGTTCATCCCGTTCATCTGGTTGCCGCGCCTCGCTTTGACCGAATTCGGGCCGACCGAGCGGTTCTGATCGAGGTAGAGGAGCATGACGGGATGCTGGATGACGGCGCGCAGCATGTCCGCGAACCGTCCCTGAAGATGGGGCCTGATGGCCGATTCGATGTAGGGCGCGACCGCGTAGTCCCCGAGGCCACCCATCCCGAGAACGGTGAAATGGTCCTGCCAGAACTGCACCAGCCGCTCGCGGAACGGGTCGGCAGTGTCCATGGCGCGGGCAAAGGTCGCGGCGGCCATCCCGGCGTGAAGATCGCGCAGGGCGTCCCGCCGTGCGCGCATCGCACGGTCCAGCTCCTCCTCGCGATCCGGCTCGTCCCGTTTCTGGCGCACGAGCGTGCGGATCGCGTGAACTTCGGCCTCGATATGGCCGGAGCGCGGGATCGGATGCAGCGCGGCCATGTCGTCCGGCCCGGCGAGCGGACGCAGGAGCGCTTCGGGAGAGGTCGGCGGACGGTGCGTCGGGCCGAGACCTGTGCCGAAGCGGATCGCGGCGATCTCTGGCTGGAACGTCACGGGATGGGTACGCCTCGGGCAGGTTGGATCGGACGGAGTCTCGCCGATCCGGCCTGCCCGATCCAGCCGCACCGCCCCGGCGCCGCGCACGATCGAGTGATACCGCGCCGCTTCGGTCCTCGCGGCCGTGGCGCGCTGCACTTCAGGCCGCGGACTGGCGCCGAAGGTCCGCCCGGAGGGTTAGCGCAAAGCGTCAAGATCCGGCGAGATGCAAGCGATGCGGCGGCCCCCGGGATCTCCCGCAGGACGCCATATCGCCGGTCGCCTCACTCCCGCGGCAGAACCCGCAGGGACAATTCGCGGAGCTGCTCGCCCGCCGGCTCGGACGGCGCGCCCATCATCAGGTCCTCGGCGCGCTGGTTCATCGGGAACATGATGACCTCGCGGATATTCTCCTCGCCCGCCAGCAACATGACGATCCGGTCGATGCCGGCCGCGCAGCCACCGTGGGGCGGGGCGCCGAAGCGGAACGCGTTGACCATGCCGCCGAAGCGCTTGCGCACCTCGTCCTCGCCGTAGCCGGCAAGCTCGAACGCCTTGAACATGATCTCCGGACGGTGGTTCCGGATCGCACCCGAGATCAGCTCGTAGCCGTTGCAGGCGAGGTCGTACTGGTACCCGAGCACCTTCAGCGGATCGCCCTCCAGCGCCTCCATCCCGCCCTGCGGCATGGAGAAGGGGTTGTGGGAGAAATCGACGCGACCCGTCTCCTCGTCCTTCTCGTACATCGGGAAGTCGACGATCCAGGCGAACGCGAAGCGATTCTGATCGGTCAGGCCCAGCTCGTCGCCGATGGTGGTACGCGCCTTTCCGGCCACACGCTCGAACTCCTCCGGACGACCGCCGAGGAAGAACGCGGCATCGCCCTTACCGAGACCGAGCTGCTGACGGATGGCCTCGGTCCGCTCGGGGCCGATGTTCTTCGCCAGCGGGCCGGCCGCCTCGAGGCCGTTCTCGCCGTCGCGCCAGAAGATGTACCCCATCCCCGGCAGGCCCTCCTTCTGCGCAAACGCGTTCATCCGGTCGCAGAACTTGCGGGAGCCGCCGCCGGGCGCGGGGATGGCGCGGATCTCGGTGCCGTCCTGCTCGAGGATCTTGGCGAAGATCGCGAAGCCCGAGCCCGCGAAGTGCTCGGACACGCGCTCCATCTTGATCGGGTTGCGCAGGTCGGGCTTGTCGGTGCCGTACCAGAGGGCCGCGTCGGCATAGGAGATCTGCGGCCAGACATCGTCGACCTTGGCCCCCTCGCCGAACTCCTCGAACACGCCCTGAACGACCGGCTGGATCGCCGCGAAGACGTCCTCCTGCGTGACGAAGGACATCTCCATGTCCAGCTGGTAGAAATCGGTGGGCGAGCGGTCGGCGCGCGGGTCCTCGTCGCGGAAGCAGGGCGCGATCTGGAAGTACTTGTCGAAGCCGGACACCATGATCAGCTGCTTGAACTGCTGCGGGGCCTGCGGAAGCGCGTAGAACTTGCCCGGATGCAGGCGGGAGGGGACGAGAAAGTCCCGCGCGCCCTCGGGCGAGGAGGCCGTGATGATCGGCGTCTGGTACTCGCGGAACGACTGGTCCCACATCCGCCTGCGGATCGAGGAGACCACGTCCGACCGGAGCGTCATGTTCTTCTGCATCACCGCGCGGCGCAGGTCGAGGTAGCGATAGCGCAGGCGCGTTTCCTCGGGGTATTCCTGATCGCCGAAGACGATGAGTGGCAGCTCCTCCGAGGCGCCGAGAACTTCCATGTCCCGGGCATAGACCTCGATCTCGCCGGTCGGCAGCTTGGAGTTCACGAGGCTCTCGTCCCGCGCCTTCACCTCGCCGTCGATCCGGATGCACCATTCGGAGCGCAGCTTCTCGATGTCCTTGAAGACCGGGCTGTCGGAATCCGCGAGGACCTGCGTCGTGCCGTAATGGTCGCGCAGGTCGATGAAGAGGACGCCGCCGTGATCCCGGATGCGATGGACCCACCCGGCGAGACGGACGGTCTGTCCGACATGCTCCTTGCGGAGATCGGCGCAGGTCATCGAGCGGTAAGGATGCATGGGGGCGAGCCTTTCGGGGCGGTGGCATGAAAATGTCCGCGCCGATACACCCCGCGCCGTCCCCCATGTCAAGCGAGGGAGGACGGACGGGCGCCCCTAGCGCAGGCGCGGCGGCGCGTCTGGGTCGCTTCCGGGGGCCGCGCGCACCGGTGTTTCGGCTTTCGGCAGGTCGAAGCGCAGGCCGACCCGGGCCAGCCTGGCCGCCACTGGATCGGACGCGCGGAAGAAGGCGACGTCGAGCGCGCCCGCCTCGATCCCCGAGAAGGTCAGCGCCTCGCCGGTCGCGCGGGCGAGCGACGGCTCCGCCCCCGGCACGACGCCCACGAACGCCAGAAGGTGCCCCCTCGCCCCGCCCTCGTAGGTGACGGCCGCGAGGTAGGCCATGGGGGCGAGGCCGGCGGCGGTCGCCAGCTTGGCGTCCAGCGCGGTCAGCAGCGCCTCCGGCAGGCCGGTGGGCGCCGAGATCTCGTCCGGCCGGGCCGCCGCTTCGGAGGGGCGGTGAGCCAGGGTTTCGGAAAGCCAGCTCACAGCAGAGGCCGGCAGGAGGGTGGAGGACGGCGCGACCTCGAGGTTCAGCCCAAGGCCCAGCCCCTGCCCCGCGAGAAGCTCGGACAGCGAGCGCCCCGACATCCCGGCATAGGGCGACGGCCCGGCAAATGCGGCCAGCCGTTCCTCCCGATCAAAGGCGAGGACGACCGGCCCGTCCTCCAGCGGAAAGACGCGAGGCTCGATCGCGTCCCCGTCTGCCTCCTTCTCGAGGAGGAGGAACAGTTCCGCATCCGCCAGCCGCTCGTAGAAACGGAGCCGTGCGGCATCGTCCTGCGGCGCGCTCTCCATGGCCGCATGGGCCGCATCGATTGCCGTCGCGCTCATGAGATCGCCTTTCCAACCTGCGCCCGGAGCTCGGGCAAAACGTCCGCCTCGAACCACGGATTGCGTTTCAGCCACGCGGTATTGCGCCAGGACGGGTGCGGCAAGGGGAAGATCCCGCGCGGCGCAAGCTCCTCCCATTTCGCGACCGTCTTCGTCACCCCGCCGGCGGCCAGCGGACCGAGGTGCCATTTCTGCGCGTAGCCCCCGATCAGTACGGTCAGGCGGAACGGCCCGGCATAATCGAGCGCGTCCTGCCGCCACGTCTCGGCGCAGACCTTCGGCGGCGGCAGGTCCCCGCCTTTCGCGTCGTAGCCTGGAAAGCAAAAGCCCATCGGAATGATGGCGACGCGTTTGCGGTCATAGAACGTGGCCTCGTCCAGCCCCAGCCAATCGCGGAGACGGTCCCCGGAGCGATCCCAGAACGGCTTGTTGGCCTTGTGAACGCGCATCCCCGGCGCCTGCGACGCAATGAGCAGACGTGCCTCGTTGCGGAACCACACGACGGGATTGGGACGATGCGCGGAGGCCGTCGCGGCGAAGCGATCGGCGCAGATCGTGCAGGCGCCGAGGCGCTCCGGAAGAGGGCGTGGATCGTTCATCGCCGCCATGAGCTAGGCCCGGCCCCGAGCCCCGGCAAGGGACGGCGGGCCCGCCGCGGTGTCGCCAGAATCCGGCGATCTTCGGTCAGATTACCTCACTTTGACGACATAATGCCGCCGAAAAGGCCCGTGATCCTTTACAGACTGGAAGCGCCCCATGATGCATGGTGGCCCCACACGGCCGCGGCGGACGCCCCATGATCGAGTTCACCAATGTCAGCAAATCGTTCTGGACGGGCCAGCGCCGCAAGGTGATCCTCGACCGGGCGAACCTGCGCGTCGAACTGGGCCACTCGATCGGCATCCTTGCTCCCAACGGCACCGGTAAGACCACGCTGATCAACATGATGGCGGGGCTGGAGAAGCCGGACGAGGGGCAGATCACCCGCACCAGCCGCATCTCCTTCCCGCTCGGCTTCATGGGCGGTGTCGTCACCAAGCATACCGGCCGGGAGAACGCCCGCTACATCGCCCGTCTGTACCGGCTTGACCCGGATTACGTCGAAGCCTTCAGCCGCTGGCTCTGCGGGTTGGAGGAGTATTACGACCAGCCGATGGGCACCTACAGCGCGGGAATGAGGTCACGGTTCTGCTTCTCGCTCATGCTGGCGCTGGACTTTGACATCTACCTGATCGACGAGGGGATGCCGCATACCACCGACGTGGAGTTCAACCGCAAGGCGGGATCCATCCTGCGCGAACGGCTGAAGAGCACGACGGTGGTGATCGTATCGCACCAGCCAGAGACGCTGGAGAAATTCGCCCGCTCCGCCGCCGTCCTCCGCAACGGCAAGCTGCACATGTTCGACACCCTCGAAGAGGCCAAGGCACTCTATGACTACCAAGGCCAGGGCTAGGAAATACCGCCTGAGGCGCGGAGAGGCGCTGGCCGAAGGCGTTGTCCCGGCGGCTCAGCGCGCGTCCGTGGCCGAGGCCGAACGGGTGTCGGCGGCGCAGCCGGCCGAGGCAGTGACCGCGGCCAAGGCCGCCGTCCAGCCGTCGGACGCCATGGCCGAGGCGGCGGCGCAGCCCCGCGCGCAGGCGGTCGAGGAGTTGCGGACCGGGACGGACGGCGCGGCGCCTGCCAGTTCTGGGCCCCGCTCCGGCAGCCGCAGCGCATTCTCCGGCGAGATCACGGACGCGGCCGAGATGGCCAGCGAGGTGGACATCGCCTCGATCCGCCGCGAGGGGCTGACGGGTCGGCAGCTGCGCATGGCGCGACGTGTCGCCCACAAGCACGGCCTTGCGCCGACCTCCGATTTCGATGCCGTCCGGCTCCTTCGCGCCAGGGGGATCGACCCGTTCCAGCGCGCCAACATGCTCGAACTGGTCGTGCCGGAGGCGAAAACGCCCGCGACGTCGCAAGGCACGTCGCTTGAGGCGGCTAGCGGCGGCCTGCCGGCGACGGTCCCGCAGCATGGCCCGCCGGCCGTGGTCGAGCCGTCATCGAATCCGCTCCGCCTGCCCGAGGAGAGCGCCGCCGAGATCTGGAAGATCCAGCGCGATATCGGCCGCCGCCGTCGCCGCAAGTCGCTCCTTCTCATGGTGCGGCTCGCCTTCTTCGTGCTGCTGCCGACCATCCTCGCCGGCTGGTACTACAACGTCATGGCGACGCCGCTCTACGCCACCAAGTCCGAATTCGTGATCCAGCAGGCCGAAGCGCAGGGCGCCATGGGCCTCGGCGGGCTGTTCCAGGGCACCGGCCTCGCCGTTCAGCAGGATTCGACCACGGTGCAATCCTACCTCCAGTCGCGGGACGCGATGCTGCGGCTGGACCGGGATCTCGGCTTCCGCGCCCATTTCAGCCAGGACTGGATCGACCCGCTCCAGCGGCTGGAGCCGGGCGCCTCGATGGAAGACGCGTACGGGATCTACCAGAAGAACGTGAAAGTCGGGTTCGACCCGTCCGAGGGCATCCTCAAGATGGAGGTGATCGCGGCCACGCCGGAGGCCTCTCAATCCTTCTCCGAAGCGCTGATCGGCTATGCCGAGGAACAGGTGGACCAGCTGACCTCCCGCCTCAGGGACGACCAGATGGCCGGCGCGAGGGAGAGTTTCGAGGAAGCCGAGGAACGGGTGCAGGAGGCGCAGAACCGCGTCTTGGACCTACAGGAACGCCTCGGCGTGCTCGATCCGGTCTCCGAAAGCAGCTCGCTCATGTCGCAGATCACGCAATTCGAGCTGGAGCTGAACCAGAAGAAGCTGCAGCTCGACCAGTTCCTCTCGACGTCCAGCCCCAACGAGGCGCGCGTCGCCGCCGTCCGCGGGGAGATCGCGCGGCTCGAGGAGCTGATCGCACGGCTGCGCTCCTCGATGACGCAAGGCGCCTCGGGCGGCGCGTCCCTCGCGCGGATCACAGGCGAGCTGCGCATTGCGGAGGCGGATCTCGCGACCCGGCAGCTTCTGCTCCAGCAGGCCGCGCAGCAGATGGAGGGCGCCCGCATCGAGGCCAACCGCCAGGTCCGCTACATGGCGATGGGCGTGGCCCCGGTGGCCCCCGACGAGGCGACCTATCCCAGAGGCTTCGAGAATACGCTCCTCGCCTTCTTCATCTTCTCCGGCATCTATCTTCTCGTCTCGCTCACCGCCTCGGTGCTGCGCGAACAGGTAACGGCATGACCCCACAAAAATCCGTCGATCTCGGCGCCGGCATAAGCTGCGGCAACGATCTTCCGCTCACCATCATCGCTGGCCCCTGTCAGCTCGAAGGGCTGGACCACGCCTTGGCCATCGCCGAGACGATGGCGGAGGCCTGCGCCGCGGCAGGCGCGTCCTTCGTCTTCAAGGCGTCCTACGACAAGGCCAACCGCACCTCGCTCTCAGGCCGCCGCGGGCCCGGTCTCGAGGACGGCCTCGCCCAGCTTGCCGCGGTGCGCGAGCGGATCGGCTGCCCCGTCCTCACGGACATCCACGCGCCCGATCAGTGCGCCGCCGCCGCCGATGCGGTGGACATCCTCCAGATCCCCGCCTTCCTGTGCCGCCAGACCGATCTGCTTCTGGCGGCCGGGCAGACCGGCGCCGCGATCAACGTCAAGAAGGGTCAGTTCCTCGCGCCCTGGGACATGGAGAACGTCGCCGCGAAGATTGCCTCCACCGGCAACGAGCGGATCCTCCTCACCGAGCGCGGCGTCTCTTTCGGGTACAACGCACTGGTGACGGACATGCGCGGCCTGCCGACCATGGCGAAAACCGGCTGGCCGGTGGTGATGGACGCGACCCACGCCGTGCAGCAGCCCGGCGGCCTCGGTGGTGCCTCCGGCGGGCAGCGCGAATTCGCGCCTGTCCTCGCGCGGGCAGCGGTCTCGCTCGGCATCGCGGCGGTCTTCATCGAGACCCATCCCGACCCGGACACCGCGCCCTCCGACGGCCCCAACATGATCCCGCTGGACCGGATGGCGGAGCTCGTGGCCACCCTGATGCGCTTCGACGCGATCGCCAAGGAAGAGCCGGCCCGCATCTGAGGCGCTGGCGCGGCGGGCGACGGGCGTCTACGCTTGGCCGGTCCCGCCCCCTGCCCCGGCCGTCCCATGCGCTTCCTCGTCCTTCTCCTCGCCCTTCTTCTGCCGCTGCCCCTCGCGGCGCAGACGACGACGCCGGGCAACACGATCACCGTCGAAAGCGGATCTGCAAACGACGACGCCATCGCAACCCGCATCCGCGGCATCCTCGGGCAACTGGACGGGTACGACGACGTCCGCATCGACGTCAGCAACGGCATCGTCACGCTCGGCGGCACGGTGCTGGATGCATCCCGGTCCGCCCGCGTGGAAGAGATCGCGAACAGAGTCGAGGGCGTCGTCGCCATCCAGAACGATCTGGTCGCGAGCACCGATCTGGGCGAGCGGCTGAACCCGGCGCTCGAACGCTTCCAGGACCGGACCCAGCAGCTCATCGCCTTCGGCCCGCTCCTGCTCGTCGCACTCTGCATCGCCGCCGCCATCGTCGCGCTCGGTCTCTTTCTCGGAACGCGCAGGCAGCCCTGGGACCGCATCGCTCCCAATGCCTTCATCGCCGACATCTACCGGATGATCCTGCGGCTGGTCTTCTGCATTGTCGCCCTCGTGACGGCGCTCGACATCCTCAACGCAACGGCCCTTCTGGGCACGATCCTCGGGGCGGCGGGCATCGTCGGCCTCGCGTTCGGCTTTGCGGTGAAGGATACGGTGGAGAACTTCATCGCTTCGATCATGCTGTCGATCCGGCAGCCGTTCCGGCCCAACGACCTGATCGAGATCGACGGAGACCTCGGCAAGGTGATCCGCCTGACGAGCCGCGCGACGATCCTGCTGTCGCTCGACGGCAACCAGATCCGCCTGCCCAACGCGACCGTCTTCAAAAGCCGCATCGTGAACTACACGCGCAACAAGGAGCGGCGCTTCTCCTTCGAGGTCGGCGTCGCCGGGGATGCCGATCTGGCCGCTATGCGCACCCTCGCCGAGGAGACGGTGGGTGCCCTGCCCTTCACGCTGAGGCAGCCCCCGCCGCTCGCCTGGATCGAGCGGATCGGGGACGGCGCCGTCTTCCTCATCATCACCGGGTGGATCGACCAGGAAGTGACCTCCTACGCCCGCGCGCGCGGTGAGGCGCTGCGCCACGTGAAGGCCGCGATCGAAGCGGCGGGGGTCGAGGTTCCGGACACGACGTACCGCGTCCAGCTTCTGGGCAACGCACTCCAGGTGAGCGAGTCGAACGAGGACGCGCCCGCACCCGCGCCGGCGCCTCCGCCCGCCGAATCCACCGCGCCGCGCCGGCCGGACACCATGCTCGATCCGGTCGCCGTCGAGGACGCCGCGCTCGAGCGGATCGTCGATGCCGAACGGGCCGATACCGGCCGGAACGACCTGCTCAGTCACGACGCCAAGGAAGAGTGATTTTTGCCCCGCCACACCCTTGCAGCCCGCGCAACTGGACGCTAGAACGCCCGCCACCTGCTGGGGTGTAGCCAAGTGGTAAGGCAGCGGTTTTTGGTACCGTGTACCGTAGGTTCGAATCCTACCACCCCAGCCATTAGTGTCTTTCCTATACATTCGAATAACTTGCACGATCCGATCCGGGCGCGTCCGTAACAGTCGCCTGGCCTAATCAGGCGGAACACCGTGACCGCGATTCGACGGTCACGAAGATGCCCGGCAGGGTGATCCGCCGGGCATTGTGCCGTGTTGATGAGCGGGTCAGGCCGAACGCTAGTCGCGGATCATCTCTCTCAAGAGCATGTCGGCCAGCATGGGCTGCGACATGCTGCCAAGGTGCCTCGTTGTCGCTTCGCCGAGCGCGGCAACTCTCTACTGTCCGAAGACAGCAACCATCAGGTCGTTATAAGCGTCGTCAAACCGTGCACGGGTCGTGGTCGTAGCTCCGCTTTTGCCACGAACGCAATATGGCCGAACACGTGGCTTAATATTCTCGATAGAAATCGCCCCATCCATTTGGACGACACTGTCGCCACTGGATTGATCCCAGGTTATCGAAAACACCGGCTGCTTCTTGCGCCTGCCGTTCTTGAGCGAAATGCCGCGAACGCCCGTTTCAGATGCCGATATGGCCTCAGCTTCGCAGGGCTCGGACCAATCCACGGTCTTCCTCGCGCTCCGCCCAAAATCCGAACTGCACTAATCGGAACGCCTACTTCCACTCCTGACCTGTTTTTAAGCGTCATCGTACGGGTCGGCGCACATTTTTAAAGTCGTTGACAGATAGACAGTTGTCCGTATTGTCCGTACATACTAACAAAGTTGGAGGAAAGCATGCGGCAGGTCGGACCAAACCGGTTCAGAGGCGAAATCGGTCTTTATTTCGAGGACTTCGAAGTGGGGCACGTCTACGAGCATCGCCCCGGCCGCACGCTGACGGATCAGGACAATATCCAGTTCTCGCTCATGACGATGAACTACCACCCCATGCATTGCGACGCGCACTTCGCCTCGCAGAGCGAGTTTGGAAAGCTGCTGATCAACTCCGGCTTAACGGTTGCTACCGTGCTCGGCATGTCCGTGCCCGAGGTGTCCGGCAAGGCCATCGCCAACCTCGGTTGGGAGGAGATCAAGCTCATGGCCCCGGTCTTCGCTGGCGACACGATCTACGCCGAAAGCGAAGTCTTGGAAAAGCGAGAGAGCCGCTCGCGCCCCGGACAGGGCATCGTCAAGGTGCGTACCCTCGGCAAGAAGCATGATGACACCGTCTTCATGAGCTTCGAGCGCAGCGCGCTCATCAAGAGTCGCGCTGCCGACGCGGAGACCCCCACGAACTACTGACATAGCAGGCGGCCGTATCCAGCCGCACACCAGGGAGGAGACAATGATGAAATTCAGGACGCTGGCGGCCACTCTTGCGGCTGCGACCATCATATCCGGGGCGGCAATTGCCGAGGATCTCGTACTGCCCAGCGAGGTCGCCGCGACCCACTGGAAAACAGAATACATGGACCGCTTCGCCAAGGAGGTGAACGCCGCCACGAACGGCGAGATCGATGTGAAGGTCTTCCCCGCGGGACAACTCTATTCCGACCAGGCTGCTCTCGGAGCGCTCGGCACAGGCGCTGTCCAGATGGTCTGGCCGGTTTCCGTGCGCCTCGAAACCATTGCTCCCGAGACGGGAGTCATCAACCTCCCCTTCGCCATCTCCGACGAGATGATGCAGAATGCATGTATGAAGGAGGGGATCACCAACCTTCTTTCGAAAGACATGAAATCCTCGGGCCTGCGCGTCCTTGGCCTGCTGCGTACCGCCGACCTCTACTTCATTTTCTCGGACCGCGAAGTCGCGTCGATGGGCGATCTTGAAGGGGCCAAGGTGCGCGTTACCGGCGGCCGCGTCGTACAAGACACCATGAACGCTCTCGGCATTTCCCCAGTTTCCATGGCAGCCTCCGAGATGTCTACCGCCCTCTCGCAAGGGGCCATCGACGGGGTCTTCACCTCCCCCGCGGGATGGGCCGAGATGATCGGCATGACGGGCAAGAATGCCTTCTACGTCCCCGGCTTCTCGATCCTCACCTACGCCATTGTCGTCGACGACTACTGGTACCAAAACCTGCCCGCAGAGCAGCAGAACGCGATCAGTACCGCGATCTCCGACATCTCCACCACTCAGTGGACCGAGGCGATGGAGAAGGACCAGGAAGCCTTGGAGAAGATGACCTCCCAAGGTGCCAACCTCGTCGTCGCGGACGATGCCGAGGCCGCGAAGTGGCGCGAGTTGACGGCGAGCACTTCGGCCAGTTTCTCGGACGCCTATCCGCAGGCTGTCGCCGATCTCGATGCGTTGGAGGCCGAGTGTGGCATCTCCGGATAAAAGCCATGTCACCGGCGGCTCCTCGCCGCCGGTCCACTCCTCGCTCTGGGACCGGATCGAGCGTGGCCCGCTGATTGGCGCAGCCACTCTCCTCTTGCTCGCGGCAACCCTCATCATGCTCTGGGAGGCGGGCTCGCGTGCCTTCTTCTCGCACAGCTATTTCTGGGCCGAGGAAGCCGTACGCTTCATGATCATCTGGGCTTTCTTCCTGACCCTCGGCGCAGCTGGGCGGGGCGGATATCACATCCGGACCGACCTGGTCACGCAAATGCTGTCCCAGAGGATGCGCGTGGTCTGCGGCGTCCTTGCCGCCCTCATCGGTCTCGCCTTCGCCGTCATCCTCTTCTGGGGCGCGATCCCGCAGATCCGACGCTACTACAGCATGGGAATGCTCTCGGAGTCGAACCTCGAACTGCCCATGTGGGCGGTCTTCATGGCAATGCCCATCGGCGCGGTGCTCTACGCCGTCTACTACGCCCGTCTTCTCCTGCGTGCGCTCAAGGGAAACGATCCCTTCGCGGACGATGAGGACGGCCCGGCCGGAAAGTTCTGAACCATGATACTGGCCATCGCCCTCGCCCTCATCCTGATCCTCCTCGCCCTCGGCGCCCATGTCGCCACGGTGCTGGGTCTCGTCACTGCCGCCATCGTGCTCTTCGTCTCGGGTGTGCCCGCCACGGTGATCGCGCAGACGGCCTTCTCCTCGGTCAACTCCTACCCGCTGATCGCCATCCCGATGTTCATCCTCGCGGGCAACCTGATGATGCGCGGACAGATCGCGCAGATGATGATCGACCTCGTGGGAAGTCTTGTCCGCGCGATCCGCGGCGGCCTCGCCCTCACCGTGCTGGCCGCCTCGGTCTTCTTCGCCGCCGTCTCGGGCAGTTCGGTAGGCAGCGCCGCAGCGATCGGTCGCTCCACTGTCTCTGGACTACGCGGCGAGGCCTACCCGGCCCGCTTTTCGGCCGCGATCGTCGCCGTGGGAGGCACGCTGGGGTTGATGATCCCACCCTCGCTCGGCTTCATCCTCATCGGCTCGATCGTCGGCCTTCCCATCGACCGACTTTTCATCGCGGGGCTCCTGCCGGGCATAATGGAGGCGGTGCTGCTCTCCATCGCGACCTATACCCTCGCCAGACGCGGCGATTACGGGGCCAAGGCACAGTCTCCGGACTGGAGCCGTTTCGCCAGGCTCCTTCCCAAGACACTGCCGGCGATCCTGATGCCCGTGCTTGTGCTCGGCTCGATCTACACCGGCTGGATGACCCCGACCGAGGTTTCCGCTTTCGCTGCCGCCTACGCCGCGTTTCTCGGTTTTGTCGTCTACCGTACCGTGGACCTCAGGACCTTCTGGGCAACCTCGCGGGAAAGCCTTCTCCAGACCACGATGATCTTCGCGGTGGTCATGGGCGGCTCGCTTCTCGGGTTCATCCTCGCACGCCTGGGGGTATCTCAACAACTCGTCACGGGCCTTCAAGAAGCGGGGCTGACATGGTGGCAATTCTTGATCGTCGTGAACATTGTCCTTCTTGTCATGGGTATGTTCCTCGACGGGATCGCGCTCATTGTACTGACTGCGCCGCTGCTCTTTCCAATGGCCACGGCTCTCGGGATCGATCCGGTCCACTTCGCAGTCATCATGGTTGCCAACGTCGAGATCGCGACGCTGACGCCCCCCATCGGCCTCAACCTCTTCGTGATGAGCGGCATCGCCCGCATTCCCGTGCATGAGGTCGCCCGCGGCGTGCTGCCCTTCTACGCCGTGCGTCTCCTCGGCCTCTCGCTCATCTCCTTTATCCCGGCAATCTCGCTGGCTCTCATCTGACGCAGGGAGGAATACCCATGAAAGATACCGCCACCGACATCGAAACCGGCGTGCCCATCGCCCGAACCCTCGCGAGGTTCGTCGTGGACCTCGACCCCGGCACCATCCCCGCCGAGGTCAGTGAGCGTGCCCGCCACCTGATACTCGACGCCTTGGGTATCGCGGTCGCTTCGACGGGCTACGATTTCGCGCACCGCGCCCATTCGGCTCTCGCCGAACTCGGAGCGGGGGGATCGCGCCGCGCCATCGGTTTCGGCACGCGGCTGCAGCCGCGCGACGCGGCCATGCTCAACGGGCTCTTGATCCATGGCCTCGATTACGACGACACCCACACGCCGGGCGTCATACACGCCACGGCTCCGGTGCTGCCCGCAGCTCTGACCATGGCGCTGGAGACAGGTTCGACGGGCGAAGACATGCAGACTGCCTACATCGCCGGTATGGAGGTCGCGACGCGCCTCGGGACCGTGGCGAGGGGCGGCTTCCATCAGGTCGGCTTCCATCCCACGGGCATCGTCGGCATCTTCGGCGCAACCGTCGCCGCCGGGCGACTGCGCGGTCTGACCGAGGCGCAACTTGCCGCCGCTCAGGGCATCGCCCTTTCGATGGCCTCGGGCTCTCTGGAGTTCCTCCAAGATGGCGCCTGGACCAAGCGGATGCATCCCGGCTGGGCCGCTTCGGCAGCAATCACCGCGGTGACCATGGCTCGCCACGGCTACGCGGCCCCCAAGGCCGTCTACGAAGGTCGCTTCGGCTTCTTCAATCTCTATCTCGGCGAACGAGCCGCGCAGGCCGATCTCTCCATCGCGACCGGCGAGCTCGGCGCCACATGGGAAATCATGAATGTGGCGGTCAAACCCATGCCCGCCTGCCACTTCACGCACGCCTGCGCGGATGCGGCAGTCGCGCTCCGGGCCGAGCATGGTCTTGTGGCCGACGACATCGAGGACGTTATCGCCCTTGTTCCCGAAGAGGTCATCAAAACCGTCTGTGAGCCGCGCGAGACCAAGATTAAGCCGCAGAACAGCTATGATGCGCAGTTCTCCATCCCCTACGCCGTCGCTTCGGGCCTGCTGCGTGGGCAGTTCGGCCTGACGGACCTCGACCCCGAGGGCTACACCGACCCCGAGGCGCTTGCCCTCATGACGCGCGTTCGCCACGAGACAGACCCCAACTCGCGCTTTCCCAAATATTATTCCGGGGAAGTCATCGTCCGAACCAAGGACGGACGCGAGCTCAGGCACCGCGAGGAGGTGAACCGCGGCGCCGCCGACCGGCCGCTAACCGCGGAAGACATCACGGCCAAGTACACCGAAAACGCCTGCACGACCAGGACCGCCCCTCGCGCCGAGACTTTGCGCGCCGCGATCATGTCGCTGCACGAGGCTCAAAGCCTTGACCGGATCGAGCGTCTGCTTGCCGGGCAGGCCAACTGAAGGAAACGGATATGAACGACATGCAGGAACAGGATCGCATGATCCTCGACTCCGTGGACCGCTTCTGCACCACAGAGATCGACCCCGTCGCCCACGACCTCGAAGCCAAGGACGAGTACCCCCACCAGATCGTCGAGAAGATGAAGGAGATGGGCCTCTTCGGTTGCATCATCTCCGAGGACTACGGCGGCCTCGGGCTCTCCACCGAAGTCTATGCCCAGATCATCGAGCGCATCGCGCGCTCGTGGATGTCGGTCTCCGGCATCATCAACAGCCACCTCATCATGGCCTCCGCCGTCCAGCGCGCAGGCACCGAGGAGCAAAAGGCCGAGTTCCTCCCCCGCTTCGCCACCGGCGAGCTTCGGGGCGGCATCGGCCTGACCGAGCCCGACGCGGGCACCGACCTTCAAGCCATCCGCACCACGGCGGTGCGCGACGGCGATGACTACGTGGTGAACGGCACCAAGACCTGGATCACCAACTCGGGTCAGGGCAACTGCATCGCCCTTCTGGTCAAGACCGACCCCAAGGCCGAGCCTCGCCACCGGGGCATGTCGCTCCTGATCGCCGAGAAGGGGCCGGGCTTCAACGTCGCGCGCAAGCTCGAGAAACTGGGCTACCGCGGAATTGACACCTGCGAGCTGGAGTTCAAGGACTACCGCGTGCCCGCCAACCGTCTGATCGGCGGCGAGGAGGGCAAGGGCCTCAAGCATGTCCTTTCCGGCCTTGAACTCGGGCGCATCAACGTTGCCGCCCGCGGCGTGGGCCTCGCGCAGGCTGCCCTCGACGAGGCGACGAGCTATTCACAGGTCCGCAAGACCTTTGGCAAGCCCATCTGCGAGCATCAGGCGATCCAGCTCCAGCTCGGCGAGATGGCGACGCGAACCCGCGCCGCGCGCCTGCTGACGCTCGACGCCGCCCGCGCTTTCGACCGCGGCGAGCGCTGCGACATGGAGGCGGGCATGGCGAAGTATTTCGCCACCGAGGCCGCGCTGGAGAACGCCACGGCGGCCATGCGCATTCATGGCGGCTACGGCTATTCCAAGGAATACAACGTCGAGCGCCTCTACCGCGACGCCCCCCTCCTGACCATCGGCGAGGGCACCAACGAACTCCAGCGCATCATCATCGCCAAGCAGCAGATCGAAAGGAACCCGGCATGAGCCTCCCCCTCGACGGGCTGCGCATCCTCGCGGTCGAACAATACGGTGCCGGCCCCTTCGGCACCCAGCACCTCGCGGACCTCGGCGCCGAGGTCATCAAGATCGAGAACGCCGCGCAGGGTGGAGACGTGGGGCGCCTCGTCGGCCCCTACTTCTTCGGCGAGGGCGACAGCCACTTCTTCCAGGCCTTCAACCGCAACAAGCGCTCCATCACGCTCGACCTCAAGTCGGAAGAGGGCCGCGAGGCGCTGCACGAGCTGACCAAGACGGCCGATGCCGTCTTCAACAACCTGCGCGGCGACCTACCCGCCAAGCTTGGCCTCGACTACGCGGCGCTCTCGAAGGTGAAGTCCGACATCGTATGCTGCCATCTCTCGGCTTATGGACGCGACGGGGAGCGGGCCGACTGGCCGGGCTACGACTATCTCATGCAGGCCGAGGCCGGGTATCTGTCGGTCACGGGCGAGCCGGGCCAGCCCCCCTCGCGCTTCGGGCTGTCGATCATCGACATGATGACCGGCACCATGTCGGCCCTCGCCCTCGTCTCGGCCGTCCTCGGTGCGCGTTCGACGGGCCAGGGTCGCGACATCGACACCTCGCTCTACGAGGTCGCGATGCACAACCTGAACTACCTCGCCGCGTGGTACCTCAACGAAGGCGTCAACACCGGGCGCCACCCCCGCTCGGCCCATCCCTCGCTGACCCCCTCGCAGCTCTACAAGACCGGCGACGGCTGGATCTTCATCATGTGCAACAAGGAAAAGTTCTGGGGCGTCCTGTGCGATGCCATCGCCCGCCCCGAGTGGAAGACCGACGACCGCTTCGGCTCCTTTAAGTCCCGTCTGGAGAACCGCGACGCGCTCACCGAAGCGCTCGATGCCGCGCTCCAGTCCGACACTACCGAGGGCTGGATGGCGAAGTTCGGCGGCAAGGTGCCCGCTTCCCCCGTCCACGACATCGGCTCAGCGCTCGATGCCCCCTTCGCAAAGGCACGCGGCACCATCGCCGAAGTGCCCCACCCTGCGCGCGGCACCATCGGCACCGTCGCCTGCCCGATCCGCTGTCCTGGAGACGATCTGCCGCTGCGTCCCGGTCCTGCCTTGGGCGAGGGCAACGAGGACATCCTTGGCGCAATCGGTATGCTCATGGCGGAGGAGAAGGAGACCGCCACTTGACCGAGACTGCCCGAGAGTCCCGCTTCGGCGGGCGCACCCGATACGCCGCGCTTGCCGAAGCGCTGCTCGACGACATACAGTCGGGCCGCTATCCCGTGGGGAGCTTGCTGCCCCCCGAGACTGACCTTTGCCGTGAGTTCGACGTCTCGCGCCACACCGTCCGCGAGGCGCTGCGCCGCCTCGTGGACCTGGGGCTGCTCAGTCGCCAGGCGGGGGTCGGCACGACGGTTACTGCGGATCGGATTGCGTCGCGCTACGTTCAGGCCGGGGAAAACGCCTCCGACCTGCTGCGTTACGTGCGCGACGTGAACCTGCGGATCATCGGAACCGAAGATATCATCGCCGAGGGCGAGATCGCTTCTCTCATCGGCTCACCGGAGGGAAAGGGCTGGCTCCACCTCACGGGCGAGCGCTTCCTTGCCACGGATCCGGAAACTCCTCTCGCCCTCACCGAAATCTGGGTCGCACGCCGATTCCGATCGGTCTGCGAGGGCCTCACCGCGCCCTCCGAGCCGCTCTATTCCATGATCGAGCGTCGTTTCGGCGTCGTCACCGCCGAGATCCGCCAGAACATCGAAGCAGTCCTCCTGACGGACAAAGCGGCCCGCCGCCTCGGAACCGAAGACGGCGCACCGGGTCTGCGCGTCTCACGCACCTACGTTTCTTCCACTGGGGAAATCTTCGAGACGGCGATCTCGCTTCATCCAGGCGACCGCTTCAGCTACGCCACGACTCTGCACGTCGAAACCGGGCATCCGGGGGACACATGAGCAGATCCTGGATCGTACTGGCCGTCACGCTCGCCATCCAGGCGATGATTTCGGCCGCCGCGCTCGTCGGCCCCGTCCTCGCCCCGGACATCGCGCCGACTATCGGCCTCCGCGCCGCGCTCGTCGGCATCCAGATCGGTCTCATCTACGCCGCCGCCGCAACCTCGAGCCTCTTTTCCGGCAACATGATCCGGCGATTGGGTGCGGTGCGTCTCAGCCAGCTTGCCCTCCTCTTCGCCGCTGCCGGCCTTGGCCTTTCCCTCATCGGCACCGCCCTCGCCATTGCGTTTGGCGCACTGCTCATCGGGATCGGCTACGGCGCAGTCACACCGGCAAGTTCGCACCTTCTCGCCCGGAGCACGCCCAAGCATCGCATGGGCCTCGTGTTCTCGCTGAAGCAGACGGGTGTTCCGCTGGGAGGCATTCTCGCCGGCCTCGCCTTGCCCCCCCTCACATTGACCTTCGGATGGCGTGTGGCCGTCAGCATCTCCATCGCGCTGTGCCTGCTCGTCGCCCTGTCGGCCCAGAGCGTCCGGGGCGGCCTCGACGCGGATCGCAGCCCTGGCCGGGGGCCCAAAATGCGCGACGCCATGCGCACCCTCCTTGCCGATCCTGCCCTACGCCGCCTTGCCCTGGTGTCCTTTGTGTTCGCCGCCATGCAGCTCATCCTCACCGGCTATCTCGTCACATTCCTCACGGAGGCGCGCGGTCTGTCGCTCGCAACCGCTGGCACGATCATGGCCATCAGCCAGGCCGCGGGCGTCACCGGGCGCCTCGCCTGGGGCTGGTGCGCCGACCGTCTTCTGGATGCGCGCACGCTCATGACCATCATTGCCGCTCTCTCGGCGATCTGCTCGGCTCTCTTCGCCATCGAATCCGGCTCTGGCACGGTCCTGCTCATCGCCCTGACGTCTGCCATCTTCGGAGCCGCTGCAATAGGTTGGAACGGCGTCTTTCTCGCCGAAGTCGCCCGGATTGCCCCGGAAGGCAGTGTCGGCGCCGCGACAGGGGCCGCCCTCTTCATGACCTACGCAGGTGTGGTCGCGGGTCCCCCAGTCTTCGCCGGAATCGTCTCCAACGCCGGATATATAGCCGGTTTCTCCGCCAGTGCCGTTGTCATGGCCGCCATGGCCGCCTTCCTGATGCTCGACAGTGGCCACTCCAGTCACGACCCCGAGGAGTCCCCCACATGACCACCGCTCGCTCTTTCCTGTTTGTGCCGGGAGATCGCCCGGATCGTTTCGACAAGGCTATCGCTGCCGGCGCGGGATGCACGATCCTCGACCTCGAAGATGCCGTGAAACCTGAAGACAAAGCCGCGGCCAGAGCGGCTGTTTCTGAGTGGCTGACCGCTGGCGGAAGGGCGGCGCTACGTATCAATCCTCCAGGGACGGAGTTCCACGAGGAGGATCTCGCGCTCGTGGATCATGCGAACCTCACCGCCGTTCTGTTGCCCAAGGCCGAGAGCGCGGAAGACTGCGCGGCAGTACTTTCTCGCATGATCTCCGGCATCGCGCTCCTCCCCCTCATTGAAAGCGCGAAAGGACTGCTGAAGGCCCCCGAGATCGCGGCGATACAAGGCGTTGCACGGCTTCTCTTTGGCTCGATCGACTTCATGAACGAATGCGGGATCGAGGACGATCGAGAGGGCCTCGCCCACGCCCGTTCGAGCCTCGTTATCGCCTCGGCAGCCGCAGGCATCATGGGGCCGGTGGACGGCGTAACCCTCGCACTGGACGATCCCGAGCAGCTTGCCGCCGACTGCGCCGCGGCGCGCAGATACGGCATGGGCGGCAAGCTGTGCATTCACCCGAAGCAGGTTGCCGGCGTGGAAAAAGGGTTCTCCCCCACCGACACCGAGATCGCGCAGGCCCGCCGCATCCTCTCGGCCGCCGAGGACGCTGGCGCGAAGGGCGCGATCCGGCTTGACGGGAAGCTTGTGGATATTCCCGTCGTCGACCGCGCCCGTCGCACGCTGGAACAGGCCGGAGGATGACATGAACGGAGGCGCACATCCGAACCGGGTGCCCTTGCGGTTTCACGACGCCTGCGACCGGTATGGGCTGACTCCTCGTGCCCTGCGCTACTACGAGGCTCTCGAAATCCTCTCTCCGGAGCGCGACGGACGCGATCGCGTCTTCGACGCGCGCCAACAGGTTCGGATCGAACTCATCCTGAAGGGTCGCGCCTATCGCCTGCGGCTGGAGGAAATCCGACAGATCATCGAACTTCACGATACACACGGTGCCAAGATACAGGCCGAGCGCTGGCGCGAGATCCTTCACCGCCAGAGGGCACACCTCGCAGCCGAACGCGACCATCTTACCGGCCTCCTTGACCGCATAGATGCCGAGACAGAACATGCCCAACCCGGTTCTTGACGCAATCCTCGCCGAACTCGACGGTGCCCGAACCGTGATCGACACCGGATGCGGAAGAGGCACGCTCGCCCGGGCACTCGGTAAGCGCGGTTTCGACGTCACCGGCATCGACCCGCAGATGGAAATGATCGAACTCGCACGGGCAGGTGCGCCGGGGGCCCGCTTCGACGTCGCTTCGGCCGCCCGTTTACCTTATCCCGACCAAAGCTTCGATGCGGCTGTCTTCCTGAACTCGCTGCACCATATTCCCGTTGCCGAGATGGAAGGGGCGCTCAGGGAAGCGGTGCGCGTCACCCGGCGAGGCGGCCGCATCGTGGTGGTCGAGCCGCTGGCCGAAGGCCCGCTCTTCGAGGTTCTGCGGCCCGTGGACGATGAGACAGAGGTTCGTGCCAAGGCACAGGCCGTCATGGATCGCACCTCCTTTCCTCGCCTCACGGACGTCCGCTTCGAGCGGGTCACGACCTATGCGGACGAGGCCGCATTCACCGCATCTCTGATCGCGGGTGATCCGGGGCGCGCAGAGGCAATGGCCGCGCAGGCCGATACCCTGAGAGGCCTTCTTGCGCGCCACGCCCGTCATGGGCCCGAGGGCTTTGCCCTGTCACAGCCTATGCGCCTGCGCAGTTTCGCCGCCTGAGCGCTTACACCCAAAGGGCTCCTACCACGTGGCAGTGCGCGCGAAGAGATCCCCAATGTGCAGGAGAAGAGCCTCGGAGCATGGCCTACCCACGATCTGAAGTCCCATCGGCATCCCGTTCCGATCCATTCCCATTGGAACCGAGAGAGCAGGTAGGCCGAGAAAGCTGATCGGTCGCGTGTTGCGCGAAATCAGTTCGAGTGTGCGCCGCATCTTTTCACCGCCCTCCGCCGAGACGGTATCGGCCAGCGGAGTCATGATCGGAACTGTCGGCATCACGAGAGCGTCCACCGCCGCGAGGGGGCCTGCGAGGAACCGTCTCAGGCTCAGTGTCCTGAGCCGCGCGGCATCGACGTAGTCCGTCCCCCGGATGCCAATTCCCTGGATCAGCCTCGCTCGGACCTGCCTCCCAAGTTGGCCTCGGCCCGGGGGAAGGCTGCCGCGGTGCAAGGCCGCCGCCTCGGTCTTCCAGATCACATCGGCGTAATGAGCCAAGCTGCCCTGCCCATCCACGTCCGCCTCTTTCAAACTGAGGCCCATCGCGCGGAATACGCCCAAGCTACTCTCGAAGGCGACCGCGACATCCTCGTCCAGATCGTCGGTGTAATAGCCTCCCGGAACGCCGATCCGCGCATGCAGGGGGTCATCCAGTCCAGCCTCGCTCGCTTCACCCGTCAGGGCATCGAAGATCCGCGCAGCGTCCGCGCAGGTCTTCGCAAAGATGCCGGGACAATCGAGGCTGGGGGAAAGAGGCATCATGCCCGCCGAAGACAGTCGGTACTGTGTCGGCTTCAATCCGACTGTCCCACACATCGACGCCGGCAGGCGGACCGATCCGCCGGTATCGGAACCCAGCGCACCGAACACGTATCCGGCCGCCACTGCCGCCCCGGAGCCGGAGGAGGAGCCGCCCGAGATACGTGCAGGGGCATGCGGATTGCGGCACCGCCCGAAATGGGGGTTGTGCCCGGTGGGCCCCATGGCGAACTCGGCCATGTTCAGGCGGGCGCATCCGATCCCTCCGGCCGTCTCGACAGCGCCAAGAAGGACCGAGGTTTCGTCCGGCGTTTTCCAGTGCGCCTCGGTGGCCCCGTAGCTGGAGACGGCCCCTGCCCGGTGGAACATGTCCTTGTAGCCAAAGGGAATGCCGTGCAGCGCCCCCCTCTCACCTTGGTCCGTTCGGTCGCAGGCCACAGCGCGCTCGAGGGCGCGCTCCGCCTCGACGGCGATGACGGCATTGAGCTCGCCATCTTTTGCCTCGATCCGGTCGAGACAGGCGCGCATCAACTCCTCGCATCCGATATCTCCCGTGCGGATCGAATCCGCGGCTTCACGGAGCGTCATACTGGATGGGTTCATGCTTCCTCCCCCGCGATGAGCCGATCGAACTCGCGGGTCGAGACCAAGTGGAGACCAGGGTGATCGCTGCGTGCCCGGTCCATGAGACGACATGTCCGGTGGAATTCAGAGCCGAACCAGGCGAGCTCCTCTGCGTCTGGGCGATAGCCGAGGGAAATCTCGGCCAGTTTGCCGAGATCTCCCCCGTCCGAAGCTGCCGGGGTGTCGCTCATCGGTACGGCTCCAGAACAGATTGGAACTCCGACCACGCTTCGGGATAGTCCTGACTCCAGTCCTGCCTCACCGTCTCTGCGGCCTCGACGAAAGCATCTCGTGCCTCGGGATCTACCTGCGAGAACATTCCTCCGGCGTCGATGACCTTTTCGAGCGTCGTCCTGTCGAGGTCCTTGGCCGAGGCCCAGTTCTCGTCGACGAATGCCTTCGTCGCATCTTCAACCACCGTGCCGAGGTCATCTGGCAGACCGTCCAGCCAAGCCTGATCGACGAGGATCGCGTAGACCACGAGGTTCAGACCCGAAACGAGAGAGCCGTAGGGCGCAGTGCTGGTTCCAACCATCTCCCAACCGCCGGAGGAGGTCAGGATGCCGTCGATAGCCCCCTGCGACATCGCAGGGCCCATCTCGGTCGCAGACATCGAGATTGCGCTGGCGCCGAACTCATCCAAGAGATTCAGCATCACACGCCCACCCGTCGCCCTGATCTTGCGGTTCTGCAAATCGTCCATCGTCTCGACGGGCGCTTCCTTCGTCAGGAAAAAGAGATCGGCCGTCCGCGCCACACCGAGAACGCCGATCCCCACGGGGTCCATGTAATTGGTAAGGAAATTGCCGACCGCGCTTGGCGCGCCGGGCTTCGCCATCGTCTCGTCGTCGAGCACGAAGGGAAGGGTCAGAATGCCAGCCTCTGGCGCGATCGTTTCGAGACGGACGGAGACGGGCCAGACCATGTGGACGGCCCCAGTGCCAAGGGCACCGATCGCCTCCTGATCGCTGTAGAGCGTCGAGCTGTGGAATACCTTCGCGTCGATCCGGCCCCCAGAGGCCTCGTCGATCGCGTCGGCGTATTGCTCCATCTGGTCGGCAGTCCAGTGTGAGCGGGACAGCTCGTTCGTGATGATCATTTCGATCGCATCCTGCGCCCCCGCCGAGACCGGCAGGATGCCCACGGCGGCGGTGCAGACCAAGAGCCTTGCCAGATGGGTCATGAGAGCTCTCCTCGTTGTTGACATGGGGTGCCGACCTCAGACGCCACGCGCCATCTCCATGCGGCGCGCTTCAGTCCCGGAACCGTCCACGGTCTCCGCATCCAGATCCAGTAATACGCCGTAGACATCCCGCGCGTGATCCGCGCTGTAGAACCCGTCCAGCACGTCCCCGAGCACTTTTGCGGGCGTGCGCTTAAGCGGATCGCCATAGCCCCCGCCGTTCGGAGAGCGGTAGGTCATCACATCGTCCGGCTGGACTGACAGTCCGGAAAACTTGGAGTGGAGAGCTTCGAGATCTCCGGGAGAGGCGTAGTTGTGCAGCGTGCAGCTGCCCGCCGCCCCGTCCTGCCCGCCGAAGATCCCCCAAGGCGCTTCAAGGTGCCGCTCGGACTCATGGGTAATGGACCCGGCGGTGAGAACGCGCTGGGCCTTGACGATGCCGAGACCGCCGCGGAACTCACCCGCTCCGGGCGGCATGTCGTCACGAAGCTCGTAGCGCTCGCACTTCATGGGTATGTGCATCGCCAGATCCTCGATGGGATTGTTCCGGGTGTTCGCCATCAAACTGTCGATCCCGTCCGGCCCATCCGAGCGCGGACGTCCCCCGTAGGAGCCCTCGTTGATCTCCACGAAGACCCAGTAGGAGCCGTCGTCGCGGACCCCCGAGTAGGCCGCTGCCGACAAGACGGCGGAGCTACCCGCGATCACTCGTTCGGGAAGGACCGGGGCCAGCGCCTTGATGACCAGGTCGATCATCCGGTTGCATTGTGCAAAGCGCGCGCTGGCCGAAGCCGGGGCCTTGGGATTGAAGATCGACCCCAAGGGAGCTGTCACCTTGATAGGCCTGAACGATCCCTGATTGGAGGGAACACGCGTTTCGGCAAGTTCGGCATCGAGCAGGAGCTTGCGAAAGGCCGCAAAGGCCGCGACCTTCGTCGAGCCCTCGAATGGAACGTTGAACGCGGTCGGTACCTGATCGGCCGATCCAGTGAGATCGACCTCGACCTCGTCGCCAGTCACGCGCACGGTCACCTTGATCGGCAGGGTCGTCTCGCGGTTGCGTCCGTCGTCATCGAGATACCCCTCGGCCTGATACTCCCCGTCGGGGATCTCGGAGATGCGCTGGCGCATGATACGTTCTGCGTAGTCCATGAGCTGGTCCGCCGCACGGAAGACGGTGCGCTCTCCGTACTTGTCGAGGAGTTCCGAGAAACGCCGGGCCCCGAGACGCGCCGAGGCGATCTGGGCTTCCACGTCGCTGATGAGCAAATCGGGCGTGCGGCTGTTGCGGCGCATGAAGTTCCAGATCGTCTGGTTCGCTTCGCCGCGTCGGTAGAGCTTGACCCCTGCGAGCAGCATCCCCTCGGCGAAGACGTCCGGAACGTCGATGATGAGACCCGGTGTGGCCGCCCCGATGTCAATATGATGGGCCGTGTTCCCCGAAAAGCCGACAAGTTTCCCCTCGTGGAACACGGGTACGATGATCGCGAGGTCCGGGGCATGCGAGGCCCCGTGGTAGGGATGATTGTGGATGACCACATCCCCCTCGTGCCATTCGCCATCCTCCAGCCTCTCTTCGATCCCGGCCAGGTAACCCGGGATCGAGCCGATGTGCATCGGCGTGGACTCGGACTCGCATAAGGTATTGTAGGCGGCGTCGAAGAGACCGGCCCCAAGATCCTGGCTTTCACGAATGATGGACGAGAAGCTCATTCGGTAGAGGACATGGGCCATCTCCTCCGCGATCGTTTCGAAAGATCCCCGGATCACCTGTAGGGTGATCGGATCAATGTCGCTCGGAGTGGCGGTGTCCAGTGCGTCGTTCATTTCATGCTCCTCCCGTAATCAGATCGCGCGGATGCGCATGTTGCCATGGTCCAGCGTAACGGCCTCGTATCCCGGCGGGACGAGCGTGGTCGCGTTCTGCTGGATCAGGATTGCAGGACCCTTGAGGGACACCTCCGCACCGAGCTTGCTCCGATCGTAGCGGGGCGTGTCGAGGGTCGATCCGTCGTCGAAAGTGGTGGGCCTGGTGAAGAGGTAGGCAGTCTCCACATCCCCCTGCGAACCCTTGCCGATCTTCGGGATCGACAGGCGCCGGCTCTGCGCCGTACCGATGCCGCGCAGTGCGATCAGCTCGACCGGAGCATCGCGGTAGGCATACCCGTAATCGAGTTCGTGCTGGTCGTGGAATGCGTCGATGATCCCCGATACGGTTTCGGCGGTGATCTCTCCGGGCGGGACCGCCGTACGGAGTTCGAATCCCTGTCCAAAGTAACGGCACTCGGCAGCGAAGGTCAGCGAGCGCAGCGAGGGATCGATTCCGTCCTCGTCGAGATCGGCGGTCAGGCGCTCGCGCAAGAGCTCAGTGGCCCCTTCGATCCGTCCCGGCGCCGCCTCGTCACCAGGATCGAGCGGCATGATCAGAGCCTCCGTGTGCTCGTACTGGAGATCGGTCTTGAGAAGGCCTACCGCTGCCGTGATCCCGGGAGCGACCGGCACGATCACGTCCTTGGCCGAGACCGCCTCGGCGAGCGCAACGCCGTGGAGTGGCCCCGCCCCCCCGAAGGGCATGATCGAGAACTCGCGGGGATCGACCCCGCGCGCCACGGAATTAGAGCGGATCGCCAGCGCCATGTTCGAGTTGATGATGCGCACGATCCCGAGCGCAGCTTCCTCGACCTCCATACCGAGCGGATCGGCGATCTTCTCCTTGATCGCCTTGCGGGCCTGGTCCGCGTCAAGCTTCAACGCACCGCCGAGCGCATGGTCGGGATCGAGCCTTCCGAGCACGACCTGCGCATCTGTCACGGTCGGCTCCTCGCCGCCGCGTCCATAGCAGGCCGGCCCCGGGTTCGATCCCGCCGAGCGTGGTCCGACATTGAAGGCACCCGCCTCGTCCACGAAGGCAATGGAGCCGCCCCCTGCCCCGATTGTCACGAGGTCGATCATCGGCGTCAGGACGGGGTGGCCCGCCACATAGGTGTCACGAACGTTCTTCACCTTTAGCCGCCCGTCCGGGATCGTGCTGATGTCGGCAGAGGTGCCGCCAATATCGACAGTGATGACGTTCGCCTCTTGGGCCATTTCGCCCTCGGCCGCGCCGCCGATCACCCCGCCCGCAGGACCGGACATGAGAATGTTGACGGGCTTTCGCGCGCAGGCCTCCACCGTGGAGATACCCCCATTTGATTGCATGATCCGCAACCGCGAGCTGATACCGGCGGCCTGTAACCGTGCCGCCAAGTCACGCAGGTAAAAGGCTGTCTTCGGCCCCACGTAGGAGTTCATCGCAGTCGTCGAGAACCGCTCGTACTCGCGCATTACGTTAGCCACGTCCGATGAGATCGTGACATAGGCGTCCGGCATCTCCTCAACCACGATGTCACGCGCCCGCCGCTCGTGGATCGGGTTGAGGAAAGAAAAGAGAAAGCCGACCACGACAGAGGAGATCCCGCGTTTGCGGAATAGCGCGCAGGCCGCGCGAACAGCCGCCTCGTCAAGTGGGATCTCGACTTCGCCCGAGGGCGCGGCGATGCGTTCGGTCACGGGAATCCTGTTGCGCCGCTTGACGAGCGGCCGGCTCTGCCATGGCACGTCGAAATGAAGAGAAAAGTTATGCGGCCGCTTGTGCCGCGCGACGTGCAAGATGTCGCGGAACCCCTCGGTCGTGAGCATCCCGCATTCCGAGCCATTATGCTCGATGGTAATGTTCGTAGCCGTCGTCGTGCCATGAACGATCATCTCGATATCCGAGATCGAGATGCCGTTTCTCTCGCATATCTCGCCGATCCCCTGCACCACGCCCAGGGCCTGGTTCTCGAGGGTCGTCGGAAGCTTATGATAGAAGATCCCCTCTTCGCATTCGAGGACGAAATCCGTGTTCGTCCCCCCAACATCTACGCCAACACGCGCCATCAAGTATCCTCCCTGTCGCCACGAACCTGCGGGTTCGCCGTCCCTCAATCCCGCCATTATGTCAGTATGTCCGTACATTTCAAGGATTTTGGTGCCGAGAGGCATTTAAGGTTCATTTCAGCTCATTTTTGAGAGACCGAGTGAGTTGTCGCGCAAATCGGCAAACGGGTGAGGTTCCCCTACCCGCAGACAGACTTATCCCATGACTTCAGTGATATGCGTGCCGACCGCGGTGTAGCAGGTCAGGACGGCAAGGCGGGGGCGGAGTTCACGGACAAGGCGGTTGCGCCATCAACGTCTTGGCGTAGGCCCAACTCTTCAGGGAACCTTGGCTACTCTACCAATGGGCGAAGATTGCTCTGCATCCAGACCCTCAAGGTTTCACGATTTCCTTTGGAAACGGCCGTTTCGATCACTGCGGATCGCGCAACGGCCGGTAGAAATCATGACCCGCAACGACAGTGGTGCAGCCTGCGAAGACCTCGGCGTAGATAAGCCAACGCAGGATGATCCCGTCGGACACGTCAGGGCCCGCATCCAGAATCTGCGCGCGCGACTTCTCGGCAGCTCGCGTCAGCATCCCCTTATCCAGTTTACCTTCCGACAGATTTCCTCGAGGCTCATCCGCTTCGTCGACGAGATGCTGGACGCTCTCGCACAACGTCCTTTTCGCCAAAAGCCGGTGCGCATGCTGGCGCTGCCGCCGATCAACCAGCCGCTTCCCGACGAGATTGTCTATGCCCTAGAAGTCGCGCGAACCACTGACGGGATCTACATCGAGGCGTCATCCGCACGGCATTGATGATGGTTCAACCGCGCCCCGACGGCATCGATGTGCCACGGTGGGTCTGTATAAATCCATGGAGGGGAGCGGTTGTACCACAAACATCCCGCAGGACCGTCGCCAATGAAGAGCATTGCGAGGACCTCTCAGGCCCCTTTACGTAAACTTACGCTCCTTTGCTTACGGGAGCTAACGGTAAATATTTCCCATTAAGGAGGCATCCATGCAGTTCATGATCTTCACCCAGCAGGAAGCCCGCGAGGGCACCGCCCCCTGACCAGGGGCGCGAAAAGAGGATGTTGGCCTGATCGACGAAGCTCTCGCCAGCGAGGAGACTCGAGCGCTCGCCGAGGCTGCTCTGCACGTCGCCGCGCGGCTGATCTCAAGCGCGCCAACCTCCACGGAGGATGACGGTCCTCTTTGGGGCGCCGAGACGCGCGCGCTCGAAGACATCGGGATCGAGACGGACAAGGGTATGTCCGATGCGGAGTTCCTTGCGTCGGACCCGGTCTTCCGTGGTCTCGCGCAGCAGATCCTCCAGATTAGTGAGGCCATTCCCCTAGCGGATGCGGCTGCGCGAATGGGCTTGAGCGATGCTCGCCTGCGGCAACGGATCTCTGAGGGGTCTCTTCTCGCCGTTCATCGTCCTCATGGGCGCGGCTGGCTCATTCCGACCTTTCAGATCACCGGCAGCGGGGAGATCCCTCATCTGGGCCGCATCCTGAAAGCTGTCGCCCGTCCGGTATCGGACGAGGCAATGCATCGGTTCTTCGTAAGCTCGCATGATGATCTTCATGGGATGTCACCACGCGATTGGCTCATCGAGGGGCGCGACCCGTCGATCCTCGAAGGCCTTCTCGCCAGCCTCTGATAGAGACGCAGCCGCTCCATGGATTATCTCCCAAGGTCTCCCGGGGCGGCCGCCCTTTCCGCCGTTCCGCCTGCGCTCCATACTCTCTCCCAAGGGGTGCGCCTTTTGCGTATCTGTTTTTCTCAAAGCGCCTACGCATCGGGCTTCGCGCACTTTCGAGACTACGGCTCCAAGGCCTCACGCTTCGATCATCACCTGCCGGACAGTGCCGGACGACCCACCACGGGCGCCCGATCCCTTCTCTATGCGATCGATGCCAATGTAGATCCCCATGCTCCTGCGGGTCGGGGCGTAAATACAAGAAATGCTGCGGTCGGAACTGATCTGTCGGTTGTAATCCGGCCCTTAGCGGCCAGCCACGCGTGGTGCCGATGCCGTGAAGCCGTATCCCATAGCAGCCGACGGCGGCGTAATGCAGCGTCCTTGGCACCTTTGAGGAGCGGTATGCGGGACAAAGCATCAATTCGCTGCATCCGCCTGCACGTCCGCTCTTGATCGTGACTCGAACCTATACTCGTTGAAATTGCAGAACTAGGCTTAAGACATGGAACCTTGGCAACCACTCTCTATCACGTTCTTCTACCTTGCAGCAGGCAATACAGTGATTTCCCGTGTTGCTGGCACCTGCACGCAAGGTGACGCCGACCGATTGCACGGCGTAGTTCTTTCACTCGCGCTCTATAGCATAGCGTTACTCAGTTTGTGGTTGTCGTCGAGAACCCGCTCAATCGTTTTGTCCTGCTTTCCGATTCTTCCCATCATCTTTTGGCAAGTTTGGTTTTCGTCACGCCTGAGTTATGAAATACTGGTACAAGGTCACTCTGCATGTACCGTCCTAGAAGGGCCCTCATATCCTAGCAGTGGTGACGAACTCTTCTTTGCTCTGTCGTGGCCATTCGTTTCATTCAGTGTCTTGCTGGCAATGCTGGTAATTCTGCGCGGCAAATACATCAAAGCTGAGGCTCACTGAACCGTCAGGAGAGCCGCCACTCGTTCGCTCCGCAGCATCAGTCACCTTGGGCTCGAAGCGGTCATGCCGCGGCGCGGCTAATTGAATACCTAGCGAACCGCGACGGCCGCTGCTCCCCGCCCAGAGCCGACCTTCACGCCAGGCCTAGTGGCTGATCGGTCCCGGCCCGAAGCGGTCGTTGGCATGAAGCTCCTACGCTGCGATGCGGCCCGTCAGACCGGACTTTCGCTGCGTGAGCAAAGTCGGGAGCTGGACGAACCCCCACGATGCGGACTCTCGAGACCTTAGCCGCGGCTGTGTGAAGGGGCGCAGCGCGTGCGCGGGCCGAAAGCGGCCCTGCTCGCTGGTGCTGCTACCGTGACACCAATATAGCAGCTAAGTAGCTTAGGCTTAATTGGACCTAGTCCTGGCTCCCTCAACAATTGGCAATTCTGCTGTTTCTTTATCCCAAATAACCTCCATCTGGCTAATTTCCCCGCTCTTCTCACCGGTCAGCACGCCTAGATGCGCTTCGTGGATAATTGGATAGTGAATCGCGTGCGCAACTGCTCGGGCAGCGTCCCGAGAATTTC
The DNA here is from genome assembly GCF_003390865.1 of Tropicimonas sp. IMCC34011. Taxonomy (GTDB): domain Bacteria; phylum Pseudomonadota; class Alphaproteobacteria; order Rhodobacterales; family Rhodobacteraceae; genus Tropicimonas_B. Next base: position 1,079,150 of record NZ_QMEJ01000001.1, read on the forward strand.
GACTTCCAACCAAACAAAGCAATTCTTGGCCGAGCTGAGTCAAAACGACAGCCTGATATTGAGCCTTTTCCCGACCTCGCCAGTCAGAATAATTAATTATTTATCCTTGCGAAGGAAGGATCGGCCATCTTTATTGAACGTAAACATCTTTTGCAGACCTGAGCCGCTCGCACCCTGAACAAGGCCACTTGCTTCAAGGTACATTAGATCGCCGATGTTTCCTTGATCCTTTGGAGCAGCAAGTTTCTTTAGCGTACTGCCTTCAAAAGGGATTTTGGCAGAATTCTCAAACAGGAAAGCAGTGAACCGCGCCGGGTCTGCCGGAGGCTGAATTTCGTTAGTTACGCGGCGACGGCATCAGCTTCCCGAACTGCGTAGTCTTCGTCTGAGGCTTCGGCGGGCGGGATGTTCCCGATGGGCTCGAGCAGACGGCGGGTATTGAACCAGTCGACCCATTCGAGCGAGTCGTATTCGACGGCCTCGAAACTGCGCCAAGGGCCGCGGCGGTGAATGACCTACGCCATGGCAAAATATGCTGACGCCTTGCGGAAGATCTCGTTCGCCTGGCGCAGCTCCCGGTTCTCTCGCTCGAGTGCCTTCACCTTCTCGGCCAAGTCGCTTGAGATGCCAGCGCGCTGCCCGCTGCCCACCTCGGCCTTCTTGACCCAGCTGTTCAACGTGGTCGCTGCACAACCGATCTTCGCGGCCACCGAGGCGATCGTCTGCCCCGCGATCCATGTTAGCCCGGATTGTCGAGGACTATCCGGACCACACGCTCGCGGACCTCAGGGGAGAACTTGTTCGTTATCTTGCTCATGATGGCTCCAGTCTACTCAAGAGTTGGAGCCTCCGGCAGATCCGGGGCGGTTCAATGCTCGCTACGAAAGAAGCGTGGAGAGCTTCCTTGGTTTCATAGACAAAACCTCGATACGCTAGTGGGTGTCTTGTTTGTGAAGATGACCCGGGTACGATGTTTGCCCGCTTACGCGTGGAAAACTGACCACCGCAGTTCTTCGCTCATCACCTGTAAGGCCTGGGTCCCGCGTAGAGAATTGCCCTTGTGGTCCAGTCCCGGTGACCAGACTGAAATCGAGGCAGTCCCGGGCACAATTGCCAGGATGCCGCCTCCCACGCCGCTTTTTGCCGGCAAGCCAACGCTGAATGCAAATTCGCCAGACCCGTTGTAGTGACCGCTCGTAAGCATGAGTGCGTTGATGCGGCGGACATTCCTCTCACTCAGAAAATTACGGTTAAGCGTGATCCCCGCAAGGAAGCGACCGAAGCGGGCCAATTGCCGACATGACATAGCTATGGCGCAATGATGGAAGTAAGTTCCTAACACATTTTCGCACGAATTTTCCAGGTTGCCGAATTCTTTGAGGCAATATGCGAGAGCCCAGTTTCGAAGCCCTGTCTCTGTCTCTGAAGCGGCAACCTCCGCATCCACGTAGATCGAGTCGTCAGACGCCGCACCTCGAACGAACTGAAGAATTTCAGCAATTGCTTCTGCCGGTGTCGATTGCCCGAGCACGGTGTCGGTTGTGACAATCGCACCGGCGTTCATGAAGGGATTCGGCGGATGACCCTTTCTGATTTCGAGTTCCTGAATTGAGTTAAAATTATGTGTCGATGGCTCACGGCCAACCCGAACCCACAGATCGTCTCCAAACCGACCGAGCGCGATTGCGAGCGTGAAGATCTTTGAGATGCTTTGAACGGAAAAGGCGCGATCGGCCTCCCCCACATCGAACTGCGTCCCATCGAAGAGGCAGACTGACATCGCAAAATGGTCCGGGTTCACCCTGGCAAGCTCGGGGATATAGCTGGCGACCATCCCCTTTTCGGTCCGGGACCGGGCTTCCCGTTCGGCTCTCAGCATCGCGGCCTTGAGCCGTTCGGTATCAAACGGATCACCCACGATCTGACACTCGCTTCGGAAAAATTACTGGTTCTGACGACTACACTTGTGCGGCGGCAGATGCCACACCATCAGTCGTCAGGGTCTGTCGGTGGCTGTGATGATGATTTCGACAAGGCGTTCGGGACTGGCAAGCCTGGCTTCACCACAGGCCCGCGCCGGGGCATGCCCTTCAGGAATCCAGGCATCCCAGACGTCGTTCATCGCGTCGAAATCGGCCATGTCCGACAACCAGACAATCGCCTGGAGGATCGTCCGGTTCGACGCGTTCGCCTTCTCCAGAAGCGCATCGATGCGGCAGAGACAGTCACGTGTCTGGTCCGCGACGGTTTTGCCCTCCCCGACCTGTCCGCACAGATAGACAATGCCATTGTGCTTCACGATTTTGCTCATACGTGCATTCGTCTCAATGCGCTCGATCATTTCGTTCGTCCTCCGAGTTTGGATCATGCAGCGCGGCCACCTCGCCGAGGCTGACGGGTTTCAGCGGCGCCCTTATCTTGTAATAGCCCGTTTCATCCGGCGTCGCCCCGTTGGCCTCTGCCAGCAGTTGGGTGACTGTTGTTCCGCAGTAACGCCCCTGACACGGCCCCATGCCGGATCGTCCAAAGGCTTTGGCCTGGTTAGGACCGAGGCATCCAAGTCTGGAATAGCCCCGGATGTCGCCTGCGGTCACTTCTTCGCAGCGGCAGACGATGACCGGATCCTTGGGTGACATGGCTTCGTCAAAGGGAGGGTATGCGGTGTCTATGAATGGCCGCGCGGCCATTTCCCTGCGAAGCTGAGCTCGGAGGCGCGACGCAATCTCGTCGCGTTCCGCTTCGGTCATGGCCGTCAGATCGCGGCCAATTTCCAGGGCGGCTAATCTTCCACGCAATGCGGCAACAACCGCCCCGCCAATGCCGGCACCGTCACCCGCGATGAACACATCTTCACGGTCAGACCGACCCCATTGGTCGATCTTCGGCACGAAGCACTTCTGTGATTCATCCCAAGCATGCTCAATATCGAGGGACCGCGCGATCTGTGTGTTCGGGATGACACCGTGGTGAAGAAGGACCGTCGCGCAAGCCAGTTCATGCGACCGTTTTCCATGCCGAAACCTGACACCCGACACCATCTGAGTTCCCGCGATCTCGATCTCGGATGCGCCTCGAAACCGAGTCACGCCGGCCTTGCGGATCTCATGGAGCAGCCCGAGGCCCTTGACCATGTAGCGCCATCCGACGAGCGCGCCCGGAAGGTGGCGTCCCGCGGAAAGGAGGTCCGAGAACGTCTGCGTCTCAACGATTGCCATGGGTGGCTTGCCGACCCGGCAGAGCTGTGCAGCGACCAGATACAGAAGCGGGCCGGAACCGATCAAGACAGCGTCCCGAGCTACGATGCCGGATTGCTTGAGAAGGATTTGCGCCGCGCCTGCAGTCATCACACCCGGAAGCGTCCATCCGACAACCGGCATCGGTCGTTCAAGCGCTCCTGACGCGATCAACAACCGCTTGGCCATCAGAACGCGAGCCTCGCCGTGAACCGAGTATGTCAGGCTGCCATCCCGGTCTATCTGCCAAACCGTTGCGTTGCGGATGTGGCGGATACGAGGACTGTCGAGGTCTGCGACCAGCGAAAGACCACCGAGGTAGTCCTTGCCGAGTATGTCACCGCGCGCAGCGGCAGCCCTTTCGATATCGCGGTAGATCTGGCCGCCAGCAGACGATTGTTCGTCGAGAAGCGCTACATTCAGGCCCGCCCGAGCAGCGGTCGCGGCGGCAGCAAGGCCTGCCGGTCCGGCGCCTATGATCGCAAGATCGACGTCTTCGCTCATGGCAGGGCCCCTTCGGTCTCGCCCCCTATGGAGGAAATCCGCAAATCGGCGGTCACCTTGATCCGGCAGGCTTGCAGTCTTGCGCCCTCGATCTCGACAAGACAGTCGTAACAAGCGCCCATCATGCAGAAAGGCCCCCGCGGCGCGCCGGAGACCGGTGTTCGCCGCGTGACGGACATGCCCAAACGCAGAAGCTCTGCGGCAAGGTTCTCACCCTCGCGCATGTCGTAGCCGGTCCCGTCCACCGTGACCGTCACCTCGGGATCGGAGGCGTTTCTTGGAAGAAGTTCAAAAGCGGGCTTCACTGAACACCTCTAGGTCTGGGGCGTTGTCGCGACGCTCGAACCAGTCCGGCAACAGGCGCGCGTGAACCGCCGCAAGCGTGATGCCACTGTGGCATGTCACGAGGAACGCCCCTGGCATTTCGGGGCTTTCTTCATAGATCGGGAGGCCGTCGGGGGAGAGCACGCGCAATGCCCCCCAGCTTCGGATCATCTGCGCTTTGGAGAGTTTCGGATAGGCTGCAACGGCCTTGGCGGCGAGCTGTGCAATTCCGGCCTGCGTCACGCCATCATCAAGGCCGACCTCTTCGTTCGTCGCCCCGATCTGGATGCCGCCTTCATCCGTCTGACGAGCGATCAGGGACGGCCTGCGAATGAGGTCAGGCATCTTTTCCGTGATGAGAATTTGCCCGCGTTGGGGGCTGATCGGCGCCTTGAACCCCATTTTCGGTCCGAGCTCCGCAGCACCTAGGCCAGCTGCGAGGATGACCTTGCCGGCTTCGACGATGCGCCCGTCGGAACAGGCAATTTCGAACAGCGACGTCTGTCGTACGGTCTCGACCCGTTGCCCGTTCAAAACGCGGCCTCCGCGCCTGCGCACGTCGTCGGCCAGCGCCTTGAGCAGCTTCAGCGGATTTACGTGCCCGTCCTGCTCGTGGAGGACCGCGCCGACGACGGTCGGGCCGACTTCCGGCTCGTCCCGTTTCAGCGCGTTGCGGCCGAGAACTTCGAAAGGGTAGTCGCCTCCCACAGCCCTTTTGATTTTCTCGTAGTCTCGCACTGTCTGGTCGAGGGTTTCCTCGCTGAAATGAAGGTCAAGACCCCCCTCCTGACGCAAGCCGACGTCCCGGCCGGTATTATGGGCAAGCTCACTGGCGAACTCGCGCCATAGCCCCGCGGCCAGCTGTGACCACTTTGCATATTCGGGCTGCTCAAGACCTTTCGATTGAACCCAGACCAGCCCGAAGTTCCCGCGACTGGCCCGAAAACTGCCGTCATCGCCGTCCAGTACGATGACCGAGAAGCCACGCGCCTGAAGACCCCAGGCCAATGAGAGCCCGACGACTCCCCCTCCGATTACCGCGTAGTCAGCTTCCACCGTCGCTCCGATCCGACTTGAACGTTGCGGGTCCGGAAAATGACCCGCCAAGTACAGGCACCGTGACAAAACGATCCATGCGCCCTTGAGCAGACACCAAAGCCTTCATATACTCAAATTAGAAATAACATTGCATATATAGGATTGCCCTATATGACGCCGAACATTTCCTTTCGCCAGCTTCTGACCTTTGTCGAGGTCATGCGCACCGGAACACTGTCAGACGCTGCTCGCACGCTTGGCCGCACCCAGCCTTCCGTCAGCACGGCAATTTCCGGGCTGGAGACCGAAATCGGGTTCCCGCTGTTCAAGCGAGAGCGCAAGCGGATCATTCCACGGCCTGAAGCCTACTACTTCCTCGAGGAAGCTCAGGCCATCATGGATCGATTTGCCCGGTCGACCCGAACCCTTCAGGAGATCGGCAACCTTCGGAAAGGGAAGCTGCGCATAGCGTGCAACCCGGCCGCAGCGAACTTTTTCATGCCTCAGGTGCTGTCAGATTATCTTGTCGGAAAGCCTGATCTCTTTGTCTCTCTCATGATGAGGTCATCCACTGTTGTTGCCGACTGGATCGCTTCGCAGCAGTACGACATAGGGTTCGGGGAAACGCCTCCGGCGAGGACGACGATACAGACCCAGAACTTCTCGTTTCCGTGCCTGTGCGCGGTATCGATGCAAAGCCCCTTGAAGGATCTGAAGATTATCACGCCGGAGCACCTTGAAGGGGTTCCCATGGCGATGCTCAACGAGGAGCACACGATTACCGTGAAAACGTCGCGAGCCTTCGAGACCTTCGGCGTTCCCATAACCAAACGGTTCGAGTTCCAAACCTTCCAACCGGCCCTGCACCTGACCTCGAAAGGGCAATGTGCCGTTATCTGCGACAGCTTTTCCGCCTTCAGTCATCGCCAGGAGTACCCTGACAGGAGCGATATCGTTTTTCGCCCGTTCGAACCGGCGATGTACCTCGACATGTCACTGATGACGCCGGCAAACAGGCCGCTGTCGATGCTGGCCGAGGAGTTCCTCGGCGAGTTGGGCTCCAGGCTCGGCGCATACCTGGCCTTCCAGGGCTGAAGATTCCGCGGCCCGAAGTTTGCCTCTGACGCGGCTTCAAGCATGAGGGTACCATGGGCCGCATATAGAGATAATATATGTTCTCAGCGTAATTTTCAATTTGCGCTTATGTCTCTACTCGGTGCAGGTTGCCTGTGGTGCCGGACCCTACGACATCGCGGCGTGGTCGGACCGACCTTCCGAACCTGCCCGGGATGGAGCCGGCTTTCGGCTGAGAACGGCTCCGTTCTGCGGTGGGGTACCAGGATTCAGCTTGAAGAGAGACCACTCGTTGGAGGATGCCAGTGTCCCGAGAAGGCGCAATGTACCGGATTGGCGGAAGTATCTGGACCGGGCTGCTGAAGGTTCAGCGTTTAGTCATGCTCGTCACAATCATCGTGACGTCGTCTGCCATAATGATCGAAGTCGTGATGCGATACGTCTTCCAATCATCAATCATCGGCATACAAGAACTCGCGGCATATACCGCCATATGGTTGTACTTCTCGGGAGCCGCATATGGCACATACACCAGAAGTCACATCAGTGCGGAACTTACGCACCTCGTATTGAAAAATCCAAGACATCTGGCCGTGACCAAAGTTGTCACTAACGCCATTTCTTTCGGCCTTGCCGTATATATTTTGCCATGGGCCTGGCGATATATCGAATGGGGATACACCAGGGGGGAGCAATCAGATTCCTCGTTCCTCGGTGGGACATATCCGATCTACTTTTTTCAGGCGAGCATACTCTACGGCCTCGCACTCATGGCGTTTTATTTCTTCATTGAGATGCTGCAGTGGCTCCATCCTTTGATAACGGGTCGAGATGTGCCCAAGGAACTGGCGACCGAGCGCGAGGAGATTGCATCGTGGATATAATGATCATCCTCTCATTGGTGATTTTCTGCGTCCTGATATTCGCGGGCACTCCGATCCCGTTCGGGTTCTTGGGCGCGGTAGTCTTTCTGGTCATCGTGAAAGACTACGATCCGAGCTTCCTGCTACCGGCCGGGTTCTCAAAGTTCAGTTCCGTCACGCTGCTGACCTTGCCGTTCTTCATTGCCGTTGGCTACCTCGTCACCGCAGGCAGTATCGCAACCCGACTTATACAAGTAGCGAACGCTGTTTTCGGACCCATCCGCGGAGGGCTGGGCGTAGTCGCGATTGTTGTTTCCTGCGTCTTTGGTGCGATTTCGGGTGCAGCTGCGTCGTCCGTGGTCGCCATTGGCACGACAATGATTCCGCAAATGGAAAAGCAGGGCTATCCGAGGGGGTATTCCGCAGCCCTCATCAGTTCTGCAGCCGTTCTGGCTACCATGATCCCGCCAAGCCTTGCCATGATCATGTTCGCCTTTGTTACCGGGCAATCAGTCGCGGCAGCGTTCCTTGCAACCGTCGGCCCTGCGTTGTTGCTCGCGACGATGTTCAGCATTCTGAACCTCATCATGGTCCGGAAGATTCCGACGATTGAAAAGCCCGTCAGGCTGTCCTTCGGCAAGACCATCCGCAATATCGGAAATGAATCCAGGTCGGCGCTTGGTGCAATCATGCTGCCGATCGTCATCCTGGGCGGAATCTACGGTGGCATCATGACGCCGACCGAGGCCGCAGCGGTCGCGGTGTTCTACGTGATCTGCCTCAGTTATTTCGTCTATCGGGACATGAGCCTGAACGAAATTCTGAGATCATTGCGGACCTCGGTCTCGAGTACTGGCACGATGATCGTGATGACGTTCTTCGCCGCCCTATTGGGAAGGCTCTACGTCATGGAGCAGGTGCCCCAACAGGTCAGCGACTCCCTCCTGTCCCTTTCATCCGAAAAAATAGTCGTGCTTCTCCTGATCAATCTGCTGCTGATCTTCACCGGCATGATAATGGATGAACTCAGCGGCATCCTTCTTGTCACGCCGTTGCTTTACCCCGTGGTGTTGGAGCTTGGGATTCATCCTATCCATTTCGCTGCGATCATCGGCACCAACTTGGGAATGGGCATGATGACTCCGCCCATGGCGGGGATCATGTATATCGGAGCCAGGGTTGGAAAGGTCACGATAGATCAGATGTTTAAGACCTCAATGGTGCTGATCTTTTTCGCATCTATCCCGGTCATCCTGGTCACCACGTTCTGGCCGCCGCTGTCCCTCTATCTGCCTCGATTGCTCGGGGTGCTTTGAACTCCATGTATCCCATCCTGTGCCGCAGAGGACCGCCCCAGTGAAAATCTCCGAAATTGAAGTTTTCCCGATCAATATCCCGACCCTGATGCCCTATGTGCTTTCCCACGGGACTGTGGGTTCGGCACAATCCGTCATCATCAAGCTGCATGCGGACAATGGGGTTTTCGGGATCGGAGATACATCCCCCTCACCGACGTTTTCTGAGGAAAGTCAGCAATCCGTCGTAAGCTCTCTGACCGACTTCCTTGAGCCCGCGATCAAGGGCATGGATCCTTTCGACATAGAGGCGATCCATTTGCGCATGGACGAGGTCCTCAAAGGGAATTCCTTTGCAAAGGCGGCGATTGGCATCGCACTCTATGACCTTTTGGGAAAGCACCTTGGACTCCCGGTTCATGCGCTTATCGGTGGGTTGTGTCGGGGAGAGTTCCCGCTTCTATGGCCGCTCATGGGCGGGGACGCCGATACGAACGCCAAAGAGGCGGAAAGCGCGGTCAAACGTGGCCACAGGTCGGTCATGATCAAGGTCGGGCATAACGATCCACAAGTCGAAATCGAGAGGGTTGCCGCTGTCCGGAAGGTTGTGGGAGACGGTTTCGTCATCATTCCCGATGCCAACCAGGGATGGACGCCGCAAGTTGCGCTTCAATGCATCCGTGGAATGGCGAAATACGGTGTCGCGTGGGTAGAACAGCCCGTTCCGCGTTGGGATCTTGATGGTCTCGCGAGGGTGAGAGGCGCAGTGGACGTGCCTATTTCAGCGGACGAGAGCATCTGCTCGATGTACGATGCAATGTCGTTGATAAAACGCGATGCCGTGGACATCGTGAGTTTGAAGCTCCAGAAGAGCGAGGGCTTCAGCCGCGCAAAAAAGATTGCGGCCATCACGCAGGCGGCCAATGTCCCGATTTTCATGAACAGCATGGTCGAGACGGGCGGGAACGTTGCGGCAAGTCTGCAATTCGCTGCATCCACGCCGAATGTTATCCCGTATTCGGCAGCTCTGATGTCCACCTTGCGCCTTCAGGACGACATCCTGATGGAAGGCGGTCTCGAAATCGAGAATGCCACCATCAAGGTCAGCAAACGACCGGGGCTTGGCGTCGAGCTCGACGAAAGAAAGCTCTCGGAATACGCGGTTTCGATGCCGCAGTTGAGGGCAGCGGGGTCCTGAGGTCGGACCGCAGACGTGCAGGACTGGGGGCCCCCGGGCCCGCAGTCGCCGCGCACGATGTCGTAGTCGGCCACCCGGAAGCGCAACCGTTTGACTCCTGTCCGAGGGTTTTCCGGACCCGTCGACAGGTCTCGCCAATAGTTTGGCGCCGTTCCGCACACTCTTGCACTAAAATATAGAACAAACCGATAATATACTCGAAACATTCGATTTGATATTATGTTTTTCCCGCCGCCATACTTCTCTTGTCATTCGATGGCCGCAAAGGCTGCCGCCACGGCCCAACTGGAAAAACAGGGAGAAACACATGAAAAGTTCACTGACACGTAGGGGCATGTGCCTTGCGACGTCTGCCTTGCTCACGCTAGGTCTTTCGACGGGCGCAATCGCACAAGATGCCGAGGTCGAGTTCCGTTGGTCGCACCACGAACCTCTCGACTCCATCGTCGATAAGGTAACGCGTGCGATCGCTGACGATATCGAGGCCGAGACTCAGGGCCGAATCTCGATCAAGGTGTTCCCGGCCAGCCAGTTGGGCGACTGGAACGAGGTGTCATCGCAGGTCCAGCGCGGTTCGGTCGATTTTGCCACGCAGCCCGTGTCGTCCTCCACCGATCCGCGTCTTCAGATCCGGGTTCTGCCCTATTCGGTGATGAATTACGATGAAGCGGAAGCGGCCTATTTCGGTGATGACCCGTACCTCTTCGACTTGATGGCAGAGATGATGGCGGAGAGCGACCTCACGGCGTTGGGTGTCGTCGCCCAGGGCTTCGGCGGTGCAGGATTCCGCGAATGCCCGGACGTCGACATCTTCGATATCGATGCGGACAAGGGAGGTCTTCGCGTCCGCTTTCCTCCCGGGAATCAATCCTGGGAAAACATGGTCGACGCCATGGGCTTTGCCCCGACCCCTGTTCCCTGGGGCGAACTGTATCTCGGTCTGCAAACCCGTCTTGTCGATGGACAGGTCGGCGGGCAGCCGTCCAGCACCTACGCCAACTTCCGTGACGTGACCGACTGCTGGGCGCAGATCAACACCCACTTCCAGAACTCCTTCGTGTTTGCGAATGCAGAAACGTTCGCGGAGCTGTCGGCCGAGGATCAGGACCTCATTCGCGACATCACTGCGCGCCATGCCGAAGGCAGCCTCGAGATGGCCCGCGCGGAAGATCAGCAGTACATGGACCTGATGAAGGCCGAGGAAGGGGTAGTCGTCCTTACCCCCACGGATGAGGAACTCGCCGAAATCGCCACCGCTGTCCGGACGAGTGTCTGGCCGCTCATGGACGATGTCATCGGCGAAGATATCATGAACACCATGAAAGAGCGCGCCGGTCTCATCGAGTGAGACGTCATCGGGTGGCCGGCCCATCATGAGGCCGGCCACCCACCTGCAGGCACCGACGCTCTATTGCGGTTTTATCCGGCATTCACGCTCAGGCAACGTAAAGTGATCCTAACTCGAAAAAGTGGACGGGGTCAGGCCGCCATGCGCTCCATGTCGGCCGGTGATCTCGAGCTGATCGCGCAATGAAGGCGGCCTGAACTGTAGAAGCCCTCGATTGAGGTAAGAGATCGCGTCGCGTTTCGTCTCTTATGGCGTAGACGCGATGATGAACGCGCTCGACCTTGAGAGTGTGGAAGAAGCTCTCCATTGGCGCGTTCTGCGGCTTCGAATGGTCCATCGGACCGTTCGACCCGCTGGCGCGGACGCCTTGAATTTCAGGCAATCCCCTTCCGGCTCATGGACGGAGTTACCTTTGCGGCGGCTTGGGCTCGGCGATATTCGTCGGCCGCGTATTGAACGCCGCCGTCCGAATGCTGGATCAGACTTGGAGCCGGGCTCGGGCGCTTGATTACCATCTCAAGAGTGATCGATGCTTGCAGGGTCTCGCGCATGCTCCAGCAACGATCTTGCGGGTGTGCATGTCGATCAGCGCCGCAATTAGTAGACGGGAACCGTGGACCCAGTGGGGCCGCGAAAGCCCCGGGAACCAGCCCTCGCCGAACAGGATGTAGGTCAAGACGGCCAGCCAGATCTGGTTCGGTGCTTTCGCCGTGAAGTTCCGGGTAGCCTGTTCGGAGCGATCGGATAGGCGTGGCGGCTGTCGGTCGTGCGCACCCGCCGCGGGATCGCGACCAACCCGCGCAGCCAGCCAAGCGCATCAGACGGGCGATACGCTCGTCGGGTAAACCGTCCCCCGGACGGTTCGCGGCATCCTCCTCGCCGTCCGACGCGCCTGCCGGCAGCGCGCGAGACACGGCTTGGTTGCGCGGGACTCCGTAGCATCCACCGCTTTCCGCATGGCCACCGCGGATATCGTCGAGAAGGGCCCGGTTCTCCACGCTGCGTTGGCTCTCCGGTCGTCGCCGCCAAGCATCGTATCCGCTGGCGAAGACTTCGAGCACGGCACAGTTGGTGCACACGGGCCAGGTATGACGATGCTTACCCACGAACCCGAAACTCGTCGGGTGGCCGCACCGAAGGTGAGCGCCGCCTTTTCTAGGATGTCACGCTCCGTCTGGTCCCTTCGGAACTCTCGCTTCAATCGCGCATTCTCCGCCGCCAGGTTGGCCAGGGACGAGCTCTGCGCCTGCGTAGCCGGGCGTCTCGCAGAGCCCGTCCCCGACCTGCAAAATTGCCGTATCCAGCGGCGCAGCTGGGTCTCGTGGAAACCCAGTTCCGCCGCGACATCCATGATTGACAGCCCGCTCGTCTCGACGCGTTCCGCGGCCTGCCGCCTGAACCCGCCCGGAGAATACCGGCGCTTCTTATTCCCCATTGGACACTCCTTGAACCGCCCCGGATCTGCCGGAGGCTCCAACTCTTGAGTAGACTGGAGCCATCATGAGCAAGATAACGAACAAGTTCTCCCCTGAGGTCCGCGAGCGTGCGGTCCGGATAGTCCTCGACAATCCGGGTCAGCATGGATCGCGCGGCAGGCGATCGCCTCGGTGGCCGCGAAGATCGGTTGTTCAGCGAACACGTTGAACAGCTGGGTCAAGAAGGCCGAGGAGGACAGCGGGCAGCGCGCTGGCATCTCAAGCGACATGGCCGAGAGGAGCGAGCCTTTGTCCGCCATTGGTCCGAGGACAATGGCGAGCGCATTCGAGCGAGAGAACCGGGAGCTGCGCCAGGCGAACGAGATCCTCCGCAAGGCGACAGCATATTTTGCCATGGCGGAGCTCGACCGCCGGTCGCAGCGATGGTGTCGTTCATCGATGCTCGTCGTGCGGAGCACGGGGTCGAGCCGATTTGCAAGGTGCTGCCGATCGCCCCATCCACCTGCTACGATCACCTTTCGAAGCGGGCCGATCCGGGCCGACGGTTGGCGCGGGTCCGGCGGGATGCCGTCCTGCGCCCCGAGATCCGCCGCGTGTTCGAAGTGAACTGACAGGTCTACGGTGTCCGCAAGGTGTGGCGGCAACTCGGGCGCGAGGGGATCACTGTCGCCCGCTGCACCGTGGCCAGGCTGATGAAGGATATGGACCTTCAAGGCATCATACGCGGCAAGCCACATCGCACGACGGTGCCTGACAAGAAGGCGCCATGTCCGCTCGACAAGGTGAACCGGCAGTTCCGCGTGCCCGCGCCCAACATGCTGTGGGTCAGCGACTTAACCTACGTGGCCACCTGGAAAGGGTTCGCTTACATCGCCTGCGTCATCGATGCTTACGCCAGACGGATTGTGGGCTGGAGGGTCAGCACGTCGGCCCACGCGGGCTTTGCGCTCGATGCGCTGGAGCAGGCCGTCCATGAGCGCCGGCCGGCGAAGGGCATGGGACTGGTCCACCAGTCGGATCGTGGGTCCCAATACCTGTCCATTAAGTATACAGAGCGGCTCGGCGAGGCTGGTAACGAGCTATCTTTCGCCGCCATCGTCACTCGGACCGATGGCGTTCCTCGGCGGCCGTCGGTGACAGCTATGACTATGCTCTGGCCGAGACGGTCAATGGCCCATTCAAGGCGGAGGTCATTCACCGCCGCGGCCCTTGGCACAGTTTCGAGGCCGTCGAATACGACACGCTCGAATGGGCCGACTGGTTCAATACCCGACGTCTGCTCGAGCCCATCGGGAACATCCCGCCCGCCGAAGCCCAAGACGAAGACTACGCAGCTCGGGAAGCCGATGCCGTCGCCGCGTAACTAACGAAATTCAGCTCCGACAGACCCGGCGCGGTTAAACAGCAGCTGTTCCGCCACCTCCGAGGTGAAATCGTAATCGCGCTGCAGCAGCTCGGGGTCGACGTAAAGACCGATCATCCGGAAGGGCCCCTGCGGGCATTGCACCTTGTAGTTCACGTCGCCCGCATTGCGGCAGGCGAACAGAGCGGCCTCCCGCCTGTTCCAGCGTGGCCGCAACCGAGGCGATGGCGTTCTTTAGCTGCTCGGCCACGCCTTCGGGCAGGGTACCGTCGGCGTCTTGACCCAACGTGCCAGAGACGTGGACGTGGCGACCATCGATCACGGCCTTCGCGAAGCCGGCGAAATCCTCCGCCGGGGCGCCGGTGAAGATGCGGTCTTTCATGTCGGTCATTCCTGTCTCTCCTCAGCTGGCACGGCGCACGATGATGGCCTTCTTGCGCATGAAGCGGAAGAAACCGTCGGCGCCGTAGCGAGTGCCGCCCAAGCCGGAGATGCCGAAGGCCGTCTTCTCGGCCTTGTCGCCGACCCCGCCCATGGTGTCGAAATCGTTGATCCAGAGGCCGCCGGCATTGATCTTCTCGCCCACGGCAATGGCCTCGTCCTCGGCACCGATCACGGTGGCTGAGAGGCCGAAGTCGGTGTCATTGGCCAGGCGGATGGCCTCTTCGGTGGTCTTGAAGCGCCCGATGGGGATGATCGGGCCGAAGGTCTCGTCCTGCATGATCTTCATGTCCTGGGTCACGTCGACCAGCACGGTCGGCTCGCACCAGAGGCCTCCGTCGCGTTCGATCACCTGGCCGCCGGTGAGGACCTTGGCGCCCTTCTCGACCGCGTCGGCAATCTGGTCACGCAGGATCTGCGCCTGTTTCTCGAAGATGACCGGACCCAGCTCGCCCGATTGCAAACCGTCGGTGTTCATCGTCATCGCCTTAACGCGGGCGGTGACGGCATCGGCCAGCGGCGCAAAGCCCTGCGGCCCGGCATAGACCCGCTCGATGGAACAGCACAGCTGACCGCTATTCTCCATCGCGCCGCGTACCACGATTTCGGCCGCGACATCGGCGTCGGCGCTGTCCAGCACCACGGCCGGATCATTGCCGCCCAGTTCGAGGAAGGCGGTCTTGAACTGCGCTGCGGCGCGTTCCTGCACCTTGCGGCCCGTCGGCACCGAGCCGGTGAAGACGACCGTATCGGTCAGATCGACGATTGTCTCGCCGGTCTGGCCGTCGCCGGGGAAGACCTCCAGCACGTCGCGCAGGTGTTCGACATCGGCAATGGCGGCGCGGAAGGGTTCGATGAAGCGGGGCGTCACCTCCGAGGGCTTGATCGCCACGGCGGAGCCCGCCAGCAGCGCGGTAATCGCGTCGATCATGCACAGGATCAGAGGGTAGTTCCAAGGCGAGATGATGCCAACCAGCTGGTGGGGCACATATTGCTGGCGGAAGGACAGGTCGGGCGAGCCGCCGGTGGCCGCCTCCAGCGACTCGGCAGCGGTGGCTACGCGCATCTGCGTGATGCCCTCCAGCCCTTCGAGCTCGGCCACCGACATCTCGTAGCGACCGGTGTCGGTGCACAGCGCGTTGAGGATGGCGTCGTAATGCCGGTCCACGGCCTCGCAAAGATGCAGCATGGCCGTCTTGCGACCCTCCAACCCGATCTCCAGCCACTTGGCCTGAGCGTCGCGCATGGCGGCGCAGGTCTCTTCCATCTCGGCCAGATCCGGGATCTCGATCCGGTAGTCCTTCTGTCCGCTGCGCGGGTTCCTGATCTCCAAGTGTCGGCTCATTTAGCCCTCTCTGTCTGCATGCCGCAGGCCCGTCGCACCCCGGTCTGGCAGTCGCGTTTAGGGACAAATTGTCCGCATCCGCATCCGGGCAAAAGCCGTGCGCGGGCGAAGCGCCTGAAATCGACAAAGAAAGGCCTTGATGCGAAAAACCCTTCGAAACCGACGAACACGGCAACTGAAATTGGGCGTCCGCCCTCGGTCCGGACGCGGGCCGCAGGACAGAGCACTACATGGACCCAGAGCCTCAGACCGGGCGTCACGGATAACGGCCTGATCGGAGAGACGTTCACCAAGGACCTCGCCACATCGGGCCTGTCGGCCACCGCCGTCGGCTCCCGCTCCGGGGTGAAGGCCCGCGCGTTCGCGGAGGCCAACGGCAATGCGTCGGCCGCCTTTGTCGGGCCAGGCCGACCGATCATCAGGGGCTGTCGTCCCCGGTTCAATTCCAGATGCTCTCGCAGAGGCCGTTTCGGACGGTTTAAAGCGTCATCCTGAGTTGGAGCTTGCACTCAAATTGAAAAAGCGCGTTTGCGCATCGCCACTTGCAAACACTTCTCCCGACGGCAATGCAACGGAAATCCCAAACTGCCTTTTGTCAACGCAGGCGAATTCCGGGATAAGGCCGGCTACTCGACCAAGCCCCGTTTCCCGCTCCATTTTTCTTGAAATCCCGTCAATGATCGCTTGAAGGCCATGCAACTCGAACACTGAGGCCTGCATCATCTATGCGCCCATGACCAAAAAAAGTGGCTAGAGTGTTCCGTCCGGCCGCATCGATGTGCAGCTCTCTCATTCATACTATTAAATTAATAGCCGAACTGACGATCGACCACGTTGCGCAGTGGACGACCAGCCTTTGCACGCGCAAGGTTATCCGCCAGAATCTCGAGGCAGCGATCAACATACCCTTCAGGTGCATCCGCAGAAACATGAGGGAAGATCATTAGGTTCGGAATATCCCACAGCTCTGAATTTGGGGGGAGCGGTTCCTTTTCGAAAACGTCGAGGATAGCGCCAGAAAGGTGGCCGCTTTCAAGAGCGTCCCGGAGCGCCGAATGGTCAACGACCCCACCGCGGGCAATATTGAGAACACTTGCACCTTCTGGTAATGCAGCGAGTTCACTAGCTCCCACTAGTCCGGAGGTTGCAGAAGTAAGTGGGCACGCAAGAATCAGAACATCAGTAAAGGGCAAACACTCGTGAAAGTGATCAGGTGTCGTCATGAGATTAACGGACTCGACCGGCTCTCCACTCCGCCGAATACCAGTAATGTGAAATCCCGCTGAATGTAACCTCTTGGCAACAGCTCCGCCAAGGGCGCCTACGCCATATATCAAGACGCGGCATCCAGCAGATGTGCCTCGCAAAGTTCTCGACCAACGATGATGCCGTTGTTTCGTGGCGATCGCAGGCACATGTGCATGCAGCATTAGTGTCGCCATAAGCGCAAATTCGCCAACTTTTTCAGCGTGAACGCCGCTGGCATTTGTAAGTGCAACAGACGGGTCCAGCCATTCTAAAGGAGCATACTTCTCCACACCTGCACTTGTACATTGGATAATTTTGAGGCTCTTAGCTTCTCTGGAAATCAGAGAAGTGTCGAGCTTGCCGGCAATCAGAATATCGGCGCGGCGTAAGCTTTCTATATTTCGCTCATCGGAGTAGCGGCACGTCAGTTCAGCAGGACGGCAAACCGGGAGGTTGCGAAGAACGTGTTCGGCAGTCACCTCATAGGAGGGATCATGGCCACGTGTATTCTCAACGTATATGCGCGGCGCATGAAGCCAATCATCTGAAATTTTGCCCATCGTTTCTTCTCTCTCCACGCACCATCTTCAAGGGTGAAATGCGACCTAATGCTTCGCAACACATGGGTGTTCCTCACATGGTAGCGGGTCACACTCTGGCCGCGACGAGGGAACGCTCCGTACCGTCCAGAGCGGCGATTTTGGGCTTCCCTCTATATACAATCGATTGTACTGTCAACGCACATGGCCACGAGGGAGCGATCCACTTGCGACCATCAAATATTGAGCGCTTGGCAATGCGGGCGATAAACCAGAGAAAATAGCTCGGCACTTACAAATCGGCTGGTGATAAAATGAAAGCTGGACCAATTAACAGACGACCGCCAACGATGGCCGAAATCGCGCGCAAAGCCGGGGTCGACGTCTCCACCGTTAGCCGAGCGCTTGCAGGAAGTCCCCGCGTCGCGAAGGAGACACGAGCTCTAATTGACAAGGTTGTTCGAGAGACAGGCTACGTTGTTAATGAAAGAGCTCGCGCCTTAAGAGATCAACGGGCCAATCAGATACTCGTAATAAGCACAGACATTGCCGCGCCGTTCTATTCAGATGTTATTCAGGGCATCGTCGGGACCCTTGCGGAGAGGGGTATCGGTGTCCTTCTGGGCATCACACTCAACCAGGAGAAACGCGAGTCCCAACTGGCGAAGCAACTTTTGACGGGCGTGGTAGATGGCATTATCACACTCACCGGGAACATCCCCAAATCACTAGAGAAGATACCTGATATCAATCGCAAGATTGTTGCAATCTCGCGACCGATCGACCGTGACGACATCACGAGCGTAAGTATCGACAACTACGCGGCCACCAAGGAGGTCATGGCGTATCTCCACGAAATGGGACACCGGAAGATTCTCTTCATTGGCGGCCCAAACTACTCACAAACCTATCGCAACCGAAGCGCGGCTTATAGGGATTTCATGCAGGACAATGACCTCGTCGAAGTCATGAGCACGCGCGAAACCGAATCTTTTCGCGACGATGCTGAGTCCGGTTTCGCAATTATGAGCTCTATACTTGATAGCCGCTCGATACCTACGGCGGCGTTTTGCGTGACAGACGAACTTGCGATCGGCGCAATGGCCGCTGCGCGGAAGTTAGGTTTGGCTATCCCTGACGATATCTCTTTCTTTGGGTTTGATGACCTGAAGCTGACTTCGTTGATGTCCCCCCCACTTTCGACGGTATCCGTACCGCGCTTCGAAATGGGACGCTGTGGTGCAGATGCTCTATTCAACCAAATCTACCAAGGCGCAAAAGCATCAGATAAGATCGTTCTGGAGCATCACCTTGCCCTAAGAAACAGCGTGCTCCAAATTCTATAATTCTGAGTAGAAACTGAATATCCCCGCGCTCTGTAGTCGTCCTCGTCGCTGTTTTTGAAGCAAGGAGGCCAGAAAGCGCGGCAAGTTCAGCGACAAAATCAAGCGAGATTCTGTCTCGCAGATTATCGAGCAAAGCTACATGGTCAGATAAGTTTCGGAACGGCATGGGGTCGGCCCGTTTTCGCTCTAGGCGTGGAAGAAGAAGTTCGCGAAGACGTCAGCGAGAGAGGCGGAGAAAGACACCGAGATCCAACGCCTCAAGAAGGAGCTGGCGCGGATCTCTGAGGAGCTCGATATCCTGGAAAAAGGGTCGTCATTGGCGCGCCGTTGATGATGTGGGTGGCCCGACAGCGGCATGGCGATGCGCCAAGCTGGGAGCTGAACGCGACCCCCTCGAATCTGTCGGAGTTCGGGATGGTGGTCGCGAAGGCATCCACACCCTGAACCGGCTGCTCGAGGGTGAGCGCGACGTGCCCGCGGCGGCGCGCCCGGCGCTCGACCTGCTTATCGGCCAGCTGCGTGATCTGGAGGAGAGGATCGACATCGCGCGCGGGACCAATACGGCTCAGACCGCGGGCATTGATCGGGACCCGCCCCCCCAGCCGACCTCATCAGGGCGCGCGACACCTCATGCCGCTGATCAGACGCCGTGTACATGGCCGCAACCGACCGAACGCCACCAGCCAAACAAGGCTCCTGCCAAGGGGCCATCCATGCATGGTCCGAGCGACAGAGGCGAATGCGACGACGCCTGCCTCAACCGCGTCGGGCGCCTGCTCAGGCTAGCCAGGATTACGGCAAGAATCGGCTACAAGCGCCGCCAAGACACGTATGGTGGCACCCCCTCGGCGTGGCGACGCCACCTTACATCGGCAGTTCGATGTGGAGGTGCCGGATAAGGCCTACCTTTGCGGCGATTGCAAGCAAACGCCCGTTGGATGCCGGGCGACCGACATCACCTATATCCGCACCCAGGAAGGCCTCGCCAACCCGCTGTAGTCATCGACCTGTTCTCTCGGCGCGTGGTCGGGTGGTCCATCCAGGCGAACCGCATGTGCTGCGCCCGCGTTGGCGCATCTCCAGCCGACGACCTCGGTTCGTCTCTTCGCACGTCACATCCAACCGCCACCGCTACCCGACGAAACCCGGCACCTGGACGGCGTGAGGACCGCTCCGAGCTGGCGTGTTGATCTGCGTCATGCGCGTTCTCCGACGGTACCCGACAGGTTCGCCCCCGCACCGACGACCGACAACTTTCACCAAATTAACCATTGACAGTACAATCGATTGTACAGTGTTATACAATCGATTGTACACCTATGAGGCCGAGATTGTCCCACACTCTCCCCCACCCTAGAACCAACTTGGGCTCCGTTGATGTCTCCCATCAGGCCGAAAGACGCGCCAACCCAATGCAGCCGATCAACACCTCCCCTGCGAGCGGTGGTCGCCAAGCTAACGGGCATCGCGCTGATCAACTTAACAGAGTTGCCGAACTCGCTGAGGTCCTTCGCTCCCGCAACATCGACGCCGCGATAATCGATGCGGCCGAGCACATGCGGTATCTGTTTGGCTACTCCGCAAGCGCGGTCATGTATCAATGTTGTATTGTCACGGCTAACGGCAGCGCCCATGCAATTGTACGCGAGTTGGACGAAGCACTTTTCGCGTCGGCGTCCTGGGTTACGGAGCGCGCAGCCTACGTCGATTGGGAAGATCCGTTCGACCTCCTAATCTCCGAGATCCAGCGACTGGGCCTCGCAAAGGCCAGAATCGCACAGGAACTGGACTCGAACTATTTGACCACACGAGATCAACGCCGCCTCGCCGCAGCGCTCCCAGACGTGAAGTTCACCGATATTTCGGGTGTCATTCTAAGAATGCGTGCCCGAAAGTCGCCGGCAGAGATTGAGGAACATCGGCGCGCCGCCGCTATTGCCGACTTAGGTGTATCAGCGGTTCTCGACGCGATGGCGGAAGGCGTCAGCGAGGGCGAACTCGTTGCTGCCGGCTATTCAGCGGCGCTTGCAGCTGGTGCAGACAACAATGCGCCGCGCCTCGTCCTGCTTGGGATGGGGGCCACGACGCAGCATATGCACGGCGGGGTCGGAGACCGGCGGCTTGAAGTGGGTCAGCCTGTGCATATCGAACTTCTTCCGCAGTCCAACGGCTACTCCACCCGAATAATGCGTCCTGCCGTGCTCGGAACGCCACCCTCACAACTTCATGCCGATGTCGAACAACTAATCGAAATACAGGATCGCCAATTCGCGGCCATGCGTCCGGGGGTTCCGGCAAAGGAGATCGACCGCCTCGCCCGCGAGGATCTCGCCAGGTCCGGCCTTCGCGATCACTTCCCTCACAATACCGGTTATGGAATCGGAATAATTACGGGTCCGAAACTGGCAGACTTTGCCCACCTATTTACGCCAGCGTCGGAATGGGAATTGCAGCAGGGCATGGTGTTTCACATGTACCTCTCAGCGGCGGGGATACAGATCAGCGAAACAATCTGTGTGACCGATGACGGCATCGAGAGGCTCACGCGCGCACCTCGGAAACTACTGACAAAAACAAATGCATAGGAGCTTTCGATGAACGACGAACCTCTCGCCGCCGTCTCGTTCCAAGGAGTAACCCGTCGCTATGGCTCCGTGACCGCCGTCCGAGACATAGATCTAGACATCGCCCCAGGCGAATTCTTCGCACTCCTTGGGCCCAGTGGCTCCGGGAAGACGACGCTCTTGATGCTTCTTGCAGGCTTCGATCAACCCAGTGATGGGCAAGTACTCATGTCGGGGACACCTATATCGGACTTTCCCCCACATCGGCGACGCATCGGCGTTGTATTCCAGAATTACGCACTGTTCCCGCATATGACAGCGGCAGAAAACGTAGCGTATCCTTTGAAAATGCGTGGAGTGCCTCGCGATGAGCGAGACAACCGTGTCAATGCCGCTCTCGGTATCGTCTCTCTCTCCGATCGTGGTGCGTCCTACCCTTCACAGCTTTCGGGTGGTCAGCAGCAACGCGTCGCGCTGGCGCGTGCGCTGGTTTTCGGGCCGGATGTCCTCTTGATGGATGAGCCACTTGGCGCCCTTGACCGTCGACTACGCGATCAGATGCAGATCGAACTCAAACGTATTCAGCATGAATTGGGCGTAACCGTCATTTACGTTACCCATGACCAGTCCGAAGCCATGGCAATGGCAGATCGAGTAGGCGTCATGTCGGGTGGAGAACTGTTGCAGGTCGCCGACCCCGAGACCATCTATGCCGAACCAGCCAATCACTTTGTCGCTCGTTTTATCGGCGAATGTTCCATCCTGCGGGTCGCCTCGTTTGATGGCGGGAAAGGCTATGAGATTTCTGGCGCCCGGCAGTTGCTGCCGACCCCATCTACGGCCCCATTTGATATTGTCGTTCGACCCGAGAATGTAGCCCTGCGCTCAATTGAGAGTTCCAACCCGAGCGGCCAATTCGGCATCCCCGTAACCATCCGTGAGATTACCTATGTCGGATCCGGTTGGCGTGTCTCAACCGAGCTTGATGACGGGCAATCACTCTTAGCAAACATCCCGCGCGGTCATGATCTGGCAGGAAACCTGGCAGATGGCTTGAACGTGATCGCGACCTGGGACCCCACTTCCGTCGCAATTTTGCCGGCAGAAGAAACTACCGAAGCCAACCAACAAGGAGAGAAAAAATGAGATCACAACGATTCAAAAACCGTGTAGTTGCCGCGATACTTACAACCACAAGCCTATTCGCTGTGTCGTCGTCGGCTGTCAAAGCAGCAGATCTTGTCGTCGCCTCATACGGCGGGTCATTCCAGGATGGACAGACGGAGGCGTTTTTCGAGCCCTACGCAGAAACCTCAGGTGTCAAAGTAACCGGCACAACCGGCACTGGGTACGCCAAGGTGAAAGCTATGGTCGAAAGCGGCAACGTTATTTGGGATGTCATCTCGGCCGACGGCGCAGCCTACGAAGCTGAGGTTGTGGATGGGTTGCTTGAGCCCATTGATTATTCCGTCGTGCAAGCCGATGGCATCCCGGAGGAATTCCGAAAAGAATACGGCGTCGCCTACATCAAATTCTCCCAAAACCTAGCCTGGAACAAAGACGAGTTTCCGGAGGGGCTGACCCCGGCGCAGTTCTTCGACCCCGAAGTCAAAGCGCGTCGCGTTATGTTGGGGTTGCCATATTACAATCTCGAGTTTGCCCTTATGGCGGATGGTGTTGCAGCCGAGGATCTCTATCCGTTGGACGTCGATCGGGGACTTGCAGTCATTGACCGCATCAAGGATCAACTCGTTGGCTTCAAGTCGTCTTCCGACATTCAGGCTTTCATTC
The DNA here is from genome assembly GCF_003390865.1 of Tropicimonas sp. IMCC34011. GTDB lineage: Bacteria > Pseudomonadota > Alphaproteobacteria > Rhodobacterales > Rhodobacteraceae > Tropicimonas_B. Next base: position 1,102,100 of record NZ_QMEJ01000001.1, read on the forward strand.
AACAAGGTGAGGTCGATGTCGCACTAGGCCCGAATGGTCGGCTCAACAACGCGATCGAGGCCGGCGCCAATTGGGCGTATGGCTGGAATGGATCCGTTGTAGCGCTCGAGTACTGGTCGGTTGTTAAGGGCGCCCAGAATTCTGACGAGGCCATGAAATTCATCAACTTCGCCGTTCAGCCAGAACAACAGGCGGAACTTACGCGCCAAATCCCCTACGGACCGACCAATATCGAAGCACTTGATCTGCTGGAGCCGTCTCTGGCCGAAACACTGCCGAGCTTTCCCGCCAATGCCGCACTTGGCGTAGTTATCGATTCCGAGTGGTGGAATGAAAATCTCGAGACTGTAAAGCAGCGGTGGGACGAATACGTTCTCCAATAATTACGAAAAATAGAAACAGATAGAATAGGCATCGGGAGAACGAATGTGACTCGTATTCAAGAAATGATTGATTGGCGAAAGGCCTGCCTGCTCGCCCCAGTGACGATCTTGCTGCTTGTCGCGTTCGTCCTTCCGCTGCTCTACATTGTACCTGAAGCGTTCAGCGGTGATGCTTTCAAACGATTTCTTCGGATATTTCAAAGTCCGGTCTATACAAAGATAATCTGGACGACTGTACGGATCAGCTTTGAGGCTACGGCCATTACGCTATTTGTATCGTTTCCGCTCGCGTGGCTTCTTAGTCGGTCAAAGGGTATAGGTGCGCTCCTTCTGGGCCTTGTCGTGCTCGTGCCATTCCTGACCAGCGTTCTTGTTCGAACCTTCGCGTGGCTTGCCATTTTAGGTCAGAAAGGCCTTGTTAACGCGACACTTCTGAGCCTGGGACTCATTTCCGAGCCCTTACCACTCTTGTTCAGCGAGACAGCGGTGGTGCTGGCTCTTGTTCACTCCGCAATTCCAATGATGGTATTCGCCCTTTTCAGCGTCTTGCGTCGCATCGACGGCCGCATTCTTCTGGCGGCGCACACATTGGGTGCGAATCCCGCTAGAGCCTGGTTCGGGATGGTCGTTCCGCTAGCAATCCGCGGCATACAATCCGGTGTGATTATCGTGTTTCTCTTCACGATGGCGACCTTCATAGCGCCTGCATTTCTGGGCAATCAACGTCAGCAAATGCTGGCGCAGGTCATTCAGTCAGAAATTGAGACCGGTGCCAATTGGTCGCTAGCAGCAGCACTGGGCATTACCCTGGCCGGGGTCGCCACACTTATCGTGGTCGCTCTATCCATATTTCTTGGGATTTTCTCTCGTTGGCAAAACCCAAGAGAAGCAACACAGGGCGACATCAAACATATCCCGCCGACAGTCGATCGTTCCGTGCTGCGTAACCCGGTTAAACGCTCCGAGCCACGGTTTAACATGTCGAGGCTTTGGCGCGTAGTGGTGAAGTATGCTGCACCAACCTACATCGCACTCATTTCCACTTTCCTCCTACTGCCCCTTCTCGTGTTGTTTCCAGTGGCGTTTAGTTCGGCAGAGGTCCTTGTCTTCCCACCCCCGGGTTTCTCCCTTCGCTGGTTCGAGGAAATCGTGAACAGCCCCGAATGGATCGAAGCGGCGTGGACGAGTTTTCAGATAGGGGCCGCCACCAGTGTTCTGACACTCACCCTTGCAACCCTGACTGTCCTCGGATTTGGCCATAAATTTCGTTACCGGAATGCCGCAGAGGCTTTGATGCTGTCCCCAATGACGGTGCCAGCAGTAGTGTTCGCTCTCGGCGCCTATCTTAGCTTCTCAAAAGTTGGACTAGTCGATACCAAAATGGGAATCATCTTGGCGCATACGGTGCTAGGGTTTCCCGTAGTATACCTTGTTGCGGCAGCTACCTTTAGCTCCATCGACCCAGGGCTGGCGAAGGCTGCCGCCAGCCTCGGCGCAAATCCTTTTCGCGCGTTCAATACCGTCACCTTCCCGCTACTCCTGCCCGGGCTTTCGGTTGGCGCGTTGCTTGCGATGCTCAACTCATTCGACGAGTCCATCGCCTCAATCTTCCTTAGCAATCTGTCCGTTAAAACGCTGCCTCGAAAGCTTTGGGAAGGCATCCGATTTAACACCAGCCCAGAGGCAGCCGCTGTCTCTGCAATGCTTCTAACCGCTACGTGCTTGATAATCCTACTTGGCATCATGGTCATCATTAAACGCCAAAAGCGGTCATCCCCGGCGCTTCAGGCAAATTCCGAATCCGCCTGAACTCTTCTTGCCATCGCCTAATAACCCATCCCCCTCGCTTTTGCGGGTTCAACTCCTGCGAATTCGTGAACAAGAGAAAGGACAGCAGATATGCAAATCATCCAAAATATGAAGGTATTCGACGTACGCGGAGGCGGCATGCACCCCGTCATCGTCGAACTGACTACAAAGGATGGTATTGTCGGTTATGGTGAAGCGGCCGTCGCTTATGGGCATGGCGCGAAGGCAGCCGCTGGAATGCTGGCCGATCTTGCTCCAAGTGTTATCGGTGCCGATGCAACTTATCCGAGATCCGTTTGGCATGAAATTTACGACAATTCATTCTGGACCAAGGGGGGTGGCGCAATCGTCTTTGCAGCGCTCTCCGCGATCGATCAAGCCCTGTGGGATATCAAAGGCAAGTCCCTGGGGGTTCCCGTGTATGAGCTGTTCGGCGCAAAGTTCAGCAGTGAAATCGAGGTTTATGCCAATGGTTGGAGTGCGTCTCACAACGATGTCGAAGGATGGGCTAGGTCGGCTGAACGCCCAATTGCCGACGGATACCGGCTTCTAAAGTGCTATCCACTTGCCCATGAGGTGAACGGCGTAAGTCTGCGCCACGTCCAACGCCGACAATTGAGCGACGAAGCCTTTCAGCGCGCTATCGGCCGTGTACGGATGCTACGCAACGTAGTCGGACCGGACATAGGTATCATGCTCGATCTGTCGGGCGGACTGAACAATGATCAGCTCATTCGTTTCATGGATGTTTGCGAAGAACTCGATCTGATCTGGGTGGAAGAGCCTTTTGATCCGTTCGATCTTAAGAATATGAAAGTTCAGGCAGGTAGGTGGTCAGTGCCTATTGCCGCAGGCGAACGTGTCTATACACGACACGGTTTCCGCAATCTCCTCGATACCGGTGGAGTCGACATCGTGATGCCGGATGTTGGCAACTGCGGTGGGATCTTCGAGTTCGTCCAGATTGCAGCCATGGCAGAATCTTACAACGCGCGCGTTTCTGCTCACAACTGCGCCAGCTCCCTTCTGACTGCCGCCTCTATTCAGGTCGCAACGGCATCCTCAATGGCAATGCCGCTGGAGATCTATCCATATTTCTCCGAAAACAACTCCTACGTTCAAGTGCTCAACAACGCACCGGAAGAATCCATACGCGATGGGAAACTGACAGTTTCAAAATCGCCTGGATTGGGGGCGGATGTGGATTCTTCCGTCATCAGCGAGTTCCTCACCTTCGACTTCCGTAGAGACCTCGGCTAGCAGCCCGCACCCTTCTCCAGGCGGGGATGCTTCTGCAAGGCATCAAGGCATTCGGCGAACGCTTCGCCGTGAGGGACCACGTAGGCCAGACCGCCGAGATCCAGATCCACGTCGCCCTCATGCATCGCTTCAATGCTTTCGGCACTGCCGAGATCGTTCGCGCTGCATGACCTCGGAGTTGTAAGCGGAAGTCATGCCTCAGGCGTGACTTCCGCAACAACGCCCCGTTACTGGCAGCTGACCTTGGCCGGTCAGCTTGCCTCACCGGCAGTGGCCACCAATGCGCGGAATCCGGCTCGCAATCCGCGCAGGCTCATTTCAGGTGACACGTCGATCCACTCATCGAGGCTGTGCATTTGGCCGCCGGCCCCTCCGTGGGAGAATTTCACGGCCGGGATGCCGAGTGACATCGGGATATTGGCGTCGGTGGAGGAACAGGTCAGCTCAGGCTCGAAGCCCTCGGCCCGGATCGCGGCGATGCTGGACTGCACGATGGGCGCGCTTTCCGGCGTGGCGCCGGCGGGGCGGTCGCCGAGGGTGACCAGCTCCGCGGTGATCGGTCCGTGCTCGGTGCCGCAGCGCGCATTTTCCCGGGTCACCGCGGCGTCGACCAGAGCGCGCAGTTGCGCGTCCAGTTTCGCAAGCTCGTCCATGCCTTCCGATCGCAGATCGACGCCCAGCGAGACCTCTTCGGGGATCGAGTTGATCGTCGTGCCGCCGGCGAGCGTGCTGGCACAAAAGGTCGTGCGCGGCGTGCTCGGCGCTGAAATGTCGCCCAGTCCGGACAGGACAGTGCCGAGCGCGATGGCCGGGTTCGGACGTCCGAAATCGTTCAGACTGTGACCGCCGGGCCCGCGCAGAACGACGCGGTAGCGCCGCGAGCCGATGGCGCGGATCGTGAGATCCTCGGTACGGATGTCATCGAATGTGAAGAAGCCGGCAATCCGGTCCTTCCATCGGCTCTCGGTGCAGAGATGACGAATGCCGCGCAGATCCCCCAGCCCTTCCTCGCCAACGTCTGCAACGAACAGGATGTCATGCCCGGTGGCGACGCCGCCGGCATTCATCGCGCGCAGGAAGGCCAGGATCGCGGCGAGGCCCCGTGCATCATCGGCGATGCCCGGCGCCCGCAGAAGTGTGCCGTCGCGCCGCACCGTCAGATCGGTATCAGCGGTAAACACCGTATCCAGATGCGCCGCGGCGACGATCACCGGGCCGCCTTCGGCACCGGTCCCGCGCCGCAGGGCGGTGACATTGCCGACAGCGTCGATCTCGGGCTCCAGACCCTCGGCCTGCAGCATTTTGGCAAACGCCTGGGCGCGGGCCGCTTCGTCGAAGGTCGGTGCCGGGATCTGCACGAGCGAGACGATATCCTCGACGAAGCGCTCATGCGTTGCATCAAGCGAAGCAAGCGCCGCCTGCAGGGCGGCACTTTCGGCGACGGGGCCGGCATCTTTCATGGGTCTTGGACCTTTCTCAGGGAATTGGGTCAGGTTCCCACGACATCCTTGAATGCCTTCGAAACCTTGGTCGCGATCCACAGGATCTGCGCCGGCTCTTCCGAGACGGAATAGACGGCATGATCCATGGTGCTGTCGTAATAGGAGCTGTCGCCCGCTTTCATGTGCGCCGGCGCGTAGTGTTCGGTGTGCAGCACGACCTCGCCCGACAGCACGTAGAAGAACTCTTCGCCTGCATGGTTCGCCATCTTGCGGAAGTCCTCGATGCTGCGGGCATGCAGGGTCGTGAGCAGCGGCACGAAGGCGCGGTGGGCGAGATCCGCGCAAAGCAGTTCATACTCGTAGTTGCCGCTCCGGTGCCGCGGGCCGGTCCCAGCCTGGGTGATGGCCCGTCGCCCGTTGACGCTGGGAGGCGCTTCGGAATGGAACAGGGCGGTGAGATCTACCCCCAGCCCCGCAACGAGCCGCGTAAGCGTGTCGAAGGTCGGCGAGGTCTGGCCGTTTTCGATCTTCGACAAAGTCGAGATCGACACCCCGCTGCGGTCCCCGAGGTCCGAAAGGGTGATCCCCTGCTCCTGACGAAGGCTTTGCACCTTGCTGCCGATCGGCGCCTGCCTGGCCGAATCCTTCTTCTGACCGTTCGCCATGTCGCTCCTGCCCCTTGCCGGTCTCAAACGAGGACGTGGCCTCCCTTCCCTGATCGCCAAATTTTTCCAAAAGGAAAATCGAAACCTCCCCAATCTGACGAAATTCTTGAGTTCGCCGGACGAAATGCATAACTTTTAGGCATAATGTCGACTGCAACTGTCCAATTTTTGTGCAAAAATTGCAAACAGAGGAAAATTATCCGCGATTTCGCGATACATCTTTCCATTTCGAAAATTTTTCGTGTTCCGTGAGTCGGAACCATGGTTCTGGAAAGGCGTAAGATGACCGCAAAGACTTACCGCGTGGGGATCGACATCGGTGGCACCTTTACCGACTTCGTTCTCACAGACACACGGACCGGCGAGATTCAGCTTTACAAGCACCTGACCACTCCGGCCGATCCGTCCCTCGGCGCACTGAAGGGCCTGTCGGAACTTCTGGAACTTGCGGCTCTTACGCATGCGGACCTTGCCGAGATCGTACACGGCACCACGCTCGTCACCAACGCGGTGATCGAACGCAAGGGTGCGCCGGTGGGCATGATCACCACCAAAGGTTTCCGCGACATCCTCGAGATGGGCACCGAGCAGCGTTACGACATCTACGACCTGACGCTTGCCTTCCCGGAGCCGCTCGTGGCGCGGGCCTGGCGCCGCGAAGTCGCGGGCCGGATCACCGCAGACGGTAGCGAGCTGACCCCTCTCGACGAAGCGGCGGTGCTGCGTGAGGCCGCCGAACTGGTTGCCGAAGGCGCCAAGGCCATCGCCGTGGCATTCATGCATGCCTACCGCAATCCTGCACACGAACAGCGTGCCGCGGAGCTGATCCGCGCCGAGCACCCGGACATCTCTGTCTCGATCTCCTCCCAAGTCGTCGCGGAAATCTCGGAGTATCAGCGGTTCGTCACCACCTGCGCCAATGCCTACGTGCAGCCGCTGATGAACCGCTACCTGCAGCGCTTCGCAAGCGAACTGGCCGCGCATGGCTTTGACGGCGACTTCCGCTTGATGTCCTCCGCCGGCGGGCTGGTGTCTTCGCGCACCGCGCGCGAGCTGCCGATCCGCCTGCTGGAATCCGGCCCCGCCGGGGGCGCGCTGGCCACGGCATGGTTCGGGCTCGCCGTTGGCAAGGAGAACGTGATCTCCTTTGACATGGGCGGCACCACCGCCAAGGCCTGCATGATCGAGAACGGCCGCGCGCATATTGCCTCGTTCCTCGAGGCTGGCCGAACACATCGCTTCAAGAACGGCTCCGGCCTCCCGATCAAGTCGCCCGTCGTCGACATGATCGAGATCGGCGCGGGCGGCGGTTCGATCGCCTCCATCGACGCCGTCGGCCTGATGCAGGTCGGCCCCCATTCCGCCGGCGCTGCCCCCGGCCCCGCCTGCTACGGACAGGGCGGCGACAAGCCGACGGTGACCGATGCCTCCGTGGCCCTGGGCTATTACAACCCCGACAACTTCCTCGGCGGGCGCATGACGCTCGACAAGGCCGCGGCAGAGACCGCCATCGGCACGCTTGCCGGTCCGCTGGGCATCGGCACGATGGACGCCGCCTGGGGCATCCACCAGACCGTGGCCGAAAGCATGGCCTCGGCCGCCCAGATCCACCTTGTCGAAAAGGGCAAGGATCCGCGCGCCTATTCGATGATCGGCTTCGGCGGCGCGGGCCCGGCCTTCGCGGCCAAGGTCGCGCGCATTCTCGGCGTCCGCGAGGTGATCATTCCCCCGGCCTCCGGTGCGGCCTCGGCCTTCGGCTTCCTGACCGCGCCGCTTTCGGTGGACCTGGTGCGCTCGCGCCCGATGGATCTCTCGGAGGCGCTGGCCTCCCGTGAGCTGTCGCAAGTGCTGGCCGAGATGGTCGCCGATGCGAAAGCCGAGCTTGCCGCGTCGGGCGTGAAAGAGTCCGACATGGTGGCCGAGCCCGCCGCCGACATGCGTATCCGCGGCCAGCTGCATGACATCACCGTCCCGCTGCCTCAGGGACCGTTGGGGGCGGATGCGCTAGAGACGATCCGCGCCGCCTTTGCTACCGCCTACTCTGAACGCTACACCCGCGTGCCGACCGACGCGCAGACCGAGATCCTCTCGCTCCGCCTGCGCCTGCGCGGGCCGGAACCGAAGATCACCCTTACCATGGCCTCGGGCGGTGTGAACGCCGCCGCGGGCGCGGCGCTCAAGGGCACGCGTCAGACCTGGTTCGGCAGCGAGTTCCTCGAGGCAAGCGTCTACGACCGCCGCGCCTTGACCCCCGCCGACGAGGTTGTCGGCCCGGCGATCGTCGAGGAACCCGAATCCACCACCATCATCCCGCCGGGCGACGTGGCTACGCAGGACGCCGCCGGCAACCTGATCATCAAGGTCGCCGCCTCGGCCCGCGCCGCGACGCGCATCACCGCCGAGACCCCGCGCGACGAGGCGATCAAGCTGCTCGAGGCCGATCCGATCACGCTGGAAATCATGTGGTCGCGGCTCGTCACCGTCTCGGAAGAGATGTGGCACACGGTCTGCCGCACGGCCTTCTCGCTTATCATCTCCGAAAGCCAGGATTTCGGTTGCGCCATCCTCGACCCCAAGGGCGAAACCATCGCGCATTCGGCGCGGGTCATGCCGGTGTTCAACCTGACCCTGCCTTGGGCGGTACGGCACATCCTCAAGACCTACCCGGTCGAGAGCATGAAGCCCGGCGACGTCTACATCACCAACGATCCGTGGGAATGCGCGGGCCACCTCTTTGACCTGGCCATCGTCACGCCGGTCTTCTCGAACGGCAATGTCGTGGCGCTCATGGGCACCGTGGGTCACGTCGGTGACATCGGCGGCCTGCGCGACGGCCTCTCTGCGACGCAGATCTTCGAAGAAGGCATGCAGATCCCGCCGATGAAGCTGATCCGCGAAGGCGTGGAGAACGAGGACCTGTTCCGCCTGATGGGTGAGAACATTCGCGACAGCGAGCAGGTTCTGGGCGACGTCCGCTCCCTGATCACCGCAAACGAGCGCGGCCAGCACCGGATCGAGAGCTTCCTGTCCGAATACGGGCTGGAGAACCTCGAAGCCTTCTCCGAGGTGATCCAGTCCCGCTCCGAAGCGGCGATGCGCGCTGCGATCCGCGACCTGCCCGACGGTGTCTACACCTCGTCGATCAGCAACAACCCGATGGGCGAGGTGATGACCTTCCCGCTGGAACTGACCGTGAACGGCGACACCATCGCGCTGGACTTCGACGGCGCGCCGCCGGCGGTGACCAAGGGCGGTATCAACTGCACGCTGTCCTATACCAGCGCCCATGCCACCTACCCGCTCAAGTGCATGCTGACGCCGAATGTTCGCGGCAACGCGGGCTGCTACCGTCCATTCACCGTTTCCGCGCCGAAGGGGTCGATCCTGAACTGTGAGAAACCCTCGCCGGTCAGCCTGCGCACCCGCACCGGCTGGTATCTCGCACCGAACGTCTTCCGCGCCATGGAAGACACCGCGCCCGACCGCGTGCAGGCCTTCTCGGGGTTGCCAAGCCTGCTGTCATTCTATGGCTCCAACGACGAGGGCAGGATGTTCTACGAACTCCTGCTGCTCGGGGCCGGTCAGGGTGGTTCGGCCAAGCAGGACGGCAAGTCCCCGATCCTCTGGCCCACTTCGGCAGCCACCACGTCGCTCGAATTGATGGAAACCCGCATCCCCGTGCTGATCGAGGAAAAGAGCCTCATCCAGGACAGCGCAGGGGCCGGAGCAAACCGCGGTGGCCTCGGCGTCCGCGTCCGGGCACGGCGTCTCACCAGCGGCAGCCCGATGCAGGCGATGGTCGCGCCCGAGGGCGTGAACCTGCCGATGGAGGGTGCATTTGGCGGCTCCCCGGGCCGCACCGCTCAGGGGCTGCTGCGCAACCCGCAGGGCGAGGTGATCCACGACGTGGGCACCGGCGGCATGGTCGATCTGAACGACACCGAAACCGTGGTCGAGCTCTGCCTTTCGGGCGGTTCCGGCTTCGGCAAGCCCGAGGACCGGACGCTCGACGCGATCCAGCACGACCTGTCGGAAGGCTACATCAGCGCCGAGGCCGCCGAGGAGATCTACGGCCTGTCCAAGCGCCGCAATTCGGCTGCCTGAGCCAAAGAACGGGCCCGCGCGGGACGACGTCCTAACGGGCGCGAAGCTCTCGGCGGGACCGCTCCGGCGGTCTCGCCTTCAACGAAAAACGTAATATCCAACAGGAGTTTCTGCCATGATCCTCACCCGTCGCGCCCTGCTGGGCACTGCAGCCGCAAGCGCGGTTCTGGCGCATCTCGCCCCCGCCGCCCTTGCCCAGGGCAGCAAGGTCATGGTGCTTGCCAGCGCCGTGGACATCCCCAACTTCGACCCGCATGTCGCAACCGGCTACGCGCCCGCGATGCTGTTCCGCAACGTCTATGATCCGCTGGTTCGTGTCTCCGGCAACCCGCCCGAGATCCAGCCGGCCCTCGCCTCGTCATGGACGCTTTCGGACGACGGCCTCATCTACACCTTCACCCTCGATCCCGACGCCGTGTTCCACGACGGCTCGCCCGTCACCGCCGATGACGTCGTCTGGTCGATCGAGCGCATCCTGAAGCTTCAGCGTGGCAACGCGTGGATGATCGAAGGCATCGTCGAGCCCGGTGCGACCCGCGCGCTGGACGAGCACACGGTCGAATTCACCCTCACGACGCCCTACGCGCCGTTCCTGCAGGTGATGATCTGGATGTTCATCGTCAACAAGGATGCGGTCGAGCCCAACCTTGCAGATGATGACGGCCAGGCCTGGCTGATGACCAACATCGCGGGCTCGGGTCCGTTCACTATGGGCCGTTACCAGACCGGCAACCTCTACCAGCTGACGCGTGCCGAGAACGACTGGCACGCCGGCGGCGGCAACCTCGATGGCGCGATCTGGAAGATCACCCGCGAGACCTCGACACAGCGCCTGATGGTGGCGCGAGGCGAGGCGCATATGGCGATGGACCTCTCTGCCGAGGACATGAAGGCGCTCGAAGGTACCGAGGGTGTCGATCTGATCTACGAGACCGAGTACCGGACCTTCTCGATCAAGATGAACACGCAGGACGGACCGCTGCAGGACGTGAACCTGCGCCGCGCGATCAGCTATGCCTACGATTACGACGCGATGCTGGCCGCTGCCGGCCCGGCCGAGCTGATGACCGGCCCGCTGCCCACCGGCATCCTCGGCTTCGATCCCGAGCTCGAGGTGCCGCGCCGCGACATGGAGAAGGCCCGCGAGTACCTGGCCAAGTCGGAATTCGCCGAGGGCGGTTTCACGCTGACCGCGCGCTACGCTGCCGGTTACGAGAACATGCGCCGCTGGGCACTGATCCTGCTGGAATCGCTGAAAGAGCTGAACATCACCCTCGACATCCAGCCGACCGCATGGCCGGACATCGTGTCGTCAGTGGCGACGCCCGAAACGGCACCGGACTTCCACTTCATCTTCCAGACAGCGAACTACGCGGACCCCGACAACATCGCCTATGCGGCCTACCATTCGTCGCGCAACGGCACCTGGCAGAACCCGACCTACGGCAACCCCGAGGTCGACACGCTGATCGAACAGGCCCGCGGCGAGATCGACGCCGAGGCCCGCGCCGAGATCTACGGCGAATTCCAGCGCGCGGTCGTCGCCGATGCGCCGGACCTCTTCGGAGTACTCGAGAAGCGCAAGCTGGCGCTGCGCGACAACGTGCAGAACTTCGTGTTCACGCCGGTCGCCGCAAACGCGGTGGAGCTGCTGCCGCTGTCTCTGGACTGATCCGGACCACCTGACGAAACTGCCCCGGCCGAACCACGGCCGGGGCCTTTCTCACACTCCGAACCGGGGAGACCTCCATGCTCTGGTACGTGATCCGCCGCCTCCTGCTGATCATACCCACGCTGCTCGGCCTCACGGTGATCGTCTTCGCGATCGCCCGCCTGCTGCCGGGTGATCCCGTGGGCCTGGCCGCCGGGCCGAATGCCACCCCCGAGGTCATCGCCTCGGTCGCTGCCGAATTCGGCTTGGACAAGCCCATCCCGGTCCAATACTGGAACTACCTCACAGGCCTGTTGCAGGGCGACTGGGGCGTGTCGCTGTTCTCCCGGCGTCCGGTCATCGACGACCTGGCCGAGTTTGTGCCCGCCACGCTGGAGCTGGTGATCGCGGCGCTGCTGATCGCCGTGATCGTGGGCATCCCGCTCGGCCTGCTGGCCGCGATCCGCCGCGACGGCATCTTCGACTACCTGACGCGAACCGTCTCGCTCGGGGCCATCGCCATGCCGCGGTTCTTCCTCGGGTTGCTGCTGCAGCTGGCCTTCGCCATGGCACTGAACTGGCTGCCGCTGTCCGGACGCTTCCCACTCATCGAGTTCCCGCCCGACCGGATAACCGGCTTCTACACCGTGGACGCCATCCTGATCGGAGACTGGCACGCGCTCGGCCTGGCGTTGCAGCATCTCGCGCTGCCCGCGCTCGCGCTGTCGCTGTCGCCGCTGGCAACGATCCTGCGAATGATGCGCGCCTCGACCATCGAAGTGCTGCAGCAGGACTACATCCTTACCGAACGGGCGCTGGGGATCCCCCCGTGGATCATCCTGTTCAAATACACCCTGCGCAACGCGGTCTCGGCGACGCTGACGGTGATCGGACTTTACGTGTCGTGGCTGCTTGGCGGTACGGTGCTGGTCGAGACGATCTTCGACTGGCCGGGCATCGGTCTCTATTCGACGCAGGCCATACTGGGCCAGGACTTCATGCCGGTCATCGGCGTGACCCTCGTGATCGCCATGATCTACCTCGTCACCTCTGTGATCGTCGACATCCTCCAGGCGGTCCTCAACCCGAAGGTGCGCCTGCAATGAGCCAGACCGACATGTCCCTTCCCAGGGCCGACCTTGCCCGGTCCGCCCGGGCCGAGGCGCGCGCCCGCGCGATCTACCGCTTCCGCCAGAGCCTGCTTTCGGTGATCGGCCTCGCCATCGCGGTGTTCCTGATCACCATGGCGTTGCTGGCGCCCTGGCTGCTGCCCTACCCCGGCGATGTGGTTGGCGCCGTGAACCCGGCGGCGGCCTTTCAGCCGCCCTCTGCCGCGCATTGGTTCGGCACCAATTCGGTCGGCCAAGACATCCTGACGCTGGTGATCTACGGCAGCCGCATCTCGCTGCTTTCGGGGGTGACCGTTATCCTGCTGGCGCTGATTATCGGCGGCACGCTCGGCGTCATCGCGGGCTGGGTCGGCGGCTGGATCGACGAGGTGATCATGCGCATCACCGATCTTCTGCTGACCATCCCTTCGCTGATCCTCGCCATGGCCGTCGCGGCGGCGCTCGGCACCGGCATCTGGAACATGATCATCGCGATCACCATCACCTGGTGGCCGACCTACGCACGGCTGGTGCGCGCCGAGGTTGCCGCCAAGAAACAGGAGCAGTTCGTCATCGCCTCGCGCGTGCTGGGCGTCGGGCCGATGCGGCTTATCGGACGCCACGTGCTGCCCAACATCGTGACGCCGGTGGTGGTGAAAGCCTCGCTCGACGTGGGCTTCGCGATCCTCCTGGTGGCCTCGCTCGGCTTCGTCGGCATCGGGGTCAAGCCGCCGACCCCGGAATGGGGCACGATGCTTGCCGAGGCGCGCAACTACATGCCGCAGTACTGGTGGACGGCGATCTTCCCGGGCACCGCGATCTTCCTGGCCGTGCTGGCCTTCAACCTGCTGGGCGATGGTCTGCGCGACGTGCTCGACCCGCGCACCCGCCGCTGAGAGGAGCGATCGCATGGCATTGCTGGACATCTCCGACCTTCACCTCTCGATGCGCAGCTTCGAGGGCGAGACCCCCATTCTCAAGGGCATCGACCTGACCGTCGAGCGCGGTCAGATCTGGGGCCTTGTGGGCGAGACCGGATCGGGCAAATCGCTGACCGGGCTGACCATCTCACGCCTGCTGCCGAGCACGACCGCGCACTATACCGGCGGGCAGGTGCTGTTCGACGGCAAGGACGTGCTGCGCGCCAGCGACCGGGACATGCGCGCGCTACGCGGCGGGCGTATCGGCATGATCTTCCAGGACCCGACGACCAACCTGAACCCGAGCTTCCGGATCGGCACCCAGATGGTCGATGCCGCCCTGCACGCCGCCCGCGACAAGCCCGAGATTCTCGGCCTTACGGGCCGAGAGTCGCGCCGGGCCCGCCGCCGCACCGCGTGGCAGGCCAGCGTCGCGCTGCTTGAAAGCTTCGGCCTGCATGATGCCGAGGACCGCATGCCGCGTTTCCCTCACGAGTTCTCGGGGGGCATGCGCCAGCGGGTTCTGATTGCCATGGCGATGATCGGCCAGCCCGACCTGCTGATCGCGGACGAGCCGACCACGGCACTTGATGTCTCGGTGCAGTCGCAGATCCTTCGGCTGATCCACCGCCTGGTCGAGGAGCGGAACATCGGGGTGATGTTCATCACCCACAACCTCGGCGTGGTGGCACAACTGTGCTCGCATGTGGCGGTCATGTATCGCGGCCGCATCGTCGAGCGCGGGCCTGTGAGCAAGGTGCTGAAGGCACCCGAACACATCTACACCCGCGCCCTGATGGGCGCGATCCCGACCGCGCGCGCGCGGATGGACACCCTGCGCGGGATCGACGGGCCGCTGCGCGACCGCATCGAGGCCGAGATCGCCGCAACCGCAAAGGAGGTCACCGCATGAGCACGCCACTTCTCAGGATCGAGGGCCTCGGCCATGTCTACGGTGCTCGCCGCGGGCTGTTCGGCACCTCCCCCGCCTTCCGCGCCCTGACCGGCATCGACATCTCCATCGCCCGCGGCGAGAGCTTCGGGCTGGTCGGCGAGAGCGGCTCGGGCAAAACGACGCTGACCCGAAATATCCTCGGCCTCGAACGCCCCTCCGAGGGGCACGTGCTGTTCGACGGCCACCCGGTGATCGACCTTGGCCGCGGCGGCGAGCGCCGGCTGCGCCGCCGAATGCAGATCGTCTTCCAGGATCCGCAGGCCTCGCTCGACCCGCGCATGACAATCCACGACACGATCGCCGAGGCGCTGGTGGTCCACGGCCCCGACCTCGGGATCGCACGCAAACGCTACACCCGGCGTGTGCTCGACCTGCTCGAGCAGGTCGGCCTTGGCCGCGAACACCTCTATCGCCACCCGCACGAATTCTCCGGCGGCCAGCGCCAGCGCATCAACATCGCCCGCGCGCTTGCGGTGGAGCCGGAACTGCTGATCCTCGACGAACCGACCTCGGCGCTCGACGTATCGGTACAGGCAGATATCCTGAACCTCCTGCAGCGTCTTCAGAAAGAACTGGGGCTGACCTATTTCTTCATCAGCCATGACCTGGGCGTCATCCGCTACACCTGCGACCGCGTGGCGGTGATCGAGCGCGGCCGGATCGTCGAGCAGGGCCCGGTGGCCGAGATCTTCGACAACCCGTCACAGGACTATACGCGCAAGCTCATGGACGCGATCCCGGACCCGGATCCGGACGTGTCGCCACTTCGTCGCCTAGGATGACCGGAAGGGGCAGGCCATAGGGAGCGGATGTTTCGGGGTAATAACGGGTGGCGAGCTGGACACCCGAGCGACGCAGGACGTTGACATCCATACGAAAAAGGCCGCCATCGCTGGCGGCCTTTTATCGTTCACCGAGGAGCGCGGACGCTCAGAAGTCCCAGTCTTCGTCTTCCGTCGCCACGGCCTTGCCGATCACGTAGGACGACCCGGAGCCGGAGAAGAAGTCGTGGTTCTCGTCGGCGTTGGGCGAGAGCGCGGACAGGATCGCCGGGTTCACCTCGGTCGCGGTCTCGGGAAAGAGCGCTTCGTATCCGAGGTTCATCAGCGCCTTGTTCGCATTGTAGTGCAGGAACCGCTTCACGTCCTCGGTGAGGCCGACGCCGTCATAGAGTTCGGCGGTGTAGCGGTCCTCCACGGTGTAGAGCTCGAACAGCAGCGAGAAGGCGTAATCCTTGATCGACGCCTGCTTTTCGGCGCTTTCCTTTGCGAGGGCGCGCTGGAACTTGTAGCCGATGTAGTACCCGTGCACGGCCTCGTCCCTGATGATCAGGCGGATGAGGTCGGCGGTGTTGGTCAGTTTCGCCCGGCTCGACCAGTACATCGGCAGGTAGAAGCCCGAGTAGAACATGAAGCTCTCGAGGAAGGTCGAGGCGATCTTCTTCTTCAGCGGATCGCCGCCCGGCGCGTAATCCTCGAGGATGCGGGCCGCCTTCGCCTGGAGATGCTCGTTCTCCTCGGCCCAGCGGAACGCCGCGTCGATCTCCTCGGTGGAGCAGAGCGTCGAGAAGATCGAGGAGTAGGACTTCGCGTGCACCGCCTCCATGAAGGAGATGTTGGCGAGGACCGCCTCCTCGTGCTGCGTCGTCGCGTCCGCCATCAGGGCCGGCGCGCCGACGCTGGCCTGCACGGTGTCGAGCAGGGTGAGGCCGGCGAAGACGCGGATCGTCAGCTTGCGCTCTTCGGGCGTGAGGGTGGCCCAGCTCTGCACGTCGTTGGACAGCGGCACCTTCTCGGGCAGCCAGAAATTCGCCGTCAGACGGTTCCAGACCTCGAGGTCCTTGTCGTCCTCGACGCGGTTCCAGTTCACGGCGCGGGCCGCGACGCGGCGGGTGAGGTCTTTCATCTCGGCATACTCTCAAGATCGAAGTGACGGTCGAGGGCGGGACGGTGGCCCCTCCGGGCGAAGCCGGAAGGACCTGGTCGCCTGGAGGATATCAGAGAGTGCAGGAGACGCAGCCCTGAACTTCGGTGCCTTCGAGGGCCATCTGGCGCAGGCGGACGTAGTAGATCGTCTTGATCCCCTTGCGCCACGCGTAGATCTGCGCGCGGTTGATGTCCCGTGTCGTCGCTGTGTCCCGGAAGAACAGCGTCAGGCTCAGCCCCTGGTCGACATGCTCGGTGGCGGCGGCATAGGTGTCGATGATCGCCTCGGGCCCGATCTCGTACGCATCCCGGTAATATTCGAGATTCTCGTTCGTCATGAACGGCGCCGGGTAATAGACGCGTCCGATCTTGCCTTCCTTGCGGATCTCGATCTTCGACGCGATCGGGTGGATCGAGGAGGTCGCGTTGTTGATGTAGCTGATCGATCCGGTGGGCGGCACGGCCTGCAGATTGCGATTGTAGAGCCCTTCGGCGATCACGGCATCGCGCAGCTGCGCCCAGTCCCGGCGCGTCGGCAGCGGAATGCCGGCCTTTTCGAACAGCGCTTTCGCGACCTCCGTCTTCGGCATCCAGTCCTCTTCGACATACTTGTCGAAGAAGGAGCCGTCCGCGTAGGTCGAATTCTCGAAACCGGCAAAGGACTTGCCCCGTTCGGAGGCCAGCGCGTTTGACGCCGTCAGCGCGTGGAACAGCACCGTCGCGAAATAGACGGACGTGAAGTCCAGCGCCTCGGGGCTGCCGTAATGGATGCACTCGCGGGCGAGGTAGCCGTGCAGGTTCATCTGCCCCAGCCCGATCGCATGGCTCTCGTCGTTGCCGCGGCGCACCGAGGGCACGCTGTCGATGGCGGACATGTCGCTGACCGCGGTCAGCGCCCGGACCGCGACATCGATGGACGCTGCAAGATCGCCGCCGTCCATCGCCTTGGCGATGTTCATCGAGCCGAGGTTGCAGGAAATGTCCGTCCCGAGGTGCTTGTAGCTCAGGTCGTCCTCGAACTCGGACGCCTCGTTCACCTGCAGGATCTCGGAGCAGAGGTTGGACATGTTGATCCGGCCCTGCACCGGGTTAGCGCGGTTCACCGTATCCTCGAACATGATGTAGGGATAGCCGCTCTCGAACTGGATCTCCGCAAGGATCTCGAAGAAGCGCCGGGCGCGGACCTTGGACTTCCGGATGCGCGGATCGTCCACCATTTCGCGGTATTTTTCGGTCACCGATATTTCGGAGAACGGCTTGCCGTAGACCTTCGCGACATCATGGGGAGAGAAGAGATACATCTCCTCGTCGCGCTTGGCGAGTTCGAAGGTCACGTCTGGAATGACGACGCCGAGGGAGAGCGTCTTGATCCGGATCTTCTCGTCCGCATTCTCGCGCTTGGTGTCGAGGAAGCGCAGGATGTCGGGGTGGTGGGCATTGAGATAGACCGCCCCTGCCCCCTGCCGCGCGCCGAGCTGGTTGGCATAGGAGAAGCTGTCCTCGAGCAGTTTCATCACCGGGATGACACCGGAGGACTGGTTCTCGATGCCCTTGATGGGCGCACCGTGCTCGCGGATGTTGGTCAGCAGGAGAGCCACGCCGCCGCCGCGCTTGGACAGCTGCAGAGCCGAATTGATCGACCGGCCGATGGACTCCATGTTGTCCTCGATGCGCAGAAGGAAGCACGAGATCAGCTCCCCGCGCTGCGCCTTGCCGGCATTGAGGAAGGTCGGCGTCGCCGGCTGGAACCGGCCCGCGACGATCTCATCCATCAGGCGCATTGCCAGGGTCTCGTCCCCGCGCGCGAGCGCCAGCGCGACCATGCAGACGCGATCCTCGTAGCGCTCGAGGTAGCGCTTCCCGTCATTCGTCTTGAGCGTGTAGGACGTGTAGTACTTGAACGCGCCGAGGAAGGTCGGGAAGCGGAACTTCTTGGCGAAGGCCGCATCCCAGATCTTGTGCACGAACGCCCTGTCATAGGCGTCGAGCACGCTCGCGTCGTAGTAGCCCTTCTCGACGAGGTAGCCGAGCTTCTCTTCCAGCGAGTGGAAGAACACCGTGTTCTGGTTCACGTGCTCGAGAAAGTAGGCGCGCGCCGCCTGACGGTCCGCCTCGAACCGGATGCGCCCCTTGTCGTCGTAGAGGTTCAGCATCGCGTTGAGCGCGTGGTAATCCATCCCCTGGATCTCGGGGCTGGCGCTCACGCCGCGGTCGAGGGTTTCTGCGTCCATAATCTTTCAAGTCCCTGTCTCACCCGCGCGATGTCCCCGTCCGTGCCGGCCAGTTCGAACCGGTAGAGGCAGGGCACCCCGCATTTCGCCGCGATGATGTCGCCCGCGAGGGCGAAGGTCTCACCGAAATTGCGGTTGCCGCCCGCGATGACCCCGAGAAGGTGACCGCGAGTTTCGGCGTCGTTCAGAAACCGGATTACCGGCTTCGGGACGGCTCCGCGACCTGCGCCATCGGCATAGGTCGGCGTCACCAGCACGTAAGGCGCTGTCATGCGCGGCGGTGCACCTGGCCCGATCTGCTCCGCCGGTACTCCGAGCCGTTCGACGAAGCGCGCGGTGTTGCCGGAGGCGGAGGAGTAGAACGCCAGGCGCAAGACGCGTCAGCCCAGGCGGCCGATCATG
Source organism: Tropicimonas sp. IMCC34011 (assembly GCF_003390865.1). GTDB lineage: Bacteria > Pseudomonadota > Alphaproteobacteria > Rhodobacterales > Rhodobacteraceae > Tropicimonas_B. The sequence continues at coordinate 1,120,956 of NZ_QMEJ01000001.1, forward strand.
TCCGGGCGGAAGCCGGACCAATGCTCTTCGCCGGCCACCACGACGGGAGCCTGACGATATCCCAGTTCGGTAACACGGGCGAGCGCGCTGTCGTCGAGGGTCAGATCGACGACCTCATAGGTGATGCCCTTGGCATCGAGGCTGCGGGTCGTTGCGGTACACTGAACGCAGGCGGGTTTGGAATAGACGGTGATGGTCATGCGGCTCGGTCCCTTCGATCTTCCGTGTCTCGTGGCGAGGATCGAAGGCACGAAAGGAGCCGATTCGACCCTGGGGCCGATACCGTCCGAACGACGCCTCCGGGCCCACCGCCCGTATCGTGTTTCTGCTCTGGCAGGTCTCCTGACTCGACGGCTCGAACGCTTTCCCCCACCTTCCCGGCACGTCGCGCCAGTGGATCGCCGGGGGTCGGCTTGCCGCTTACAGTTGCGGGGGCAGCGCCGGATTTCCACCGGTCTTCCCTCTTCACCGGCAACGAGTCGCCGGCACCAAAGCATGGATATCTTGGGATAGGCGGAGGGGCTGCGTCAATATGTAGATTTACCGACCCGCGCCTTTCGCTTCGTCAGGTTCCGATCACCATCGGCGCGGCGAGGCGTTTAAGAAGGGCGATGACGCTCAGCGGCGTGATCCGGCCCGTGCGCGGATTCTCGTCCGAGGGAATTCCCTCGATGGTCATCGTCATGGTCGCGCTGTCCGACACGAGCCGGATCGTATGAGTGTTGCGCTCTACCGTCGGATCCGCCCAGACCTCAAGCATCGTGCGCGCCGTGCCGATCCCCGCAAGACCGAGTGCGACCGCGACGTTGAGATTCGCCGGAAAGCCCTCGATCGCATCTTTGGCCGGCCCCGCGTAGCACAGGACCGGCTCCGTGACAGCGTCCAGATCCAGCCCCATGGCCTCGATCGCCGGTGCGCCCCTGAGGCCCGCGGGCGGCTTCCGCGTCGAGATCGTCACGCTCTCGACATTGCCCTCTGCCGCTGCCTTCACCGCATCGAGCCCGGCCAGCGCGCCGGACGGGACCAGGATCCGCCCGCCCGTTCGCGCCGCGACCTCCTCGAGATGCGGATTGGCCAGAAGCGCGCCGGCGCTCACGACGACGACGATCCGGCCAGCCTCCAGCGCCGGGCGGGCGATCGTGTCCAACAGGCGACCCGGGCAGCATTCAACGACCACATCGGCCCCGTCGTGCAGCTCGTCGAGCGGCTTGACCGGGTAGAACTTGCGGAAGCCATCCGACATGCGCGCCTCGGCCCGCGCCCGGTCGGACGCGGACACGGCCACCAGCTCAAGCCCGTCGATCCCCCGGTCGAGCGCCTCGGCGACGGCCCGGCCGACAGCGCCGAACCCGCCGACGGCGACCTTCAATGTCCTTCGCTCCATGGTGCCTTACCTCTTCCAGACTCCTCTCCTTATGATCACGGCCGCAACCGGGGGACAAACCCGTTCCGCCGCGCCGCGGGCAGGATGGCGCTCGTGGACCGCACATTCCTCACGGCCGGGCCGCCGGCTCCCCCGCGCGACCGGCCCGGTCGAGACAGGGGACACGCTAGACAGATTTACTTAACTCTCCCTGAACGCCTTCGCGAAATAATCGGCGAGCGGCTTTGTCAGGAAGGCGATCGGCGTGCGATCGGCCGTGCGGATGAACGTCTCGACCGGCATTCCCGGCAACATCGCTACACCCTCCGGCAGGCGGCCGAGCTCGCCGTCGAGGAGCACGATCTCGGCGCGGTAATAGTGTGCGCCCGTCACCTCGTCCGTGAGCGCATCCGCGGAGAGCTTGGCAACCCGGCCGAAGAGTTCCGGCGTGGCGCGCTGATCGAGGGCGGAGAAGCGCAGGGAGACCTCCTGGCCGACATGGACGTCGTCCACGTGAAACGGCTCGACCTGCGCGGCGATCACCAGCGGGCGGTCCTGCGGAACGATATGGAGCACCGGCTCCGCGGCCCGGATCACCGCGCGCCGGGCGAAGACCTGCATGTCGTGGACGATGCCGGAGGCCGGTGCGCGGATCTCCAGCCGGTCGAGCTGGCGCCTCAGCGCCCGGCGCGCCTCGGACAGCTCCGTCATGTCATACTGCAGATCCCTCAGCTCCGTAATGGCCTCCTCCCTCCGCTTGCGCTGGATCGCGATCAGGCGAAGCTCGATTTCGGTGATGCGCCCCCGCGCGCCGGCGATGCCGGCCGTGAGCTCGCCGGCTCGGCCGGTCAGGACCGCCAGCTCGCGCTCCTGCCCGGAGACTTGGGACGCACGGACCAGCCCCTTGCCCAGCAGGCTGCGGTGGTTGGCCAGATCCGCCGACAGCAGCTCTATCTGCCGGTCCACGGCACGGCGCTGAGCCTCGATGCCGACGATCTGATCGGCGATCTGCTCGCGCTGCTTCGACAACTGCTCCATCTCCGACAGCAGGCTGTCGCGCCTGGCACCGAAGAGCCGCTCCTCCCCGTCCATCAGCTCGCGCACCCGGTGCGCGGGTTCGGCACGGAGAGCTGGGTCGAACTCGATCCGCGCGTCGCCGTCCCGCTCCGCCGCAAGGCGGCTCCGGCGGGCAAGAACCTCGTAGAGGCGTGCCTCGGTGACCGAAAGCTCCGAACGAATGGCATCTGCATCGAGCCGGATCAGCAGATCGCCCGCCGCGACGCGGTCCCCCTCCTCCACAAGGATACGGTCGACCACGCCGCCATCGGGATGCTGCACGACCTGCCGGGCCTGCTCCACCTCGAGCCGCCCGGCCGCGATCACGGCGCCTGCGATCCGTGCGGTGAGACCCCAGGCGCCGCCGCCCGCGAGAAGCAGCAGCACGGCGACGAGCCCCGCAAGCATCGGCCCGCGCGGGGACCATGCCTCCCGCCCCGGGTCCATCACGCCACCCCCGCCACGGCAGGCGCCCGGCGGATCGCGTCGGCGTTCTGCACCAGGTCCCTCAGCACCTGCGCCTTCGGACCGAAGGCGCGACAGGTACCGCCGTCGAGGGCGAGAAGCATGTCGCATTCGGCTATGGCGGACGGCCGGTGCGCCATGACGAAGATCACCCTCGCCTCGGCTTTCATCGTCCGGATCGCGGCGCTCAGGGCGTTGGACCCATCGTTGTCGAGGCCGGAATCCGGCTCGTCGAGGACGATCAACACCGGATCGCCGTAGAGGGCACGGGCGAGGCCGATCCTCTGGGCCTGTCCCCCCGACAGGCGTCCGTTGCCCGGGCCGACGCGGGTGTCGTACCCGTCCGGCAGGGAGACGATCATGTCGTGCGCCGCGGCCTGCTTCGCCGCGCGGACGACCGCGGCGTCGTCGGGGTCCATTGCCATGCGCGCGATATTGTCCCGGATCGTTCCCTCGAAGAGAGAGACCCGCTGCGGCAGGTAGCCGACATGTTGCCCCAGCGCGTCCGGCTCGTACTGCTCGAGCGCGGCGCCATCGAGCCGGAGCGCTCCGGCCGCCGGCGGCCAGTAGCCGGTCAGGGCCTTCGCAAGGCTCGATTTGCCCGATCCGGAGGGCCCGATCACGCCGACCGCGTGACCGGGCTCGACCGTGAAGGAAAGCTGGCGCAGGACGGCACGCGCCTCCCCGGGAGGAACGACGGTGATGCCCTGAGCCTCGACATGGCCGCAAGGCGCCGGAAGGGCCGTGCGCGGCTTTGCCGGTGGCACCGCGGTGAGGAGGACGGCGAGGTTCCGCCAGCCCTCCTGAGCCCGGCGGACGAGCGGCCAGCCATTGATCCCCTGCTCCAGCGGCGCCAGCGCGCGGCCGAGCAGGATCGAACCGGCGATCATCGCGCCCGGCGTCATGGCGCCCCTGAGAACGAGGAACGCGCCGAGACCCAGCATTGCCGATTGCAGGAAGAGCCTGAGCGCCTTGGTGATCGCGCCGAACGTTCCCGTCAGGTCCGCTGCGCCGATGGACGCGCCGAGCGAGGCATGCCGCGCCACGTTCCAGCGGGAGAAGACCGCGTCCCGCATGCCCAGCGACTGGACCAGTTCGGCGTCTTCCCGGATCCGGGCGCCAAACGCTTCCGCGGACCGGCTCGCCGTTCCGGCCGCCTCGAGCGAGGGGCGTGACAGGATCTGGTTGGCGAAGGCGACGACGATCAGCGCCCCGGCTCCGGCGAGCGCGGCCAGTCCGAGGACCGGATGGAAGACGAAGATCCCGAGGAAGAAGAGCGGCGTCCACGGCAGGTCGAACAGGGCCATAAGCACGGGCGCGTTGTAGAGCCGCTGCACGGCATCGAGATCCCTCAGCCCGGTCGCGGCCTCCCGCGGCGGCGGCGACAGGGCCGAGGCCCGCATCATCGCCTCGAAGACGCGGCGGTCGAGATGGCTCTGGAACCGTGCGCCAGCGCGGCCCATGACGCGCCCGCGGGCATAGTCGAGCACGCCCATCAGCACGTAGAGAAAGACCACGAGCACCGTCAGCGACAGCAGGGTCTCTACCGAGTGCGACCCGAGCACACGGTCGTAGACGTTCAGCATGTAGAGCGGACCGGCAAGCATCAGCAGGTTCACGAAGAAGCTGAAGAGGCCGACGGCGAGAAAGAGCGGGCGCCCCTCCCGCCGCGCGGCGCGCAGTTCCCGAACTCCGCAGGGTCTGTGCCGATTGCCTGCCATCCCGTCACCCTTGATACCCCGCACGGTTCAAGCAGAAATTCGCTAAGGCCCGATTAAAGCCGGCAGGATGGGGCGCGGATCAGGTGGCGAGGGCGGTGTAGTCGCAGAGGACGATCCCCCGCGCCGTCAGGGTCTCGACCAGCTCGGGATCCGTGAGAATGGCCAGTTCGACCTCCCGGCGCCCTCGCCAGGCGGACATCTCCTCGAGGCGCGCATCGACGTGGCCCGGATGCGTGACGAGTTCGAGGATGCCGCCGGACCCGTCATACGGCCCCAGCTCGGACAGGAGTTCCGCGCGGCCGAGGCGCCGGCCGGTCCATCCCGCGAGAACATGGCGCGTCGCGGCGACGCCGCTGGCCCGGGCCTCCGCTGCGAATGCAGCGTCATGGCCGCGCACGGGCAAACCGAACTCCCGGGCAAGGGCGAAGTACACGTGGCGAAAGGCGGCGAGGCGGTGGACGCCCTGATGCGTGTCGAGATGGGAGGGCGCGAGGCCCGCCGCCCGCGCCGCCTCGATCTGGGCGCGCCACTCCGTGAAGGCGAGCTCCGGGTCGAGCCGGAGGGCACCCGCGTGATCCGGCAGGCGCTCTCCGACGACGTCGCGCAAGGCGGCACTCACCGGGGCGCCGGTGGTCAGTTGCAGATGCACGCCGCAGGGGATGTTCATGGCCCCGACCCGCGCCGCGGCGCTCGCGACGTCCGGGAAGGCCGCTGCGACCATGAAGGTCGTCTGCGTCACCGTCCCCGCCCGGGCGGCCTCGGCAATTCCCTGATCGACCGCCTCGGACAATCCGGCATCATCCGCCGTCACGATGATGCGCATGGTCCCTACCCTTCGCGAACCCGCTCCAGCGCAGCCCGGATCGCCGCCGCGCGCTCGCCGATCTCCGCCGCGCTGCGTCCCGGCTTGTAGAGCGAGGAGCCGAGGCCGAAACCGGAGGCGCCGGCCTGCCACCAGTCGGCGAGGTTGGTCTCGTCGATACCGCCCACGGGCAGGATCGGCAGGTCCGCCGGCATCACGGCGCGCCACGCCTTCAGCACGCCCGGATGCGACGCCTCGGCAGGGAAGATCTTCAGCCCGTCCGCGCCCGCGTCGATGGCGGCGAAGGCTTCGGTCGGCGTCGAAATGCCCGGCAGGGAGACCGCGCCCCGCTCCTTCGTCCGCCGCACGACGCTCTCCTTGTAGTCCGGCGAAACGATGATCTGTCCGCCTGCGTCCACCACCGCGTCGACATCCTCCGCCCGCAGCACCGTTCCGGCCCCGACCATCAGCCGATCCCCGGCGGCCTCTAGCATCGCGGCGATGCTCCTCAGGGGATCAGGCGAGTTCAGCGGGACTTCGGCGATGGTGAAGCCGGCATCGACGAGGGCGAGAGCGATATCCCCGGCCTCGTGCGTTTCGATGCCGCGCAGGATGGCGACGAGCGGGGTGGTGGACAGGGCGTCGGCGAAAATCATGGTCGTCCTCTGGTCAGGGTCTGGCAGGGCGGAGCAGGATCAGCCCCGCAATCACGATGAGGGCGATGCCGGCCGCTGTGGCGGCATCGGGAACATGTCCCCAGATCGCGGCGTCGAAGACGAGCGACCACAGGATGCTGGTATAGCGCAGCGGTGCGATCCGGGCGACCGTCGCGCGGCGAAATGCGGCAATGATCAGCGTGTTCGCCCCGAGAAAGGTGAGTGCGGCGCAAAAGAGGCGCACAAGATCGGGCGTGGCGGGCATGTGCGCGCGGTCCGGCAGTCCGGCGGTGACGAGCCCGGCCGCGCCGATCAGGACCGAGGAGAGGATCACGGATTTGAGCATGTCCGCCTCCGGCCTCAGACGACGGGTCACGAGATCCCGGCAGGCATAGGCGAGCGTGGAGACCAGCGCGAGCGTCAGGCCGAGCGGCGAGGCGCCGAAACCGGGATCGAGGATCACCACGACGCCCGCGAAACCGACGGCGATGGCGACGAGCGCGCGCGCGGGCAGCGGCTCCCGCAGGATAAGGGCCGCGAGCGCGACGCTCACGAGCGGCATCGTCGCGTGGATTGTCGCCAGAAGGGCGAGCGGCAGCTCGAAGATCGCGAGCGCGAAGGTGAGCCCCGCCAGCGCATCGAACACGGCCCGCGCGGCGCCGGCCCGATCGAGCCCGCCGCTCCTCCCCCGCGCCATCCGCACGCCGATCACGAGACCAAGCAGACCGACGGCGATGGCGGAGCGGATGGCGATGGCATGTCCCGGGGCGAGGTCCGCGATCCCCTTCAGCATCACACTCGAGGCGACGCCGCAGAAGAGCGCGGTGAGCGCCAGAGGCGCACCGCCCCGCTCTGCTCCGGGAGCGCCCATGCTCATCGGGACACGATCTCGATCCAGTTGCCGTCCGGATCCTTGAAGAACAGGAAGAGCGCCCCGGACGCGCCCCTCCGCGGCGGGCCGTCCGTCTCGATCCCCATTTCGCCCAACGCCTCGGCCGCCCGCTGCGCATCCGCGACGCGCAGGGCCACGTGGCGCGGGACGGGAGCGTCCTGCGCCTCCGCCTCTGCCGCGATCAGCTCCATCATCGCGCCCCCCAGCTGCATCTGCAGGAGACCGTCCTTGGCGAAGCCGCGCGTGAAGCCGAGGCGGGCATAGAAGGCCGCCGACGCCTCGGGATCGCGGCAGGGAATCGCGACGTGGTCGATCTCGGCCTCCGGGAACCCGCTCACGCGGGCACACGCTCCGGCCAGAGCGTCGCAGCGGCACGGATCTGGCCTGCGCGTGTCGCGTCCTTGGCATCGACGAAGCGCACCTCAGCGCCCACGTGATCGAGCGCGGCGCCGTAGCGCTCGGCAAGGATACCGGTCGCCATCAGCACCACCTCATCCGCCTCCGGGCGCCGCGCCAGCTCCGCTCCGATCAGGACACCGGAGAGGAAGGCGGAGATGGAGGTCGCGGGAAGCGTGCCCCTCAGCGCGTCGGCCCGCGCGGCGAAGGCGGCATGGGCGAGCGGGGTGGCCATCCCGTGAGCGAGACCGTCCCGGAACGCGGCCGGATCGTCCGCATCGCCCTCGGCGAGCGCACCGACGAGGCTTTGGTTGCGCAGGAGGGCAAAGATCTCGCCCGTCATGTGGGTTTCGAACCCGGCAAGGCGCCCGCCCTCGAGGCGCGCCCATTTCGAATGGGTGCCGGGGATGCAGATCACCGCGTCCTCCACGCCCAGAAGTCCGGCCGCGCCGAAGATCTGCACCTCCTCGCCGCGCATCACGTCCGCATGGCCGAGCGCATCGTCGCAGGTCGCACCGGGCAGGATCGCGGCGGGATGGCCGGCCACCTCGAAGCGGAGTGCATCGGCGGTGACGGCCGCGAGGTCCGCGGGGCACAGGCAATAGGGTGCTTCCTTCCAGCCCGCGCGGGACCCGACCATGCCGGACATCAGGATAGGAAGACCGGGATCGCGCGCCAGCCAGTCGCCGCAGGCGGTCATCAGCGCCGCCTCGAACCGCCCGCCCTCGACAGCCTTGAGACCGGTATCGCTCTCGACGCTGTCCAGGACGTCGCCATCCGCCCCCATCGACCACGCCCGGAAGCGCGTGCTGCCCCAATCGACTGCAATGAAATCCATATGTCACTCCCTCCCGGTCCGATACCGGCCTTCCGAAACTCATTGACATCCTATTGCCGGCTTGGCTAGGTTTCAATTATGGAAATCAAGTCTCAAATAGAGGGAATGGGATGAGTGTTCGACTGGAAGGCGTTCTGCCGATTGTTCCCACCCCGTTCAGTGCGGACGGCACCGTGGACCTCGGCGGCCTGCGCCGTCTCACCGAGCACGCAATCTCCGCCGGCGCCGCGGCGCTCGTCTATCCGGGCGTCGCGTCCGAGGACGTGCAGCTGAGCGCAGAGGAGCGGCGGACATCCCTGGAGATCGTGGTGGAGACCGCCGCCGGTCGCCTCCCCGTCCTTGCCGGCGTCAATGCCGCCGAGCCCGAGACCATGGTCGAGCTGGCCCGGAGCGTGACCAAGAGCGGCGTGGACGGCGCGATGGCCATGGCAATCCCGGCGATGGGCGACGACAGCGAGGCGTGGTTCCACCGCATCGCCGAGGCGCTCGACGGCGGCATCATCGTGCTTCAGAACCTCTTCGCCCCCCGCGGCGCGGATCTCTCCGCCGAGGAGATGCTGTCACTGGCGCGCGCCGTTCCCTCGATCCGCTACGTGAAGGAGGAAGGCGTGCCGTCCGGCCCCAAGGTCAGCCAGCTCGTGGCCGGCTGCGGCGCGGACCTCGACGGCGTGATCGGCGGCGGCGGGGCGCGCTACCTCTACGAGGAACTGGTGCGCGGCGCCATGGCGACGATGCCGGCTCTCGAACTTCTCGAACTCCACGTGGCGCTGATGAATGCGTGGCAGGCGGGCGACCGGGACCGGGCCCTCGATCTCTACGAACGCACCCTGCCGCTCCTGCTCGTCCAGGCGCCCTACCGCATGCGCCTCACCAAGCTGATCCTGCGGGAGAAGGGGCTCTGCGCCACGGCCGACGTGCGGGAGGCCCTGCCGGAGCCGGACGAGACCCTCGAGCGGCTGATCCTGCAATTCCACGCGCGCGCCATGTCCGCGCTGGAGACGGTGCATGCGTGAGCGGATCACCTCCGTCGAGGTCTTCCTCTTCGAGCGCCCCCGGGACACGGCCTATCTCGGTGCGCCCGGCGCGGATGAGGTGGCGATCGGCGAGCGCTACGTCGTGCGCGGCTTCAACGGCACGGTCTATCCGCTGATCGACCGCTCCATCGTGGTGCGCCTGCGCGATGCCTCGGGTGCGGAAGGCTGGGGGGAAACCTACGGTCTCATCGCGCCGCGTGCGGTGATGGAGATCATTCGCGACCTCTTCGCGCCATACCTCCAAGCTCTGCCGCCCATGAATCCGGGCGAGACATGGGACGCACTCTACGCGCTCCAGCGGAACCGCGGCTACTGGGGCGGCTACCTTGCCGATGCCCTCGCCGCGCTCGACATCGCGCTTTGGGATCTGCATGCGAGAGCCGGCGGGCAGAGCCTCCAGGCAGCGCTCGGGCGGCCGGGGCCGGGAGAGTTGCACGGCTATGTGTCCGGCCTGCCCGCCCCGAACCGCGCGGGCCGCATCGAGATGGCGGAGCGCTTTGCGGCGGACGGCTTCGATTCCGTCAAGATCCCGATCAGCCACACCGAGAACGGGGACGTGCCGGGTGAGGTCGAGGCCCTGCGCGCTGCCCTCGGCCCGGATCACAGGATCGCCGTGGACATGCACTGGGCTTACGCGGCGGATGAGGCGATCGCCCTCGGCGCCGCTCTCGCTCCCCACGACCCCTGGTTCCTCGAGGCGCCGGTCGCCCCCGAGGACGTCGAGGCGCAGGCCCGCGTCGCGGCGGGCCTCTCCTGCCCGCTCGCCCTCGGGGAGGAATGGCGGACGGACTGGGATTACCGCCCCCGTGCCGCACGGAACGCCTGCGCCATCGTGCAACCGGAAATGGGCCATACGGGCATCACCCAGTTCGCGCGCATCGCGAAGCTGGCGACGGAACGCGGGGCGGACATCATCCCGCACGCGACCATCGGGCTCGGCCTCTTCATGGCCGCGTCGCTGCGCGCCGGCCTCGCGGCGGGCGCGGCTTGCCACGAATTCCAGCACTCGATCTACGGCCGCAACGCCGCGCTGCTGGAGGGCGCGGCGGTCTGCGAGAGCGGCCGTTTCAGAATCGACGACACCCCCGGGATCGGCGTCATGCCGGCCCCGGATGCCTTCGCGTTCCTCACCCGGATCGACGATTGACCGTAGAGAACAGATGTAAGGAGGAGACCTACATGAGACATCTGAACAGGACTGCCGCCATCGCGGCCCTCGCCGCCACGACCGCCCTGACCGCATCTGCCGCCTCGGCGGAGACCCTGACCTTCGTCAGCTGGATGAAGGGCGAGCCGGGCTACGGCGACTGGTGGAACGAGGTGATCGAGAAGTTCGAGGCCGAGCACGAGGGCGTCGAGGTCGAGATGACCAAGGTCGCGCGCTCCGAATACGCCGACACCATGTTCACCATGTTTGCCGGCGGCACCCCGCCCGACATCGTCCATCTCGCCGCGTTCGAGTACCAGAGCTTCGCCAACGAAGGCTGGATGGAGACCCTCGACCCCTACATCGAGGAGAGCGGCCTCGATCTCGAGGGCTGGGCCGGACAGGATACCTGTGTCTGGGAGGGCGAGACCAAGTGCCTCATGCTGCTCTACACGGCCTATATCCTCGCCTATAACGAGCGGCTGCTGACCGAGGCCGGCATCGAGGAGGTTCCGCAGGGCTGGGAGGAGCTGCTCGCCGCCGCCAAGGCCACCACGCAAGACACCGACGGCGACGGGCAGACCGATGTCTACGGCATCGGCGTTTCCAGCGCCGGCGGCTCCAACATGATGCACGACATGCTGCATTTCGTGCTCGATGCCGGCGGCAACTGGACCGAGGACGGCGAGCCCGCCTTCGACAGCCCCGGCGTGATCGAGGGTCTGCGCCGCTTCAAGCAGATCTACTCCGAAGGCCTGACGCCGAAAGACGCCGAGGCGGGCGACATGCGCCAGCTTCTGGTCGAGGGCCGCATCGCCATGCGTCTCGACGGGCCGTGGATCTACAACATCATCAAGGAGGCGGGCGACGAGACCCGCGGCGACCTGAAGCTCGCGGAATCGCCGCTCGATCCGCCGGTCGGCGGGACCTCGAACGTGATCGGGATGCCGTCCGACATCTCGGATGAGCGCAAGGCCCTCGTCTGGGACTTCATCGAGATCGCCGCCTCGGAGGAGATGCAGCAGCGCTTCGCCACCCTCGGATCCTCCCCCGCGCCGATGCCCGGGCTGGACTACACCGCCGAGATCGAGGCCGACCCCTATTTCGAGCTCTTCGATACCGCGAACGCGAAGGCCGCCGCGGCCGGGGTCGACCGTCTGCCCGCCGGGCTCGAACTTGAGTTCAACGAGGTGGTGAAGCTGGTCTTCCGCGAAACCCAGCGGATGCTGATCGAGGACCTCGATCCCGAAGTGGCCGCCGGCAACATCCAGGCCGCCGTGGAGCGCATCGCCGACTGATCCCGGTCACGCACTAGGATCACACCCAAACAGACGCCGAGCCGCGCGGGCGCATCACCCTGCCCCGCGCGGCCGCATCAACCGAACGCCCCCCTAAGGCGCCGCCATGCCCGGCCGGCCCCACCGGGGGAGGAGACCCAACGTGATCGATTTCAGTTCGCCGCGCCACCGCGCGAAATTCGGGTATCTGCTGCTCGCGCCGGCCGTCCTGATGATGGCGCTCATCATCATCTATCCGATCCTGCTTTCGGTGGACATCTCGCTCCAGGACGTGCGCATCGCCCGCGTCGGCGGGGACCGCGAGCCCTGGACGCTGGAGAACTACGACTGGCTCGTCCGCTCCGGCGAATTCTGGAACGCGGTCTGGGTCACGGCGAAGATGGTGCTGACGGTGGGCGGGATCTCCCTCGCGATCGGGCTCGCCACCGCGCTTCTCGTGAACCAGAAATTCCGCGGCCGCGCCCTGGCCCGCCTCTTCGTCGCCCTGCCCTGGGCGGTGCCCGAAGTGGTCGCCACTGTGATCTGGGCATGGATGCTCGACAGCTCCTTCGGCGTCGTCAACTGGGCGCTTCTGAAGGTCGGCCTGATCGGAGCGCCGATCCAGTTCGCCTCGAACGCCACCGCCGCCTTCTTCGCGGTCTGCTTCGTGATGATCTGGAAGGGCTATCCGCTCGTCTCGATCATGCTTCTCGCCGGCCTCCAGTCGATCCCCGAGGAACAGTACCAGGCGGCGCGGGTGGATGGCGCCAATGTCTGGCAGCGCTTCCTCTTCATCACGCTTCCGAGCCTCGCGCCGGTGATCGGCGTCACCGCGGTGATGACCACCCTGTGGGTCTTCCGTGACTTCGCCATCATCTACGTGCTGACGCAGGGCGGGCCGATCGGCTCCACCACGACGCTCTCGATCCTGACCTTCGAGCAGTCCTTCTCCTTCTTCCGCATGGGACAGGGCGCTGCCGTCGGCGTCGTCACCCTCGTCATCTGCGCCTTCATCAGCCGCGCGCTGGTCGGCCGCTTCGCCAACTCGGTTCACTAGGAGCCCGCCCCGATGCAGAAACGCTCTCCCCTCGGGACCTTCGGGATCTACGCCACGGTGATCTTCACCTGCGCGGCCCTGCTGTTCCCGATCTACTGGATGATCCTCACCGCGCTCAGCCCCCGGACGCGGCTGCGCGAATACCCGCCCCGCTTCTGGCCGGACGATCCGCAATGGGGCGTGTTCGCGGACCTTCTCGCGACGCAGCCTTTCGCGCTCTGGATGTGGAACACGATCCTCGTCGCCGTGGCCACGATGATCCTGTCGCTGACGGTGGGGGTGCTGGCGGCCTACGCGCTCTCCCGCCACCGTCTGCGCGGCGGTCAGGGCCTCGGCCTCTTCATCCTGACATCGAAGATGCTGCCGGCGACACTCCTCGTCATCCCGCTCTTCGCGATCTTCAAGTCCCTCGGCCTCGTCGGCTCGCTCTGGTCGGTGGTGATCGCGCAGGCGACCCTCATCGTCCCCTTCGCGACCTGGATGCTGAAGGGCTATTTCGACACGATCCCGCCGGAGCTCGAACACGCCGCCCTGGTGGACGGCTGCTCCCCCCTCGGAGCGCTCGTGCGGGTGGTGCTGCCGGTCGCCGCGCCCGGCCTCGCGGCCACGGCGCTCTATGCCTTCGTCATCAGCTGGTCGGACTTCCTCTATGCCCGGACCTTCCTGACCACGTCCGAATCCAAGTGGACGCTCAATGTCGGCATCGCCACGCTCAAGGGCGAGTTCGTGACCGACTGGAACACGATCATGGCCGCGTCCCTGATGGCCGCGGTGCCGATCATCGGCGTCTACCTCTTCCTCGAACGCTATCTCGTGGGCGGTCTCTCGTCCGGCTCAGACAAGTAAACGAAAGGGCCAGACCAATGGCGACCATCGATTTCGACAACGTCCAGAAAAGCTATGGCGAGGTCCATGCGATCCGGGACTTCACCCTCCACGTCGAGGACGGCGACTTCTGCGTCTTCGTCGGCCCCTCGGGCTGCGGCAAGTCCACCGCGCTGAAGATGCTCGCCGGGCTCGAGGCGACGAGCGCGGGCAGCATCTCCATCGGCGGGCGCGACGTGACCGAGCTCGGCCCCGGCAAGCGGGACATCGCGATGGTGTTCCAGAACTACGCGCTCTACCCGCACATGTCCGTGCGCTCCAACATCGGCTTCGGCCTGAAGATGCGCGGTCAGGACAAGGCGGACATCAACCGCAGGGTGGAGGCCGCCGCCGAGACGCTGGAGCTGACCTCCTACCTCGACCGGCGCCCGCGTGCGCTGTCGGGCGGCCAGCGCCAGCGCGTCGCCCTCGGCCGGGCCATCGTCCGCGAGCCGAGCGCCTTCCTGATGGACGAGCCGCTCTCCAACCTCGACGCCAAGCTCCGGGTGCAGACGCGCTCCGAGATCGTGAACCTGCAGAAGCGCCTCGGCGTGACCACGATCTACGTCACCCACGACCAGGTGGAGGCGCTGACGATGGCGAGCAAGATCGTCGTCATGCGCGGCGGCGTGATCCAGCAGATCGGCTCGCCCGACACGCTCTTCGCGGAGCCGGCCAACATCTTCGTCGCGGGGTTCATCGGCTCGCCGGGGATGAACTTCTTCCGCGGCCCCGTCGAGATCGAAAACGGACGGGCGCAGACCCGCTTCGGCGAACAGGTCGTGCCGCTGTCCGTCTCGCCGGACCGGCTGCCGCGGGGCGAGGCGATCTTCGGCATCCGCCCCGAGCACCTGAAGATCGGCGGCGAGACCGGCGGCACCCCCGTCTCTCTCGGCCTCGTCGAAAGCCTCGGAACGGAGAAGATCCTGCACTTCCCGACCCCCGAGGGGCAGGCGATCCACTCGCTCCAAAAGGTCATCGGCTCGGACGATGCCGCGCGGGACAGCACCACGATGCTCGCCCGCGTCATCGACGACAGGCGCTACTCGGACGGGGAGCACGTTCGGGTCGCTTTGCCGGAGGGGAAGGTTCATGTATTCGATCCCGAAACCCAGAAAGCCCTGAGCTGAGGACCGCGCCGGTGCCGGATTTCGACAACATCGCCAAGCGATATCCCGGCGCCGGAACGCTGGTGAAGGGCATCCAGCTCCTCGAACTGATCGGGGAGGCCCAGGCGCCCTGCACCTCCGCGCACCTCCTGCGCGAAACCGGCCTGCCCAAGGCGACGCTCTACCGGCTCCTCGGCGCGCTGGTGGAGTTCGGCTATCTCAAGCACGACAACGCGGCAAAGACCTACTCCCTCGGCAAGCGGTTCATCGAGCTGGGGCGGTCCTCCCTCTCCTCCTTCGACCTGCGATCGGCGGCGGAGCATGAACTGTCCCGCCTCTCCGCGGAGCTCGGCCAGACGGTTTCGCTGACCGTCCTCGAGGGGGACGAGATCATCTACGTCGACGTCCGCCGCCCGCAGAACCCGCTCGCCGTCGGCGTCGATGTGGGCCGCTCGGTGCCGGCCGCCGAGTCCGCTTCCGGGCGGGCGATGATGGCGGCGATGGCCCCGCACGAGATGAGCCGCTTCATCACCAGCTACGACCGAGACACCCAGCACAGCATCCTGTCGGAAATCGCGATCAGCCGGGCGCGGGGCTATTCCATCGCTGAATCGGGGTCCGTCCCCGGCCTCATCGTCGTTGCGGTGGAGGTCCACGGGCCGCCGGGAATGGGCCGCGGCGCCATCGCGGTGACCGCTCACGAAAGCGCGCTCGGCCTCGAACAGCGCCATATCGTCGGGCGGGACCTGATGGAATCCGCCCGCCGCGTGATGGGCAACATAGGAACCGCCAGCGTGAGCATCTCCCCCAACCCGCGCCGCCACAGCCACATCGCCGAGACGCTGGAATGCGTGGACGCCGCCGGCGCCATCGTCGGCGAAGGGCCGGTCTGGGACGCGCGGGAAAACCTCCTGCGCTGGGTCGACATCGCGGCGCCTGCCACGCGCATCTTCGATCCCGCGGGCGCGAGGAGCGCGATGCACCCCTCCCCCCGCCTGGTCTCGGCCGTCCTTCCCGCCTCGGACGGAACGATGATGGCCGTCACGCAGAACGGCCTCGAACGGCTCGGCCCCTCCGGCGATCTGGATCCCATCCACGATCCCGAGGCGCATCTGCCCTCCAACCGCTTCAACGACGCCAAGTGCGACAGTTCGGGCCGGGTCTGGGCCGGGACGATGAGCCTCGACGCCTCGATGCCGTCGGGCTCGCTCTACCGCTTCGACACGCCCACCTCCTCCCGCGCGGTGGACGGGGGCTTCCAGGTTTCCAACGGTCTCGGCTGGTCGGCCGACGACCGGACCTTCTACTTCACCGATTCAGGCCTCGGCACTGTCTTCGCCTACGATTACGACGCCGCCGAAGGGGCGATCACCGGCCGCCGCGTCTTTCTCACGGTGGACCCGCGGGACGGCAAGCCCGACGGTCTGTCCGTGGATGCCGAGGGCAATGTCTGGATCGCCTTCTGGGATGGCTGGCGCGTGGCGGGCTACACGCCCGGCGGCCGCCTGATCCGGGAAATCGACATGCCCGTCCCGCGCCCGACGAGTTGCTGCTTCGGCGGGCCGGACCTCACCACCCTCTACATCACCTCCGCGTCGATCCGCCTGCCTGCGCAGGTGCTCTCCGAAGCGCCGCTGTCGGGCGGTCTCTTCGCGATCGAGATGGACATACCCGGCCTGCCGACCCGCGAGGTGGCGGTGTGAGCGCGCATCAGGGCGCGCATGTCCTCGTCACCGGTGCCGCGGCGGGGATCGGCAAGGCGACGGCGCTTGCCTTCGCCCGCGCCGGCGCCGAGGTCTCGGCGCTTGACCGAGACGCCATCGCCATCGCCCCCGAAGACGCCGGGCCGGGGCACGTCCACCCCGTCCGGCTCGACCTGCGGGATCTGGACGCACTCGAAGACGTCGTCGCGGATCTTGTCCGGCAGCGCGGCCCGGTACGGGTCCTGGTGAACAATGCAGGCGTCGACCGGCGTATGGCCCTGGGCGAGCTGACGCCCGGCGCGTGGCGGGAAATGATGGCGCTCAACCTCGACCACCACGCCGCCCTCGCCCGCCTCGTGGCGCCGGGCATGGAGGCGGCCGGCGGCGGCGCCATCGTGAATCTCTCCTCCACCGCGTGGATGAAGCTCGCGGGCAACCTCGCCGCCTACCATGCCGCGAAGGCGGGCATCGTCGGACTGACCCGCGGCCTCGCGCGGGACCTGGGCCCGAAGGGGATCCGGGTGAACGCCATCGCGCCCGGTCGGGTGGTCACGGAGCGCGTGGAGGCCGGGCTCACCGATGACTGGATCGCCGAGACCCACGCGCTTCAATGCATCCCGGACCTGATCCGCGCGGACGACATCGCGGAGGCCGCCCTCTGGCTCGCCTCACCGGGCGCCCGCATGGTGACGGGACAGACGCTCGTCGTGGACGGCGGCGTGGTCTGACCAGCCGCTAACCGGTTGCGCGGGGGGCCGAAGCCCCCCCTTTGCATCACCGGACCGGGTCGCTCTCGCGCTGCCGGGTCTGCCAGTCGCGCGCTTCCCACCATCCGCCCTCTTCGGGCGGCAGGGGGGCCCGGCCAAGGACGGCATCGGCGATCTTCTCTCCCGCCATGATCGACGGGGCATTGAGGTTGCCGTTCGTGATGCGTGGGAAGATCGAGCTGTCCGCCACCCGCAGCCCCTCTAGGCCGATCACCCTGCCCTCCGGATCGACGACGGCGCCCGGGTCGTCCTTCCGCCCCATCTTCGCGGTACCGCAGGGGTGATAGGCGCTCTCCACCTCCTCGCGGATCACGTCGTCGAGTTCGTCATCCGTCTGCGCCGCGGCACCCGGCGTAATCTCCGCCCCGCGGAACGCGTCGAAGGCTGGCTGGGCGACGATCTCGCGCGTCAGGCGAATGCAGCGACGGAAATCCTCCCAGTCCTTCTCCTCGGCCATGTAGTTGAACAGGATCGAGGGCGCCTCGGCCGGATCCGCGGAGGTCAGCCGGACATTGCCGCGGCTCGGCGAGCGCATCGGGCCGACATGGCACTGGAAGCCGTGTCCCTCGGCCGCGGTTTTGCCGTCGTAGCGCACGGCAAGGGGCAGGAAGTGGTACTGGATGTCGGGATAGCGAACCCCGGCCCTCGAGCGCACGAAGCCCGCGCTCTCGAACTGGTTCGAGGCACCGGGACCCTTCCGGCCCAGGACCCAGCGTGCGCCGACATAGGCCTTCCCGAGGAGCGACCAGTATTTGAAGAGGCTGACCGGCTGCGTCGCGGCGTACTGGATGTACATCTCGAGGTGGTCCTGAAGGTTCGAGCCGACGCCGGGACGATCGGCGACCACCTCGATCCCGAGCTCCGCGAGATGCGCGGCAGGGCCGATCCCGGAGAGCATGAGGAGCTTCGGAGTGTTGAAGGCGGAGGCAGAGAGGATCACCTCCCGCCCGGCCCGCACGATCTCCCCGGTCCCGAGCGCGACGCCCGTGGCGCGGCCCTCCTCGATGACGACCTTGGCAGCCTCGCCGCGCACCATCCTGACCCGGCCGGTCTTGAGCGCGGGCCTCAGATAGGCGGAGGCGGCGGACCAGCGGCGGCCTTTCCAGATTGTCGCATCGAACGGCCCGAAGCCCTCCTGGCGGATTCCGTTGTAGTCCTTCGTCTCGCCGTAGCCCGCCTCGCGGCCGGCCTCGACGAAGGCCTTCACCAGCGGGTTGTCCCGCTTGCCGCGCGTGACATGGAGCGGGCCGTCATGCCCCCTGCGCGCCGCATCGCCGCCATGGATGCCGGCATGCCAGTTTTCCATACGGCGGAAATACGGAGCGACATCGGACCACGACCAGCCGGAGGCGCCGCTTTCGGCCCAGTGCTCGTAATCGAGCGGGTGGCCGCGGACATAGATCATGCCGTTGATCGAGGAGGACCCGCCGATCACCCGGCCCCTCGGCGCGGCGAGGCGCCGGCCGCCGAGATGGGGCTCGGGCTCGGTGGTGTATCCCCAATCGTAGCGGCGCATGTTCATCGGGTAGGACAGTGCGCCCGGCATCTGGATAAACGGGCCGGCATCGGTGCCGCCCGATTCCACGATCGTGACGGAGCGGCCCGCTTCGGACAGCCGGTAGGCCATGGCGCAGCCCGCCGAGCCGGCGCCGACGATGACGTAATCGGTGCTCATCGGATCGCTCCGGCGCGAGGGGCGCGGCGGCGGGACGCTCCCGGCGCGGCCCTCCCCGGACCCGCAGGACGAAGATAGCGGTCAGAAGGGCGCATCGACGCCTCCCATGCCGACATAGACGGTCTTGAGGCGGCTGTAGAACTCGATGGCGGCATGGCCGTTCTCCCGGCCGACGCCGCTGGCCTTCACACCGCCGAACGGCAGCTCCACGGGGGTCAGGTTGTAGGTGTTGATCCAGCAGGTGCCGGCGTCCAGCCGGGCGGCCATCCGGTGAGCGCGGGAAATGTCGCGGGTGAAGACCCCGGCGGCGAGGCCGTAGGGCGTGGCATTGGCGCGGGCAAGCGCCTCCTCCTCCGTTTTGAAGGACAGGACGGACATGACCGGCCCGAAGATTTCCTCGCGGGCAAGGCTCATCTCGTCGGTGACGTCCGCGAAGACCGTGGGCGCGACGAAGTAGCCTTTCCCCTCGAGCCGGGTTCCGCCGCAGACGAGGCGGGCGCCCTCCGCCTTTCCGGCCTCGATATGGCCCATGACCTTCTCGAGCTGCGCCTCGCTGACGAGGGGACCGAGGGTGGTCTCCGGATCGAGGGGATCACCGGCCTTCGCCTCGGCAGTGCGGTCCGCGAGCCGGGCGAGAAAGTCCTCCAGCACGTCCTCCTGCACGAAGACGCGAGTGCCGTTGGAGCAGATCTGGCCCGAGGAATAGAAGTTGCCGAGGATGGCCCCTCCGACGGCCGCGTCGAGATCGGCATCCTCCATGACGATCATCGGGGACTTGCCGCCGAGTTCCATGGTCGCAGCCTTCAGCCCGCGCGCGGCCGCCTCGTAGACCCGGCGGCCGGTGGGGACCGAGCCGGTGAGGGAGACCTTCGCGACGCGCTCGTCCTCGATCAGGGCCGCGCCGACGGCGCCCCGTCCCTGCACCACCTGGAAGAGGCCTTCGGGCAGCCCCGCCTCGATGTAGATCTCGGCCAGTTTCAGGGCGGAGAGGGGCGTGGTTTCAGAGGGTTTGAAGACCATCGCGTTGCCGCAGGCGAGCGCGGGGGCGGATTTCCACGCGGCGATCTGGATCGGGTAGTTCCACGCGCCGATGCCCACGCAGACGCCGAACGGTTCCCTGCGGGTGTATCCGAAGTCTTCCCCGAGCTGGACATGCTCGCCCGCGATGCCGGCGGCGATCCCGCCGAACCATTCGAGAGCGTCTGCGGCGGACGCGGCATCCGCGACGCGCGTCTCCTGAATCGGTTTGCCGGTATCGAGGGTCTCGAGGCGGGAGAGATCCTCGTTGCGCTCGCGCAGGATATCGGCGGCACGGCGCAGGACGCGCCCGCGCTCGACGCCGGGGCGCGCGGCCCAGTCGCGCCAGGCGGCCTCGGCGCCGGAAAGCGCCGCCTCGATCACGGCCGGGGTCGCCTCGTTCAGAAGCGTGATGCGCTCCGCCGTGGCGGGATAGATCACGGGCAGCTCGGCGCCTTCGGCATCACCGACCAGGTTGCCGTTCACGAAGTGGCTGCCCTCGGGCTGGACGTCATAAGTCATGTCTTCGGCCTTCTCGTCATTCACCACGGGGGAAGCGGCGGCGCTCCTCGACCGTGTTGAGATCCATGTGGTTGCGCATGAAGCGCTCGGAGGACTTGGTTTCGGGCTCATGGTCCCACGGGGTGTACCGGCCTGCGCGGAGGGCGTCGTAGACCACCCACCGGCGGGCCTGGCTCTGGCGGACCTGGCTGTCGAAGAGGTCGAGGTCCCAGCGTGCCTCCGACAGCTCCCGCATCCGCTTCAGCGTATCGGCATGGGCAGGATCGCCCGCGAGGTTCGTCAACTCGTCCGGATCCTCATCCATGTCGTAGAGCTGGTCCGGATCGAGCTGGCAGCGGGTATACTTCCAGCGCCCGTCCCGGAGCGTCACGACAGGGGCATAGGAGCCTTCGGCGCAGTATTCGATCGCGACCGGCGCCGGACGCGGATCGCCGGACGCGACCGGCAGGGCCGAGTGACCGTCCGTCCAGGGTGACACCTCCCCCATGTCGATCCCGGCGAGATCGCAGAGGGTCGCACACAGATCGACTGTCGAGACGGGCTCTGCCACGTGACCGGCCTCGATGCCGGCGCCCGCGACCATGAACGGGACGCGTGAGGAGCCGTCGAAGGGCGACATCTTGAACCACAGGCCGCGCTCGCCGAGCATGTCCCCGTGGTCCGAGGTAAAGACCACGGCGCAGTCCTGCCGCGTGCGCTCGACGATATCCAGAAGCTCGCCGATCTTCTCGTCGAGATAGGAGATGTTGGCGAAGTACGCCCGACGGGAGCGGCGGACATGCTCGTTCTCGATCTCGAAGCGGTGCCAGTCATTGGCGTCGTAGATGCGCTTCGAATGGGCGTCATGCTCCTCGTACGGGATCGGCTGGACGCGCGGCTCCAGATGTCCACAATCCTCGTAGAGATCCCAGAAGCGGCGGCGGGCGACGTAGGGATCGTGCGGATGCGTGAAGGAGACGGTGACGCACCACGGCCGCCCCTCCTCTTCCCGCGCGAGATCGTAGAGCTTCTGGCCGGCGCGGAAGGCGACCTCGTCGTCGTAGTCCATCTGGTTGGAGATCTCGGCGACGCCGGCTCCCGTGACCGATCCCATGTTGTGATACCACCAGTCGATCCGCTCGCCGGGCTTTCGGTAATCCGGGGTCCAGCCGAAATCGGCGGGATAGATATCCGTCGTCAGGCGCTCCTCGAACCCGTGCAGCTGGTCGGGCCCGACGAAATGCATCTTGCCGACGAGCGCGGTGTGGTAGCCGGCGCGGCGCAGGTGGTGCGCATAGGTCGGGACCGAAGCGGGCAGCTCGGCGGCATTGTCGTAGACGCCGGTGCGGGACGGCAACTGCCCCGTCATCATGCTGGCGCGGGACGGCCCGCAGAGCGGCGAGGGACAATAGGCCGTCTCGAACCGCGCGGATCGCTCCGCCAGGCGCTTGAGGTTGGGCGTGTGAAGCCAGTCCGCCGGGCCGTCCGGGAAGAGCGTGCCGGTCAACTGATCGACCATGATGACCAGGATATTGGGGCGCGTCATTGGAGTCTTCCCTGTGCCAGGACGAGATCGAGATAGGAGTAAACGGTCGCTTCGGCCGCTTCCGCATCGGCTTCCTCGTCCCCGACCGCGTGCCTGAGGTAGACGCCGTCGATCAGGGCGCCGAGCGCGGCACCGGCGGCCACCGCGCGGTCGCCGACGAGGGGGCGCAGTTCGCAGATCAGGTTGGAGGCGAGGCGGCGATGGTAGATTCGCAAGAGCCTGGCGGTCTCGGGCGAATTGCGGGCCTGGATGTAGAAGACGAGCCAGGCGCCGATCACCTCGTTGCGAAAGTTCGGATCCTCGAAGGACGCGCGCAGGATGGCCGCGAGCCGCTCCCGCGGGCCGCTTGCCCGGGTCAGGGCCGCGCGCACGCCGCGTCCGTATTCGGACAGGATGTAGCGCATCGCGGCGAGGAAGATCCTGTCCTTGCCGCCGAAGTAATGGTGGGCAAGCGCGGCGGACATGCCGGCGGAGCGCGCGATCCGGCTCACGGGAACCTCGAGCGTGCCGGCCGAGCCGACCTCCCGTATTGTCGCTTTCAGGAGCGCTTCCTTTCGAATAGGCTCCATTCCGATCTTCGGCACATCGACCCCCGGCGGCAGAAAGGTGTTGCCGGAGCCATGTCGATTTTTTATTGATCGGTCAATCAAGAAAACAGGGAGACCCAACATGACGTTCAAGACCACCCTTTCCGCGCTGGCCCTCACAGCCGTTGCCGGGACCGCCTCGGCCCAGGCGCAGTGCGATTCGATCTCGTTCTCCGATGTCGGCTGGACCGACATCACCGTCACCACCTCCGCCGCGAAGCAGGTCTTCGAGGCGCTGGGGTACGACGTGGACGTGTCCGTCCTGTCCGTGCCGGTGACGTTCGCGTCGCTGTCGGGCGGCGACATCGACGTCTTCCTCGGCAACTGGATGCCGTCGCAGGAAAGCGCGATCACGCCCTATCTCGACGACGGCTCGATCGAGTCGGTCAACGACAACCTCACAGGCACGATCTACAACCTCGCCGTGCCGTCCTACACCTATGACAAGGGCCTCCAGTCCTACGAGGATCTCGCCGAGTTCTCCGACGAGATCGACGGCACGATCTACGGCATCGAGCCCGGCAACGAGGGCAATGCCTACCTCATCAGCCTGATCGAGGAGGGCGAGTACGGCATGGGCGATCTGAGCATCCGCGAGAGCTCGGAACAGGGCATGCTCAGCCAGGTTCGCCGCGCCGTCGACCGCGACGAGGACATCGTCTTCCTCGGCTGGGCCCCGCACCCGATGAACGCCAACTTCGAGCTGAAATATCTCGAGGGCGGCGAGGACTTCTTCGGCGGCGAAGGCACGGTCTACACCGTCACCCGCGCGGGCTTCACCACCGAGTGCCCCAATGCCGGCAAGCTCCTCGAACAGATGGACTTCACGCTCGACATGGAGAACGCCATCATGGGCCGGATCCTCGACGAGGGCTCCGATCCCGACGAGGCCGTCCAGGCATGGCTGCAGGAGAACCCCGCCGTCATCGAGCCCTGGCTCGAGGGGGTGACCACCGTTGACGGCGAGCCGGGCCTCGCCGCCGCTCAGACCGCTCTCGGTCTCTGAGACAGGGGGTGGCGGCTTCGCTCGATATGGCGGGGCCGCCGCCGCTCCGGGGTTGCGCGCCGCGCGCAGCCCTATTCCCCCTTCCGTCGCACCGGATGCAAGCCACACCGGGAGGCCCCGCCTCGCCGGAGCCCCGACCGCATCGCCGAGCCTGGCGCAGGCGCGAGGACCTGCCCCGCTCCGGCCGCACAGGCCCCGAGCCGCGGCGCACCGCGCCGGCAGCAGCCGCGCACCCGGACAGTGACAAGATCAGGAAAGGCCACGAATGGACTGGCTGAGCGCGTACAAGATTCCGGTCGGTGATGCCGCCGCGGATCTCTTCAACTGGATACAGAACACCTTCTCCGGCCTCATCGATGCGATCGCCGAGGGCGGCGAGGGACTGATCGAGGGGATTCTCTGGCTGCTCCTGACGCCGCCCGAGCTGGTCATCATCCTCGCCTTCGTGGCGCTGACATGGGCCCTGCAACGCAGCTGGCAGGTCTGTCTCTTCGTCCTGCTCGGATTTCTCTTCATCCTGAACCAGGATTACTGGGAGGAGACGGCCGAGACGCTGACGCTGGTGCTCTCCTCCTGCGTGGTGTGCATGGCGCTCGGGGTGCCGACCGGCGTGGCCGTTGCGCACCGTCCGAAGCTCTATGCCGCGGTGCGCCCGATCCTCGACCTGATGCAGACGCTGCCGACCTTCGTTTACCTGATCCCGGCGATCGTCTTCTTCGGCATCGGCATGGTGCCCGGCCTCTTCGCCACCGTGATCTTCGTCCTGCCCGCATCGATCCGCCTGACGCATCTGGGGATCACCGGCACGCCGAAGCCGCTTCTCGAAGCCGCCGACAGCTTCGGCGCCACGCCGCAACAGAAGCTCTGGAAGGTCGAACTGCCATCGGCGTTTCCGCAGATCATGGCCGGTCTGAACCAGACCATCATGCTGTCGCTGTCCATGGTCGTGGTCGCCGCTCTGGTCGGGGCGGACGGCCTTGGGGTGCCCGTCGTCCGCGCGCTGAACCAGGTGAATACCTCGCTCGGGTTCGAGAGCGGGATCGTGATCGTGGTCGTGGCCATCATGCTCGACCGGATGCTGAGGGTGAATCGCAAATGAGCGCCGTGGAATTCGAGAACGTCTCGATCATGTTCGGGGACAAGCCGCAGGAAGCCCTGCCGCTGGCCGACGAGGGGATGAGCCGCCCTGAAATCCAGGATCGGACGGACCAGGTGCTCGGGGTCCACAACTGCACCCTGACGGTCGCCGAAGGGGAGACGCTGGTCCTGATGGGCCTGTCTGGCTCCGGCAAGTCGACGCTGCTGCGCGCCGTCAACGGGCTGAACAAGGTCACCCGCGGATCGGTGCGGGTGAAGAGCGGCGACGGCATGGTCGACATGGCGAACTGTTCCGCCAAGGAAATGCGGCAGGCCCGGCGCCACTCCGTCGCCATGGTGTTCCAGCAGTTCGGCCTCCTGCCCTGGCGAAGCGTCGAGGAGAACGTGGGGTTCGGCCTCGAGCTGTCCGGGGTGCCGAAGGAGGAGCGCGGCAAGAAGATCGCCGACCAGCTTTCCCTCGTCGGCCTCGACGGCTGGGGAGACCGCAAGGTCGCCGAGCTTTCGGGCGGCATGCAGCAGCGCGTCGGCCTTGCCCGCGCCTTTGCCACCGAAGCGCCCATTCTGTTGATGGACGAGCCCTTCTCCGCCCTTGATCCGCTGATCCGCACCCGCCTGCAGGACGAGCTTCTCGAAGTGCAGCAACGCCTGAAGCGGACGATCCTCTTCGTCAGCCACGACCTCGACGAGGCGTTCAAGCTGGGCGACAGGATCGCGATCATGGAAGGCGGGCGCATCATCCAGGTCGGCACCCCGCGGGAGATCTTCACCAAACCCGCGAACGACTATGTCGCCGACTTCGTGGCCCACATGAACCCGCTCGGCGTGCTGACCGCGCGGGACGTGATGGAACCCGGTGAAGCGACCGGCCCCGCCTTCGACGTCGAAACGCCCGTCGCCGAAGTGATGAACGCCCTCGATGCCGCCACCGGCGCGGTCGGCGTGACGGAGGGCGGAGCCCTCGTCGGTCGCGTCACCGAATCCAGCTTGCTGCGGGGCCTTACTGGCGGCGCGACCGGGGCGTAGGCGGCAGGACTGGCCCGCCCTGCTGGCTCAGACGAGCCGGCAGGCCGTGTCGAAGCCCAGCCGGGGCAACCGGTCGTAGAGCTTGCTTGCGTCGCCGTAGCCGAGATTGCAGAGGAAGTTTGCCTTCCAGCCCGTCTCCGCCAAGAAGATCTCCTCGACCTTCGTCTTGTCGAAGCCGGACATCGGCCCGACATCGAGCCCCAGCGCCCGCGCCGCGATCATCAGGTAGGCCCCCATGAGCGTGCCGTTGCGGAACGCGGTCTCGCGGGCCAGATCGTCCGACCCCGTGAACCACGACCGCGCATCGGCATGGGGGAAGAGGTCGGGCAGATGCTCGTAGGACTTCGGGTCGTGCGCGATGATCACGCAGACGGGCGCGGCCATGGTCTTGTCGAGATTGCCGCCCGACAGTGCCGGACGCAGCCTCTCCTTGCCCTCCTCGGACCGGATGAAGACGAAGCGTCCGGGCGAGCAATTGGCCGAGGTCGGCCCCATCTTCAACGTGTCCCAGAGCGTGCGGAGCGTGTCGTCAGGCACCTTGCGATCCTGCCAGCCATTGTGGCTGCGCGCCTCGAGGAAGAGGCGTGAGAGGGTGTCGGCGTCGGGCGCTTGGAGCGTATCGGGCATGAAGCCTCCGATTTTGGGGTCGCTTGCGCGGGCCTGGCAGGCCGGGCCGCGCGCCTGAATTTGTCATCCGGGGGGATGCCTTCGCGCTGCAGTGCCCCCGTCCGGACGAGGCCGCCCCCCCATAGATCGGGGGAGCTTCCGCTTCGAAGCAGAACATCGGCCGCCGCCGCCGCCGGCGCAATGCCCGCTCATGCGTGATCGCGTCGCAGCGCGCGGCACTCCGCGTCCCATGCCACCCCGCGCAAAATTTCGCGACCTGACGCGCGCCCTGCATCTCCGGGGCTTTATCCCGACACCGTTTCGGGAGAGTCTCGCGCCCCTGCGACGGCGTTCCCGCAGGGCCGGACACGGTCCCGCGCGCGTCGTTCTCATGCTATCCGAGCGGTCATGGACATCATCGTACTCACGACGCTCGTTGCGTCACTCTTTCTGGTGATCGGGGTGGCCGAGCCGCTCGCGGCACGGCTGCGCCTTCCCTACAGCGTGATCCTCGCCGCGCTCGGGATCGTCATCGGCCTCGGCGCGATCTTTTTCCTGCGGACCGACCTGACCGATGCGCTGAACCCAGTCGCCGAGGCGATCGTCGGTCTGCCGATCCGGTCCAACGTCTTTCTTTACGTCTTCCTCCCGACGCTGCTGTTCCAGGTGACGCTCGGGATGAACCTGCGCCGGATGATGGACGACTGGGTGCCGATCCTCGTCCTTGCCGTGGTGGCGGTGGTCGTCGCGACGCTGGGCGTGGGCTACGCGCTGTTCTGGGCGAGCCCGCTTCCGCTCACCGCGTGCCTGCTGATCGGCTCCATCGTCGCGACCACGGACCCCTCGGCGGTCGTCTCCATCTTCCGCTCGCTGTCGGCCCCGCGGCGGCTGGCGCGCATCATCGAGGGCGAGAGCCTGCTGAACGATGCCGCCGCCATCGCGCTCTTCGGGCTCTTCATGGGGTTCGTCATGCGCGGCGTGCCGGACCCGGAGCTCGGCGATGCGCTCTCGCGCTTTCCCGTCCTGATCATCGGCGGCGCCGTCGCGGGCTGGGTCATCGCGCGGGCCACGGTGTGGCTGATGGCGCTTGTCCATCGGCACGAGCGGGCGCAGATCTCCATCTCCGTCGCCCTGCCCTACCTCGCCTATGTCTCTGCCGAGCAACTGATCGGGGCCTCCGGCGTCATCGCCGTCGTCGCCGCTGGCGTGACGCTGAACCTCACCGGGCCGGGTCGCCTGCCGCCGCAGGCCTGGTCGAACCTGCGCGAGGTCTGGGACCTTCTCGCGCACTGGGCCGGGGCGCTCATCTTCATTCTCGCCGCGCTCCTGATCCCGCGGCTCCTCGAAAGGGTGAACGTCGCCGATATCGGACTGATCTGCGTGGTCATCGCCGCGGCACTCGCGGCCCGGGCGGTGATCCTCTTCGGCGTGCTTCCGCTCCTCCGCCTCGCCCGGATGTCGCCGCAGGTGGAGCGGCCCTACCGCGTCGCGATCCTCTGGGGCGGGCTGAGGGGCGCGGTGACGCTCGCGCTTGCGCTGGCCGTCACCGAGAGCTTCCGCGTTCCCGACGAAGTCAAGCGGGTGGTCGGCATCCTCGCCACCGGCTTCACGCTCTACACCCTCATGGTGCAGGGCACGACGCTGCGCTGGGTGATCGGACGGCTCGGGCTCGACCGGCTGTCGCCGATGGACGAGGCGCTGTCCCGTCAGGTCGTCGCCGTCGCGCTGCAGACCGTGCGGGCGGACGTGGCAAAGACAACGGAGAAGTACGAGCTGAGCCGGGACATCGTCCGCTCGGAAGCCAAGCGGTTCGGGGAGCGCCTCGACGACGCCGTCACCGAGGCTGAGGACAGCTCCGACATCCTCGACCGGGACCGCGTCACGCTCGGTCTCATCGCTCTGGCCGGCCACGAGCGGGACACAATCCTGAGCCGCGTCCGGGAGCGGACGATCTCCGGAAATATGGCCGAACAGGTCCTGTCGAATGCCGACAGCCTGATAGAGGGAACGCGGATCCACGGGCGAAACGGCTACCAGAACGCGGCCCGGTCGAGCGTGGCCTACAGCAGCGCGTTCCAGGCGGCCATGCGCCTTCATGACCGCGCAGGGATCTCCGCTCCTCTCGCCCGGATCACCGCCGACCGCTTCGAGCTTCTGCTGTCTCAACGCCTGATCCTTCGGGACCTCGGCGCCTTCATCGACGGGCGCATCCGGCGCATCCACGGGCGCCGCGTGGCGGACCTGCTGCACGAGCTTCTCTCACGCCGCATCGAGGCCATAGAGACGGCGCTCGAAAGCCTTCGCCTGCAATATCCGGGCTATGCCGAGGAACTGGAGCGCCGCTTCATCCGCCGCACCGCGCTGCGCCTCGAGGAGCGGGAATACGATGCGATGCGGGAGGACGGGCTGATCGGGGAAGAGGTGCATACGGCGCTGATCCAGGGCGGCGCCCACCGCCGCACCGTGTCGGAGGAACGCCCCCCGCTCGACCTCGCGCTCCAGAGAAGCCAGCTCGTCCGCCAGCTTCCGCTCTTCTCCGACCTCGACGAGGCCTCCCTCGCCCGCCTCGCCCGTGCGCTTCGGACCCGCTACGTCAATGCAGGGGACGTGGTGGTCCGAAAGGACATCGCGGCGCGGAGCGTCTTCTTCATCGTCTCCGGTGCGGTGGAGCTGGAGAGCGCCGGCCAGACATGGCGGCTCGGCCGCGGCGAGATGTTCGGCCAGATGGAAATCCTGATGGCCCGCTCGCTCCGCACCAAGGTCCGCGCCATTGCCCCGTCCACGCTGGCCGTCCTGGACGAGGCACGCTTTCGGCGCCTCCTTCGACGGAGCAAGTCCCTGCGCGAAGCCCTGCGCGCCAGCGCCGAAAAGCGCGGAATAGATCCGACCGCTCTGATCGCCGATGGAGCGGAGTAAGGGAGCGTCCGCCTGCGGGCCTCTTGGTAGCAGGACGTAAGCCGGTCGAGGCCTTAAAGCGTAGGCGCCATGCCAAGCGAGGGCACGGCGCCTGATCGACACGCAGTCAGGCGGGCGTCTTCTTCAGACGATGCCACCCCCGCCGGAGGTCGAGACCGGGCGCTCGCCCGCGACCTTCCCGCGATAGCCCGAAGCGCGATAGGCCGCGACGGGATCGATGGCGCAGCCCTTCTCGAGCCGGGCCATCTGCAGGATCGGGGTGACGTCCGTGCGGAAGGCCCGCTTCAGGGTCTCGGAGGCCATGAGCGCGTCATTCTCCTCCTGGAACCCGCCGAGGGCGCCCCGGTCCACGATCAGCGCCTGCGCGTAGGCGCGCTGCACTTCCATGGCGGAGTTCATCAGGCTTTCAATGGGATCCGTCACGTTGTGGCTCTGGTCGAGCATGTGCGCGGGATCGAACCCCGGCACGTCGGCCGCCTCCACCAGCTCGTTGAAGACGAGGAACAGGCGGTAGGGGTCTATGGAGCCCGTATCGAGGTCGTCGTCGCCGTACTTGCTGTCATTGAAGTGGAACCCGCCGAGCTTGCCGAACTGGATCAGCCGGGCGACGATCATCTCGATATTCACCGTCGGCGCATGATGACCGAGATCGACGAGGCAGGACGCGCGGTCCCCCAATTCGGTCGCGATCAGGTAGTTGGTGCCCCAGTCCTGAACCACGGTGGAGTAGAAGGCGGGCTCGAAGATCTTGTGCTCGGTGAACAGCCGCCAATCCTCCGGCAGCCCGGCGTAGATCTCTCTTGCGCTGTCCAGGTAGCGCTCGAACTGGCGCGTGAAGTTGACCTGACCGGGGAAGTTGGAGCCGTCCCCGACCCAGATCGTCAGCGCGCGCGACCCGATCTTCCTGCCGAGCTCAATGCAGTAGAGATTGTGCTCCACCGCCTGCGACCGGACCTCCTTCTGCGTGTGCGACAGCGAGCCGAACTTGAAGCTCGCCGCCTGCTCCGCCTGATCCTGGAAGGTGTTGGAATTGATCGCGTCGAAGCCGAGGCCGAGCTCCTCTGCCTTTGCGACGAGATCCGCCGGATCGGCATCGTCCCACGGAACATGAAGAGACACGCGGGGGGTCGCCCCGGTCAGCTCGTGGATGACGCCGCAATCGTCGAGCTTGTCGAAGATCGTCGCCGGCTCCCCCGCCCCCGGAAAGCGGGCGAAGCGGGTGCCACCGGTCCCGACGCCCCATGACGGAACGGCGATGCCGTAGCCCGCGACCTTCTCCTTCACGCCTGCGATGTCGATCGCGCGACGGTCCAGCACTGCGCCGAGCGCGTCGTATTCCGCGCGAAGATCCGCTTCAGCCGCCTCGTTGGCGGCGTCGATCCTGTCCTTGCCGATCATTGGCATCTTCCCTCCCTTTCGAGCCGCACGCGCCTCAGCGCGTGAAGGCCTGAACGTTGCCGGCATCGACATTGACGATGTTGCCGGTGGACTTGGCGCTCTCGTCGCTGGCGAAGAAGTAGCAGGCCGCGGCGATGTCCTCCGGCAGCACGGATCGCTTCAGGAGCGACCGCTCGCGGTACATCTCCTCGAGCCCCTCCTTGTCCGTGCCGTAGGTGCTCGCACGCTGGTCGAGCCACTCGCCGGACCAGATCTTGGAGCCGCGAAGCACCGCATCGGGGTTCACGGTGTTGACCCGGATGCCCTCGGGGGCGCCTTCGAGGGCGAGGCAGCGGGCGAGATGGATCTCGGAGGCCTTCGCGGTGCAGTAGGCGGAAGCGCCGGGGCTCGCGGCGAGACCGTTCTTCGAGGCGACGAAGACGATGGAGCCGCCGATGCCCTGCTTTTTCAGCATCCGGAACGCCTCGCGGGAGACGAGGAAATACCCGGTAGATAGGATGGACATGTTCTTGTCCCACAGCTCGAGCGTCGTGTCCTCGACCTTCGCGGAGGAGGCGATGCCTGCATTGGAGACGACGATGTCCACCCCGCCGAACCGGACCGCCATCTCGGCATAGGCGTCCGCGACGGCATCCTCGCGCGTCACGTTCATCTCGACCGTGCTCACGACGTCCGCCGAGTACCGCTTCGCGAGGGTCTCCTTCGTGGCGGCGAGCGCGTCGGCGTCGATGTCGGCAAGGACGACGCTGGCGCCTTCGCTGAGATACTTCTCCGCCGTCGCCGCCCCGATGCCGCCGGCGCCGCCGGTGACGATGGCGATGCGGCCCGCGAGCGATTTCGGCTTCGGCATCCGCTGGAGCTTGGCCTCCTCGAGGAGCCAGTACTCGATGTCGAACGCCTCCTGCTCCGGCAGGCCCTGGTAGGTCGAGACGGCGTCCGAGTTGCGCATCACGTTGATGGCGTTGACGTAGAACTCGCCCGAGATCCGCGCCGTCGCCTTGTCCTTGGCGAAGGTGATCATGCCGACGCCGGGCACGAGGTAGACGACCGCGTTGGGGTCCCGCATGGCCGGGCTGTCGTCATGCTTGCAGCGCTCGTAGTAGGCGGCGTAATCGGCGCGGTAGGTCTCGACCATGCCCTTCAGGCGCTCGAGCGTGCCGTCCACATCGGGATTGGCCGGGTCGAAGTCGACCACGAGCGGCCGGATCTTGGTGCGCAGGAAGTGGTCCGGGCAAGAGGTGCCGAGGGCGGCGAGGCGCTCCATGTCCTTCGCGCCGACGAATTGCAGAACGGCATTCTGGTCGTCGAAATGACCGACCTTGTAGCCGTCTTCCGAGATCATCCCGCGGATCGCGGGCATCAGGGACGAGGCGATCTGGCGGCGCTCATCTGCGGGGAGCGGAGCTTGGACCTCGCCGCCGAAGGCCGCCTTGCCCGCCGTCTCCGACGCGAACCATTCGATCGCGCGGTTGATCGCATCGAGGGTTAGCTTGTAGCATTCCTCGGCATCGTCGGCCCAGGTGAAGAGGCCGTGGCTTTCGAGGACGACCCCCTTCGCCTCGGGGTTCTCCTTGCAGAATTTCTCGAGCCAGAGGCCGAGCTCGTAGCCCGGACGCTTCCACGGCAGCCAGCCGATCGCATCGCCGTAGATCTTCTGCGTCAGCTCCCTGGAATCCTCGGAAGCGGCGATCGCGATGACAGCATCCGGATGGACGTGATCGACGTGTTTCTTTGGCACGTAGGCATGAAGCGGCGTGTCGATGGAGGCGGCGCGCGGGTTCAGGTTGAACGTGCAATGCGGCAGGTAGCCCACCATCTCGTCCTCGTGCTCGAGGCCCCGATAGGCCCCTTTGAGCGCGCGCAGCTTGTCCATGTAGAGGGTCGAGAAGCCGGCCATGTCCATCGAGCCGATATCGCCGCCCGAGCCCTTCACCCACAGCACCTCGACCTCTTCGCCGGTCAGGGGATCGGGCTGCATGACCTTGGCGGAGGTGTTGCCCCCGCCGTAATTGGTGACCCGCTTGTCGGAGCCGAGAAGGTTCGAG
Source organism: Tropicimonas sp. IMCC34011 (assembly GCF_003390865.1). GTDB lineage: Bacteria > Pseudomonadota > Alphaproteobacteria > Rhodobacterales > Rhodobacteraceae > Tropicimonas_B. The sequence goes on from NZ_QMEJ01000001.1 coordinate 1,153,521, forward strand.
CGGTAGAGAAGCTTCTCCGGCTCGCTCATCGACTGCGCCTTCGCGGAGTCCCAGTTGTTGGCGATCATTCCGCCGGCGGTATCCTCGGGCATGGCTGGTCTCCCCCGCATCGAGCCTCGTTCAATCGCGCAGCACTCTCCGAGGGGAGCGGGTGAAAGTCAATCCAAAGCGATCAACACCAATCACGTCGCACCGCATAAACGATTACTTATGACGATTTATGATTGACAGAAAGGTAAAATATGGGAAATCTGAGCGCCGGGAGGAGTGTCCATGATTGAAAGTGAGCGTCATCGCGTGATCCTGTCGGCCGTCCAGGCCCGGCCCGTGGTGACGGTGTCCGAGATCTGCGAACTTACCGACGCCTCCGAGGCGACGGTCCGCCGGGACATTGCCACCCTCCACATGCAGAAGAAGGTCCGCCGGGTGCGCGGCGGGGTCGAGAGCCTCGCGCCGCCGCAATTCGTCGGTCTCTCCGGGCGCCCCTTCGAGATGAACGCCACCCGCCGCGTCGCCGAGAAGCGCGCCATCGCGCAGGCCGCGGTCGAGATGTGCGACGACGGGGATGCGATCATCATCAACGGCGGCACGACCACCTTCCAGATGGTCCACCCGCTGGCCAATCGCCGCTGCCTCGTCTTCACCAACTCCTTTCCGATCGCCGAGCATCTGCTCAAGCAGTCTAAGAACACCGTGATGCTCGCCGGCGGCACGATCTACCGCGAGCAGAACATCGTCCTCAGCCCCTTCGAGAACGACGTCACGCGCAATTTTGCGGCCAAACGCATGTTCCTCGGGGCGCAAGGCCTCTCCAAACTCGGCGTGATGGAGCAGGACCCGCTCATCATCCAGGCGGAGACCAAGCTCATCGGCCAGGCCGACGAGGTCGTCCTGATGGTCGATTCCAGCAAGTTCCGGAACCGCTCCGCGCTGATCCTCTGTCCGCTGTCGCGCATCGACACGGTCATCACCGATGACGGGATCGGCGATGCCGACGCCGCGATGATCGAGGCCGAGGGCATCACGCTGACCGTCACGACCCCGAACCGCGCGCAGGAGGCGCGCTCCGCGGGGTAATCAACGAACCGCTCATCCAGGGAGGAAACGACATGAGCATCACCAGACGCATCGCCATCGCCACGGGGGTCGCCGCGGCCCTCATGGGCACGACCGCCATGGCACAGGACAACGTGCGCATCGCCCTCGTCGCCAAGTCGCTCGGCAACGGCTTCTTCGAAGCCGCCGCCCGAGGCGCGGAAGAAGCGGCCGAAGAGCTCGGCAATGCCGAGATCATCTATACCGGCCCGACCAGCACCACGGCCGAGGGCCAGATCGAGGTGATCAACAGCCTCGTCGCACAGCGGGTGGACGCCATCGCGATCTCCGCCAACGATCCCGACGCGGTCGTCCCGGCCCTTCAGAAGGCCATGCAGCGCGGCATCACCGTGATCTCCTGGGATTCGGGCGTCGCCCCCGAGGGCCGCGAGATGCACCTCGCCCCCTCCTCCGACGAGCTGATCGGTCAGACGATCATCAAGCTCGCCGCGGACAAGCTGCCCGACGGCGGCAAGGTCGCGGTCCTGTCGGCGACCTCCACCTCGACGAACCAGAACACCTGGATCGCTGAGATGGAAAAGGTCATGGACCAGTATCCCGACATCGAGCTGGTGGCGACGGTTTACGGCGACGACCTGGCCGACAAGTCCTACCGTGAAACCCAGGGGCTGCTGCAATCCTATCCCGATCTCGACGCGATCATCGCGCCGACCTCGGTGGGGATCGTCGCCGCCGCGCAGGCCGTTCAGGATGCCGGCAAGACGGGCGAGGTGAATGTGACCGGCCTCGGCCTGCCCTCCGAGATGGCCGGCGCCATCGAGAGCGGCGCGTCCCAATCCTTCGCGATCTGGAACCCGGTCGATCTGGGCTACGCGACCGCCATGCTCGCCTACAACCTCGCCACCGATGAGGCCAAGGCCGAGCCGGGCGCCGAGATTGGCATGGGCCGCATGGGCACCGCGACGCTGGACGACGACAACCAGGCCGCGATGAGCGAGCCCTTCACCTACGACGCTTCGAACATCGACGAGTTCAAGAGCGTCTTCTGATCCTCCCGGGATCCATCGGGCCCGGCTCCTCTTCTCAGGGGCCGGGCCGACCTTTCCAGCCCGGGATCGACAAAGGCCCCCCCATGGAAGACGGCAGGACGATCGCGGGGCCGGTGCTCCGCCTCGAAGGCATCACGAAACGCTTTCCGGGCGTGACGGCCCTGTCCGGCGTGGAGCTCGAGCTTCACGAAGGGCAGGTCACCGCCCTGATCGGCGAGAACGGCGCCGGCAAATCCACGCTGGTGAAGATCCTCACCGGCATCTACCAGCCCGACGAAGGGCATATCGAGGTGGACGGGACCACTACCCGCTTTCCCACCGCCACAGCGGCGCAGGAGGCCGGCGTCACCGCCATCCATCAGGAAACCGTCCTCTTCGACGAGCTGACGGTCGCCGAGAACATCTTCCTCGGTCACGCCCCGCGCGGCCGGTTCGGCCTCATGGACTGGAGCCGCATGCGGGCGGAGGCCCGCGAGATCCTGACGCGCATCGGCGCGAAACTCGATCCCATGGCCCCGCTCCGCGATCTCGGCATCGCGTCGAAGCACCTCGTGGCCATCGCCCGCGCCCTGTCCGTCGATGCCCGCGTCGTGGTCATGGACGAGCCGACCGCCTCCCTCTCCCAGGCGGAGATCGAGGAGCTCTACGAGCTGGTCGAAAGACTGAAATCCGAAGGCAAGGCAATCCTCTTCATCAGCCACAAGTTCGACGAGATCTTCCGCATCGCCGACCGATATACCGTCTTCCGCGATGGCGAGATGGTCGACGCGGGGATGATGGAGGATGTCACCGAGGACGCCCTCGTCACCAAGATGGTCGGCCGCTCGATGGACGCGATCTTCCCCGCGCGCACGTCCAGTCCGGGGGAGGAGATCCTGCGCGTCGCGGGCTATTCCCACCCCACCGAGTTCGCCGATATCGGCTTCGGGCTGCGCCGGGGGGAGATCCTCGGCTTCTACGGCCTCGTGGGCGCCGGGCGCTCGGAGCTGATGCAGGCCCTATTCGGCGTCACCACTCCGTCCAAGGGCGCGGTGAAGATCGACGGCAAGGTCGCCGTGATCCGCTCCCCCGCGGAGGCCATCTCCCGCGGGATCGTCTACGTCCCCGAGGACAGGGGCAAGCAGGGCGCCATCACCGCCATGCCGATCTTCCAGAACGTCACCCTGCCCTCCCTCACCCAGACCTCCCGAAACGGCTTCGTGCAGATGGCCGATGAGTTCGCCCTCGCCCGCAGATACACCGAACGGCTGGATCTGCGGGCCGCCTCCCTCGATCAGGCGGTCGGCAACCTCTCGGGCGGCAACCAGCAGAAGGTCGTCATCGCCAAGTGGCTCGCGACCAGACCCAAGGTCATCATCCTCGACGAGCCGACCAAGGGGATCGACGTCGGGTCCAAGGCGGCGGTTCACGAGTTCATGGCCGAGCTGGCCGCGGAGGGCCTGTCCGTCATCATGGTCAGCTCCGAGATTCCGGAGATCCTCGGCATGTCCGACCGCGTCATCGTCATGCGGGACGGCCGCATCGCCGCGGAACTGGACCGCGACGGCCTGACCCCCGAACAGCTTGTCCGCGCCGCGGCCGGATACGAGGAGACCGCCGCATGAAGCAGTTCATCACGTCCCGCGAGGCGATCCTGCTGGCCGCGCTCGTCGCGCTGATCCTGCTCGTCGAGACGCGGTTCTCCGGCTTCGCGGCACCCGGCAACCTCGCCTCCGTCTTCAACGACACCTCGATCCTGATCATGCTGGCGCTCGGGCAGACGCTGGTGATCCTCACCCGCTGCATCGACCTCAGCCAGGCGTCGAACCTCGCTTTGACGGGCATGGTCACCGCGATGATCAATGCGGCGATGCCGGGTGTTCCGGTCGTCGCGCTCATTTCCATCGCGGTCGCGCTCGGCCTCCTGATGGGGGCGTTCAACGGCCTGCTCGTCTGGAAGCTGGACATCCCGCCCATCGTCGTCACGCTCGGCACGCTCACGATCTATCGCGGCATCATCTTCGTCGTCTCGGGCGGCGCATGGGTCAATTCCCACGAGATGAGCGCGGCTTACAAGGCGTTCCCGCGGGCGGAGTTCCTGACGCTCCCGGTCCTGAGCTGGATCGCCCTCGCCGTCATCGCGGGCTTTGCCATCCTCGTGAACCGCACCGCGCTCGGCCGGGCCTTCTTCGCCGTCGGCGGCAACCCTTCGGCGGCGGTCTATACCGGCATCGACGTCGGGCGGACGCGGTTCATGGCCTTCGTGATCGCGGGCGGCCTCGCCGGTCTGTGCGGGTATCTCTGGGTCTCGCGCTACGCGGTCGCCTATACCGACGTGGCGGGCGGGTTCGAGCTCGATATCGTCGCCGCCTGCGTGATCGGTGGCATCTCCATCGCCGGCGGCCTCGGAAGCGTCACCGGCGCGGTCCTCGGCGCACTCTTTCTCGGCACGATCAAGAACGCGCTGCCCGTCGCCGGCATCTCGCCGTTCTGGCAGATGGCGATCTCGGGCGCCGCGATCATCATCGCCGTCGCCTTCAACCGCCGCAAGGATCCCGGCCGCGTCATCCTCAAGGAGCCTGCCCAATGAGCATCGCAGAGGGTACGAGACCCCGCCACGTTCCCGACCGGCTCGCGAGCCGCCCGGCCCGCATCCTGCGCTCGTGGGAACTGTTGCTCACCGTCATCGCCATCCTGATCTTCCTCGCCAACACGCAGGCGAGCCCCTACTTCCTCGATCCCTGGAACCTCTCGGACGCGACGTTCAACTTCACCGAAAAGGCGATGATCGCCTTCGCGATGGCCCTTCTCATCATCGCCGGGGAGATCGACCTCTCGGTCGCCGGGATCATCGCCCTCGCGTCGACCGCGATGGGCTGGGCGCTGCAATACGGCGCCGGAATGCCGGTGCTCGTGCTGATCGGCCTCGGCGTCGGCCTTGTCTGCGGGGCGTTCAACGGGCTTCTCGTGACGAGGCTCGGCCTGCCGTCCATCGTCGTGACCATCGGTACGATGAGCCTCTTCCGCGGGATCAGCTACATCGTTCTCGGCGATCAGGCCTTCAACGGCTACCCTTCGGACTTCGCCTTCTTCGGGCGCGGCTACGTCTTCTGGGTGATCTCCTTCGAACTGGTCCTCTTCGCGGTCCTCGCCGTGATCTACGGCGTCGTCCTTCACGCGACCAATTTCGGACGGCAGATCTACGCCATCGGCAACAACGCCACCGCCGCGACCTTCTCCGGCATCAGGGTTGCGCGGGTGAAGATGATCCTGTTCCTGCTCACCGGCCTGATGTCCGGCATCGCCGCGATCTGTCTGACCGCGCGCCTCGGCTCCACCCGCCCCTCCATCGCGTTCGCGTGGGAACTCGAAGTGGTGACGATGGTCGTCCTCGGCGGCGTGTCGATCCTCGGCGGCGCAGGCTCGATCCTCGGCGTGGTGATCGCGGCCCTGATCATGGGAATGGTGACATTCGGCCTCGGGCTTCTGAACGTGCCGGGCATCGTCATGTCGATCTTCATCGGCGCGCTCCTGATCGGCGTCATCGCCCTGCCCCGCCTGATCCGGCTCGTCCGGACGGGGAAGGCGGCATGAGCGAGAAGCACGCCTTCGTCATGCGGCTCGTCCCCGGCCAGGAAGACGAGTATCGCCGCCGGCACGACGAGATCTGGCCGGAGCTTGCGGAGCTTCTGAAGGGCGCCGGCGTGAGCGACTATTCGATCCATCTCGACCGCGAGACGTCCACCCTCTTCGGCGTGCTCTGGCGCAGCGACGATCACGGGATGGAGGCGCTGCCGGAGCATCCGGTCATGCGCCGCTGGTGGGCGCACATGGCTGACATCATGGAGACGAACGCCGACCAATCCCCGTGGCAACGGGATCTCGAGACGGTCTTCCATCTTCCATGAAACCAAAGCGTATCGCCGTCATCGATATCGGCAAGACCAACGTCAAGCTGGCCCTCGTGGATGCAGACACGCTGTCCGAAACAGATGTGCGGACGCGGCCGAACGCGGTCCGCCCCGGACCGCCCTATCCGCATTTCGATCTGGACGGACACTGGACGTTCCTCTTGGATGCGCTCCGCGACATCGCGTCCAGCCACGGGATCGACGCCATTTCCGTGACCACCCACGGCGCCGCCGCCGTTCTTCTGGCGGGGGACGGATCGCTCGCGGCGCCAATGCTGGATTACGAGCATGACGGCCCCTCGGAGAGCGCGGAGGCCTACGACGCCATCCGCCCGCCCTTCTCGGAAACTGGGTCCCCGCGCCTGCCGCTCGGCCTCAATCTCGGCGCGCAGCTGCACTGGCAACTCGGCCGCGATCCGGATCTGGGCGAACGGCTCGCCCATGTCGTCACCTACCCGCAATATTGGGGCTATCGGCTGACCGGGGAACTGGCGACGGACGTGACCTCCCTCGGCTGTCACACCGATCTGTGGAATCCATGGCAGGGTCGGCCCTCGTCGCTCGTGGAGAAGCTTGGCCTTTCGAAGCGCCTCGCGCCCGCCCGCCGCTCCTCCGATATCCTCGGCACCCTCCGGCCGGACCTCGCCGCCCACACCGGCATCGCCGAGGGAACGCCGGTCGTCTGCGGGATCCATGACAGCAACGCCTCGCTCTATCCCCATCTGGCCGGCCGGGCCGCGCCGTTCTCGGTCGTCTCGACGGGCACATGGGTCATCGCGATGGCGGTCGGCGGCGCGTCCCGCTCGCTCGATCCCGCACGCGATACGCTGGTCAACGTGAACGCCCTCGGGGACGCCGTGCCATCCGCCCGGTTCATGGGAGGCCGCGAATACGAGCGGCTGCGGCCGGAGGGGGAGGCTAGAACCACCGAGGCCGACCGCTCGGCAGTACTGGACGATCTCTTCATCCTGCCCGCCATCGAGCCCGGCACGGGTCCTTTCGGAGACCATGCCGGCGGCTTCACCCGCGAGCCCCGGACGGACGGGGAGCGGCGCCTCGCGCTCTCCTGGTACCTGGCGCTGATGACCGATACCTGTCTCGAGCTGATCGGCGCGGACGGCCCCGTGATCGTGGAGGGCCCCTTCGCCCGGAACGAGGATTACCTCGACATGCTCAGTGCCCTCCGCGGCCCGGTGGAGGCGAGCGCCTCGGCCACCGGGACGTCCGTGGGCGGCGCGCTCCTCCTCGTGGGGCCTCACGTCGAACAGCCCGGGCGCGCCATTGTGCCGCGTGACGAGGACGCGCTTCGGGCCTATGCAGAAACGTGGCGCGACCGCACCGGGAGGACGACATGAGACTGAAAGACTGCCACAACTTCCGCGACTTCCGCCGCCTTGCGGAGCGGCGCCTGCCGGGTCCGATCTTCAACTACATCGACGGTGCGGCGGATGACGAGGGCACCCTCGCGCGCAACGCCGCATCCTTCGCCGACGTCGACCTCATTCCGAACGTCCTGCGCGGGAAGCAGGACATCGACCTCTCCGTCACTGTCATGGGGCAGAAGCTGGACCTGCCCGTCTACTGCTCGCCGACGGCGCTCCAGCGGCTGTTCCATCACGAGGGGGAGCGGGCGACGGCGGCAGCGGCGGCGAAGTTCGGCACCATGTTCGGCGTCTCCTCCCTCGGCACGGTCAGCCTCGAGGAAGTGCGCCGTCGCCACTCCAATCCGCAGGTCTACCAGTTCTACTTCCACAAGGACCGGGGCCTGAACCGCGCGATGATGGAGCGAGCGAAGGAGGCGGGCGTCGAGGTGATGATGCTGACGGTGGACAGCATCACCGGCGGCAACCGCGAGCGGGACAAGCGCACCGGCTTCTCGATCCCCTTCAGGCTCAATGCCCGCGGCCTGGCGCAGTTCGTGATGAAGCCCGCCTGGGGCATCAACTACGTCCGGCACGAGAAATTCTCCCTGCCCCAGCTCGACTACCATATCGACATGGGCGGCGGGACGGCGTCGATCTCCGAGTATTTCGGCGAGATGCTCGACCCGACGATGACCTGGGACGACGTCGCCGAGATGGTGGAGCTCTGGGGCGGGCAGTTCTGCCTCAAGGGCGTGATGGCGCCCGAGGATGCGGTGCGCGCAGCCGATATAGGCTGCAACGGCGTTGTCATCTCGAACCATGGCGGAAGGCAATTGGACGGCTCCCGCTCCTCCTTCGACCAACTTGACGAGATCGTGCAGGCCGCCGGCGACCGGCTGGACGTCCTGCTCGACAGCGGCGTGACGCGGGGCAGCCACGTCATCAAGGCGCTCTCGCTCGGCGCAAAGGCGGTGGGGCTCGGGCGCTATTACCTCTTCCCGCTCGCCGCGGCCGGGCAACCCGGCGTCGAGCGCGCCCTCGGCCTCATGCGCGACGAGCTCGTGCGGGACATGCGCCTGATGGGGCGCGACAGGATCGAGCAGCTGACCCGCGACAACCTGCGCTTCCGCTAATCCGCTGGCGCCCCGCCCCGGCGGGACACCACCTCGCGCAGGGCCGCGAAGATGGAGGCCGCGCAGAAGAAGACCGCGACGACGCAGACGATGGTCGGGCCGGTGGGCGTATCGAAATCGTAGGACAGCCGGAGCCCGCCCAAGGCCGCCGCGATGCCCGTGCCCGCCGCTATGACCGCCATCGCCTCCGGCGTCCGCGAGAAGGTCCGAGCCGTCGCCGCCGGGATGATCAGCATCGCGGTGATCAGAAGGACACCGACGACCTTGATCGCCACGGCGACCACCACCGCGAGCGCAAAGGTCAGCACCAGCTGTTCCCGCCTCGGATCGATCCCCGCCGCGCGGGCGAGGTCGGGACTGAGCGTCGATGTCAGAAGTGCGGACCAGCGCCACGCGATGAGCGCGATCACGAGCGCCGCTCCGCCCCAGATGATGCCGAGATCGGTGCGATCGACCGCGAGAATGTCCCCGAAGAGGTAGGACATCAGGTCGATCCGCACCGTCGTGAGAAACGAGACCGCGACGAGCCCGAAGGCCAGCGCCGAATGCGCGAGGACACCGAGAAGCGTATCCATCGCGTAGCCCCGGCCCGAAAGGAGCGCCACCGTCGTCGCCATGATCAGCGCCACGACGAGAGCCCCCGCGAAGATGGGCAGGGACAGGGCGAGCGACAGCGCCACCCCGAGGATTGCGGCATGGGCGGTGGCATCGCCGAAATACGCCATCCGCCGCCAGACGACGAAGCAGCCGAGCGGCGCGGCAGCCAGCGCCGTGCCGATCGCCGCAAGCGTGGCGCGGACCATGAAATCGTCGAGTATCACTCTGCGGCCTCCGACTGCCGGCCTGCATGGGGATCAGCTGCCGAAAGCGCCTTCGCCGGCCCATGCGAACACGCATCTCCGGCGACGTGATCATGCTCGTGGTCATGCTTGTGACGATAGAGCGCGAAGGTGCCTTTCGTGCCCTCCCCGAAGAGCGCGCGGTAGACCGGCGCCTCGGCGACCACCTCGGGGGTTCCCTCGCAGCAGACATGGCCGTTGAGGCAGATCACCCGGTCGGACGCACTCATCACCACGTGCAGATCGTGGCTGACCATCAGGATGGCGCAGCCGGTCTCGGTCCGGAGCCCCTCGATCCGCTGGTAGAAGGCCGCCGCGCCGATCTGGTCCAGCCCCGCCGTCGCCTCGTCCAGGATCAGAAGATCCGGCTTTTCCAGTATGGCGCGCGCCAGCATCACCCGCTGGAACTGCCCGCCCGAAAGCGCCGACATCTGCCGCTCGCCGATCCCGGGCACGCCTGCAGCTTCGAGCGCCGCGACGCGCGCCTCGCTCGGCACCTTTCTCGGCAGGCCGAGGAAGCGCATCACGGTGATCGGGAGCGTGGGATCGAGGACGAGGCGCTGGGGCACGTAGCCGATGCGCAGGCCCGGCGCGCGGCGGATCGTTCCACGGCTCGGCGCAACGCCACCGAGAAGGGACCGCAGGAGGGTCGACTTGCCGGACCCGTTCGGGCCGACGATCGTGACGATCTCCCCACGTTCGATGCTTAGATCGACCCGGTCGAGGACCGTGGCCCCGCCGTAGCGAACGGTCAGGCCGGCCGTCTCGATCAGCGCCGTCATGCCACCTCGCTCGGACTGCAATCGGGGCAAAGCCCTTCCGCCTCCCGCACCGTGCGCTCGATCACGAAGCCCGTCGCGGCCGCCGCGCGGGCCAGCTCGCCGGCGCCGAGATCGGTCTCGGCTTCCACCACGCGCTCACAGGAGCGGCAGATCAGGAAGGCCGGCGCGTGACCGGATTCGACGTGCGTGCAGGCGATGAAGGCGTTCAGCCGCTCGATGCGGTGGGCGAAGCCGTTGGTCACGAGAAAATCAAGGGCGCGGTAGGCGACGGGCGGCTGCGAGCCGAGGCCCTCTTCCCGGAGACGGTCGAGGATCTCGTAGGCGCCCATCGCCCTGTGCCTTTCCAGCAGGATCTCAAGAACGCGCTTCCGCGTCTTGGTGAACTGCAGCTTGTGCTCGGCGCAGTAGGCCACGGCGGCGGTGACGCCGTCGGCGATGCAGGAATGGTGATCGTGCTGCTCGAATGCGTGACCGGACATCTGGACCTCGGTTCGGACGGGGTGGTGACGCCTGTTACATGACGTCGAGCCGTATGCTCAATGTTACCTAATCACAACGCAGCCGGATTTCCATCCTCTCGGTCCGACCCTTGCTACTTTTGCAGCTTCGATCGCGCCCCATCCCGTTCAGCGGGGCGGCACGCGGCGCCGGCTGCGCCGGGGCGCCACCGCCAGCCGCCGCTCGCGGTAGAAGACGTAGAGGCCGGAGGCGAGGATCACGGCGAGCCCCGCCCAGGTCAGCGCATCGGGAAACTCTCCGAAGGCGATGTACCCCACCGCCGTTGCGCCGATGATCTCGAAATACTGCAGCGGCGCGAGAATGCCGGCCTCGACGCGGCGGAACGCTTCGGCGATCAGCAGGAAGGAACAGGCGGCGAAGGCGCCCGCCGCGATCAGCGCGCCCCAGCCCCATCCGGGCAGCGCCCCGATCCGTGGCGGGGCGGTGCCCGTGGCATAGAGGAGCGCGGTGATGGTGAGCGAGCCCAGTGCGGCGTAGAAGGTCGCGCCGCATTGCAGGGTCAGAGACGAGCGGGTGGCCGAGGCGCGACGCAGCACGATCATGTTGAGCGCGTAGGTCAGCGCGGCGACGAGGGGCATCACGGCCGCCCAGCCGAGCTCCCCGCCCGGACGGATCACGATCAGCGCCCCCAGTAGCCCCACGCCCACCGCCGAAAGCCGCCGCGCTCCGACGCGCTCGCCGAGGAGCGGCCCCGCGAGGACGGTCAGGAGCAGCGGTTCGACGAAGAAGATCGCGATCGCCGTCGCGATCGGCATGACCGCGAAGGCGGAAATGAGCATCGTGAGCGTCACCATCACGAGCCCGCCGGACACGGCGACCAAGGGCGAGAACATGGGCCCCTCGAGCCTGCGGCGCAGAAGGGCGGCGGCCGCGAAAAGCAACACCAGTTGCACCACGAACCGGCCGGTCGCGACCTCCACGGGATGGATCTCGCCCGTCAGGAACTTGGCGAAGGCATCGCCGATGGGAAGAAGTGCCATCGGTATGATCATCGCCACGATGCCGGTGGCGCTCGTGCCGCTCGGGCGGACGGCGGGTCGGGTCAAGGTTTCGGTCATGTCTGCACCTCGTACCATCTGCCCCGGCGCGGGAGGAGGCGGGCCGGGGGGACGTCCGGGCGTTCGGGACATCGATCGATTGCGGGGTCTGCCGTGCGTGCGCCGTCCAGCCGCAACGCCATTGCGGGAGTGGACGCACCACTCACCCGCTATAGGGGCCGCCCGAAGGTCGGGTCAAGCCGCGGGCGGGCCGCCGGTGACGGGCTGGATCCGGCTCAGACCGCACTCCGATCGAGCGCCCTGCGAGGCCTACGGCTTACCCGCGAAAAGAATGCGGACGGTGAATCCGTCCTCGCCGCCGACCGTCAGCGTGCCGTCGTGCTGGAACGCCAGGGTCCGGATCAGTTTCCAGCCGAGGCTATCGGACCGCTCGGGACGCGTCGCCCCGTCCGCCAGGCCGGTCCCGTCATCCTTGATCGTCAGGTCCAGCCCGCCCGACGCATCGCGCGACAAGGCGACCGTGATCCGCCCCTCGGAGCGCCCCTTGAAGGCGTGCTTGTAGGCGTTCGTGATCAGTTCCCCGACGATCAGACCGATATCCGTGGCGAGACGTCCCTCGAGCTGCGTCCAGTCGCAGGTGACGTCGATCGTCACCCGCAGCCCTTCGGTGTTGAAGGCCCGTTCGGCATTCCGGGCGACCTCCCGAAGGAGCGTCTCGGCGGGGATGGTGCCGGCATTCGCGGCCTTCTGCATCAGCTCGTGCGCCTTGGCGAGAGAGGCGACGCGGGTTTCGAGCTCACCGAGGATCTGGCGCGTTTCCGGCGCCTCGGACTGGCCCTTGCTCATGCGGATGAGCGCGACGATCAGGGTCAGGTTGTTGCCCGTGCGATGATGCAGTTCCCGCATCAGGAGGTCCCGGTCGGCGATGCTGTCCATCAGCTCCCGGTTCTGCTGCGTGAGCGCGGCGGCGGGGTCCGCGGCGTCCAGCGTCTTCATGGCCTCGCCCGCCGCGGCGATCAGCGCCTCCGGCTTGCGCATCAGGACGGGAGCGAGGAAGACCGCGTCGATCCGCGTGCCCTCGGCGTTCGTCTGCACCTCGAAGCGCTCCGCGATCCGCTGCACGCCGCGCAGGCCGAGACCGAGGCCGGTCTCGGAGGCGATTTCCCCCGTGCCCTTCAGCTTGTGATCGGGGATGCCGTGGCCCTGATCCTGCACCGTCACCCCGAGCGCCTGCCGGCCGGCGGCCTGGGCGAGCGTGAACGTCGCCCGGCCGCGCTCACCGTGCTCGATCACGTTGCGCCCGAGCTCCAGAACCGCCGTCACTGTCCGTGTCTTCTCGAAGGTGCCGAATTGCAGCACGTCGGTCAGCGCCATCGTGACCTCGCGCAGGCGGACGATGTCATCGGCCTTCTCGAGACGGACCGTCGCGAGCCGCGCCCCGCTCATGCGCGGGCCTCTTTCCTCACCTTCACGACGACGATGCTCGCGTCGTCCCGGCCGCGAAAGGCGCGGTCGAGAAGGAAGGCCCCGATCAGGAGGGGGGACCGGGCGAGAAGCGCCGGGCGCAGGTCCCCCTCGCGCAGGGTCTTGAGGCCGTCGCTGTGCATGATGATCATGTCGCCCGGCTCGATCGGCAGCGTCTCGGCATAGCCGTGGGTCGGCGCGCCGCCGATCCGCCCGTCCCTCACCGCGATCCGCTTGGAGCCGGAGCGACCGACGAGCATGGTGGTGATGTTGCCAAGGGCCGAGTAGCTGAGTGTCGAGGTCTCGAGATCGATCCTGATCATCGCGGCCACGGCCCCTCGCGCGCCGACGAGTTCGCGCGTCAGGTGCATCATCATGTCCTCGGGCGCCACATCCGCCGCCCGCGCCGCGTCCAGCACCTCAGCCGAGGCCTCCGCCGCCTTCGGACCATGGCCGAGCCCGTCGCAGAGCAGAACGTCCGCCCGCCCCGGAATCTGCCGCACGAACCAGTCATCGCCGCAGGTCGTCTCCGCCGGGTGACACACGCGCAGCCCCTCGACATCCAGCAGGTCCGCATTGGGCGGCGCGTTCTCGGCCTCGAAGGTGCAGACGATCGTGGTGCCGTCCTCCGCCGTGCTGAAGATATCGAAGCTGTCGGACAGGCGCCTTATCGCCCCGAGGCCGAGGCCGGCGGATCCGGAGGAGCTGATGCCGTCCTCCACCATCCGGCCAATCTCGGAGATGCCGGGACCCCTGTCGGTGAAGACGAGGACGACCTTGGAGACGCCCTGCGCCCGCAGGACCTCGATCAGCATCCGCCCTTTGCCGGCATAGCGCAGGATGTTCGTCGCGGCCTCGGTCACGACGATCGCCATCTCCTCGAGCCGGTTCTCGGACAGCTTGAGGCCGGAGGCGTAGCGCCGGGCCAGTCGCCGCACCGCCGCGATGGCGGACCGGTCCTCGATCTCGATCCAGCGTTTCATATCTTCGCGCTCATCCTCACTGTCGTCCCCTGGCCCGGCACGGTCTCGATCTCGAACCGGTCAGACAGCCGCTTCGCACCACCCAGGCCCCGGCCAAGACCGCCCGCGGTCGTGAACCCGTCCTTCATGGCCTGATCGATATCGGGAATTCCGCGCCCCCGATCGCGACATTCGACGTCCAGATACGACGTCGCGGCGTTCAGCCCAACGGTAAAGTGTCCCCCGCCGCCATGCACGATCACGTTACGGGCAATCTCGCTGACGGCGGTGGCGAAGCGCGTGACGCGCAGGGCCGAGACGCCCCGGGCCTTCAGCTCACGCGCCACGACCTGGCGGGCCTGCACCGCATCCTTCCCGGTCTTGAGGTCGATGCGCTGAAGGATCTTGTGCAGGAAGTCGGGCTGCGGCTCAGCCACGCCGGAGTTGTGCCAGCGCGTGGGACAGGCTGAGCGCGGTGCGCGTCTGGGGCAGGTACATGCCGAGTTCCACCAGCGTGACCGCCACGGCCGGGCGCATCCCGACGACGTAGGTCTCGGCCGCGAGGAGGCGGGAGATTCCGGCGAGCTGCGCGATGACGCGGCCGACGAACGTGTCGACGATCTCCAGCGCGCTGATATCGACGATGACGCCGTCCACGTTCTCGTCCGCGATGCGGTTCGACAGCGCGTCCTGCAGATCGATGATCTCGGTATCCGTCACGTCGTCCTGGATCGAGACGAGGAGCGCGTTTTCGACGAGGTGGATGGACGCGACACCCGACATGTCAGTGCGCGTCCCGCTTCTCGATCACGTAACCGACCTTGCGCAGGGCATCGGCCAGCGCGGTGCGGATGCTGGAGCGCGTGGAGACGGTCCCGACATCGATGCCGAGCTGCACCATGGTCTGCGCGATCATCGGGCTGATGCCGGAGATGATGCACTCCGCCCCCATCAGGCGCACCGCCGCGGCGGCCCGGAGGAGGTGCTGCGCGACCTGCGTGTCCACCGTGGAGACGCCCGTGATGTCCACGATGACGACCTCGGCCTGACGTTGCAGGATCGTCTCGAGGAGGTTCTCCATGACCTCCTGCGAGCGGGCGCTGTCCAGCGTGCCGATGAGCGGCAGGGTCAGGACGCGATCCCACAGCTCGACGACGGGCGTCGACAGTTCCATCATCTCTTCGCGCTGGCGCTCGATGATCTGCTCGCGCTCGGCGATGAAGACCTCGTTGGTATAGATCGCGAACGCGTCGATCAGCCGGGTGACGAGCCGGATCTCCGCGATCAGCCGGTCCGTGTCGCCGGCGAGTTCCGTGGCCAAACGGGAGAAGAGCGGTGTCTTCAGCGCCAGCACGAAGTTTGCCATCTCGGACGGGGTCACGCCGCGGCTGACCCGTTCCTTGGTCAGATCGGCGAGAACGGCGCGCAGGTCCTCCCAGGCGGTGTCCTCGAAGCTGAAATCCTGCTCGTGGACGCCGGAGCGTATGCCGGTGAGGAACGCCTTCAGAAGCTCGATGTTCTGCGCCCGGCTCTCGGAATCGGTGAACAGATCCGACCGGCGCACCCCTTCCTCGACCTGAGTGCCGCGCCATTCCTCCACGATGCCCCCGAAATCGGCCTCGAAGATCTTGAGTATGGTGGCTGTACCGGTCTGCGGCATGTGAGGTCCTCTGGTGTCGTTTGCGGGGATAAGACGCAGCACTCATCGGAAGAGTCAATTTACCCCGACGGGTCACGCAGCGATCCGATCCGGAAAATCGCAATTACTGCAACTGCTTCAGCCCCGGACCATCCCGGGCAGCAGCTTCCCGCGCATCATGCGAGTGGCGAGGGGCGCCCCGAGATCTCGGCCGCGAGCACCTTCGCGGCGCCGCAGCCCTGGGTCCACCCGTTCGAGCCGTGGCCGACATTGAGGTAGAGCTTCGGCACGCGGCTCTCGCGGATGATCGCGGGGCCGTCCGGCGTCATCGGGCGGAAACCGTGCCAGAAGGTCGCCGCCCCATAATCGGCCGCGCCGGGGAACAGGCTGGCGACACGGCCCCTGAGGCTTTCGATCACGGCTTTCGGCATCGCCCGGTCGAAGCCCGCGATCTCCGCAACGCCCGCCGCGCGGATGCGGGAGCCGAGGCGGGTGATCATCACCTTCGAATGCTCGTCCATGACGGAGGAGGCAGGCGCGAGCGCGTCTTCCCCGATCTCCACGCTCATCGAGTAGCCCTTGACCGGATAGACCGGCACGCGGATGCCGAGCGGGTCCAGAAGTTCGCGCGCCCATGGACCGGTCGCAACCACGACCGCGTCCGCCCCGAGCCGCTCACCATCACGGAGACGCACGCCCGAGGCCCGGCCCTCACCCTGCTCGATCGAGGCCACATCCACACCGTACCGGAAGGTGCAGCCCGCTTCGGCCGCGAGCCGTGCAAGCGCCGCGCAGAAAAGGTGGCAATCGCCGGTCTCGTCCGTGGTAAGGTGCAGCCCGCCTGTGAAGGCGACCTCGGAGCGCGCGAGCCCCGGCTCCGCCGCGGCCAGCTCGTCCGGCCCGAGCAGGCGGTGGGGGATGTCGAGGCTGTCCAGGACCTCCGCCGACCGGCGCCCGGCCTCCATTTCGGCCCCCGTGGAGAAGACCTGCACCACGCCGCCCGTGCCGTGATCGTAGGAGATGCCGGTCTCGGCCCTCAGCTCCTGCAAGCAGGCCTTGGAAAAATGCGCGATCCTCTGCATCGCCGCCTTGTTGGTGGCGAACCTGTCCGCCGTGCAGTTGCGCGTGAACTGTGCAAGCCAGGACAGGCGCGCAGGCTCGAGCGAGGGGCGGATCTTGAGGGGCGCCTCGTCCCGGAACATCCAGCGCAGCGCCTTCAGCGGCATTCCCGGCGCGGCCCAGGGACCCGCAAAGCCGGGACAGACGCCGCCTGCATTGCCGAAGGAGGTCTCTTTTGCCGGGCCCTCGCGGCGCTCGAGGACGGTGACGTCGTGGCCGTCCTTTGTCAGGTACCACGCGCTGGCGATGCCGACGATGCCCGCGCCGATGACGATGACCCGCATGACTTGCCCCTCAGTAGGTCCCCGGATAACTGCCGCCGTCCACGAGCAGGTTCTGCCCGGTGACGAAGCCCGAATGACGGCTGCACAGGAACGCGAACCATGCACCGATCTCCTCGGGGCGGCCATAGCGTCCGGCGGGGTTGGCCGCGGCACGGCGGTCCCAGATCTCCTCGAAGGTCTCGCCGCCCTCTTCCAGCATTCCCCTGATGTGGTCCCGCTGACCGTCGCTCTCCACGATCCCGGGCAGGATGTTGTTGATGGTGACGCCCTTGCGGATCGTCTGCCGCGCGAGGCCCGCGGTGAAGCCGACGAGGCCGGAGCGGGCGCCGTTGGAGAGGCCCAGCTCCAGCTGCGGGATCTTCACTGAACGGGACACGATGTTCACGATGCGGCCGAAGCCGCGCTCCATCATCCCGTCCACGGTGCCGCGCATCATCAGGATCGCGGGCAACATCATCAGCTCCACCGCCCCGATCCACTCGTCGTGACCCCAGTCGCGGAAATCGCCCGGAGGCGCGCCTCCGGCGTTGTTCAGGAGGATGTCGGGCGCCTCGCAGGCGGCGAGGATCTTCGTGCGACCCTCTTCCGTCGTCACGTCGGCCGCGACGGTGTGAACACGCGCCCCGGTCGCCTCCCGGATCTCGGCGGCGGTCCGTTCCAGGGCCTCGGCGCCGCGGGAGGCGATGGTGATCTCCGCGCCCTCGGCCGCGATGGCCATGGCGCAGGCACGCCCCATTCCCCGGCTCGCGCCGGTCAAGAGCGCGCGCTTGCCCGTCAGTCCCAGTTCCATGTCAGGTCCTCTCCCGGTCCAGCCCTTCGATCCGTACCAGCGCGCTCTGGGCCGCCGTCGCCTGAGCGAGGGTCGATGTCGGCCGGTCCGCCGTCAGCACGTTGGGATTGCCCGCCCGCTCCGGTCCGCCCTCCGGGTCGGGATCGTACCAGGCGCCGGTGGACATCAGAAGGACGCCCGGCCGGAGGCCGTCATCGATCACCGCCCGCGCCCGGCAGGCGCCGCGGCCGTTATGCAGTCGCACGAGGTCGCCATCCTCGATCCCCCGCGCACGGGCATCGCCCGGCGCGATGCGGCAGGCGGCGGGGCCATCCCTGTCTTTCATGACGGGGTAGAGCTGCGCGTGAAGCTGCTTCGCCGGCTGGTTGGTGAGAAGGTGCAACTCCCCCTCCCCCGCCGCGCCGGCCCATTCGAGGGGCGGGCGCCAGGCCGGATGTGGCGGACTGTCCGCGTAGCCCATCGAGGCGATGGCCTCGGAATAGAGCTCGATCCTACCCGACGGGGTGCCGAGCGCGGCCCCCTCGGGGTCGGCCCGGAAGGCGGAAAGGAGGATCTCGGGGTCGGCCGGCGGCGGGACGGGAACGTGGTTCATCCCGGACGCGGTCTCGAAGTCCGGTAGGTCGATCCCCGCTTTCTCCGCGCGTTCGAGCGAGACGTCCCAGAGCCGGCGAAGCCACCCCGCCTCGTCCAGCCCCTCGTGATAGGCCGCGCCGCAGCCCAGACGATCCGCCAGATCGGAGAAGATCGAGAAGTCGCTCCGCGCGTCGCCCACCGGCTCGACGAGCTTCGGCATGAAGAACACCGACGGATCGCGGGAGGAGCCGCCGATGTCCTGCCGCTCCAGCGACGTGGTGGCGGGCAGGACGATATCGGCGCGGCGCGCGGTCGGCGTCCACCACGGCTCATGCACGATCACCGTCTCGGGCACGGCCCAGGCCTTCTCCATCCGGGAGAGATCCTGGTGGTGGTGGAACGGGTTGCCACCGGCCCAGTACACCAGCCGGATATCCGGATAGACGACCGTTTGGCCGTTGAAGTCGATGCTCTGGCCGGGGTTCAGGAAGGCATCGGCGAAGCGGGCGGTGGGGATCGGCGGGACGGGGTTCGGCAGGCCCGGCATGGTCGGCACCAGACCTGAGCGCGCGTCGGCGCCGACCCCGTTCATCGAGCCGTATCCGAAGGAGAAGCCGCCACCCGGCAGCCCGATCTGACCGAGAAGCGCGGCGAGCGCGATGAGCGCCCAGTAGGTCTGCTCCCCGTTCTCCGCCCGCTGGAGGGACCAGCTCGCCGTGAGCATCACCCGCCCCTCGGCGATCCGCGACCAGAGCCGTTCGAGATCCTCCACCGGCAGACCAGCGATTTCGGCGCCCCAGGCGAGCGTCTTCTCCTGCCCGTCGGTCTCGCCGGCGAGATAGGCGAGGAAGCGGTCCGCCCCATGGGTGTAGCGGGCGAGGAAGTCCCGGTCGGCCCGGCCGGTGATCACCGCCTGCCGCGCGAGGCAGAGCATGATCGCGGTGTCCGAATGGGGGCGCGGGGCGATCACCTCGGCGTCGAGGCCGTCCGGCGCATCGCCCGCATGTGGCGTGACGAGGACGAAGCGGGTGCCCCGGGCCTTCGCGTTCAGAACCGCCTCGGGAAGGTGATGGCTGCCGGCGCCGCCGGACGTCACGTTCCAGTTCGCCGGTTTCAGGCCGCCGAAGGCGACGAGCGTATCGGTATGCTCGGCGATGCTGGCCCACGACGTCGCCGCGCTGGACACGGCCGCGTGGGAGCCCAGGACATGCGGCAGGATCATCTGCGCCGCGCCCCAGGAATAGTTACCGAGCTGATCCGTGAAACCACCGGTCGCGGCGAGGAAGCGGCGGATCTGCGTGCGGGCGTGATGAAAACGCCCCGCGCTCGACCAGCCGTAGGAGCCGCCGAAGATCGAGGCGGGGCCGAAGTCGCGGTGGACGCGGGCGAGCTCCGCCGCGACATGGCTCAAAGCCTCGTCCCAGCCGACGGGAACGAGCGGATCGCGGCCGCGGCCCGCCTTCTTCCCCTCGAGCCAGGAGGCGCGGATATGGGGCTCGCAGATGCGGGTCTCGGAATAGAGCAGCTCCGGCCAGGCGCCGATCATGTCCGGATCGGCGCCGCTTCCCTCCATCGGAACGGTCCGCACGAGACGTCCGTCCGAGACCTCCGCCTCGAACGGGCCCCAGTGACACAGGCTGATCGGCCGGCGGCTCATGGCGCCTCCTTTATTCTGCGGCGAGGCGAGACTTGACGGGGAGACCGTACTTCTCGTCCAGCCCCAGCGCCTGCCAGGCATCGAGGCCCTTCTGCAGGATCTCCGGCTTGGCAGGCTGCAGCGGCTTGCGGAGCGGGCCCGAAGGCAGGCCGATCTGCCGCATCATCGTCTTCAGCGCCACCGGGTTGATGGCGGAATAGACGAAATGGAGGATCGGCAGCATCCGCAGATACGTCTCGCGGCAGGCGAAGGCATCCTCGCCGGTCGCCCACGGGGTCGAGATCGTCGCCATCTCCTGCGGGATGATGTTGCCGGTCATGTTCGCGGTGCCGTGCCCGCCAAGCGCCATGGTCGGGATGATGAGGCCGAGGTTCGGGGAACAGCAGCACATCACGGAGAGGTCCTTGCCGCCGGCGCAGACCTGCGCCACCTGCCCGACCCGCGTGGTGGATTCCTTCAGGACGACCATGTTGGGATGATCGGCGAGCCGCAGGAGATTGTCCCAGTGCAGGTCCGTCTTCACCCTCGGGGGGTTGTTGTAGAAGCCCATCGGCAGGTCGGTGCTGTCCAGCACCTCCTTGGCGTAGTCCTCGATCGCGTCATTGTCGGCGCAAATATAGGCGGGCGCGGCCATGATCGCGCCGTCCGCCCCGGCGTCCTTGGTGAAGCGGGCGTAGTCGATGGTGGTCGCGGTGTTGTTGCCGGTGATCCCGTACCACATCTGCATGTTGCCGGGCTTCATCTTCACCGTCTCGGTGATGATCGCCTTGCGCTCCTCGGGGGAAAGCATGGAGACCTCCCCGGTGGAGCCCATGATGAGAACCGCGCTCGTGCCGTTCTCGGCGTGCCAGTTCAGCAGGGTGCGGAAGCCCTCGAAGTCGATGCTGCCATCGGCATTCATCGGCGTGACGAGAGCGACGAAGGAGCCGGTCGGGTTCGTGCGGGACATGAGTCTAGCCTCCGGTTGCGGGGAAGAGTTCGGGGACGAGGAGCTTCGGCAGCCCCAAGACGATATCGGGGATCCAGAGCGACAGGACCGCGACAAGGATCGTGAGCGCGCAGATCGGCGCCGCCGCCAGCATGGACTTGCCGAGCGAGGCGCCGGCGATCTGCGAGGCGATGAGCAGGCAGATCCCGTAAGGCGGCGTGATCAGCCCGACGGACAGCGTGATCGTGGTCACGACGCCGAGATGGACGGGGTTCATGTCCGCCGTGGTACCCAGCGCCTGGATGATGGGCAGGAAGATCAGCACCGCCGAGATGGGATTGAGGACCATGCCGACGAGAAGCAGGAAGCCCATCAGCAGGAGCATGATCATAGTCGGATCCTGCGTCACGCCCATGATGAAGTCCACCACCAGCCGCGCGGCGCCGAGATAGGCGATCAGCCAGCCGAAGATGCCGGCGCCCGCGACGGTGAACATCGGGATCGCGAAATCCACGGTCGCATCCGCGAGCATCCGCGGCAGGAGGCGCAGCGGCGCATCGCGGTAGACGATGTAGGTCAGGAAGAGCGCCCAGAGCACCGCGGCGATGGCGCCTTCGGTCGGGGTGAAGATGCCGCCGACGATGCCGCCGAGGACGATGACCGGGATGAGGAGAGGCGGGGAGCCCCGCAGCACCGTCCACGCCGCTGCGCGCACGCCCGGAAAGGGGTTGGACGGATAGCCGTATCTCACCGCGAGAATGTAGGTGTAGATCATCATGAACAGCGCGACGAGCACGCCCGGAAGCACGCCGCCGACGAAGAGCGCCCCGATGGAGACGTTGCCGAAAGCGCCGTAGACGATGAGGATGATCGAGGGCGGGATGATGACGCCAAGGGTGGAGGACGCCGCCGTGAGGGCCGCCGC
Organism: Tropicimonas sp. IMCC34011; assembly: GCF_003390865.1. GTDB lineage: Bacteria > Pseudomonadota > Alphaproteobacteria > Rhodobacterales > Rhodobacteraceae > Tropicimonas_B. The sequence continues at coordinate 1,175,492 of NZ_QMEJ01000001.1, forward strand.
GAAGGCCGGAGGATAGCCCGCCTTCTTCATCGCCGGGATCAGGATCGAGCCGACGCTTGCGGTATCGGCCGCCGCCGACCCCGAGAGGGAGGCGAAGATCATCGACACGACGACGTTGACGTGCCCGAGACCGCCGCGGACGTGTCCCACCGTCGCATCGGCGACATCGAGCAGCCGCCCGGTGATCGAGCCCGCGTTCAGCACCCGACCGAGAAACATGAAGAACGGCACGGCCAGCAGCGTGAAGCTGTCGATGCCGGCATACATCTGGTTGACCGCCGAGATCAGCGGCAGGTCCTCGAGGACGATGACGAAGGCGGAGGAGAGGATCAGCGCGAAGCCGATATTCACCCGAAGCCCGATCAGCACGAAGAAGCTGAGAAGGAGCGTGACGAGAGGGTTCATGGCCGGATCCCCTCACGCGGAGCGATGACCATCTCGGCCAGGTAGAGAAGCATCAGAGCGCCGGAAGCAGGCATGGGCGCGAACATCCAGAAGCGGGAGATGCCGAGCGACTGCACGTCGGCGGAAGCGCGCACCTGGGCCAGTTGCCAGCCGTAGATCAGCAGGATGAGGGCGACGCAGGCACCGGCCGCGAGCGCGATGATCTCGGCGGCGCGCTGCATCGCGGGGCGCCCGTCCGGAATCATGTCCACCCGGTAATGCGCGCCGACCCTGAGCCCGACAGCCGCGCCGATGAAGATCAGCCACGCGAAGAGAAGCTGCGCGACATCTCCAGTCCAGATGAAGGACGTCTGCAGAATGTTGCGCGCCACCACCTGGAGCGCGACCGTCGCGATCATGGCCGCGAAGCCGAGCCACATGAAGAGCCGCACGGCCCATGTCACGCCGTCGACGATCCTGTTCAGCATGGGATGAAGATCCGGGTTGGGGGGCCGTCCGGCCGGCCGCGCGGGACCGGCCGGAGGGCATGCGCAATGGGCGGCTTACTCGGTGACCAGCTCGTATTCCTCGACGAGGTCGAGATCCTCGGCAAGCTGGACCTGGATCGGGGACAGCACCTCGATGAAGGCGGCCGGGTCGGGCCGCGTGACGGTCACGCCGTTCTCGGACTGAAGCGTCTCGACGAGCTCCTCGTCATACATCTTGGACTGCTCGACACCGTATTCGTTGGCCGAGATGGCCGCCTCTTCGACGATCGTCTTGAGATCGTCGGGAAGCTTGTCCCACGTCCGCTGCGAGATCGACGTGTGGTTGACCTGGAAGGTGTGCGCCGTCAGCGCGAGGTTCGGCGCGACCTCGTAGAGCTTGGAGCCGGAATAGCCCGGCAGGGAGCTTTCCATCGCGTCGGCGACGCCCGTCTGCATGGCGGCATAGAGCTCGCCCCAGGCGACCGTGACCGGCAGCATCCCGAAGGCGGACCACGTCTCGGCGTCCATCGGCGAGGGCGGGGTGCGCATCTTCAGGCCGGAAAGGTCTTCGGGCCCTTCGACGGGCGTGTCGGCGGTGGACATGTTCCGCGTGCCGGACGCGCCGAGGGCGAGGAGGTGCAGGCCGACGCCGCGTTCGTCATAGACGGTCTGGAAATGATCGTGCACCGCCGTGCCGGGGCCCACCTTCGCCAGGACGTCGTCCATGCCCTCGAAGAGGTAGGGCATGGTGAAGATCGCGTATTCGGGGACGTTCTGCACCGCGTTCGAGGTGGTGGAGATCATCATGTCGATCGTCCCGAAGCCCATCTCCCCGATGACGGCGGGGTCCTGACCGAGCTGTCCGGAATCGAAGATCTCGACGGCGATCCGCCCGTCGCTTTCCTCCTCGACCTGCTCTTTGAAGGCCGTGGCCATGTCGTTGTAGGGGTGCGGCGACTGCACGAGGGTGTGGACGCGAAGCGTGTGCTCCTGCGCGGCCGCGGCGCTCACGAGGGAGACGGCCGCAAGTCCGGCGGCGGAGCCGAGAAGGAAGAGGCGCCTGGAATGGGTCATGTTGATCTCGCTTTCATGAACGGTCGGTGAAGCTGACGTAACGAAGCTCAACCCAGCTTCGCGATAATTACAAATATAATTAGAGGATCGGACCATACCGGGAGCTTATGGCCGATCCTGCCAACCCTGCCCCATTGGGCCCGGGCAACGAACTGCCCCGGCGCAGCAGGGTCCAGAGCGAGCCGCCTGGTCCCGCGCCGGGCGACAGATCCGTGCCCCGGGCCAGCGCCCCGATCCGGGTGCTGCCGCGCCGCGGTCGTTTCAGAGGCATGATGCGTGATTTCACGGCACCCGGTAAAGCGCATTCCGATGGGCGGGCACCCTGCTCGCGGAGCCCGTTCAGTCCGCGTCCCCCTCGAAGGACGCGAGCCAGACCCGCAGCCCCTCATCCAGCGATGGGCGGAGCTCCTCCGGCAGGCCCTCCATCAGACGATGCTGGTTCGCGACATGCTCGGTCACGACAGCATCTATCAGCGCAAACCCCTTGTCGGTCAGCGCGACGACCGAGCCGCGGCCGTCCTCGGGATTGACCTGACGCAGCACCAGCCCGGACGCTTCGAGGCGATCGAGGCGGTTGGTCATCGTGCCCGAAGCCACCATCGTCCACGAGATCAGGGCGGACGGTGTGAGCGCGTAGGGCGATCCGGCGCGGCGCAGGGTGGCGAGCACGTCGAAGGAGGCCGGCGTCAGGTCGTGCGCCTTGTAGACCTTGAGCAGTTCCTGCGAGAGGCGATCAACGAGCCGTTTCATCCGACCGAACGTGCCCATCGCCGAGACGTCCAGGTCCGGACGCTCGGCGCCCCATTGGGAAAGGATGCGATCCACCTGATCCATGCCGACGCCATATCCCGATTTTATCTTGACGCCAAGGTAAAAGCACCTATCTCGACGTCGAGACATATGGAGGATCACATGCCGGATCTGTCCGACACTCTCCTTGCCGCCTCCGCCCCGGCGGTTTGGGGAAGCACTTACATCGTCACGTCCGAGCTTCTGCCGCCGGGCTACCCACTGACGGACGCCGTTCTGCGAGCGCTTCCCGCCGGGCTGCTGCTCCTCTTGGTCACCCGGCAGCTTCCGCCACTGCGCTGGCTCGGACGCCTCGCGGTACTCGGCGCGCTCAACTTCTCCATCTTCTGGACGGCACTCTTCGTCGCGGCCTACCGGTTGCCCGGCGGTTTTGCGGCCACGCTCACCTCCATCCAGCCCCTGATCGTGCTCATTCTGGCGCGGGCGCTCCTCGGCACACCTCTCACCGCGCGCGGCATCGGTGCGGCATTCGTCGGAATCGGGGGAGTTGGGCTGCTGGTTCTCGGACCGGACGCCGATCCCGACGCAGTCGGCATCGCCGCGGCGCTCATCGGTTCGGTCTCCATGGCCTCGGGCGTCGTCCTGACACGCAAGTGGCGCCCCGACGTTCCCGCGCTGACCTTCACCGCGTGGCAACTCACGGCGGGCGGGCTCCTGCTCCTGCCTGCGGCGCTGATCTTCGAGCCGGCCCTCCCTGCCCCGAGCCTCGCCCACGTCGCGGGCTTCCTCTGGCTGGCCATCGCAGGCGCCGCTCTCAGCTATTTCCTCTGGTTCCGGGGGATCGAACGGATCGGCCCCGCCGCCGTCACGGGGCTTGGCTTTCTCAGCCCCCTGACCGCGGTTTTCCTCGGCTGGGCGATCCTCGGACAGGCGCTGACCGGGCTCCAGCTTCTCGGCGCGGCCATCGTTCTTGGCTGCGTCTGGATCGGCAGCCGGGCCGTCCCTGCCTCGCGGGCCGGATCCGGGACGGCACGCGCGTCGGTCTAGCCGCCGGCACCCCGACGGGACAGGCGCGGATCCGCGTCGAGAACGGAGGTAAGATCCTCAAGAAACGCGGCCGCCGCGCGGGAGAAGGGCGCATCGCGCGCCGTCAGCACCTGGAAGTCGAACGGAATCTCGGGCGCGAAAGCCACCGAGGTCAGAGCGTCCCCGAAGACGCCGGAGGTGACGGGATCCACGATCGCAATACCAACTCCGAGCGCCGCGAGGCCACAGGCGGAATAGGAGGGCTGCGTTTCGGCGACGATATTGGGCGCGACGCCCGCCTCCGCAAATCGCTGGAGCAGGTAGCCGTAGGTCACGGTGCGATGGTTGAGAACAACGAGGGGGCGTTCCGCGAGATCTGCGGGCGTGACCACGTCCCGGCCCGCAAGCGGATCCGATCGCGTCATGACACACACGCAGCTCGTCGTGTAGGACGCGACGACCTCCACATCGGGCCGCGCCGCGACGGTCTGCGCCATTCCGATATCTATCTGCCGGGCGGAGAGCTGGTCGAGGATGCGGGAGGAGGTGTAAACGTCATGTGTCACCTCGGCGCCGGGGTGGCGCGCGACGAATGCGCTGACGGCGGCGGGGATCAGTCCGAACGAGGCCATGGGAAGCGACGCGAGGCGCAGGGTCGTCCGCTGGTGACCGCGGATCTTCTGCGCTTCCTGCGCCAGCCGGTCGAAGCCGTAATACATCCGCTCGACTTCGGCGAAGAAGGCATGGGCCTCCCGCGTCGCCTCCACGCGGCCGCCGAACCGCAGCAAGAGCGGAAAGCCCAGGGACGCTTCGAGATCCGCAATGTGACGACTGACGGCGGGCTGCGACACGCTGAGCGCCTTGGCGGCGCCGGTGACGGTACCGTGGCGCATCACCATGCGGAAGGCTTCGATCTGCTTCTGGTTCACCCCGTTTCCTACCGCTTTTGGCCGGCCTGACCCGACGAACGAGGTCATAGACAAGCGAAGCACGTCCGGGGCTTCATCTCAAGTCGCGCGGCATCGGGGATCACGCAAGAGTGCGGCGCCGCGGGCGGCCTTGTGCAGGCTATGCGGGCCCGTGCACGCGGCGGACGGAGCGTGCCTCAGGCGGCTTCGGACGGTGTGAACCGGGCCGTGGCCGGATCCGCTCTGTAGCCGCCGGCAAGCTCACGCGCATTCAGCACGACATCCCGCACGGCGGCGAGGATCGCGTCCACCTCCTCCTCCCGGTGCGCCCAGTGCAGGGAGAGACGCGTCCACCCGGGCTTGGCCAGTTCCTCCCCCCGCATCAGGCGACCCTCGAGCGCTTCGGAGGAGGCCTGATCGATCCGGAGCAGGCGGTGCGCATAGGGTCCGGCGCAGGCGCAACCGCCGCGCGCCTGAACGCCGAAATGGTCCGACAGCATCCGGGTGACGAGCTGCGGATGGACCTGTGCCTCCCCGTCGAAGACCTGGAAGGAGAAGATCGGCAGCGCAGGCACGTCTGCGTCCTGGCCCATGAGATGCAGGCCCGGAAGGCCCGCCCACGCCGCGAGCGCCTTCTGCCGCAAGGCCTCGTCCTGACGGGCAATCGTGTCCTGCCCGATGGCGCGTTTCACGAGAAGCGCCAGCGCCGTGCGGATATCCCCGATCACGTCCGGGGTGCCGGCCTCTTCGCGCGCCGCGAGGGACGGAAGATAGGTGTGCGACCAGGGCGACACGAAGGACACCGTCCCGCCGCCGGGCGCCGTGGGCCGCTGGCCCTGATCCATCTCGCGCCGCAGGACGAGAACGCCGGAACCCCCCGGCCCGCCGAGAAACTTGTGCGGCGAGAAGACGATGGCATCGATCGGCGCGTCCTGTTCCGGGGTCATGGACATCGGAAGGTAGGGAGCTCCGCAGGCATAATCCCAGATCGCAAGCGCGCCGAAGGACTTCAGGAGCCGCGTCACCTCGGCGACCGGGGAAAGGCGGCCGGTGACGTTCGAGGCGGCGGAAAAGGCGCCGACGACCAGATCGGCGTCCCCCGCCGCGCCCAGCGCCTCCTCCAGCGCTCCGAGATCGGGGCCGCCCCCGGGCGCCTCGGCGATCTCGATGACCTCGGCCCCGCTCTCCCGCCAGGGCAGGATGTTCGAATGGTGCTCGTACGGGCCGATCAGAACGACGACGCGCTCGCCGGACGCCACCCGCTCGGCGCAGCGCAGGAGCAGGACGAGGCGATTCAGGCCGGCCGTGGCGCCGTTGCCGCAGAAGACGACGTGATCGCCGGTGCCGGCGCCCGTTTCGCGCGCCACCACGTCCCGCGCCGCCTTGCGCATGCGGGTGATCTGACGGCCGCAATGCGACGCTTCGGTATGGCTGTTGGAGTAGATCGGCAGGACCTTCTCCATCACGAACCGCTCCACCGGCATCAGGGCGCGGCCGGAGGCGACGTGGTCCGCGTAGATCATGGACCGTGTGCCGAAGGGCGTCTCGAAACTGGTCCCGTCACCGATGACGCCGTCCCGCACTCCCTCGCGTCCGAGGCCTGCGATCTCCGCCTCGAAGACATCGAACGGGGCTGCGCTATCGGTCGCCATGGGGAACACCTCCGGTGGTCAGGTCTGCACTGGTGGCAGCCTGACCCACCATTGGTGGGAAAGCAGCACAATATCCTTCAGACGGCACGGCCATTTTGGGTCATTTGACCCAATTATCTGGCAGGATCGTTCAAATTCACATCCCGATATCCGCCGTGGGTTTTGACCCCCGGGACGTCAGGATCGCTCCGAAGCTCCGGAGGGGCGGCGGACGGCACCACACCCGCGACGGGACAGGGCGCCGGGACGCCCTGCCCCGAGGATCGCGGCCTATCGCGGATCGAAGAACAGCCGGTGGGGGGTATCCACCAGTGCCAGCGTCCGCGCCTCGTCCGAGGGAAACCAGTCCAGAACCGTATCCAGAAGCGCAGCGTCGTCGGGATAGTCTTCCGTGGTCTTGGACATGTTGTGCGGCCAGTTCGTTCCCCAGATGATGCGCTCGGGGGCGTGGTCCGCCATCTCGCGGGCGACCTCGGCGACATCCTCGTACCCCGGCGCGCCGGCGCTGCTGCTCTCGTAGCACCCGGCAAACTTGAAGTAGCAGTAACCGGTGTCGAGCAGGCGCTTGATCGCGGCCCTTCGGCCCGGCGTCGGACCGTCGAAGATCTTGGCGTGGTGATCGAGAATCCATGGCTGCGTCAGGGCGGCAAGGCGGTGCTCCTCCTCCTCGACACGCGAGCCGTCGAACTGAACCGTCATCAGCCAGGCGCGCGCACGCGCCCGTTCGGCGACCGCCTCGAGCCGGGACAGGGGAACGGCGCCGCCCGGCAGGTCCATGATGCGCGCCCCGACGACGCCTGCCTCGGCAAGACGATCCAGTTCCGCCTCGCTCGTGGATTCGTCGATGCAGGCGATACCGCGGGCGACATCGCCCATTTCGGCAAGGCAGGCCAGAAGGTTGCCGTGGTCCTTCTGCTGCGCGTTTCCCTGCGTGATCACGACCCGGTCGATTCCAAGCCAGTCCATGACGACGCGATACTGATCGGGCCCCGGAAGCTCGCCCGGCGGATTCGGCGGGCCGCCCTCGACGGCCGGAAAGCCGGGGAGATACATGTGCATCTGCGTGTCCACCGCGCCCTCCGGCAGACGGGTGGCGGGCGGCGTTCCGGTCAGCTTGCGGTCGATGGTCATTCAGACCTCCTTCAGCGCGAATTCCGCCAGCGCGTCGCGATTCACCTCGATGCCGAGGCCGGGAGCGTCCGGGATCGCGACGACACCGCCCTCGTGCTCGATCGGCGCCGTGATCACCGCCTGGCGGAACGGGTTATGGGTCCGGTCGAATTCGAGAATGGGTTCGATAGGGTCCCGACGGACAGGGCTCGGCACCATCGCCGCCATCCATTGCAGGGAGGCCGCGATCTGGATGGCCGTGCCCCAGACATGAGGCACGAGGCGGACGCCGTGGAGCGCGGCCTGATCTGCGATGCGGCGCATTTCGGTGAACCCGCCGCACCCGCAGAGATCCGGCTGGGCGATGTCCACCGCGCGGGTCTCGAGCGCCTCGCGGAAACCCCAGCGGGTGTGCCAGGTCTCTCCCCCGGCAATCGGGATGGGCTGGCGGGAACGAAGCTCGCGGTAGGCGGACAGATGCTCCGGAACGACCGGCTCCTCGAACCAGTCGATGTCGAATGCATGCGCCCGGCGTCCGAGCTCGATGGCCTCCAGCGTGTCGTAGCCGTGATTGCCGTCGATCATCAGGCGCATCTCCGGCCCGATGGCGTCCCGGACCGCGGCGATGACGCGCAGGTCCTCGGCGATGCCGAAGCCGATCTTGATCTTCATGGCGTGGAAGCCCGCGGCACGGTGACCGGCGGCTTCCTCGGCATTGTCCGCCACCCGGTCCACCCCGTCCCTGCGGAAGGAGCCGGTGGCATAGGCGCGAACGCTCTCGCGGAACCGGCCACCGAGCAGCATGGAGACGGGCTGGCCGAGGGCCTTGCCCTTGATATCCCAGAGCGCGACGTCGATGCCCGAGAGCGCCGTGATCGTGAGGCCGCGCTGCCCCTGGTCGCGCAGCGCGTTGTAGAGGTCGGCCCAGATCTTCTCGGTCTCGAGCGGGTTCTTCCCCACGAGGCGGGCCGCGTAGGCCTTCACGACCGCCGCGTTCGGACCGGCCGGGCCAAGGCATTCGCCCCACCCCACGGTCCCGTCATCGCAGACGATCTCGACCAGCACATGCGTGCGCCGGTCGAACCGCATGGACGCGCTCTCGAACGGCACCTCCAGCCGGTGATCGAGCAGGTGGGTATGGACCTCGGCGATCTTCATCGCTTCTCGGCGCCGATGATGTCTTCAAGCATTCCCATTTCCTCGTCCGTCAGATCGGTCAGCGGGGGCCGCACGGCGCCAGCATCGAAGCCCTGGATCCGGACGCCGGCCTTGATGGCGGAAACGGCATAGCCTGCCTTTCGGTCCCTGAGCTTGAGGAACGGATAGAAGAAGTCGTTCAGGATCTCCTCGCAGCGGCCGCGCTCACCGGCCTGAAGGCGATCGTAGAACTCGATCGCGAGGCGCGGGACGAAATTGAAGACGGCGGAGGAATAGGTCGAGAAGCCCGCGGCGAGGTAGGCTTCGGCGAAAACCTCCGCGGTGGGCAGACCACCGAGATAAGCGAGGCGGTCGCCGATGCGGGCGGTGATCTGGCGCATCCGGCCGACCTCGCCCGAGCCGTCCTTAAAGCCGATGAGGTTCGGCAACTCATCGCAGAGCCCGGCCACCGTCTCGTATTCGAACTGCGAGACGCCGCGATTGTAGATGGTCACGCCGATGCCGACCGAGTTGCAGACGGCGCGGACATGGGCAGCGAGTCCCTCCTGCGGCGCTTCGGTCAGGTAGTGCGGCAGGAGCAGGATGCCGTCCGCGCCCGCCTTCTCCACCTCGCGCGCGATGCCGACGGCGATCTCTGTGCCGTATCCGCAGCCTGCGATGATGGGAGTGTCGCCCGAGGCCTCCTTCGCGGCGCGAATGACCTGCGGGATCTCCTCCGGCGTCAGGGAGAACATCTCCCCCGTTCCGCCGGCGGCGAAGAGAGCGCTCGCGGGATAGCCCGACAGCCACTCGACATGCGCCTTGTAGGGCTCCGGCGCGAAGGCACCGCCTTCGTCGAACGCGGTGACGGGAAAGGACAGCAGACCGGACTCGAGGGCGGACTTCACTGACTGGGGATCCATCGGGTGCACTCCATCTGACCGGCGGTTTTTTCCCGCTTAGCCGCGCGACCGATTGGATGTCAAGATTTGTATGACAAGTTGGGTGCTATCGTCTGATATATTCGCGGTAACGGGCCATCGAATTGCGCAGGTGCGCTTGTGCCGCACCCCGTGCCGCCTCCGAATCGCCGGCAGAAATCGCCTCGGCGATGCTTGAATGCTCGGCGGAGAGCAGGTCGATATAGTCGGGCGGGCTGGGGGCGTCGCCGATGGTAAGCGCCGCGCGGGGGATCATCGACAGGCCCAGCACTTCCAGGAATTCCCGGAAACGCGGGTTGTTCGTCGCATCTGCCACGGCGAGGTGGAACGCGAGGTCGGCCTCCTTGGTGGGACGCCCCTCCTTGGCATGACGAGGCAGGAGGGCAGCGGCCTCGAAGATCGCCTCCTCCTGTTGCGGACTGCGCCTTACCGCGGCCAGGGACGCAGCCTCCATCTCCACGGCCACCCGGAGCTCAAGCATCTCGATGACCGATGAAATCCGTTCGTAATCAGCGAGATGAAAGGGAGTCGTGACCTCCGGCGGCTCCAGCACGAAGACGCCGGCGCCCTGGCGCGGCGCGACGAGGCCGTCCGCGCGCAATCCCGCGATGGCCTCCCGCACCACCGTCCGGGAGACGCCGAAGCGCTCGGTCAGGCGGGCCTCTGACGGCAGCTTGTCACCGGGCTCGAACGTGCCGTCCGCGATCTCCGCGCGCAGGGCATCGACGAGGCTGCCGACGAGGTTGCGGGCGCGGGCACGGGGGGAAGCGGTCTTGGCCACGGCGGAAGGGCCCTCCAGTTTCTGACGATCCCATCATATCGCTTGACAGAACCAGGCTCAACTTATCATACAACCTCCACTACCTGAGGAGGAGTATCATGAATAAACCGTTCACGACGACCGCCATCGCCGGCCTTCTGGCCGGCATGACCGCCCTGCCCGTCGCCGCCGAATCCTGGCGCGGCTGGAACATCCACCCCGAGGATTATCCCAACGGCGTCGCCCTCGACAGCTTCGCCGAGACCGTGGCCGAGCGCACCGAGGGACGGATCGAGCCCGAAGTCTATCACAACGCCGTTCTCGGCGATCAGCCGGACGCCATCGAGCAGCTCCGCAATGGCGGCATCGATTTCGCGAACTTCAACATGGGGCCGATGGGCCAGATCGTACCCGCGACCAACGTGCTCTCGCTGCCCTTCCTGTTCACCGACCTCGACAACATGCACGAGGTGATGGACGGCGAAACAGGCGAGCGCTTCGCCGCGGCCCTGGAAGAGGCCGGGATCGTCGCCCTGTCCTGGTTCGACTCGGGCGCACGCAGCTTCTACAACACCGAGCGCCCCATCGTGACGCCGGCGGACCTCGAAGGCCTGAAGTTCCGCGTCATGAGCAACGATCTCTACGTGGACATGGTCGACGCGCTCGGCGGAAACGCGACGCCGATGGCTTACGGCGAAGTCTACCAGTCGCTGCGCACCGGCGTCATCGACGGGGCTGAGAACAACTGGCCGTCCTTCGACACCTCCAATCACTACGAGGTGGCGGGCTACTACTCCAACACCAACCACCTGATCCTGCCGGAGTGCATCTGCATCGCGAAGGAAACGTGGGACGCCACCTCCGACGAGGACAAGGAGATCGTCCGCCAGGCCGCCATCGAGGCCGCCGACCTTCAGCGCCAGCTCTGGGCCGAAAGCTCCGAAGAGAGCCGCCAGAAGGTGATGGATGCCGGTGTCGAGGTGAACGACGTCGAGGACCCGACCGCGTTCCAGGACGCGATGCAGCCGATCTACGAAACCTTCATCGCCGAGAACCCGGACCTCGAAAGCTACATCACGGACATCCGCGCCACCCAGGGCGGCGAGGGCTGACCCGAGGCTTGCCAAGGAGGCCGGGCGGCGCGCTGCCCGGCCCTTTCGCGTCATGAGGGGGATCCCCATGCTACTCGTCGACGAACGCCAGACCCGCGACCCGGTCTACCGCGTGCTCCACGGGGTCGCGACCGTGTGCATGGGCATCGCCGGAGTGCAGCTCGCCCTGCTGATCGTGATCTTCGGCTGGCTCGTCTGGGGCCGATACGTGATGAACGACACGCCGACCTGGGTCGAACAGCTGGCCCTCGTGCTGGTTGTCTGGATCACCTTTCTGGGCGGGGCCGTCGGGGTCTGGACCAAGTCCCACCTCTCCGTCGACTTCATGCGCGAGATGATGCCCGCCGCCATCGCCGTGCCTCTTCGCTGGCTCGCGCTCGTGGGTGTCCTCGCCTTTTCCGTATCGCTCGCGGTCTACGGCTTCGAGCTGACGCTGAACACATGGGGCCGCCGCATTCCGATGCTGGGCGTCGCCGAGGGCCTTCGCGCGCTGCCGATGGCGATATGCGGCGCGCTCTCCGCCCTCTTCACCCTCTACCACATGGCCGAGCATGCGCGCGGCCGGGATCCGCTGAAAGGTTGACCGCATGGGCCTCGCCCTTCTCTTCGGCCTGTTCTTTCTGGGCCTGATCGCCGGGATGCCCGTCGCCTTCGCGCTCGGGCTCGCCACGGTGGGCGGCTTTCTCTACGAGGGCCTGCCGCTCTTCATCGCGTTCCAGCGCATCCTGTCGGGCATCTCCGTCTTCTCGCTGCTCGCGATCCCGTTCTTCATCTTCGCGGGAGAGCTGATGATGCAGGGCGGGATCGCCGCCCGCCTCGTCCGCCTCGCCGCCTCCGCCGTCGGCTTCATGCGCGGCGGCCTCGGCGTGGTGAACGTCGCCTCGTCGATGCTCTTCGGCGGCATTTCGGGCTCCGCCGTCGCGGACACCTCGGCGCTCGGCTCGATCCTCGTGCCCGTGATGAAGGAAAAGGGCTACGACGCGGACTACGCCGTCAACGTCACGGTGACCTCCTCGGTCGCGGGCGTGGTCATTCCGCCCTCGCACAACATGATCCTCTATGCCGTCGCCGCCGGCGGCGTCTCCGTGTCCAACCTCTTCATCGCCGGGATCCTGCCGGGCATCCTGATGTGCCTGATCCTCGGTGTGGTCGCCTGGGCCATCGCGGTCCGCCGCGGCTATCCAGGCGAGCCGTTCCCCGGCTTCCGGGCCCTCGGGATCAGCTTCCTCGTCGCGATCCCCGGCCTCCTGACCGCGGTCATCATCGTCGGCGGCGTGCTCTCTGGCGTGATGACGGTGACGGAATCGGGCGCGTTCGGCGCGATCTGGGCAATTCTCGTCACGGCCCTCGTCTACCGGGAGCTCACCTGGGACAAGTTCGTCCTCGCCGTGGTCGCCGCGGTGCGCACGACCGCGCTCGTGATGATCCTCGTCGCGACGGCCTCGGCGTTTGCCTATCTTCTCGCGCTCTACCGCGTACCGGATCTTTTGGCGACGAGCGTGACGATGATCTCCGACAACCCGATCATCATCCTGCTGCTGCTGAACGTGACGCTGCTGGTCCTTGGCATGATCATGGACATGGCGGCGCTTATCCTGATCTGCACGCCGATCTTCCTGCCCGTCGTCACCGACCTCGGGATGGATCCGCTGCAGTTCGGCGTGATCCTGATGATGAACCTCGGCCTCGGCCTCTGCACACCGCCGGTGGGCGCCTGCCTCTTCGTGGGCTGCGTCGTCGGCGGCATCAGGATCGATCAGGCGGTGCGGACGATCCTGCCCTTCTATGCGGCCATCATCGTGGCGCTGATGCTCGTCACCTACGTGCCGTTCTTCTCGATGTATCTGCCAAGCCTGTTTGACTAGGAGCGACACATGAAACGCCTTCTCATCACCGGAGCAGCCGGAGGGCTGGGCCAGGTCATGCGAACCCGCCTCGGCCACCTTGCCGAGACGATCCGCCTGTCCGACCTCGCCGAGATGGATCCGGCCGAGGGCGGTGAGGAAGTCGTCCGGGCAAATCTCGCCGACGAGGCCGCCGTCCACGATCTCGTCGCGGGCTGCGACGGCATCGTCCATTTCGGCGGCGTCTCCGTGGAACAGCCCTTCGATCCGATCTGCGATGCGAACATCCGCGGCGTCTACAACCTCTACGAGGCGGCCCGGGCGAACGGCCATCCGCGCATTCTCTTCGCCTCGTCCAACCACACCATCGGCTATCACCCGCAGGACAGGCATCTGACCGTGGAGGACCCGATGAAGCCCGACGGGCTCTACGGCGTCTCCAAGTGCTTCGGTGAGGCGATGGCCTCGATGTATCATTCCAAGTTCGGCCAAGAGACGGCGATCGTGCGCATCGGCTCCTGCTTCCCCGAGCCCCGGAATCACCGCATGATGGCGACATGGTTCAGCCCGGACGACTTCGTCTCCCTGATCGAATGCGTTTTCCGCGCGCCGCGGCTCGGCTGCCCGATCATCTGGGGCGTGTCGGACAACGACGAGCAATGGTGGGACAATTCCGCGTCGCGCTATCTGGGTTGGCAACCAAAAGACAGTTCCGCTCGTTTCCGGGACAAGGTCGAGGCGAACAATGCCCGGCCGGCCGCGGATTCGCCGGATGCCGTCTACCAGGGCGGGGCGTTCACCGCCGAGCCGATTCACCGAGACTGATTGCGAGGACACAATGACCTATCAACCCCACGGCAAACACCTGATCGCCGGCGAACGGGTCGCTTCGGACAAGACCTTCCCGTCCGACCCCGCCACCGGCGATGCGCATGACTTCTCGGTCGGCACACCGGATCTGGTGAACCGCGCCTGCGAAGCTGCAGAAGGCGCCTTCGATGCCTATGCCGCGACCTCCCGCGAGGATCGAGCGGCATTTCTCGAGGCCATCGCCGAGGAACTCGAGGCCCGCGTCGACGAGATCACCGAGACCGCGATGGCCGAGACCGGCCTGCCCGAACCGCGCATCCGCTCCGTCGAACTGCCGCGGACGGCGAACCAGCTTCGCCTGTTTGCAAAACACATCCGGGACGGCGCCTATCTCGATGTGCGCCACGACGCCGCGATGCCCGACCGGCAGCCGATGCCCCGTCCCGACCTGCGGATGATCCAGCGTCCGATCGGTCCCGTCGCCGTCTTCGGCGCGTCGAATTTCCCGCTCGCCTTCTCGACCGCGGGTGGTGACACGGCGGCCGCGCTGGCTGCCGGTTGCCCCGTCGTCGTCAAGGGCCACGGCGCCCATCCCGGCACCGGCGAACTCGCCGCCGAGGCGATCCAGGCCGCCGCCGAGCGGACCGGAATGCCGCAGGGCGTCTTCTCCCTGATCCAGGGCGGGGACCGGACGGTCGGTCAGACCCTTGTGCAGCACCCGCTCATCAAGGCCGTCGGCTTCACCGGCTCGCTCAAGGGGGGCCGCGCGCTCTACGATCTCTGCGCGCAGCGCGACGAGCCGATCCCGTTCTACGGCGAGCTGGGATCGGTGAACCCGATGTTCCTTCTCGCCGAGGCCACCGCCGCGCGAGGGGCCGAGATCGGCAAGGCGTGGGCCGGGTCGCTCTGCATGGGGGCGGGTCAGTTCTGCACCAATCCCGGCATCGCCGTGGTGCTTGACGGTCCGGGCGCGGACGCCCTTCGCGATGCCGCGAAGAGCGCGCTCGAAGAGATGGGCCCGCAGACCATGCTGACCTCCGGCATCGCCTCCTCCTACAAGGACGGTGCCACGGCGATGGGCAAGGAGGCCGGCGTCACCGCCATCGTGACCACGGAGCCCGCCGAACGCTCCGCCACGCCGTTCCTGTTCGAGACGGATGCGGAAACGTGGATGTCCAACGAGGCGCTCGGCGAGGAGGTCTTCGGACCGCTCGGCCTGATCGTGCGGTGCCGCGACGCGGCCCAGATGGAGGAAATCGCGCGCGGCCTGAAGGGTCAGCTCACCATCACGATCCACATGGATGACGGCGATGCGGACGCCGCGAAGACGCTCCTGCCGGTGCTGGAACGCAAGGCGGGGCGGATCCTCGCCAACGGTTTCCCGACCGGCGTCGAGGTCGCCGAAGCAATGGTCCATGGCGGGCCGTACCCCGCCTCCACGAACTTCGGCGCGACCAGTGTCGGCACCCTTTCGATCCGCCGTTTCCTGCGGCCGGTCTGCTACCAGAACCTGCCGGACGCTGTCCTGCCGGCCGATCTGAAGGGCTGAGGTCTCATAGGGGCCGGCCCTCGGGTCGGCCCCGGCACCGAAGGGCCGGCCGGCTACGCCCCCTGCCACTCGACAAATTCCGATCCTCGCGTCGAGACGCCTTAAAGACGAAAGCCCCTCGCCCCCCCACGGCGGGGGGCTGTTCATTTCCGGGCGTCCGTGTTGGGATGTGGCCCTCCCAGCCGACGCGCGATGATGTGCCCGGCGCCGTCTTTCCATCGGAGCCATTTCATGTGGGACGCCCTTTCGTCGTCGATCCTGGCGGGCGCCTTTTTCGCCGCGAGCGCCGTGATCGTCCTCGCGGGCCTGCGCATGACGGGGCTTGCCGACCGCATCGCCGACCGGACGGGTCTGGGCGAGGCGCTCATCGGGGGCGTCCTCTTGGGGGCGGCGACATCGCTCGGCGGGATCATCGTCTCGGTGACGGCGGCGCTCGACGGCAATGCGTCCCTCGCCTTCTCGAACAGCGTGGGCGGCATCGCGGCCCAGACATTGTTCCTGGCGGTGGCCGACATGTTCTATCGCAAGGTCAACCTCGAACACGCCGCCGCCGACCTGAGCAACCTCTTCCAAGGCATCGTTTTGATGGTGCTCCTGACGCTGCCGTTCCTGGCGATGTCGTCGCCCGAATTCACCCTCTGGGCCGTTCACCCGATCTCGTTCGTGATCCCGCTGGTCTATGCCGGCGGCCTCTTCACGCAGAGACGCGTGCAGGACAATCCGATGTGGACCCCCGTCGCCACGCGGGACACCAAGGCGGACGAGCCCGACGAGGAGGATAACGAGAGCCGCGGCCAGAGCACCGTGCGGCTCTTCCTGATCTTTGGCGGTCTGATGCTGCTGATGGGCGTGGCGGGCTATGTCATCTCGAAAACCGCCTCGGAACTCGCCCAGCGTCTGGACATCTCGGGATCGACGGTCGGTGCCCTCGCGACGGCGACCGTGACATCCATGCCGGAGCTCGTGACGACCGTCGCAGCGGTGAGGCGCGGCGCGCTGCAACTCGCC
Organism: Tropicimonas sp. IMCC34011; assembly: GCF_003390865.1. Lineage (GTDB taxonomy): Bacteria > Pseudomonadota > Alphaproteobacteria > Rhodobacterales > Rhodobacteraceae > Tropicimonas_B. Next base: position 1,192,045 of record NZ_QMEJ01000001.1, read on the forward strand.
GTCGGCGGCATCATCGGCGGGAATACCTTCGACACGCTGTTCCTCGTCGCGTCCGACATCTCGTACCGGGAAGGCTCGCTCTACCACGCCGTCGGCGATGCGGATTTCTACTGGATCGCGACAGCGCTCCTGATGACCGGCATCCTGATCGGGGGCCTCATTGCGCGGCAGCGGCAGGGGCCGGGCAAGATCGGCGGCGAGAGCATCCTCCTGATCGGGATCTATGCCGCAGCCGTCGCCATCCAGTTCTCCGCCGGCCCCTGAGATCGGCTCCGGCAGGAGGACCGTCAGCGGACAGAGGCGGCCGGGTACGGCTCCGGTGAAAGCCCGTCCCGGCATCTCCGCGCTTGATGCGGCGGAAGGGAGGACATAGCGTTTACCTAAAGTCAGCTCCCGATGCGAGTTCCGCCCAGGTGACCCATGACCGTGATGTGAAGCGCGCTGGTGCCGCGATGTTCGACGCCGCAACCGAGGCGGCGCTGCGGCAGCACGGGCATCTGAGAAAGCTGCGACGCGGCGAGCGTCTGATCGCCGCCGGTGATCCTGCCAAGGCGCTCTACCTGGTCACGCTGGGACGGTTCCACGTCATCGCCGGCGGTCGGGTGATCGCCGAGATCTCCGAAGGTCAGCCCATCGGGGAGATCGCCTTTTTTACCGGCGGCGTCCGCACCGCGGATGTCGTGGCCGCCCGCACCGCCGAGGTCATCTGCCTCGACCGGGACGGATGGGAGGAGGCGGCCCGTCAGACGGATGTGCCCAGCAGGGTCCTTGCCTCCCTCGCCGCCCGCCTCGCCGAGGCGGTGCCCCATGTGCCGCGCCTCGCCCCCGCTCCGCCGGGGATCGTCGTGCTCGTTCCGGCCGGCGACCGGCCCGTGCCGGGAGAGTTCGCCGAGCCCTTCGCCCGCGGCCTGTTCGGAAAGGCGCCGCTGCGAGCGGCAGATCTTCCTGCCGAACTCCGCGACGACGCCGAGGGGATCGCCCGCTGGTTCCACACCCGCGAGGCCGAAGGCGGCGGCCAGACGATCTGGATCGAGGACATGGAGCTGACGCCCTTCGCCAGTGCCGCCCTGTCCGAATCGGATGCCGCGATCCTGATCGGCGACGCGGATGCCGATCCGCGCATCCTGCCGCTCGAAGCCGAGGCGCTCAGGCTGCACCGGCCCGAGGCGCGCCACCTCGCCCTGCGTCGAAGGTCCGGCACCGCCATCACCGGGACCGCGCGCTGGCTCGAAGGGCGCGATCCGCACATGCACCACCAGATCGCGGGAGAGGCCGACCTCGCCCGCGCCGCGCGGCTCGTGGGCGGGCGGGGCCTCGGGCTCGTCCTTGCCGGCGGCGGGGCGCTGTGCTGCGCGCATCTCGGCGTCGCCCGCGCGCTCGACGAGGCCGGGGTCGAGATCGACACCTATGCCGGCACCAGCGGCGGCGCGGCGATGGCGATCGCACTTGCCTCGGGCCTCTCGCCCTCGGAGGTTCTGCGCCGCTCGGAAGAGATCTTCGTCTGGTCGGCCGCGCTGAAGAAGCTGACCGTGCCGATCCATGCCCTGCTGGACCATCACCCGTTCGACGCCTCGCTGAAGCACCATTATGGCTCGGTCCAGCTGGAGGATCTGCCAGTCCCGGTCCTTGCGGTCTCCGCCTCGCTGACGCGCAACGACGTCCACCTGCACCGGACCGGTCCTGCCTGGATGGCGGTCCGCGCTTCGGGGTCCCTTCCGGGGCTTCTGCCGCCCGTCGTGACGGAGGATGGCGAGATCCTGATCGACGGCGGGGTCATCGACAACCTTCCCGTCGGCCCGCTCCAGGCGATCAAGCTGGGGCCGAACCTCGTCATCGGCCTCTCGCAGCCGACGGAATGGCGGGTGACGAGCAGTTACGACCGCCTGCCGCCGCGCTTCCGCCTCGCGCGGGACCTGGCGCTGCGCCGCCACGATCCGGCCGATTTCCCCCGCATCATGCAGATCCTCCAGAAGGGCATGGGCATCACCAGTCGGCGCGCGATGGCGACGGCCTCGATGCGCGGCAACCTCCTTCTGGTTCCGCCGATCCCGCCGCATCTGGGCCTGATGGACTGGCATGCCGGCGCCGAGCTCGAAGCCATCGGCTATGCCCACATGCGAGAACAGATCGCGGCCGGTGTGCTGGACGAGCTGACGTCGTGAGTATCGGCCTGCGTCTCGAGCTTGATCCATCCTGGGAGATCGGCGCGCGCCCGGCGCCCGCCCGGCGGGTCTGGATGGACGCGACGCCCGAAGCCTTCGCCAATCGCTGCCTGCCCCTCACCATAGCCAATGCCCATGGTTGGGAGCTTCTGAACCCCTCCCGCTTCGTCGCCACATGGACCGGCGGCGCCGCGACCGGCGATGTCGTCGTCCTCGGGCAGGACGAGCGGCGTCCTCCCCTTGCGGTGTCGCATTTCGGCTCCGGCATCCTGACCTTCCAGCTCCCCGGCCGGATCTCCACCTCGCCCGGCCACGATCTCTGGCTGCAGGGGCCGGTCAATCGCCCCAAGCCGCATATCCAGGGGCTGACCGGCATCGTCGAGACCGACTGGTCCCCGTTCGGGATCACGATGAACTGGCGCTTCACCACGCCCGGCGCCACCGTGGCCTTCGAGGCAGGCGAGCCCTTCGCGCATCTCTTTCCCATGCCGCGGGGACTGATCGAGACCGTGGAGCCTGCACGGTCGGACTACGATGCGGACGCGCCGGTCCATGCCGACCACCGCGCCTGGGCCGAAAGCCGCAATGCCTTCCTCGGCGATCTGAAACGCGAGGGCAGCGCCGCGCGGGAGGCCGGGTGGCAGCGGGACTATACGCGCGGACCGGCCGAACCGGTGACGCCGCCCCACCGCACCCGCCTGCGCCCGAAGCCGTTCGCGGATTAGTCCGGTACCAGCGCATCGCAGTTCGCAAGGATCGCCGGGCGGGGATCGCTCCGGGGGCGGCGAGCGAGTTGCCGGGCGGTGCGCGCAAGCTCCTCGTCCGTTGCCGCCTCCGCAATTTCCGCAGCGATCAAGTCCGCCCCGGGCAGCAGGTCGAGCCGGAGGGCACGGCCGACCCCGGCCCGCACGAGGGCCGACGCGGTCAGCGACTTCTCCCCGTCCGTATGCAGCGAAAGCTGCGGCACACCGGCCGCCAGCATCGCCGCGGCGAGCCCGAACCCGCCGCTATGCACGACGAGCCGCGCCCGCGCTGCAATCCGTGACAGCGGAAGGTTCTCCTCCCTTACCTCGACGCCTTTCGAGACGAGCCGCCGCGCGATGTCCCCCGGCAAGCCGGGCAGGATCGCGACGCGGTCTCCCGGGGCGCTCTCGAGGGCCTCCGCGATGCGGATGCGGCAGGCGACGGGCACCGACCCAGATGCATAGGCGACGATGCCCTGCCCTCGTCCGCCCGATCCGGCCAGCCTTGGCGGCAAGATCGCACCGATGCCCCCGCCATCGCGTCTCCCCGCGTAGGGGTCGAGCAGGTCGGGCGTCAGCGCGAGAGCCCGGTCTCCCCCGACGGCTGCCGAGAGGCAGGCGGCCGGGGGACGGCCGAACTCAGCGAGGCAGGCGTTCACCCCGGCGAGCAACTCCTCCTGATCGACCCGTGGCGCGCCCAGCCCCGGCAGGACAGGCAGGGGCGTCAGATCCGGCGGCGGAACGAAGAAGCCGTTGCCGATCGCGATTGTCGGGAAGGCCCCCCGCGCCGCCAGCATCAGGTGCGGAGCCAGATCGCCGATGACGAGATCGGGCACCACTGCCCCGATCCGGCCAAGCCATGCCTCCATCCCCGCGCGCATGCCGTCCGGATCGGCGAGTCCGAACCCGGCCAGCGTCTCGGCGAAGGTCGCGTCACCGCCGCCGTCCCGGCGATGCGGCAGACCGGGTCCATCGGGCGGCTGAACGATGATCGTCCGCCACCCGGCGTCCTCGAGGAGCGCCGCGACGGAGCTGAGGCGCGCGGCATGACCGCGCCCGGCTCTGGGCCAGGCCTCGGTTCCAAGGAGCGCGGACCGGCCCTCGGCCACGCGTCAGAGCACGCCCAGACCGGACCCGGGAGGAGGTGGCGGCGGCGGAGGAGGAGGCGGCGGGGGCTCGACCGGGTTCACGGCCACCGGGGGGGTCGCCGTTACGCCGGTGCCGGGCCGACTTGGCAATATGCCGGCGGCTGGCGGCGCCCCCGGAAGGACGCCCGCGGAGACCGGCGCCGACGGGCCGGACGGAGCCGTCCTGAGGGCGGCGTCGATGATGGCCCGCGCCTCGCCCTCGTAGCGCCGTGCGCCACGGATCGGGCAATCCGGCCCGCCGACGAACACGCCCTGGTTGGCCCGCGAGAGGGTCTGGCTGCCGGTGCGGTTCGCGATGGTGATCTGGCCACCCCGGCCGGGCCCCTGGGCCGGACCGCGCAGGGCGACGAAGAGGGCTTTCGCCGGATCGGAGCAGCCCGAGACGTCATGCCCCAAAGCCCGCGCCGCGGCGACGGCATCCGGCCCCACCACGCCCTCGAGGAAGGTGCCGCGAATGCCGATCGTTGCCGCGGGCGTGTTGATCCGCGCCACCGTCCCCTGCCGCGTCACCCGGCCCGAGACGAAGCGGAACGCGCCGCGCGCGAGGTCCGCCGCGACATCCCCGGTCCCGCGGTCCGGATCGTAGACGAAACGGTCTATGACGAGGGAGGCATTCTCGCCGACCGTGAAGGTCGAGCGGTCGAGGAGCAGCACTTGGAGGGTGCTCGCCGCGCGTGTCTCGACGAGGTCCGACAGCGAGATTCCGAGGCCGGGTGTCGCGGGCCGTCGCTGCGGGGCCGCCGCCGGGGTCAGGAACACCTCCCCCCGGACCGCGCTCGATGTGCCGACCTGTTGCGCCTCCGCCTGCGGGGTGAGCGCCAGGACGCTTGCCGAAGCGAAAAGCGCGAGTGCGAAGCGGTGCTTATCGGTCATCGCGGCCCTCTCAGAACTCGAAATTTCGAAGGAGCGTCACCTCGAGCGAGGTGTTCCGCCCGTCCCGCGCGTCGAAGTCGGACCTCCGGTGCTCGTGCCTCAGTCCCACCTGAAGGGTCAGCCCCTCCAGCCCCGCGAAGGTGAAGGGCCGGGCATAGCCGACGAAGTAGTCCCGGATGCTCTCGTCACCTTCGTCGTCGTAATCCCGCTCGATGGCGATCGCGCGGCCGAAGAGCAGACCGCCGTCATCGAAGGCGTAGCTCGCATCGAGCGTCAGCTCGGGCGCCGTGTAGGAGAGCGCGTCGCCGTCCGCGTCGAACTCCTCCGTCGCGATTGCGGCACCCAACAGCACCCCAGGCATCGGGCGCGACCGCAGACCGATCTCCGCGCGGCGCGCATCGCCCTCGCCGCGGATGTCGCTGTCCCGCTGCCACCGGGTTTCCCGCTCGAGACCGAAGGTCAGGCCCGTCGTCTTCGTGAGCGCGTAGCGCAGGGCAAGTCCGCCGCCCGCCGCGTCGAGGCGTCCGCCATCGTCGGTCCGCTCGGAGGAGGCGGTGAGGTAGGGAATGAGCGTCAGGTCCGCGTAGGGCAGCTCAAGGCCGAGGGTCAGGGCGCCACCCAGCCCGTCCAGCTCCTCCGCCTCGTCGTAGAGCGCGCCGCGCAGACGCAAATCTCCGAAGGCAAGGCCGCCGCCCGTTCCGGCGATCTCGTGTTCGAGCCGCAGATCGAGCCCGGCGACGGCAGCCGTGTCGTCCTCAGCGTCCAGCGTGCCCAGTCCTGGGTCGCTCTCGGCGCGGATCCCGGCAAAGACGGCGCCGCGCCCACGAAAGGCCTTGGATCGCGCCACGGCGCTGTGCCGCAAGTCTCTGGCATAGGCTGCATCGCCCGGCCCGAGACGACCCTCCAGAAGCCGCAATTCCCGCTCCGCCCCTTCGTAATCGCCCAGATCGTAGAGCGTCCGGGCGTAGAGGAGCCGCGCATCGTCCGCCTCGGGCCGCGCGAGAAGGATCCGCTCGAGGGGCGCGAGGGCGGCCTGAACCTCGCCGGCCGCGATGGAGGCGCGGGCCGCGTCGAGATCGCCCGTGCCCTGCGCGAAGGCCGGTGCGCCAGCGAGGCTGAGAAGGAGGGCGGTCGCTATGGGACGCATGACACTCCGAGCCGATTCGATCCTGATACGGGTTGCAGAGTAGCCCCGATTGCCGTTGCGTAAGCCAGTGTCTTGCGAGAGTGGCGCGGAATGGACAGCGTGTGACCTTGATACCACGAACCGGCCGGCGTTTGCGTCCGATGACCCGCGCGGCAGGGATGGTCGGAACTGTTATCGCGCTGGTCCTCGTCCTCGCCCTGCCGGGCCAGCGGGAGCGGGCGATGGCCCTTATGGTGGACGGCTGGCAGCGGTCCGCCCCGCGGCAATCCCTCGATCCGCCCATCGCCATCGTGGATATCGATGAGGCCGCGCTCGCCCGGCTCGGACAGTGGCCCTGGCCGCGCGGGGATCTCGCGAGGATGGTGGAGCGGCTGACGGACGCCGGCGCCGCTGCCATCGCCTTCGACATCGTCTTCGCCGAGCCCGACCGCCTCTCCGTCACCACGGCGGCGGACGCTATCCGGCGCGCGGGCGGCACGGCGCAGTTGCCACCGGGCGCAGCAGACGGAGACGAGAGCCTCGCACGCGCCTTCGCCGCCGGTCCCGTCGTCGCCGGTCTCATTCTCACCCCTGAGGGCCGCGCGTCGCCGCCGGCGCCGAAAGCCGGGATCGCGGTTCGCGGGCCGGATCCCGCCCCGTTCCTGCCACGGCTCGGCGGCGCGGTGTCGAACCTGCCCATCCTCGACGCGGCGGCGGCCGGTCTCGGCAGCTTCAGCCTTCTTCCCGAGCCGGACGGCGTGGTGCGGCGCGTTCCGCTTCTCTTCGCGACGGAGGCGGGTCTGATCCCCGGCCTGTCGGCGGAGGCGCTGCGGGTGGCGCAGGGCGCGGGAGCGCTGCAATTGCATGTCGCGGACGAGGGTGGCCGGCCCGGCCTAGAAGCGATGCGGATCGGCGGGATCGACATTCCGCTCGGCCCGGACGGGCGGCTCTGGCTGCACTGGTCCGGCCTGCCGGACGTGCCCCGCCTCTCCGCCGCCGAGGTCATTCTGGACGATGCCGGGGGATGGGCAGACCGGATCTCAGGGCGTGTGGTCTTCGTCGGCACGTCCGCCGCGGGGCTCAGGGATCTCGTGGCAACGCCGCTCGGCGGCCTGGTTCCGGGCGTCGAGGCCCATGCGGAGGCGCTGGACCAGATGCTGTCCGGCGCGGCGCTCGTACGTCCGGGCTGGGCACCGGGCGCGGAATTCGCCGCCGCGCTCCTCCTTGGCCTGTCGCTCTCCGTCCTCATGCCGCTCCTCGGGGCGGGCGGCGCGGCGGCGCTTGCGTCAGCTCTCATCGTCGGCGTCCTCAGCGTCGCCTGGGCCGCCCTGCCCCGCGGGCTGGTCCTTGATCCCGGGCCCGCCATCCTCGCGCTACTGACGACGTTCCTGTGCGGAGCGACGACCCTTGCCCTCCTCACGGAGCGGGAGCGGCGCGGCGTGCGCCGGACCTTCTCGCTCTACCTTGCGCCGGCGGTGGTGGACCGGCTTGCAGACGACCCCTCCGCCGCCCGGCTGGAGGGAGAGGCCACCGAGATCACGATCCTCTTCTGCGATCTTCGCGGCTTTTCCGGCCTGTCCGAGGGAATGGACCCGACGGAGCTGACGGCGCTTCTGAACGGCTTCCTGACCCCCATGACCGAGATCCTGCTGGCGCACGGCGCGACCATCGACAAGTTCATCGGCGATGCGATCATGGCCTTCTGGAACGCCCCCCTGCCGGTCGAGGCGCATCGCGTGCGGGCGTTGGAGGCGGCCAGAGCGATGGGCGATGCACTGCAAACGCTGAACACGAACAGCGCCCACCCGCCTCTCGCCATCGGCATCGGCCTCAACACCGGGACCTGCTGCGTCGGCAATCTGGGCTCCGCCCAGCGCTTCGCCTATTCGGCCATCGGCGATCCGGTCAATGTCGCCTCCCGCATCGAGGCCCTGACCCGGTACTACGGCGTCGAGACCCTCGCCTCGGCGGAGACGGCCCGGGGCAGCCCTCTGGCCACGCTGGAGGTCGACCGCGTCCGGGTGAAGGGCCGCGATGCGCCGGTGGAGCTTCATGCCCTGATTGGCGACCGTGCCATGGCGGAAAGCCCCGACTTCGCGCGGCTTGCCGAGGCGCAGGCGCGGTGGCTGGCGGCCTGGCGGGCCTGGGACGCCGCATCGGCGCGGGCGGCGCTCGCCGATCTGCCGGGCCTTCCGCCGGGCCTCCTCACGCTCCAGTCGGCTCGCACCTTGCGGCTCGAGACGGAAGCGCGGCCCGAAGGCTGGAGCGGGCTCTACGATCCGGGGGAAAAATCCCCCACCTGACCCACCGCGCCGACCTGCCCCGCCGCCGCGGCGAAGGTCCCCGGCCGGACCTGCCGCGCGTCCTCAACGATCGCATCCAGCTCGTCGTCGCTCCGCCCGGGCGCGTGGTGCCAGAGCCCGACCTGCCCCGCCCCTTGCGTCAGATCGAGGGCGGTGCGCCAGTCGCCGTGCCCCCAGCCGCGGCGGGACGCGGCCTCTCCCGGGGTCCAGGTCGCATCGATGAGAGCGAGGTCCGCGCCTTCGGCGAGACCGCGAAGGCCGGCATCGCCCACACCCCCGTCCGGCTCGTGGTCCGTGAGATAGGCAAGGGATCGCCCCTCCCACGCGACGCGGTATCCACTGGCACCGCCCGGATGCGACAGCGGCGCGGCGCCAAGCGTCGGCCCGTCCAGCAGCCGGCCGGGCATCCCGGTGACCGCGAAGCCGGGACAGAGCGTCTCCGGCGCGACGGGATAGAAGGGTGGCGCCATGAGGCGGCGGAGCGCGCCCTCCAGCGCCGCGGGGCTCATTGCGGCGGACGCCACGCGCAGTTCGGCCCCTTGCGGCGCGGCGGACAGAAGGAGCGGCAGGCCGACCAGATGATCGAGATGAAGATGCGACAGAAGGACGGTGATCCGCCGCCGCCCGGCAAGCGCCGGACCCGCGGCCGCGGCGCCCGATCCCGCATCGAGGACGAGGATTGCGTCGGGATCGCCCCAGGTGAGCGTCGCGCAACTCGTCGCTCCGCCATGCTGCGCCACGCCCGCACCGTCCTCGGCAGCGGTCCCGCGGGCACCGTGAATGGACAGGGTCAGACCGGGCATCGCTCGACGATCCTCGCGCCGCCCTGATCTGTCTCCGGCGAGGCATGGCCGGGGCAGAACGGGAAAAACCGGGACACTCCAATCATCCTTGTCAGAGATGGGCAGATGCTGGCCTTACACCCTCATATGCCATGTCCCGCGCGCGAGAGCCACGTTGTTCCTGCGGGTGCCAGACGACGGTCAGTCCATGCCCCCGGCATGAGGACATCCAGCGGCCGAGACACCGAGCTACGACCTGCCGTCCGCCCGATCCCGGGCGGGCGCTCCCGTCAGAGCATGATCGGCATGGACGAGGCTGGCGCCATGCCTTCGCTGATCGCCTTCGACAGCACGCGCCGGGAGCTGTCGACATGCTCCTTCATCCGCGTCCGCGCGGTTTCCGGCTCGCCGCCGCTGATCGCCTCCAGCACCGCCTCGTGCCCGACGAAACCGGGGTCGTAGAATTCGGGCAGGCTCGCTTCGAGGAAGTAGAACCGCTCGAACTCGCGAATGATCTGCACCGTGCTGCGGTGCAGGCGCCGGTTCCCGGCTCCGAGCGCGATCGTCTCGTGAAAGGCGTTGTTGATCAGGATCATTCTGGCGACGCGTTCAGACCCCTCGCTGTCGTTCTCGGCGTCGATCCGGATCAGCTCCTCGAGTTCCTCCAGTCGCTCCGGCCCGGCATGGCGCGCGGCCAGCGCGGCGGCCTCGCCCTCGATCAGCGCCCGGAACCCGAAAAGGTCCCGGATTTCCGCGATCTGAACGGGGGCCACGATATAGCCGCGCCGGGGAATGGCACGCACGAAATCCTCAGTCTGCAGTCGAACCAGCGCCTCCCGCACCGGCGTCTTGCTCATCTGAAGCTCACGCGCGAGATCGGCCTCGGTGAAGGGCGTCGAAGCGGCGAAGTCGCCGGTCATGATACGGGTGCGGATCTGATCGTAGGCGCGATCCGTCAGGGTCCGGTAGCCGGCCGGCTCCTCCCCGATCCGCTCGCGCCAGCGGAAGACCCGGTCCGGATGTCGTGGTCCCATCTGTCCGATCTCATGTTCTAACGTGCAGGACGGCCGGGAAAAAACGGCTTCCTGCGCTCTCCTCCAACCCGAGGCCAAGGCTAGCACCCGAGGCAGTACACTTGCAATATATCCCGTGATATATTACAGCGCATCTTCAAACGACATCATCACCATTCGAGAGGTCGACCCGCGGCGTGCGCCCGGGATCGGGTCACTGACACATGACGACTTACCTGCTGAGACGGTTCGCACTGGGCCTGTGCGTGCTCATCGTGTCGATGCTGCTGCTCTTCGTGCTGATCTATGCCGTGCCCGGGGACCCCGCGGCCATCGCGCTCGGACCTCGCGCGAGCGAGGCGCAGAAGGCGTTCTTCCGCGAGCAGATGGGCCTCGACCAGCCGCTGGCGATGCAGGCGGCGAGCTTTCTGTGGAATCTTCTTCACGGCGATTTCGGAACGGACATCCTCAGCCAGCGTCCGGTGGCGGATCTGGTCTTCGCCGCCCTGCCCCGCACCGTCACGCTCGCGGTCGTAGGCGTGATCTGGGCCGCGGCCATCGGGACGCCCCTCGGGATCTGGGCAGCGCTCCGGCCGAACACCTTCATCGACTGGTTGATCGGCGTCATCTCCACGAGCGTCGTGGCGCTCCCCGCGTTTCTCATGGCGATCTACGCCCTGATCCTCTTCGCGGTCATGCTGAACTGGTTTCCGGCCATCGGCGCGGGCGAACCGGGGGACCTGCTCGACCAGCTCCACCACCTTGCCCTGCCGGCCTTTGCCATCGGCGTCGCCTGGGTCGGATACATCGCCCGGCTCGTGCGGGTGTCCATGCTCGAGACGCTGGCGCAGCCGCATGTGAGGACCTACCGCTCCTTCGGCGTCTCGGATCTGCGCATCGCGCTGCGGTACGTCCTGCCCATCGCGGTCGTTCCGGTCATCTCCGTTCTCGGCGTCGGCATCGGGAACCTGCTCTCGGGCGCCGTTCTGGTGGAGGTCGTCTTCTCCCGGCCGGGCCTCGGCTCGCTCGCCTACGACGCCGTGCTCAGCCGGAATTTCCCGGTCCTTCTCGGCGCAGTGGTCGTGACGACGGGGCTCTACGTCCTGGCGAACTTCCTTGCCGACGCGCTGATCGCCTATCTCGATCCGCGCCTTGCGGAGAAGGGCTGACCCATGACCGACCAGACAGCAGCCGCGCCGAGGGCCGTCAAGGCCGAGCGCCACGCCACGCTCCGCCGCCTGCTCGGCACGCCGACGGGCGCGGTCGCGTCCCTCGTCGTCGCCGCCTTCGTGATCGCCGCGCTGGCGGCGCCCTTGGTCGCGCCCTACGATCCGAACGCGATCGATCCGATCAACCGGATGCAGGGACCGAGCGCCGCGCACTGGCTGGGCACCGACCAGCTCGGACGGGACCTGCTCTCCCGCATCGTCTTCGGCACGCGCACCGCGCTCTACATCGCCCTGACCGGGACCGGCGCGGCGCTCGGGGTGGGCATGGCGATGGGAATGATCGCGGGTCTGGGCGGCAAGATCCTCGACAGCGCGCTCGTCCTGCTCAACGATTCCATCAAGTCCCTGCCGCTCGTCCTCTTCGCCCTCGCTCTGGTGACGATCTACGGCGCCTCGGTCCCCGCGCTCATCGTGATCATCGCGATCTCCATGGCGCCCGGCTACTTCCGCGTCGTGCGCAATCAGGTGCTGGTGCTGAACAACGCCGACTTCATCGTCGCGGCGCAATCGATGGGGGCCTCCCGCCTCCGCCTCGCAGCGACCCACATGCTGCCGAACCTGATCGGCCCGATCCTCGTCCTGATCGCGATGGATATCCCCGCCGTCATCGGCATCGAATCCGGTCTGAGCTTTCTCGGCCAGGGCATCCAGCCACCGCAATCAAGCTGGGGGAACATGCTGTCCGAAGGGTACACCTATGTCCGGCAGGCGCCGCATATCGCGATCGCCGCCGGCCTGCCGATCGTTCTGTCTACAATCGCCTTCACCTTTCTCGGCGAGACCCTGAGGGACGCGCTCGATCCGCGCCGGGCGGTGCGGACATGAGCGCCCCCGTCCTTGCCCTCGATAACGTTTCCATCCGCTATCCCAGCGCTCCGGCGGCCGCGGTGCGCAATGTCAGCTTCGAGGTCGGCACCGGCGAGACCCTCGGGATCGTCGGAGAAAGCGGCTCCGGCAAATCGACCCTCGCCGCCGCGATGATGGGCCTCCTGCCGCGCGGATCGTGCGTGACGGGCAGCCTGCGTTTCGAGGGGCGCGACCTCTTCGGGCAGATGACCGAGCGGGACTTGCGCCAGCTCCGCGGCCGGGACATCGCCACCATCGCGCAGGATCCCTTCACCGCGCTCAACCCGGTGATGAAGATCGGGCGGCAGCTCGATATCTTCCAGCACTGGTATCACGACCGCCCGCGCGCTGAGCGCAAGGCCCGCATCCTGGAGATGCTGGAGCAGGTCCGCCTCTCGGATCCCGACGTGCGGATGCAGCAATATCCGCATCAGCTTTCGGGCGGCATCCTGCAGCGTGTCTCCATCGCCGCGGCGCTTCTGGCCGAACCCAAGCTGCTGATCGCGGACGAGCCGACGACGGCGCTCGATGCGACGACCGAGGCGCAGATCCTCGGGATCATGGCGGAGGCGAAGGAAACGCTGCGCGGGGCGACGGTCTTCATCACTCACGACATGAGCGTGGTGGAGCGGCTCTGTGACCGGATCGCCGTTCTCTATGCGGGTGAGCTGGTCGAGACCGGGACCGTGGCCGAGGTGCTGGGGAATCCGCAGCATCCTTACACGAAAGCGCTTCTGGAATGCGATCCGGCCCGGATCGAGGAGCCCACCTCCGAACTGCCGACCATCGGCGGCACCGTGCCCGCCCTCGATGACAGGCCGGCGGGCTGCATCTTCGAGCCGCGCTGCCCGTCCGCCGTCGCGCGCTGCCGCGCCGAAGCGCCGCTGCGCCACGACCTCGGCCCCCGGCGCAGCGCCGCCTGCCATCTGGTGACCCCATGACCCAACCCATCCTCGAGGCGCGGAACCTGCGCGTCCGCTACCCCTCCGGCACCCTGACCGACCGGCTTCTCGGCCGCGGCCCCCGCCATGTCACCGTTCTGCCGGACGTTTCGCTGTCGGTGGAGGCCGGCCAGACGCTCGGCCTGATCGGCGAAAGCGGCAGCGGCAAGACCACGCTTGGCCGCGCGGCCATCGGGCTCGCTCCGATCTCGGGTGGGTCCATCCGCGTGGGCGATGCGACGGCGACATCCGAAGATGCGCCCGAATGGGCCGGGATCCGGCGGCGCACCTCGATGATGTTCCAGGACGCGGTCGCCTCCCTCGATCCGCGGATGACCCTCGGCACGTCCGTCACGGAGCCCCTGGCAATCGCCGGCGGGTTCGACGGGAACCGCAGGGACAAGGCCGCCGAACTTCTCGGCCTCGTCGGTCTCTCGCCCGACTTCGCCGACCGCTACCCGCACCAGATCTCCGGCGGGCAGGCCAGGCGCGTGACCGTGGCCCGCGCCCTCGCGCTGGAGCCTGACCTCGTGATCGCTGACGAGCCGACCGCGGGGCTCGATTTATCCGTGCAGGGGGAACTCCTGAACCTCCTCGGCGAGCTCCAGAACCGCCTCGGGGTCAGCTTCCTCTTCATCACCCACAACCTGTCCGTGGCGCGGCATGTCACGAACCGGATCGCGATCATGTATCTCGGCCGGATCGTGGAGGAGGCTCCGACCCGGACCATCTTCAGCGCGCCGGAGCACCCCTATACCCGCGCCCTGATCGGCGCCCGCGAGGCGACCGGCGGTGGCGGTCTCATCGAGGGGGACGTGCCCAGCCTGACACGGCGGCCCGAGGGGTGCGAGTTCCGAACCCGCTGCCCGCTTGCCACCGACCTCTGCGCCGCGAAAGCGCCGGCGCTGCGCGAAATCGCCCCCGGACACACCGCCAGTTGCCACTATGCCGGGCAGCCGGCGGGCGTGTCCCACTCATAATCAACAGCCAACAGGATATCCCCATGACCGAGTTCAGATTGACCCGCAGACAGGCCCTGCAACGTGCCGGCGGCGGCGGCGTTGCCCTCGCCCTCGGCTCCCTCGCCGGCACCGGCGCCGTCTTCGCGCAGGAGAACACGACCCTGCGCATCCGCAACGACCGCGACATCGAGCGGCTCGACCCCGCCACCCGCGGCGGCTGGTATGACGAGACGGTAATGTTCGCGATCTTCTCCGGCCTCGTGCGCTACGCGCCGGGCGACGACTGGACCTGGGAGCTGGACGCGGCGTCCTCCATCGACGACAGCGACCCGCTGCATATTGGCTTCGAGCTGCGCCCCGGCCTCCTCTTCTCCGACGATCACGGCGAGATGACCGCCGAGGATGTGAAGTTTTCCTACGAGCGCTTCGCCGATCCCGAGGTCAACGCCGTCTATGCCTCCGACTGGGCCGCGCTTGACCATGTCGAGGTGACCGGCACCTATACCGGGATCATCCACCTGAAGGAGGCGTTCGCCCCGCTCTTCACCTCCACCCTACCCCACGCCTCCGGCCTGATCCTGAGCAAGGCCGCGATGGAGGCGTCCGGGACCAAGAGTTTCGCGACCGAGGTTCCCGCCTGTTCCGGCCCCTACATGCTGGACGAATGGCGGCCGCGCGAGGTCATCCGGCTTGTCCGCAACCCCGGCTGGACCGGTCCCGAGCCGTATTACGACCGGATCGAGATCCTCCCCATCGGCGACGTGACCTCGGCCGAAACGGCCTTCGCCGCGGGCGACATCGACTGCACGCAGATCGCCGTGAACTCGATCCCCTCCTATGAGGGCGGCCGCTCCGATCTCGTCGTCAAGCCGGCGCTCGGCTATGCGTGGCTCGGGATGAACGTGGAGAACCCGAAGCTCTCCGATCTGACCGTGCGACGCGCCATCCAGCACGCGGTGAACGTGAAGCAGATCGTCGATGCGACCTTCGGCGGTGCGGTGGATCAGGCCCACGGGCTCGTGCCGCCGCCGCTTCCGGGCGCGCGGGATGAGGTGCTCTACGGCTACGATCCCGAGCGCGCGCGGGAGCTTCTGGCGGAAGCGGGCGTCCAGGGCCTCTCGCTCTCGCTGACATTCGGCACCAGCCCGGACCTTCTGATCGTGGCGCAGGTGCTCCAGGTCCAGCTGGCCGCCGTCGGGATCGACCTGACGATCCGCCAGATGGACAGCAACACCATGGTCGCCGAGGCGCAGCATCCGACGGACCACCAGAACATCGAGCTGATCATCGAGCCGTTCACCACGGCGCCGGATCCCTCCTGGGTCACCGAGTGGTTCACCTGCGATCAGATCGGCGACTGGAATTTCCAGCGCACCTGCTCCGAGGAGTGGGACGCACGGAACGACGAAGCGCTGACCATTTCCGATCCGGAGGCGCGGGCGGCGCGCTATGTCGCGCTCCAGGACGAGCTCGAGGAGACCGGCGCCTATGTCTTCCTCTATCACGGGGTGAACGCCTGGGTTTCCAAGCCGTCTGTGAACGCGGCCTACAGCGCCGATGCGCAATGGGCGCTCCTGCGCGACTTCACCGCCGGTTGAGGCACTTCCGCCGCGCCCGGGACGGCTCCGGGCGCGGCACCAGACTATCGGGACGCCATCCATGCAGAATTTCTCCGTCGCCACGACCAGCGATCGGCCCGCCCCCTATCGCCAGATCGTCATTACCCTGTCCGACGGCACGAAGCTGACAGCGCGCCTGTGGCTGCCGGAGGCGCCCGCTGCCGACCGGGTGCCGGTCGTTCTGGAATGGATCCCCTACCGCCAGTCCGACGGCACGGCGCTCGCTGACAGCATGATGCACGGCTACTTCGCCGAAAGCGGCATCGCGGCCTGCCGGGTGGACATCCGCGGCTCGGGCAACTCCGAGGGCCTGCTGCACGACGAGTACCTGAAGCAGGAACAGGACGACGCGCTGGAGGTCATCGACTGGCTGTCGCGGCAGGACTGGTGCAACGGCAATGTCGGCATGATCGGAATATCCTGGGGAGGGTTTGCCGGGCTTCAGATCGCTGCGCGGCGGCCCCCTGCGCTCAAGGCCATCGTCACCGCCTGCTCGACCGATGACCGGTACCGCGACGACGTCCATTTCATGGGCGGCGGGCTCCTCATCGACGGCATGCAATGGGGCGCGGGCCTCTTCACCCAGCTGTGCCGCCCGCCCGATCCGGCCCATGCCGGGGAAAGCTGGCGCGATCTCTGGATGTCCCGGCTGGACGCGGTCGAGCCGCCGCTGTCGCGCTGGATGGCGCATATGGAGCGGGACGCGTTCTGGCGCCACGGCTCCGTGTGCGAGAACTACGGCGACATCGACTGCGCCGTTTATGCCGTCGGCGGCTGGGTGGACGGATATACCGATCCGATCCTGCGCCTGATGGAGAACCTCTCCGGCCCGCGTAAGGCTCTCATCGGCCCCTGGACGCACATGTACCCCACTTGGGGCCAGCCGGGCCCGCAGATCGGCTTCCTGCAGGAGTGCATGCGCTGGTGGCGTCACTGGCTCCTGGGCGAGGAAACCGGCATCATGGACGAGCCGATGCTCCGGCTCTGGGTCGGCCGGGACCCCGTTCCCGATGCAAACGATCCGAAGATCGACGGAGACTGGATCGGGGTGGATAGCTGGCCCGCCGACGCGCCGGTGACGACGCTCCATGCGGACGATCTGCGGCTGAGCGGGACGCCCGTGCCGGATCAGGCCGAGATGCTCTTGGACACTCCGCTCACCGTCGGGTCCGCCGGCGGCGAATGGTGCCCGCTCGACGGTGGCGGCAACGGCCCCGAGTTCGCCGGCGACGCGGCCATCGACGACGGGCTGTCGCTTTGCTTCGACACGCCCCGCCTCGCGGATCCCCTGCATCTCGTCGGCAATGCGACGCTCCGCCTCCGCCTCGCCTTCGACGGCCCCCGCGCCCTTCTCGCAATCCGGCTGAACGAGGTTCGCCCGGACGGCACCGTGGCCCGCATCACCTTCGCGCTGCACCGCCTCGAGCGTCCCGAAGGCATCGCGCCGGGCGAGATGTGCGAGGTCGCCCTGCCGATAAAGAGCGTGGCCCATGCCTTCGCTCCCGGCAGCCGCCTCCGGCTGTCCCTCTCCACGAGCTACTGGCCGATGGTCTGGCCGGAGGCCGGGGACAACGCGATCCGCATCGCGCCGGGCGCCCTCAGGCTCGACCTGCCGGGGATGCCGCGGGATGCGAGGCACGATCTGTCCCCCTTCGAAGAGGCGATCCACGCCATGCCCGTCCCCTCCGCCGATCTCGCCACCGGCGAGGAGACCCGCGACGTGACGTGGAACCTCGTCACGGGCGAGCAGACGATCGTGTCCGCAAGGTCTCCCTCCACGCGACAGATCGACGGGCTAAACATAACCACCGAAGGCGGCCACGATTATGCGATCATGCCCGGTGACGGCACCTCGGCCCGCGCCGGTTTCCAGTTCGCCGAGACCTACGAGCGGGAGGGATGGCGCGTCCGCATCGAGACGGACACGCAGGTCTTCTGGCAGGGCGGCAAGCTCACCCTCGCCTCCCGCGCCTCCGCCATGGAGGGGGACCGGGAGGTCTATGCCCGCCACTGGACCCACGCATTCGACTACTGAGGGCACAGGAAATGACCGACTTGACCGAGACGCATCACGTCCCCGCCCGCGAAGCCCGCATGGTCGCACTGGCCGCCGGGGACATCGTGGACGTCGTGAACACCCATGGCGGACAGGTGGTGGACACTTGGGCCTTCCCGCAGGACGCGCCGGACGAATACATGTCCATGGAGCACAGCCGCATCCTGCATTACCGGATGACCTTCCGCCCCGGCGATGTCCTCTGCACCGACACGTGGCGTACCATCCTGACCTTCATGGAGGACACCTCGCCCGGCGTTCACGACACGCTCTGCCCCGCCTGCTGCGCGCCCAGCTACGAGATTTTCTACGGGCACAAGGGCTATCACGACAACTGCGCCGACAACCTCCGCGCCGCCTTCGACCGGATGGGCCGCAGGCCTCCGCGTATCCCCACCCCGTGGAACCTCTTCATGGAGACGGTGATCCGGGACAACGACAAGCTGGAGGACAATCCCAGCCGCACCGAGCCCGGCCAGTACGTCCGCCTGCGCGCGGAAATGGACTGCCTCTTCGCCGTATCCGCCTGCCCCCAGGACCTCATCGTCATCAATGGCACGGACGGCGTTCCGCGGGACGTGCAGCTCAGGATCACGCGGGCTGCGTGACGGCTCTGCGCGTCGCGTCGAGGATGCGCCGTGCAGGATGACCGGCCGTCACGCGTTGACTGGACCCGCTCCACCGGGGACGCGTCGGACCGACGGTCCCTGCCCGGAAAGCGGACGGCGCGGCGAGCGCACCGGCGTTTCAGCCCCCTAACGCGGCCGCGACCGCCGACAACTTCTCGCAGGCCATGTCCGCAACCGCGTCCAGTGTGCCGTCCGACCCTTGGGCCCATTCCCGGAACGACAGCGCGATGGAATGCGCGACGAGGCGCGCCACAAGCTGGCACATCGCGCCCTGCTCCTCCCCGAGGCGGCGAACCAGAAGGCTCTCGTATTGGCATGCGACGTTGTCCATCAGCGCGCTGAACACCGGCTGCAGCTCGGGCGTATCCTGCAGCACCAGACCGATCGTGTGGACCGTCGAACGCTCGGGCGAGGCAACGATCAGGGTCTCCCGTATCAGCCGCTTCAGGTCCGGCAGAAGCGGTGCGACAGAGGTCGCGAACCAGTTGTGATGCTGGCTGAAATCGTGGATCTGAGGCCCCGCCAGCGCCTCCTGCTTGTTACGGTAATGATTGAAGAAGGTCCGCCGGCTGATCCCGGCTTCCTCGGCGATCATGTCGACCGTGAGGCCGGCATAGCCTGACGCGGCCGCAAGATGCAGCGTGGCCTGCTGGATGCGGCGCGCCGTCTTCATGCGTTTGAGATGCGCAACTGGCGCTTTCAACTCGGACATACTAACCCTTACTCTACGTAATCGCACCGTACTACACACCGTGCGAAATGTGCGAAGCCCCTCGTGGGGATCGGCCTCGCCCATGACTGCTGACCGGAATACTACGTTTTCCCGACCGAGCCACGCTCCTGGCATTCTTCTTTTGCGTGGCGGGGGCCGCGGCGCATCTGCCCGGCATGTCCGGAGATGACGCGCGACACCTCAGGTCGCGACCTTGCGCTCCTCGTCGTCGAGGTCCTCCGCGATGTCGTCGAAGCTGGCATAGTTCAGGGTGAAGAGCTTTGAGTAGAGCCCCTGCCGCGCCATCAGCGCGTCATGATTGCCCTCCTCGATCTTCACTCCCTGCTGCAGCACGACGATGCGGTCCGCGTTGCGGATCGTGGCGAGCCTGTGCGCGATGACGAGGCCGGTCCGCCCCTCCAGCAACTTCTGCAACGCCTTCTGGATCTGCAGCTCGGTATAGCTGTCGATATTCGCCGTCGCCTCGTCCAGCACCAGGATCCTGGCATCGGCGGCCAGGGCGCGGGCGAAACTGAGAAGTTGCCGCTGTCCGAGGCTGAGGTTGGAGCCGCGCTCGTCGAGCAGGGTGTCGTAGCCGCGCGGCATCGACTCGATGAAGTCGTGCGCGCCGACAGCCTTCGCGGCTTCGATCACGTCCGCATCGCTGGCCCAATGGGAGGAATAGCGGATGTTCTCCATGACCGTGCCGGTGAAGAGGTACGGCTCCTGCAGGACCATGGCGATATGCCGCCCGAGGCTTTCCTGTGTGACGTCCCTCACGTCGTGCCCGCCCACACGGACGGACCCGTCCTGCACGTCGTAGAAACGGTGGATCAGGGAGATCGAGCTGGATTTCCCGGACCCCGTCGGCCCGACCAGCGCGACCCTCTCGCCGCTTGCCACGGAGAAGCTGACATCCTTGAGGACAGCGTGCGCGGGATCGTAGCCAAACGTGACGTTCCTGAACTCGACCGAGGCGTCATCGTGGGGCCCGAGCGCAACGGCATCCGGCGCGTCCTCCACGTCGACCTCGACGTCGAGGACCTCCGTCAGGCGGTGCCCGGACGCCATCGCGCGCTGCATGACCGAGTATTGCATGGTCAGCGAGCGGATCGGGTCGAAGAACCGCTGGATGTAGAACAGGAACGCCACCATCGCGCCGACCTCGATCCGCCCCGAGACGACCATCAGCCCCCCGGCCACCACGACCACCGCCATCGCGATGCCGGTCAGCGTATCGACGATGGGGATCATGATCTGCGCAAGGCGCGAGGCCCGCAGTTGCGAGCGGTAGGTGCGCTCGGTCAGCTCAGCGTAGAGCTCCGCGTTCAACCCTTCGCGGCGCGTGGCCTGAATCGCGCGAACGCCGTGGATCGCCTCCGAGAGCGCCCCGTTCGTGACCGAATTGGCCTCGTGCGCCGCCATGAAGGCGGACCGCGCCCGCGCCAGCCACAGCACCCGCACCACCAGCAGGATCGGCAGGACCATCAGCACCAGAAGCGCGAGCTGCCAGTCGAGCCAGAGCATGACGGCGACGATCCCGATCAGCAGGGCGATATCGCCGACGGACTGGACCGACGTTTCGAGAAACTCCTGCATCGAGTTTACGTCGCCCTGCAGGCGGGACATCAGCCGTCCGACCTCGGTCTTGTCCATGAAGGTCAGCGACACGTGCTGCAGGTGGCCGAACATCTTGCGGCGGATATCGAAGAGGACGTTCTCGGCCACTTGCCCGGTGATGCGTTCCTGCAGGAGCGAGGCGCCGTAATTGACGGCGATCACCAGCGCGAAGATGGCGACGATGCCGGCCAGAAGCCCCCCCGGCGCATCGGGCGCCATGCCGTAATCGATGGCGTAGCGGATCAGGAGGGGGATCAGGAGCTGCGAGAGGGTGAAGACGAGAACGGCGCCGACGGCGATCCGGACGCGCCCTTTGTACGGGGCGACGAACGTCCAGAGGCGGCGGACGACCTTGCCATCGAACACCCGGCCGAAGATCTCTTCCTCGACGCGGGTCGAGCCCACCACGGCGCGCATCCTCGAGCGGCCGTCGGCATGGGGATCGCGCGGCTCGGCCTGACCATGCGGGCTCATCGGCTCGCCTCCTGTTCCAGAACGTCCGGCTCGGGGTTCATCTGCAGATCGTGGAGCGCCTTGTAGCGTCCTCCGAGGGCGAGGAGCTCGGCATGCGTTCCGCGCTCGACGATCCGTCCGTCCTGCATGAAGAGGATCCGGTCGGCATGTTTGAGGCTCGCGAGGCGATGCGCGACGATGAGGGTGACGCACCCCTTGCCATGATCGCGCAGGGCCGCGCGGATGCGGCTCTCGGTGCCGGCATCGATGGCCGCGGTACTGTCGTCGAAGATCAGGACGGCAGGCTCGGCCATCAGCGTGCGCGCGATGGAGAGGCGCTGGCGCTGCCCCCCCGACAGCGACACGCCCCGCTCCCCCACCACGGTGGAATATTGCTGCGGCAGGCCGAGGACATAATCGTGAAGCTGCGCGCTGTCCGCCACGCCGCGGATACGGCGGTCGTCGGCGAAGGGCGAGGCATAGGCGATGTTGTTCTCGATCGACGTCGTGAAGAGGAAGCTGTCCTGCTGGACGATGGCCACCGCCTGCCGGACCGAGGAGAGGGTCACGTCGCGGATGTCCTGACCGTCGATGGTGATGGCCCCTTCGGTCACGTCGTAGAAGCGCGGCAGGAGCTGCATCAGGGAGGTCTTGCCCGCTCCGGGCGCGCCGAGGATCCCGATGGTCTCCCCGCGCCGTGCCTCGAACGAGATGCCGGAGACGACCGGACGCGCGCCCTGCCCCGGGTAGGCGAAGCCCACGTTGTCGAGCCGAAGGGTGCCCTCAATGATCTCCAGGTCCCGCGCGCCGTCGGCATCGGCGATCTCGACCGGCGCATCCATCAGCTGGAAGAGGCGGCTGCCACAGGTCGAGGCGCGGGCATAGCCGTTCACCATCAATCCCAGTTGGCGGACGGGCATCTGCAGGATGGTCATGAAGGTCAGGAACGTCGCCAGCGTGCCGACGGTGATCTCCCCAGCCGCGACCTGCCGTCCGCCGTAGAGCAGGACCAGCCCCATCGCCGCGAAGAAGGCCAGCGTCATGGCCGAGGTGCTGCGCACCCGCACGTCGATCCGGCGGTGGCTGTACTCCAGCGCCTCGCGGGAGGAGGCGTCGAACCGGGCCATCTCGTGATCCTGGGCGGCGAAGGCCCGGACGACGCGGATGCCGGCGAGGTTCTCCTCCATCTTCTGGCTGAGGACGCCGAGCTTCTCCTGCAGGATCAGCCAGGTGCGCCTCAGCGTCAGCTGCATGACCGAGCTGCGCCACGCGGCGAAGGGCACGAAGGACAGCGCCAGAAGGCCGAGGACCACGTCGGTGCGCAGGAGCATCACGGCGCCGATGCCGATCAGCAGCGTCAGCAGCAGCGTCCGTACGAGAGCGGTCGAGAAGTACATCCGCACCCCTTCGAGATCGAGCATCCCGACGGTGATCAGATCGCCCGAATGGGTGCGGTCGTGGAAGGAGAAGGGCAGCCGCTGGACCTTGTCGTAGATCGCCTCGCGGAGATCCTTCGCCAGCGCATGTCCGACCGATTCCGCGGCGTAGTTCTGCACCAGCGTGAAGACCCCGCGCAGGATGCTGACGACGAGGAGCGTGAGCGCGATAAGGGTCAGCGCGTGCAGATCGGGGGTATCGCGGTCCATCGCGAGCGTCTGGTCCACCGCCCGCCCCAGGATGACCGGGATCGCGAGCTGCATGCACACCGCGGGTACCGTCGCGGCCATGGCGAGCCCGGCACGCCACGGGTAGCGGAAGCACATCCGCGTAATGCGGGCGATGGCGCCGATGCCGGCCTGCCGGTCGACGGCGGCCGTTCTGCGGAACTCCATCCGGGTGTCCGCCGCGGCCTCTTGGTGCCGGGTCATGCTGGTCTGTCCTCGCTGCAGGCGATCCTGTCGGCCCGGATGCCGGGGCGCGCTGGCGCGGCCGGGGCGCGTTCGGGGAAGCCGGGATCGCCGGGATCCCCGTCCGGGCACTCCGGGCGTTACTGCCATCTGGCCCCGCCCGGCGCAATCACGCGCCGGGTCCAGGCAGCGGCCGCCCGCCCCGCCGGGCGCCGACGACGAGCGGACGTTCGCTTGGCGGCCAGTGGGCTTCGTCCGCCTCGCGAGAGGGTTGCGCTGCCTTACCGGCGGACGAGGGCCGTCATCTCGAGTTCGACCTTCATCTCCTCCATCGCGAAGCCGCAGACGATCGTCGTGTTGGTCGGCCTGGGATCGCCGAACGCCGCGCCGAGCACCTTCGAGACAGCCATGATATCCGACCGATCCTTGACGTACACGCGAACGCGGACGACGTCGGACAGAGAGGCATCGGCCTGCTCCAGAGTGCCCGCGATGGTGCGCAGGGACTGCCGGGTCTGCTCGGCCGCATCATCCGAAATCGTGTCATTCTCGAAGTCGTAGCCGGCGGTGCCGGACACGAAGATCCACTCGCCGTCGATGACCGCGCGCGAGTAACCGGCCATTTCCTCGAACTTCGACCCGGAGTTGATCGTCCAGCGTCCCCGATCCATGCGTCACCTTTGTGGTTGTTTGATCACGTGATCATGTATATCAGATCCGCTCAAGAGTGAACAGAACACCGGGAGGCGCACGTGCAAACCGCTCAGACGCCCGAGACAGGGAAGACAGGCCGGCTGGAGATCCGCGACGCCAGGAAGGCGTTCGGGTCCGTCCGTGCGGTGGACGGCGTATCCTTCACTGCGGAGGCCGGCCGGATCACCGGACTCGTGGGCCCGAACGGCGCCGGCAAGACGACGCTGTTCAATGCCATCGCCGGCGAAGCCTCGCTCGATTCAGGCACCGTCACGCTGGACGGAACGCAGATCGGCGGCCTGAGCCCGCACGAGGTCTTCTCCAGCGGCCTGACCCGGACCTTTCAGATCCCGCGCCCCTTCGCGCGGATGACCGTCCTCGAGAATCTCCTCGTCGTGCCGGAGCGGCAGGCGGGGGAGCGGTTCTGGAACAACTGGATCGGCCGCGGGCGGGTCTCGCGGCAGGAGGCGGAGCTGCGGGAAAAGGCGCATGACGTGATCGCGTTCTGCAACCTTTCCGCCGTCGCCATGCAGCCCGCCGGGTCCATCTCCGGCGGCCAGCAGAAGCTCGTGGAGCTTGCCCGCGCGCTGATGGCGGATCCGGCGATCGTTCTTCTCGACGAGCCCGGCGCCGGCGTGAACCCCGCCCTTCTCGACACGATCATCGAGCGCATCGTGGAGCTCAACCGCCGGGGCATGACGTTCCTCATCATCGAGCACAACATGGACCTGATCACCTCCCTCTGCGACTCCCTCGTGGTCATGGCGGCAGGCCGGAAGATCGCCGAGGGCAAGCCGCGCGAGGTCATCGCGCGGGACGACGTGGTCGAGGCCTATCTGGGGGGAGCGGCGGCATGAGCGATGCGCTACTGACCGTCAGCGGCGTCGTCGCGGGCTATCGCCGCGACCTGCCCATCCTTCACGGGATCTCGCTCGAGGTTCATCGCGGCGAACTCGTCACGATCGTCGGGCCGAACGGCGCCGGGAAGAGCACCCTCATCAAGGCGATCGCAGGCCTCGTCCCGATCAGCGAGGGTCGGGTCGAACTCGACGGCACCGACATCACCTCCCTTGCCACCCACAAGATGGGCTCCGCCTCCGTCGCCTACGTTCCCCAGACGGACAACGTCTTCACGACGCTGACCATCGACGAGAACCTGCGCCTCGGGGCCGCCGCCCTGCCCCGATCGCTCGCGAAGGACCGCATCGCGCAGGCCTACAAGCGCTTCCCTGCCCTGCGCGATCATCGCGACCGCAAGGCCCGCGTCCTCTCCGGCGGGCAGCGTCAGCTTCTCGCCTTCGCGCGATCCCTGCTGACCGAGCCCGCCCTGCTGATGCTGGACGAGCCGAGCGCGGGGCTGTCCCCGGCGGCGGTGAGCGAGGTCTTCGGACATCTCACCGACCTCAGCAAGGACGGCATCACGATCCTCATGGTCGAGCAGAACGTGAAGGCGGCCCTGGCGATCTCGGACCGGACCTACGTCTTCGCGGAGGGCGAGAACCGGATCGACGGCCCGTCCGGCGTCCTTGCCGACGATCCGGACATGAAAGCAATCTATTTCGGCGGAACGAAACGGAGCACCCATGCTGCAAGCGCTGGCTGACGGTATCTTAACCGGTGCGATCATCGCGCTCGGAGCAATCGGATTGACCCTGACGATGGGCATCCTGCGCTTCGCCAATTTCGCCCATGCCGAACTGATCACGTGGGGCGCCTACATGGCGCTGGCGGCGGTCTCGCTTCTCGGCCCCCTCGGCGGCCCCATCGGCCCCTTCTCCTTCGGGCTGCCGCTGATCCTCGGCACCATCGCCGCCATGGCGCTGACGTCCGTTCTCGCCCTCGCCATCGACGGACTCGTCTTCCGGCAGCTGCGGGGGACGAGCAATCACCTGACGCTCGTCTTCGCGTCCTTCGGCGTGTCGCTCCTTGTGCGGATGTTGATCCTGCTGATCTTCGGCGGCGCGGCGACCTACTATTCGAACACGCTGCAGATCGCGATTCCGGTTGCGCCCGGCCTGCGACTGATGCCGGACCAACTCTTTGCGCTGGGGCTCGCGGCCGTCCTCGTGGTCGCACTCTACCTCTTCCTGCAGCACACCCGCCTCGGGCTGTCGATGCGGGCGCTGGCGGAGAACCCGGACCTGACCCGCGTGAACGGTGTCTCGACCGCGCGGGTGATCCGCTGGACCTGGATCATCGGCGCGTCCCTCGCGGCAGTTGCTGGCGTTCTCTACGGGCTGACGGTGCAGCTTCGCCCCGAAGTCGGCTTCCACCTCATCCTGCCGCTCTTCGCCGCCGCGATCCTCGGCGGGGTCGGCAACATCCCCGGAGCCGTCATCGGCGGCATGATCGTCGGGCTGGCGGAATCCTTCGCGGTCTTCATCCTGCCGCCGGGCTACAAGATGGCGGTCCCTTTCCTGATCCTGCTGGCGGTGCTCTATGTCCGGCCGACGGGACTGTTTGCAGGCACTGCAGGAGCAGCGAAATGAGCGGATTCGGTATCTACCTCGTCTTTTTCCTTATCATCGCGCTGAACTACGGGATCATGGTCCTCGGCCTGAACCTGCAATGGGGCTATACCGGCCTCTTCAACGCGGGCGTCGTCGGCTTCTACGCCATCGGGGCCTACGGCACGGCAATCCTCGCGGGGCCGGACCGAGCGGCGCTGATCGGGGGCTTTGGGCTGCCGTTCCCGCTGGCCATTCTCGGCGGCATGATCCTCTGCGCCCTGGCGGCCATCGTCGTCGGGCTCGCGACGCTCAAACTGCGAGAAGAATATCTCGCCATCGCCACCTTCGGCATCGCCATCACGATCCAGCTCGTCGCCCTCAACTTCGAGAGCCTCACTGGCGGCGCGAACGGCCTTGTCGGCCTGCCGCGTCCCTTCATCGACGCCTTCGAGTCGACCACCAGCTACAACCTCTTCTTCCTCGCCGTGGTGGCCTGCGTCACGGGTCTCGTCTACGTCGCGCTGGAAGCCGCCGTCCGCTCCCCCTGGGGGCGCCTTCTGAACGCGGTCCGGGAGGACGAGGTCGCGGCGCGCTCGCTCGGCAAGAACATCGCGCTGATCCGGCTGCAGGCCTTCGTTCTGGGCTGCACCCTGATCGGGCTTTCGGGCGGAATTTACGTCGCCTTCATCGGCTTCGTGAGCCCGCTCGACTTCCTTCCGATCCTCACCTTCCAGATCTGGGCCATGCTCATCGTGGGCGGCAGCGGCAACAATGCCGGCGCGCTGCTCGGAGCGATCGTCGTCTGGGCGCTGTGGACCATGAGCGGCCTCGCGATCAGCCGCTTCAGCCCGGTCGGCTTCCAGAACCAGGCCGGCGCGATCCAGACCATGCTGATCGGCCTCCTGATCGTCTCCATGCTGATCTTCCGGCCGCGCGGATTGATCGGAGAACGTGCCACCGTCTCCAGCCATAAGGAGCGGGGCGCCCCGTGACCCTGCCCCCCTGCAGGATCGCTCGTCCAGGCCGACAGAGCGCAGCAAAAGCGCCGGCCTCCATCCAACAGAAGGAGAAGACCCCATGAGACGCTACCTATGCTCCACCGCCGCCGCCCTTGCGGCGACCACGTTCGCCGCCGGCTCCGCCAGCGCGCAATCCTGCGAGGTCAATGTGGGTGCGGTGCTGTCCGTCACCGGCTCGATGGCCGCCATCGGCTCGGCGATCGGAGATGCGGGCCAGCTCGCCGTCGATCACTTCAACGAGGCCGGCGGCGTGAACGGCTGTGATGTGAACTACATCCTGCGCGACGATCAGGGCTCTCCCAATGTCGGCGTCGACGCCGCGAAGACGCTCGTGGAGATCGAGAACGTGCCGGTGATCCTCGGCGCGATCCAGTCCGGCATCTCCCTGCCGATCCTGTCCTCCGTGACGGTGCCGGCCGGCGTGACGCAGATTTCCTGCTGCTCCTCCGCGCCGAGCTTCACGGAACTCGCCGAGGAAGGCGGAACGGACGGCTACTGGTTCCGTACGCTGCCGACGGACCGTCCGCAGGCCGTCGTGATGGCGACCATCGCCCGCGAGAAGGGCTACGAGCGGATCGCCGTCGTTCACGTGAACTCCGACTACGGCAACAGCCTCGCCGGCAACTTCGAGCAGGCCTTCGAGGCGCTCGGCGGCGAAGTGTCCAGCATCACGCCCTACAACCAGGAGCAGGCCTCCTACCGCGCCGAGATCAACAGGGCGCTTCAGGGCGATCCCGACTCGCTCTTCCTCATCGCCTTCCCGGCGGACGGCGCCACCGCCGCGCGCGAATGGATTTCCTTCGGGGGCAGCCAGAACATGCTCCTGTCGAACGCGCTCCGGGCGGAAGAATTCGTGAACGCGGTGGGCGCGCAGTACCTCACCGAGGCCGTCGGCATCGACAACGCGCAGGTCGAGGGCGAGTCCGTCGAGGCGTTCAACGCATCCTGGAAAGAGCAGTACGAGAGCGATCCGAGCGGTCCGGGCCTCCACACCATGTATGACGCCGCCGCCGTGGCGCTGCTCGCGATGGAGCAGGCCGGCGAGGCGGACGGCACCGCGATCCGCGACAGCGTGCGCGAGATCACCGGCGGCGAAGGCGAGGAGGTCTATCCCGGCCCCGAGGGCTTCGCGAAGGCCAAGGAGCTGATCGCCGCGGGGGAGCCGATCCGCTACGTCGGCGCCACCGGCCCGATCACCTTCGACGACAACGGCGACGTGACCGGTCCGTACCTGACCTGGGGCGTCGAGGACGGCGCTCTCGTCACCCTCGACACCTGGGACATCGAGCGGGTGAACGAGGCGATGGCCGGCGTCTCCGAAGAGTGACGTAATCCCGGTGCGGGCGGCCTCGGCGGCCCGCACCCTGCCCCCCTCGTCAGGCGGCGTCGATCATCTCGCACAGGAAGCCGTGGAGCGGATGCCCCTCCACCGCCAGCGCATCGAGAAGAACCGTGACGTGGTTCGTCCCCGGCACGACCATCGACGGCGCGCCCACCTTCTGCGCCATCTCGCTCGACTGCCGCAGGAACTCCCCCGTCTCGTCTCCGCCCACCGTCACGCGCAAGGGCGCATGCAGATCGAGCTCGCGCTGGAGCGGGCTGAACTGGGCGACCTCCTCCGCGGTCAGTTGCAGATCGTCGTTCTGGAACGAGCGCGTGACCGGCTCCAGATCGTAGATCCCGCTGATCGCCAGTCCGCCCGCGACCTTGCCCGCAAGCTCCGGCGCATCAAGCAGCTCGACCACGAGATGCCCGCCCGCCGAGTTGCCCGAAACGAAGATGCGCTCCGGATCTCCGCCAAGCCCTTCAGCGTTTGCGTGCAGCCACGCGACGCTACGGCGGCAGGACGCGACCACGTCGGCCATCCGGGCAGCCGGCATCAGCGGATAGTCGATGACGGCGACGAGAATGCCCCTGGCCGCGAAAGCCGGCGCGATGAAGCTGAAGAGATCGGCGTCGAGCGATTTCCAGAAACCGCCATGGATGAACACCAGCACCGGTGCTTTCGCGCCCGTGCCGGGCGCGGGTCTGAACAGGTTCAGCTGCTCGCCCGGCAATGAGCCGTAGGCGACGCCGCGCTCCGGTTGGCCCTCTTCAGTGGCCTTCGTCGCCGCGTTCTGACGCCTTGCAAAAAGGCCGTCCAGATCATCCACATCATCGAGCGAGAACGCCCGGTCCATTGGCTGTGCCATGTGTTGCCTCCTGGCATGTAGTCGCGCCGTACGAGACAACGCCGTTCCGCCGCACTCTAGACGCGGTCATGAACGGGGGAAACCGGACAGGGCACGCCTCCGGCTCCGGCAAGCCCGGGCGGCGGGGACGGCGCTCCTCGATGATGGGCGGTTCACCCGGCCTTGCGAGCCTCCTTGAATGCTTCGGGCTGCGCGCGCCACGCGGGAAGCGTGATGGCAGCGTAGAAGCCGTCGGTCTCCGACCGCAATTCGAGCTCGCCCCCGTGCATCTCGGCAATGCGCATCCTCCATTTCGAGGGTGAGACTTGCCCCGCCCTCCTCGAACAGGAGCTCCCCATCCAGGTGGACGGCCCTCAAAATCTCACGAATGTCGTCTTCGGTTTCGCCGACGCGGACATCGCCGGTCGAGAGGTCGGAAAGGGTGAGCAGGTTGTCCACGAGGTCCGACAGGTGCCGGGCCGCCGTCACCGCGGCTTCGGCTATGCGCTGGTCCGCCCCGTCGAGCCGCGCTCCGAGAAGCTGCGACGACCCGAGGATCACGGTCAGCGGCGTGCGAAACTCGTGGCCGACGAGGCAAGGATCTCCCCCCGCGCGCCCTGGTCGCGCTCGGTCTCGCGGTCGTCCCCGGACTGCGCGCTCTGGCGGTCGAGCGTTTCGGCCACGATGCGCGCAAGGCTTTCCAGCATCGCGATCGCCGCCGGATCGGGACGCTCCCGTCCGACGTAGTCGAGGGCGCACAGGCTGCCGACCCGGAAGCCGGAAGTGAGCACGATGGGAGAGCCGACATAGAACCGCACGTTAGGGGGATTGACGACGACGGGATGGTCCCGGAACCGCGGATCGGCATGGGTGTCCGGAATGACGAGGGTCTCGGGCGTGATGATCGCATGTGCGCAGATCGAGTAGTCCCGGGACGTCTCCCCCACCGGGAAGTTCTCGCGGGCGGCGAACCACTGACGCTCATCGTCCACGATGCTGACCAGCGCCGTCGGGACATCCATGACCCCGCGCACGAGTCCGACGATCTCCCGCAGTATCGGATCCTCGTCGGGCCTGACGCCGCTCAGGTTCGCGACCGCAGCCTGCCGCTCTTCCTCGTTGAAAGGGATCGGGAATGGTCGCATTGCAAAGCTCATCCGTCAGCAGGGGTTCTCGTCGGCCGGCGCCTGGCGCAGCGCCCGACCGGGATGAAGCCCGAATTGGCCCTCAATATGGCGATCATGCCTTGGAAATCCGTCCGACGGCAGGAACCCTGCAGTGACATCGGCGGACGGACGTTCGAACAAGCCCGCGCCGCCAGTCGCCAGACCGAGCAACGGAAAGACGCCGCCTCCGCGACCGTACGAGCCCGGCATGGCCCGCAGGTTTCAGGCTGCGAGCCGCGGAAAGATGACGGAACGACCTTCCCAAAAAGCGCCTTGCGGAAGAGCAAGCCACCGACTAGGACTGCCCGCCAAGACGTTGCCGCGCCAACCACACGCGCGGCTAACCTGTTGACAAGGCGAGTTGGCGGAGTGGTTACGCAGCGGATTGCAAATCCGTGTACACCGGTTCGATTCCGGTACTCGCCTCCATTTAATTTCAATGACTTAGATAGAGAGCGACCTGAGGCGGCTCTTCCGGTTTACACACCGGTTTACAATTCTTGCTCGTCGCATCGCGCAAGCGAGGCGGCTTCGGCTCACCTGCTACTCGCGAAAATCGCCCGAACGAGAGGGATTACCAAAGGCGGGCCGACTCTTTGGACGACGAGGAGGAGGAACGGGATGCCAACCACGGTACGGATGTAGGTCAGGTGGGCCAGCTAGGCCTGTTTTGGAACCGCGCCCACGAAGCTCTTCCGCAACCTGTTCGGCATGTGATTGCTCGTCACTCATGCCGCCCGGCACCATCCGAACCGACGTTTCTAACGCACACTCGCCTTCACGATAGCGGCGCCGCCCCGGTCGAGGGCCAGCTCCAGGCGCACCCCCGCGCCGACACGGCAAGTGTCGTCGAGGAACGCGACCAGCGTCACGCCGCTTTCGTGACGGACGAGGCCGGTTCTCATCGGAAGATCGGGGCCGAATGCGGGCTCCAGGCTGTGATGTATCTCGGCCTCGGCCACCAGCTGGCCGTCGCGCGAGGTGTCCTTCCAGCCGAGATCGAGGGAAAGGCACCCGGTACAGAATTCCTGCGGGGGATACTGAACGGTCCCGCAGACATTGCAATGCTGGAGCACGAAACGCCCTTCCGCGGCCGGCGCGGTGAGGGCCCGGGCGGCGGGGCTGCGGCGATTGGGGGGGAGTTGGTCGGTCATGCGTCCTTTCAGGCGGCGGCGAGGATGGCCGCCCCGCTGCTCAGCCCCTTGTCGTAAACGATCATTCCGAATCCGCTGACGAGACCGATGCGGGCGCTCTCTACCTGATGCCCGTCCGCGGTCCCGCACAGCTGGCGAAGCGTCTCCGTCACGCCAAGAAAACCGCCGGCCGCGCCAGCCTGGCCGGCGGACAGCTGGCCACCGCCGGTATTCACCGGAAAATCCCCCGCATAGGTCAGATCGTGCGATGCGACGAAGGCGGCGGCCTCCCCCTTGGCGCAGAAGCCCAGATCCTCCAGCTGCAAGAAACTGATTACGGGGTAATCGTCGTAGACCTGGAGGACGTCGATGCTCTCTCGCCCGATACCGGCGCTTGCAAACAGGGCATCTGCCCTCTCGGCCCAACCGCCCCTCTCCTGCACCGGATCGGCGGTGGCGCTGTTATGCCGTTCGATCGCAGAGAGGAGGGAGGCATGCGGCAGCCCCAGCGCCTCGGCCTCGGCTCGGCGCATGACGAGGAATCCCTCGGCCCCGGCGCAGGGCATCACGCAATCGAAAAGCCTGATCGGCCCGGCGATGGGGCGGGAAGTCAGGTAATCTTCCATGGTCAGTGGCTTGCGCAGCATGGCGCGCGGGTTGCCGCCGGCATTCTTGCGCTGGGCGAGGCAGAGGTGCCCGAAATCCTCAGCGGTGGCGCCGAAGCGGCGCATGTAATTGTCCGTGATATAGGCGAAGCTCTGGTTCGGCCCGCCCGCCCCCATCGGATATACCGCATCCTGCGACGCCTGAGAGAAGGTCGCCGTGTTCTCCCGAAACCCGCCGGGAACATTGGTGTCGGCGCCCATGCAGGCGACGATATCCGCATCGCCCCGCGCGACGGCCGCGGCCGCGCGGCGGATGGCGGCGATGGCGCTGGCGCCGCCCAGCGGGATCGTGTCCAGCCAGTCGAGCGCGAGCCCCAGTGCGCGCGTCAGGCCGATGCCGCTGTCGGGCGAAAGCGTGAAACTGGCGATGCACATCCCGTCGATGCGGTCTTTCCCCAGGCCTGATGCCTCCAGCAATCCCTTGAGCGTACGCGCGAAGAACACTGCCGCCCCGTCCGTGGAATATCGCTCGTAGGGCACCGAAACGGGCGCCGCGAGGACGATGTCGTCATAGCCGCGCAGGTTCATTGGGCGTCCGTTCGCAGAGCCTGCTTGCGCGCCCGCAAGTCGAAAGCGCGTGCCTCGTCCATCGGCGCGGCGGCGATACTGCGCAGAACGTGTTTCTGTACCTTCTGCGTCGATGTCGTCGGCAGGGAGTCTCGGAAGACGATGTAGCCCGGCACCTTGAAGTAGCTCAGCCGTTCCGCGCAGGCGGCAAAGACCGCCTCGGCCAGCGCATCGGCGCTCCGGTCCCCTTCTGGCACGATCACGGCTAGAACTTCCTCCTCCCTGAGCGGATCGGGGCTGCTGATGACGGCGGCGCCCGAAACGCCCGGGACGGACAGGACCACCCCTTCGACCTCGGAGGCCGCGATATTCTCGCCCGAGCGTCGGATGATGTTCTTGCGCCGTTCGACGAAATGCAGCGTGCCGTCCGCGCTTGCCCGCATCACGTCGCCGGTACGAAGCCAGCCGCCCTGCCAGACTTTCTCCGTCTCCTCCGCGTTCTTGAGATAGCCGGAAAAGAACCCCACACGCGGATCGTCTCCCGCGGCACGAAGGACGAGTTCGCCGGGCGCGCCCGGCTCGACCTCCGAGCCATCCTCCTCGATCAACCTGGCCTCGAGCGGCGGACCCGGCCGGTCTGGCCGGCCGATGGCACGGGTGCCGGTATGGCGCTGCTCTGACGCGGCGCAGAAGGTCCCGGCGCCCCCCGTTTCCGTCATCGCCCAGCCTTCGAGGATCGGCACGCCGAAACGCGCCTCGAACCGCTCGTGATGGTCGGGATGGACGCCACCACCAAGACCGAAGCGCATTCCGTGGGCTTGGTCTTCGGGGCCCTCGGGAAGCTCGAGCAGGATGGCGGGCATCACACCGAGATAGTGAAAGCAGGTCGCCCCCGTCTCAGCCGCGTCCGCCCACCACGAACGCGGGTGAAAGCGGTCCATGATGATCTGGGCACCGCCGCAGGACAGCATTCCCATGAAGGAATGTCCCATGGCGTTGACGTGGAATGTCGGGAGCGGCGTCAGAAGACGTTCCCGCCCCTTGCGGAGCGAGATAAATCCGCCCTGCGCATCATACCACGTGGCCCAGTTCAGGAAGTAGCGGTTGCTCAGGATACAGCCCTTGGGCTTACCGGTGGTCCCCGACGTGTATATGAGCGCGCATTCCCTAGACAACTCGGGCGCGGCAGGCGCGGACGTTTCCCCGATCCGCGGGATCTGGCCCTCGGGCCCGATGGCGGGCAGGCCAAGTTCCGCGGCGACCGGATCGGCGAGGTCGGCATGGGCATCCAGCCGGACGAGCAGTTTCGCCTCGCTGTGTTCCAGCAGATAGGTCAGCTCCGCAGCGCTGGCGGAAGGATTGACCGGTACCGCCGAGGCGCCGAGCCTGTTGAGCGCAAGCCAGTGCGCGAAATGGTCGGGGCGGTTCTCCAGAAGGAGCGCCACTCGATCCCCGGCCCCGAGACCGGCCGCGGCGTATCGATCCGACAGGGTCCGGATGGCCTCCAGCATCTCCGCATAGGACCAGCGGCGCCGCGGGGAAGACCACAGCTCGGCCGTGCCCTTCGTCAGGACAAGCAGGTCGTTCTCGGCGTAGTGCCCGGATTGCCGTTCCAGCAAGGCGAAGACGCTGCCAGCCTGCAAGAATTGACAAACGGGACCCGATATCTCTTCTTCCGCGCTCATTCTTTTCAATCCTCGAGGAGTCGTTGACTGTGTCCAAGCCGACCGAAAACCCCGCAGAGGCTTCGGAAGAGACTGAACTGGCCGAATTCGAATATGCCCTCTGGCACCTGGGCGCCGCCTTCTCGCGCTGGCGGCGGGACTGTTTCGCGGCGGTCTGCGATCTCAATCTCAGCGGAACCGAAGCGTCCATCCTGCACGTCATTCACATGAACAACGCGCCGAAGGGCCTGATGGAGATCAGTCGCCTTCTCCACCGGGACGATCTGCCCAACCTGCAATACGGGCTGAAGAAGCTGTCCCAGCTCAAGCTGATCGAAAAGCGCGGCGCCTCGCGCAAGACAACGCATTACGTCGTGTCCGAGTTGGGCGACAGCCTGGTGACTGCCTACAAGGAAAAGAGGCGCCAGACGCTGCTGCGCCTGTTCCGCCAGATGCCCCACGCGCCCGGCGGGCTCGAGACGATGGTGACAACCATGCATCTCATGGTGGGCATGTACGATCAGGCCGGGGACATGCTTCTGCACAAGCCGGAGTGAGAGGGCGCCTCGCCGGGTCATTGCATCCGGTACCCGCCATTGACGTCCAGCGTCGCGCCGGTCACCCATTCTGCCCCCGCCCCGGCGAGATAGAGCGCCGCCGCGGCCACGTCGTCCGGCGTTCCGATACGACCGATGGGAATGCGCCCGGCGAGCGCCTCGGCGCTTTCGGGCGTGGTCGCCGCATCGAACATGCCGCCCTCGATCGGGCCCGCCGCGATGCAGTTTACCGTGACACCGTAGCCGGCCGCCTCGCGCGCGGCGATCTTCGTCAGACCTAACAGGGCCGCCTTGGACGCGACGTAGGAGGCGCTGCCGCGATAGCCGCCGAGCTGCGCCGCCGCCGAGGACAGCAGGATCGCGCGACCTTGCGGCACCGGATCGGCCTCGCGCCGGCGCAAAAACTCCCTCAGGCACAGGAAGGTGCCGGTCGCGTTGACGGCGAGCACGTCATCCCATTCCCGCAAGGATGTTGCCGCGATCCGCATCGCCGCCTTTCCCGCCGGCATGATGCCCGCGCAGGTGACGAGTATCGACACCGGCACGCCGTCGCTTTCCGCCTCGTCGAATGCAGCCCGGACGGCGGCTTCGTCCCGGACATCCAGCTGCACGATCCCCGCTCCGCCGGAAAGATCCCCGCGAATGACCCGGCAACCCGATCCTTCCAGGCGATCCGCGATTCGTCGTCCGATATCGCCGGCCGCGCCGGTGACAAACGCTTTGCCCTCCAGGCTGCCTGAGGCGTTTCCACGATCCATAAAGGGTAAATTACATCGAAAAATATCTTTATAAAATAGTAAATTTGGGTAAAGCTGATGCGGACGCGACACCAAGATCGCCGCTGCACCCGCCGTTTCGTGCGGATCCAACAGTCAGACCGGAGGTATCTACCCAATGCCCATTTCCCTTGCTTCCAAACGCTCCCTGCGCCCGCTCGCGCTTGCCGCGACGGGCCTCATGGCTCTCATGCCGGCAGCCCAGGCGCAGGAGGAAAGCGTGCAGCTCGCAGTGCAGAGCGCCTGGCCGCTGACCCTGCCCGCCAGCGGGCGGGACGCACAGCATTTCGCCGACGCCATCGGCGAGGCATCCGGCGGCGCCGTCAGCATTGATCTCTACGATGCCGGAGCCCTCGTTCCGCCGCTGGAAATCTTCGATGCCGTCCAGCGCGGAACGCTCGACGCCGGCTATACCTCGCCGCTCTACGTCGCGGGCAAGTTTCCCGCCGTGCAGCTTTTCGGAGGCGTGCCCTTCGGGCCGGACGCGGTAGGCTATGTCGGTTGGCTCTACAATGCCGGCGGCCTCGAGATCTGGCGCGACATCTACGCCGATCAGGGCGTCGTCACCGTACCCTGCGGCCTGATGGCCCAGGAAGCGGGCGGCTGGTACAAAGAGCCGATCGAATCCGTCGAGGACATCCAAGGCCTCAAGCTGCGCTTCGCCGGCCTCGCGGGCGAGGTCATGAAGAAGATGGGTGCCTCCGTCGTGCTTCTTTCGGGAGGCGAGATCTTCCCGAACCTCGAGCGCGGCGTGATCGACGGCACCGAGTTTTCGATGCCCGCCATCGATCGGCAGAGCGGTTTCGATCAGGTCGCGAAGAACTACTATCTCCCCGGCTGGCACCAGCCCGCCGCGATCAACGAACTGATCATCAACCAGCGCAAGTGGGACGAGATGTCGGAGGGTCAGCAAAGCCTGATCGAACTGACCTGCCGGGAGACCATGCTGTGGGGCCTGACCTCGACCTATGTCGAGAACGCCGAAGCGATCGACGCCTTCGCCGAGAACGGGGTCGAGATCCGGCAATTCCCCGAAGAGGTCCTCGCCGCGTTCGAGGAGGCGACCGCCGAAGTGATGGCCGAACAATCCGAACAGGACGAGACCTTCGCGGAGGTCTGGGATTCCCTGTCCGCCTATCGCGAGACCGCGGGCAGTTGGGAAGAGTTGCGCCAGTAAGCGGGCAGGACAGCCATGAGGCGTTTCCTCCAGGGTCTGGCCAGCCCGATTGAATGGCTGAACGAGGGGGCTGGTATCGCCGGCTCCCTCGTGCTGCCGTTCCTGATGCTTGTCGTCGTGGGCAACGTGGTCCTGCGCTACGGCTTCGGGTTCGGCCTAGTCGAGCTTGAGGAGCTGCAATGGCACCTCAACGCAATCACCGTCATGCTGTGCCTTGGCTACGCCTACCGGCACGACGCCCATGTCCGCGTCGATGTCCTGCGCGAACGCTGGTC
The DNA here is from genome assembly GCF_003390865.1 of Tropicimonas sp. IMCC34011. Classification (GTDB taxonomy): domain Bacteria; phylum Pseudomonadota; class Alphaproteobacteria; order Rhodobacterales; family Rhodobacteraceae; genus Tropicimonas_B. The sequence goes on from NZ_QMEJ01000001.1 coordinate 1,229,362, forward strand.
GCCGCGACGTCGCGCGTGGATCGAGATCGCCGGTGTGCTTCTCTTCCTGCTTCCCTTCACCATCGGGATTGCCTGGTTCTCCTGGGGCAGCTTCACCTATTCGTGGAGCATCGGTGAAGGCTCCCCCATGCCGAGCGGTCTGCCGGCGCGCTATCTCGTGAAGCTGCTGATGTTCGTCGGCATCGTGCTGCTGCTGCTCCAGGGCATTGCCGCCCTCGCCCGCAATGCCCTCATTCTTCTCGAACCGCGAAAGGCCGACCGATCATGACGAGCGAAGCGTACCTCGTGATGGCGATGTTCGCCACGTTTGCCGTGGGCCTCTTCGCCGGATTTCCGGTGGCCTTCGTGCTGGGCGGTGTCGGGGTGCTCTTCGCCCTCCTGGCCGAGGTGCTGCCCTATGCCGGTATCGACGTCTTCGCGGGGATCAACTTCATCGGCTTCTCCGCAGACCGCATCTTCTCCACGCTCACGAACTATTCGCTCGTTCCCATCGCGATGTTCGTCTTCATGGGGTTCATGTTAGAGAAATCCGGCGTGGCCGAACGCCTGCTCGCCGCGATGACGCGAAGCCTCGGGCGGACACCGGGAAGCCTGGGGCTTTCCATCGTCGTAATCGGCGTGATCCTCGCCGCATCCACGGGTATCATCGGCGCCTCGGTGGTGCTTCTGGCCACCGTGGCCCTGCCGGCGCTGCAGCGGTCAGGCTACAACATGCCGCTCGGTCTCGGAACGGTCGCGGCCTCGGGCTGCCTGGGCATCCTGATCCCGCCCTCGATCATGCTGATCGTCATGAGCGACCAGCTGCGCCTGTCCGTCGGCGACCTCTTCATGGCGGCGGTGCTGCCGGGCGTCGTCCTCGCGGTGCTCTACGTCGGCTACATCGTCATCCTGTCGATGCTCAGGCCAAGCTACGCGCCGCCCGACCCTGACGCCGGGCCACTCGATCGCGAGGCGCTTATCGCCATCGTACGGGCGTTGGTGCCGCCGCTTCTTCTGATGCTGTTCGTGCTCGGCTCGATTTTCTTCGGCATCGCCTCCCCCACCGAGGCCTCGGGCCTCGGTGCGCTCGGCGCCACGCTGATCACGCTCGCCAACGGCACCTTGAACTGGCGGACGCTGATCGACACCTGCACGGCCACGGCGCGCACCACCGCCTTCTTGTTCGCGATCATGTTCGGCGCGACCTGCTTTTCCGTCGTGCTACGCGGCTATGGCGGTGACGATCTCGTCGAAGGGCTCCTGACCGGGCTCGACTGGTCGCCCACCGGCATTCTGATCCTCATCCTGGCGACTGTCTTCGCGCTGGGATTCGTGCTCGACTGGATGGAAATCGTCCTTGTCGTCGCGCCGCTGACCGTGCCGATCGTAGTATCCATGGGGTTCGATCCGGTCTGGGTGGCGATCCTGATGGCAATCTGCCTGCAAACCTCGTTCCTGACGCCGCCCGTGGGCATGGCACTGTTCTACGTCAAAGCTGTGGCGCCGGCGGGCGTGACGACCGGACATATCTACCGCGGCGTGGTTCCATTCGTCGCCCTCCAGATGCTCGCGCTGCTGCTCGTCGCGTTCTTCCCTTTCCTCGCCCTGTGGCTGCCGGAAGTGGCGTATTGAGAGCGGACGCGCTACGCACCCCTACCCTCCGGACCCAGGACCTGAACCCCGGACGGGATGCCCATGCAGATGACGCAATCGGCGGGGCAGCTCGTCCCGCATCCGACCGCTGGAGTTCTTTGAGGGTGTTGCCGATAGCTTTCGATCCAGCCAGTCAAACCGCCCCTGACCGTGCCGCAATGAGTTTACGCAAGACCTCGTCGGACACTTCAGGTACCAGCGCCGCGTAGCTTTCGATCACGTTTCCCGCGTGCCGAAGTCCCCACCCCATTGTCACCGCGATCTCATTGAGGCTGCAGCCGGCACGGAGCAGCGCGGTGGCTGCCGTGCCGCGCAGATCATAGGGATGCAGCTCGTCGCGGATTGGCATGAGCGACGGGTCCGCCTCGGCGCGAGCATTGTGGCGCTCCTTCACCCCGCGAATGATCTGGCTCGCCCGGAGCGCTGTCAACGGACGTCCGGTCAGGGACGTGACGATATGCGCCTGACCCTCCGGAACGGTATCGATCAACTCACCCAGAGCTTCGGTCACCGGGATGCTGACCGGGTTGCGGTTCTTGCCGCGCTGAAGAAACAGTCGCCGACCGCGTGGTGTGGTCTGGACGTGCGTGAGGCTGAGCGTCCCGATGTCTTGCGGCGCAAGGCCTCCCTCAGAGGCCGCGACAATGACACGCGCTTCCGCGGGACGTGCCGCCGCGAGCAGTGTCTGCACTTCTTCCGGCGTCCAGATGAGTGACGCGCGCTGCGACTTGTAGAGTTTTTTCTGGCCTGTGTGATGATGCGTGCGAAGGCTGGTGTCGCTCGCGCAGGCCCAGTTGAGAAAGCGGGTCACGACGGTTCCGGCATAGTCATAGCGTTTTGGCGAGTGCGCCCACTTCGTGCGCCACTGCCTGATTTCGCCAACGGACTCCACCTCTTCGAACATCGCAATGGGGTCGGGACCGAACTCCGACTCGAAGTCGTTCAGAAAGGAAGCGTAGTCCTTCTGCGTCCGCGACTTCAGTTTTACGAATTCCGCGGAGCTGCGATAGCGTTCGAGAACTGCACGCACGGATTTCGGGTCGACCGTACGCCGCTGGCCCGGCCCCTTCTCTAACTGCTGATATGCCGCCACGTAGCGGGGATCGCCTTCTCCGAAATCCATATCGTTCGACCAGAATTTCGGCCCTCCCCGGTAGACGTAGTGGTATTCGCGGCGCGTCCCGTCACTCAGGCGCTTCGCAACGCGGTGAACTCCGCGAATGTAGTTCTTGTTACGTGCGCGCATTTCGGCGGATCCTGCTCCTCTCGGTGAAACTCAGCTCTTGTTCGTTCTCGGGCTCATTCCGGGATCCGGGCGTAAGACCATTTTCATGCGCCGCATCGATCCGCGCGCGGACATGTACCGGATCGTAGACGTTCTTTCGGCCGGGCACGGTCCTGATGCCAAGTTGCCGGCACCAAGCGCGAAATCCGCTGGTGACACCGTCGTAAAGCATCATTTCTGCCAACTCTTCGCCGGTCATAAGGCGGAGCGGAACGCCGTTGACATGCGGAAATCCGGAACGATCGCTGCGCACTTCCTCATACTGCCCGGAGAGGCGCGGTTTGCGCTCCGGGAAGGTAGGAGGTGCTGTGTTTGCTTGCATTTCGTTCATAGGCCCGGCTCGGTTTGCCGCCCTTTCGGACGGCTCGTCTTCTCGATTTTCGGGAAGACTATGCGCCGGTTTTCAGCCCACAAGAGCACCCGGGGGAAATCGCGCCTGGACCGGCTCTCTCAAGAGCCTGTTATGAAAAACTTTTTCCTAAGAACCACCCGCCGAAACAGTGACATAGGACCGATCTGGACCGTCGCGATGGTGCGAAAATATTTTCTCAAAATCATCTCCACGAGCATAAATCTGGACCGAGTGAGCTGCTCGAATGGGGTCCCTGAGGGCAGTGATTGATCACGAACCACGTCATCCATGCTATCCGTCTAACAAGAGTGTTGGTGCGCGATCCGCGTTTCAAGAGCATTCGAGTTACCCATGACCTGCTCCCCTGAACCGTCCGCTTTTTGAAGTTAGCCTGTTCTCTCAACGAGGAGACAGACGATGCGGAAAAGCCGTTTCAGCGAAGAACAGATCATTGGCATTCTGAAGGAGCACCAAGCCGGGATAGGCGCCAAGTAGCTCTGCCGGAAGCATGGCATCAGCGATGGCACTTTTTACAAGCGGCGCTCGAAGTATGGGGGCATGGAAGTGTCCGAGGCCAAACGGCTGAAGGCGCTTGAATAGCCCCGTGTATTGTGGACGCCTTCTTCGCTAATTTTTAGGCAAGGAGGCCATGATGAGCAGCAGCAAGTTCAGCGATGAGTTCAAACGGGGCGCGGTCGCGCAGATCACCGAGCGGGGCTACCCGGTCAGGGAAGTGTTGGAGCGGCTCGGGGTCAGCCCGTATTCGCTCTACGCCTGGAAGAAGAAGTTCGCGAAGGCGTCATCAGGAAAGGCGGAGAGGCGCTGACCGCTCGCCAAGCCCTCCGCAATGCACCGCGCCACCACCGTCTCGAACAGATGCCGCAGCAGGTCGCTGTCGCGGAAACGACCGTGGCGGTTCTTGGAAAAGGTCGAGTGATCCGGGACGCGATCGGCCAGATCGAGACGGCAGAACCACCGATAGGCAAGGTTGAGATGGACATCCTCGCAGAGACGGCGCTCGGACCGGATGCCCATGATGTAACCGACCAGAAGCATGCGGATCATCAGCTCAGGATCTACCGACGGCCGCCCGGTGGGGCTGTAGAACGGTGCAAGGTGCTGCCGGACGCCGGCCAGATCGACGAACCGATCCACAGATCGGAGCATATGGTCTGGCGGCACATGCGCTTCGATCGAGAACTCATAGAACAGAGCGCCTTGCGCCTCCTGCCGGGACCCCATCATCGCCGCTCACCTCGGACCGTTGCAACGATATTGAATCAGCGGTCAGATCTTCGGACAAGCCGAGTTTTTCAACGGAATACGCCCATCCGAGACGTTCGGGTCAGACGCATCAACGGCAGCTCCTCCGCGCTTCCCGACTGGACTTCCGCGCCCGTGGCGAACGCCGAGTCTCTGCCCTTCGATTCACCTGAAGCCGTCACGCCTCTGGACGTGTCCTGCCACGCGTGACAGCTATATCAAACCATATCAATGACTTAGCCTATGCCACATGTCACGCCGAGATGAGTATTGCGTGCGTGCGCGTGGGTGCGAGTGGGTGCGCGTACGTGAATACATATCTCTATATTCCGTGACACCGATAGATAGTAAGAGTTATTCGTAATAATTGTCAGTGGGTTACGAGTGTCACACCGGGTGTCACAGGGCGTGACAAATCGGCCGATTTCCGTGACAAAACCCGTACAACAAGACCTGATGAAAAAACTTCGGGTGCTTTGCCGTCCTCGGAGATCGCGCGTTCGGAGCTGTCGCAGAACAGACGCAGGGATCAGGAAGCATGCGAATTCTTCACACGGCAGACTGGCATATCGGCCAGGCACTGAACGGCTGGTCCCGGGACGAGGAGCAGCGGGTGTGGCTCGACGAGCTCTGCGGCATCCTCTCCCGCGAAGAGATCGACGTGCTGCTGGCCTCGGGCGATGTCTTCGACGGCATCAACCCCTCGGGTGACAGCCAGCGGCTGCTCTACTCGGCGCTGCGCCGCTTCAAGGATGCGCGCCCCGGGCTGCGCACGGTGATCACCGGCGGCAACCACGACCCCGCGGGCCGCCTCGAGGCGCCCTCGGCCATTCTCGAAAGCCTCGATGTCCATGTCTTCGCCACAATCCGCCGCGAGGGTGAGGAGATCCTGTCGGGCCGGCACATGGTCCCGCTGCCGGGCCCGGACGGCGCGCCGCGCGCCTGGGTCTGCGCCATCCCGTTCCTGCGCGCGCCGGATCTTCCGGGCCTCAGTTCCGCAGCCGGCGAGGGCCGCGGCTCGCCCATCGTCGAGGCGGCCCGGCGTTTCCATGCGAGCATGGCGGCACAAGCCCTTGAGATCGCCGGCGACCTGCCGGTCATCGCCATGGGACACCTGCATTGCCACGGCACCACCGAGAGCGAGGGCGCGGAGCGGCGCATCCTGATCGGCGGTGAGCATGCGCTGCCCGAGGATGTCTTCCCGGAGGCCTTCGACTACGTCGCGCTTGGCCACCTGCATCGCCACCAGACGCTCGGTGGCCGGACCCGCTACGCGGGCTCGTGCTTTCCGCTCTCGGCAGCGGAGGCCGGCTACGATCACGGCGTGACCCTCCTCGAGATCGAGGGAAACGACATCTCTCACACGCATGTGCCGATCGCGCGTCCCGCGGAGATGCTGCGACTCCCGCAGCGCGGCGCCATGACCTTTGCGGAGTTCGAGGCGGCGCTCGACGCGCTCTGCCTCGATCCCGACACCCCGAGCGGCCTGCAGCCCTTCGTCTACGTGAACCTCGAGGCGACCGGGCCGGCCGCGGTCCTTCTGGCCGAGGCCGAGAAACTGCTCGCCGCCGCGCCGGTGCGGCCCGCGCGGATCCGCGTGCGGCGCGACGCGCTCCCTCTCGGGCGGCGCGCGCTTTCTCGTCTCGCTCTCGCTGGCGCTGGCCCTGTCGCAGATGGGCGGGCAGGGCGGCCTCGCCGCGACGCTCTTCATCGACGAGGGGTTCGGCTCACTCGATGCGGAAGACCTCGACATCGCATGGACGCCCTCGAGACGCTCTAGGCGCAGGGCCGCACGATCGGCGTGATCTCCCACGTGGAGGCGATGAAGGACCGCATCCCGGTTCAGGTGCGCGTCACGCGCCGCGGCGCTGGCGCCAGCACGATTGAGCTCGCGGGGGCTGCCTGATAGAAATTGGTGGCGTAATCAAATTCTCTGATAGAGCTAAGATACTGATTTCGCTCTGCAATGAGGCGTGAAGGCAAACATTCGCACCCCGGGAATCCTTGTCTTAATTCGGCGAGCTTGAGACGCTGGACCGACGTCGTCTGGATGCCTTGGCATCGGAATCGAGACTTCGGTCTCACCGGTGCGGCTCTCCACTGGGCTCTGGAAAAAATTTTCTGTCATCACTTGAAGCCGGAGATCGAGAGCATATTCTCCTGTCACCCAGAAGAGGCGCATCCTCTTCACGGCGCTGGACACCGCGAAAGCAAAACAAGTTCAGGCTGGTAAGGCGACCTTCTATTAATTCCGCGGAGCGATGTCATTCGACATCAATGGGCTTCGAAAACTTCCCCGGGTATGCAGCCAAAACGGGAAGGTTCATCGGAAAGTCGGTCGTTAATGCACTGCTTTTCAGAATACCAATTGGTCTTTTGATGCTAAGAGACCTTGCTTTTCAGGGGGTTGTCCTATGGACACCGCTATCATTCTTGCGCACAATGCCGAGTGCGCAAAGTCCACCGTTGCCTACGAAAAGGTCGTGAAGCTCGCATCCTTGATGGAAGAAGACCGCGCAAAAGTCGGGGAGTCTTTCTATTATGATGAACCGGAGGTGGGAGATGCCCGCCTGTTGGGGATTTTGGATGCCATGATTTGGGTCGTGGGCCGTCACGTGCCGAAATTGACGTTACAGCAGTGGACGACGCTCCTGTCTCAGATCTGCAATGTTGGAGTGATTAACCCGAAGTCACTCCGTCTCATGCCGTGGGGATTGGATGACATCGTTGCGCCGGAAGAAGACTTGGAGGTTTACCGTTCTCTTCAGCCGATCGAGTGGTTTGGCCTCAGCCTTGTCAGCAACCGTATGTGTACGGCGAATGAAGGGATTGCTTTCAACCTCCGTGAGGTGATTGCGGAATTTACCGGGGAACCCGTCGAGTGCGTCTTTGCAGACGATCCTAGTGTCGCAGACGCCTGAATTCTGAAGGGAGTAACGCGCGTCGGACCCCTTTTCACTTTTCGCTGGGTGTTTTTGGATGGAACGGCGGCCGACCTGACAGTGGATAACTCGGAGCCGGAGATTTGGCGCATGACTGGGCTTGAGTGCCAGACGTCCCGGCGCTTGGCGCCCCGCGACACGTTTCTTTCCAGCTTCTTGTTCGCAAAGAGCTTGCCGGTTTTGGAGGAGATCGTACGGAAAGAGGAAGCGGAAAGCGAGGCATAATCGGATGAGCCGTCCCGGTTAGTGCCGGGACGGCTCAAAAATAGGAGTGAACCGCGCCCGCCCCCTATGCGGGCGTGCGCGGCTTTTCTCGCGGTCGCCAGTCGGCGCCGCTTCTCGCGGACGACCTGTCCGTCGCGGTTGAGGCGGACCCCGACGCTTTCGCCGTCGGGATTGGTGGCGTCGAATTCCACGTGGTTTGGGCGGATCTCGATCCAGTCCACATCCGCATATCCCGCATCGGCAGCGATACGCCGCACGTCGCCCCCGGCGAGGCCATGATTTAACGCGTCACCCGTAGGGCCACGGCGGGCGTCGTCGCGGCGGTCGAATTCGCGCATCTGTCCGTTTGCGGCGAAGGTCACCTCGACCGAGCCGTCGTCATCCATACCGGTCATCTCGATTTCGCCGTCGTCGTCGAACTCCACCCGGACGATGTGGCGGATGCTCATGTCCGCGGCGCGCAACAAGGCTTCGGGAGGCACCAGCGCATCGAGCAGCGCTTGCGGCAGAATTGAGCCGGGGGCGGCCGTGAGTTCTTCGAGTCGACCATCATCGTATTCGGCCTCGAAGGTGATGCCGTCGAGGGTTGCCCGGATCTCGCGATCATCGTCGTCGTCACGATAGTGCCGGACATCCTCGAGGCTGACCTGCTCCCCTGAAACGTCCGCGGTTTGAGGTTAGCCTGTTCTCCACACGAGGGGACAGACGATGCGGAAAAGCCGTTTCAGCGAAGAACAGATCATTGGCATTCTGAAGGAGCACCAAGCCGGGATAGGCGCCAAGTAGCTCTGCCGGAAGCATGGCATCAGCGATGGCACTTTTTACAAGTGGCGCTCGAAGTATGGAGGCATGGAAGTGTCCGAGGCCAAACGGCGGAAGGCGCTTGAGGCCGAGAACGCGAAGCTGAAGAAGATGCTGGCGGAGCAGATGCTCGATGTCGCCATGCTCAAGGAGATGCTGGGAAAAAACTTCTGAAGCCCGGTGCGCGGCGGAAAGCCGTGGACTGGGCCATGACAGAGAAGAGCTATAAGCAGCGACGGGCCTGTGCCTTGGCCGGGATCGATCCGCGGGTGTATCGACGTGGATCAAGCAGACCTGCGGACACCGAGCTGCGAGACAGGCTGAAGGAGCTTTCCAGCGAGCGGCGTCGCTTCGGCTATCGAAGGCTGCACCTGCTTCTTGGTCGCGAAGGCTGGAAGGTGAACTGGATCGGAGGCCGTGAAGCGAATGGTCCAGTGGACCATTCGTAGGCCGGAGCACTCTACCGGATCTACCGAGAAGAAGGCTCAACAGTCCGTAAACGGGGCGGTCGCAAGCGGGCCTTGGGGACCAGGGCACCTATGGCGATCCCGCAGGGACCGAACCAGCGGTGGTCGCTGGACTTCGTGTCAGACAGCCTGTCCGATGGTCGCCGCTTCCGGGTGCTCTGCGTCATCGACGACTTCAGCCGGGAATGATTTGCCATGTCGCGCCATTGGTCCGAGCGACAATGGCGAATGCCGCGGTCGTGGACACCTCGCTGTCAGGGCAGCGCGTTGGCCGTGAGCTCGACAGCATCGCTCGGGTGCGTGGTTATCCATGCATGGTGGTCAGCGACAACGGCACGGAACTGACCTCGAACGCCATCCTCAAATGGCAGGAGGAGCGCCGGGTCCAATGGCACTACATCGCTCCGGGAAAGCCCATGCAGAACGGCTTCGTCGAGAGCTTCAATGGTCGCCTGCGCGACGAGTGCCTCAACGAGCACCTGTTCGCCAACTTGCGCCATGCCCGAGAGCTGATCGCAGCCTGGCGCGACGACTACAACCACCACCGCCCCCACACGAGCCTCGACGGGCTCACCCCGTGGGAGTATCACCAACGGTCAGTAGAGGACCAAACCCTGAACAGAGCGAACTAATCACCGCGGACTCTATGGGGAGCAGGTCACCCACCGCCCCTGCCCGATGGCTCGCATGAAAGATCTGCCTGCCTCCGGAATACCTGTTCCTAAATTTTTGCCCCCCCCGGCATTGAAACCTCGCGATCGCTCCGCCAGTTTACAGCCCATGACGATCATTACACCGGCCCTGCACATACGCTGACGTCTCCGCCTTGGCGGAGCGATCGGGCTGCCTGCAGACAGACGTCGCCGCTCCCGATCACGACAGACGTCTTTTCCAATGTCGGCAGGTCGGGTCCCATGCATCGTTTCCCCCATCGCGCGGCGCTTACGCGTCGTCTTCGCACTCTTTCAAATCTCTATGGCGTCTACGAGGCGCTCAGCTGGGTTGCCGCCGTCCTCGGCGGCGCGGCCGCGGCTCTTGCGGAGTTCTTCGCATGATCGCCTGCACCATCAAGCGCTATGGCACCTACTGGCTCTTCGGATGGCCGGGCGATGTGCATGGTTCCTCCGATCTGCCCCAGGTCGATATCGCGCAACAAGTCCGCCGAGGTTTGGACCTGACACCGCAGATGCTGCGGCTTGCCTGGCGGCATCGGCGGGACGTGGAGCTGCGCGCAAAACATGGAGCGGCGCAGCGCCTCGCGCTCTATTTCTGCAAGGGAAAGAGCGAGACGTATGCGTCGCACCTGCTAACAGCGACGACGCGCTGGTCCTTCGTGCGATGCACGTCGGGACTGAGGGAAGCACGCCGACAAGCGACAAACGCGTATCATGACGGGCATCGATTCACGCCGACGATTGCGCGCCACCGCGCGATGATTGAGGACGCCACGGCTGAGAACGCATCCCGTACCGCCGAGCTATTGTCCCGATGCATCGATACGAGCGCGCGAAGCGTGCGCATCCATACCTACCGCCCGGTCGATCGATCTTCTCGTACGGATGCCAAGGCCCGGGACCGCGAGGCACTGCGCACCGAGCTCTGCGAGCCCATGACGCTTGCGGGCCCGCGGGACCGGCATGGATGCGACGAGCTCTTCGCAGCTCTCTACTCAGAAAGTCCCTGGCTCTCCGAGGCGCTCACTTACCTGTGGCGGGCCGCCCGTGTTGCTGTCGAGCAGTCCGGCACCTTTACTCTTCCACCGCTCGTGCTCGCGGGCCCGCCCGGGTGTGGCAAGACCTACATTGCGGAGCGCCTCGGCGCTGTGTCGGGCTGCTCGCCGCTGCGCCTCGATATGAGCAGCAGCACGGCAAGCTTCATCGTGACCGGCAGTGAATACACGTGGGCGAGCGCGAGCGCCGGGCGACCCATCGAGCATATCGCGGAGACAAAGGTCGCAAACCCGATCATCATCCTCGACGAGATCGAGAAGCGCGCCCACGGCTCGAATGGCGGCGATGCTGCCAACGCGCTGTTGCCACTGCTCGAGCGCTCGACCGCGGCTGCGTATCAATCGCCCTATCTCGAAGCGCCCGTGGATCTCAGCCACGTCTCCTGGGTCCTTTGCGTCAACGATGTCGCGTACCTGCCTCGCCCCCTGAGAGACCGAGTTCGAGTCGTGCAGTGCCCGATGCCGGAAGGCGCGCTTTTGCGTGATCTCGTCGCGCGGATCCTCGGCGATGATGTCGATCCGGCGATCCTCGAGACGGCAACTGAGGCGGTCGCGGGCGGTCGGTCCTTGCGCTGGCTATCGCGGCTAGCCGATCAGCTCCGCGCGATCGCCGAAGCGCCAATCCTGCACTGAAAAGGGCTGCCGGGAATACGCAGCGTGCGGGATCTGGTCCCACCGTTCCCGGTGTTCCCGGCGCTTCAGCGCAGCAGCCTCCAAAGACACCACATCTGACAATTTGTGAAAAAGATTAAGAAAAGCAGCCGCATGGACTGCTTTCTTTAGGTTCTGGACCGGGAACGTGGGAACAAATCTTTGGGTTCTGGGCCGTTTTTTTGAGGTTATCCACATAAAGCCCGCCTGACCCCGGGGCCCAGCACTTGGCGCTTTCGTTCTTTACGACTCTATTAAGAGGACACCGCGCTGAAAGAGCGGCCGGGTCGCTGACGCCACATCAAACCGACCCGACCAACGCCTTCTTCCAGCAAACTCTCACGCCCGACCGCCGCAGGCAAGCCTGTCGGCGCACAAAGGAGATTTGCCATGACGCAGTCTTGCGCGTCCACCCTTAGCCGGCCCCGCAGCGGGCCCGACATCTTTGTCGCGGTCAATGCTGCCGCGCTGCCCCGCCTCGAAACCCTCTGCCGGACCTGGGCGCCGGGCGGCGTGACGCGCGGTGCGGAATACCTTGCGCTCAACCCCACTCGTAACGACCGCTCGATCGGCTCGTTCTGCATCAACATCAGGACCGGTCGCTGGTCGGATTTTGCGACGGGCGACGCCGGCGGGGACCCGATCTCGCTTTATGCTTATTTGCACGGGCTCAAGCAGATCGACGCGGCGCGCCGGCTTGCCCTCGAGCTGGGGGTGGCGGCATGATCGATACCATCGTCCGCGCCCCGATCCCCCTCATCTGCGACCTCTCGCCCGACGCGACCCGGGTTGTGCCGGTGCCGACCGACACTGCGCTGCCTGATCTCTCGCGCGACGCGTCTTGCACTGCCGCTTATTCGTACCGCGACGAAACGGGCGGTATCGTCGGGCTTGTGGCGCGTTACGAACGGCAGGATCCGAAGACGCCCAGTGGCACGCGCAAGACTTTTCGCCAGGTCACGCTCTGGCGCGACCCTGAGCGCGGGCTTGTCTTCGCCTGGCGCGGCATGTCCGACAATCGGCCGCTCTATCGCCTTGCTGACCTCCTCGCGCGGCCGGAAGCACCGGTGATCATCAGCGAGGGCGAGAAGTGCGCCGACGCGGTCGCCGCGGCGTTCCCGCAGAACGTGAGCCTGTCGTGGTCCGGCGGGAGCAATGCTGTCGCGAAGACGGACTGGTCGCCGCTCACGGGCCGCGATGTGATCCTCATGCCCGACCATGACAATGCCGGCGCGAAGGCCACGGGCGCGATCGAGGAGATCCTCCGCAATACGCGCTGCGCGCGGATCCGCCGGCTCGATATCGCACGGATCGGTGCAGCTGTCTCCGGCGAGACGCCGCCCGGCTATGACATCGCCGACGCCGTGGCGGACGGGCTCGATGGGGCGGCGCTGCGCGGGATGATCGAGAAGCAGCCCGACCTCCTGACGGAGGTAGATCTTCTCGCCGAAACGCCGGCCGGCCCGGACGAAGCGACGGGCGACCCGGCCGCTGGTGCGGCCAACCCGATCGCGACGTATATGCAGGATACTTGGCAGACGCGGCTCTCCCTGCCCGACGGCTTCCGCATCGACGAGACCGGCATCTACAAACCCGTTGTCTCCGCCAAGGGCACTTTGAACGAGGTGTTTGTGGGGTCGCCGATGCTCGTCGTCGGCCGCACGCGGACCGGCCGGGCCGGCGCGGGCTGGGGCTACCTTGTTGTCGTGATGACGCCGGTGGGCGATTGGGAGATGCTGGTCGTGCCCGGACGTCTCCTTGCGGGAGACGGTCGGGAATTCCGCGAGCTCCTCGCCGAACTGGGCTTCATTTGTCCGCAGGGTCGCGCCGGCCGGCAGGCTCTGGCGGATTATATCGGCCATGCGCAGACCTCAGAGATCGTCGAGGTCGTCACTCAGCCCGGCTGGCACGGCGACAGCTATTGCTTCCCGGACAGGGTCATCCAGCCGCCTGGGACGAAGCGGCGCCTGAAACTCGATCTCGGCGAGATGGATCACAAGATGCGCAGCCACGGCGATCCCGAGGCCTGGCAGCGCCTCGCGGCCTTGGCGGTCGGCAATTCGCGGCTCGCCTTCGCGATCTCCGTCGCATTCTCCGGCTATCTCCTCGAACCTCTTGGCGAGGAGAACGCCGTCTTCCACATTTTTGGCCTCTCGTCCCGTGGCAAGACAACCATCATCTTCGTCGCCAGTAGCGTGGCAGGTGGCGGCGGCCAGAACGGTAACTCGACGACGTGGCGCGCTACCGCGAATGGTCTCGAAGGGATCGCGGCGCTTTACAACGACAACGTGCTCGTCCTTGACGAGATCAAGCAGGTCGCGCCGGACGAGCTTGGCGACGTGATCTACATGCTCGGCAACGGCAGCGGAAAGGCCCGCGCGGACAAGACCGGCAAGGCGCGTGCGGCGCTCGGATGGCGCGTCCTCGCGCTCTCGTCGGGCGAGGTCAAGATCGGGCAGCACATGTCCTCCGGCAAGCTCGGAGAGCGCGGAAGGCTCCTTGGCGGCGTAACCGCCCGCGCCTTTGACGTGCCGATCGAGACCGCGCCCGGATCGGACCGCACCTACGAAGATCTCCATGGGTTCAAGAGTGAAGCCGCCCTGTCCGATCATCTCGCTCGTGAGGCAGCCCGCTCCTACGGCCATGCCGGCCCGGCATTCGTGGAGGCCCTCGTGGAAGACCGCGATGCGGCCATCGCGACGGCGAGGCAAACGGTCGACCGGTTTGTCGCGCAGGTCCGCCGCGACGATGACGATGCGCAGGTTGGCCGTGTCGCCCGCAGGTTCGGGGTGGTCGCTGCGGCCGGAAGCCTCGCGACGGGTTATGGCGTCGTGCCCTGGCAGGGGGACACGGCCTACGAAGCCGCGCTCGCATGTTTCGAGGCGTGGCGGCGTGAGCGGGGCAGCAACGCATCTGAGGACGAGACCGATGCGATCCGCCTCCTGCAGCGGTACTTCGAGATCCATGGCGGGAGCCGGTTCGAGACGATCAGCGCATCTCGCGGGAGCACCGAGGCAAGTGAGGACGAGGAGGTCCCCACGCGTCTTGAGGATCGCCCTGTCCACGCGCGCTGCGGCTATCGTGCATTCGTTCCGGGCCCCGACGGCACCGCACACACGACGTATTACGTCACCCCCGAGGCATGGCGGACGGAGATCTGCAATGGCCGGGATGCCGAATTCGTCGCGAGGGTCGCCCGCAAGTACGGCGCGTTGATCCCCGGCGAAAACAATCGCCTGCAGAAGAAACAGCGTCTGCCGGACTACCCTGGCGGCACGCGCATCTACGCGATCCAGCCCGACAATCTGCCCTGAACAATCTGGCAGGCCGGATCCCCGGCCTGCCGGCCCACCTGCCGCATTCGCGGCGCTTTCACCTTGAAGGATACCCCATGTACTACGTCATCGCCGCGCGGGAAGAGTTCCCGGCCAACGCCATCAACAGCATCGACCTGTTCGATTATGCCGCTGTGTCCCGGAGGCCTTTGCTTCTGGCCCTCGGCGTGCCCCTGCCCGATGGTTGCTACCTCAAGGTCTCGGGGCGCGAGATCGTCGCCATCGGAGCGTTCGCTGATGAGGACGAAGCTTGCCACGAGATGGACATGCTGTTCTCGAGCCGCTCCGAGCGGATCGCACCCGAGGATCGCCAGATCCCCTACCATCCGCAGGACGAGATGATCGCTGCACGCCGGGCCCTTCCGCCGATCAAGCTGAGCGCGGCCCATACCGCCAGTTACGTCAGGAATGCCGCCGAAGGTCTCGACCTCGCGGGGTTGTCCGACGTACAGCTCACCCAGATCGAGAACGGTATCCACGCCGAAGCCGAGCATGACGGGTTGGACCTCGACATCAAGGCGTTTACGGAGACGCTCGGAAACCTCCGGCACCAGCATACTTGGAAGGCGTGATGGGTCCGCCGGTCCGCCCCCGGACGGACCGGCACATCGATCGAAACCGTCGCAGAGCAATCGCCTCGGATCGGTCGTGCTTTGAGAGGGTCAGCGCTGCCTCCGGGTGGAAAAGAACGTCTGGCCTCCGGGTAGCTGCGCCAATAGGACCAGCGCGAAGTTCAAACGAAGCACAGTCGGCCCGAATTTCCATGACCATGACGTCCAGAGCCCAGACACGCCCACTTCACGTGATGCTAACCGTGAATGCCGCCTGGAACATCTGGAATTTCCGCCAGCCGGTTCTGAAGGCGCTGCTCTCCCGCGGCTACCGCGTCACCGTTCTGGCGCCGCCCGATGACAGCGTGCCACAGCTCGAGGAGATGGGCTGCCGGGTCCTGCCGCTGGAGATGTCCGCCAAGGGGCTCAACCCGCTGGAAGGGCTGCGCCTGCGCAGGGCCTTTCTGCGCGCCTTCCGGGAGAAGCGGCCCGACATCGTGTTCAGCTACACGATCAAGAACAATCTCTTCGGGGCCATGGCGGCCCGGACTTGCGGGGTGCCCTTCCTGCCGAATGTCACCGGGCTCGGCACGGCCTTCCTCTCCGGCGGAGCGCTGCAGCGGGTGGCAGAAACACTTTATCGCCACGCCTTCCGTCCGTTGCCGAGGGTCTTCTTCCAGAACGAAGATGACAAGGCGCTGTTCCTGTCGCGCCGGCTGGTACGCGAGGCGCAATGCGAGGTGCTGCCCGGCTCCGGCATCGACCTTGAGCGGTTTGCCGCCGCGCCCTACCCCGAGGGGGAGGAGACGCGATTCCTGATGATCGCCCGGCTGCTGCGCGACAAGGGCGTGCGGGAATACGTCGAGGCGGCACGGATACTCAAGGCCGAGGGCGTCACGGCGCGCTTTCAGATCCTCGGCTCGACTGACTCCGAGAACCGCACAGCCATCTCCCGCGAGGAGCTGGCCGGCTGGGAGGCGGAGGGCGTGATCAATTATCTCGGCACCACGCCGGACGTGCGCCCCCACATCTCGGCCTCACATTGCGTCGTCCTGCCCTCCTATCGCGAGGGCGCGCCCCGCACGCTGATCGAAGCGGCAGCGATGGCGCGGCCCCTGATCGCGACCGATGTGCCCGGCTGCACGGCGGTGGTGGACCACGAGGCGAGCGGCATTCTGTGCGAGGTGCGCAGCGGCTCGAGCCTGGCCGACGCCTGCCGCCGCTTCCTGTCGCTTGAGGCGGGCGAACGTTGCGAGATGGGACAGGCGGGCCGGGCCAAGATGGCCGCCGAGTACGACGAGGCGCTGATCGTGCAGGCCTACGGGCGTGCCATGTCGGAGATGCTCGGGCTGGGCATCTGAGCAGCCGGCGTTAACCGTCCCGAGCCGGCCTCGCGCGGGTCGAGCCTGCCCGGACTTCCAGCACCCCGCAACGGCGCCCGGCGATCCGATGCAAGGGCCGAGCAACGGGCCTGAAGTTAGGCCGTTTCCCATTGCTTCGGCGGTGCTCTGCAACCAGAACGTCAACCATCGCTGCGCCATCTTGCCAAAAGGCGAGCAAACCCATACCGTTCAAGACTGAACGATATGGCCAAGCCCTGTCTTACATCATCGAACCACCCCGCAGGAGATGGCCCGGCCAGCTCTTGTGCGGTAGCCGTTACCTGCCCTGCCTTCATGACGCATCCATGACAGACCGCCGTGATGCCATGCAGGAAGACATGCGGTTCCGCATGCTCAAACTGCTGGACGACAGCCCCGAGATGAGCCAGCGCGACCTTGCTCGAGCGGTCGGCATCAGCCTCGGCAGCGTGAACTTCCAACTCAAAGCGTTAGTCGACAAAGGCATGATCAAGCTCGGCAACTTCTCGGCCAACCCCGACAAGCGCCGCTACGCCTATATCCTCACCCCGCGCGGCATCGCCGCCAAGGCCGCCCTCACCCGGCGGTTCCTCGCGCGGAAACGGGCGGAATATGAGGCGCTGCGCGCTGAGATCGAGGCGCTGCAAAGCGAGATCGACGGCAAGCCCACCGCATCGGAATGAGCATCCCGACCGACATGGTGCGCGTTCTCATCACAGGCACCGCCGGGTTCATCGGCTTCCACCTGGCCAAGCCTCTTCTGGCCGAGGGCTTCCGCATTCAGGGCTACGACGGGATGAACGATTAATAAGATGGCACCTTCAAGCAGCGCCGCCATGCCCTGCTGCTCCCGAACGAGTACTCCTCGGCCAAGGAGAGAAAGCTGTGAGATAAAGCGGCGCTCCGGAAGACAGCGCAACGCTACTTCGTGGACATGCAGAAACGCAACGTCTTGGCGACCTGGGCCGATGCAGCGCTGATTCAGGAGCCGACTGGCTACCGGCCGAAGACCGAATTCACGCACGGGATCGCGCCATTCCTGACAGTGTTCAGAGAATATTACGGAAGATGATTTGATGAGTGAGCCAACAAAGAAGATAGCCGTCATCGGCCTCGGTTATGTCGGCCTGCCCCTTGCCGCGGAGTTCGGCAAGATCCGTCCCACCGTGGGGTTCGACATAAACCGGGCGCGGATCGCCGAGCTGAAGGACGGCCACGACCGCACGCGAGAGACCTCGGCCGAGGAGCTGGCGTCCGCCACGCAGCTCTCCTTCGCCGCCGACACCTCCGACATCGCCGATTGCACGATCTACATCGTCACCGTCCCGACCCCGATCGACGCGCACAAGCGACCCGATCTGACGCCGCTGATCAAGGCTTCGGAGGCCGTCGGCAGCGTTCTGAAGAAGGGCGACATCGTGATCTACGAAAGCACGGTGTACCCCGGTGCGACCGAGGAGGATTGCGTGCCGGTGCTTGAGCGCGTCTCGGGCCTGACGTTCAACGAGGACTTCTTCTGCGGCTACAGTCCCGAACGGATCAACCCGGGCGACAAGGAGCACCGGCTGCCGAGCATCAGGAAGGTAACCTCCGGCTCCACTCCCGAAATCGCGGAGACGGTTGACGCGCTCTACGCCGAGATCATCACCGCCGGCACCTACAAAGCCGAGAGCATCAAGGTGGCGGAAGCCGCCAAGGTGATCGAGAACACTCAGCGGGACCTGAACATTGCGCTGGTGAACGAACTCGCGATCATCTTCAACAAGATGGGGATCGACACGCAGGCGGTGCTCGAGGCGGCGGGGACGAAGTGGAACTTCCTCCCCTTCCGGCCGGGACTCGTCGGTGGGCACTGCATCGGGGTGGACCCCTACTACCTGACCCACAAGGCCGAGGCCTTGGGCTACCACCCGCAGGTGATCCTGGCCGGGCGGCGGATCAATGACGGGATGGGGGCTTACGTCGCCGGGCAGATGATCAAGGCGATGCTGAAGAAACGGATCCAGATCGAAGGCGCTCGGGTGCTGGTGATGGGGCTGGCGTTCAAGGAAAACTGCCCGGATCTGCGGAACACGCGGGTCGTAGATGTTGTGGCAGAGCTTAGAGACTATGGCGTTGAGGTCGACGTGCATGACCCCTGGATGGATCCTGAGGAGGCGCGGCACGAATACGGGCTGGAGTTGATCGAGGAGCCGGCGGCGGGGGCCTATGACGGCGTCGTGCTGGCGGTGGCTCATGACACGTTCCGGGCCGGCGGCCCGGAGGCCCTCGCCGCCTGGCGCAAGCCGGCGAGCATCCTCTGCGATCTGAAAAGCGCCTTTTCGCCCGATCAAAGCGATCTTAGACTATGATCGACTTCGGGACATGGAAAAAAGCCTGGGCGTTGCTCGACTCGCGCGAGCGGCGCAATGCGTGGATCGTTCTGGGTATAGTGATCGTCGGGGCAATGTCTTCTGCTCTGATGGTGGGCTCAGTGCTGCCATTCTTGTCGGTTCTGGCCGACCCGGAGCTCATCAAGACCGTTCCCGCCCTGGCTTGGGCTTACGATACGTTCGGCTTCGAAAGTGACTACGGCTTTCTCACCGGGCTGGGTCTGGCCGCGCTCGCGGTGATCGTGCTCACCAGCGCGATGCAGGTGTTCAAGACCTGGGCCGTCGCACGTTTTGCCACGATGCGGATGCATTCCATCAGCCACCGGCTGATGAGGGCTTACATGCGGCAACCATACGAGTTCTTTCTCAATCGGCACACGGGCGAGATGGGCACGCGAATCCTTGCGGAAACCCAACAGCTCGTCATGCAATTTCTCCGCCCCGCCGCGGAGGCGGTAGCTGCGCTGTTGACGATCGTTGCCATCGTCAGCCTGCTGCTCTGGATGGAGCCAGTGGTGGCGATGATCGCTTTTGCGCTGCTCGGCGGGAGCTACGGGGGAATCTATGCGCTCAGCCGAAGAATCTTGAAGAAGCTGGGGGAAGTGCGCGTCGAAACCAACACGGCGCGCTTCCGGATTGCAACTGAGGCTCTCGGCGGCATCAAGGATATCAAGCTGCTTGGTCGCGAAAGCTCTTACTCCGCGCGTTACGGTCGGCCTTCGCACCGAATGGCGCGAACGATGGCCACGACGCAGGTGATATCTCAGGTTCCAAAGTTCATGCTTGATGCTGTCGCATTCGGCGGCATCATCTTGCTATGCCTCTTTCTGATGAATGCCGAAGGTCTGGCCTCGGGCACTACTCTAGGCGGCATTCTTCCGACCCTGGGGCTGTTTGCCGTGGCCGGGCAGCGGCTGATGCCTGAGTTGTCAAAACTCTATCAATCGCTTGCCCATATACAGGCATCATCGGCGGCAGTAGATATCATTTATGACGATTTGATTGTGCATGCGGGGTCCGGGAAGCTGCCGGATACCATGCCGCCGGCCCTCGGGCTGACGGAGCAACTGGTGCTCGAGGATGTTACCTATCACTACCCGAATGCCGCCCATGCCGGCGTGAAAGAGGTGTCGCTCACGATCAACGCGGGCGAGAAAATCGGCATCGTCGGCAGCACCGGCGCGGGCAAGACAACCCTGGCCGACATCATTCTTGGGCTTCTTGCGCCAAGCACCGGGCGGCTCTTCGCCGACGGTGTGGAGATAACCGTTGCCAATCTTCGCGCCTGGCAGCAAAGCGTCGGCTATGTCCCACAGGACATATTCCTGACTGCTGCCAGTGTCACAGAGAACATTGCACTTGGCATACCCCTCCATGAGATCGACCAGCAGGCCATCGAACGTGCTGCGCAGATCGCGCAGATCGACGGGTTCATCCGTAACGAACTGCCAAAGGGGTACGCCACCCAGATCGGCGAGCGTGGCGTCCGCCTGTCGGGTGGGCAACGCCAGCGGATCGGCGTTGCAAGGGCGCTCTATCACGATGCTGACCTGATTGTCTTTGACGAGGCGACCAGCGCGCTCGACAATTTGACCGAGCGCGAAGTTATGGCCGCGATTGAGGCGCTGCCCGATGAAAAAACGGTACTAATGATCGCGCACCGCCTGAGCACGGTCGAACGCTGTGATCGCATAGTGATGTTGGAAGCTGGGTGCTTAATTGCATACGACACTTGGGACGTCTTGCTGCGAGACAACTCCCACTTCAGGCGCCTAGCACAAGGTGAACAATGCACTTAGATGACGACCAACATGCAAGAGACCGACCAAGAAACGGAAAAACGAAATGTACAGCTTGGCAAAGCGCGTTAGAAGAAAGTACCTGCAACACCTCAATGAGGATAAATATGCAGCCTGGATGTCACGAAACAAATCAAAGACAAGTGATCTTTCCATTACGTTTGAGCCGACCAAAGGCTTTCTTCTAAAAGAAGAGGGAATATCCCTTAGAGTGCCAAGAAGATCCAGGCTTCACTACTATGAAAACGGACTAAAAAATAGACTGCGCTCCTTAAAAAAGGAATACCTTGGAGAAACTCACATAGAGTTCGCGCCAGACGACATCATCATCGATTGCGGCTCGAACATTGGTGAATTTGTTTGCGCGTTGAATTTGAATTCTTCACAAAATATATTTGCCTTTGAACCAGACCCAACTGAACACGCGGCGTTGACAGAAAATGTTGGCGACTTCGCAACATCATTAAACATGGCTTTATGGCACTCGGATGAGAATCTAGAAATTTTTCTCGCCAATGAGACTGGAGACAGCGGGGTCTATAAGACAATAAATAGCGAGGAAACAGCACTGGTAAAGGCTGTTAGGCTCGATAGTTTCGTCTCCAGCGTGGCGCCAAGCGGCACCATCCGATTATTGAAACTTGAAGCCGAGGGCGCCGAACCAGAAGTTCTTGAAGGCTCAAATGGCATCATGGACCGCATTCACTTCATCTCTGTTGATGCAGGACCGGAACGGGGCGAGGAAAAAAAGTCGACATTAGTTCCGGTTCTCGACATCCTCAGCAACCATGGGTTCAAAATGATAGACTTTAACCCGAACAGAATGACATGCGTTTTCGTCAACACGCGATTCTAACTCCCAAGCCGAAGAAGACAGCATTGACAATGCCGAACAAGAGCAGTCAAACTTGATGAAATCCGAAAGAATTGTCTACACCTGCGTTGTTGGTGGATATGATAAACTATTTCGACCTTTGGCTGCTGATACAGAGACACGCTATATTGCACTAACAGACGATCCGAACTTGCGCGCGCCGGGGTGGGAAGTGCAAGTTATCGATCTTGATTTGGAACTGTCAAAATCTATGCAGAACAGGCACTGCAAGTGTTTCCCCTGGAAATACCTGCCGCTGGCCAGAACAAGCATCTACGTCGACGGAAACGTTAGAATTCTCTCAAACCTCTCAAGGCTGTTTGATTGCGCGGATGATGGATACGATATAGTGCTTTTTAGGCATCCCAAACGCAACTTCGTAGCCGAAGAAGTCGCTGAATGTATTGCTAGAAAAAAGGTTCAATCCCGTGAGATAATTGAGACAGAATACTCAAAACTGCTCGAGGATGGATTTGTGGATATAGGTCACCTGACAGAAAACGGCGTTATTGTAAGGTCTCACCAAAGTATGGAGCTGCAAAATGCCATGGAGCATTGGTGGCAGTTCATCCAAAAATTTAGCGGGCGGGATCAAATTTCGCTTCACCACTGCCTGCATAAAGCTTCAGTGCGCAAACTAATTCTGCCTATGAACTTTAGAGAACCGAACCCCTACTTCGATCTCTACCCTCACTTTGGGGCACTTGCAACATGGGTGGACTCGCTTAATGCTTACAACTCCGCACGGAAATCTGAAGGCCTCGCTTTGAATATAAAGTATCGTGCCATCCGAAGAATAACGCGGAGATTTAAAAGTGCTTCATCATTACCAACGCTTCGCGCCATGCGAAATACAGGAAGCCGCAGCAATGAGTAAGAAACTGAGAACGGCCGTAAACACTCAGACTTTGTTGCGCAAATCAGCGTTCGGGCTGAAGGTCCCCTCTCCCGTTGTGCTTCAGGCGATAGCCTCGATCTCGGCTCTGCCGAGGGCGTAGAAGCGGTTCATGATGGCGATGCGGATCTAAATTTCTGCGGCCTGGCGGTCGGGATCTCATGACATGATCCGCTAACCGAAAAGCTTCAGGCAGTTCATTCGCGCCACGACCTGACTTCGGACATGGTAGCCCGCCCACATCTTTCAGAGGGCCCTTCCGAGGTGCCGTGCTGCGCGCAGGATCTCGTTTCGCGCAATTGCGGCGGGACAGTCTTCTTTCCAGGCACGGCCATTCCGGCGAATGGGTATGATGGCATCAGTGCCTCGCTCGATGATGGCAGTGTGGCATCGCCGCGTGTCATAGGCACCATCCGCGGTGACGGTGGTGATCTATTTACCCTCGGGAATTTGCGGCGGCAGGTCCGGCAACAGAGGGCTGTCCCCCTGAAGGCTCGAGGTGAACTCGACTGCGCGTGTGTCGCCGGTCTCTGTGTCCATGGCGATGTGGACCTTGCGCCATTGCCTGCAGCGCGACGACCCATGCTTGCTGGCCAGCCATTCGCCATTGCCGCGAAACTTGATGCCTGTGCTGTCGACAAGCAGGTTCAAGGGCTTGCCCGAACGGCGATACGGGACCTGCACCCCGATCCGGGCCTGCCGTCTGCACAGCGTCGAGTAGTCCAGCATCGGCCAGTCGAGCCCAGCCATCCGGATCAGGCTCTCGACCAGCCCAACCGTTTGCCGAAGCGGAAGGCCGAAGAGCACTTTCAGCGTAAGGCAGCCCTGGACCGCCGTATCCGAGAACGTCTCGGGCCGTCCCCGCTTGCCCGCCTTTCCGGCGTGCCAGACCGTGTTGGGATCAAACCAAACCGGGAGCGAACCCCGCTGGCGCATCGCGGCGTTGTAGTCGGACCAGTTCGTTGTGCGATAGCCGGTGGGAAAGGGCTTCGGCATAGCGCCGATCTAACGCACTGGATTCCTCGTGTGAATCCTCATCACCGCTTTGTGCAAAAAGCTCCGTACTACCTTCCGGGATGTGGCAACTATTCTATTAAATATGCCGTTGAGCAGATTGCCAGTGGCGGATAAGGAGATTTTTGAGGTGACAGGATCGATGATAACGCTCTTAACGCTTGCCGCAAAAACATGAAGGTCGCGATTTGCTTCTTTGGCATCACACGTTCACTCGCGCGCACTATAGGGTCGATAGAACAGAACATTCTGGAGCCTGCGCGCGCGGTAGGGGAGGTGCGGACCTTCGCCCATTTCTTTCGGCAGGTTGAGATAAACAATCCCCGCTCTGGGGAAAAAGGTCAGCTCCCGCAAAATGAACATACCTTACTCGCAGCCGACTCGCTGGAGCTTGAAGAGCCGGATGTCGTTATCGACCCAGCCCTTTTCTTGCGAATTAAAAAATTTGGAGATGAGTATATAGATGAGTTTCGTTCAATTCGCAACCTTCTACATCAACTTTATTCCCTCAAGCAAGTGTCCAGCGCTGCTCTGTCCTGGGGCGCAGATATTTACGTTTTTGCACGACCTGATATTATTTATCATGACAGCTTTGATCGGGTTCTATATAAAGCTACGAATGCTCCTGACAACACGATTTTTATCCCTAACTGGGCAAATTGGGGCCCTGGATACAATGATCGATTCTGCGTATGTGTTGGTGAAAGAGCAGTTCGCGCTTATACTGAGCGGATACTACAGGTTGAAAGATTCTGTGCTGATAAGGGAAAATTACATGCGGAGAAGTTAGTCAAATATGCAGTTGACCGCAGCGGGGCACGGGTAAAGCACTTCACGGTTCGGGGAAGTCGTGTCCGATCCACCGGAGAAGTCGTGAATGAAAATTTTCAAGACTTCCGATTTGTACGCCTCAAGCAAAAACTCACGGCTCCAAACCGATTTTTGTCGAGATGCTCAAACAGATTTAGAGGAGGGCATTGAGGTGTTAGTTTCCATGATGGCAGGGATGCGATAGCGTGCATATAGCTTTTCTCCAAGTAGGGCCGGGCATCGGCCCGATAACTAACAATAACTTCCGGTTTTCCCAGGAGCTTATAAAGCTTGGCCATAAGGTTGACCTCGTCGGCACCAACGTTGCGGCTTCCACCTATGAAAAAGCGCCTGAAACGATCAGGATTATCTCACTGCAAAGCAACTCGAATCTTGCCACAATCAGGGGGTTGTCGGCATATCTCAAGAAGGAAAATCCGGATTATCTGCTTCCATCTGGCGCGGTGATGCACGTGGTCTCTGCGATTGCAAAGATGTTATCACGAAGCTCTGTCAAAATTTACACGCGAACACATATCGAAACATCTTTGTATCTAAAAGAACGCGGCTTTCTGAACAGACAGCTTCTTCGCTTCTTGCTTTGGGCTTTTAGAAATGTTGCTGATGGTCATATTGCTGCATCTCGTGGAGCTGCTGATGATCTTGCGCGAGTCATTGGTGTGCCACAAGAGAAAATAGACGTCCTCTACAACCCATCGATTGACGATGACATCATCGCGATGTCACATGAAAATGTTTCGCACCCGTGGATCATGGATCGGAGCGCCCCTGTAATCGTATGTGTCGCTAGACTGGTAGAACAAAAAGGCATCGATACGCTCGTTTCAGCGATGGCGCTTGTCAATAAAAGACGCAAGGTCAGACTCATCATTCTAGGCGAGGGAGATTTGCGGGGTAAATTCGAGCGTCAAGCATCAGATCTTAGAGTTGATGATCTAGTTGACTTTCATGGTCATTTAGATAACCCCTTTAAATTCATGCGCAAGGCAGACCTTTTTGTTCTTTCCTCGAATTATGAGGGATTTGCAAATGTTGTTGCAGAGGCGCTTGCTTGCGGATGTCCCGTGGTGAGTACAGATGCCCCGAGTGGACCGCGCGAGATCCTGTCTGATGGGGATTTCGGCACCATCGTCCCGGTCAGGCAGCCAGTCGAACTGAGCAAGGCGATTTTGGCATCTTTGGAGACGTCCCATGACATGGGCCGATTAACTTCGCGTGGGATGCGGTTTCACGTAAGAAACATTACTGCGGACCTGGTGAAGCTGCTCAAGTGAAAAAGCTGCATCATCCCGCCAAGATTTCCGTCCTCCTCCCCGACCTACGTGGCGGCGGGGCAGAGCGTGTTAACCTTGACCTTGCCCATGAATTCGTCCGTGCCGGCCACGAAGTGGAGTTTGTTCTTCGCCAAGCACGCGGGGAGCTGCTTAATGAGGCGCGAGCAAATCACTGCATACACGATCTAAATGTGCCCCGTGTTCGACAGTTACTCCCCAAGCTGGTCTCCTACCTACGCACGCACAAACCAGATGCTCTGCTTGCCGCGATGTGGCCGCTGACCGTGATTGCCCCCATCGCACAGCGCCTATCTGGGCACCACTGCAAGGTGCTGGTGTCTGAGCACAACATCTTGTCTGCGCAATACCGTAATTGGGGCCGGGGCCACCGAGCCGCAATGCGGGCGTCAATGGCCGTGGGCTATCGGTTCGCGGACCGCCGCGTGGGCGTCTCCTCGGGCGTAGTCTCCGATATTGCCGCGCTGTCGGGGCTGAGCCGGGCTGCGTTCGATGTGATTTACAACCCGGTACCACCGCGATCCGAGCCGTCAAGCCTGACAATGCGTAATGCGGAAGCCCTCTGGTCGTGCGTCAAGGGCGCGCGCATCGTCACCGTGGGCACCATGAAGCCCATGAAGAATCATCCGCTGCTGATGCGCGCCTTCGCGCGGCTCGACCGGCCCGACGCGCGGTTGATGTTCGTCGGGGACGGGGCGGCGCGCGACGCGCTCGTGTCGCTCGCCCGGGAGCTGGGCGTCGCCGACCGGGTGATCCTTGCGGGGTTTCACCCCGACCCGACTCCGTTTTACAAGACTGCCGATCTGTTCGTTCTGTCCTCCGACTACGAAGGATTCGGCAATGTCATCGTTGAGGCGCTGATTTGCGGCACCCCTGTCGTTTCGACCGATTGCCCCTCTGGGCCAAGAGAAATCCTTGAAGGAGGCCGCTACGGTCAACTGGTTCCTGTAAATGATGCCGCGTCAATGGCACTGGCGATATCGGATGCGCTGATCGCACCTGCCAACCGGGATTCGTTGATTCGAAGAGCAGCAGATTTCACACCTGCAATCGCAGCACAACGATATCTGGAATTATTGGAACTGATATGATCCGAATATCTATATGCGGCGCTCTCATCCGCAGAGAGCCGATGGCAAAGGTTCTTGCGAAATCCGAGGTAGCATGGCCCGAAGCGGTCTGTACATTTCTTATACCGGGCTCGCGGCACCGGACCTGACCATGCCCTATGTTCCGGATGCCGGCATCGTCATCGAACTGCAGAACGGGCAGGATAGACTGCCCCGGGATGTCCGCTCCGAAGGGGAGGCCAGCTAGTGAACGATGGGCATGCTTCCTCGGTTTTCGTGAGCAACAACGGCTTGCGGGATCACATAGGGCAGGCTCAGGTCCTGCCCTATCTCTCGGGCCTTGCCGCACGCGGGCACAGCATGTCCGTTTTGAGCGTCGAGCAGACCGCCGACCGAGGCATGGCCGGTTTGGACATCGGCACCCTGAACTGCCACCAGATGCAACGTCGGACCGGCTACGGGCGGCTTGCCGACAGGCTGCTGGTCGCACCGAGACTGGCCAGGCGGCTTGATGGACTGGTCCGCGAAGTGCGACCCGACATCCTGCACTGCCGCAGCTACATGCCTTTGTCCAGTGCCTTGAATACCGCCGGGAGGCATGGGGCGAAACTGATCTTCGACATGCGGGGCTTCTGGATCGATGAACGCATCGAAGGCGGCATGTGGGACCCGAAGGGTCTGACGGGCCGATTGCTGATCCGCCACTTCCGCGCCTTGGAGGACCGCGCCTATGCCGAAGCCGCGGCCATCGTCGTTCTGACCCATGACGCGAAAAGAGTGGTGGAGGCACAGCCCGCTTACCGGGGTGCTCCGATCTCCGTCATTCCCTGCAGTGTCGACCAGGAGCGCTTTGGGGTGCATCCGGCCCTGCGTGCCGCCACACGCACCGAGCTTGGACTGTCTACCGACACGCCCGTGATCCTATATCTCGGCTCTGCCAGCCCTCTCTACCGCATGCATCTGCTGTATCGCTTCTTTGATGCGGTCCGGGCTAGATCCCCCGAAGTCCGGCTGATGCTGGTGGGGAACCACGATGCCCAGGAACATGCCAAGGCGGCGGCAAGGCACGGCGTGACGCTGGCCCCCGGGTCGTTGATCTGCCGCCGCGTGGCCCATCACGAGGTGCCCGCCATGCTCAACGCCGCCGACCTCGGCATATCCTTCAGGATCCAGTCCCCCTCCAGCCTCGGCGTTTCGGCCACCAAGGTCGGCGAGTACCTCGCTTGCGGACTGCCCGTGGCGTCCAGCACCGGCATCGGCGATATCCGGAGGATCATCGCCGAAGGCGAGAACGGGATGATCCTGGCCGATGACAGCGATGCGGAAATTGACCGGTGCGCGGCACGGTTCCTGTCGGGGTTTTCCCTCGATCGCCCTGGCATCAAGGCCAGGTCCGGCGATTACTTTTCGATGGACACCGCTGTCGGCACTTACGACATGCTCTATCGGGACCTGGCGCGATGACACGCATCGTCATCGTCGATGTCTGCGGTACGCTCTACGACGAAAACACCACCGCCGGATTCGTGCGCTTCGTGGCCGGTGCGGGCCTTCTGCGCCGGCCTCGGCTCTTCCGGCTGCTGGAACGGTTGCGTCGCGGCCCAGCCCGGAAAGTCGTCACGGCTCTTGGCGGGATGATCGGGCGAGATCTGTTCCGCACGGGCTATATCCGCTGCCTGGCAGGCATCACGCGAAGCGACCTCGAAGCCCGGGCCACGGCCTATGCCGAGGCCCTGGATGCCGGCAAGAAGATAGCCGTCGCGCACGAACGGCTCGCGCACTTCGAAGCCGATGGGTGGCGACCGGTCATGGTCTCCAACAGCCTCGATGTCGTCATCGCCGCGATCGCGGACAGAAAGGGTTGTGACTGGCTGGCCTCCACGCTCGACTGGCGCGGCGATGTCTGCGCCGGGATTCTGGCCCGTGACCTGAAAGGCCGGAAACTGGCGGCCTTCGAAGAGATTTTCGGTGCCTTGCCGGCCGACCGGTTGTCCGTCATGACGGACAACCGGAGCGATGCGGATGTCATGAACGCCGCGAGCGTCGCGGTCCTAGTGGCCAAGGGCCATCCAAAACCATGGATGAGACAGCATGTCGGCGAACAACTTCGTCACTGAGCGCAATCACGTCATCCTGCTGGTGCCGTTTCTCTATGCGTTCTTCTCGCGGATGCGCAGATTGCGCGCCTTCGGCTTCAACGCGGTGACCCTTTGGGGCCCCGGTCTGCTGTTGACGACGCTGTTGCTGGATGACTTTTCGGTAGCCGCCGTCTCCTGCTATTTTGCCGGTTATTTTGTTTTCATATCCGTCTACGAGCTAGGGTATCTGATGAACGATACTTGGGGATTGCGGCATGATGAGACACCGCGCCGCCGAATCGACGTCGACTACAGCCCGACGTTCCTCGTTCTCTTCGTCGCGATCCGCCTTGTCACGGTCCTTTCGCTCGGCTTCTGGGTCAACACCCTGTCTAGCCTTTGGTTCTGGGCGCTTCTGGGCCTGCTGGTTCTAGCGATCCTGGCGCACAACCTTGTCGTTCGCCAAGAATTTAAGATGGCGACATTTTTCCAGATGTCCCTGATGCGGTTCAGCATTCCCGTCTTCATCGCGACCGCGATGGAAGAAGGTGCCATCGTAATTCTGATCGGATGCCTGTTCTTCGTGTTCCCGCGGTTCCTGACCTATCTCGATTCGAAGAACCGTCTGCGGATCCCCGAGCGGAAGCAACCCGGATTCCTGCTCGTGATCTATGCGGTTTTCGCCCCCGTCGTCCTGTTGATTTCGGTGTCGACAGGCGAGACCTTGATGCTGTTCGCTTGGGCCTATTTCATGACCTATGCCAGCCTGCTTTTCGCGGGCAGGCATCTGCCCTTCGTCGAGAAGGTCATCGGCAGGAACGCGGATGGCGGGGCATAACACCCGGCGGCTTCGCGGGCACAGCCGCGAAAACCACGGCGGTTGCCGGACGCCGTCGGAGTGTTGAAAAGAGGCGAGATGACAACGCGTATTCCCGACGTCATCGTCCTGGGCCTGTCGCCCACCGGCCTTTATGCCGTGCGTGAGGCGGCGCGGGCGGGGTATTCGGTGCTGGGCGTGGGCGCGCCGGGGGCGCCCGGGCTCTGGTCGCGGTTCCTGAGCGCGCGCGTCTCGGCGCCGACGCCCGCGGCGCGGGTCGAGGCCATCTTGGAGCGGGCGCCGGCGGGCGGCGGGACAAGGCCCGTGCTTATCGTCACCTCCGACCAGGATCTCGAGGCGGTCGTCGCGCGGGCCGACGACCTGACCGGACGGGTGCAATTGCAGGGCTCATATACCGACGGCCTCGCCCACCGGATCATGGACAAGGATAGCTTCTACCGGCTTTGCGAGGCCCACGGCGTGGTCTACCCGTTCCTTTTATCCGCCGATGTGGCTGGGGCGGCGGCGTATCGCGACCGGATCGTCTATCCCGCGATGATCAAGCCCGCTCGCATTCAAGACGCGAAGCACCTCATGGCGGGCCGTAAGGGATGGATTGTCCGTAGCCCCGCCGAGTTCGACGCTACCCTGCCCAGCCTCCCGCCTGAGGCGGGCACCCTGCTGATGCAGGAGATCGTGCCCGGCCCGGAAAGCGCCATCACCCTTTGGTGCGGCTATCTCGACGGCGCGGGGCAGGTCCGCCAGCGCTTCACCGCTCGCAAGCTGCGGCAGTATCCGGCCGGGTTCGGATCGGCTTCGCTGGTGCAGAGCGAACCCTGCCCCGAAACCGCAGAGATCGCGGAGCGGCTGCTGACCGCGCTGGGATACAGGGGCATCGCCGCGGCCGAATTCAAGCGCCATCCCGAGACCGGGGCGCTGAAGATCATCGAGGTGAACCCGCGTCCGTCGCTGTGGTTCTCGGTCTCGACCCGCGCCGGCGTGCCGCTGGTCGAGACGGCCATCGCCGAGGCGCACGGGGTCCCCCTGCCGCCCGCCGCCGCGCAGAAGGACGGCGTGCTATGGCGCTACACGGCCAAGGACCTTGCTGCGCGGCTCTTCTATGCGCGCAACCGGGATTTCGTCCTACCCGTCCCGGACCTCTCGGGCATGCTGCCGGTCACGCGCCATGCCGATGTGACGGGGGCGCGGGACGATCCCGCGCCGGTCTTCGGCGAACTGGTCGCCTTCGCGGGCAAGCTGGCCGGACGGCTCGGCGCCGGGGGCAAGGGACGGGCATGACCGGCAGCTTCGTCATCTCGCTCGATTTCGAGCTCATGTGGGGGGTACGCGACCACCGGACGGTGGCGGAATACGGCGATGCCGTGCTGGGCGGGCGGGAGGCCATCCCGTTGATGCTGTCGCGGTTCAAGGAGGCCGGGATCCGGGCGACATGGGCCACGGTGGGCCTGCTCTTCGCAAGAAACCGCACCGGGATGCTCGATCATGCGCCCACGCTGCGGCCCGCCTATCGGGATGCCACCCTGTCGCCCTACCCCGCCATCGAGACGGGACTGATCGGCGAGGACGAGCAGGCCGACCCGCTGCATTTCGGGGCCTCTCTGCTCGACCGGATCGCCAGGACCGAGGGGCAGGAGATCGCGACCCACACCTACAGCCATTACTACTGCCTGGAGCCGGGCGCGGATGTCGCCTCCTTCGAGGCGGATCTCGCCTCCGCCGTCGCGATCGCCGGCGAGACCGGGCACAGCCAGCAGAGCATTGTCTTCCCGCGCAACCAGACATCGGAGGCCTTCGTCGCGGCGAGTGCCGGGCTGGGCGTCACCGCCTATCGCGGCGATGCGACGGGCTGGCTCTACCGGGCCCGGTCGGGCGGCGAGACCACCCTGCCCTTCCGGCTGGCGCGCTTCCTCGATGGCGCGCTGCCGATAGGGCCTGCGCAGGTCGTGCATGCCGAACGCCACGGATCAGCATGCAATGTCCCGGCCTCACGGTTCCTCAGGCCCTGGTCCGCGAAGCTGGCCGCCTACCATGAACTGCATATCCGCCGGATCGAGTCCGAGATGGAATTGGCCGCGCGGCGGGGCGAGTGTTATCACCTCTGGTGGCACCCGCACAATTTCGGCCGCAACACGGCCCGCAACCTCGCGCAGCTCGACCGGGTGATCGCCTGCTTCAAACGGTGCCGCGACGATTTCGGGATGGAAAGCCGCACCATGCGCGACCTTGCCCTTTCGTGACCGCCCGGCGTGACAGCACGACGTAACCGCATACGGGGCCCTGCAGAACCATGCTCGTCTATCTCGGCATCTACAGCGGACTCGCACTTGCGGCGGTCGGAAACCACTCCCGGCGCAATACGCTTCTCTTCGCGCTCGCCGGGGTCTTCCTCGTGTGGTTCATGGGGTTCCGCTACGAGACCGGCTGCGATTATTTCGGCTACTTGAACCGCTGGGTCAACTTCTCGCCTCCGGACAGCCTCACACGGCTCTTGCACGGCGAGGAGGCGGGATTTGCCTTTCTCATGGGGTCGATCAAGGCGTCGGGCCTGGAATACACTTGGCTGAACGTCGCGGCTTCGGCGATCCTGGTGGTCTGCTACATCCGCTTCGCCCGGGCACACCCGTTCGCGCCCCTGATCCTCGCCCTGCTTTTCCCGGTGATCATCGTGCAGCTCGGCATGTCGGGCATAAGGCAGGCCCTGGCGGGCGGGTTCCTGATGCTGGCCTTCAACGCTTTCGCCCGGCAGGAAAAGCTGTGGACCGCTATCTGGATCCTGGTTGGCATGCAGTTCCACGCCAGCGTCGTCATGTTCCTTCCCATTGCCCTGCTGGCCGGACGGCAAGTCAACACGATCAGGCTTGCCGCAAGCCTGGCCATCCTGGGACCGGTGGCAGGCCTTCTTCTAACGGATCGCTTCGACACCTATGAAAGCCGGTATATCGAGGGGACGGTGACCTCGGGCGGGGCGATCGTCAGATATGCCCTGATCTTCCTGCCCGTGCCGCTCTTCATTCTCCATCGCCGGAAAATCAAGAGGGGCTTTCCGGATGTCTATCCCCTGCTCAAGCTCGGCACCCTGAGCATCCTGGCACTGGCGCCTCTGGTGGTCCTGTCCTCCATCGCGCTGCATCGGCTGAACTACTACGTCATGCCCCTGTCGATCCTCATATTCGTCTATGCCGGAGCGGTGCTGTCGAAAAAGCCGTCGCATGGTCACTGGCTCGCCATTCTCGCCTATGGCGGATATTCCCTGAGCTGGTTCTTGAGCTCTCACCACGCGCAGCTTTGCTATGCACCCTACGAGAATACCTGGTTCGTCGAAACCATCGCCTTCTGACGGAGGAGCAGGTCATCGTGGCCTGCTGCCGGTGAACGGCACGCCCTCCTTTCCATACCCCGACGGACCCATCGAAGGGGCGTTGTTGCAGAACTCTGCCCTCTGGCGATTCACAACGTGAATCCAGTCGGTTAGACAGACCGCTTGAGCAAGCCACCCCCGCCGGCTACCTCACGACGAAATCGTCCAGCTACAACGCGGGGCTGCGCAAGCGCGGCTCGATGCTGATTTGGATAGACCGGGAGATGGGTTGGCTGGTGCCTCCTGACGGTCGGCCCGGACGCCCGCCCGACTTCTCGGATGCCGCCATCCAGTTCTGTCTGTCGGCCAATATGCTCTTCGAGCTGGCTGCTCTGCCCCCTGAAAACTGGACCGCGCGAAGCTGGAGTTTTCGGCTACGCTTTCCTGGCTGGGAGAGGAGCTGAGACGGATGAAGGCATCGAGGTTCACGGAGGCGCAGAAAGCGTTCGTGCTGAAGCAGGGCGAGGAAGGCACGCCGGTCGCGGAGGTCTGCCGGAAAGCCGGGATCAGCCAGGCGACCTACTTCAACTGGAAGAAGAAGTATGGCGGCCTGCTGCCCGACGAGATGCGGCGGCTGAAGGCGCTCGAGGATGAGAACGCGCGGCTGAAGAAGATTGTCGCTGACCTGACGCTCGACAGGGAGATGTTGCAGGACGTCATTCGCCGAAAGCTCTGAAGCCTGCTCGGGTGCGCGAGCTGGTTCGCGGGATGTGCATCGATTGGGGCGTATCGATCCGGGGGGCTTGTGGGGCCCTCCGCTTCGAGACCTCGACGTTCCACTACAAGTCCCGGCGCACCGACCAGGCGGCCGTCGAAAGGCGGATTAAGGAGATCTCAGAGACGCGGGTGCGCTACGGCTACCGTCGCGTGCATGTCCTGCTGCGACGGGAGGGATGGGTGATCAACATGAAGAAGACCCGCAGGATTTACAATGAGTTGGGCCTACAGCTGCGCAACAAGCATCCGAAGCGGCGGGTAAAGGCGAAGCTGCGGGAGGATCGGCAGGAGGCTGCCGGGCCGAACGATGTCTGGGCGATGGACTTCGTCCACGATCAGCTCGCCACAGGCAAGAAGCTCCGGATCCTAACCGTCGTCGATACTCATTCCCGGCTGTGTCCAGCAGCTGATCCCCGGTTCGCCTACCGCGGCGAGGACGTGGTCCAGACACTCGAAAGGGTCTGTGCCAGAATTGGCTATCCGAACACGATCAGGGTCGACAACGGCAGCGAGTTTATCTCACGAGACCTCGACCTCTGGGCCTATGCCAACGACGTCACGCTGGACTTCTCGCGGCCCGGAAAACCGACCGACAACGGGTTCATCGAGGCGTTCAATTCGAAGTTCCGAGCGGAATGTCTGAACGCGCACTGGCTCATGAGCCTTGCCGACGCCCGCGAAAAGCTTGAGGATTGGCGTAGGCACTACAATGAGGACCGACCCCACAGCGCGATCGGATACAACGTCCCGATCGCACTGCATTATCCCGATTATCCCGGTGACGCAGCCAGCCCGTCATCGTGAGACAGCCGGAAAAATCCAGCTTCCGGCGATCCAAGGTTGGGGAGCGGAGCATCAACCCGCGGACTCTCTGAAAAATCGGAGGAGAGTCGGGTCTCAGGTTAGCCGGTCCAGATTGTGGATGCCCTTCGCGACCACGATCCCAAACTCCTAAAGATGCGCGCGGATCGCGTTCACTGTCTGGGTCCTGGCGAACCAGGAAATCCCGCGCCTTGTGATCCAGGAGCGCCGCTTGCCGTTCGGCCGACTTCACCGGCATGAAGCGCATGGTGGGCCGAGTGACGGCCTTGCAGATCGCCTCCGCGTCGGACGCGTCCGTCTTCCCCCGCATTACATTCGGCTTTACTTAGGCCGGCGGCATCAGCCGCACCTCGTGGCGGAGTGCGCCGAGATCTCTTGCCCAGTGGTGCGCGCCCGAGCAGGCTTCTATCCCCACCAGGCACGGCCCGAGACGTTCGAAGAACCCAAGAACCTGCGAGCGCCGCAACTGGCGGCGAACGACGACCCGCCCCTCCGTGTCGACGCCGTGAACCTGGAATACACTCTTCGTCAGATCGAGGCCGATGATGATAGGCTGGTCCATGGATGGCTCCCCTCGGCGGAATGCTTCGCAGCTCCCACCCTGGCACATCGCGATGCCGCTGGCGGGGCCATCCACACCATCAATGGCGGCCAAAGGCTCGCCCCCGACCGCCAAACCGCCGAGATCCACATCCGCGTCGCACTCATCAACCGCTTCAATGCCCTCGACACTGCCGATATCGTTCGCGTTGCATAACCTCAGCAGGGTAAAGGGAAGTCATGCCTCAGGCGTGAGTTCTGCAACAACGCCCTACGAAAGGACACCATGAACGTCTTGGAAACACGATTGGTCGACCTCCACCTCATCGAACCCCGCCGCTTCGGCGACCATCGGGGCTTCTTCGCCGAGACCTGGAACCGCCGGGCCTTCGAAGCCGAGGGCATCGTAATCGACTGGGTCCAAGACAACCATTCCCTCTCCGCCACCCCCGGCACCCTGCGCGGGTTGCACTTCCAGGCGCCGCCCCATGCGCAGGCTAAGCTGGTGCGCTGCGGGCGGGGTCGGCTCTTCGACGTGGTGGTGGACCTGCGGGGGGGCTCGCCGACCTACGGGCAGTGGGAAGGCTTCGAGCTCAGCGCCGAGAATGGCCGCCAGCTCCTGATCCCCGCCGGCTTCGCCCATGGGTTCGTCACCCGGGAAGCGGATACGGAGATCGTCTACAAGTGCTCCGACTATTACGCCCCCGAGACCGAGGGCGCGGTGGCCTGGGATGACCCGGCTATCGGCATCGACTGGGGCCTCGAAGGCACAGATCCGATCCTGTCGGACAAGGATCGCGCGGCGCCCCGACTGAGCGATATCGAGATGCCCTTCATCTATGAGGAGGCCACGCCATGAAGATCCTGATCACAGGCGGCGCGGGCTTCATCGGCTCTGCGGTCGTGCGGCAGGCGGTGGCGGCCGGCCACGCCGTGGTGAACCTCGATGCGCTCACCTACGCGGCCAACCTCGAGAGTCTCGCCTCCGTTGCGGAGAGTCCGTTCTACACGTTCGAGCGGGCCGACATCCGCGACCGTCCAGCGCTCGACCGGATCTTCGCCGCCCACCGCCCCGATGCCGTCATGCATCTGGCGGCAGAGAGCCACGTCGACCGTTCCATCGACGGCCCCGCGCTCTTCATCGAGACCAATGTCACTGGCACCTTCAACCTGCTCGAGACCGCGCGCGCCTACTGGCAGGCGGCCGGCAAGACCCAGGGCTTCCGCTTCCACCACATCTCGACCGACGAGGTCTATGGCAGCCTCGGTCCGACCGGCAAGTTTACCGAAGACACGCCCTACGACCCGCGCTCGCCCTACTCTGCCTCCAAGGCCGCCTCTGACCATCTCGTGCGCGCCTGGGGCGAGACCTATGGACTGCCGGTCCTCGTCACCAATTGCTCGAACAATTACGGGCCCTACCACTTTCCCGAGAAGCTGATCCCCGTGGTGATCCTGCGCGCCCTCGCCGGGGAGCCGATCCCGGTCTACGGCGACGGCAGCAACGTCCGCGATTGGCTCTACGTCGAGGATCATGCCGACGCGTTGCTGACCGTGCTGCAACGGGGCGCGGTGGGCCGTACCTACAACATCGGCGGCGAGAACGAGGCGCGGAACATCGACCTCGTGCGGATGATCTGCGGCGAGCTGGACGAGTTGCGCCCCGAGGGCGCGCCCCATGGCCGGCTAATCACCTTTGTCACCGACCGGCCCGGCCACGATCAGCGCTATGCCATCGACCCGACCCGCATCCGCGATGAGCTGGGCTGGCGGCCCTCGGTCACGGTCGAGGAAGGGATCGCCCAAACCGTCCGCTGGTATCTGGACAATGAGGCCTGGTGGCGCCCTCTGCTGGACCGCGAGGGGGTTGGGCAACGGCTGGGCACCAAGGCATGAGCGACCTTCTGGTCTTCGGCGCCAACGGGCAGGTTGCCCGCGAACTGGCCCGCCTCGCCCCCGACGCGCGGTTTCTGGGCCGCACCGCGGCCGACCTGACCGACCCCAAGGCCTGCAGGGGGGCGGTACTGGAGAGCGGCGCCCACCGCATCATCAACGCCGCCGCCTACACCGCCGTCGACAAGGCCGAGAGCGAGCCTGAGCTGGCCTATGCCATCAACACCACCGCCCCCGGCGTCATCGCCGAGGCCGCGCGTGAGATCGGTGCGACCTTCGTTCATGTCTCCACCGATTACGTCTTCGACGGCAGCGGCACTGCCTCGTGGGCGCCTGAGGACACCCCTGCCCCGCTGGGAACCTACGGGGCCACGAAGCTCGCGGGCGAGCGGGCGGTGACAGCAATTGGCGGACGTCATGCCATCCTGCGCACCTCCTGGGTCTTCTCCGCCCACGGGCAGAACTTCCTGAAAACCATCTTGCGTTTGTCAGAGACGCGCGATGCGCTGAACATTGTCGACGACCAGATCGGCGGGCCCACCTCGGCCGCCTCCATCGCCCGTGCCGTCCTGACGGTCTCGGAGCAGCTGCGCGATGGCACCGCCCCCTCCGGCATCTACCACTTCTCCGGCGCGCCGGATGTCAGCTGGGCCGGCTTCGCCCAGGCGATCTTTGCCGCCGCCGGCCGCAATGTCGACGTCACCCCGATCCCCAGCAGCGATTATCCGACGCCGGCGCCCCGACCGCTGAATTCCCGGCTGGATTGCGCGTCGACGGAACAGACCTTCGGAATCCCCCGGCCGGACTGGCGGGACGACCTGAACGACGTATTGGACGAATTGAGAGCAAGAGATTGATACGCAAGGGCATTATCCTCGCCGGAGGCTCCGGCACGCGGCTCTACCCGATCACCATGGGGCTCTCAAAGCAGCTGCTTCCTGTCTACGACAAGCCGATGATCTACTATCCGCTCTCTGTGCTGATGCTCACCGGCATCCGCGAGATTGCCATCATCACCACCCCGCAGGATCAGGACCAGTTCAAGCGCCTCTTGGGCGACGGCAGCCAGTGGGGCCTCACATTCACCTACATCGAGCAACCCTCGCCGGACGGGCTGGCACAGGCCTACCTGCTGGCGGAGGACTTTCTCGCCGGCGCGCCCTCTGCGCTCGTCCTGGGCGACAACATCTTCTTCGGCCACGGCCTGCCTGAGCAACTGGCAGCAGCCAATGCGCGCGAGACAGGCGGGACGATCTTCGGCTACCGGGTGACCGACCCGGAGCGCTACGGCGTGGTGGAGTTCGGCCCCGACGGCACCGCCCGCCAGATCGTGGAGAAGCCTGAACGCCCCCCGTCCCGCCACGCGGTCACCGGCCTCTACTTCCTCGACGGCAGCGCGCCCGAACGAGCAGCGAAGGTGAAGCCCTCGGCCCGCGGCGAATTGGAGATCACCGATCTTCTCCAGCAATACCTCGACGAGGGAATGCTGGCTGTCGAGGCGCTCGGCCGTGGCCACGCCTGGCTCGATACCGGCACCCACGGCAGCCTGCTCGACGCCGCCAACTTCGTGCGCACCCTGACCGAGCGACAAGGCCAGCAGGTCGGCTCCCCGGACGAGATCGCCCATCGGATGGGCTTCATCGACAAGGCGGCGCTCGGCGAGCGAGCGAAGCTCTTCGGGAAGAATTTCTACGGGCATTACCTGAGTGAGATCGCTTCGGACGAGGATCTGTAGAGGGGCCTTGCGGGAAGGACCCGCCGTCACCATCATAAAGCCGTGCGAGGCGATTTGACCCGTCTCCCGACAGGCCGAATGGCGTGAAAAGCGGTTTACAGGCCTTCGGCTAACCCATTGATTTTCCACGACCACCCCACGGCGTGGTTTACAGAAAAAAATCAATGAAAACAGCGCCGAAGGCGGCTTGCAAATCCGTGTAGACTTGTTCGATTCAGGCACTCGCCTCCATTGACCACTATAAGCCCCTTTTGTCCCCCCCCACCGCGGGCACTTACAAAGCCGAGAGCATCAAGGTGGCCGAAGCCGCAAAGGTGATCGAGAACACCCAGCGGGACCTAAACATCGCGCTGGTGAACGAACTCGCAATCATCTTCAACAAGATGGGGATCGACACGCAGGCGGTGCTCGAGGCGGCTGGAACGAAGTGGAACTTCCTGCCCTTCCGTCCGGGGCTGGTCAGCGGGCACTGCATCGGCGTGGATCCATACTACTTGACCCACAAGGCCGAAGCGATGGGCTACCACCCGCAGGTGATACTTGCCGGGCGGCGGATAAATGACGGGATGGGGGCTTACGTCGCCGGACAGATGGTCAAGGCGATGCTGAAGAAGCGGATTCAGGTGGAAGGCGCTCGAGTGCTCGTGATGGGCCTGGCGTTCAAGGAGAATTGCCCGGACCTAAGGAATACGCGGGTCGTAGATGTTGTGGCGAGCTTAGAGACTATGGCGTTGAGGTCGACGTGCATGACTCATGGGTGGATCCGAAAGAGGCGCTGCACGAATGCGGCTTGAAGTTGATTGAGGAGCCGGCGGGGGGAACCTATGGCGGCATCGTGCTGGCGGTGGCTCATGATACGTTCCAGGACGGTGGCCTGGATACCTTCGCTGCTTGGCGCAAGCCGGCGAGCATTCTCTGCGATCTCAAGGGCGTGCTTCCCTATAACGTCAGTGATCTGAGGCTGTGATGACCCGAGACGACGCAACACGCATCGAAGGCCCCAACCTCGCGCTCCGGCTCATCCAGCCGGATGACGCGGCCTATGTCCACGACCTGCGGATCAACCCGGCTTACAACCAGCACCTGTCGGAGGTGCGCGGGACCGCCGAAGACCAACGCGCATGGATCGAAGCCTACAAGGCTCGGGAAGCCGCTGGCGGGGAATTCTACTACATCATCGAACGGCATGACGGCACCCGGTGCGGCACCGTTCGGCTCTACAACATCGAGGGCGACGGTTTCACTTGGGGAAGCTGGATCCTCGACGAAAACAAACCGCGAAAGGCGGCGTTGGAGAGTGCGGTACTGTCCTTCCGGATCGGCTTCGAGCGTCTGGGCCTCAGGTGCGCCTCGATCGACGTAAGGACCGATAACGTTCACGCGGAGGCCTTTTATCGGCGCTTTGGCATGACAGAGAGTAAACGCGATGCTTGCGACATTTACTTCTCACTCACGTCCGAGATCTTTCGTTCATTGACCGCACAGTATCAGGCATCACTGCTGGAGGCCCTATGATTGAAAACCCTGGCTATGTAAGAGAATTCGAACTTCCCCAGGTTCATGACCCTCGTGGCGACCTGACCTTTGTCGAAGGCGGGAACCACCTGCCCTTCGACATCGCCCGGGTCTATTATCTCTACAACGTTCCCGTCGATGCTGAGCGCGGCGGACATGCGCACAAGGAGCTGGAGCAGGTTGTCTTTGCCCTCTCGGGCAGCTTCCGCATGAAGGTCGACGACGGACACAAGAAATCCGAATATTGGCTGCGGGACCCTCGAAAGGGCCTTTATATCAGCCGGATGGTATGGCGCGAGATGGACCGCTTCAGCCAAGGCGCTGTTTGCATGGTCCTCGCGTCACATCGGTACGACGAGAACGACTACTACCGCGACTACGATGACTTCCTTGCCGCGATCAGAGGCCTTCAAACATGAAAATCCCCTTTCTCGATCTCGGCGCCGCCTACCGGGAATTGAAGCCGGAGATAGACGCCGCCGTTCTGCGGGCCCTGGAAAGCGGCTGGTATATTCTCGGCCCGGAGGTCGAGGCTTTCGAGGCCGAATGGGCAGAATTCTGTGAGGCCGAGCACTCCGTTGGACTGGCGAACGGGCTCGACGCCCTGACGCTGGCCCTAAGAGCGCTGGAAGTCGGCCCAGGTGACGAGGTAATCGTGCCCTCCAACACTTACATCGCCACTTGGCTGGCCGTCTCCGCCGTCGGAGCGACGCCCGTCCCGGTGGAGCCGGATCCTGCAACGCACAACATCGACCCCGACCTGATCGAGGCAGCGATCACCGGCCGGACCAAGGCTCTTCTGCCCGTCCACCTCTATGGCCAGCCAGCGGATCTCGACCCGATCCTCGCCATCGCTCGGCGTCACAACATTGCGGTGGTCGAAGACGCCGCTCAGGCCCACGCCGCCCGCTACAAGGGACGCCGGATCGGCAGTCATGGCGACGTCGTCTGCTGGAGCTTTTACCCGGGCAAGAACCTCGGTGCCCTCGGGGATGCCGGGGCGGTTACAACCGATCGCGCGGATCTCGCCGAACGCATTCGCCTGCTGCGCAACTACGGCTCGCGCGAGAAATACGTGAACGAAGTGCAGGGTGCCAACTCGCGGCTCGACCCGATCCAGGCAGCGGTGCTGCGGGTGAAGCTGGCCCATCTCGAGGAATGGACTGAGAGACGCAGGACGTTGGCTGCGGCATACGAGGAGGGCCTGAAAGTGAGCAACCTCATCCTGCCTTTGGTTCCCAGCTGGGCGGAGCCGGCGTGGCACCTTTATGTCATTCGCAATCAAAAACGCACCGAATTGCAAGCGCACCTGGCGGAGAACGGCATCGGTAGCCTCATTCATTATCCCATCCCGCCACACATGCAGGCTGCCTACGAACCGCTGGGTATCGAAGCTGATGCGCTGCCGCTTGCCCGACGGTTGGCAGATGAGGTTCTGAGTTTGCC
The DNA here is from genome assembly GCF_003390865.1 of Tropicimonas sp. IMCC34011. Taxonomy (GTDB): domain Bacteria; phylum Pseudomonadota; class Alphaproteobacteria; order Rhodobacterales; family Rhodobacteraceae; genus Tropicimonas_B. The sequence goes on from NZ_QMEJ01000001.1 coordinate 1,271,045, forward strand.
CATGGGGCCACACTTGAAGGCATCGAGCGTGGAAGAAGCAACGAAAGCCATGTTGGCTGCACGATGACAGGTCACCTTTACATTCACATCGGCCCACCCAAAACAGCCACTACATCACTGCAGATTGGCCTTGAGCGGACATGCTCACCCAAGATCACCTATCTCGGCACTTTTCAACCAAGGGAACGGAACTCAGAGTCTCACGCACGGCTTCTCCACAGCATGGTATCCAAGAACCAAAGCTCACCCGAGGCGGAGAAAGCGGTCGAAGACATTCGACAACTCACTCAAAACGGTCAAACAGTCTTCATCTCCGAAGAGATGTTCTTGGTTTGGCAAAAGAAAGCGCATTTTTGGGACAAACTAGATCGGCTGGAACAGCGCCTTAACGACATAGAGCACACGTATGTTGTCACATTGCGCAAGCCCGAGGATGTTTTGCCATCTTATTACCAAGAATTATACGCTGGCCTCTCTCTCGTCGAAAAGTTGCGACCAAGCTGCTTCTACAGAAACCAGAGGTGTGATTGTTATGATTACAGAAAACTCTTGAATTGGTCTGAACGCGCCAAGAGCCGAGTTGTGTTCATTCATTTTGACAATCTAACGTCAAGTTCTTTTGACCTTGGCGCCGCACTTGGTGAAGATGGACTAAGTGGAATCGAAATTTCCATTCCAAACTCCAACCAAGGGAGAACACTACCGAATAAGAATCGTGAACTTCCTGCCGTTACGGTAGCCGACATGGGGAGAATAGGCCTGGTAAGAAAGCTCGCAGACTTCATCAAAGAAGTTGCCCCCTCTGCCTTTGAAAGAGTTAAGATGTTGTCGAGATCCATGACTTTCCGGAAGGCTGGGTACAGAAGAGTGAGCCCGCCATCAGAAAGACTGGAGGATCTGAATAGATCTTACGAACACTGCCTGAGGTACCTGCAACATAGAGATGCGTGATGATTACTAGTTCATATCGAACCGCTCTGCGGTCGATGTTGATCATCGGATCAGCGCAGGCCGTTAACATTGCAATCTCAATTTTCCGTCAGAAAGCCTTGGCCGTTTTGCTCGGGCCTACAGGCATTGGCCTTCTGAGTATCTACAACAATCTCATGACCATGACAGCTCAAGGCGCTGGCCTTGGGATGTCTTCCAGCGGCGTCCGGGAGATCGCCTCAGTCCGCGATGACCCCGAAACGCTCGCAAGGGTCAGGAAGGTCCTTTTGAGCGCGCATTTGGCGCAGGGATGCCTGGCACTGATCGCTTTATGGCTGCTACGCGAACAAATCGCGATCTGGCTGTTCGGAGATGAAGGGTTCGCACTTCAAGTGGGTTTGGTCGGCTTTGCAGTCGCCATGAGCCTGCTTGCGTCCGCCCACACTGCCCTATTGCAGGGCCTCCGTCGCATAGGAGATCTCGGGCGCGTCACAGTCATCGGCGCGCTATTTGGGACCGCGGCAGGTCTCTCGGCGGTCTGGCTGTTCGGCCAAGATGGTCTGATCTGGTTTCTCCTGGTGCAACCACTTTGCAACCTCATCGTCGCGCGTTGGTTCGTTGGGCTTATCAGGACCAGCGCCTCGTCACCGCCTGCCCTGCGCGATCTTCCTCGCATCTGTTTGCCGATGTCGAAATTGGGCTTTACCTTCATGGTGGGCGGCCTTGCAACTGGCATGACCTTGCTGGTCCTACGGAGACATATCTCGACCCAGCTTAGGCTCGAGGCAGCGGGTCACTTCGCTGCCGCATGGGCATCACGATGACCTATGCCGGCTTTCTACTTGGGGCCATGGCGGCTGACTATTATCCCCGACTGACCGAGGTCATCGCAAACAAATCCGCGGCGGTGTCTTTAATGAATGACCAAGCCCAGCTTTGTTTCGCCATCGGCGGCCCGGTGTTGCTGATGCTGATCGGCTGGGCACCCTGGGTCATCAGGTTCCTCTATTCCGAGGAATTCACGCCAGCCGTTGGAATTCTCCAGTGGCAGCCGGTCGGCAGCACATTCAAACTCGCCAGCTGGCCGTTGGGGTTCTCCCTCGCCACTGCTGCAAAGGGGAAGACGTTCCTCTTTGCTCAAATCAACTTCAACGTGATATTTCTCGCAATGACGCTGCTCGGAATACCCAGTGAAGGCCTTTATCACGGACCGGCCTTTACGGTGGCCTATTCCATCAACTTCACGCTATTGATGATCATCGTCTCGAGGTCCGTAGGCTACCGGATGGCACCCCTAACCCGGAACCTGCTGGGCTTGCACGCAGCACTTTCAGTGGCCTTGTTGTCGCTCGCTATGATATCTGCCCCAGCGGGCCTGACAGCGGCTCCGGTGCTCGCCGTGGGAACGGCGGTGTTTGGCCTGCGCGCGGTGCTGGCCAAAACCGGGCCAGATGGCAAAGTGGCCGGGCGGCTCACTACCCTATTCGACAGGGCCGGATGGCCCATCAGGACAGCCCCATGACCAAGACCACCACGAGCGAACGTCCGCTCGTCACCTTCGCCCTCTTTGCCTACAACCAGGAGGATTACATCCGCGAGGCTATCGAAGGAGCCTTCGCGCAGACCTACGAGCCGCTCGAGATCATTTTGTCGGACGATTGCTCGACGGACCGGACATTCGAGATCATGGAGGAGATGGTGGCACGATACGCGGGCAACCATACCGTACGCGCTCGGAGAAACGAACGAAATCAGGGGCTTTCAGGTCACATCAATACTGTCGTAGAAATCTGCACAGGGGAGATAATATGCCTGGCTGCTGGCGACGATATTTCACTGCCCTTGAGATGCAGCATTGCGGTTGACGTATTCAATAGATTTAAAAACGTTGCCGCGACATACGGCAAAACAATTGGTATTCTAGACTCAACAGGAATCTCAAATAAATCATTTAAGCAAATTCCAGACAACGCCATTTCGTTCAATGGCGGCGGCATCGGAAAAGGAGCGGCCTATTCTTATCGACGCGACTGTTTTACGACACCACGTCCGATTCCAAGCGCGATTGAAAGTGAAGACCGAATACTTCCTTTCCGAGCCGCCATCGTCGGCAAGGTCATAAGGACCTCGGAACCTGTTGTCAGGTATCGCATAGTAGAAAACAGTCTGACCCGCAAACTCAACGACGAACGGCGACTCGCGAAAGAGAACTCCACTCATCTAAGAGTCCTATTAGATGACCTGAGGGAGATGGAACGGCTTGGTGCCCCAGTCTCTGGACGCGTGGTGACAGCGCTGCACTACAGGATATTTACATCAAAATTTCGCAGGATGCATCGAACAACACTTAAGGCTCTTTACTTATTGGACGCAGCAGCGTTTCGCATCCTTTGCACCAAGAACAAAACCCCGTAAGAACAACTGCTTGTCGTGAATATCGATCATCATCCCCGCTTTAGAACGGAGAAGCATTTATTAAACTCGCATCCAGTCGGCACTGTCTCAGGGAAGCAGAACTGAAAAGATCGTAGTGATCGACGGCTCAGCCCATGGAGCGGAGGATATTACAGGTGAATGCAAGGGAGAAGCTAATATTTTTGAGCTCCAACAGTTTCTTCCACCTCGATGGACTAAAGCGCGCCTCTCAAAGCGCTTTCAGTGCATACTGTGCTGCATGTGCCAGGAGCATGGTGTCTGATTGTTGAATTACAAAATTCACCCGTTTTAGCCACGCCTCGCTATCTTCACGCGACATGGAGAAGATGCCAGCAGGCTTTTCCGAAGCACGTGCTGCGTCGAGAATACAATCGATCGCGGCATCCAAAGACGCCTTCGAATTAGCGGCCTTCAACGAAAGGCCCAGGTCGCCTGGTCCAACAAAGCCCAAGTCCAGGCCCGGGACGGAGAGGATTTCCGCGGCGGCCTCGACAGCCTCGGGCGTTTCAAGCTGGGCGATGACCACAGTTTCCCGCAGGGCCTTCGCGACCGCGCCGGGGATATCCGCGCCATAGTTGGAGGCCCGTCCGGGCCCTGCACCGCGGCGACCTTCGGGCGCATGGCGAGCGGCGGACACGCAGCGTTCAGCCTCGGCCCGGGAGGAAACACGCGGCACCAGAACTCCAACGGCACCGCTGTCCAGCGCGCCCGCGATCTCTGCGCCATCATTCTCAGCCACCCGAACCAAGACCGGAACTGCGTGAAGGGCGGCGGCGCGGATCATGTTCTCGAGCAATTCGCCCGCGATGAAGCTGTGCTCGCAATCGATGCAGATGAAGTCAGGGCGTGCTTGACAGAGGATCTCCACGGCGACAGGCGACGGAATGGAGGCGAACACCCCGCGGAGCTGCTCTTGACGGCGAATGCGCGCGCGCAGATCGCTCATGCCACGACCTCGTGAAAGCTCTTACCGGGGTTCAGGATACCCTTGGGATCGAGCGCCTGCTTGATCAGATTCATGGTCGCGATCTCTTGCGGTGTTCTGGAATACGACAGGTAGTCACGCTTGATCACGCCAATTCCGTGCTCGGCCGAGACCGTTCCACCGAGTTCGCTCACGATGCCGTAGACCAGTTCCTTCACCTCCGCCTCGGGCTGGTTCTCCCCGGCTTCGGGGACATTGATCACGACATGCAGGTTGCTGTCTCCGATATGGCCATAGGACAGGACACGCGCCGATGAATACATTTCGGCGATCTCCGCCTCGATCTGCGTCACGGCCGTGTGCATCCGATGCAACGGCAACCCCACATCGAAGGGGATGATGGGCCCGAGAATTGCCTGATATTCAGACGGGCTTTCGCGAACCGCCCAGAGCGCGGCCTCCTCCTTCAGTGAATTGGCCAAGACCGCATCTTCGATCAGCCCGTCCTCGAAGGCTTTTTCAAGGACCGTCTCAAGGCCGGTACGCGTCGCGCCCTCGTCGAAGCCGGACGCCTCGACGATGACATACGCGCCGTGGCGCCCCTCGAGCGGCGATCCCGCGCCGGTCCCCTCCGACATGATATCGAAGAACTGGGGCCACATGACTTCGAAGCTGGTCAGCATAGGACCCAATTTGGCCCCGGCCGCCGACAGAAGCGAGATGACCGCCTGTGTATCGGCGCAGCCGCAAAACGCCGTCGCAGTGAACGGCGGATGCGGATGCAGCCGAAGTACGCAGCGTGTGATGATCCCCAGAAGGCCTTCTGATCCGATGAAGAGCTGTTTCAGGTCGAGCCCTGCGTTGTTCTTCAGAAGCGTGTTCATGCCGTTGATGACGGTGCCGTCGGCCAGGACGACTTCAAGGCCCAGAACATGATCGCGCGCCATCCCGTAACGGATCACGGTGTTGCCGCCCGCGTTCGTCGCCAGGACACCGCCCAACTGGCAGGTGCCGCGCGCGCCGATGTCTATGCCGAGCATCAGCCCGTGCTCACGCGCTGCGTTCTGGGCGGTTTCCAGAACCGCTCCCGCGCCCGCAGTCAGGGTACGGCCCTCGGCATCCACGGACTCGATCCGGTTCATCCTATCCAGGGACAGCGCGATCCCGCCCTTTTCGGGATGGGCCGCACCGGAGATCCCGGTCAGCCCGCCCTGCGGTACGACCGCGATCCCCGCATCATGGCAAAGGGCGAGGATGCGCGACACCTCTTCGGTCGTCCGTGGCCGCGCCAGAGCGAGCGGGCGCACCGGTGGCAGACCCGCCCAGTCGCTGCAGAAATGCTCGGGGATATCGTCCCCGACGAGGATGACGCCGGTGTCAAACGCGCTGCAAAGCGCCTGCGTGAAATCGTTCATTCTTCTTCCGTTCGTTTGGCGCAGGTCATCACATCAGCGAGGGCAGCCATGTCGCCAGCCCGGGGAAGACCAGCAGAATGGCGATGAGAATGAAGCTGCAGGCGATATAGGGCAGCGCCGCTTTGGCCACTTCGGGCAGGGTCGTGCCGGGCGGGCTGACCCCATGCATGACGAAGAGCAGCAAACCGAAGGGGGGTGTCGTGAAGCTGGCTTCCAGAAGGAGGAGCATGATGAGACCCCACCAGACCATGTCGAAGCCCAGCGTGTTCGCGAGGGGTACGAAGACCGGGAGGGTGACGAGCATCATCGACACCTGATCCATGAACATGCCGAGGACGAGCAGGATCAGCCCCATGATGAGCAGCATCTGCATACCGCCGAAATCCATCCCCGTGGCCCAGCGAACGAGTCCTGAGGACGCACCGGAGAAGGCCAGAAGCTGCGCGAAGGTGGACGAGGCGGTGATCAGCAGGAAGGTCATGCCGGTGACGCGAGTGGCCTCGGAGATCGCCTTGATCACGGCATCCATGTCGAGCGCCCGAAAGGCCAGCGCCAGGAGTGCCACGGCAACGATGCCCATCGCGCCGCTTTCGGTCGGGGTTGCGACGCCTGTCAGGATCGAGCCGATGACGGCAATGATGATCAGAACCATCGGCAGGATGTCACGCGTGAATATCCACACGCGCTTGCTGATCGGCAGCGGCGTCACGTCGAAATAAGGTGCGGCGTCGGGGTCGACCTTGGCCTGGCCGTAGATCAGCCCGGCATACAGCATCGCCAGCACCACCCCCGGAAGAAGCCCCGCAATCAGAAGCGCGCCGATGTCGATGCGCGCGAGAGAGCCGAACAGCACCGCCAGGGTAGAGGGCGGGATGATCACCGCCAGTCCGCCGGAGCCCAGGATCGGACCGAGGGACATGTGCTTCTTGTAACCACGCTTGGTCATCTCCGGCACCATCAGCGAGCCGAGCATCCCGGTATTTGCCAGGGACGATCCCGACAGCGCGGCGAAGGCCGTTCCCGAAGTAAGCGTCAGGTATGACAAACGTGCAGGCAGCCTGCCCAGCAAGGCATCAATGCCGTCGAGCACTCGGCGTGCGAGTCCCGAATGGAAGAACAGCGATCCCATCACGAGGAACAGTGGCACCGGCGCAAGCGAATAGGTCGATGCCGCGGTCGTCGCGTTTGCGAGCATCTGATCGATGCCGCGGCTCCCGCCCATGAACAGGAAGACACCGGCGATGTTCACCGCAAAGAAGCCAAGCGCCACGGGCAAACCAATTCCCATCGACAGCAGCAGCCCGCCGATCAGGATGGCGATGGATATGGTCCAGTCATACATTCAGCGTTCTTTCACAGTCCGGCTTTTTCGCTCGGCGGAGCGCCGTAGAAGCTCTGGCCCTGGATCGGAAAGGCCAGGAATTGAAGGGCGCTGAAGAAGAAACCGATGGGCATCACGCCGTAGAGGAGCCACATCGGCATATCGAAGGCGCGCACGTCATAGAGCTCGCGCGCCATGGCATCGGCGGCGGCAAGCCCGGCGCGGTAGGCCAGAAAGAAGCACAGCCCGGCCGCGAGGTAGTGCAATGCGGCCTCCCACCAGCGCCGAAGCGTGATGGGCAGGAAGGTCAGCACCACCTCGACGCAGACATGTCCGCGCGTGCGGACGAGCCAGGGCATCGCGAGGAACGTGATGGCAAGCATCGCGTATTCCACCGAATTCACCGCCCATATGATCACCGGCAGCCCGAGGTTCCGGGAGGCCACGTCGTAGGTGACAGTCAGAGCGATGAAGGCGGTCAGGGCGCAGGCCAGGGCGAACAGCAGCTGACAGAGCCGGTCGAGGGTCCGTAAGGCTATGGTCACGCAATATCTCCGGATTGGGAGGCGGCTCTCGGAAGATCAACCGGCAAAGCGGGTGTGGCCCCCAGAAGGGGGCCACCGATCACTCGATTTCTTCGAAGAAGACGTCCTTCAGCGCATCGACATTGGCAGGGTCACGTTCGGCCATTCGCTGCCAGGCGATGTCATAGGCCGTCTTCAGATAGGCCTCGCGCTGCTCGCCGGTGAGCTCGATGACTTCCATGCCGTTTTCCGCCATGGCCTCGGATTCCGCCGCAGTCTGCTCGATATTCGCCTCATAGGACGAGGCTTCGTGCTCGATGGCCACGGTCTCGACGATGTCGCGGGCTTCGTCCGACAGGTTGTTCCAGCTGTCGAGGTTCATCGTGACCAGCACGTCGACCTGGAAGAAACCCGGGTCGATACGATAGTTGAGAAACTTGTCCCAGCCGAAGTCGCGCAGCCCCATGATCGGATAGCCGGTACCGTCAACGACCCCACGCTCGAGTGACGTGTAGACCTCCGGCGACGCCTGCACGACCAGCGTCGCGCCAAGCTCTTCGAGGAAGGCCCGGTAGAGCGGCGAGGACCGCAAGCGAAGCCCCTCCAGCGACAGCATTCCATCCTCTGCGATCTCCGGCTTTTCAGTCAGCCAGACGTGGAACCCGGCACCGCCATCCACATGCGCCAGCAGATGCGCATTGGCCTTCTCATGGAACAGCTCGTTGATCAGTTCGAACCCGCCATCTTCGCGCACCTCCATCGGGGTGCGGTTCGATCCCGCGAACGCCTCTGCTTCGGGGATGATTTCGAGGAACCGTCCGCCCGCCAGGAGCACCATGTCGACGACGCCGTTTCGTTGCGCCTCGGCCATACGCTCCTGCGGGATTGTCTCCGGCCCGCCAAGCACTTCGATCCTCACGACACCTTCGCCGCGGTCGTTGACCTTGTCGACGAACGTCATGAAGTTCTTCGAGAAGCTGACCTGCGCCGGGGCGAAGTGAATGGCGCGGATCACCTCTTCGGCCTGCGCCGCGATGCTGCTCGCCGCCAGCGCCGTAGCTGCAAGAGCAACTCTCGATCTCGTAAGAAATGTCATTTTCTGATTTCCTTCCCTGTGTCGTTTCTGGTTTTCGACCAACCCTCTTTGGAGGCTTCAAAGTACCCCAGGGCCACGGTCACGAATTCGACCATCGCAGAGCGTGCAGAAGCTTCGTCTCGGGCGTGGATCGTTTCCGTTAGTCGCAGGACACCGTCCCGCGCATCCTCTCGCGCTTCCGGCGAAGACAGGGTCGCGCCGCGCACCAGGCTGACCTGATCGTTGAATTTCAGGATTGTTTGTTGCAGGCGGCCATTCGCAACCCGCCTGAGCCAGGTCGACCGGAACCGTGTGTTTGCATCGGCGGCCGACTCCTGGTCTCGCGCCGCTTCGACGAGCTGCGCCGCTTGGCTCGCTTCGGCATCCAGAGTGGCATCGGCGTCGCGGGCCACCTGAGCGAATGCCGATGGCTCAAGAAGCTGACGGATCTCGAAGATCTGCCGAACATCCGCGATCGAGAATGACGAGACCATGAAACGTCCCGCGCGCGCTTCTTCGAGCAGTCCATCCGCGGTCAGGCGGAACAGCGCTTCGCGGACCGGCGTACGCGAGACCTTAAGCTCTTGCGCAATGGCGACCTCGGTCATCCGCTCGCCCGAACGATAGATGTTCTGCCGGAACCGGGTTCGCAGCACATCGTAAACCTGATCCGAGAGGGAAGAGCCGCGGGAAATCTCGATTTCAGCCATATCTGAACATCATCTCTGTGTACCGTACTCAGTATACATTCGCCGAGGCGTCGCGTGTCAACGGGTTTTCCCGATGCAGATGAACAGCCTGAATGAGCCCCGTTTCGCTCGCCCGCTCTCGACCTCGATGAAGCGCCCGAGCACTCGGCTTCCCTGGCCCCGGCCAAGTCGTTGATGGCTCCCCGCTGTGCCGCCTAGCCCAACCCGGACCTACCCCGCTGGGCGGTCGAGACCCGCTCGTGGGCGACGCTGGCTGCCTCGGTCATGTCGAAGCGACTTCGGGAGGTCGGCGTGATCCCGAGCTCGGACTTGTCGCGCCCCATCAAATCGAGCTGCTTGCTGGCGATCCCGAACAAGGGCGACTGCTGCGTGTATCCCGAAGGCGTCTTGATCAGCTTCGGCGTCTCGCGGAGCGTCCGGGTCGCTTCACGTCATTGGTTGCAGGACTGGCAGTAGCCGCAAAGGCCGCACGGTCGATCGCGCTCAGGATGCCGGCGTCGAAGAGCGGGTACTGGATGGCGTTGCCGCTTCCAGACCGGCGCAGTTCGCCATCCGATCAAAAACCGGGCGATTTGCGCGTCTTGCGAGCAAATTTATTTTAAACATGAAGAGACTATTGATCGATTTGATCAAATATGTTGGATCAACGCGAACCCGACGGAACAGCCGGGGCGGACAAATCCGCGCGAATGATCTTGCAACGGAGAGGACCATGACCTTCAGAACCACCCTTGCCGGCGCCAGCCTCGGCCTCCTGGCCGCCCTTCCCGGCGCCGCCCAGCAGTCCGAGAATGCCGTGCGCTTCGCCTACGGCCAGACGCTGGAAAGCCCCGATCCCTATTTCACCACGCTGCGCCTTGGCGTGATCCTCGGCCGGAACGTGTGGGACACGCTGGTCGTGCGGAACCTCGAGTCCGGCGAATTCGAGCCGCTGCTCGCCACCGAATGGGAGTGGGTCGACGACACCACGCTCGACCTGACGCTGCGCGAGGGCGTGACCTTCCACGATGGATCGACCTTTGAGGCCGACGACGTGGTCTACACCCTGAGCTACGCCGCCGATCCCGAGAACCGGATCGTGTCGCAGCAGGTGGCGAACTGGATCGAGAGCGTGGAGAAGACCGGAGATTATTCGGTGCGGATCACCACCACCGGGCCGACGCCCTCCGCGCTGGAATTCGTCTCCTCCCAGCTCGCGATCATGCCGAGCGACCATTACACGGGCCCCGGCGGCACGACCGACGCGGACCTGCCGATCGGCACCGGACCCTTCCGGTATGCCGAATACTCCGCCGGCGGCGAGATCGTGCTGGAGCGGTTCGAAGATTACACCGCCACCGACGCCAAATCCGCCGCGTCGCTCGACCGTGTGTCGATCCGCACCATCCCCGACCAGCAGACCCAGATCGCTGAGCTTCTGTCCGGCGGTCTCGACCTGACCATGGGCCTGCCCAAGGACCAGGCCGACCAGCTCGCACAGATGCCCGGGGTCGAGGTTCAAAGCGGCGAGACGATGCGCATCGTCTTTCTGCAGATCAACACGTCCGAGGACACGCCCAACCCCGCGCTGCAGGACGTGCGGGTGCGCCGCGCGCTCAACCACGCCATCGACAGGGACGCGATCTCCGAGAACCTCGTAGGCGAGGGGTCGAACACCATCGACACCGTCTGCTTCATCGACCAGTTCGGCTGCACCGACGAGGGCGCGACGAGCTATGCCTTCGATCCGGACAAGGCCCGCGCGCTTCTGGAGGAAGCTGGCTACGGCGACGGTCTGACGGTGGAGCTCTACGCTTACCGCGAGCGTCATATCTCCGAGGCGGTGATCAACTACCTGTCGGATGTCGGCGTGAGCGTGGAGCTGAACTTCATGCAGCCCGCCGCCATGCGCGACGCGATGCGCGCCCGCGAGGTCGAGCTGGCTCAGAACGCCTGGGGCTCCTATTCGATCTACGATCTGTCGGCGTCCACGCCGGTCTATTTCGGCGGTCAGCCGGACGACAACGCGCTCGACCCCGAGCTGATCGAGACGCTTAAGGACGCCGGTGAGACCATGGACACCGAAGAGCGCAAGTCGCTCTACCAGCAGGCGCTGAAGCGGATCGCGGACGAGGCACTGGCGGTGCCGATGTTCACGCTGCCGGTCTATTATGCCGGCGCCGAGGGTCTGAGCTTCGACACCTACCCCGACGAGATCCTGCGCTTCTGGGAATTTTCCTGGAGCGAGTGACGGGCTGGCCGGGGCGCGAAGGACCGCGCCCCGGCCGACATTGCGCCGATCGAGGAGCCATCCCATGCCGATCTACCTGGCCAAACGCTTCGGGCTTGCCGTGCTCGTGGCCTTCTGCGTGTCGATCCTCGCCTTCGCCCTTCTGCGCCTTCAGGGCAATGCCGCCGGCGCGCTGGCCGGCGAAGGGGCAAGCGCCGAGGACCTCGCCATCATCGTCGAGACCTACGGGCTCGACCGGCCGCTCATCGTGCAGTACGCCTCCTGGCTCGGCGACGTGCTACGCGGCGATTTCGGCACGTCCTACTTCTTCAAGTCGCCGGTTTCGGATCTGATCTTCGACAAGATCGGCAACACCGTGATCCTCGCGATCATGTCGCTGACCATCGCGCTGGCGATATCCATCCCGCTCGGCGTTCTGGCCGCTGTCTTCTCGGGAAGCTGGATCGACCGGCTGTGTTCGCTGGTCTCGCTTCTTGGGCAGGCGCTGCCGTCATTCTTCCTCGCGCTCTGCCTCGTCATGCTCTTCGCGATCAAGTGGCGGATGTTGCCGGCCTCAGGCGCCGATAGCTGGCGACATTTCATCCTGCCGGCGGCGACGCTGGGCTATTACATCACGCCGCCCTTCATGCGGCTGGTGCGCGCCGGGATGATCGATGCGCTGTCCAACGATTACGTGCGCACAGCGCGGGCCAAGGGGCTGCCGGCGCATCGTGTGATCCTCAAGCATGCGCTGCGCAACGCGCTGGTGCCGGTGGTCGGGCTCGTGACCGTGCAGCTTGGCCTTCTGATCGGTGGCTCGGTGGTGATCGAGAGCATCTTCGCGCTCGATGGCCTGGGATACCTCGCCTACCAGGCGATCGGTTACCGCGACTTCCCGGTGCTGCAGGCCGTCGTCCTGCTGCTGTCGGTCGTCTACGTCGTGCTGACGCTCCTGTCCGACATCGTCAACGCGTGGCTCGACCCACGCCTGCGCGTCAGCTGAGAAGGGGCCGATCATGGCAGACCTGAGCAATTCCGCGGACCCCACCGCGACGGCCGAACTGGCCGAGACGCCGCCCGGACGCATGTCGTGGAGCCGGCTCAGCGAGCATCCCTCGCTGCTGATCGGCGGCGGCATCGTCATCCTGATGATCCTGATCGCGATCTTCGCGCCGCTGCTGGCGCCCCACGACCCCTACGCGCAGGACATCACCAACCGCGCCGTGCCGCCCGTCTGGTTCGAGGCCGGAAGCTGGGAGCATGTTCTCGGCACCGACCAGCTTGGCCGGGACTACCTGTCGCGGCTGATCTACGGCGCGCGGGTGTCGCTTCTCATCGGCTTTGCCGCGGTGTCGATCGCGTCGGTCATCGGCACGACGCTGGGGCTTCTCGGCGGCTATTTCGGCGGCCGGGTGGACATGGTGGTCACCTTCCTGACCACGATCCGCCTGTCTCTGCCGATCATCCTCGTGGCGCTGGCCGTCGTCGCCGTCTTCGGCGGGTCGATCACCATCGTCGTGGTCGTGCTGGGCCTTCTGAAGTGGGACCGCTTCGCCGTCGTGGTCCGCGCCACCTCGTCCCAGGTTTCGCGCATGGAATACGTGCAATCGGCCAAGGCGGCGGGCGCGTCCAACTTCTACATCCTCACGCGGGAAGTGCTGCCGAACCTCACGCCGCAACTCATCGTCATCGCGACGATCGAGATCGCGTCGGCGATCCTGATGGAAGCGGCGCTGTCGTTCCTCGGCCTCGGGGTGCAGCCGCCGACGCCAAGTTGGGGGCTGATGATCTCGGAGGCGAAGAGCTACATGTTCTTTTCGTTCTGGTTGATCTCCATTCCCGGTATCGCGCTCGCGACGCTGGTCTTTGCGATCAACCTCGCGGGCGACGGGCTGCGCGATCTGGTATCACCGGACGGGAGGGGCTGATGGAACCGCTGTTGCAGGTCCGCGACCTCAAGGTCGATTTCAAGCTGCGGACAAACACGCTTCATGCCGTGCGCGGCATGTCCTTTGAGGTCCGCGAGGGCGAGACGCTGTGCATCGTGGGAGAGTCAGGCTGCGGCAAGTCGATGACGTCGCTGGCGCTGATGGATCTTCTGCCGCGTGCCGCGACACGGTCGGTCGGCGCCATGCGTTTCGGCGAGGTCGACCTGACCGACCGCCGCGCGGTACGCCGGGTGCGCGGCAACGAGATGGCGATGATCTTCCAGGAACCGATGACGGCGCTGAACCCCGCCTTCCCCATCGGCGACCAGATGACCGAGGCCTATATCCACCACACCGGCGCCACCGGCTCCGCGGCCCGCGCGCGGGCGGTCGAGATGCTGACCGAGGTCGGCATCGCGTCGCCGGAAAAGCGCCTGGGGCAATATCCGCATCAGCTGTCGGGGGGGCTGCGCCAGCGAGTGATGATCGCCATGGCGCTGATGACCTCGCCCAAGCTCCTGATCGCGGACGAGCCGACCACGGCGCTCGACGTGACGATCCAGGCGCAGATCCTGCGGCTTCTGCGCGATCTGCAACATCGGCTCGGCATCGCCATCGTGTTCATCACCCACGATCTTGGCCTCGTGTCCCGGATCGCGGACCGGATCGTGGTCATGTACGCCGGCGCGCGGGTGGAGGAAGGCTCGGCCGCCGAGATCTTCGGGTCGCCCCGCCACCCCTACACCCAGGCACTGATCGACTGCATCCCGCAGCCGGGCAAGTCCGAACGCGGCGCGCCGCTCGGCACGATCCCGGGCGTCGTGCCCTCGCTCGTGGGCGATGTCCGGGGCTGCGCCTTTCGCAGCCGCTGTCCCGTGGCGCAGCCGGTCTGCGCCGATGCGGTGCCGCTGCGCGCCGAGGGCGGCCACCTCTGGGCCTGCATCCACGGCGCAAAGAAGGACGAAACCGAAAGGGCGCCCGCATGAGCCAGCCACCGATCCTCGAGACCACGGGCCTCCACCGCCGGTTCCGCGTCAGCCAGGGCATGTTCAAGCCCAAGGCGACGCTGAACGCCGTGAACGGTGTCGATCTGCGCGTGATGCGTGGCGAAACCCTCGGCATCGTCGGCGAAAGCGGCTGCGGCAAGTCCACTCTGGCGCAGATGCTGCTGAACCTTCTGCCGCCGTCCGAAGGCCATGTCCTCTTCGACGGCCACCCCGCGGCGGACGCGGGCCGCGCCGCCTTTGCCCGCCGCGTGCAGCCGATCTTTCAGGACCCGTTCTCGTCACTCAATCCGCGCAAGACGATCCTCGACATCGTGTCGATGCCCCTGCGCGTCCACCGCATCGGCACCGCGGCCGAGCAGGAGCGCACCGCCCGCCGCCTGATGGAGCGGGTCGGCCTGCCCGCGCGCTTTGCCAGCCGCTATCCCAAGGAGCTGTCTGGCGGCCAGCGCCAGCGCGTCGCCATCGCCCGCGCGCTCGTCATGCAGCCCGAGGTGGTGATCTGCGACGAGCCGACCTCCGCGCTCGACGCCTCGGTGCAGAGCCAGATCCTGAACCTGCTGATGGAGCTCAAGGCGGACTTCAACCTCACCTACGTCTTCATCTCCCACAACCTGTCGGTGGTCGAACATATCGCCGACCGGGTGGCGGTGATGTATCTCGGCCGGGTGGTGGAGCTGACAGGCGTCGACGGCATCTTCGACGCGCCGCAGCACCCTTACACGAAAGCGCTGCTCGAGTCGGTCCTCACCGTCGCACCCGAGGACGGGGTGCCGGACCTTGCGCTCGGCGCCGGGTTCCCCGACCCCCTGCATCCCGCGCCGGGCTGCCCGTTCCACCCCCGCTGCCCGCGCGCCTACGGCCCCTGCGACAGCGTCGTGCCGCGCCCCGTCTCGCCGGTGACCGGCGGGGCCGCGTGCCACCTGACCGATCCCGAACACGCCCCGGACAAGGAGCGAGCGTTTGCCTGACACCACGCAAGAGCGCACCGCGACCCGCGACGCCGCCATCGCCGCCGCCCGCGAGACGCTGGAGAGCGGCCGCTTCCGGGAGGACCTTGCCCGCCGCGTCGCCATGCCCACCGTCTCGCGCGAGGAAGAACACTGGCCCGAGCTGGAGCGTTATCTGCGCGAAGAGATGATGCCGCTTTACGAACGGCTCGGCTTCTCCTGCGAGATCCTGCGTCACGACAAGGCTCCGGGTCCGTTCCTCCTGGCCGAGCGGATCGAGGATCCGGCGCGCCCGTCCGTCCTGATGTACGGCCACGGCGACGTCGTCACAGGCATTCCCGAGCAGTGGTCCGAAGGACTGGACCCCTGGGAGATGACCGAGCGGGACGGCCGCTGGTACGGGCGCGGTACCGCCGACAACAAGGGCCAGCATTCGGTCAACCTCGCCGCGCTCGAAGCGGTTCTGGCGGTGCGCGGCAGGCTCGGCTTCAACCTGAAGTACCTCGTCGAAATGGGGGAGGAATACGGCTCCCCCGCGCTCGACGCGATCTGCGCGGGCCACAAGGGGCGGCTCGCCGCCGACGTGCTCATCGCCTCGGACGGGCCGCGCATGTCGCTTGAGGATCCGACGATCTTCCTCGGCTCGCGGGGCGGTATCAACCTGCATCTCGAAGTGGTCGCGCGCGAGGGCTTTCACCATTCGGGCAACTGGGGCGGTCTTCTCGCCAATCCTGGGGTGGAGCTGAGCCACGCCATCGCCGCGTTGATCGGTCCCACCGGAGAATGCCTCGTGCCCGAGCTGACGCCGGGCGAGATCCCGCAGAACGTGCGCGATGCGCTCAAGGACTGCACCATCACCCCTGCCGAGGGCGATCCGCCGCTCGATCCCTGGTGGGGCGCACCGGGCCTGACGCAGGCCGAACGGGTCTACGCTTGGTCGACGCTGGAGGTGATGGAGATCGAGGTCGGCAACCTCGCCAAGCCTCTTTACGCGATCCCGCCCTGGGCGCGGGCGCGGCTGCAACTGCGCCACCCGGTCGGCGTCGACCAGTCGCAGGTGGAACCGGCGGTCCGCCGCAAGCTCGACGCCGCGGGCTTCGAACGGGTGAAGATCGTGCCGGCGCCCGACGCCTCCTTCCCCGCCAGCCGGTCGGACCTGGATGGGCCGTGGGTGCGCTTCGCCGCCGCGTCCCTGGAACGCACGGCGGGCCGGGCGCCGGTGATCCTGCCGAACCTCGGCGGCTCGCTGCCAAATGCGATCTTCACCAATATACTCGGGCTGCCGACGATCTGGGTGCCGCATTCCTATCCCGGCTGCCGCCAGCACGGCGCGAACGAACACCTGCCGGTGTCGATCGTGCGCGAAGGGCTGGGCCTGATGGCCGGCCTCTTCTGGGATCTCGGCGAGACCGACGTGCCATGATCGAAACGGGATTCGGGCGACGCCGGCAACGGCGTTGTTGCAGAGCTAACGCCTGAGAGGATCGCGACGGTGCCGCAGGCATTGAAGCGATTCATGAGAGCGATGCGGATGTGAAGCTGGGCAGTTTCGCGGTGGGGGTCTCTCGACGTCCAGGATGCAGCATCATGCGGCTGCGCACCCTGATGAAGTCAGCCGGCGGTCGGGTCCCGATCAATGGCGCGCAGTCAGGGCGCTTCGGTCCGAACTGGGTGTCTTGTTCCGCTGTCGTACCGTCCGCGTGCCATCACCTCACGCTGCGCCTTACTATCTTTGAGCCTACCAAGGCAGCGCGACTGGTTTCTTCCATCTCATACCGAAGCAGCTCGCTAGCTGGCACCATGAGGGAAGACTCCAAGCCTTCAGCTGTTGTGCATTTTTTTGCATTTTAAGGTAAAAATTGCAAATTCGTTCATTACCGGTAAGCCTTCTGAAAAGCGGCCCCGAGAGAGGAGATGGCGATGCGCGACGAACTCGAAGTTGGTGTCCGGGACATGGCGAATGCACTACGCATCCTGTCCGCCGATGCAGTGGAGGCAGCACAGTCCGGCCATCCAGGCATGCCGCTAGGCATGGCGGATATTGCGACCGTCCTCTTCACCGAGGTCCTGAAGTACGACGCCTCCTCGCCCGCCTGGCCCGACCGCGACCGCTTTGTCCTGTCGAACGGGCACGGATCAATGCTGCAATACAGCCTGCTGCACCTGACCGGCTACGAGGGAATGCCGCTCAAGGATATCCGCGCCTTCCGTCAGCGGGGCTCCGTGGCGACAGGACACCCCGAACGCGGCGAGCCGCTTGGGGTCGAGACAACCACTGGCCCGCTTGGACAAGGCGTCGCCAATGCCGTCGGAATGGCCCTGGCCGAGCGTCTTCTCGAGGCTCGCTGGGGCAAGGACCTCGTTGACCATCGCACCTATGCCTTCTGTGGCGACGGCTGCCTCATGGAAGGTGTCGCCCAGGAAGCCATCTCGCTCGCGGGTCACCTGGGGCTCTCGAAGCTGACACTCGTCTTCGACGACAACTCCACCACCATCGATGGCTCCACGGACATCTCGACCAGCGAGCGGCACCTGGATCGCTTCGCCGCGGCAGGATGGGAGACGATGGAGATCGACGGCCACGACGTGGCAGAGATCAGGTCCGCCTTCGACCGGGCTTTCAAGAGTGAGCGCCCGGTCTTCATCGCGGCGCGCACGCGCATCGGGTTCGGCGCCCCCACGAAGGAGGGAAGCAACACCGCTCACGGCGCGCCTCTCGGAGCGGAGGAGCTTGAGGGTCTGCGCAAGGCGCTCGGGTGGACCGCCGCCCCCTTCGAGGTTCCCCCGGAGATCGGCGCGACCTGGCGCGAGGCCGGCGCGCGCGGAACTGAGCAGCGCCGCGACTGGGAGGTGCGGTTGGGCAATCACGACCGGGGCAAGGAATTCATGGAGGCCGAAACCGGCGTACTGCCCGAGACGCTTCAGGACGCCATCCGTGACGAGATCTCGAACTTGGTCACCGAGGCCGTCGAAGAACCCACGCGCAAGTCCGGGCGGCGGGCCGCAAGCGCGCTGTTCAAGCTGATGCCCGATCGCCTGTTCGGCGGCTCCGGCGATCTGACCGGCAGCGTACTGTCGCAAGCCGAGGGCATGACCTCGGTCGCCGAGGCAGGCTTTGCAGGACAGCACATGAGTTACGGGGTGCGCGAGCACGCCATGGCCTCGGCGATGAACGGGATCGCGGCCCATGGCGGACTGGTGCCCTATGGCGCGACCTATCTCACCTTCTGCGACTACTGCCGCCCCGCCATCCGGCTTGCCGCGATGATGAAACTCCGCCTGATCTATGTTTTCACGCATGACTCCATCGGCGTGGGCGAGGATGGGCCGACCCACCAGCCGATCGAACAGGTCATGGCTCTGCGCGCGATCCCGGGGCTGAACGTCTATCGCCCTGCGGACGCCGTAG
This sequence comes from Tropicimonas sp. IMCC34011, assembly GCF_003390865.1. GTDB lineage: Bacteria > Pseudomonadota > Alphaproteobacteria > Rhodobacterales > Rhodobacteraceae > Tropicimonas_B. Next base: position 1,289,881 of record NZ_QMEJ01000001.1, read on the forward strand.
AGACACTGGAATGCTGGCTCGACGCGATCGAACGGGAGGGCCCCTCGGCCCTGATCCTCTCGCGGCAGAAGACACCGCAGGTCCGGCTCTCGCACCGCCCGGACATGCCGGCGCGCTCCGGTGCCTACGTCCTGGCCGAGGCCGAAGGCAAGCGGGATGCCACATTGCTGGCGACGGGCACCGAGGTCGCTCTCGCGCTCGAGGCGAGACGCTTGCTGGCCGACCACGGTCTGAACCTCGCGGTCGTATCCGTGCCCTGCTGGGAGCGCTTCGACGAAAGGCCGGCAGCGGAGCGGCACGAGATACTTGGCTCTGCCCCCCGCTTTGCGGTCGAGGCCGGCACCCCGCTCGGCTGGTCGGACTACGTGGGCAGCCGCGAGAACGTTTTCGGCCTGGACGATTTCGGACTTTCGGCACCAGGGCCGGAAGTCTATGAAGCCAAGGGTTTGACGGCGCAAATTATCGCCGCGAAGATCCAGGCGCGACTGAACGCATAGCCCGGACGTCCGGGCAGTCAGGCCCAAGCCACACCTACGAAAAGCAGAAGCGGGAGTTCGGGCGATGTATCTCGGCGTCGATCTCGGCACCTCCTCGATCAAGGTTGTGCTCTCCAACGAAACAGATGGAGAGCATGCAAGCGCCCGGGCGCCGGTCGAGACCTTCTATCCTGCCAAAGGCCGTGTGGAGCAGTCCCCCGACGACTGGATCGCGGCCTTTGAATGCGCCATGGCAGCGCTGGCCGAGACGGCGGGCGAGGCCCTAGCCCGTGTCGAGGCGATTGGCTTCTCAGGGCATATGCATACCCTGCTCCTTCTGGGCAAAGACGGGCGCCCTGTTCGACCGGCAAGCATCTGGAGCGACTTCCGCGCGGTGGAGGAAGCGCAGGAGTTGCGGCGAACCGGACTGGCGGACCGGCTCGGGGTGAAACCGATGCCCGGCTTCACGGGTCCCAAGTTGCTCTGGACCGCCCGGCACGACCCGAAGGCCCTGGCGGACGCTGCCTGCTTTGCCTTTCCCAAGGACTACCTGCGCCAGCATCTGACCGGGGAAATAGCGACCGATCCGACCGACGCCGCCGGCAGCTGGCTCTTTGACCAGGCTTCCCGGACCTGGGACAGCGAGACATTCGAGGCCTGTGCGGCCGCCAGTTTGTCGCGGCCGGCCCTGGTCGGATCGGGAGAGGTCGCGGGCGTGCTTCGCGCCGAGATCGCGCAGCGGTTCGGGATGCGACCCGGGATCCCTGTCGCCACCGGCGCCGGAGACGTGGCTGCAGGCGCGGCGGGGCTCGGAGTAGTTTCGGAGGGCGAGGGGATGATCTCCCTGGGCACCTCGGCCCAGGTCTTCGTCGCACGCGGCAGCTATAGGCCGGCGGTCGGGCGGGCCGTGCACTCCCACGCCCATGTGGCCCCTGGCACCTGGTACGACATGGCGGCCCTGCTCAACGGCGCCAGCGCCCTCGGAAAGACGGCGGGCTGGCTCGGCTACGACAGCGTGCAATCCCTCATCAGCGCGGTCGAGGCCCGCCATAGCGGACCCGGCACCCTCTTGGCCCTGCCATATCTGGCGGGCGAGCGTACGCCTCACGACGACCCGGCCGCCCGCGCCGCTTTCGTGGGAATGTCGGCGACGACCGAGACCTGGGAGCTCGCCCTCTCGATGATGGAAGCCATCGCCTTCTCGCTCGCGGACGGCGCGGACGCTCTGGGCAGCCTGCCGGATTGCTTTGCGCTGACCGGCGGTGGGTCACGCTCGCCCTTCCTTTGTCAGCTTATCGCCGATGTGCTGGACCGGCCGCTTGTTCGGTCACGCGGGTCCGAGGTGGGGCCGGCACTGGGCGCCGCCCGGCTGGCGCGCGCGGCCGCCACGCGATCGACGGTTGCAGAGTGCTGCCCCGCACTGCCCGAAGAGGCAGTCTATCTGCCCGACCCCGCCCGCCATGCCGCCTATGCAGAGCGCCTGGAGGCTTATCGGGCCCTCTATGCCGGGCTCTCGTCCACCTTCCTGACACTCGAAGCCTGACCCCATGCCAAGACCGAGCCGCGACCTCGCCACGATCATCAAGACCGCTCGGATGCGGTATGAACGCAACCTTTCGCAGGGAGACATCGCCAAGGCTCTTGGGGTCTCGGCCGCGACGGTAAGCAGGTATCTCGCACAGGCTTTCGAGCGCGGTCTGATCGAGGTTCGGGTGGTCGAAAGCGCCTATCGCGAGTTCCGCATCGAGCGAGAGCTCCAGCTGGCGTTCGGGCTTGAGGAGGTGATCGTCGTTCAGACACAGGGGACGGAAGAGGCGACGCTGCGCGTTCTCGGCAGCGCGGCGGGCCGTGCCATCATCGCCCATATCGGCGAGGGAACGATGGTTGGCGTGTCAAACGGCACAAGCATGGCGGCGGTGACGGCCGAAATGCCTAGGATCGACGCGCCGTCGACGAACGTGGTCACCTTGATCGGAGGGGTCGGCCAGGCGGAGTCCGAGAGCCACACCACCGAGATCTGCCGCCGCTTCGCCCAGGCGACCGGCGGTCAGTCCCGTATCCTCCCCCTGCCCGCCCTCCTCGAGTCGAAGGAGATGCTGGACGTCCTGCGGGGAACGGAAGCCTATCGCGTACTCAGCGATCTTTACGCCCGGCTCGACCTGGCAGTCGTCGGGGTCGGTTCGCTCACTCCCGACTCCTCGACGGTGCGCGACGGCCTCTTCACGGCCGATCAGCTTCGTCAGATCGCGGAGCACGGTGGCGTGGGCACAATCTGCGCACGGTTCATCGACGGCAGCGGCGCGCCGGTGAAGGCCTTCGAGGACCGCACGATCTCGATCACGTTCGAGCAGCTCCTCGCAGTTCCGTCCCGCTTCGGCATTGCGGCGGGTCCCGAAAAGGTGGCGGCCATCCGTGCAGCGCTGTCGGGCGGACTGCTCACCTCGCTGGCAACCGACACGGAAACCGCAGCGCAGCTCCTGCGCCGGGAGGCCGCCGCTTGATGTGCAACTTTTTTCACTAAGTAGAAATTGTTGCAAGTAATTCCGGAAAAACTAGGCTCATCTCATCGGAGGTTCCAGGTGCAGATCCGGCCCAATCCAGGCCAGATCCCCGCCGCCGGCTACCGCCGAGGACGTTACAGGGCGCATTCCGCGGCCTGCATCGAAGGGAGGATCCAAATGACCAATATGAAACTGTTCGGCTGCGCGACCCTTGCGCTCGGGCTGGCACCGTTTGCGGCGTCGGCTCAGCAGCAAGACGTCTCCGCCTGTCTCATCACCAAGACCGACACAAACCCGTTCTACGTCGCCATGAAGGAAGGTGCGATGCAGAAGGCCGAGGAGCTGGGCGTGAAGCTCAACACCTATGCCGGCCGCATCGATGGGGACAGTGAAAGCCAGATCGACGCGATCGAGACCTGCATCGCCAACGAGGTCGACGGCATCCTGCTCGTGCCCTCGGATACCCGCGGCATCGTTCCGACCGTAAAGCGCGCCCAGGACGCTGGAATCATCGTCATCGCCCTGGATACGCCACTTGATCCACTGGACGCCGCCGACGGCACGTTCGCGACCGACAACTTCGCGGCAGGCCAGGCGATCGGCGAGTGGACCGCGGCTCAGCTTGGCGACGATTTGGAGAATGCACGGATCGGCCTGCTGAACGGTCTCGTCAGCCAGTCGAGCGTCGGTGTCTTGCGCAATCAGGGCTTCCTCGACGGTCTCGGCATCGAGCTCGCCGACCCCAATGTCTGGGGCGACGAGGAGGATCCCCGGATCTCCGGCAACGACGTCTCGCAAGGCAGCGAGGAAGGCGGACGCACCGGCATGGAGAACCTTCTCCAGCAGGACCCGAACATCAATGTCGTCTATGCGATCAACGAGCCCGCCGCGGCCGGCGCCTATGAGGCCCTTCGCGCCCTCGGGCGGCAGGACGACGTGATGGTTGTCGCGGTGGACGGGGGCTGCCCGGGCATCGAGAACGTCAAGGACGGCGTCATCGACGCGACCGCCCAGCAGTACCCGCTGCGCATGGCGTCCGAGGGCATCCAGGCGATCGCCGATGCGGTCCGTGACGACGCCCCCATCGAGGCGACCGAGGGCAAGGACTTCTACGACACCGGCGTCAACCTCGTGACGGGCAATGAGGCCGACGGCGTCGAGTCGATCACGCCCGAGGAAGCCAGCGAGATCTGCTGGGGCTGACGTCCAGCCAAAAAACTGGCTCCGCCCGGACGCACCCGGGCGGAGCCGCGTGGCCAGAGTATCGGGGGGAGAGATGATGGATCAAACGCACCGGGAGGAGACGGAGCCGTCAGAGGACTTCGCGCAGTTCGAGCCGCAGCGCCGCGGGTGGCTCGGGAAGACGCTCTACTTCATCCATACACACCCCGCCATCATCCCGCTCGCGGTGCTGGCAGCGGCGATTGTTGTCTTCGGCCTCGTTCTTGGGACGCGCTTCTTTTCTCCCTTCTCACTGACACTGGTGCTTCAGCAGGTCATGATCGTCGGCATCGTGGCGATTGCCCAGACACTGGTGATCCTCACCGCAGGGATCGACCTGTCGGTGGGCGCGATCATGGTTTGCTCTTCCGTCGTCATGGGACAATGCACCTTCCGCTACGGACTGCCTCCGGAAATCTCGATCGTCATCGGCCTGGCCTTCGGCACGCTCTGCGGGCTGGTTTCGGGCATCCTCGTGGCCATCGTTCGCTTGCCGCCATTCATCGTGACACTGGGGATGTGGCAAATCGTGCTTGCGGCCAACTTCCTCTATTCGCGGAATGAGACGATCCGCTCCCAGGACATCGCCGACCAAGCACCGATCCTGCAATTCTTCGGCCGCAACATCGAGGTTGGGGGCGCGGTCTTCACCTACGGCGTCATCGCGATGCTGATCCTCGCGGCAGTCGTGCACTACCTTCTGACTTGCACCGCCTGGGGCCGGCACGTCTACGCGGTAGGTGACGACCCCAAGGCGGCCGAGCTCGCGGGGGTCCGCTCGCGCAATGTCCTTCTCACGGTGTATGCGGGATCCGGGCTGATCTGCGGCTTCGCCGGCTGGACGCTCATCGGCCGGCTGGGGTCGGTCTCGCCGACCGCGGGGCAGCTCACCAACATCGAGACGATCACCGCCGTGGTCATCGGGGGGACCTCGCTCTTCGGAGGGCGCGGCAGCGTTATCGGCAGCCTCTTCGGAGCGCTGATCGTCGGCACCTTTTCCATGGGCCTTCGCATGGCGGGAACCGACCCGCAGTGGACCTACCTGCTGATCGGCGTACTCATCATCGTAGCCGTCGCCTTCGATCACTTCGTTCGGAGGGCCGCGGCATGACCAGCGATTTCCTGATGACTGCCGAGGGCATCACCAAGACTTACGGCCGTGTTGTCGCGATGGACGGCGTCGACTTTGACCTGCGCCGGGGCGAGGTTCTCGCCGTCATCGGCGACAACGGGGCCGGCAAGTCCACCCTGATCAAGGCGCTCTCCGGGGCGATCGTGCCCGACAGCGGCAGGATTACCCTCGACGGCAAGCCGATCCGCCTGCCGAACACACAAGCTGCGCGGGCGCTGGGGATCGAGACCGTATATCAGGACCTCGCGCTCTCGCCTTCGCTCTCGATCACGGAAAACATCTTCATGGGACGCGAGCTGCGTCGGCGGGGGCCCCTCGGCTCCGTTCTGCGAATGCTCGATCAGGAGCGGATGGACGAAGCCGCCCGCCGGGAGCTCCGCGAGCTCGGCCTGCTGACCATCCAGGACATTCGCCAGCCCGTCGAGACGCTCTCGGGAGGCCAGCGGCAGGGCGTGGCCGTGGCCAGGGCCGCAGCTTTCGGCTCCAGCGTCATCATCCTGGACGAACCCACCGCGGCGCTCGGGGTGAAGGAATCCCGTCAGGTCCTGCAGATCATAAAGGACATTCGCGATCGGGGGATCTCGATCATCCTGATCAGCCACTCGATGCCACATGTGTTCGAGGTCGCAGACAGAATTCACGTTCATCGCCTGGGAAGGCGTCTCTGCGTTCTCGACCCGGGGGACTGCACACCCTCGGATGCAGTCGCATACATGACGGGCGCGAAGAGCTGGGAAAACACCTGAAGCCTTGTCGAAGGGCTTTGTGACGCGAAGCCTGCCTGGGTTTGCGATCGCAAGTCCAACAAAACGGCCGAACATAACGTCTAGCCAACATCAACCGGTCCTGCGTGGCGCCGACTTTGGCGCATCCCTCAGTTCGGGGCGGGTATCGCACATACCTCACTTTTTCCGCCGCCGCCCTCCTGGCTCTGCAGCCTTGCGATCGCAACGTGCAGCTGATCCCTCAACCCGCGCATTTGCGTGATTTCGCGGGCGAGTTGTGCTGGATCGGCGGCACGAGCAAGGATGGTCGCGGCCATCCCTCCCGGCGCTCGCCCCGTCAGGCGGCACGACGCCGTGACGACAAGATTCCAGGGCCGTGCGATCCGCCCCCCCAAGGCTTCGATCCGCGTAATGATCTTGCGATCCTCGTGGCAGGGAATGGCGCTGAAGCCACCTGCGGACAGGTAGGTCCCCGTGCGGAAGGCAAGGCTCGCCCCAGGCGTCTGTCCATGTCGCGGAAGGGGATCGTGAGGGCTGGGCGCTTGCAGGCCGTCGAGCTCGGCCTGCAGGGCGGCAACCGCGTCTTCCAACATGCCATGATGCTGCACCATGTCGGGCAGTCGCGCGAATTCGGCCGGGTCCGGCACGACCCTGCCGCAAACGACGTCCGCCACCTGCAGTCCTTTCCGGACACACTGCGCCCAGCCGGGCATTACGGTACAGTCGGCGTCCGTGGTGGCGAGGATCGAAGCCCTCGGGGCCGCTTTGAGCGCCACCTCCATTCCCAGCCGACGGGCTTCGCCGACGCCGTTCGGAAGGTTTCCGGCATCCAGCACGGCGACCGGCAGGTCGGTGAAGGCATGTGCGATCCGGACTGTGTCGTCCGTGCAGCCGTTGGCAATGACGATGACGTCCACATTCGTACCGCGACACAGTGCGGACAGGGCGAACGGCAAGCGCGAGGCTTCGTTCCGCGCCGGTATGGCCACGATCAGGCCGCTGGCGCCCCAACCGGGCGGCAGGTGCAGCGACGTCATGGCGCGCGCCTTTCCAGCGGCCCGAAAAGGTCGATCCGATGCCGAGGATCGCCGGGTTGCGCCGGGACCATGGGGCGGAGCGTCGCGGCGGCGAAGCGCTGCAAGGCGTCACACCCCTCGAGCGGGTTTCCGGACGGCCCGAGCCACGTGACAGCAAGCACCTCGGCGCAAGGCCAGCGCCGGTCCAGCTGTTCGGCAAGGAGCGTCAGTCCGGCCGGATCGAGGAAGTAGAGAATTTCCGAAAGCACGATCAGATCAAACGGGCCCGGCGGCAGATCGCAGGGCAGGAACGCCTCGAGGAAGGTGCCTTCCGGCACGGAGACGCGGGCGGTCTCCAGCGCGCTCTTCACGGCATCGATCCCGGTATAGGCCGCGCTGCGCTGGATCAGCCTGCGGGCCAGTTCCCCGTTGCCGCAACCGATCTCGAGGGTATGAGCGTAGCGGGCGAGTGGCAACGCGGCGAGCGTCGCCTCGAACCGCCTCTGTTCATATGTCGACGAGCGGAAGTTCCACGGATCGTCCGATTGGGCATACAGATTTTCGAGATGCGAAAGAGTGACGGCCATGGCGCTATCCGCTTCGCTCATCGTAGATTTCGGGACCCTGGGCGAACATCTCGGCAAAGCCGGCAGGCATCGTGAAACCGTCCGGATCATCGAAGATCACGTGGCCCTGCTGGCTGGCATGGGCTGCGATTGCGCGTGACTTCAAGGCCGCGTCCACTGGGTAGGTGATGCGCCGGGTGCCAGGAACCCTGGGGGCCTGTCCGCGCCCGAGCCAGCGCGACCAGATCGGATAATACAGCAGATGCAGCTGCGGATGTCGTGCGCGAAGGATCTCGGCGATGGCGGCCGTCGTGACATGGTCGCAATGGGGATCAAGGGGCGATGGGGCAATGAGAATGCGGCAGCCAAGCCCTTGGATCAGGGCTTCAAATGCCCGGATGACAATGTCCCGGGGCACGTCGTGCAGGGCCGCATCGGGATAGCGCAGGCAGGTCAGATCCGTCCTCGGATCGCCACCAAGGATCGATACGGCGTCGGCCAGCTCGCGGGCGCGGAGTTCGGTGAGATCAAGCGCGCTCCTCGGATGCGAGGCCGCCCCGTCGGTCAGGCAGACCACGTGGGCGGGTTTTCCGCTCTGCCAGCGATCGGCCAGCAGCGCACCGCATCCCAACACCTCGTCGTCCGCGTGGGGGGCGAGGATCAAGCACGGCGTGTCACCCGACAGATCGACCGCGTCATCCATGCCAGACGTCCGACAGCGGTCCCTTCCGCGCAAGGAGGATCCGTCCGGAACGTTGCTCCATCGCGTCTCGAGCGACCTGACGACAATAGGTCGCCAGATCGCGCGCGATCCGCCCCGTGTCCGAACCGCGCGCGAAATGCGCGAGCCCGACGCTCCTTTCCACCGCGGCAATGGTGTCCTGCGCAAGCTCTTCGGTCAGCAATCGGGCCTGGATCGACAAGGCCACCGCACGCTCCGGGTCATTGCTGCCCGACGGCCCCTGAGCAACTTGCGCAGCTTTTTCGATCAATCCGAACGCGGCCAGCGACCTCCCCAGAAGTGGGGTCAGCCGGGAGATCTGAGCCTCTGTCTCCAGCCGGTTCAAAGCGGAGAGGTAATCCCGCGCGGCGCCGATCAGACCGAACGTGCCCCCCAGCTGAAGCGCGGCGATGCGCCAGACACCGCCCACGAAGCTCGGCTCGATGTGATAAGCGCCCGCCTCGCCGATCCATGTTGGCGCCAGACCTGCTAGATCGACGTCGCCCGACACCGTCGCTCGCATGCCGAGCATGTCCCAGGTTTCGGGATGATGCCGGGCAGGATCGGTCACGTCGACCAGTGCCAGGCGGCATGCGCCATCGTGGAGTACCGTCACCAGCGCGTCCGTGACGATCCCGAGGCCCGACGCATATCGCTTGCGTCCTGACAGAACGGCATCGCTCAGGGTCACCGGAGGATCGCCGTCCGCCCCCCATACACCGAGGATCGCCCCCGCCGGTGCGGAGCCGGGGGCATGACGCTCGACCAGCTGACGGGCGTTCACATGACCTTCGCACAAACGCGCAAGCGGTAGATTGGCTTCGGCAAGGGCAACGAGGGAACGGGCAAGATCGACGGGGTGGTCGTCATCCAGCATGCCGCTGTTCAGCACCGCCCGCATCGTGCCGTCCAGCGATGCTCCGGCATCTTCGGCCGGGGCCGCGTCGCGACAAGTCGCCAGGATTGATGTTCTGAAATGCAAGGAAGGCCGGTTGCGCACCGTCTGATCCAGTCGCGATTAGCGGAGCACTACGACCTGCCCGAAGGTTGCAACGTTCCTTGGCCTACTTGCGTTCCGAGAGCGAGACGTTCGGCACGCCTCCATCCGAGGGGGGGGCATTAAGAGGCGCAGATCAACCTCAAAGCACATATCTTATCAGCAGTATAAATGCTTTAGGCTGATGGCGGAGGAGGTGTCCGTCACAGCGCCATGCGACTGACGTATAAAACATTGGTTTTAATACATTTTTAATGGAGAAACGTCAGCAAAGTGTTATGCAAGTTGTTTTGCAATACACCGTTGCCCTCGGGCGACCGTCGTCGGCATCAAGGGCGGCGAACGTATCGGTCATTCGGCGCCTCGACCCTCGGGCTGCTGATCGTTTGACGGTGCTGGCGCAGACCAGCATCCTCGAGCCCCCACGCCGAGGCGGTGAACATCGCGCAGTTCCTCATCAGCGCGAACATCGGCGGCGTCGGCACCATACCGCGGGAATTGCTCCGCGACGTCCTGTCGGGCATCTTCTAGGTATTGATTCTCGCTTGCCTCGCCGCCTCCATGATCGAGGTCGTTATGCAGGCGGGCTTCACCGACCCCGTGGAGGGTTTTGTTGCCCTAGTGCGGGGCGGCCATTCCGAGATGACGGTGCTTGCGATCATCGCCGGCGCCGACCTCGGCTGTATCGTGGCGCACCATCTGCTGCGCCTGCTGATCGTGATCGCAGGCGCGCCGCTAGTCGCGCGCCTGCTCGGCGTGAAAAAACTGGAGACCTGATCATGCGAGTCCATATCCTCGACGACTGGTTCGATACGCTGCGCGGCCTGCCCAGCTACGAAAAGATGGCCGGGCACGACGTGACCGTCTGGACCGACCGCGCCGGCTCCGAGGACGAGCTGGTTGAGCGGGTCGCGGACGCCGAGGTCTTGGTGCTGATGCGCGAACGCACGAAGGTAACGGACAGCCTGGTGGCGCGCCTGCCGAACCTGAAGCTCGTCAGCCAGCGCAGCGTCTGGCCGCATGTTGACGTGGAGGCCCTGACCCGGCGCGGCATCGTGCTCAGCTCCAACCTGCACAGCGACAGCCACTGCGCGGCGGCGGCGGAACTGACCTTCGCGCTGCTGCTGAACGCCGCGCGGCAGCTTCCGGCCCAGACCGCGGCGGCGCGCGAAGGCCGCTGGCAGATCGGCGTCGGCAAGACCCTGTCGGGCCGCACGCTCGGGATCTACGGCTACGGGCGGATCGGCCGGGCGGTTGCGGGCTACGCTCGCGCCTTCGGCATGAACGTGGTCTGGTGGAGCTCGGAGGCGGGCCGCGAACGCGCCCGCGCCGACGGCGAACCGGTGGCCAAAAACCGCGAGGCGTTCTTTTCCGGGTGCGATGCGATCTCTCTGCACCTGAGGCTGAAGCCGGGCACGCAGAGCGTCGTCACGAAGGACGACCTGATGCAGATGAAGCCCGACGCGATCATCGTGAACACCTCACGCGACGGGCTGTTCGCACCGGGTGCGCTGAAGGAGGCGCTGGACGCGGGGCGGCCGGGCTGCGCGGCCCTGGATGTCTTTGACGAAGAGCCGGTGACGGATCCGAACCACCCGCTCCTGGGGCACCCGCGCGTCATCCCCACGCCGCACATCGGCTACGTTACCGAGGAAGAACTCGATGTGCATTACCACGACATCTACGACCAGGTGAACGCCTTCGCCGAGGGAGCGCCGATCAACGTCGCCAATCCCGAGGTCCTCGGGCGCTGAGACGCGCCCGGGTGCGCCGGCGCAGCACAGGTCGCCCCGGCGCCCGTAAGCTTCGGGACGGGCCTGGGGTCAGCGGAAGCCGCCTCCGCCGCTGACGTAGACCGGGTCCGCGGTCATGAACTGGCAAGCGTCCGAACACAGGAAGAGCACCAGCTCGCCAAGCTCGTCGGCCTCGGCGTTGCGCTTCATGGGGATCGCCTCGGTCAGCGCGCGCGACATCTCCTCGCTCGTGCCCGAGGACGCCTGGAACTGCGTGTTCACCGCCGCGGGAGCGATCGGGATGCAGCGGATGTTGCGGTCCGCGAATTCCCGCGCGACTCCCAGCGACATGGTGACCACCGCCCCCTTCGCCGCGGCGTAGTGCACAGAGGTCCCCGGTCCGCCGCGCTTGTGCGCCATGCTCGCGACGTTGATGATGGTGCCGCCCCCGGCCGCGATCATGTGCGGCAGCACCTCCTGCATCCCGTAAAACGTGCCGCGTACGTTCAGGTCGAACGAGGCGTCATAGAGCGCGTCGTCTACCTCGAGAAAGCCGCAGCGCTTGAGCGCGGAGCCGGCGGAGTTGAACAGGAAGTCGATGCGCCCGAAACGCTCCATGCCTGCGTCGACGAAGGTGCGAACGTCGGCGCGCTTCATCACATCGCACCGCGTCGTGACGGCTGCGCCTCCCTCGGCCTCGACCATCTCGACGGTCTTGGCGAGCCCCGCCTCGTCGATGTCGCCGCAGATCACGTTGGAGCCCTCGCGCGCGAAAATCACCGCTGCAGCGCGCCCGAGCCCGCTCGCCGCGCCGGTGATCGCGATGGTCTTGCCTTTGAAGTAGTCGGGTGTCCGTGCCATGTCTTTCCTCGTTTCCGCGCCGCTCAGGAGGCCGCGCGCTGGGTGTCGTTGCGATGCGTGACCGCGTCCTTGCCGGCGATGCGGCCGAAGACGGCGCCACGCAGAACCGAGGTCGCGCCGGTGTAGCGGCCGTAGTAGAGGCCCATGGTCTCGCCCGCCGCATAGAGTCCCCCGATAGCCCGCCCGTCGTGGTCGACCACCCGCGCGGCGGTGTCGCAGCGCAGCCCGCCGAAGGTGAAGCAGTTGGCGGAACTGATCGGCCAGGCGCGGAACGGACCGCGCGCGATGGGCCGCGCCCAATTGGACTTGGGCGGGTCGAGGCCCTCGGTCGCCAGACCGTCCAGTTCCAGCGGGCTGAAGTCGCCGTCGCCGCAAGCCGCGTTGAAGCTCTCGACCGTGTCCGCCAGCGCCGCCGCCGGCACGCCGATCTGCGCGGCCAGCGCGTCGAGTGTCGCCGCTTCGAAGGGCTTTTCCGACGACCGGACGGTGCGCTGCCAGTTCGGCACGTCGTCGAGCCCGGCATCTGTCACAACGTAGGCGACACCGCCGGGCAGACGGTTGATGATACGGGCGATGTTCTCGTAGATCGCGTCCACCGCGTCCGAAGCCTCGTCCACGAACCGCTTGCCGGACTGGTTGACGAGGATCCCGTAGGGGAAGTTGAAGACGATAGCTTCGGATTCGCCCGAGCGCGGGTCGATCGGCTCGGCGTGGTACTCGCTGAAGTCGCCGCAGGGCGCCGCGCCTGCGTCGAGCGCCATCTGAACGCCCTCGCCGCGGTTGTAGTAGCCGCCGCGTGCCACGGGCCGGATGTACCGCGCGGCAGGGCCGTAGTAGCGCGCCTGCATCTCGGAGTTTCCCTCGAACCCGCCGCAGGCCAGAACCACGCAACCGTTGAAATGGATCGGTCCCTGCGACGCGGACAGCGCCCGGAGGCCGGTGATCTGCCCGGTGTCGGGATCGGTCACGAGCCCGCGCGCGGTCGTCTCGTAGTAGAACGTGACACCGAGTTCCTCGGCCGCCGCCGCCAGCGCGTCAATCAGCGCTTGGCCGCCGCCGACGGGGCTGATCCGCGTGGTCGATTGCGTGATCAGGTAGCTCGGCATCTCCGAGAAGGTGACGCCGTAGCTCTTGAGCCACGACAGTGTCGGCCCCGCTTCGGCCGCGAGCGTGCCGATGATTTCGGGGTCCGTGAACGACAGCGCCTTGAGAATTCCGGGCCAGTCCTCGTGCGGGCGCATCGTGTCCTGAATGAGCCCGGGATCGAGGTGGAAGCCGGAATTGGCCATGAAATGCTCTTCGAAGTCGTCGGACACCTCGTCCTCGGACTTCATGCGCATGAAGGCTTCGGTCCAGCGGGTGTTGCCACCGCGCTCGTCCGGCGTGGCGCGTTCCAGCACCGCGACGCGCGCGCCGGTCTCGGCCGCAGACACGGCCGCCGAGAGACCGGCGATACCGCAGCCCGCGACGATCAGGTCGTAGCTTTCCACAGTCATCATCCCCTCCCTTCCCCGGAGACCCAACTCGTGAAGCCGAGCTGCGTCGGTGCCGGGGTCTGATCCGCATCCGACCGGCGCTGCGCGAGCACCCAGCGGCCCTCCTCCTGCACCAGCCGGTCGGTGTAGACGCTTTGCAGAAGCGCCTGCGGCGCTTCGCCTTCCTTCACCCCGAAGAGCAGGATGTAGACGGAGCCCGCGACGCTGCCGTCGTCCTGCTGTTCGAGCAGGACCTGGTTATTCCAGTGCCGTGTCTGCACGCCGAGGTCGATCCAGCGCGCATAGTGATCCACGGCGAAGTCCGAGAGTTCGGTACGGCCGTTGCATTCGCCGAAGGTCGACGACAGGTAGCGGCCCTTTTCGGCGTAGCAGTTTGCCCAGCCCGCCCCGTCGCCACTGTCGATGGCGCGCGCGTAGCGGGCGTAGAGTTGATGGATCTCGATGTAGTCCTGAACCGACGGCGTGATCATGACGCAAAGTCCTTCCGGAATGGCTCCGGGCGGCGCCTCCCGCGCCGCCCGGTCTCGGTGTATCGACTGACGATCAGACCTTGATCGCGAAGGGGTCGCGCTCTTCGTCCGAGTAGTCGATCATCACGTTCTTCGTGTGCAGGAACTCCTCGAGCGCCACGACGCCCCGCTCCTTGCCATAGCCCGAGTCGCGGTAGCCGCCGAAGGGCGCCATGACCGAGGCCGCGCGGTAGGTGTTCACCCAGACCGTGCCGGCCGAGATCGCGTTGGTCATCCGCAAAGCGCGGCTGAGGTTCTGCGTCCAGACGCCAGAGGCCAGCCCGTACTTGGTGTCGTTGGCGATCGAGACCGCCTCTTCCTCGGTGTCGAACGGGATGATCGACAGTACCGGGCCGAACACCTCTTCCTGCGCGAGCGTCATCGAGTTCTTCACGTCCGTGAAGATCGTCGGCTCGATGAAGTAGCCGTTGCCCAGGTGGTCGCCCTTGGCCGCCTGCCCGCCGGTGGCAAGGTTGGCGCCCTCGGTCTTGGCGTTCTCGATGCACTCGAGGATGCGCTTGAATTGCGGCTCGTTCGCCGCCGTGCCCATCTCGGTCGCGGTGTCCAGGGGATCGCCGAGCTTGATCTGCTTGGCCCGTTCCACGAGCCGCTTCGAGACCTCGTCGTAGGCCCCGCGCTGTACCAGGAGCCGCGAGCCCGCGATGCAGGTCTGGCCGGTCGCCGCGAAGATCCCCGCAAGCGCGCCGACGGTGGCCTTGTCGATGTCGGCGTCCTCGAAGATGATGTTCGGGGACTTGCCGCCCAGTTCCAGTGTCACCGGCACCAGTGCCTTGCCGGCATCCGCCGCGATGATGCGTCCGACCGCCGGGCTGCCGGTGAAACTGACGCGGTCCACCCGGCCGCTGGCGAGCAGCGCCTGGCCGGTGCGGTAGTCGCCGGTCACGACGTTGAAGACGCCCGGCGGGAAGCCGGCTTCCTTGACCAGCTCCGCAAACTCGAGCGTCGTGACGGACGCGTGCTCGGAAGGCTTCACGACCACACAGCAGCCCGCCGCAAGCGCAGGGGCGAGCTTGTTCGACAGAAGCCCCATGGGGGAGTTCCACGCAGTGATCAGGACCGCCACGCCGATCGGCTCGCGCTTGGTGAAATCGAACACGTTGCCCTGATCCAGCGGGATCGTGTTGCCGGTCAGCTTGTCGGCCATGCCGGCGAAGAAGCGGTAGGCACGCGCGGCGAAGCCCATCTGGCTGCGCGTCTCGCGGATCACCTTTCCGTTGTCGGTGGTCTCCATCCGGCCCATCTCGTCGGCGCGCGCGTCCATGAGATCGGCCAGCTTGTGCATCAGCTTGGCGCGCTCATAGCCGCTGGTCTTGCTCCAGTGACTGTCAAAGGCCGTCCGCGCGGACGAGATGGCGTCGGCCACCTGGTCGGGGCTTGCCTGCGACAGGCTTGCCCATTCGCTGCCGGTGAAGGGGTTGATCGCCGGGAACCTCTCCTGGTTCGCGGCCTCGACGTGCTCGTTATTGATGAAGAGCGGGTATTGCTTGCCCATGTCAGTGGCCTTTCGGTTTGTCTTGTTCCGGTGTCACGCCGCCGCGCGGGGGCGCAGGGTCTGCCGCACGACCTTGCCCTGCGAGAGCAGGTCGAAGCCGCGATTGAGGGTGTCGAAGCTCACGTCGCCAGTGCGCAGCTTGTCCACGGGAAGCCGCCCGGCGAGGTAGAGATTCATGAAGAGCGGGATGTCGCGCTGGGGGACGCAACTTCCCATGTAACTGCCGCGGACGGACTTCTCGTCCGACACCATCGGCGCGTGCTTGTAGGCGACGGTCTTGGAGGGGTCTGGCAGGCCGCTGCTGATCGCCGTGCCGCCGCGCCCCAGAAGCGAATAGGCCGCCTCCATCGCGGGGATGGAGCCCGCCGCCTCGAAGGCAAAATCGACGCCGCCGCCAGTCAGGTCGTGGACCTCCTGCACGGTGGTATCGGTTCCCGCGACGATGCCGTGATCGGCACCAAGGGACCGGGCGAGTTCCAGCTTCTCGGGCGACAGGTCGACCGCGATGATCGGGTAGGCCCCCGCCGCGACGAGACCCAGCAGCATGTTGAGCCCGACGCCCCCCAGGCCCAGCACCGCCGCGCTGCGGCCCGGGCGGATCTGGGCGGTGTTGAAGACGGCACCGACGCCGGTGACCACCGCGCAGCCGAACAGCGCCGCGATCTCGAGCGGCACGGCCTTGTCGATGGCGATGAGGCTGTTTTCGGAGACCACCGCATATTCAGCGAAGGTCGAGAGGCCGGTGTAGTGATGGATCGGCGTGCCGCCGCGCGACAGGCGGCGGGCGCCGGATTTCAGCGTGCCCTCGGCCCGCGCCTGCCACGACGAGGTGCACAGGTTCGGGCGGCTGTCGGCGCAGTAGCGGCATTCGCCACAGCTCGACACGAAGACCGCGACGACGTGGTCGCCCGGTTTCAGGCGGGTGACGCCTGCGCCGACCTCTTGCACGATTCCCGCCGCCTCGTGGCCCATCACCGTCGGCACCTTTCGCGGACGCAGCCCCTCGATGGTGGACAGGTCGGAATGGCACAGACCCGCCGCCGCAATCTCGATGAGCACCTCGCCGGGGCCGGGACCGTCGAGGTCCACGTCCTCGATCACCAGCGGCTTGCTTGTTTCGTAGGGTGCGGGAAGGCCCTGCTCGTGCAGGACGGCGGCAGTCATCTTCATGCGTGGAATCCTCCGGTCACGCGGAAATCGGGTCGAGGTCGAGCCGCACGGCGTCGCCGTCGAGCGTGCCCGACACAGGCGGATAGCGGCGGAGCACCGCCGGATCGTGGCCGGGCACGACGTGGTCGGGGCTGTCGGCAAGCTCCAGGCAGCGGTCCCAGCCGGTCACCATGTCCTGGAAGTTGAAAAGCACCGGGAACGGGTTGCGGTCGCGGTAATTGGCGTAGAAATGCGTGGCGTCCGACGCGAGCACGACCCAGCCCCGCCGGGTATAGACCCGGACCACCTGCATGCCGGCGGAATGCCCGCCGACCTCGTGAACGCTGACCCCCGGCGCGATATCCCGGTCGCCCGAACTGAAGCTCACCCGCCCCTCGAAGAGCCGCCGCACCACCGTGCAGACGTCGTCGGCAAGGAAGAACGCGTTGATCGTCGGGTCGGCCATGTCCTGGCTGGTGACGTTGCGCATCTCGGCGTGGGTCAGGTGCACCTGTGCACGGTCGAAGGCGTCGATGTTGCCCGCGTGGTCCCAGTGCAGATGAGTCACGATCACGTCGTCGGCCTGCTCCGGCGAGACATCGAGCGCCGCCAGCCCCTCGACGGGCGAGCGGATGAAGACGTGGCCGCGCTGCTTGCACTTCCATTCGCGCGAGCCGGTGTCGACGACAATGGTGCGCTCGGCGTTGCGGATCACCCAGACGTAGAAGTCCATTGGCATCGCGTCGTGAACGTCCGCCGTCGCGCAGTGCAGGCAGTTGTGGAACCGCTTGCGGTCGGGGCTGGTGGCGTAGCGGACCGCGTGGATCTCGTAGGTGTCGGGGTTCGTCATCTGGCCTCCTCCTCCGGGGCTTCGGTCATCGCAGCATCAGCGTCGGCAGGATCAGGACGATCTGCGGGAACGCGATAAGGATGGTGAGCACCACGATCTCGAGGAAGATGAAGGGCAGCACCCCGCGGAATACGTCCTTGATGGACACCAGTCCGCGCGTCGTTCCCGCCACCACGAAGAGGTTCAGGCCAACTGGTGGCGTTATGCACGACAGCTCGATCAGCTTGACCATGATGATCGCGAACCAGATCGGGTCGTAGCCGAGGCCGGTGACGATCGGGTGCACGATGGGCACCGTCATCACCATCATCGACACCGGGTCCATGAGCATCCCCAGCACCAGGTAGATGCTGATCATGACCAGCAGCAGCACGAAGGCCGAAAGCTCCATCGCCTCGATCCCGGTCAGCACGTCATCGACGAAGCCGGTGATCAGCAGCAGCCGCGAGAAGGCAAGCCCGCCGATCACGATGAAGAACATCACCGCGGTGGTCGAGGCGCTGTCAGCCATGGCCTGGCCGAAGGTACGCACGTTCATGCGTCGCATCACTATGGTGACGAGCAGCGCCGCCATGGCCCCCACCGCGCCCGCCGCCGAAGGCGAGACAAGGCCCGAGTAGATGCCACCGACCACGATGAATGCGATAACGAGGATCGGCCAGACGGTCTTGAGGCTGCGGATGCGCTCGCCCAGCGGGAAGCGGCGGTCGGACGGCGGGGCCCAGTGCGGGAACACCCGCACGAAGATCATGATGCCGATGATGTAGATGACCGCGGTCAGCAGACCGGGGAGAACGCCGGCGATCAGGATCTGACCGATGGATTCGTTGGTCAGCACGCCGTAGAGGACCATGGTGATCGAGGGCGGGATCATCGCGGCAAAGGTGCCTGCCGCGGCGATCGAACCGGCCGAGGCGGCCTTGTCGTAGCCGAGCTTGATCATCTCGGGCAGCGCGATGCGGGTAAACAGCGCAGCGCCCACGATCGTCGAGCCGTTGATCGCCGAGAACCCCGCCGAGGCACATGTCGTGGCGAAGTAGAGCCCGCCGCGCATCCGCGCGAGCCACATGTCCGCCGAGCGGTATATGTCCGAGACGATGCCCGTCGATCCGGCGATGATGCCCATCGCCACGAAGGTCGGGACGGCGGCGAAATTGTAGGAGCTCGCGGTCGCGAACGGGAGCGTTGTCAAGGTTGTAAGCGTGAAGCCCGGTCCGACGCTCGCCCAGAGACCGACGGCCGAGGCCGAGATCATCGCGGCGGCAACAGGAATGCCGAGCGCCATCAGGGCGAGCATCCCGAAGATGCTTAACAAGGCTATAGAGAAAGGATCCATCAGTCGCTTTCCGACGTACCGGTTTCAGGGTCGGTCGCGATCGCGCGAAGTTCGAGATCGGGCCAGAACAGGGTGAAGACGAGCTGCCGCGCGGTCTCCACGGTGGCGATCAGCAGGCCGATGCTGGCGAAAATCTTGGCAAGCCACACGGGCACCCGGACGGAGCCCGAGGACACCTCGCCGACGGCGTAGGCCCGGTGCGCCCCTTCGTAGCTCTGCAGAAACAGCAGGCCGAAGGCGCCCAGAGTAAAGACCAGCGCGATTATGTTCAGCGGACGCTCGGTGACCTTGGGCAGGTTCTGGATCACGATATCCACGACCACGTGGCGATATTCACGCTGCGCGAAGGGCAGCGCGAGAAAGATCGTGGCCGCAAGCAGCGACTCGGTCATCTCGACGGAGCCGAGCAGCGGATGTCCGAGGATCCGCCCAACTGTGTCCCAGGTGCCGATGACGACGATCGCCGCCACCGAAACCGCTGCGAGGGCGAGCGCGCCCCGGGTGATCCAGCCCATGACCCGGCTGATCAAGACCGGGGCCCCCTGGGGGGACCCCGGCGTCATGCTGGGGTCCGCGCCGGGATGTCGTAGCGAACCGTCTTCAGTCACTGGCTTTCGCCCTCGGCGCTCATGGAGCCGCCAATTTCTTCCATGACCTGTTTGGTGTCAGCGACGACGCTTTCCGCCTGCTCGCACATGTCACGCTCGCACATAGCTTCCTGCCAGGTGGTCAGCATGTCGGGGAAGCGGGCGTTCAGCTCTTCCTGCTCGCTGAAGGTGATCTCTTCGGCGCCGGCGTCGCGGGCGTCGGCCATGTGCTGTTCGGCCAGCTTGTCGAAGTTGCCCTTCTCGAACTCGATGGCCACATCGTAGGCTTCGGCCATGATGTCCTTGAGACTCTGCGGCCAGCTGTCCCAGTTCGCCTGACTGGTGAAGGACGAATAGGCGGCGATGGCGCCGAAGTTGATCGTGCTCCAGTAGGGCGCGACCTCGTAGAGCTTCAGGAAGCCGGCGTTCTCGACCGGGTTATAGCCGCAGTCGAGGCTGCCGCGCTGCAGGCCCTCGTAGACCTCGCCCAGCGTCACGCTGACCGGCACCGCACCAAGCTCCTGCATGACGTAGGGCGGCCAGTCGCCGAAGGTACGGATGCGCAGGCCCTGCAGGTCGTCGATGGTCTCGACCGGCGTGGTGCACTGTAGCCGGTAGGGCGGCAGGCCGTGGACGAGGACAATCTTGAGGCCGTTGTCCTCGAGCTCTTGCTGAACGGCGGCGTTATTCTCGATCTGGTATTCTTGCACGTCCATGGCGGTGGAGGCGTCCTGCCAGGTCATCGGCAGGCTGTTGGTCAGCCCGATCATCGGCCACTGAGCGGGATAGTAGGTCGGCGGGAAGCTCGCGAAATCGACGGCGCCGGACTGCGCCAGCTCCATCAGCTCTGCCGGACCGCCAAGCGAGCCGTTCCAGAAGAACCGGATCTTCACCTTGCCGTCCGTGCGCTCCTCGATCTCTTTCGCGAAGAGCTGTTCGGCCTGCGCCGAGCCCCAGGCGTCGGGCGCGAAATGTGCCCAGCGCAGCGTCATTTCAGGAATGTCCTCCTGAGCAACGACGGGCCCAGCTACCGCGGCGGCGCTTACAAGCGCAGTCGCGCAAAGCAGTTTCGACAGTTTCATTCTGACCTCCTCCACAACTGTAGACATTTTACAGTTGGCATTTTTTGTAACACGTCTGCGGTATCGATCAAGTGTTGTCGTCGGGCTCTCCCAGAAATTCTTCCAGGCAGCCGACAAGGTCTTGCGCCTGCCATTCGAGTGTCACGCCGTCCCCGTTCGGCGCAGAGATCTCGGCCAGCCTGGCATTCGGGATGAGCGCGCAGACCGGCGCACCCTGTCGGCCGATCATCTCGTCCTCCTCGTCGGTGACGATCTCGATCAGAAGGGTCTCGACCGGGATCCGGGTGTAACCCTGGCCAAGGTCGTAGGCGGTATTGGCGGCGTAGAGCCGCGCCGATCCCTCTGCCCCGTCGATGGCGTCGAGCGCCTGCCGACGGGCATGGCGCCGCACCTCATCCGACGACGCAGCCCCCGGCTGGGTCCAGGCGGAGGACACCGTGGAGAGCGTACGCATCCACTTCTCGGCCGCCGCGGCAACGGGATCGTCGATCGCGGCAAGCGCTGTATGGGGCGACGTGAACTTTGCGATCGCCGCGTTACGCGCATCGCGGTCCGCGATAATGCTGTGGCTCTGACCGGCCAGGACGAGGCGTTTCACGCGGTCCGGCGCGCGGACGGAGAGTTCGGTCGCGATCTTGTTGCCGGAGTGATGCCCGTAGACATCCGCGCGCGCGATCCCCAACGCGTCGAGCACATCGACGCAGAGATCGGCAAGGTCTGCCATGCTCGCGCCCTCGGGCATCGAGTCGGACAATCCGAAGCCGGGAAGGTCGATGGCGATCGCGCGGCGGGTCCGGCCAAGAAGCGGGAGCGCCTCGAAGAACATGCGCGCGGACTGTCCGGACTGGTGAATCATCAGAAGCGGCGCGCCCTGCCCCTCTTCGTGGCAGCAGACCTGCCCCATCCTCGTGTCCACGAAACGTCTCATGACTCCCCCCCTTTACGCAAACTGTCAACAGTTTACTATCTTCTGTCAATGCACGGAATTTGAGGGAGGACGGACATGAAACTGACGCTTGAAGAAGCGCGCGCCATGGTGGTCGAGGCGATGCTGGCGGTAGAACATTCGCCCGAGGAGGCCGAGATCATCGCCGACCACCTGATGGACTGCGAATTGCGCGGACAGGATTACGGCGGGCTGGCGCGGGCGCTGTCGGTGATGGAGCGCATCCGCAAGCGGCCCGAGGGGCGCTACCCGATCCGCGTGATCAAGGAGACACCGGTATCGGTGCTGCTCGATGGCGGCGGCCAGGCGGGCTACCTCGTCGGGCATCGCGCGACGACCATGGGGCTCGCAAAGGCCGCCGAAAGCGGGATCGCGGTTGCCGGCCTGACCAACACCTGGTTCACCGGGATGTTCGCGCACTACATGGAAATGGCCACGCAGCGCGGCATGATCGCTATGGCCGCCGGCAGTTCGGATTGGCGCGTGGCGCCCGCGGGCAGCTCAGAGGCGCGCTTTGGCACGAATCCGATCGCCTTCGGCTTTCCGGGCCGCGACCGGCCGGTGATCATGGACACCGGCGTGGCGTCGATCATGATCTCGGAGGCCACGCTGGCGCGCCGGCTCGGGCAAGAATTGCCGGAGGGCATTGCGTGGACGGCCGACGGCGTACCGACCCGCGATCCGGCCGAGGGCCTCGCGGGGGCCTTCGCCGTCTGGGGCGGTCACAAGGGGTCCGCGCTTGGCACGATGATCCAGTTGTTTGGCCTGCTTTCGGGATCGCAACTGCGGCCGGACCCACTGTCGGACTGCTCACTGTTCCTGATGTTCATGTCGCCGGACTTGCTGATCGGCACCGACGCGCTCCGCGAGCATGTGGACGCCTACGCCGACGAGGTACGCGGCGCGAAACCGTTGGACGGCGCCGGCGCGCCGCGAATGCCCTTCGACCGGTCCTATGACGAGCGCGAGGCGCGCCGCGCCTCCGCAGAGATCGAGGTCGCCGACCACGTGATCGAGGCGCTCCGCGCCGCGATCGCCGCCTAGACCCGGCGACATCGAACGCATCGTGCCAGAGGGGAGCCCGCTAAGCCCGACGCCGCGCCGATCTTCGGCGCCCGTCACCGGGCCGACCCCCACCGGCCCGGCGATGCGCATCCCCCTCGAACCGCCGTTCGCGAGCAGTCAGGGCGCGACCGCCACACCCTGCCCCAAACCGCAGCACCGCCGCGCGCCAAAGGCCGGGACGGTGCCCCGGGCGCAACGGAAACGGGCCACCCCCTTTCGGAGATGGCCCGCGTCGGCGTCAGAACCGGTTGTAGGTCAGGGAACCCACTGGGTCTCTGCGAGCCGGTCGGCATCCTCGCCCGTCGCAGCCGAGATGCGTTCCTTCTCGGCCTTCACGGCGGGGGCCAGGAGCATTCGTCCGAGCGCGGCCATGTCGGTCACCGACTCGAAGGTCTCCATCCGCTCGAACAGCGAGAAGATGCGGTCCTCAGGCAGCGCGCGCTTGGCGCAGTCCTCGAACTTGTCCTCCAGCGCCGAAGGCGCGGCCGGCATGGTCCGCCCGCCGGCCATAAGGTCGTCGATGCGCTTTGAGAGGTGCCGCCCGTCGGTGGTCTCGACCTTCACCTCGGCCGCCCACTGTCCGTCGGTGCTGTCACCCATCTCGGGATGTCCCTTGGCCACGAGCTTGTCGAGCAGTGCCGCGATGCGCGGCTCGGCGATGCGGTCCTCCTCGAAGTCGCGCAGCGTGACCGCCCCGTCCGCCAGAGCCCGCGCCACCACGTACTGCACCGAAAACTTCGCCTGGAGCGCGGTCCTGGGGTGCGGCGCGTCGGTGTGCTTGAGCCGGCGGGGATGCGGCAGCACCTCGATGCGAACAATATCGTCGGCCGTCAGACCCTCGTCCTTGCGCAGGTCGAGTGCCGCCGCGATGGCTGCATGTGTGGAGCCGCAGCAGGGCCAGAGCTTGAGCGCGAGACCGTCGTCCTCGAGCTCCCACGGCGCGCTCCATCCCTCGAAGAGTTTCTCCGCGTCGTAGTTGCCCGCGCCGTTGAACACCTCGAAGAAACCCTGGTCGTGCTCGAAGGCGCGCGCGCTGGCGGTGTAGCCCTGCCGCGCCAGCAGTGCCGACAGCAGGCCCGCCCGCGCGCAGTTGCCAATGTGCAGCGGCTTGGTCATCGTGCCGAAGTTGGCTTTCAGGCCCGCCGACTGAGACGCTGCAATGGACAACGCCGTCGCTGTCGCGTCCTCGTCGAGTTTCATAAGGCGCGCGCAGGCTCCCGCGGCGGCGATGGTGCCAAGCGTGGCCGTCGGGTGCCAGCCCTTGTCGTAGTGGTGCCAGTGCACCGCGCGGGCCAGCCGAATCTCGGTCTCGACCCCGGCGGCATAGGCGGTAATGACCTCCCGGCCGGATTTGCCCTCGGCTTCGGCCAGCGCGAACAGCGGCGCAACCAGCGGCACCGACTGGTGCCCGCCGAAGACCGACGAGAAGTCGTCGTAGTCGAGCGCATGGGACGCGGTGCCGTTGATCAGCGCCGCGTCGAGCATCGAGACCCGTTTGGCGCCGCCGATCAGCGCGGACGGGCCGTCGTGTTCAGCCACGCCCGGCGTGGCGAGGAGGAGCTGCACGCAGTCCTCCCCGGCCCCAGCGAGCGTCACGCCCACCGTGTCGACGATCCCGATGACAGCACGGGTGCGCGCCTTCGGGCTCAGGGCGTCGTGGGTGACGGCGCGGATGTTCCGCGCCAGCCGTAGTGCAATCGGATCGGTGTCCGCCATGAGGTGTCCTCCCCTTACGCCGCCTTGGCCTTGCCGGCGGCCTCTGCCGCGGCCTGCGCAGCGCTGCGCCCGGCGATCCGGCCGAAGGTCGCGCCAGACACGAGGCCGGTGCCTGCGGGATAGTTGTCGTAGAAGAGGCCACCAACCATCTCGCCGCAGCAGTAGAGACCATCGATCCCGCGCCAGTCGGTTCCAACCACCTGCGCGTCCTCGGTGATCTTCAGGCCGCCGAAGGTGAAGGTGATGCCGCCGGTCGCGCTGTAGGCATGGTACGGCGGCTTGTCGAGCTTGAGGGCCCAGTTCGTCTTGGGCAGCTCCAGTCCGTCCTTCGTCGCCAGCGAGTCCTTGCGCGAGGGATCGTAGCCCTCGTCCTCGTCACGGCCGTGCTCGTTGTACTCCTTGAGCGTGGCCAGTGCCTGCTTGGGGTCCTCGAAGTCGAGTTGGTCGACCAGGTCCTCTAGCGTGTCTGCGACGATCGGGTCCGAGGTCGAGTAGCGTGGCTCGAGCAGGTGCAGCACCTTGCTGTCAAAGATCTGCCAGGCCTTCGCGCCCGGCTCGGCAAGGATCGCGCGGCCGAACTTGGCGTAGGTGAAGAGCGCCGCATCCTCGCCCTCGTCCACGAAGCGCTTGCCCTTGCGGTTCAGCATCACCGAGTAGACGTAGCTCAGACGGTTCGAACGGTCGGTCATCTCGCGCGGCGCGAATTCGCCCCAGTCGGCGCTGATCGGGGTCGCATGGCAACCCGACCACTGGCCCCAGGGCATGGCGCCGACGTCCATCGCCATCTTCAGGCCGTCGCCCTGGTTATGGGGCGTGCCACGCACCTTTGCGCCGCCGATGTTCACGCCGATATGCTGTGTGCGCATCTGCACGTTGGCCTCGAAGCCACCGCAGCCCATGATCACCGCGTGGGCGGTCAGCGTCTTGACGCCCTCGTTGTCGCGGATCTTCACGCCCGAGATGCGCCCGTCGTCACCCTGAACGAGCGACCGCGCCGCGGTGCCGTAGCGGATCTCGATGCCCATCGCCTCGGCAGTCTTGAACCACGACTTCGAAAGGCCGACACCTTCGTGCTTTGCGCGCACCACAAGGCCGCGCGCCCAGATCACCTTGTTGTCCCTCTTCACGGCCGACAGCGACAGCGCCGGTTCCATGGGAACCTTGCCGACCTCGTTCATCCAGAACACCGTGTCCTTGGAATTGTCGACGAGGATGCGCGACAGAACGGGGTCGGTGCGGCCGCCGGTGACCCGCATCAGGTCGCCGTGATAGTCCTCGCGCGGGTAAGGCATGATGCCTTCGTAGAAGTTCTCGATCTCTTCCGAGGCGTTCGGCACGAGCGGCCCGATCTCTTCGGGCTCGTCAAAGGCGAAGCGCAGGACGCCCCCGGACCAGTGGGTGTTTCCGCCGCGCATCTCACGCGGCGCCTTCTCGAGGACCACGACGCGCTCGGCTCCGTTTTCCTTCGCCGATACCGCCGAGGCCAGCGCCGCGTTTCCGGCGCCCACAACGATCACATCATAATCCGGCATGTCTCCAACTCCCTTTGCATCCCACGAGACGAGCGGCACAGATGCCGCCCCGGTCGCTGCGCAAAAAAGGGCATCCCAAGAAAAATGTCAACAGTTTACAAATGAGGTGTAGTGCGTCTACTCATTGGGTGTACCCGCAAGGAGAGTCATCCCGCCATGGCGCCACTCGACACCGCCCAAACCACGACCGCTAAAACCGGCCCTTCCGACGCGCTGGCGCGCTTCGCCGCGGACCTGCGCTTCGAGGACATTCCCGCCAACGTGCTCGATCGCGCGCGGCTGCATATCCTTGACGGCGCGGGCCTGGGCCTTGCCTCCACGCAGTTCCCCTTCGCCGGGCCGACCATCGACGCCGTGTGCGCCCTCGGCGAGGGGTCCTCGGCGATTATCGGCTCTAACGTCACCGGCACGCTGCGCGACGCGGCCATGGCCAACGGCGTGCTGATCCACGGGCTCGACTTCGACGACACCCACCAGCAGGCCATCGTGCATCCGACCGCCGCGGTGATGCCCACGATGCTGGCCATCGGACAGGCGAGGGCCACCTCGGGGCGCGAGGCGCTCGCCGCCTACTGCATCGGGATGGAAATCGCGGTGCGCATCGGCGCGGCGGTGCAGGCCGGGTTCCACCACACCGGCTTCCACGCAACCGGCGTGATCGCGCATTTCAGTTCGGCCGTGACGGCCGGGCGGCTGATGGGCAGCGATGCCGCGCAGCACGTCGCCGCCATGGGCATCGCGGGCAGCACCGCCTCGGGCATCCAGGTTTTCCTCGAGGAAGGCGCGTGGACCAAACGCCTCCATCCCGGCTGGGCGGCGGCGGCGGGCATCACCGCGGCGACGCTGGCGCAGAGCGGCTTCAAGGCCCCGACCCGCGTCTTTGAAGGCCGCTTCGGGCTGTTTCACACCCATCTTCACGAGCATGCCGAGAACGTCGACTACAGCTACCTGACCGACGGTCTGGGCGAGCGATGGATGATGGCCGACACGGCGCTGAAGCCCTACCCCGTGTGTCACTTCATCCACGGCGCGGCCGATGCCGCGGCAGAGCTGCATCCGCAGATCGGCGGGACGGAGATCACCAAGGTCGAGATCCGCCTGCCCAAGGACACCCTGCCCATCGTCGCGGAGCCGATCGAGCAAAAGCGCAACGCCACCAACGAGTACGAGGCGAAGTTCAGCGCCCCCTTCGTGGTCGCGGCAATGCTCCTGCGCGGCAGGTTCGGACTGCCGGACCTGACCGATGCGGCGCTGGCCGATGCCGACACGCGCGCCGTGGCCGCGCGGTGTTCCTGCGAGGTCGACCCCGACACCCGCTGGCCCGACTACTTCTCGGGCGGGGTCAAGGTGACGCTGTCGGACGGTCGCGTGCTCGAAGCCCATGTGCCGGTGAACTCCGGTGCGGGCGAACGGCAGCTCGACGTCGACGGCGTGACCAAGAAATACATGATGAACGCGGGGCTCGCCATCGACGACAGTCGCGCGCACCACATCCGCGACCTGATCCTCGGGCTCGAGGACAACGATGTCGCGACCCTTATGGGAACGCTCGGCGGGGCATGACCGCCGGGCTGACATACGCCTTCGCAAGAATCCTGCTGGACGCTTACCACGGTTGCCCGGCAGCCCATCCGCAGTTGACCGCGCTGTTCGTCGACGGAATCTCGGTGGCGCTCGCCGGTGCGCAGGAGCCGTCGCCGACCGCGCTGCGGTCGGTCTGTCCGGACGGCGACGCGGGCGGCGTTCATCCCATCGGCGGCGCCGGACCGATGCCCCTGCTTCTTGCGGTGCGCGCCGGCGGCGCGGCGATGCACGTGCTCGACTACGAACCCATGTGGTCGCCCGCCAACCACTCGGTCTCCACGATCCTACCGGCGCTTCTGGGTCTCGCGGAGCTTCGCAGCGACCTCGCCGTCACCGGGCGCGACCTCCTGGCCGCCTTTGCGGTCGGGATCGAGGCGCAGTTGCGCCTGCGCCGCGCCTCGCAGGAGTTCGACCCCAAGGACCTGCGGTTCCATCCGCCGGGCCTCGTGGGCCCGCTCGGGTCGGCGGCGGCCTGCGCCTGCCTCCTGGGGTTGGACGCAGACCGGATGCGGCACGCCATGGGCATCGCCGCTTCGCGGTCCGGCGCGCTCCTCGCCAACGTCGGGAGCATGACCAAGTCTCTGCACTGCGGGGCCGCGGCGGCGGACGGGCTCGACGCTGCGCTGCTGGCCGAGGCCGGGTTCCAGGCCGATCCCGACGCGCTTGGCAATCCGCGCGGGTTCCTTGCCGCCTTCTTCGGCGAGGCCGCAGATCCCCACGAATTGACCCGCGAGGCGCCCCTCGCGCTCCTCGATCCCGGTCCGGCCTACAAGTTCTATCCCAGCCAGTACGGCACGCATTTCGTGATCGAGGCGGCGCTCGCGGCGCGGCGGCAGATGACCGCGGGCGCGCAGGTCCGCGCTGTGCGTATCGTCGCGCCGCCGATGCCCTATGTCGATCGCCCCGCCCCGGCGAGCGGGCTCGACGGCAAGTTCAGCTTCCAGTACGTCGCCGCCGCGGCAATCCTCGACGCGCGCGTCGCGCTCGACACCTTCGCAGATGCGCGGCGCCGCGCACCGGACATGGAGCCGACGCTGCCCAAGGTCGTCCTCGCGCCCGATCCCGCCCGCGAGGGCCGGTTCGACCGAATGGTGGTGGACGTGGAGATCGACACCGATCGCGGGATGGCTGAGGGCCGGTGCGACGGACCGCCGGGCATCTGGGGCCGCGCCGCGCCGGCTGCGCGGCTTGCCGACAAGGCGCGGGATTGCCTGGCCCATGGCGGCGTTGCGCCCGACCTGCATGCCCGGCTGGACCGGATCGCCGAGATGGGCGCGGACGAGCTCGCGGCGCTCACCGCCACGCTGCGCCCGGACTGAGACCCGACCGGATGGGACCCTATTCCGCGGCAGGCGCTGCTGCGGCAGCCTTTTCCAAGGCCAGCTTGGCATGCTTGCGTGCGTTGCGGATGTGCGTGCGCATCGACTGCTCTGCCAGTTCCGGATCGCGCGCCGCAAGCGCGTCGAGGATCGCGCGGTGCTCTTCCAAGGCCTGCGCGGCACGCCCGGCCATGGTCGACGACTTGTAACGGTAGACCCGCAGCAGGTCGTACAGGTCGCCCGTGACCATCGAGGTCAGCAATTCGTTCTGGGTCGAGGCGGCGATGCGGGAGTGAAAATCGAAATCGCTCGATTCCACGTAGTAGCCTTCCCCGGACCGCACCTCGCGCTGTTCGGCATGACCGTCGAGCAGGCGGCGCATCTCGTCGATCTCGGCGTCGCTCATTCGATCAGCTGCGATCCGGCAGGCGATGCCTTCGAGGGCTTCGCGCACCGTCAGGAGATCGTCGAGCTTCTGCGGCGAGAGTTCCGCCACGCGCACGCCGAAGTTGATCTTCCGGTCGAGCAGGCGTCGCCCCTCCAGCCGTCGGATCGCCTCGCGCAAAGGACCGCGGCTGACCCCGAGGGACGCCGCGAGCGTCTGTTCCCGGATGCGTTCGCCGGGGGCCAGCTCGCCACCGATGATCGCCTCTTCCAGGCGTTCGGTGACTGCATCCACCAGCGATTTCGCTTCGACCTTCTTCGCAAATCCCTGCACTCGGTTGTCCTTCGTTGGTTCGTGCCGCCATTTGTTTCCTTATCCTATAACGCAGGTGGCGCCACGTATAAACTGATTAGTGTAAATTGTTGACACTTTATCGTATTTCGGTTCAAACATGTAGCTTCAGAGGCCAATTTCTGGTGGAGGAGACATGAGTTATATCCGTATTCCCTGCACTTTCATGCGCGGCGGAACATCCAAGGCGCTCGTGTTCCGACGGGGCGATCTGCCCGACGACACCGGGCTGTGGGCCGACATCTTCCGCAAGGCCATGGGCTCGCCCGATCCGAACGGACGGCAGCTCAACGGCATGGGTGGGGGCATATCCTCGCTGTCGAAAGTCTGCGTGGTCGGCCCGCCCAGCCGCGACGACGCCGATATCGATTACAGCTTCTTCCAGATCGGTGTCACCGACGACCTAGTCGATGAAAGCGGCAACTGCGGCAACATGTCCTCGGCCATGGGGCCCTTTGCGCTCGACGAAGGGCTGGTGACACACGCTGGAGGCGACGAGGCCACGGTGCGCATTCACAACACTAACACCTCCAAGATCATCCGTGCGCGCTTCCCGGTGCTGGACGGCCGCGCCGCCGTCGCCGGCACGCAGACGCTCGACGGGGTCGCCGGGTCTGGGGCGCCCATCAAGCTGGAGTTCCTCGAGCCCGGCGGAGCGGGCACCGGAAAACTCCTGCCGGCGAGGGGCGAAACCGTCTCGCAGCTCGAGGTGCCGGGGCTCGGCACCATCGAGGTGACGATGATCGACGCGGCCAACCCCTGCGTCTTCCTCGAGCCGGCGACCGTTGGCAAGGCCGGCACCGAACACCCCGAGGCGCTCGAGGCGGACACCGAGTTCGGCGCGGCGATCGAGGCGATCCGAAGGGCCGCTGCCGTTTCCATGGGCATCGCCGCGACCGCCGAGGAGGCCGGGCGTCTGCCCTCCATCCCCAAGGCGGCAATGGTCTGCGCGCCCAAGGACTACCAGACACTGTCAGGCACGACCGTGTCGGCGGACGATCACGACATCTGCGTACGCATGGTCTCCATCGGCAAGCCGCACCGCGCGACGCCGCTGACCGGCGGGCTGTGCCTTGGCGTCGCGGCGCGCACCCCGGGCACCCTGCCCGCCCGTGTCGCGCGGCTTAGCAACGGCGCGATCCGTATCGGTCATCCCTCGGGTACGCTCGACGTGGACGCGAGGGTGGAGACGCGCGACGACGGCCCCTATGCCGTCCATGGAGCGGTTTACCGGACCGCGCGGCGGCTGTTCGAGGGCCACGTCCTGATCCCCGCCGCCTCGGCGGCCTAAGCGAGCAGGCCCGCGCTATGCACAGCGCGGGTCCATTCACTTCTACGCCCAGCGCGGGATCGGAGGCCGGAGAGGTCCGCATGATCGGCTGCCGCCGCTGCCCGGCCCGAATTCCCATTCAAGCGCCGATCCCCTCGTGCAGGCGATCCAGACGGCCGGAACCTCGGACCACGCCTTTGGCACGTCACGCTTGACGGTACGAACGCTTACGGGGGCCTCAAAGGCTGCCCACCGCAAGCTGAACCGGCTCCTTTTACAGGTGCCCCCCGCGCCGTGCGATCAGGACCCGCCGGCGGACTCTTCCTTCTCCTCTCGGCCATAGCGGGCAAGGCGGCTGCCCATGTTCATCCGCATCGTCACTACCAGCAGCAGCACCGCCCCCCCGGCCAGGCCGATGGCCACCGGCGAGCCGAAGAGCGCGTCACCCCACTCGCCCCGGTTGATGAGCAGCGCGCGACGCAGGTTCTGTTCCAGCAGCGGCGCAATCAGGAAGGTGATGATCAGCGGAGCTTCGGGCATCCCGACCTTGCGCATCCCGAAGCCCATGAACGCCAGTCCCAGCATCATCAGTACGTCGTAGGGGTCGCTGCGCGCGGCGTAGGCCCCGATGACCGCCATGACCATAATCGTCGGCACGAGGATCTCGCCCGGCAACTGGCCCAGGCGCGCATAAAAGAACGCGAAGAACCGCCCGATCGCTAGGTTGAACACGTTCCCGAGGATCAGGATGATGAACAGCGCGTAGATCACCTCAGGGTACATCTGGAACATCCGCGGCGACGGCGTGATCCCTTGCAGCATCAGTGCCGCGCCGATCAGGGCCGCCGTCGCGCTGCCCGGAATTCCGAAGGCAAGGAGCGGCACGAGCGTCGGGCCGACGGTCGCATTGTTGCCGGCCTCTGCCGCGGCGATGCCGTAGATAGAGCCTTCGCCGATCTTCTTCTTCGGGAAGAGCTGCTTGGCAATGCCGAAGGACAGGAAAGCCGCCACCGTGGCACCCAGCCCCGGAAGAGTGCCGATGAAGGTGCCGATGCCGATGCCGATGCCCATCTCGCGCCAGGCAGACAGGTACTCGCGGAAACTCAGTCCCTCGGTGTTCTTGCCGAAGAGATCGCCAAGCTTGGCCGTCGCCTCCTGCACGACGCGCTTGCGGCGCACCAGTTCGAGCCCCTGCTCGATCATCTGAGACATGGCGAAGATGCCGATGACCAGCGGCACGAGGTGGATGCCGTCGCGCAACCAGTCCTGCCCGAACGTGTTGCGCGCGACGTTGCTGACCGGGTCGGCCCCGATGGTCCCGAGGAACAGACCGATCGCGGCGCTGAACAGCCCCTTGGCAAGATGCCGGCCGCTGAGCGCGCCAAGCAGCGCGATGGCGAGCACCATCAGCCAGAGCCGTTCGGTCGGGCCGAACTGCAGCGCCAGGAGCGCGATGGAGGGCGCTACGAGGATCACCACGATGTCGCTGGCTGCGTCGCCGGTGACCGAGCTGTAGAGCGCCATGAGGATCGCTTTGCGCCCCTTCCCCGACTTCGTCATTTTGTAGCCGTCGAAGACCGTCGCGGCGCTGTCCGGAGAGCCGGGTGTGGCGAAACTGATCGCCGAGATCGAGCCGCCGAAGACCGCGCCCTTGTAGAGACCAATCAGCAGCCCGAGGCTTGCCGCGATGTCGAGCGTGAAGCTCAGCGGCAGCACCAGCGCGATACCCGTCGATGCGGTCAGGCCCGGGATCGCGCCCAGCCCGACCCCGAGGGCGACACCGGCCATCAGCCAAAGGATCGTCTTGAACTGGAAGACGAGGCTGAACGCTTCGTAGAGAGCGTCAGACATCCGGGAGCTCCGTCAAAGAATGAAGGCCAGGACACCCTTCGGCAGCGATACGCCGAGCAGGGTGAACAGGGCATAGATTGCGATGGGCAGTGCCACTGCAAGCGCGAGGGCGGTGTGCAGGGGGCGCACGCCCAGCCACCACATGTAAACCAGCAGGAAGACCGGCGTGACCGTCACGAAGCCCCAGCGCCGCATGAGAACCGCGTAGATCCCGATGCCCAAAAGCATCATCGCGGCGATACCGACGTCGGACCAGCGCACGTCCTCAAGACCTTCGGGCACCTCGCGGCGCAGCGGATCGACGATCATCAGTGCCGCGCAGATCAGCATCGCGCCCGCGCCGATAAGCGGGAAGAACCCGAGAGTGAAGCCGTCGCGCAGGACCTCGTGTGTCCACGGCCGGAGCCAGAGAAACAGGCAAAGGCCGCCGGTTGCCGCGGTCAGGACCACCCCGACCAGCCGGTTGGTGCGAAACGCGCCGGTCATGTCGATATCCCCCCGAGAAGTGACGGCCGGGCGCATGCGCGCCGGCCGTCGTCTTGCCTCACTCCAGCAGCTCAGATGCCGACCGCATCCGCTCGACCAGCGAGGAGTAGTCCTTGGCGGCTTCCTCGCGGCTCACGTAATCGATGGGCGAGCCCGCCTTGGCGAAGGCTTCCTTGACGGTGGGATCGCTGGCGACTTCCTCGACCAGCTCTGAGATGCGCGCCTGGACGTCCTCCGGGGTGTCGGGGTGCACCCCGACCCAGCGCGGGAAGGCAATGCCGTCGAAGCCCAGATCCTCGGCCATCAGGACGTCCCCGCCGAGCGCTTCCTCGATCTCGGGCTGCAGGTTCCGGCTCGAGGAATTCACGATTACGCGGCCGTTCTCGGGTACTATTGTCATCGCGGTCGCCTCGGTCACCACGGCGGCGTCGATGTGGCCGCCAAGATAGTCGGTCACCGCCTCGCCAGTGCTTGCGTAAGGCACCAGCACGGCTTCAACGCCGGCCTGGTCAAGCAGGTTTGCCATGCCAAGAAGCGTGGAGTTGGTACCGCCGATGGTTACGCCACGCTCCTCGGTGGTCGCGACGAAGCTGTCCCAATCAGGGAACATGTCCTCCTGCCCGACCATCAGCGAGGAGTAGGTGGTCAGGTAGCCGAGGATCGAGATGTCAGTTGGCTGGATCGGCGGATTGCTCTCGCTCAGCAGGGTGATGATCGGCGTCGGCGAGGCATTGAAGATCGTGTAGCCGTCGGCCGGCTGATCAAGGATATACTCCCAGCCTGCGACACCGCCCGCGCCGGGCCGGTTCTCGACCGACACGCGCTGACCGAAGATGCGGTCGGCCTCGGCCGCGAGCAGACGGGCGAGCTGGTCGGTGCCGCCGCCGGCGCCGAACGGAATGGTCCAGGTGACGGGCTTGCTAGGGTAGTCGTCTTGCGCGGCCGCACCGGTGGCGAGCCCCGCCGCTATGGCGGCTGCGCCGATCATCTTCACAACGTACTTCATCTGAATCTCCTCCCTCTTCCCCTTCTTGCGGGGCACGCCTCGCCCCGCGTCTCAGCAGGCGCAGTCACTCTCCGCGCTTGCGGTAGCGCTCCTCCAGCGCGTCCCATGCGTCCTTGTCCACGGTCGCCTGGCGCTCCTCGAACCCGGCGAGCCGGTCGCCGAGTGTCGCAAGGCTGCCCTCGCTTTTGAGTTCGGCCAGCGTGTCGTTTGCAGCGCGGATGGTCGCCTGAAGCACCGCGTTGGCATAAAGGGCGACCGAAAAGCCCATCTCGGCCAGTCGCTTCTGACCCGGATCAGGGGTACGGCCACCATGCACCATGTTTGCGAACTGCGGCACGTCGAGCCGCGCGGGGATTGCCGCGAGCTCGTCGAGATCGGTCGGCGCCTCGACGAATGTGGCGTCGGCCCCCGCCTCGATGTAGGCGGAGGCGCGGTCAAGCGCGGCGTCGAGCCCCTCGATCGCGCGGGCGTCGGTACGGGCGATGATCTGCAGGTCACCGTCGACGCGGGCATCGACGGCGGCGCGGATCTTCTGCACCATCTCGTCGGCAGGAATGACCTCCTTGCCGCTGAAATGCCCGCACTTCTTGGGAAAGACCTGGTCTTCGAGCTGAAGCCCGGACGCGCCGGCCCGCTCCAGCAGCCGGACGGTGCGCACCACGTTGACCGCGTTGCCGAAGCCGGTGTCCATGTCGACGATCAGCGGCACGGTGGTCGCATCGCGGATCGTGGCTGTGATCTCGGCTACTTCGGTCACGGTGGTCAGACCGACATCCGGCGCACCGAGATGCATGTTCGCGATGCCAGCGCCCGTGACGTAGACTGCTTCGAACCCCTGGGCCTCGACGATCCTGGCAAACATGGCGTTGGCGACCCCCGGCACGATCACCGCTTCGCGGCGCGCCAGGATCTTCTTGAGCTTGGTGGTTTCGCGCATCTCTCTACCTCTCGGGCCCACAAGGCCATAGCCCACTTAGATTGTCAACATTATACAGTTTTCATATTTAGGCAAAAGATGCACGGCCCATTCGGCACTATTTTTGCCTTCTATCGCGGCGATGGACTCTGTTGGCCGGAACGCCCGAAGGGTGAGTTTCCCCTTTCAATCGCCACGCCAAGACCTTCATCCGTTGGCAGAGCGTCGAGAAGTCCGGCACCGGCCAGTCGAGACGCGCCAACTTCAGAAGGCTCGCGACGAAGCCCGTTGTCTGACCAAGCGGCAGGCTGAAAAGGATCTTGATCGTCAGGCAAGCCTGGATCGCGGCGTCGCTCTAGACCGGTTGGCCGCCGCGTTTGCCCGATGGCGCCGCGTGCCAAGGCGTCGAAGGGTCGAACCAGACGGTCAACGACCCACGCTCACTCAGCGAGGCGTTGTAGGCGCACCAGTTCAGGGTGCGGTAGCGGGTTGGGGCGGGCATCCAGCCTGCTGCTGGACTCGCGATGTGAATCCCGGTCAGGCCTCGTGCAACTGGGCCCCATTGATCCAGACTGCAGCGTTTTGGGCGGCTGGACGTCGGCGGTGCGGACAAAGTAGCTTTTAAATTTAGATGGCTAGATCCGGAGCACCAAAGGTGAGTTTCATTTGTGTTGAGGCACAAACGGCTCGGCCCCATGCTGCGATAGCTATCGAAGCGAAACCCGAAGCGTGTGACTTAAACGTATGGCTGCATCGGCGGATGCATCGCCTTGCAGCGGCCATATGAACCGCACCGGGTCTGCCGGAGGCTCCAACTCTTGAGTGGACTGGAGTCATCATCGAGCAAGACGACGAACAAGTTTTCCGCTGAGGTCCGCGAGCGCGCCGTGCGCATGGTCCTCGACAATCCGGGTCAGCACGGATCGCGCTGGTAGGCGATCGCTTCGGTGGCCGAGAAGATGAGGACGCTCGAGCGAGAGAACCGGGAGCTGCGCCAGGCGAACGAGATCCTCAGGAAGGCGTCGGCGTATTTTGCGATTATCGAAGGCAGAAGCGGCATCGCTTCGAGCACTGCCCGAGATAGCTCGACCGCCGGTCGACATGATGGTGGATTTCATCGACGCGCATAGGAGCGCCCACGGGGTCGAGCCGATCTGCACGGTGCTGCCGATCGCCCCTTCCACCTACTACGACCACCTGTCGAAGCGGGGTGATCCGGCGCGGTTGTCGAACCGTGCCCGCCGTGATGCCGCTCTGCGACCCGAGATCCGCCGTGTCTTCGAGGAGAACTGGCGAGTCTACGGCGTCTGGAAGGTCTGGCGACAGCTCGTCCGAGAAAACCTCTTTGTCGCGCGCTGCACCGTGGCCCGGCTGATGAAAGACATGGGCATCCAAGGCATCATCCGCGGCAAGCTGCACCGAACAACAATCCCCGACAAGAAGGCCCCGTGCCCTCTGGACAAGGTGAACCGGAGTTCCGCGCCCCGGCGCCCAACTACCAGGCGCTCTACATCCAAGGCCGCGGCGCCCTGCGTCGGGAGCTGACCGCCTGCCTGCGCACGGGGCGGGTCCTGCGCGTTCCCCACGCTCGCAGATCCGGGAGAGGGAAATCTTTCGTCACGCCGGAAGTGATGATCAGCGAACGGCCCCCGGAGGCCGCTGACCGCCCCATGCCAAGCCACTGGGAGGGAGATCTGATCCTGGGGCTGAACCGCTCGGCGATCGGCACGCTGGTCGAGCGCACGACGCGGTTCACCATGCTTCTGCACCTCCCGCCGATGCCGGGGCACGGTGAGGAGCCTCGAGTGAAGAACGGGCCACCGCTCGCTGGCCATGGCGCCGAAGCCGTCCGTGGCGCCATCGCCGCTGCGATCACGACCTTGCCTGCACAGCTGCGGCGCTCGTTGGCCTGGGACCAGAGCGCCGAGATGGCGCGTCACGCCGACCTGAAGATTGATCACGGATTGCCGGTCTACTTCTGCGATCCTCAAAGCCCTTGGCAGCGGGGCACGAACGAGAACACCAACGGATTACTCCGTCAGTACTTTCCCAAGGGCACCGGTCTTAGCCTCCATGCCCCCGATGTCCTTCATGCCGTAGCCGCCGCTCTCAACGGCATACCGCGAAAGACTCTCGCCTGAAGAACCCCCGCCGAAGCACTGGAAACCTATCTCCTCGAGGCCCAAAATGGCTATGTTGCGACGACCGGTTGAGACTGCCCAATACTTGTCAATCCGCTACACTGAAAGGCTGGGCGAAGCCGGCATAGAACCGTCCGTCGGCAGCGTGAGCGACAGCTATGACAACGCGTTGGCCGAAACGATCAACGGTCTCTACAAGGCCCAAGTCATCCATCGCCGGGGACCTTGGCGCAGCTTTGAGAGCGTCGAATACGCCACCCTCGAATGGGTGGACTGGTTCAATAATCGCCGGCTGCTCGAGCCGATCGGAAATATCCCGCCTTCGGAAGCTGAAACAAACTTCTACGCCGCTCAGAGAACTGAGAACATGGCCGCGTAACTAACGAAAATCAGCCTCCGGCAAACCCGGCGCGGTTCACTTGGTCGTCCCTCGCGTGGCTTCGCTACCGGCCCATTGCCGACCTTGGGACTTGGTTACCATGCCGCGACGCGGCTTCACCGAAGCGGTCGTTCGTGCGTCGCTCAGCATTCTCCGACAGCCAACGTCCGCTGAGCGGACAATGCAGGCGCTCAGAAGGACAAGCGGAAGCGCTCTTTCTCCAGTTTTCCGCGCCATTTCGCAGATAGAAGTTCGTGGCGGCCGTGTTCCATCGCGGCGTTTGCCATTCCAGCCAGATGGCTTCGGCCTCGTGGGCCGACTGAACAACCTTAGTGAGAAGGCTGCCGCCGATCTTGAGCCCACGGCATGGCTGGGCGACAAACAGACCGTGCCAGAGTGCGTAGTGGAACGTCAGCGCGGCATAAGCGACCAACCCCTCCATGTCGGCCACGAACAGGTGAACCGGCGGATTGGAACACAGCAGCACGTCGTCCAGAACATCCGCCGTTAATGTCGCTGCGCCGCGTTCGAACGCAGCGTGGTTTTGGATCAGCGATAGAAGCTGGTCGCCATCGTCTGGCTGAGCACCCCGAAGGATTATACGTCCGTGACCAATTTGAACCCTTCGTCTATCCACCCCGTGATGCCTCCGGCCATGATCTTGACCGGCCGCCCGAGCTCGGCCAGGCGCAGCGCGCCGCGGGCCGCCCCATTGCAATGCGGCCCGGCGCAGTAGGTGACGAACACCGTGTCCTCGGGCCACGCGCTCATTTTCGAGCGGGTGATTTTGCCGTGCGGCAGAAGAACGGCGCCGGAGATATGTCCTGCGGCGTAGAGCGAGGGACCGCGCACATCCAGCAGGACGAAATCCGCCCCCTTGGCCAAAGCGTCATGAACGTCCCAGCAGTCGGTCTCGAACGCGAACTCAGCGGCAAAATGCTGGCGCGCGGCGTCGCTGGAGGCAGCGGGGAAATCTGTTACGGCAGACACCATGGAATATCCTTTCAAGTTGTCAGGAGGATATGGCGAAGTACGGCCGTTCATGGCAATTGGCGGAAATGACATCCTCCGTAAATATTGTGCCAAACCGATCCGCTCCTCCGAACGCCACCGGTCCGTTGGTGACGGCCCTCCTCTATGATGGTCTCTGCACCTTCGAATTTGGGATCGTAGCCGAGGTGTTCGGGCTGGACCGGCCCGAGATGGGGTCGGGTTGGTATCGCTTTGCCAGCTGCGCAATCGAGCTGGGGCCGCTGCGGGCGCATGGCGGCTTCAGCATTACTCCCGACCAGGGACCGGATTTGCTGGACGAGGCAGACATCATCATCGTTCCGGGTTGGAAGGGTGCGGACGCGGTCGTACCGCAGGCTCTGGCCGACCGGTTGTGCGCGGCACACGCTCGTGGGGCTCGACTGGTGTCGATTTGCTCTGGTGCATTCGTGCTGGCCGCGACCGGCCTGCTCGACGGGGCGGCCGCCGCGACGCACTGGCGCTATGCCGACGCGTTGCAGGCCCGGTTCCCCGAGGTCCGCGTCGATGCAGCGTCGCTCTATCGCGGCCATGACCGAGTCTACACCTCGGCCGGAAGCGCCGCCGGCATCGATCTTTTGATCGAGATCGTCAAACAGGACTTTGGCCCTGAAGCGGCCAATTCGGTCGCGCGCCGCCTGGTCGTGCCGGCCCACCGGACGGGCGGCCAAGCGCAGTTCCTGGAGAGGCCGGTGCCGGTCCACCCAACTGGCGGAATTGCCCCGCTTCTCGACCGGATGCGCGAGACCTTGGATGATGATTGGCCGGTCGAACGCATGGCTCGGGACGGAGGGATGAGCCTGCGAACCTTTCTGCGCCGGTTCCGCGACGCAACCGGCACCACGCCGGGCGACTGGCTGATCGCGGAGCGGGTAGAGGCTGCCAAGGCGCTCTTGTGCGAGGGTCACATTAGCATCGAGGGGGTTTCGCAAGCCGTTGGCTTTGGCTCCGCGCACGCGTTTCGCTACCACTTCCGCAGTCGGACCGGATTGACCCCCTCGTCCTACCGACTGCTGTTCCTGCCCACGAGTGTAGACGCATCAATATGACCGGGGTGGGCTCGGAGCCGACTTGCGGTGACGAAGCGAGCCGAACACCTGGCGGGACGCAGCGCCCGTCGCACCCGGCCCAAAGCTGCCGTTCGCGCCAGGCTCAGCGGCTGACCGGTCCCGGCCCAGAGCCGACCTTCACGCCAAGCGCTGGCCACGTCTGGGGTCGGCCCGATGCGGGCTCTCAAATGGTGGGCCGGCGCCGCGGTTCAGCGCGCAAAATGCGGTCGTCGGGGCCTTCACGCAGCATCGGTTTGTAGGGGGGATTCAACTATGCAGGACATTTCTGACTTCTGCAAAACGGGTCATCGGTAGACCGGGAGGAGCCGATCCTCGCTTGCCATACCACAGTATCTTCAGTCTCGCGCCGATCCCGATCCCGATCCCGATCCCGATCCCGATCCCGATCCCGATCCCGATCCCGATCGATGCAACGCTCAGATTGCAAGATCCGCGGCGTCCAGATCCACGAAGTTACGCACCTTCGCCTCGAGCAAGCGCTTGTGCGGATAGAGCGCCATGATCTCGACTGATCCCGTGTTGCGCTCCGGCAAAACCCTTCGCAGGCGCCCATCTGCAAAGTCGCCCTGAACGATGCGCTTCGGCAACGGCGCCACGCCGAGATCCGCCAATGCCGCCTCCCTAAGAGATTCGCCGGGATCCAGTCGCAGGCGAGAGCGCCGGCTGGCCCGCACCAATGTGCCGTCGACTTCCTTCAGCCGCCAGGTCTGCCGCATGTTCTGGCTGGCATGTATGAGCAGATCATGTCGGCTCAGATGCTCGACCCGAGTCGGAGCGGTGGTGCGGGATAGGTAGGCGGGACTGGTACAGAGCACCAACGGTTCCTGCCGCAGGGTCTGGCAGATCAAGCCAGGATTCGGCATACGGACGCCGATCCGCACGGCCAGGTCCGCCCCGTCCGAGACGAGGTCCGTCACCCCATCCGACGGGCTCATCTCGACCTGCCCCTCCAACCAGCTCTCGAGAAACCGTTTCACCACCGGCAGAACGAGACGCCGACCAAGGGCGTCCGGCGCGCTGATGCGGAGCTCGCCGCGCGGATCGCCGCCGTCGCCCGCGAACTGGGCACCGACCGCGTCGAGCGTGCTACGAAGCTCGACCCCTGGGCATACAGCCGCCGGCCTTCTTCGGTCAGGCTGAGGGCGCGCGAGGTCCGGTTCAGCAGCCTTGCCCCGCAATGCGCCTCGAGCCGCGTCAGGGCCTTGCCGGCGGCGGATCGCGACAGGCCCATGCTCCGGCTGCCCGACACGAAACTCCCTGTCTCGACGATCGCGAGAAAGGTCAGGATCTCGTCCACGCGTGTCCCGTTCAGCGCGGCGCGGGTCACCGGGGCTCCATCTTCATCACAGCGGCGAACTCCATTCGCAGATCGCTGCCCGACGCGGGGCGCGTCGGTTACTCCCAGATCTCGGTGACCCCGCCGGGTCCGCTCGCCTTCGTTTCGGGTCAGGTCCCGTGGCAGCGCGACGGCGGCGCGGTGCCGGCCGATCTGGACGAGCAGACCGACAGCGTGATCGAAAACCTCTCGCATGCCCTGGCGGCGCTGGACGCGGGCCCGGAGCAGATCGCCCAGATGCGGATCTACATGACCGAGCTGCGCCCGGAAACGCAGGGGATTGTCATGACCCGGCTCGCGGCCTTCCTGAACGGGGCGCAACCGAGCCTAACCGGCATCGGCGTGTCCGTGCTGGCCGAGCCGGAGTTGCAGCTTGAAATCGAGATGATCGTCAGCCTTCCCGCGTGACCGGTGCTGTCCCTCCTCGGCCGAGGGGCAGTCGCTCGCCTGGTGGAGCGCGTGCGATCGATCGTTTCAGCAAGGTTTGACACCAACGGTTCAGGAAGGCGCATGGTCCATGCGCCGTCGTTTGATTTCGCCTTTCAAAGCTGAGATCGGCTTCAGAGCGTCACGACGATCTTGGCAGCCGAGACCCCCTGTTTCTGCCGCTCGAAGCCCGGTTCGATCGCCTCCAGCCCGTGACCCGCGATCAAGGGCGGCGGGGCGGCGACGATCTGACCCGACGCCAGCGCATGAGGCAGGAAGCTCTCGAAGGTTGCCGGGCCGAGATCAGTGTCCATCAGTGCCGTCCCCCAGATGGTCGAGCGCGCCACGCCTCGGCGCTTTGCCGCGACCGAGAGCCCGGCCATGCCGGCGACCATGCGGGGCAGCATCCGGGTCATGAGCGTCCAGGGGCCCGGCCGGTCCGGAAGGGCATCGATATCGACCGGCGGGAAGGTCGCCATGGCGACCTTGCGCGAGCCTGCGCTGACGCCGAGCACCTCGATGCACGCCCGAGCCGAGCCCGCGCCCATCGCGATCGCTCCTGCGACCTCGTGGCCGCGCAGCGCCCGCGCCACGCGGCCCGCGGCGTCCGGGCCCGCGTAGTCGAGCACGTCGTCCGCACCAAGGCGCTTCAGATAGTCGAAATTGGCCGGCGAGGCGGTGGTGACGGCCCGATAGCCTGCCGCCTTGGCCAGCTGGATTGCGCTGCATCCCACGCTGGTCGACCCGCCCCAGATAAGCACCGTCTGTCCTTGATCCTCGGGCGTGGCGCCGGGCCGGGAGAGGCCAAGCTGATCCTCTGCGAACAGACCACAGGCTGCCGTCGACAGGGCCAGCGGCAGGACTGCGGCGGCCTCGTAGCTCATATCATCCGGGATCGGCGCCGACAGGTCGGCTCGCACGATCGGGAAAAGCTGAAAGGCCGCCTCGGCGTTGCGGTTGCGGGATTTCTCCATGCCGGTCGCGAGCGCGACGACCCGGTCACCGGGCGCGAACCTCGTGACACCGGGGCCGACTGCCTCGACCTCTCCGGCTACGTCGAAGCCCAGGATCATAGGATATTCCCGCCAGCCGTAGAGGGGTCTGCCCATCTTCTGCTTGAAACGGTCGACCGGGTTGATCGCGACCGCGCGAGCCCGCAGCCGGATCTGGCCGGGCTCGGGTTGCACGAGCGGGGCATCGGCAACGGTCAGGAGCTCGTGGGGGGCGACAAGCCAGGCGGCTGCGTTCGACGACATGAAGCGTTGTCCTATCAATGATAGGTAAAACTATCGCTGATAGGGATACTTTCAAGGTCCGGCAGGCAGGGTTAGGTTGGGAAGCCCAGGATGGGGGAGGGACCACCGATCATGCCGCCCGAGCAGAGGACACCGAGGCGCCGCAACCGCAGGGATGAGATCCTGGATGCGGCCGGCGCGCTCTTCGCCCGCCACGGCGTGGACGCGGTGTCGACGCGGCGCATCGCGCAGGCGGTCGGGATCTCGCAGCCCTCGCTCTATGCGCATTTCGCCTCGCTCCAGCAGATCCAGGACGAGGTCGCGGCCGAGGCGTTCGCGCGTCTGGAACAGGCGATATCCTCAGCAGACGGCGAGAGCCCGGAAACACAGCTCGCAAAGGCGGTGCGCGGCTATTTCGAGTTCGGTCTCTCTCACCCGCATGCCTACCGGATTGCTTTCATGCTGGAATATCCGGCGGACAAGCCAGACCCGGCCGACCCGAGCGTGTCCGCGTTCCATCAAACCGATCATCCCGGCCCTCGGGCATTCGGGCATCTGATCCGGATCGTCGGGCTGAATCGTCCGGACCTCTCTGCCGAAACGGTCTTGATGCGAAGTCAAAGCCTGTGGGCTTCCCTCCACGGCCTCGTCTCGCTCCTGCTTGCGCGACCGGCATTCCCGTGGGGCAACATGCAGGAGCTCGTCGACGAGCACTGCCGCCTGGCGTGCAAGATGGTCTTCGAATGAAACACTCGATCTCGGGGCGGAGGCGCGAACAGTTGCCATGCCGCCTTTGGGTTATCTGGGCGCGAATGCGACCTGCCCCGACGCAGCTGCATTCTTCGAGCTCTCATCCAGATGGTCGACGCTTGCGGCCCAAACCTTCCGTTCCTTGCCGGCCCCAATTTTGCCACGCGGCGCCCCAGACCGGTCATTCAGTTGTGGTGCAGCATTTCCAACGGCACAAGGTCGGCAGTGCGGACTTAGCTGCTGTTGCTGCTTAGGCATTACTTTGAACGTTATCAAAGA
>NZ_QMEJ01000002.1 GCF_003390865.1 Tropicimonas sp. IMCC34011
TCGTATATCGGCACCCCGTCCATGATGGCCAAGCCAGCCACGGCGTCGGGGAAATCCATCGCGAGGCGGAAGGCCCGGTA
This sequence comes from Tropicimonas sp. IMCC34011, assembly GCF_003390865.1. GTDB lineage: Bacteria > Pseudomonadota > Alphaproteobacteria > Rhodobacterales > Rhodobacteraceae > Tropicimonas_B. The sequence continues at coordinate 81 of NZ_QMEJ01000002.1, forward strand.
AGAGCCGCGATCGTGACCGGCAACGCCGAACCTGTCGAAGCCCAGCACGTCCATTGCCGCATGCAGCGCCATCGCCTTGGCGCGTCCGGAGGAACCTTCCACGGTTTCGGGTTGATAGCTTTTGCCGAAGCCAGGCAGGTCCGCGCAGACGACCGTGAACCGATCTCTCAGAAGGGGCGCGACCTGCCACCACGTCGTGTGGGTTCTCGGATGGCCGTGTAGAAGGAGAAGGGGAAAACCGGAACCGATGACGCGTACACAGATGGAGCCGTACGGGGTTTCCAGATGCTTGGCCTCGACGCCTTGGAAGAATTCGCTCATCAGTCGAACCTTTGCTTCGTTCTAAATGGTGCTTGTATACGAACGCTCTGCCCACGGAACCGTCAGCGGGAAATCGGAAATGGCCGAGAACGGCTCGACGCCAGCATGCGGCGCTGCCGCGTGCTGGAAGCCCAAGTGAGTGGGTCTGCGTGGCAGAGGCGGCCCAAAGCGGACGTCCGTCACCCTGCTCGGCCCATGGCGCTTCCGGCCCAGAGCGGACCTTCAGCCCTGGATCAGAATGCCGCAGCGCAGCCCGTCCAAGCTGTCGTTCGCCGCGCCTGCAAACCCTAACGGGGTAGCAAGGCCTGTAGAGCGGATGAAGCGGACATTGTAGAATGTGACGCGCACCGCTATTGCCCCCATGGTTTTGAATGCTCACGGCGGGACTGACGTGCCAAGAATATACCTGATCGGAGCATCATGCTCGGGCGTCTCAACGCTTGGCGCGACACTTTCCGCGCAGATGGGCGTTCCACTGCTGGACGTAGACGACTTCTATTGGATGCCAACAGATCCACCATTCACGACAAAGCACCTGCCAGAAGATCGGGTCCGCTTGATCCAAAAGCGGCAATCCCAGACGGACGGCTGGGTTCTGTCAGGCTCCTTTATGGGTTGGGGGGACATCCTGATTGAGAATGTTGAGATCATCGCCTTCCTATATACACCTACCGCGATACGGCTGCGACGTCTGGAGAGCCGAGAAGCACAAAGACATGGTGATCGTATCCTGCCGGGCGGCGACATGTATGAGGGCCATCTGGCATTCCGTGATTGGGCGTCTCGCTATGATGACTCCTCGTTCACAGGACGCAATCTCGAGCAGCATGAACGCTGGCTCAAATCACAAGCCGCTCCGGTTCTGAGGCTGCCGGCACACAGTCCGCTGAAGTGTTAGCTGATACCGTTGCGACCGCGTTGGAACGGCTCTGAAAGGCCACAAAGGGGTCGCCCCCTATCTTCGCGATAGGTGGTCTGGCAGGGAATAGCCCTGCCAGACCTGGTCTCAGATCTTGATGCGGAGTGCCGCATTTGGGAACGGGACCCCGAAGTCATCGACCGCGCGCCGGGAAACCTCCTGAAATCCGAGCGTCCTGTAAAAGCGGACGGCTCGCTCATTCTCAGTATAGACCTCAAGGGACAGTTCGCCCTTCCGGGTCAAGGCATCGGCGATAAGGGTCCGCCCGATACCGTGACCTTGCCAGCCCGGCGCGATGAATATGCCGCCGATGAAACACCCCAGAAGGCTGATGAAGCCAACAGCTTCTCCGCCAAGGCAGGCCACGAAAGTCTCCGCCTTCGGCAGATACGCCTCCTCGATCAGCTTGCGCTGTTCAGTCAGCCTTTCTTCACCAATGAAGGGGTGCGCCTCCAGCGAGGCTTCGAACCAGATGGTCGACAGTATTTTCAGATCCGTTGCCGCGTCAAAGGGCCGGATCACCACATTTACGTTCTTCAAGAGAACTCCACGGAAATCATGCAAAAAGGTTCGGCATCCATGTGCCGAGCGATGCCGCTACATGCGGGTCAATCGAAGCCTCTGTGCATAAATCTCCGTCTGGTGCGGGCCGAGCATAAGCCGCCCCGCCACCACTTTCAATGACAGCAGAGCGCTCGAAGCCGAATTGCTTCAGCACGGTGACCGCCTCACCCAGGTGAGGCGGTCATATGGCGAGGACGGCCCAGAGCCGCCGTTCGCAGGCGTCGAGCACTGCCGCAACGCAGCATGAGTACCGGCCATTCGTGCCCTCGCAGCATTCAATGCCCTCTGAAGGTCAGCAGAGCGGACGAAGCGCCGAATTGAGGATGCTTGAACGGGCGTAGCTTACAAAACCGCGTCCGAAATCCCATATGTAGTTAATCAGCGCGACATTCTTCGCTATAAAAGGCATCCCTCAATGACCATGTTTTCCATGAAGCCAAAGTTCAACCTTGCCGAATTCCTTGCGGTACCCGCCCCCGTGGGTGCGGCCAGATCCCGTGGCGCCCGACGCCGCGGACCGCAGTTCCAGCGCGATGCGGCATCGGAAGATACAACCATGCCCAAGCCGGATGAAGATCCCAGCTCGACAGAGAAATGAACCGCGCCGGATCTGCCGGCAACTGTATTCAGGCCAGAGCCGCATGACGGCAGTCGCTCCGGTTGCGACCATTGCAGCGAGCCTACGATCAGCCTCCGTGCGATCACCTGCTCGGTCTACCTCCGCCGCACCCCGGCCCAAAGCGGACGTCCGTCACCCTGCTCGGCCCATGGCGCTTCCGGCCCGTAGCTGACAATCGACAGGTCCGGCTGCTCAGGGCGCTCCCGGCCCTTAGCAGCCGTTGGCTGTGGCTTAGAGTGCTGCAGTGCGGCTTCCCCAAAGCAGTCGTTCGTCGATACTGCAGCATTTGAGTTCATGAGTTGACCGCTGAGCGGGCGAAGCGGGCATGCCATTGCTGCGCAATCTGCGCTACTCGAGATAGAATAAGCAGGTATTACGAGGTGAGCCGATGCAGCGGGAGGAAATTATAGATGCCTACCGGGAATACATTGCCTGCTTGAACGCCCAAGACTGGAGCAACCTCCAGCGCCATGTTGCGGACAACGTCGAATATAACGGGAGGACCATTGGGTTTGACGGCTACCGCGACATGCTAGTCGAGGATTTCCGAGCCATCCCCGATCTTTCGTTCAATATTGCCTTTCTTGTCTGCGACCCGCCCATGATCGCAAGCAGGCTTTCATTCGACTGCACACCGATGGGCCAGCTCTTCGGCATGCCTGTGAACAAAAAACGTGTCCGCTTCGCCGAGAACGTATTCTATGAGTTTCGTAACGGCAGGATACGGATCGTCTGGTCTGTTATCGACAAGGCAAGCGTCGCGGCCCAAATCTCAAATTATGCTGGGCAGTATGGGCTCTAAGCGATCATGCGGCACCGCGGCGGGATTCCTGCCGTTTAGGTGTGCCCGTCGTCGCTCGCGGCCCAGACCGGACGTTCGACGCATGTGTCGGCGACCGTCGCTCCCGGCCCGAAGCAGACCTCCAGAGGGAGGCCCGGTGCCAACCGCTTCCGGCCGTTAACTGCCGCTCACCAAGATGACCGGCGTTGCAGCGCAGATTCACCAGACCGGCCATTCGTGCATCGCGCTGCATTTTTCAAGCGTCAAGGTCGGCAAGCCTACGGCAGTGCAGCACTCGGTTTGTGACCTGGACCGTATGATGCGCAAACAAACAGTGAGCATAGGCGTCTGGCTGAGTAGATTGCGCGGGCGTCATGAAGATGATAGCCAGATAATCCCAATCTGTTATTCAATATGTAAAAGCAGGTCGATTCGAGTGCCGATGTCATATCTCAAATTTGTGGAATCCAGCCTTCTGAGGGTAGCGGTCTTAGTCTGCGTTCTCTGTCTGCCTTCAAACCCTGCTTTTGCCTGCATTCCTATCAACGAGCCTTTGGGACTTTCGATGTGTGTCGCGGGCACGTCATGGGAGCTGCGCGAAGGCGATGGAGATGATTTCCTCTTTTACAATGCCGTAGATGAATACGCTGGTAGCGTCAGGGTCTTTGAAGGGGGCACAAACGACGGACTGGAAAGCGAACGCGCTGCACGTATCATTGTGAGGTCCGACAGTCAGGAAACTCGAGATTTTACTCTCCTGAAAGCGGGAAAGGTTCCAAGCGGCAACTTCGTCTACGCAGCGCGCGGATCATTGAATGGTCGAACCAACATCTATGTAAATACGGTTTCTGTGGGCCCAACAGAAACGCTACGCATTACCACGTGGCGCATAGGTGAAGCGCTCTCTGATAGAGATCGTGAGCTGCATGCCGCCTTTGGAAAGTTGCTGTCCACCGGGCCGTAATAGCAGCGGATTTGGCCGCCAGCGTAGCCTTTGCATCAATGGCTGGAGAAGGTTCTGTTTGGCCCAACGCTCAGACAGACGACTGGCTTCGTCGAGAGCCTTCTGCGCCTGATGGGTTGGACTGGTAGGTGCCAGACTACAGCACCCTTCGCTGCAGCCCGGCCTTGAATTCTGTCTGCTTCGGCATCTCAGGCTTGCCTTTCTGCGACCGTGAACCGATCCACATAGGCTTTTGCCTGCCGGAGCCGTTCCTCGTCTTTTATGCTGTACCCCGGTGCGGATCGCGCACGCATGTTCCAGTCGCTCATGGCGGGTTCAAGGAAGGCAAAGACGGCCTGGTAGGCACTGATGTCTTCATTCAGGTTAAGATCGCCCCAAATCGGTGCGGGCCCGGCGGTGACGGTCGTAAAAAATCCTCTGTCATCAATTATCAGGTCCGGCCCAAGTGCCTCTGCGGTTACAGCCAGTCGGTCGCGGTAAGCGCCGCCGATATAGGTTCGCCAACCGACGTCGGGCAGGCCGGGGACATAGTCGAACGGGTCCGCCTCGCCAATTGCCCGGACCTTTGCGGCGCGCTTCTGTTCAAGCCGGCGCATGGTCACGAAGGATTGGTCGTGACGGACCAGAGGCGAGAAGGGCACTGGGTCCATCATCAATGCGCAGCGATAGCGTCGATGGGCCGGCGGGACAAAGCTGGCATAGTTTACGCCAAGCGGGCGCGGGGCAAAGCCGTAGCCCATATAACCGGCAAGGACCGGCACCCCCTCGAGAGCAGCATCAACTTGGGCCATCAGGTCCAGCGCTCCCTCCGCCTGCCATGGCAGCTCAATCCGGATCTCGGCCATTGGCAGAGGCGCATGCGCAAGGGCCAGCATTGGGTGGCCCGGGTGTCCCTCCGCGTCCGTGCCAGTCAGGTAGAGATAGCGGTGATCTGGCAGCCCGGTAGCGACGGCTCGGGATATCTCAGTCCGCCCTGCCTTGTCCGCGCGGGACAGTTTCAGCGACTTGGACCCTGTCGGCCGGACCATCGCATAAAAGGCCTGTGTTTTGCCTAAATGGTCGATGAATGCCTCGGCGGCCCGCGCGGAGGCCGTGCGGACTGGCGCATCGGCAAAGGTCCCGGTAATCCACAAGTGCAACCGCAGGACTGGCCTCGCGATCGGTGGGCCGTCTTTATGGCAGCTTTCGGAGTATAGCGGTTCCAATCTATATTCCCCGAGTATGGTGTCGCACCGAGCAGAGGTTGCCTGACGAGACCAGAGGGTCAAGTGTTGGACGCTCCAAGTGTCGCCTGCGGTCATTGCGCCATTCGCTCCGCCGCCATCCCGGCGCTCTTTTCGAACTGAGGACCACAAACGGATCATACCGCTTCTGTCGCGGCAGGGTGACCGGCGCTAGATCACAGGCCTGAACCTGTGGAAAAGCACTTACGCTGTCGTATGGGAGACACTGTATTGGGTCGAGTGGTTCAGAAAGCGTCGCCTTCTTCATAAAATCGCGAATACCCCATCAGCCGAGGCAAATGTGAAGGTCTATGAACATGCGACGATTTCGATAATGTCGCGTGAAACCGATCATCTGTCTCAAGGAAAACCGGGACGGTTCAGACCGGCTGAATAACAGCGTATGGCAAGGACGCGACACTGCTGTGATACGTATTGAACACGCAAGTTGCGTGCGCTTGATCGCGCAAATAGGCGGTGCGCTTATGAACAGGACATCGACCGGCTCACAGAGGAGTCCGCGCCGTATCTGGCTGTTCGGCATTGTCCTCGTTGCGTTGGCTGCATGTCGGCCAGGTGACCAGGAATGCACCAACACACCTCAGACACGGATCTATTTCGACCTGCCAGAAGATGAGCAGACGATGGACAAGGTTTTGTCCAATATGGTCCGGTGCCTCGATGAGACCTCTGCCACCGGCCGGGCCTCTGCAGTCGCGGGCGACGAGGATGCGCAAATGCAGACCGTGCTCAAAGCCCTCTATACCGATGCCGCCCCCGACGTGGCCGCCTTACGGGAAATGGGCGAGCGGCTTGATCAGGTAATGCGTACGCCGCAGGGCGTCTCGCCACCGGTGACCACGCTGCTGAATGAGGCCGTGCGGCAGCAGAACATCCGCTGGACCCGGGCGCTGCTGGAGGCCGGGGCCGACCCGAACGCATCAGGCAGTGTCATGGCCTACTCGGCGGTGCAGATATTCCACCCCGGATCGCCGTCGCTGCACATATTCAACGACGGGTCGCCTGCAACGGTGTTCCTGCGGGCCTATATCGACCATGGCGGACTGGTGAATATCGCGGGCGGCGGCGGGACCGGCAACTTACCTTTGCTCAGTGCCACAACGTCAAATCTGGCGGCCCGGGTCTTTCTGTTGAAGAATGGGGCCGACCCTTGGTACACGTCGCACTCCCCCAGTCGACTTCGCTTCCCGACCTCGGCCTTGGGCGCGCTGATCTGGGGGGCCAGAGCGCCTGATTACGCGGAGCAGATCGCAATATTGGCAGAAATGGGTTTGCTGCGCCCACCTGATCAACCGCTCTATCACGAGATCATTCAGGAGACCCTGCGGGGTCATCTCGAACGCTACGGGGAGGCCAGCGGCGCCACTGAACGACACAAGCTCTGGCAGGTGCAACAGGCGGTGCGTGCCCTGATCGATGCTGACGTTGTCAGACCGAACCCGGCGATCCTCGACCTACTGGACCGTCATGCCGTGCCCGATCCCGAAGGCGGCTGGATCCTCCGCGAAGGCGCGCTCTGGCAGCGGCATGACGACCCGCACGTGGGCTCGTTGCTCGGAACGAACATCCACTGAGTCGGAGTGGAAGATTCCGACAACTGCTCCTCGGCAGTCGCTATCCGAGATTGCTTTTTGCTCTACACGGATTTTTTGCACAAATACGCTGAATGAACGCTATGGTATTGGCGATGCCACGCTGATCGCGTCCCACTGGAGGCGTGGGGAGCTGGTCTTTGACGCCGAAAGAAACCGTGGATTTCTGCCGGCAGCACAAGTCGGCTCGCGTCCCATGACCGACTTTTGCTTTGACCGTCCTCTGGACACTGTTTCCAGTATCTCACAGGGCACGCAAACGGGCAGTATCCGCGAGAACGCGCAGTATGCAGTGTTACTCAGCGTTTGGTTAGCCCTTCAACTGGTTGTGGCTGGTATAATAGCGATGCCAAAGGCACTCTTGCGGGAATGCCTCGGCGGAGGGTAGCGATAGCCGTCAACCCTCAGAGCATTCGCCCGCTTGCGGTCGATAGCTCCCGATAGACTTACGGCGCTCCAATAGCATGTACTGTTGCAGCCCAAGACTAAGCGCACTTTGGCACTGAGTGCAGCGAAGGCCCGGTATCCGCCCCTCTTGTCGATCGAGCCAGCCCTTGTCTTTGTTCCCGCGAGGCGAACGCGCCCGCTTTGCGAAGAAAGCGGGCGCGCATCTTTTAACGATGTCGAACGGATCAGAACGGGCTGTCGGGGTAGTAGTACTGCTCGGCATTCTCGGGCGTGATCAGGACCGAGCCGATGGTGAAGGTGCCCGAGACTGGCGCGTTCGACACCATGCCGACCGCGGTCATCTCGATGGCCGTCGCGATCATAGCCGGCGGATAGGTGACGTCGGCGGGGATCATCTCGTCGCCGTCAATAACGCGCTTGACCATCTCCTTCATGCCCGCGCCGCCGAGAACGAATTGAATGTCGTCGCGTCCGGCGGCTTCGATGGCGGCGAGAACGCCGACGGCCATGTCATCGTCCGAAGCCCAGACCGCGTCGATCTGGTCGTGCTTCTGCAGGAAATCCTGCATCACGTTGAAGCTGTCGTCGCGGTTCCAGTTGCCGTGTTCCATGTCGAGGATGTTGATGCCGGACCCTTCGATGGCCGACTCAAACCCCTCGACACGCTCGTTGTCGATCGTTGTCGGAATACCGCGGAGCACGACGATGTCGCCGCCGTCCGGCATCTGGCTGACCATGTACTGCCCCGAGACGCGGCCGAAGCCGGGATTGTCACCCGCGACGTAGAGATCCTCGATACCGTCCTGGCTGAGACCGCGATCCACAACCGTCACCCAAACGCCGCTCTCGGCGACGGACTGGATCGGCGGGGTGAGCGGGTCGCTCTCGAACGGCAGCACGACCAGGGCGTCGATGCCGCGAGTGGCGACCATGTCCTCGATATCGTTGACCTGCGCGCCCGCATCGGAGGCCGCCGTCAGCACGAAATCGAGCTGCGGATACGCGTCTTCGAGGCGTTCGACGGTCTGTTGCGCGTGGAAGTTCATTCCGCCAGCCCAGCCATGCGTCGCGGCCGGGATCGACACGCCGATCACGGTCGTATCGTCTTGTGCCCAGGCCGCGCCCGACAGCGCCAGAATGGTACAGCTCATTAGCGTCGTCTTCATGTATGACATCTCGGTTCCTCCCAGTTGATCGGCCGGGCGTTTCAGCCCTTGGCCTTGGCCTCTCGCTGCAGAATGACGGCGAGAATGATGATGACGCCCTGGATCGCGCCGTTGAGATAGGGCGACACCAGGTCGGTCAGGTTCAGGATGTTGTCGATGAGGCTCAGGATCAGCACGCCGATGACGGTGCCCCACACCCGACCGAACCCGCCCTTGAGCACTGTGCCGCCGATGATGACCGCGGCGATGGCTTCCAACTCCCACAGAAGACCGGTCGAGGCCGAGGCGGATCCCAGGCGCGGGACATACATGATGGTCGCGATCCCGACGAGCAGGCCGAGCATCGCGTAAGTCAGCAGCCGCGTCCGGTTGACGTCGACATTCGAGTAATGCGCAACCGCCTCGTTGGAGCCGATCGCCGCGCAATGCCGCCCGAAGCGCGCGCGGCTCATGAGCACCTCTCCGATGAGGACGACGAGCGCGAACACGATGATCGGCCAGGAGATGCCGAGGATGCCTTCGAAATAGACCGGGCGGTAGAAGGTGCGCAGGCCAAAATCGAGCGACAGGGTTCCGCCGTCCGCGAGCCATGTGACGAGGCTCCGATAGATGCCCATCGTCCCCAGCGTGACGATGAAGGCTTCGATCCCGACGGTCGTGATGAGAAAGCCGTTCAGCATCCCGGCGAGAATACCCGCGACCACCGCCACCAGCATGCCGAGAAGGATGATCGGAACTCCGACGCCGAGCGACGGCAGTGCCGCGTTCATCACCAAGATCATCAGTCCGGCGATGAAGGCCGCCATCGATCCGACCGAGAGGTCCAGACCGCCCGCGGTGATGACGAAGGTCATTCCCACGGCGATGATGCCGATGAAGGCGGACCGCGCGAGCACGTTGGTGATGTTCGCCGCACCGAGGAAATTCGAGTTCATCATCGCGCCGATCGCGACAAGCACGACCAACGCGAGGATTGGCCCGAGCACGCTCATCGAGGGGAGGCTGCGCAAGGCGTGAGTATTTGTCGTCTCAGAAGTCATCAGGCCACCCGCCCCTCTTCATTCGCACCGAGTCCGACCGCGAGCCGCACGATCCTGTCCTCGGTCATCTCGGTTTTCGTCAGCATCCCGGCGACTTCGCCCGTGCGCATGACCATGACGCGGTCGGCAAGGCCGATGACTTCCTGCATCTCGGACGAGATCATGACGACGCCGTGCCCTCGGTCGGCCAGGCCGCGAAGGAAGGTGTAGATCTGCTGCTTGGTGCCGATATCGATGCCGCGTGTCGGCTCGTCCGCAATCAGGATCAAAGGCTCGGACTGCATAATCTTGGCCAGAAGCAGCTTCTGCTGGTTCCCGCCCGAGAGGTTGCCGACCGCCATGTTCCGCTGGCCCGCCCGGATGTTGAACTCTTCTATGGCCGCATCAAGGGCGCGGTCCTCGGCCGCCCGGTCGATCATCAAGCCGCCGAAGCGATCGAGAGCCTGCAAGGTCAGATTGACCCGCATGGACTTGTCGAGCAGCAGACCGCGCAGCTTGCGGTCCTCGGTCAGATAGCAGAGCCCGTGTTCGAGCGCGTCCCTCGGCCGCGTGATCGAGACGGCGCGCCCGGCAATCTCGACGCAGCCTGCGCTCGCGGCGCGCAGGCCGCAGAGACCCTCGAAGGCTTCGGTCCGGCCGGCCCCGATGAGACCGGAGACACCAAGGATCTCTCCGCGGCGAAGCTCGAAGGAAACACCACGCGCATGGCCCGGCACGGTAAGGTTCTCGACCTTGAGCATCACCTCGCCCGGTTCGCCCGTCTTCAAAGGATAGAGGTCCGAGACATCGCGCCCGACCATCGCGGTCGCCATCCCGTCCTCGCTGACCCCTGCGGCCCGGCCGTCATGCACGACCGCCCCATCCCGCAGGATCGTGACATGATCCGCGATCGCGGAGACCTCGCCGAGCTTGTGCGAGGTGAAAAGGACGGCTGTTCCCTGCCCCGTCATGCGGCGCACCTGGTCAAACAGGATCTCAGTCTCGGATCCGGTCAGCACGGCGGTGGGCTCATCCATGATGAGAACGCGGGCATCGCGGCTCAGAGCCTTGGCGATCTCGACCATCTGCTTGTCTGAGTTCGACAGCTCCGACACCTTCGCATCGGGATGCACACGGCAATTCACCCGACCCAGATAGTCGCGCGCCAGTTGCCGCATCCGGCGCTTGTCTAGAAACGGGCCGCGCCGCAGCTCGCGCCCGAGAAATATGTTCTGCTCCACGGTGAGCTGCTCGGCGAGATTGAACTCCTGATGGATCATCACGATCCCAGCTTCCTCGCCGTCGTGCAGGGACCCAAAGGTGACCTCTTCGCCATCCAGCAGGATCCGGCCCGCGCTCGCCGGCTGATAGCCTGCGAGTATCTTCATCGTGGTGGACTTGCCCGCACCGTTCTCGCCGATCAGTGCGAGCACCTCGCCCGCGCGAAGATCCAAGCTGACGCCATGCAGCACCTCGACCGGGCCGAAGCTCTTGCGCACGTCGCGCAGGCAGAGGACCGGCTCAGCCGTCATATCGTGACCCAGGCCGCGTCATCCCGCGAGGATGTCACGCAGGCGCGGATGAACGCCATGCCGTCGAGCCCTGCCGAAAGGCCCGGCAGTTTGCCCATGAGCGCCGAGCGCGGTTGGCCGCCTTGCGCGGCGCGGATGGCCTCGGCGGCCTCGGTGTAGAGCGTGGCGAAGGCCTCGAGGTAGCCTTCGGGATGTCCCGCCGGAATGCGGCTGACCGAATTGGCTGCCTCGGTCGCGCCCGCGCCGTTCCGGGTGATCCGGCGCGTCGGCTCGCCATGCGGCGTGTACCAGAGGTAATTGGGCTCTTCCTGCGCCCATTCGAGGCCGCCTACCTCGCCGAAGATCCGAAGGCGCAGACCGTTCTCGCATCCGGGTGCAACCTGACTGCACCAGAGCATGCCGCGCGCGCCGCTCGCATAGCGCAGCATGACATGCGCGTTGTCATCGAGCGCGCGACCCGCGCCGAAACTGTGCAGATCGGCCGCAAGTCGGTCCGGCACCTGGCCAGTTACGAAGGCCGCGAGATTGAAGGCATGCGTGCCGATATCGCCGATGGCGCCGCCCGCGCCGGAGCGGGCAGGATCGGTCCGCCATTCGGCCTGCTTGACGCCCTGGCTCTCCACGTCGTCGGTCATCCAGTCCTGCGGATACTCGACCTGGACCAGCCGGAGCGTGCCGATCGCACCGCCCGCAACCATGTCCTGCGCCTGCCGCACCATCGGGTAGCCGGTGTAATTGTGCGTCAGGATGAACAGCGCATCGCTCGCCGCGACCGCCTTTTCCATCGCCTCCGCGTCTTCGTGGGTCGCAGTCAGCGGCTTGTCACAGATCACATGGATGCCACGCTCGAGAAACGGCTTGGCGGCTGCGAAATGAACGTGGTTCGGGGTGACGATGCTGACCGCCTCGATGCCGTCCTCGCGGGCGGCCTCGGCCTCGGCCATCTCTTCGAAGGAGCCGTAGGAGCGGGCCGGATCGAGCCCGAGCGCCTCGCCGCTCGCCTTCGCCCGCTGGGGCGTGGAACTCAGCGCCCCTGCCACGAGATCGTAGTGTCCGTCGATGCGGCTGGCGATCCGGTGAACCCCGCCGATGAAGGCGTCCGAGCCGCCGCCAACCATGCCAAGTCTGATCCGTCTCATGTGTCCAACCCCAGCATCTTGCGGTTTGTGGCTTCGTCGATGTCGCCGCTCGCGAAATCGTCGAAGGCATGCGGCGTCACGCGGATGATGTGATCGCGGACGAATTGCGCACCCTCGCGCGCGCCGTCCTCTGGATGCTTGAGCGCACATTCCCATTCGACGACGGCCCAGCCGTCGAAATCCATGGCCGCGAGCTTCGAGAAGATCGCGCCGAAATCGACTTGGCCGTCACCGGGGCTGCGGAAGCGGCCCGCGCGATTCACCCAGGGCTGGTAGCCACCGTAAACGCCCTGCCGCCCAGTCGGATTGAACTCCGCATCCTTGACGTGGAACATCTTGATGCGCTCGGCATAAAGGTCGAGATTATCAAGATAATCAAGGCATTGCAGGACGTAGTGAGACGGGTCGTAGAGCATGTTGCACCGCGCGTGCCCGTCCAGGCGTTCGAGGAACATTTCGAAGGTGACGCCGTCGTGCAGATCCTCCATCGGGTGGATCTCGTAGCAGACGTCGACACCACATTCCTCGGCATGATCGAGGATCGGACGCCAGCGCGCGGCCAGTTCGTCGAAAGCGGTGTCGACAAGGCCCTGCGGCCGCTGCGGGAAGGGATAGACGAAGGGCCAGACGAGCCCGCCCGAGAAAGTGACATGCTGGCCGATGCCGAGCTTTTGCGATGCGGACAGCGCCGTCCTGATGCGTTCGCTCGCCCATTCCTGTCGGGCCGCGGGCTTGCCCTGCACCTCGGGCGGCGCGAAGCCATCGACCCAGGCGTCATAGGCGGGATGCACGGCCACGAGCTGACCAAGGATATGCGTGGACAGATCGGTGATCTCGACCCCGTTGTCGCGCGCCGTCCCGACCCATTCGTCGCGATACGTGTCGGATGTGGCGAGTTGGTCGAGATCGACGAGGCGCGCGTCCCAGACCGGGACCTGCACGCCCTTGTAGCCGACCTCCGCGGCCCACCGCGTGATACCGTCCCATGAATTGAATGGCGCCTCGTCGCCGGCGAATTGCGCCAGGAACAGGCCAGGGCCCTTGATCGTCTTCATATGTCCTCCCTTTCCGAGACGTACGCCCCTCCACTGGCGTATCGACTCAGCCTCCTGTAATCGATTACATCAGCGTCAGGACTTGCAGACAAGCCTCTTTCTTGCTCCGGAGCGGTGTAAGGAGACCCGATGAGCACTCGCGTCCGGATCGCAGACGTTGCAGCCGCAGCAGGCGTGTCGACCGCCACGGTCAGCCGGACGCTGTCCTCGCCCGGTATCGTCGGCGAAGAAACGCGGGCCCGCGTCATGGCCGCTGTCGCCGCCACGGGCTATCGGATCAACGCGGCCGCCCGGGATTTACGCCGGCAACAGCCGCGCGCAATCCTGGTTCTCGCGCCGAACCTCGCCAATACCTTCTTCAGCCGTATCATCGCCGCCATCCAGGATGTTGCTGGGCAAGCCGGGCTCGCGGTCCAGATCTCCGACAGCCGTGCTGGAACCGATATGCTTGAGACCATGGTCCAGGGTGGACGGGCCGACGGGATCGTGCTGCTCGACGGTGCCCTGCGGCCAGAGATGGTCCGCAATTGGAAATTGCCGGTCATCCAGCTGTGCGAATGGAACGACGATTACGCCCTGCCCGGCCTTCAGATCGACAATGCCGCCGCCGCCCGGGTTGCCGTCAATCACCTCGGGGATCTGGGGCATACGCGGATCCTGCATGTCGCCGGTCCGTCCGAGAACGTTTTGAGCCATGCCCGGCGAGCCGGGTTCGAGGACGCCATGGCCGCGCGAGGACTATCGCCCGAAATCCACCAGGGCGGGTTCACGATCGAAGCGGGCGCCGCAGCCGCACATGCATGGGCAAATATCGCCGATCGTCCGACGGCAGTCTTTACCGCATCGGACGAATGCGCCTTCGGGTTCATCTCCGAATGCTACCGGCTCGGCTTCAAGGTGCCGCGGGATGTCAGCGTGATCGGGTTCGACGATGTCGATTTCGCGGGCCATTTCCTTCCGCCGCTGACAACCATCCATCAGCCACGGGCGCGGCTTGGCCGGCAGGCCGCAGAGCGACTCGTCTCGGCCCTGCAGAGCGGCACGCCACTCGGCGCGGGCTATGACCAAATCCCGCCACATCTGGTCATCCGGTCCAGCACGTCGGCCTGTAGCGCCTCGAAACGGACCGCTGAGCAGTCCTTGAGGACGTGAAGGGCCTCTGTTGCACAAATCGGCTGACGGCCAAATCTCCCCTTCCCCAGGACGGACTATGCCGCAGCCATCTGTGATGGGTATGCCAAGCCCGGCGTAGCCGTTCAGGACGGCGATAGGGACCCGTAGCTCTGCGCCTCCTCCGCCGCATACTTCCGGCTGATCACTGCTGAAAAGGCGGGCACCCTCGAGACGTTCGCGCTTGCGGGCTGAGACCGGGGGAGCGCGTCACCCGGCTGGCGGGCGCGCGCCCCTCGATCGATGCGTCAGGCCCCGGCGTCCGATCCGCTCCGGACCCGCTTCTCTCCTGCTTCGATCCGCACGCCGAAGAGGTTCTCCCGCGGCGGCAACGGGCAGACGGCGTGGGAGGTGAAGGCGCAGGGCGGGTTGGTTGCGCGGTTGAAATCGATCACCACGCCGTCCTCCGTCACGTCCTCGCCGAAGACGAAGCGCATGTGTGCGTAGGTGTCGTCCAGCGAGGTCAGATCCCGGAAGACGAATTGCGGACGATCTGCGGTACCGTAGGTGGGCAGCATCGACATTTCGCGACCGGCGAACTCGAATCGCGCGACATGGGACACCGGCACCTCGGTCGGCACGCCGATGATCGTGTCGAGCGTGAGGGAGATGGGCTTCGGCAGCGGCTCCCAGCGGGCGGTGATGCGCAAGGCGGGATCCAGATCAAAGAAGGGGATCGGCGCCAGCCGTGCCGCGTTCTCAGACTGGATATCCCGGATGCGCAGCGCGCGCAGATCGTTGAGCGACGTGATCTCCATCGCGAACCGGTCGGTGCGCCAGGAGAAGCGGCCCGCCGCCCTGTCGAGCGGCATTTCCTCGCCTCCGCTCGTCACGAAGCGGCCGCTATCACCGTCCGTCAGCGTGAGCGTCCCGACCCGCTGCGGGCCCAGGGGCAGCACCACGTCATTTCCCTCGCCGCTGCCGATGGTCCATGTCCCCGGCGTGATCCACCAGCGCCCGAGCAGGTTCAGCCAGCCATCCTCGGCGGTCAGCTTGCTCATGCGGGTCTCGAACCACTCGGCATGAGCGGCGGCGAAGTCTGTATCGGCGGTCATCTCTGGGGGGTCCTGTCTGGTCATGTCAGGCGCTCTCCGGCATCCGCGGGATGCTGGAGAGCAGGCTTCTGGTATAGGCGTGCTGCGGGTCTGCAAGGATGCGGGCGGTGTCCCCGGCCTCCACGATGCGGCCCCGGTCGAGAACCACGATCCGGTCGCAGAGCGCGGCGACGACGCCCATGTCGTGAGACACGAAGACCATCGTCATCCGCTCCGAGATGTCCCGGAACAGGTCCACCACGCGCACGCGGGTGGATAGATCGAGGGCGCTGACCGCCTCGTCCGCCAGAACGAGCTCCGGCCGCGCGACAATCGCGCGAGCGATGGCGATCCGCTGCCGCTGGCCGCCGGAGAACTGCTCGGGAAAACGACCGAGGCTGTCCACCGGAAGACCCACAGCCGCCATCGCCTCCTCGGCCATGGCGCGGTGATCGCCCGGCACCTTGAGCGAGCGGAGCGGCTCGGTCACGATCCTGAGGATCCGGTGCGCGGGGTTGAGGGAGGAATAGGGATCCTGGAACACCGCCTGCACCCGGCGCCGGTAGCTGCGCATGTATCGCCCGCTCCTCGCGTCGAGCGGCTGGCCATCGAACAGGATGCGGCCGCCCCTAGGCGTATCGAGACCGAGGAGCAGGCGCAGGAGGGTGGACTTTCCGGACCCGCTCTCGCCCACGAGCCCGACATTGGAGCCGCGCGGCACGTCGAAGGTGATGTCCTCCAGCACGGGCCGGCCGGCGCCGTAGGCGAAGCTGACATTCTCGACCGACATCAGGCTCATGGGCGGCCCTCCAGGGCGCTGTCGAAGCGGCGCGCGGCATCGACGAGATCGTGGGTATAGGCGTCCTCGGGCTCTGTCAGGACGCGGGCCGTGCTGCCCCGCTCCACCGCCCGCCCCTGCCGCATGACCATCACGCGCTCGGCCACCTGCCCGACCACGGGAAGGTCGTGGCTGATGAACAGAAGCCCCAGACCCAGCTCCTTCACCAGCGCGTTGATGAGCTGGACGATCTCGGCCTGCGTGGTGACGTCGAGCGCCGTCGTCGGCTCGTCCGCGATCAGAAGCCGCGGCCGGCAGGCCAGCGCCATGGCGATGGCGACCCGCTGACGCTGGCCGCCGGAGACCTCGTGGGGATAGGCGCCGACCAGCCGCTCGGGCTCCGGCAGGCGTACCTGTTCGAGAAGCGCCATGACCTCGCGGCGGACCGCGCCGCGGCTTGCATCGTCGCCGCTTCGCTTCAGACGGCGCCGCACCGGCCCGGCGATCTGCGCGCCGAGCGGCATCAGGGGGTCGAGCGCGGTCAGCGGCTCCTGGAAGACGGTGGCGACGGCATCGCCCCTGAGACGCACCAGAGCCCGCTCCGGCGCACCCACCACCTGCGTTCCGCCAAGGCGGATACTCCCCGACGGACGGATCGCCGGCGGCAGAAGGCCGGTGACGGCCAGCGCGGTCAACGACTTGCCGGACCCGCTTTCGCCGATCAGCCCGAAGCGCTCGCCCGGCGCGATGGAAAAGGACAGATCCTCGACGAGGCGCGTGTTCGATGTCGCGAGCGTCAGCCCGTCGACGGTCAGAAGATCGCTCATCCCGCGTCCCTCCCGCTCCGGCCGAGCCGGTCCCTCAGCCCGTCCGCCAAGAGGTTGATCCCGATCACCAGGGCGAAGAGTGCAAGCCCCGGGAACACGGCGCCCCATGGCGCGGTGTAGACCGTGCTCTGGGCTTCCTGCAGCATCCGCCCCCAGGAGGCATTGGGCGGCGGCGCGCCGAGGCCGAGATAGGACAGCGACGCCTCTGCCATGACTGCGAGGCCGAATTGCAGCGCGAGGTTCACACCGAGGAAAGGCACGATGTTCGGAAGGATATGGAAGATCACGATGGCGCCCCATGAGGTGCCGGAGACGCGGGCCGCCGTGATGTAATCCTGCCCCAGCACCTGTTTCGTCAGGATCCGCGTGATCCGTCCGACGATGGGCGAGAGACCGATGCCGAGAGCGAGGATCGCGGTGCCGAGGGATGCTTCCTCCCGCGCGGCGACAACGAGCATGGCGATGAGCAACGTCGGGAAGGCGATCAGGATGTCGAAGACGGCGGCGAGTGCATCGTCCGCGAAGCGCGTGGCGAAAGCCGCGAGGATCCCGGTCACCATGCCGATCGCTCCGCCGATTGCGACCGCGCCGCAGCCGACGACGAGCGCGATCCGCGCGCCGATCATCAGCTGCGTGAAGAGATCCCGGCCGAGCCGGTCCGTCCCGGCCCAGTGCGCCGGGCTCGGCGGTTCGAGTCGGCTGCCCGCCATGTCCGAAAGGGCATAAGGCGTCCAGGCGAAGGAGATGAGGCCGGCCGCCACGATGACGCCGACGAGGATCAGGCCGAGCAAATAGGTCGCCCCGCCCCGGCTCCGGCGTGGCCCGGCGGCCCCTGCAGCGCTCATCGGCCACCCTCCTTGCGCAGGCGCGGATCGAGGACGCGCTGAAGTATGTCGGCAAGAAACCCGACCAGCAGCACGAGCAGCGTGGACACGATCAGGACGCCCTGCACGTTCGGATAATCCCGCTGCTGGATCCCCAGAAGGAGCATCGAGCCGAGGCCGGGGAGCGAGAAAACCTGCTCGACCACGACGGCGCCGAGGAAGGTCGTCGACAGCTCGATCCCGAGAACGGAAACCACGGGAACGGCTGCGTTTCGCAGCCCGTGCCGCATCAGCGCGCCGGTCCGGCTCTCGCCCAGCGCGCGCGCCGTGCGCAGGAAATCGGAATCGAGCACGTCCAGCGTCGCCGAGCGGACGTAGCGCATCAGGGACGCGGTCATGATGAGCGCGATGGTCAGGACCGGCAGGATCATCGACTGGACCGCCCGCCCCGGATCCTCGTAGCCGCGCAGGGGAAAGCCGCCGGATGGCAGCCAGCGAAGCGTCAGGGAGAACTGGTAGACGAGTAGGATCCCGAGCCAGAAGACCGGCACCGCGATGCCGACCTGCGAGACGACGGAGAGGACCAGCCCGTACCAGCGCCGTGCCTTCACGGCAGCGACGATACCGAGCGGGATGGCCAGCAGCATCGCGAGGAAGAAGGCCGCGAAGGTCAGCGGCAGCGTCACGCTCAGCCGGCGGGAAATCTCCTCGATCACCGGGGCGCGGGAGACGAAGGACTGGCCGAGGTCGAACCGCGCGAGATCGCCGAGATAGGCGACGAACTGCACGAGAAGTGACTGGTCGGATCCAAGCTGCGCCCGGGCCGCCTCGATCTGCTCCGGCGTCGCTCCGACTCCCACGAGCGCGTTTGCCGGATCGCCCGGCAGGAGCCGCAGGAGCACGAAGAGCACGATGGCGGCGGCGACGAGGGACAGCAGCAGGATCACCAGCCGCCGCGTCATGTATCCCAGCATGGATGGATCCAGTCTTCGAAAGCGAAACCGGAGCCGCCGCGGGTCGGGCGGCTCCGGATCGGGGCCTTACTCGGCCTTCTGGATGTCCGCCACGAAGAACTGGGAGTTCAGGCCGTTCAGCGGGTATCCCGTGACGTTAGACGTCGAGACGACGATCTGCGGATAGAGGTAGAGCCACATGCTGGCGGCGTCCTCGGCGATGATCTGGTTCGCCTCGGTCAGCATCTCCGTCTGCTCATCGATGCTGGAGACGCCCTCGGACTCCGAGATCAGACGCTGGACCTCGGCATTGTCGTAGCCCCAGTAGAAGTCCGGATTGCCGTAGAAGACGATGTCCCGATGGTTGACGTGCTCCTGGAGCGTCGCCTCGAAGTCCTGCTGCTGGTAGATCTTGGTGTACCACTCGTTGGCGGTGATGATGTTGATGCTGACATCGACACCCACCTCGGCCAGCTCGTTCTGCAGGAACTGCGCGACCACGGGGTGCGGGTCGTAATCGGGCGTGTCGAGGGTGAACGAGAAGCCATCGGGGTAGCCAGCCTCCTCCAGCATCTCCCGAGCGCTCTCGGGGTCGTAGGCGTTGACGTCCGTCAGATCGACGTACCACGGGTCGGTCGGCGGCACGAAGGAGCCGATGAGCGTGCCGTAATCCCCCCAGATCGCCTGCAGGAGACGCTCGTTGTCCACTGCGCGGGCAAGCGCCGACCGGACCTGCGGATCGTCGAACGGCTCCACCCGGTCGTTGTAGGCCATCAGTTCCTTGGTCGTGGACGCACCTTCGGACACGGTGAAGTCCGGATTGTCCGTGAACTGGGACAGCGCGTCGGGGCTCTGGATCGAGGTGATGATATCCACCGCGCCCGTCAGGAGCGCGTTGTTCTGCGCGGTGGCGTCCGTGAAGTACTGGAACATCACGCCGCCATTGGTCGGCGCGTCGCCCCAGTAATCCTCGAACGGCACCATGGAGAGCGCCGAACCGCGGCGCCATTCCTGCAGCGTATAGGGGCCGGTGCCGTCCTCGGCCGAACTGATGTCCTCTGCCGCGTCGTTCACGATCCAGACGTAGGAGAGGTTGTAGGGCAGCGATATCGACGGGGTCTTCAGCGTGACGACGACGGTGCCGTCATCCGGTGCTTCGACGCTCTCGATCACCGCGAGGCTGCTCTTGCGGGAGCTGGCCGAGCCCTCCGCCGTCACGCGCTCGATGGAGCTCTTCACATCTGCGGCGGTCATCGGCTCGCCCGAATGGAAGCTCACGCCGTCCTTCAACGTGAAGGTATAGGTCAGCCCGTCCTCGCTGATCTCGTAGTCCTCGACCAGCTTCGGCTCGACCTCGCCCTCGTCGGTGAGGACGAAGAGCCCTTCGTAGACGTTGCCGTTGAAGGCTTCGTTGATGCCCTGCCCGGCACCGGCGGTGTTGTCGAGGTTCTGCGGCTCGTAGAGCGAGCCGATATTGATGACGGCCTCGGGATCATAATCCTGCGCGAGGCCGGCAGCGGCGGACAGCGCCAGCGCGGACGCGGTCGTCATCGCCGCGAGTGCGTAGCCGCGGCCCTGACGAGACATGGTGGAGCGGATGGTCATGAATGTGCCCTGTAGTTTGGTCGGATTGTTTTCTCTCTCAGCAAGCAACCTAACCGAAATTTCTTCCGCCGCCACGTTGGGACGGACCAGAATTGGGCGCCCTCCCCTCGCGAGCCGGGCGCAGGCCTGCACGTTTCGTGGATTCCCTGCCCCGCGCGGTCACCGCTGCGCCTGCTCCGTAGCGGGGATCGCAGGCGGATCGCCCCGACGCGGGCGCACTGTATCAGGCCGGCTCGTCCACCGGGATCGCCGTGGTATGCTTGACGCGGCGCAGCACGAAGAGCGTGGAGGCGCTGGCGACGCAATCGAGTTCGTGCACCCGTCCCATCAGCACCGTTTCCAGATCCGCGATGTCGCGCACGACGAGGTGCACGAGGTAGTCCCAGTCGCCGGAGATCGAATAGACCTCGACGATGGACGGCTCGGCATCGACCGCCTTCTGGAAGGCCGCCCGGGCGGCGGCGTCCTGGGACTTCATCCGGACCTGGCAGAACGCATCCATCCCGCGCCCGACCTTTGACGGATCGACGAGGCGGACCGGCGCGCTGAGCACACCCGCCTCCTCCATCGCGCGGATCCGGCGCCAGACCGTGGCCGCGGAAGAGTTCACCTGTGCTGCGAGATCGCTGACGGGGATCGACGCATCTCTCTGCAGGGCAGACGCGATCCGAGCCTCCAACGGGCCGATAGTGAAATCCGATTTCAAAGTTTATGCTCCAGCCGAAACGGACCTGATGTCGTTGATTGATTTCTGCACAGACGAGGAATCGAATTTCAAGCGGTTCCGGCTACCATTTCCGGCAGCCACCGGCCCCGCCAGGGACCGTCAGCAGATCCGGGGAGGAGCCACGATGACCGACCAGACACCGATCCTGAAGGATTACGAGCTTCTGGACCGCTACACCCGCAGGGAGGGACGCGTCTTCCTCACCGGGACGCAGGCCATCGTCCGGATGGCGCTGGACCAGGCGCGGCGGGACCGCGAGGCAGGTTTGAACACCCGCGGCTTCATCTCCGGCTATCGCGGCTCCCCGGTCGGCGGGATTGATCTCGAGGTCTCCCAGAATTCAAAGCTCGTCAGCGAGGCGGGCGTCGATTTCATCCCGGCGGTGAACGAGGAGCTGGGCGCGACGCAGATCATTGGCACCCAGCAGGTCGAGATCGATCCCGACCGCACCGTCGATGGCGTCTTCGGCCTCTGGTACGGCAAAGGGCCCGGGGTCGACCGCGCCGGCGATGCGCTCAAGCACGGCAACGCCTACGGCTCCTCCCCACATGGCGGGGTGCTCGTGGTGGCCGGAGACGATCACGGCTGCGTCTCCTCGTCGATGTCCCACCAGTCGGACGTGGCGTTCATGAGCTTCTTCATGCCCACGATCAATCCGGCCAACGTCGCCGAATTCCTGACCTTCGCCGAATGGGGCTATGCGCTGTCGCGGTTCTCGGGAATGTGGGTCGGCTTCAAGGCGATCTCGGAGACGGTCGAGTCAGGCATGTCCTTCGATCTGCCGCAGGACCGCGTCTTCGCCGAGCCCGACTTCACGCCGCCCGAAACCGGGCTTCACTACCGCTGGCCGGATCTGCCGGGGCCGCAGATCGAGGCTCGGCTGGAGCACAAGAAGGCCGCCGTCCTTGCCTTCGCCCGCGCCAATCCAATCGACCGCGTCGAGTGGGACCACCCCGACGCGAGCTTCGGCATCGTCACCACCGGCAAGTCCCATCTCGACGTCCTCGAGGCCCTGCGCCTTCTCGGCATCGACC
The DNA here is from genome assembly GCF_003390865.1 of Tropicimonas sp. IMCC34011. GTDB lineage: Bacteria > Pseudomonadota > Alphaproteobacteria > Rhodobacterales > Rhodobacteraceae > Tropicimonas_B. Next base: position 22,356 of record NZ_QMEJ01000002.1, read on the forward strand.
GTGCGCGCGCCAAGGAGATCGGGATCGACCTCTACAAGGTCGGCATGGTCTGGCCGCTGGAGCATGACGGCGCCCTCGAGTTCGCTCAGGGAAAGCGCGAACTCCTCGTCGTGGAGGAGAAGCGCGGCATCATCGAAAGCCAGCTGAAGGAATATTTCTACGACTTCCCCGGCCGGAAGCCCGAGCGGATGGTCGGCAAGCGGGACGAGACGGGCGAACGCCTGATCCCGTGGACGCAGGAACTCGGCCCCGTCATGCTCGCCCGCCACATCGCGGCGCGGCTGGAACGCAACTTCCCCGAGCTGGACCTTGCCGGAAAGGCCGAAGAGGTCGTTCCGCCACCGCCCCTCATCGATGTGAAGGGAGCGACGCGGACGCCCTACTTCTGCTCGGGCTGCCCGCACAACACTTCGACGAAGGTGCCCGAGGGCAGCCAGGCGCTGGCCGGGATCGGATGCCATTTCATGGCAAGCTGGATGAACCGCGACACCACCTCGCTCATCCAGATGGGGGGCGAGGGCGTGAACTGGGTGTCCCGCTCGAAGTACAACGGCAACCGCCACATCTTCCAGAACCTCGGCGACGGAACCTACTACCATTCAGGCTCCCTCGCGATCCGGCAGGCCATCGCGGCCGGCACCAACATCACCTACAAGATCCTCTTCAACGATGCCGTCGCGATGACCGGCGGGCAGGACGTGGACGGCCCTCTCACGGTTCAGGCCGTCGCCCAGTCCGTGGTCGCCGAAGGGGCGCGGAAGGTGGTGATCGTCTCGGACGAGCCGCAGCAGTTCAAGACCTCGGACTTCCCCGCCGGAATCGAGATCCATCACCGGCGCGAGATGGACCGCGTGCAGCGGGAGTTGCGCGAGATCCCGGGCACGACAATCCTCATCTATCAGCAGACCTGCGCCACCGAGAAACGTCGCCTGCGGAAGCGCGGCAAGATGGTGGACCCCAAGAAGTTTGCCGTCATCAATCCGCTCGTCTGCGAGGGCTGCGGCGATTGCTCGGTGGAATCCAACTGCCTGAGCGTGGAGCCGCTGGAGACCGAGTTCGGCCGCAAGCGGAAGATCAACCTCAACAGCTGCAACAAAGACTTCACCTGCCTGAACGGCTTCTGCCCCAGCTTCGTCACCGTCGAGGGCGGAACGCTGAAGAAGGGTGGCAAGGGGGCCGATCCGGCGCATCTGGACGCGCTCGCCGCGAAACTTCCGGAGCCCGCCCAGCCTGATCTGACCCGCCCCTGGGACATTCTCGTAACCGGCGTCGGCGGCACCGGCGTCGTCACCGTGGGCCAACTCATCGTCATGGCCGCGAACCTCGAGCAGAAGGGCGCCTCGGTTCTCGACTTTATGGGCTTCGCTCAGAAGTTCGGCCCGGTCCTGTCCTACATCCGGATGGCCGAGGCCGAGTCGGCGGTCAATCAGGTGAAGATCGAGCCGAGCTCCGCCGATGCACTGATCGGCTGCGACCTCGTCGTCAGCTCCTCTCCCAAGGCCTCGACGACCTACCGGAAGGGAGAGACCCGCGCCGTCATCAACACCGCCATCATGCCGACCGGCGATCTGGTGCAGAACCGCGACGCGGACCTCAACGCGGAGACCCGTCTCGCCGCCATCCGGGAAACCGTCCACGCCGGCACTCTCCAGACGCTGGACGCGAACGCGCTTTCGGAAGCGCTTCTCGGGGACAGCGTCTTCGCCAATGTCATGATCCTCGGCGCGGCCTGGCAGGCGGGGCTGGTTCCGCTCGGCCTCGAGAGCCTCTACCGCGCCATCGAGCTCAACGGCGTGAAACCGGACCTCAACAAGGCCGCCTTCTCCTGGGGCCGCGTCGTCGTGCATGACCGCGCCGCCGTGGAGCGCATCGCCGCGATCCCCGTGACCGAGGTGCAGACGCTGGAGGAGAAGATCGCGCGCCGCACGTCCTTCCTCGAAGGCTATCAGGGCAAGGCCTGGGCGCAGCGCTACGCCCGGGACGTCGCGAAGGTGGAAAGGGCGGAGACCGAGGCCGCCGGCGCCCCCGGCCCCCTGACGGACGCCGCGATGAAGGGCCTCTTCAAGGTGATGTCGTACAAGGACGAGTACGAGGTTGCCCGCTTGCATACCCAGACCGGCTTCTATGACAGCCTGTCCGACCGCTTCGAGGGCGACTTCACCATCAAGCACCACATGGCGCCGCCGTTCCTGCCCTCGGGGACCGATGCGAGGGGCCGCCCGTACAAGCGTGCGTTCGGTCCGTGGATGAAGAGCGCGCAGAGGGTGCTGGCGAAGATGAAGCCCCTGCGCGGCACCCCCTTCGACCCGTTCGGCTACACCGCCGAGCGTCGCATGGAGCGGGGCATGATCGACGAGTATCGCGCCCTGCTGGACCGCCTGACCGCCGGCCTCACGGCCGCGAACCGGGACGACGCGGCCCGCATCGCCGCCCTCGTCCTCGACGTCCGGGGCTTCGGCCCGGTCAAGGAAGAGGCCGCGGCGAAGGTCGAGGCCCAGACCCGCGCCGAGCTCGAGGCGACGGGGTTTTGAACGGCGAGGAGGAGCCGGGGCACCCCGGCTCCTCCCCGTGCTTGGCGGCGTTTGGCCTGCGCGGTCCGATACACAAGCTCAGGCCCGTGCCCTCGCGATCAGAGGGAGCGCTCTCTACCCCCTGAACGAGATCGGCAGGTTGAAGCTGTGCGCGTTGCCCGGAAGCTGGCTCGGGGCGGCGGGGAATCGGCCCGCGCGCTGGACGGCCTGGACCGCGGCCTGATCGATTGCAGCATTCCCGGAACTCTGGACGAGCCGCACGCCGGCGAGGCCGCCCGCCCGTGTCACCGTGAGCTGGACGACGGCGGTCCCGGAGGCGCGGCGGGCGCCGGACGGGTATCGTTTCCCCCGCTCCACGCGGTTCCGAATGGACGCGCCCCATTGCGCCTTGAGGTTCGCGACCTGCGCACTCGACAGCGTCGCCACGCTCGACTGCCGGTTGCCCCCTGCATTCTGGCCGCCGCCGCTTCCCGCGGCGCGCTGCGCGGCGCTCGCCGCGCTGGACCGGCTCGCCTGGCGCGCAGGCTCGGCGGGCTGCTGTTGTTGCCGCTTGGGCTGAGGCTGCGCCTCGGCGCGTTTCGGCTGCGGCGGCGGTGGCGGCGGATCGGGACGCTCCGGCATCTCGCGCGGCCGCGTGGCGACTTGCGCCGGCGCAAGCGGCGAGATGTCGTCCCGCTCAAGCAGCTCCCGCGCTTCCTCGGACAGCTGCACGGGCTCTTCGGCCGGATCGGTCTCGGGCGGCTGGTCCTCCGCCAGTTCCGGTTCGGGCTCGTCGGGTTCGGCTGCATCGGGCGCCTCGTCCGCCCGCAGCTCCTCCTCGGCCTCTTCCAGCTCCTCCTCGTCCGGCGGATCCTCCGGCGCCTCGGCGGTGGGCAGGGCGACGGTCTCCGGCGGCGGGGGCGCGGGGGGCGGTGGTGGCGGCGGAGCGAGGGCGGCCATCGTCTCGGGCGCGGGGGCCGTGGGCGTCCGGGGCGCGGCGCTGGCCGGGCGGCTCTCGGAAACGGGCGGTGGAGGCGGCGGGGCATCGACCATGTCCGGCGGCGGAGGCGCGGTCACCGGGGCGGGCTCGGACACATCGGGCGGCGTCTCCCAGGCCTCGACCATCGCGGCGACGGACGCGCTCGAGGCTTCGAGGGAGACGAGCGCGCTGCCACCGTCCCCGGCCGACTGGGCGCCGCCCTGGGGTTCGCGGAGGCCGAAGGCCGCGGCATGGATAGCAAGGGCGGCGGCCCCGGCGGCGATCATGTCGAACTTGGCGAAGCTCATCGCGAAGGCCTCATTCCAGCGCCGTGACGATCTGGGCACGCGGGAACCCGGCCGCGGCGATGCGCGGCAGGAGCGCGGCGAGACGCTCCCCCGGCAGGCCGAGATCGGCCCGGATCATCAGGACGGGAGGCTCGGCGCAGTGATCCTCGCCGCCCGCCTCGGCGGCATCCTCCGGCCGCACGTACGGCGACCCCTTGCAAAGAGCCTCGCGTTCGGCCGTCAGTGCCTCGAAGACGTCGTCCTCGCCCGTCGCGTCCTGAAAACCGAGCTGTCCCGAGGCATCGACATAAAGCGTGAGGGGCGCTTCGGCGGGCTCGTCCGAGGCGGAGTCGGGCGGTGTCACATCGAACGGTTCGGGCGGCGCGATCTGAGCGGTCATCAGGAAGAAGATCAGCAGCAGGAACACCACGTTGATCATCGGAATGATGCTCTCGCGCTCGGACTCGCGGATGGGTTCGTCCAGCATCATGGCCGTGCGCCCTCCGGGCCGTCGCCGCGCTCCACCGGCGCCGCTTCGTCCGCCCTGCCCTCATCCGCCGGGGCCTCGCCGGTGCCGACGAGAGTGAGGGAGGTGAAGCCCGCGCCGGACAGTTCCTCCATCGCGGAGACGACATGCTGGAGCGTCGCCCCGTCCCGCGCGCGCAGGACGATGGTATCGGCTTCGCTCTCGGTCATCTCGCCGAGTTCGGCGATCAGCGCCTCGGGATCCATCGCGATACCGTTGAGGCTGAGCGTTTCGGGGCGGATGTCCACGAGGCGGGGCGGACCGGAATACGCCTCCCCCTCCCCGCTCGACAACCGCAAGGGGACATGCATGTCGAGCCCGAAGCGGGACGCGAGCATGAAGAAGACGAGCAGCAGGAAGACGACGTCGATCATCGGCGTCAGGCTGGGCCTGCGCGGCCGCCTCGGCTCCTCCAGCGAGAACGTCATTGAGCGGCGACCCTGAGGCCGGCATCCGTCTTGCGCGGCAGAAGGATGCGGGCGCAGATATCCTCGATGTCCCGGCGCAGGCGGTCCACCTGGCTCTCGAACCAGCTTGCGGCCATCGTCGCCGGGATCGCGACGCCCATGCCCGCCGCGGTGGTCAGAAGCGCCTCCCAGATGCCGCCAGCGAGCGCCGCGGGATCGGCCCGCGAGCCGGCCTCCTGCAACGCCTGGAAGGCCGCGATCATGCCGACAACGGTGCCGAGAAGGCCAAGGAGCGGCGCGATGGTCGCGATGAGTTCCAGCAGCTTCAGGCCGGAGCGGGCGGCAGCGAGGCGTCCGCGGGCGACGCGGACGATGTCCCTCTCCGCATCGGCTGGCGTGAATTCAGGGCGCGAGAGCGCTTCGAAGGCGGTGACCGCGACCCGGGCCCGGGCGGAGCGGCGGTTCAGCACCCGCTCCAGCGCCTGGGCGTCCCGGCCCGCGCGCCAGTCGGCCACGGCGCGCTCGGTCCGGCGTCCGCCGCTCCACACGCCGAGGCGAAAGAGGTGGAGCACCTTCCAGATGATCACCGCGAGGGTCAGGACGGAGACGCCGCCGATGGTCCAGACGATCGGACCCCCCTGATCCATGAAATCGACGGCGCGCGCGCCGCCGCCACGGAGGAATGTCACAAGTTCGGTCAGGTCCATGGCTCGCGCTCCGCGCTCAGGGTTGGTCGTACCGCCGGGGTCGCAGGGCGGCGACATCTACCGGCAGCGCTCAAGAGCCCTGCTCCGGGCCACATGGCCTGTCGCCGTTTCCGGTCTCCGGACGATCGGTTGCTGGGCGCGGGCTTGCAACCGGCCGCAGACGTCACGCCGGCGGGCTGGCACGCCGCTCGTCGGGCGCGGCCTAGAATGACATAGTAATCTTGTCAACTTTGAACTTCTCGCGTCCCGCGCCGCCTCCCAAGACTCCCGCGGGTCGCCCGTTCGCGCCGCACTTTGCGACGCATCCGCATCCTGATACGAAATTAACGCCGATCCTCGATTTAAAGGCGGAGAACCGCACAAAGGACGGGCGTGCGGTCACCAAATCGCAAGGAGGCCGCAATAATGACGTGAGATCGGCACTATGCGTTTGATATCCGACAGGCGACCGGGGTAGCGACCTTCCAGAGCGACAGGGTGCGGAGCGTCTCCGCAGCGATATGGGCAGGGCAAGATGGACTGGGACAGGCTGAGGATCTTTCACGCGGTGGCCGATGCAGGCAGCCTCACCCGCGCCGGGGATTCGCTTCACCTCTCCCAATCCGCCGTCTCGCGCCAGATCCGGGCGCTCGAGGAGAGCCTGAACACCACCCTCTTCCATCGCCATGCCCGCGGCCTGATCCTGACCGAGCAGGGAGAGCTGCTGTTCGATGCGACACGCTCCATGGCCAAGCGACTCGAAGCGGCGTCCGCCCGCATCCGGGACAGCGAGGAGGAGGTCTTCGGCGAGCTGCGCGTGACGGCCACCACGGGTTTCGGCACGATCTGGCTCGCCCCGCGCCTGACCCGCCTCTACCACGAGCATCCGCAACTCAATATCGACCTGATGCTCGAGGAACGCGTGCTCGACCTTCCCATGCGCGAGGCGGACGTCGCGATCCGCATGAAGGAGCCGAGCCAGGCCGACCTGATCCGCAAGCGCCTGATGAGCGTGAGGATGCGGCTCTACGCCACGCCCGATTACCTCGCGCAGTTCGGCACGCCCGAAGACGTGCGCGAGCTGGAAAAGCACCGCCTCATCTACCAGGCGCCGAACGCGACGCAGGTCTCCGCCGGGGCGGCTCTGGTGCAGTATCTGCTCAGCCACGAGATCCCCTCCCGGCTGTCGGTGAACAACTACTTCGGCACCCTCCAGGGGGTTCTGAACCATCTCGGCATCGGCGTGCTGCCGAACTACGTGACCGAGACGGCGCCCCATCTTGTCAGGGTCCTGCCGGAGGTGGAGAGCAACGAAGTGCCGGTTTTCCTCGCCTATCCGGAGGAGCTGCGGCAGTCGAAGCGCATCTCCGCCTTCCGGGATTTCGTTGTCGACGAGATCCAGGTGATGCGGCAGCGCCTCGAGGACATGGCCTGACGGGCCCACATTTTCGGGATGGCGCCCCGTGCGGATCCGCGCGCAGACGGCTCGAAAAGGGCTGGACTGTGCGCCATCGGCAACAGATTGCCACCTCTGCTTCCTGCCGTCGCGAACGGGGTTGATCCCGCGCAGTACCCCCCCTAACTCCATGAGCATGGACGAGCGCTCCTAGAGTGCTTGTCTGTACCTCCCTGTTGGACTTGGGCCGAGACTTGTGTCTCGGCCTTTTTTTTGGCCCGCACCCTCTTTCGCGGTCTCCTCGAGGGGCGCGGCGAGGCCGATGCCCCGAGTGCCTGCGCCGTCCGTCGCACCGCCCGTGAAAAAGAGCGCGGGTTTCGCTTTTCCTCAGGCGCCCCCGGTTCTATGAACGCGCCCGGCGACAGTCAGCGAACGGGGCCACCATGCGCGAGCCGGATATCACCGAAGATCTCATCGCGGGCCACGGGCTCAAGCCAGAGGAATACCAGAGGATCCTTGAGATCATCGGGCGGGTCCCGTCCTTCACCGAGCTCGGCATCTTCTCGGCGATGTGGAACGAGCACTGCTCCTACAAGTCCTCCAGGAAGTGGCTGCGGACATTGCCGACGAGCGGTCCGCAGGTGATCTGCGGGCCGGGCGAGAATGCCGGCGTAGTCGATATCGGAGACGGACAGGCCGTGGTCTTCAAAATGGAGAGCCACAACCACCCCTCCTATATCGAGCCCTACCAGGGCGCGGCGACCGGCGTCGGCGGCATCCTGCGGGACGTCTTCACCATGGGCGCGCGGCCCATCGCGGCGATGAACTCCCTGAGTTTCGGGCAGCCGGGTCATCCCAGGACGCGCTCGCTGGTCCACGGCGTCGTCGAGGGCGTTGGCGGCTACGGCAACTGCTTCGGCGTGCCGACCGTGGGCGGCGAGGTGCGGTTCCACCCGGCCTATGACGGCAACTGCCTCGTGAACGCTTTCGCCGCCGGACTGGCTGATGCGGACGCGATCTTCTACTCGGCGGCGTCCGGCGTCGGCATGCCGGTGGTGTATCTCGGAGCGAAGACGGGCCGCGACGGCGTCGGCGGGGCGACCATGGCGTCGGCCGAGTTCGACGAGACCATCGAGGAGAAGCGTCCGACCGTTCAGGTCGGCGATCCGTTCACCGAGAAGCGGCTGATGGAGGCCTGCCTCGAGTTGATGGCGACGGGCGCCGTGATCTCGATCCAGGACATGGGCGCCGCGGGCCTGACCTGCTCCGCCGTCGAGATGGGCGACAAGGGCGGCCTCGGCATCAGGCTCGACCTCGACCTCGTGCCGGTGCGCGAGCGGGCCATGAGTGCTTACGAGATGATGCTGTCCGAGAGCCAGGAGCGGATGCTCATGGTGCTCCGTCCGGAGAAGGAAGCCGAGGCGCGGGCGGTCTTCGACAAGTGGGACCTCGACTTCGCCGTCGTCGGCGAGACCATCGCCGAGGACCGGTTCGTCGTGGTCCATGGCGGCGAGGTGAAGGCAGACCTTCCGCTCGGAACGCTCGCGGGCTCCGCACCCGAATACGACCGACCCTTCGCGGAGCCCGCCGAGGCCCCCGCGCTGGAGCCGGTGCCCGAGGCCGATCCCGTGGAGGCGCTCCGCGCGCTCCTCACGAGCCCGGACCACGCGCACAAGGCGTGGGTCTGGGAACAGTACGATACCATGGTGATGGCCGACACCGTTCGCGCACCGGGTCATGGCTCCGGCATCGTGCGGGTGCACGGGACCGACAAGGCGCTCGCCTTCACGTCGGACGTGACGCCCCGCTACGTCCGCGCCAACCCGCAGATGGGCGGGCGGCAGGCCGTGGCCGAAGCCTATCGCAACATCTGCGCGACCGGCGCCCGCCCCCTCGCCTGCACCGACAACCTCAATTTCGGCAACCCCGAGAAACCCGAGATCATGGGGCAGTTCGTGCGCGCCGTGACAGGGATCGGCGAGGCCTGCACCGCGCTCGACATGCCGATCGTCTCCGGCAATGTCAGTCTCTACAACGAGACCGACGGCGCTCCGATCCTGCCGACGCCGACCATCGGCGCGGTGGGCCTCGCCCTGAATCCGGGCGAGCTGATCGGAGCACGCGCGGCTGAAGGGGACGTCCTGCTGCTTCTGGGGCCGCAAGGGTCGCACCTCGGCGCCTCGGCGCTTCTGTGGCACCTCTGGGGCCGCGAGGACGGCGATGCGCCGGCGGTCGATCTCGAGCTCGAGCGGCGGCACGGCGAGTTCGTCCGGGCGAACGGCGCCCGGATGGCCGCCTGCACGGACCTGTCGGACGGTGGCCTCGCGCTGGCCGCGTTCGAGATGGCCGAGGCGGCGGGCTGCGGCGCCGAGATCGAGGGGGACGGACTGGCCGTGCTCTTCGGGGAGGATCAGGCCCGCTACCTGATCGCGGCCTCGGCGGAGGAGGCGGCGGCGCTGGCGTCGGCGGCCGAAAAGGCGGGCGTCGAACTGGCAGCCGTGGGAACGCTCGGCGGCACGGACTTCTCCCTGGGCGGCAGCCGGGCGCCGATGGCGGACCTCCGCACGGCCTGGCGCGGCGCCTTCGCTGAACTCTTCGGCTGATGGCGAAGGCCGCTCCGGTTCACCCGAAGCGCGTCCTTCTCCTCGTCGGCGCGCACAAGACGGCGTCCACCCATCTCCAGCGCGCCATCGCGGCGCAGAAAGCCGCCCTGCGGGATCTCGGCATCGGCGTTCTGGAGCCGAACGACGTCAGACGCTTCCTGGCTCCCCTGAGCTACCTGTTGCGCGATTACGGCTGGCGGCGTGAGCTGACGCACCTCGCCGTCGCCTCCGCGGGAGCGGTGTGCGGCTTCGCGCCGGAGACGCTCGTGGTGATGGACGAGAACATCCTCGGCGCGACCGAACCGCGCATGCTCTGGAGCGATGACGGGAAGTTCTACCCCTGGGGGCCCGGCCGCACGGCGCGGACGGCGGAACTGTTCCCCAAGTCGGAAATTTCGGTCGGGCTGGCGGTTCGCGACCTCGGCACCTTCCTGCCCTCCGCCTATGGCGAGGCGATCCGGAACGGCGCGCTGCGGACCTGGGAGGACTGGCTCGGCGGCACCGATCCGACGGAGCTGCGCTGGTCGTTCACGGCAAAGGCGCTGTCCGAGGCTGTGGCGACGGCGCCCCTCACGGTGTGGCGCTTCGAGGATTATCCGCAGATCGCGCCCCGTGTGTTGACGCAGCTCTTGGGACAGGACGCCGCCGCGAGGATTCCGCTGCCGCCGGAGCCTCAGCGCGTGGGGCTGTCCGCGGACGCCATCGGCGCGGTGCGGCGGCACCTCGAGGCCGGCGGCGATCCCGGGGATCGGGGGGCGCTGGAACGGGCGGTGAAGCGTCATCCTCGCGGCCTAGACGCGCCGGGCTTCAGGCCCTTCGACCGCGCAACGCTCGAGTGGCTGACGGAGGCCTACCGGCAGGACATCGACGCGATCGCCGCCCTGCCCCGCACCACCCTTCTCGCGCCCTGATAGCGCCCGATCGCGGCGATCCGCTTGCTCCTGCGCGGGGCGATCCCTACCTTGTGCACAACCAACACCGACACGCTGCGGAGACGACGATGGCAATGGAAGCGAATGACCTCGAGGCCCTGATCAAGGCGTCCTTCCCGGAGGCGACCGTCACGATCACGGACCTCAGGGGCGACGGCAACCATTACGCCGCAGAGGTCGTCGACGAGAGTTTCCGGGGCATGAACCGCGTCCAGCAGCAGCGCGCCGTCTATGCTGCGCTGAAGGGAAAGATGGACGGGCCGGCCGGCGAGCTGCACGCCCTGGCCCTTACGACGAAGGCGCCGGCCTGATCCCGAGGGGCCACCGCCTCACCTCACATGAATGCGAAGGACGAGATCCAGATGAGCACCACCACCGCCGAAGCCCAGATCAAAGAGACCGTGACGTCCAATCCCGTCGTGCTCTTCATGAAGGGCAACAAGACGATGCCGCAATGCGGCTTCTCCAGCCGGGTTGCCGGCGTGCTGAACTACATGGGCGTGGATTACGCCGATGTGGACGTTCTGCAGGACCAGGAGATCCGCCAGGGCATCAAGGATTATTCCGACTGGCCGACGATTCCGCAGCTTTACGTGAAGGGCGAGTTCGTAGGCGGCTGCGACATCATCACGGAGATGACCCTGTCGGGCGAACTCGACCAGCTCTTCGAGCAGAACGGCATCGCCTACGACAAGGATGCCGCCGCGAAGATCCGCGAAGCGAACGCGGAGGACTGAGCGGCGCTTTGCCGGCTCCACCGCGGTCAGGGCGCCCGTCCTTGAGGTGGGTGCGCTGAGCGTGGCGCGTGGGGGAGTCTGACGACGCGTCCCTTAGGACTGAACGAAACGGGGCGCCCGATGCCGGATCGGGCGCCCCGTTTTCTGTCAGGACAAAGGGATCAGGCTGGTTCGGGCGTTCCGAGCCGCGCCTCCATGATGGCGCGGGCAACCTGGTCCTGCGTGCAATCGGCGGTGCGGCCGGTCGCGATGCCCTCCGTACCGATGCGAACCTCGCAGCCTCCGGGATAGCGCATACGCGTCACGCCCGCCTCGCTGGAGACGAGTTTCGGGAGCTGCTGCTCGGGCGGGGCCTCGGCCATCGCGGCAGCCTCCGGATCGAGGATCCGGTCCAGCTTTCCGGGCTCGCAGGCGCCGAGTACGGCGATGGCGACGATCGGGGCGGTCAGGCGCAGGGCAAGGCTCATCCGGCTTTCTTCTCCAACAGGTCAGCGGCGCTTTCGGCGCGGGCAGCCATCTCGGACAGCAGCTGCGTCACGGATTCGGGGACGACGGGCACCTCAACGCGGCGGGGTTCCGGCGCGGGCGCATTGCGCATTTCCTCGATCAGGCGCTCTTGCCGGGCAAGGCTGTCCTCGGCGGCCTTGGCGCGATCCTCGAGGGCGGCGGTGCGATCGGCCAGCATGAGGCCGGCCATCAGCAGCATCCGGGTCTCGGGCACGCGGCCGAGCTGGTCCACCAGGGTACTCGCCTCGCGGTCCAGCATCTGGGCCGCGGCGTGCAGGAAGCGTTCCTCGCCCTCCTGGCAGGCGACGGTGAAGTCGCGTCCGCCGATCGTGATGTTCACCTCAGGCATCGAGCTGCTCCTTCACCAGGGGTTCGAGGGCGGCCAGGATCTCGTCGAGTTCGGCGCGGTCCTGTTCGCGCGCCTCGATCGCCTCCGTCGCCGCACGCTCCAGTTCGACCAGGCGCTCCAGCTGCTCCTCGTTGCTCGCCTTCAGCTCGGCGGCGTGATCGCGCAGCTGGCTATTTGCAGTCTGCTCGGCCTCCAGCGCCTCGCGCAGACGGCCGGCCTCGGCCTCGGCGGCTTCGGCACGCTGCGCATTCTCGCGCGACTTGATCTCGGCCTCGGCGGCGCGGGACGCGGCGATCTCGGTCGCCTGCTCGGCCTCGGCGAGACGCTCGGGGGTGATCCGCTCGTCCTCGTCCCCTGCCGCATCCGCACTCTCCGCGGCGGCGGCGATCCGGTCGAGCGCGGCGGCCAGGCGCCGTTCGAGCTCTTCGATTTCAGTCATCCATGCTCCCTCATCTTCAGCGCCCATACGCTCTGCCCGCTTCTGGCGGCAAGCCCCCGAATCGGCGCCGGGGTGGTTCCGGCCGATCTTAGCCAACGCATCCGGGGAATGCGCCCCCCTCCGCCCTTTCGCGCTCGCGAGAAGGCATTCATCGGCTTGACGCATCCCGAGGCACTGATACACCGCGAAGCGGCCGCGCCGGCAAGGCATGAGGCCCAAGTTTCTCGCAGGAAGGACCGCCCGCCGTGGAGATCGACGTTCTCAGATCCGCCTATCCCGATCACTGGAACAAGGCGGCCGCGATCCGCGCGCTCGCGCTCGACGCCGTTGCCGCGGCCAATTCGGGCCATACCGGCATGCCGCTCGGCATGGCCGATATCGCGACCGTACTGTTCGAAAAGCACATGAAGTTCGACGCGGCCAACCCCGACTGGCCGAACCGCGACCGCTTCATCGTCTCGAACGGCCACGGCTCGATGCTGCTCTACGCGCTTCTGTACCTTACCGGGTACGAGGACATGACGCTCGAGCAGGTGAAGAACTTCCGCCAGCTCGAGGCGATCACGGCCGGCCACCCCGAATACGGCCATGCCAAGGGAATCGAGACGACCACCGGGCCGCTCGGCCAGGGCATCGCGACCTCCGTCGGCTTCGCCATGGCCGAGGAGCACCTGCGCGCCGTCTGGGGATCGAAGATCTTCGACCACCACACCTACGTCTTCGCCGGTGACGGCTGCCTCATGGAGGGCGTGAGCCAGGAGGCGATTGCGCTTGCCGGCCACCAGAAGCTCGGCAACCTCATCGTCTTCTTCGACGACAATTCGATCACCATCGACGGCGAGGTCTCCCTTGCCGACAGCACGGACCAGAAGGCGCGCTTCGCCGCCTCCGGCTGGGAAGTGATGGGCTGCGACGGTCACGATCCGGTCTCCATCGACCACGCGATCAACGCCGCGAAGGCCTCCGACCGCCCGACGCTGATCGAATGCAAGACGCATATCGCCCTCGGCTCCTCCGCGCAGGATACCGCCAAGGGTCACGGCGCCCTGACCGATCCCGACGTCGTGCAGAACACCAAGGATGCCTATGGCTGGGGCTACGGCCCGTTCGAGATCCCGGACGAGCTGCTGCAGGAGTGGCGCGACATCGGCCGCAAGGGCGCTCAGGCGCGGGCCGAGTGGCAGGAAGCCTATGACGCCCTGTCCGACCGCAAGAAGGCGGAATTCGAGCGCACATGGGCCGGTGACGCGCCCAAGAAGCTCGCCGGTACGATCCGCGCCCTCAAGAAGCAGATCACCGAGGAAGCCCCGAAGGTCGCCACCCGCAAGGCGTCCGAGATGGCGCTCGAGGTGATCAATCCGATCATGCCCGAAACCTTCGGCGGATCGGCTGACCTCACCGGATCCAACAACACCCAGACGTCCGATCTCGGGATCTTCTCCCCGGAGAACCGCAAGGGCCGCTACATGCATTACGGCATCCGCGAGCACGGCATGTGCGCCGCGATGTCCGGCCTGAAGCTGCATGGTGGCCTGCGGCCCTACGGCGGCACGTTCATGTGCTTCGCCGACTATGCCCGCCCCTCGATCCGGCTCGCCTCCCTGATGCGGATCCCGGTGGTCTACGTGCTGACCCACGATTCGATCGGCCTCGGCGAGGACGGCCCGACTCACCAGCCCGTCGAGCATCTCGCGATGCTGCGCGCGACGCCGAACCTGCATGTGTTCCGGCCCTGCGACGGCGTCGAGACGGCGGAAGCCTGGGAACTGGCGCTCGGCCGGATGGATACGCCGTCCGTCCTCGCCCTCTCCCGCCAAGGGCTTCCCACGCTCCGTCTCGAGCACAAGCAGAAGAACCTGACGGCGAGCGGCGCCTACGTTCTCGCCGAAGCCGAGGGCAAGCGACAGGCGATCCTGATGGCGTCCGGCTCCGAGGTCTCCCTTGCCATGGCGGCGCGGGACCTGCTGCAGGCCGAGGGTATCGGGACGCGGGTCGTCTCCATGCCCTGCATGGACCTCTTCGCCGAGCAGGACGAGGCCTACCGCAAGCGCGTCCTTCCGGGCGGCGCGGTGCGCGTCGCCATCGAGGCGGCCGGCCCGATGGGCTGGGACCGCTGGCTCTCGGGCGAGCGCGGCCGCGGCCAGAAGGCCGGCTTCATCGGCATGGAGAGCTTCGGCGTCTCTGCACCGGCCGGCGACGCCTACGCCCATTTCGGCATCACGGCCGAGGCCGCGGCTGAGAAAGTTAAGTCCCTGCTCTGATCGGCAGGCCCCAGAAAACAGGGGGCGCGGCATTGCCTGCGCCCCCAACCCCCGGTTTCCGTCCGGATCTATGAGGCGCGCGCGCCCTGCCCCCTCTGGCGGCGCGCATCGAGCGCGAAGCGTCCGGCACCATGGGCGGCGAGAACGAGGCAACCGCCGGCGATGGCCCAGTTCTTCACGAAGATGGTGATCTGCCAGGGATCCTCCGGTTGCCAGTGGAACCAGCTCGTGACCGCGCAATAAGCGGCGAGGAGCGCCGCGACCGGGCCCGTACGCCACCCCAAGATGAGCGCAAGTCCCGCCGCGAGATTGAACGCGAGCGCAGGCCAGAGGAGCGCCTCGGGCAGCCCCCGCATGGCGAGAAGTGCGCGCGCGGGCTCCGGGTCCGAGATCTTCTGAACGCCGCCGCCGAGAAAGAGCAGCGCGATCAGGATGCGCCCGACGAGTGTTGCGAGATCGGCCATTCTGGTCTCCTTCCGGCGCGGTCCGCCCTTGTCGCGCGCGCGCCTGCGCGTCATTCAGGGGCCGTCCTCTCACCTGATACAAGGGCGCGCCGCCCGTGACCAATCGACTGGCCGTGATCCTCGGCATCCTGATCGCCCTCTTCGTCGCGGCCGATCTGATCTTCGACTGGGGCTGGTGCGTCTTTCTGGGAAAGGAGCTCCTGAAGCTCATCGAATGGGCCGCGTTCTGGCGTTGACGCCGCACTGCGCTTGACCTCGGCCCGCGAAACGGCATGGTCGCCGGCGACGAGGCGGCGCGCATCCTTCGCTCCGCCGGCATCGACAGCGGGAGAAGCAAGATGAGTGTCAAGGTCGCCATCAACGGGTTCGGTCGGATCGGACGCAACGTGCTGCGCGGGATCGTCGAGCGGGGCCGCGACGATATCGAGGTCGTGGCGATCAACGATCTCGGGCCGGTCGAGACCAATGCCCACCTGATCCGGTACGACAGCGTGCACGGCCGGTTCCCGAACGAGGTGAAGGTGGACGGCGACACGATCGACGTCGGCACCGGTCCGATCAAGGTCACCTCCATCCGCGACCCCAAGGACCTGCCGTGGGAGGGTGTCGACGTCGCGCTCGAATGCACCGGCATCTTCACCGCGCGTGACAAGGCCGCGGCGCATCTCGAGAACGGCTCCCGCCGGGTGCTGGTCTCCGCTCCCGCCAGCGGGGCCGACAAGACCATCGTCTACGGCGTGAACCACGCCACGCTCGGCGCGGAGGACAAGGTCGTCTCTAACGCGTCCTGCACGACGAACTGCCTGTCCCCCGTGGCGAAGATCCTGAACGACACGGTCGGCCTGAACCGCGGCTTCATGACCACGATCCATTCGTATACCGGCGACCAGCCGACGCTTGATACGATGCACAAGGATCTCTATCGCGGCCGCGCCGCGGCGCTCAGCATGATCCCGACCTCCACCGGTGCGGCAAAGGCCGTCGGCCTTGTCCTGCCGGAACTCAACGGCAAGCTCGACGGTGTCGCGATCCGGGTCCCGACGCCGAATGTCTCCGTGGTGGACCTCACCTTCGAAGCTTCCCGCGCGACCTCGGTGGAGGAGATCAACGACGCGATCCGCGCCGCTGCGGACGGGCCGATGAAGGGGATCCTGGGCTACACGGACGAGCCGCTGGTCTCCTCCGATTTCAACCACGACCCCCACTCCTCGATCTTCCACATGGACCAGACCAAGGTCATGGACGGCACCTTCGTGCGCATCCTGACGTGGTACGACAACGAATGGGGCTTCTCGAACCGCATGGCCGACACGGCCGTCGCGATGGGCAAACTCGGCTGAGATCGGCCCCCGCCCCTCTGAAGGGGCGGTGAAGCGCGTAGAAGGGCGCGGATCCCGGCCGGGGTTCGCGCCTTTTTCGTTGAGGCCGGTATATGATGAATGTCCGCAAGATCCCGGGGCACCGCGTGCGCTGCGTTGCGGGTCAATCTCGTTAACGAAGCATTAACCTCAACAGGAACCGGCGCCGCTGGTTCCGCCGTTTATTGGAGGGTTCCGCGGAAATCGGCCGACAGATAAACTGCTTCATTCTGGCGCACGTTCTTGTGACGGAATGTGCATTCGTAGTGAACTCTCTCCGCCTGATCCCGTTTGGCCGGTGTCTGCCCCTGAGGGGCTGAACCGAAATAAATGGGAGCTGTCATAATGACCGCACGCACGAACACTTGGAAGATGCTCGGTACGGCTACGGCCATCGGCGCCGCATCGTTCTCGCCCGCCTTCGCGCAGCAGGAGCTGTCCGACGAGCAGATCGCCAACCTTACCGACGAGTGCCGTGCGCTGATCGTCGCCTATGAAGAGCTGCCCGTAGAATCCGAGACGGTTACGGCGGACGACATCGTCATCCTCGCCGAGGACAACGATGCAGAGGCCTGCACGACCGCTTCCGCCGAGCTCGACGCCGAAGCGCAAGCCACGGCCACTGCCGAAGTCGAAGATTCCGAGGAGATCACCGAGACCGAAGAGGTCGAGATGTCCGAGGAAGTGACCGTCGAGGGTCAGGCCCAGGTCACGATCCCCGAGCCGCAGGTTTCCGTCGACAACCCCGCGCCGAACGTCACCGTGCGTCCCGGTCAGTCCCGCGTGCAGGTCACCGAGGGCAACAGCGAAGTCGAGATCGAGCAGCCGCAGCCGAACATTTCCGTCGAGATCCCGGAAATCATCGTCTCCGTCGAGATCCCGGCCCCGACCGTCTACATCCGCACGGATGAGCCGACCGTCGAAGTCGCGTCCGACGATCCGCAGGTCGAAGTCCAGCAGGGCGAGCCCACCGTGTCCGTTACGCAGGGCGAGCCGGAACTGGCCGTTGACCTCGATCTCGAGGCTGACGATGAGGCCGACACCGAAATGGCCGAAGCCGACGACAGCGATGTTGTTGAAGGCGAAGGCAATACCTCGGTCGACGGCAATGTCCGCGTGACCTCCTACGAGCCGACCGTGGAAATCGTGCAGAACGACGACGCTGCCGAAGTCACCATCCAGGACGGTGGCGCTCCGCAGGTGTCCTATGCCGGCAACGAGCCGCAGGTCAGCGTGACCTTCGCCGAGCAGCCGACGGTGCAGATCGTCAACACCGGCGAAGCCAACGTGCAGTACGAGACCTCCGAAGAGCGTGACGCACGCCGCTCCGAGCAGGACGCTTCTGCCGACATGGAAGGCGACGAAGAAGCCGCCGCTGACATGGAAGGCGAAGGTGAAGACGTCGCCGCGGCCGGTGAAATGACCACCGAAGAGGAAATGACGGACGCCGAAGCCGCCGCCGAGAACGTCGAGGCCGAAACCGAAGAGATGGCCGAAGACACCGGCGAAGCCATCGAAGACGGTGCCGAGAACGTCGAAGCCGCTGCGGAAGGTGCCGCCAACGAAGTCGAGACGGAAGTCGCCGAAGAGACGAACGAGATGTCCGACGAGAACATGGCTGAAGCCGATGCCGGCGCGATGCCGAACATCGTCACGGTCAACGATCTCCTCGCGATGGACGTGATCGGTGCCAACGGCGAAGACCTCGGTTCCGCCGAAGCCTTCATCGACAATGGCGGCGAAGTCATGATGATCCTCGAAGAGGGTGGCTTCCTCGGCATCGGTGGCTCGCAGGTCGCGATCCCGCTGTCCAACGTTCGCTTCACCCCCGAAGCGCTGCAGCTGACCGAGATGACCGAAGAGCAGATCGAAGCCGCCGGTGACGTCGACTACGACGCCAGCAACGAGCTGGAAGGCGAGTTCGAAATCGAGCTCAACCAGTAATCGATCCGGTCTTTGACTGAGTATCTTGGGGAAGCCCGCGGTTTGCGCCGCGGGCTTTCTCTTTTGCCGGAGCAGGACTTTCGGGCGGTGTGAGCGTCAGCGCGCCGCCTATCGCAGTACGATCGGCTCACCTTGCGCGTCCGCGAGCGACACCTGGTTCGATCTCGACACATGTTCGGGGGACTTCGAGGCGATCTTACGCCATGCCTGCTACGGCCGCCGAGCCATAGCCCGGAAAGGCCAGCGGGACGACATGCGGTCGTCCCTCTTCAAGCGAGCTAACGCGCGAGCTTTTCCGCAAGGCGAGTCGCAACCGACGGGGTGACGAACTTGGAGACGTCCCCGCCCAGCCGGGCAATTTCCTTGACCAGTTTGGAGGCGATGGCCTGATGCTCCGCCTCCGCCATCAGGAAGACCGTCTCGATGGCATCGTTCAGCTGGCGGTTCATGCCGACCATCTGGAACTCGTATTCGAAATCCGCCACTGCGCGCAGCCCCCGCACGATGACGCCGGCGCCGACGTCTGCGGCCGCGTCGATCAGGAGGTTCTCGAAGGGATGGACGACGATACTGCACCCGCGCGTATCGACGAGTTTGGCCGTCTCGGTTTCGATCATGGCAACGCGCTCGTCGAGGGAGAAGAGCGGACCCTTCTCCGCATTCACGGCAACGCCGATCACGAGCTTGTCCACGAGGGCCGTGGCCCGCTCGATGATATCGAGATGGCCGAGCGTCAGCGGGTCGAAAGTCCCCGGATAGAGTGCTGTCCGCATGACGTTTTCTCCTCGCTCCGTCGCGATCTGATGACATGGAACGCGGCCAGGCTGCAAGACGCTAGCCGGCATCAGACGGCCGCCAGCCCCGCTCCCCAGAGCAGCAACCCGGTTCCGGCCGCCCCGCCCAGGAGTGGCAGGATGCCGAGCTTGAAGCGCAAGGCCGCGACGAGCGCCGCCGCGACGAGGAGCGCGGAGGCGGGATCGAGCGTTGACCAGACGGGCCAGTCGAGCGCGAGCCCACCGGCCCGGACCGTTCGGACCTCGCCGAAGAGCACGTGCAGCCCGAACCAGACCGCCAGATTCGCCATGACGCCCACGACGGCTGCGGTGATCGCGGTCAGCGCTGACGTCAGGGCGCCGTTCTGCCGGAGCCGTTCGATAAAGGGCGCGCCGAGAAAGATCCAGAAGAAGCAGGGCGCAAACGTCACCCAGGAGGTCAGAAGTCCGCCCAGCGTGCCGGCAACGAGCGGAGGCATTGCCCCGGGATCGCGATAGGCCCCCATGAAACCGACGAACTGGGTGACGAGGATCAGCGGCCCCGGCGTCGTCTCCGCAAGGCCCAGCCCGTCCAGCATCTCCCCCGGCCGCAGCCAGCCGAAGCTCTCCACAGCCTCCTGGGCGACATAGGCAAGCGCGGCATAGGCCCCGCCGAAGGTCACGACCGCCATCGTGCTGAAGAACCCGGCGATCCGCGCGAAGACATCGTCAGCTCCGAAGAGCCCGTAGAGCGCAGCTACCGGCAGGAGCCAGATCGCAAGACAGATGGCGGCGCTGCGAAGGGGCCCGGACCGGTCAGGCGCGGCCGCCCCTGCCCCCAAAAGCGTGTCCTCGTCTCTCACCGTCCCGGACCCCGCCTGCCCCGTCGCTCCCTTGGTGAACGCCGCGGGCGCGCGCCGGCCAGCGATCAGTCCGATGGCGGCGGCCGCGGCGATGACGAGCGGGAACGGAACGCCGAAGACGAAGATGGCGAGGAAGGCGAGGATCGCGAGAACCGTCGTCCAGCCGCCGACGAGGACGCGTGTCCCGATCCGCAACACGGCCTGCACGACGATCGCGAGAACGGCGGCCTTCAGCCCGAAGAACAGACCCTCGACCACCCCCACATTGCCGAGCGTGGCATAAATCATGCTCAGGCCCATCACCGTGATCAGTCCCGGCAGGATGAAGAGCATGCCGGCGATCACACCGCCCCGAACGCCGTGGACGAGCCAGCCGATATAGGTCGCGAGTTGCTGCGCTTCGGGGCCGGGCAGAAGCATGCAGTAATTCAGGGCGTGCAGAAACCTCGCATCGCTGATCCAGCGCTTCTCCTCGACGACGATCCTGTGCATGAGCGCGATCTGCCCCGCCGGCCCGCCGAAACTCAGAACGCCGATCCGGGCCCACACGGCAAACGCCTCGCGCAGGTCCGGATGCACAACTTTTTCGCTGGTCTCAGTCATCCGGCACTCCGTACCGGTGATTTGTGACAGAGGATGACGGCCCGCCGGAACGGACCTGGGTTCGCTCTCCTCAATCGAGCGACGGCCCCAGACGCCCTCCCGTCAGGTCCGGCGCACCTCGTCACCGTCCTCGTCACCGTCCTCGGTCTCGGTCTCGGCGGTCGCGTAATCTTCGGTACGGTCTTCGTCGACCTCCACCGCCTCGATGACGTTGCCCTCATCGTCGAGGGCTTCCGGCTCCTCATCGTCGGTCCTGGAGCTGATTTCGGGATCGTTGTAATTGTTGGGATCGTAATCTTCGGGATCGTAGGCCTCGGCTTCGTCGGGGATCCCGGTGACGTGCGTCGTCCCCGTCTCGTCGTTGTAAACCAGCCCGTAGGTCGTTCCACCCTCGGACTTGTAGCGCAGGAATTCATGTATGCCGGCGTAGATGAAGGCCAGCGCGAATGGCGTCATGATCAGCGCGGCGATCAGGCGAGCTTCCATAAAAGGCTCCAACACAATTTGCAGTATCAGGACAAACTACAATGCGCGTCGACGGGGTTCGGGTCCGTGAACCAAGGAGATTCATGGCGAAGCAGGACGCTTCTGGCTGCCATGACGGGCTCCCGTCACCTGCCACCCGGCCGGGCTCAGCGCGCGCCTTAACCCCCACCCGTCACCGAACAAACTCTAATAGCGTTAAACCCCGGTCTCAATGCTTGGGGATGAAAGACGCCCGACATCAGCTCTTCACGTCGCTATGGCAGGTGTGCTGATGACAGCTCTCCTTCACGCACATGATGTATAACCCGCAGGAATGCACCAGCAAAAAATTCGCCTTTGAACTACTGAGCGAGCACTCCGATACAGCTCTCGACATCAAGCAATCGGATCGAGGAACGACTCATTGGATCAGGCCGCGACAATGTCTTCCAGAGACGACCAAGCCCCATATGAGATTGTCGGAGAGCTTGCGCGCTACATTGTTCAAGCGCGTGACGCCGCAGTGCCCTCCGTGGCCAGGGATCCCGCGCTGCAGTGTATATTCGATCTCATCGCGGCTTCGATCGTCGGCTTCAGCGACCCGGGACCGACCTCACTTCGCCAAGCCGCCAAGGAACTTTACACATCCGGCCACGCCACGATCTGGTTCGCCGACCAGACCAGCAGCGCGATAGGTGCGGCCTGGGCCAACAGCAGCGCTGCGGCAGCCAAGGATCTCGATGACGGCAACCGTTTTGCCGCCGGTCATCCGGGCGCTGCGATCATTCCCGCGGCCCTGGCTACCGCGCAGGAGGTCGGCGCGACGCTCGACAAGACCCTCGCCGCCATCGTTCTCGGCTACGAGGTCGCGGTGACCGTCGGCTCTGCGCGCACGACCTACGGAAGCTCGGGAACCTGGACGCCGTTCGGTGTGGTGGCCGCAGTCGCCGCGCTGCGCGGCACCCCGCTCGGGGCCATTGAGCACGCGCTGGCGATCGTCGGCGAAAGCGCCCCCAACCAAAGCTTCGCGGGCGGGCCTTCGCCGCGCATCCCGCACCCCGAGGGGGCCTCCGTCAAGGAAGGCATCCCCTGGGGCGTTGTCACCGGCATGACCGCAGTCGTCATGGCCGAAGCCGGCCATACCGGACCGCGCAACATTCTGGACAGCCGCCGCCACTACGTCTTCCCCGAGGACCTGCGCCTGGGCGCCGCACTGCACATTTGCCAGACTTACTTCAAACCCTATGCGTGCTGCCGCCACATTCACGCGCCGCTTGCCGCCTTGCATCAGGTGATGGCTGATCACGGGGTAAGCGGCGCGGAAATCGACGCGATCCACGTCGAAACCCATCCCCCTGCCCTGCGCATTTCGAACAAGGCGGATCCGGAGAACCTAGTCGATGTGCAGTACAGCATACCCTTCGACCTGGCGCTGTCCGCGCTGCACGGGCCCGAGATGCTTACACCGGTGACGGAGGCTTCTCTCTCACTTCCGGGCGTCAGGGAGCTGGCCCGGAAGGTCACGCTTGAGGCAAACGACGCGTTCGCGGCGGCCTACCCCACCGAAATCCTTGGCCGCGTGACCCTGACCTGCGGGGACCGCGTTCTGACCTCGGCACCAACCCCGCCCGAGGGTGAGCCGCTGATGAGCTGGCAGGAACTGGACACCAAGTTCCGACGTGCCACCCGGCTGGCCCTACAGATGGATCGACAGCAGGCGATCCTCGACGCAGTGACGTCCCTCAGGGCCGGAGAGATGCAGCCACTTCTGGCCCAGCTTGCCACCCCGCTTTGACCGCAAAACGCCGGCCCCTGTCTGGGACCGGCGTTCGCCTTCCGCGGCGGGGCGAATGCGCCCTACTCCAGACCGAGCAGCGCCCGAAGTCCCGATGCACCCTCTTGCGGCATCAGGTCGTTCAGGGCGCTGTAATCCCGGCCGTGGCAGGCGCTAAGGATTCGAATGCCGGCTTCGTGCAGCGGCACGGGGACGCCTGCCATCTCTGCAAGCATGACCAGCGGCACAAGGCCGAAAGGCACGTCTTCGGTGATGTAGCGGGTCTCGGGATCGACCGGCCCAAGAGGATCGGTTCCGGCCGCGACACGCGCGCGGAATACCGCGTCCAGCCCGCCCTCTGCGCCATCTGCCTGCGGCCGCGCCCTGCGGCCAAAACCGCGAGCGATCGCCAGCCGCTCTGCATCCAGCCCTTCGAGGAAGCGGGCAACGGAAGGCGTCATCAGCGAGTTCTGATGCCACTGCTCCCCGGTCTCGATCCGGGTCAGGTTGCACAGGGCCATGGCCAGGTGGGTCTGCGGGTTGAGGTTGCCGAGGGCGTTGTCCAAAAGGTCGCCGCCATGTTGGAACCGCGGACCAAAGAGCGCCTCGCAAAGCGTCAGGGCGCCGGCGATGTCGCCCCCCGGCAGGGTGCAGACGTCTACCCGCTTGCGCAGCGCCCCCACTCGGATCGCCGGGGGTTCGGGACTCTTGCAGGTCATCGCGGTGGTATTCCAGCAGATCACCGGCAGGGACAGGCCCCGCGCGTGCAACGCTTGCCCGAGGTGCAGCGCCGCAAAGGACAGGTGAGCGCTGATGATGATGCTCTGCCCATCGCGCAGATGCGGCAACAGCGCGTCCAGCACGGCGCGGTGGCCAGTGGCCGGCAAGGCCAGGATGATGACCTCTGCCTGGGCCAGCTCTGCGACATCCGCCACCAGTTCGGGTATGAAACGCCCCTCGACCGCGCCTGAGACGGCAAGTTCAGTCACCGCCCGCAATTCTGCACCGGCGACGCCGCGCGGCGACCAGATCCGGGGGCTGTGACCCGCGTTGGAGAGATAAGCGAAGTAGGCGCGCGCGATATTGCCCGCGCCAACGATACCGACGTTCATGGAGATTCCTACAGGTGGGTGCGCCACTCCGAGGGAACGGCGCACGCAAGTTTGCTAATAATCAGAAGAGGTGACAGGCGACCTGCCGTCCCGGCGCGATCTCTTTCGCGGCGGGCATGCTTTCGCGGCACTCCGCAAATGCGCGCGGGCAGCGGGTGTGAAACGGGCAGCCCGATGGCGGGTTGGCCGGCGACGGGATCTCGCCCGCGATGCGCGGCGGGTCCACCCGGTTCGCCGGGTCCGGGATGGGAGAGCTTTGCCGCAACAGCACCGTGTAGGGGTGCGCGGGATCATCCATGATCTCCTGCGTCGGACCGCTTTCCACCACATGGCCCAGGTACATCACGCAGGTCGTGTCGCAGAAGTGCCGGATCACACCAAGGTCATGCGATACGAAAAGGAAGGATAGCGTCCGCTTATCGCGCAGGTCGTCCAGCAGCCGCAGGATCTGCGCCTGAACCGAGACGTCCAGAGCCGAGACCGGTTCATCCGCCACGACGAGGTCCGGCTCTAGCACAAGCGCACGCGCGATGCCGATCCGCTGGCGCTGCCCGCCCGAAAACTCGTGCGGAAAGCGGTCCATCGCATCTTGCGGCAGCCCGACTTCTGACAGGATCGCCTCGGCCCGGTCGCGGCGCTCGGCGGGATCCCCGATGCCATGCACCTTCAGCGGCTCTTCGAGCGTCTTGCGGATGCTCCGGCGGCTGTTCAGCGACGCATAGGGGTCTTGGAAGATGAACTGCATGCGTTGGCGAAGGCGGCGCATCTGGGCCGGCGAGGCAGATGCCACGTCGATGCCGTCGAAGGTGACGCGGCCAGCGGTAGGCTCCTCCAGCCGCAGGATGGCGCGGGACGCCGTGGACTTGCCGCAGCCGGATTCCCCCACCAGCCCCACGCAGGATCCAAGCGCGACAGAAAGGCTGACGTTTTCAACCGCGCGCACCGTACGGGCCTTGCCGCCCAGAAACCCTCCCCCGATGGTGAAGTGCTTTTTCAGACTCTCGACTTTCAGCCCGGTCATGCTGCTTCCTCCGCCTTTGCGCGCAGGATGCAGCGCGCCTGGTGATCGGAGCCGCCTGCCCCGCTGATTGGCCCGAGAACCGGGTGATGGCCGCACTCCGGCCGGGCGTAGCCGCAGCGCGGCGCGAAGTAGCAGCCCGCAGGCCTCCCTGTGATGGAGGGAACGGAACCGGGGATCGGCTCCAGCGTATCTGCCCGCCGGTCCACACGTGGCATCGCCCGCAGGAGCGCCTCCGTGTAGGGATGGGCCGGGTTCGCAAAGAGGCGCGTACAGTCCGCCGTCTCGACGATTTCGCCTGCGTACATCACCGCGACGCGGTCCGCGATCTGGGCCACGACACCGAGGTTGTGGGTGATGAAGATCACTCCCATGCCGCGTTCGCGCTTCAGGTCGTCCAGCAGGGTCAGCACCTGGTGCTGCACCGTCACGTCCAGCGCGGTGGTGGGTTCATCGGCCAGCAAAACCTTCGGGCGACAGGCCAGCGCGATGGCGATCATCGCCCGCTGCCGCATCCCACCCGAGAACTGGTGCGGGTACTCGGTGACCCGTCGGGCCGGGTCCGGCACGCGCACTTCGTCCAGCAGATCACGCGCCTCATTCAGAGCCGCGCCATGGCTCATGCCACGGTGGATCATCAAGACCTCGGCAATCTGGTCGCCAACAGTCATCGTGGGGTTCAGCGATGTCATCGGTTCCTGAAAGATCATCGCGATATCGTTGCCGCGGACCTTGGCCATCTGCCGTTCGGACAGCTTTGCCAGGTCGCGTCCCTCGAAAAGGATTTCGCCGCGACCGATCCGGGCGCCTGCCTGCGGCAGCAGCCGCAACGTCGACAGCGCCGTGACGCTCTTGCCGGAGCCGCTTTCGCCCACCACGGCCAGGGTCTCGTTGGCGGCAAGCGACAGGTCCACGTCCTGGATGGCGGCATGCCAGCGGCCATTCACCCGGAATTCCGTGGTCAAGCCGCGAATGTCGAGCAGAGCAGTCATGACTCACCTTTCAGTTTCGGGTCGATGGCGTCGCGCAGGGCGTCGCCCAGAATGTTCAGCGCCAGCACGGTCAGCAGGATCGCCAGCGACGGGAAGACCACCAGCCACCAGGACGACAGGATGTTCTCGAAGCCTTCACGGATCATCCCGCCCCAGGTCGGGGTCGGCGGCTGCACGCCCAGACCGATGAAGGACAACGAGGCTTCCGTGCGGATCGCGCTTGCCATCCAGAGTGACGCGACAACGACGATGTCCGACAGGATATTGGGCAGGATATGCACGCCCATGATCCGCAGGGGAGAGAACCCGAGCGCACGGCCCGCTTCCACGTATTCCTTCCGCTTGGCCGAGATCGTCGGCGCCCGGGCGATGCGTACGAACGGGGCGGTTTCGGTGATTGCGATGGCGATGATCAGGTTCTCCAGACTCGCCCCCAGCATCGCCGCAACCATCAGGCCGAGCAGCAGAGTCGGGAAGGACAGCATCACATCGACAAGGCCCATAATGAGCTGGTCCACCATGCCGCCGACATAGCCTGCGAAGATCCCGATTGCGGACCCGACGGTCATCGCGATCAGCACCGACAGGAAGCCCACCAGAAGCGAAACACGGGTGCCGTACAGAAGGCGCGATAGCACGTCGCGTCCGTAGCTGTCGGTGCCCAGCCAGAATTCCGGCGAAGGACCTTCCAACCGATTCAGAATGTTCTGTTGCAGCGGATCATGGGGCGCGAGAAGCGGCGCGAAGATCGCCGAGAGGAGGATCAGCGCCAGCAGCCCGATACCCACCCAGGACAGGCGATTGCGGTTCAGGGTCTGCAGCAAGACATTGGGTTTGCGGGCGGGGATGGTTTCAGTCACGGCGGTCATCAGGAATAGCTCACTCTGGGATCGACGACCGCGTAGATCAGGTCGGTCAGGATGTTCACGAGGATCACGAAGCTGGCGAAGATCACCATCAGCCCCTGCAGCAGCGTGTAGTCACGTGCCTGCAATGCGCCGAGGATCAGCTTCCCCAAACCCGGACGGGTGAAGACCAACTCCACCAGCACCGAGTTGCCGATCAGCGTCCCGAAGTAGAGGCCAACAACAGTGACCACGGGGATCAGCGCGTTGCGCAGCCCGTGCCGCATGATCAGGCGACGCGGCGGCACGCCCTTGGCGCGGGCGGTGCGTATGTAATCCTCCCCGAGCACGTTCAGCATCGACGAGCGCGTCACGCGGGTGATGTAGGCCGTCATGATCAGGCCAAGGTTCAGCGCTGGCAGAGCCAGGTTGCGGAGATGATCCACGATGTTGTCGGAGGCGATCGACATGACCGGGAACCAGCGCAGGTAGACCGCGAAGGCCAGCAGCATCAGGATCCCGGACACGAACCCCGGAAAGGACAGGCCGGTCAGCGACAGGATCCGCGACACGTAGTCCGGCCAGGCATTGCGGTACAGCGCCGCCACCATGCCGAGCGGCAGACCGAAGATGGCACCGATGATGATCGACGCTGCTGTCAGCTCCAGCGTGTAGGGCAGGACGCGGGCGACCTCTTCCAGCACCGGGCGCCCGCTGCTCATCGAGACGCCGAAATTGCCGCCCAGCATATCCCGCAGGAAGGCCAGGTACTGCACGCCGATCGGCTGATCGAGCCCCAGCCTGGCGCGCAGGGCCGACAGCGACGCCTCGCTTGCCTGGTCGCCCAGCATGGCCATGGCAGCATCGCCCGGCACCAACCGGACCAGCACGAAGACCATGGTCAACATGGCCAGAAGTGTCGGGATCGCGGCCAGCAATCTCCTAATGATGTATCTTGTCATGCGGCTTTCCTGTTGGTCGCCAGTCGGCCCGGGTCAAAGGCCGACAGGTCGGTTCTTGTACGCCCGGTCTCTGCCAGGTCTGCGATCACCCGTCCGACGGACGGGACCAATTGGAACCCGTGCCCGGAAAATCCGAAGGCATGGATCAGGCCCGGGGCCCGAGCGGACGGTCCAATGACGGGCAAGAGGTCGGCGGTGGCCGCTTCCATGCCCGCCCAGGCACGGACAAGGCGCAGATCCGCCACCCACGGGAAAAGGGCCAGGGTCGTGGACATGGCCCCCGAGAGCGCGCCGAAGTCCACAGAGGCCGAGTCGCCATCCGGGCGCAGTCGCCCCTGGACCCCGCCGCCGATCAGAAACGTGCCGTCCGCAGTCTGCTTGAACGACAGCTTGCGGTTCTGTGCCGAGACGACGGGCCCAAGGCAGGGTTCGCAGCGCTCGGTCACGATCATCATCGAATTCTTGATGCCGACGTTCAGCAGATCACCGGCCAGCCTGGCGATCTGGCGGCCCCAGGCCCCGGCGGCATTGACGATCGTAGGGGCCACATGAGAGGTGCCGCCCGCCACGACCGTCCAGTGCGTTTCCTCCCGGCCCAGCCAGGTGACGGGGCGGTTTTCAAGGATCTCCACGTCAGCCTCGAGGCAGGCCGCGCGAAAGGCCCGGATGGTGCGATGCGGATCGGCAGAGCCGTCGAGCGCGACATAGGCCGCCCCAAGCGCGCCGGGCTGCATGACCGGTACCAGTTCCGCCAGGCGGTCCGGATCGATCCAGCTTTCGTGGTGCATCCCCGCGGCCTTCAGCCGCGCGATACGGGCCTTGATCCGGGCCTTGGCCTCCGCATCCATGGCCACCTGCACTTGTCCCACCGCGTGGAAGCCGCAGTCGTCTCCCACGAGCGCGGTCATGTCCTCCCACTGGGCCTGGGCCTCCAGGCTCAGCGGCAGCTCCTCTACCGCGCGAGCGAGGCTGCGCACACCGGCAGCCGTCGCCCCCGAGGCATGCCGGCCGGTGAAGGCACCCTCCAGCAGAACCACCCGCAGCCCGCGCCGCGCCGATTGCAGAGCCGCCGAGAGCCCGTGCAGCCCGCCACCGATCACGATAAGGTCGGCGCCTGCCCTCATGCCTTTGCCTTCCCAAGGGAAGCAAGTTCACCCACGCTGACCGGCTTCAAGGGTGGGCGGATGTTGTGAAAGCCTACTTCGGCTCGCGGCATGTCATGTGCCTCGGCGATCAGCCTTGCAACGGTATAGCCACACTGGCGGCCCTGGCAGGGCCCCATGCCGGCACGGGTTTCGGATTTTACCCGGTTGGGATCTGCCGAGCCCCGGCCGGCTGCCGCGCGGATCTGGCCCGCGGTCAGCTCCTCGCAGCGGCAGACGATGACGTCGTCACTGATCTTGCCCTCGGGCGCGGGATAGAGGGTATCTAGCAGCGGCCGCGTGGCACGTGCTTTCGACAGCGCGCGATCACCTGCCGCCCGGGCCTGCTTTGCCTTTGCTTCGGACAGAACGTCCAGCGACCGGGCAATGCCGACGGCCGCCAACGTGCCCTTGGCGAGCGCTGCCCTGGCCCCGTCGATCCCCGCCGCATCACCCGCAACGAACAGCCCGCGGCGCGTGGTTTCGCCCCAGGCGTCCAGCACGGGCCGCAGCGATTGCTGCGCGTCGGACCAGGTGTGCTCGCACTGCAGAGAAAGTGTGGGGTGAACCGAAGGCACAAGCCCTTCATGGATCAGCAGCACGCCTGCGGGGGCCGTTTTCTCGCCCTCGGGGGTCTCCCAGCGGATGCGCTCGAGGCGGTCTTTGCCCTCGGCGCGAAGCTGCCTCACCCCGGTTTCGCGGCGCAGGCCCGCCGCCCGCAGTCCGGCCTGCCAGGCCAGCCCCTTGGCCAGGCTTTTCCAGTCGCGCAGGGCACCGCTCAGATGCGGCAGTCCCCGGCGCACCGTGTCTCGCGGGGCGGTATCCAGGAAGCCCGCGATCTGGCCACCCAGCTTGCGGAGTTGGTGCGCATAAAGCAGCGGCAACGGGCCCGCGCCGCAGATCCAGACCGGCCCTTCGGGCAGCAGGCCGCCGGATTTCAGCATGATCTGGGCTGCGCCAACGGTCATCACACCCGGGTGCGTCCAGCCCGGGAAGGGCACCGGGCGCTCTTGTGCGCCGATTGCGAGAAGGACGCGCCGCGCCTCGACGACCTCGGCCTGACCTTCCCGGATCACGAAGACCTGCCAGCATTGCTCAGTGGCGTCCGGGCCGGTCTCCTCGATCTGCCAGACCCGCGACAGGGGACGGTAGTCGGCCCCGCAGGCGCGGAACGATCGGGCGACGCCGGCCCCTTGTCGATATTCAGCACCTAGCCTCTGCGCCAGCTCCGATCCGGGCTGGCAGTTGCGCTCGACCCCGCGCCAGATCTGACCGCCCGGTGCGGGCTGTTCATCAAGCACGATCACGGACAGCTCGCGTGCGCGCAGATCACAGGCGGCCTGCATCCCGGCAGGCCCGGCACCAATGATGGCAGTATCGAAGATCATCGCGCCACCACCTTCCGCGCGCTCATCTGGCGCGCGATGGTCATGCCGTCGCGCACCGGCTCGAGGCAGCTTTGCGTTGATCCCTTGCCGTCGATCTCGGCCAGGCAGTCGAAGCAGCAGCCCATCATGCAGAAGGGCGCGCGCGGGCTCTCGCTGATCGAGGTGGTACGCGCGGTCCCGAGATGGCGCAGCAGGACACTTGCCGCAGTCTCTCCGACATATGCCTCGACCGGCTGCCCCTCGACGAACACGGTCACGGTTGGCCCTTCGGAGCTGTCAGGCAAGGGTCGGAACATGGAAACGGTCCTTTGAGAAGTGGCGGGTATCGCCGGTCAGCGCGCCGGCAAGGATCTGTTCGGCCAGCCGTTCGGCATGGATCGCGGCAAGGGTGACGCCGGAATGGCAACTGACGGTCCACAGGCCGGGATAGGCCTCGGGCTGGGTGTAGAGCGGCCCTCCATCGGGCGAGAGGACCCGCAGCCCCGACCACTGCCGCACGATGCGCGCCCCACTCAGCGCAGGCAGGATGCGCAGGGCACGTTCGGCCACCATCGTGCCGGAGGCCTGGGTGGTGCCGGTGTCCAGGCCGACATCCTCGTGTGTGGTCCCGATCATAACGGTGCCATCCGCCGTCTGGCGTAACCCGCTGCAGGGCATGGGAAGCATCGGCGCCATCCGTTCGGTGACCAGCAACTGCCCACGTTGCGGGCGCAGCGGGAGGTCGACCCCCAAGGGCGCAACGATGCCAGGGGTGGCCAGCCCCGCAGCCACGATCACGTTCGGCGCCCGCAGCGTCTCTCCATCGGGACCAGTCAGCTCGTATCCGTCGTCGGTGGTTCTCAGGGTCTGGACTGGCCAGTCCCAAAGAATCTCTCCGCCCAGCTCCAGAAACCCTTGTTGCAATGCCGCCAGCAGTTTGAGGGGGTTCACGTGACCGTCGCTGGCTCCATAGCTGGCGCCCGCAACCTCGGGCCCCAGCGGCGCATCGGGCAGCCGGGCCTGCAACGCGTCCCGGTCCAGCATCTCGACACCCTCCGGCAGGGCACCGCCGCCGATTTCCTCGAGCACGGCACGACGGTCTATCAGCGCCTGCTCGGAGAGGCTGAAGACCAGCCCGCCCGGCTTCTGATAATCCAGGCCGATGCCGCTGCATTGCTCCAGCGCGTCGCGGAACCGCGGCCAAAGCGCCGCGCTTTCAGCCGTCCAGCGCGCATAGGCGGGCAGGTTCCCGCCCTTGCCCTGCACCCAGACCAGCCCGAAATTCGCCCGCGCCGCACGAAAGTCGCTCGCGCCTCCATCCACCACGCAGACCGACTGCCCGCGCTTTTGCAGCCCGTAGGCAAGAGAGACACCCACGGTGCCTGCTCCGATCACGATGTGGTCTGGCTGTGCCACGCTGGGCTCCCTCGCTTGTTATTGATCTTTACTCAAATCAGAGGGTAGAAAGTCAAAATCGAAAAGTTGGCCTTAATATTCTTTTAGGTTATACCTATGCGTGAACCCAGCCTCAGACAGTTCGAAGCCCTCATGGCCGTAGTGGAGGCCGGTAGCGTCAGTCGTGCCGCAGAACGGCTGTCAATCTCCCAGCCTGCGGCAAGCAAGTTGATTGCGACGCTGGAAGAAGACACGGAGATGCAACTTTTTGACCGCGCTAGCGGCCGGCTGGTCGCCTCGGAACAAGGGATGCGCCTCTACAACGAGGCCAACAGGGTCTTTGGCGGCGTAGGCCAGCTGATCCGCGCTGTCGAAGCCATCCGACGGGAAAATCGCGGGCAACTGCGCGTCGGCGTCATGCCGGGGCTGTCGGGCGGGTTCATCGTGCGGGCGGTCCGCGCCTTTCAGGAGCGTTTCCCCGATGCCTTCATTTCCGTCGATACGCGCAGTTCGCAGTTCCTGGCGGATTGGATGGTATCCGGCCGGCTGGACGTGGCGATCCTGGTGACGCGAGTGGATCACCCCACGATCTCCACGCGGCCGGTGCATTCCAAGCCGATGGTGTGCCTGCTGCCGATCGGGCATCCGCTTGCCGCCAAGGAAAGGATTACCCCCGAGGACCTGCACGGAGAGCCCTTCATCGCCTTTGCCCACGCCAGCCTGACCCGCAACCGGATGGATGCCGTCTTCGAGCGAGCTGGTCTTCGGCCCGATATCCGTATCGAGGCCGCCACTGCCCCAAACGTCTGCGAATTCGTCGCCGGCGGCATGGGAGTGACCGTGGTCGATCCGCTGGTATCGGAAGGCGTCAAAGGCCGGGTCGAGATGCGCCCCTTCGACCCGGCCACCAGCTCCGAGTTCCACACCAGCTGGCCCTCGCACAGCCGCAACTCGAAGCTGGTCAGCGCCTTCGTCGAAGAGATCACCCGGTCTGCCGCAATCTCTGTTTGGGAAGAAGAGAGCGCGCAGGGCTGAGCAAACGTCGAGACGGCGCCCCGGAGGGCGCCGCCTGCAAGTTTCGTAAAACGCTATCGGGAGCTCTTCTTACTCCGAAAGCGTGGTGTTTTCGGTGATTGCGGGCGCCAGGTTCAGGTTGCCCGTCAGCTCGTACCCGTAGTCAAGTTCGTCGCTCCGGGCCCAGACCTGCATCAGGCTGAACAGCGGGACGGAACACACGTCATCGTGGATGAGCTTCTGCGCTTCGGCCCAGAGCTGCATCTGCGCTTCCGGGTCGGTCTCGACACGTGCTGCGTCGATCTGCTCGTCCGCAACGTCGCAATGCGAAAAGTTGGTCACGGCTGTGGGCGTGCCTACGGTCGCCTGCGAATGGTAGAATTGGCTCAGGTAGCTGTCGGCCACCGGGAAGCGCGCGGCACCGTAGAAGACCACGTCGCTCAGGTCCTGACGGATCTGCTGGTGATAGGTCGGGTGATCGACGACGTTCATATCCATCGTGATGCCGACCTGTGCCAGCTGCGCCTGGATCACTTCCATGATCGGCTGCTGCGAGGAGCTCGAGGAAACGACCGCGGTCAGCGTGATCCCCTCAGGGAAGCCCGCCTCGTCGAGCAGCGACTTGGCCAGCTCCGGGTCATAGCTGTAGGTGCCGGCATCGCAGTTCTCGCCAAGGTAGCCCGAGGGCACCGCAGAGCAGCCGCGCGGACCAACACCTTCCCCGACGAAGGCCGAGATCTCGTCCACGTTGATGGCATGAGCCACGGCTGAGCGAACCTTGATGTTGTCCAGTGGCTCATGCGTTTCGTTCAGATAGAGGGTGCGATATTCACCGGGCGCGAAGACATCGACGATTACGTCCTCGTTGCGGCTGACCTGGTCGACCCAACGCTGTTCGCGCTTGCCGTAGATCAGGTCCAGCTCGCCAGACATCAACGCCAGTTCTCGGCTGGAGTCCGAGGGGATTATCTGCAGGCGAATGCCGTCCAGCTTGGGCTCGCCCCGGTAGTAATCGGCGTTCGCCACCAGGTCGACATGTTGCTGGGTCACGGCCTCTTCGAACGTGAACGGGCCTGTGCCGACGGGATCGCCGTTGAAGGCATCGCCCTTCTCTTCGACGGCCTTGCGGCTGACGATCATGCCGCCATGATAGTTCGCGACCAGGCCAAGGAAGCCCGGGACCGGCGTGCTCAGCGTGATCTGCACGGTCATCGGATCAAGTGCCTCGATGCTCTCGAAGGCGGCGTAATCATTTGCGAAGGACGACCGTTCCGGATCGGCCGCTCGCTCCAGGGAATAGACGACGTCATCGGCGGTCAACGGGCCGTAGCCCTGCTGGAACTCTACATCGTCACGCAGGTGGAAGGTCCATGTGAGCCCGTCCTCGGAGGTCTCCCAGCTGGTCGCAAGGTCCGGCTCGATGGAAGCGGGATCGGCACTGCCCGGTGCGAACCGCACCAGACCGTTGAACATCCAGCCCACAAGCGCGACATCGGTCGTCGCAGTTGCACGATGCGGATCGAGGTTGGTGGCATCCTGGTTGATCCCGACATTCAGCGTAGCGGCAATCGCGGCCGCACTGGTCATCGACACCCCCGTAGCCACGGCCAGCCCTAGCATGCGTCTCAGGTGCGTCACTGCGTTTCCAGTCATGATCATTTCCCTGTTGTTTTGATGCGGCCGACTATGGGAACCCCCCCTTATGTCGTCAAAATCGAAAATATTAGCTCCATATTCCCTGAGGTTATACGCGCACAAATCAGCAACCTAACCCGGGGCGCCAACTTGCTGCTGCCAGCTTGGCGGCTCCAATCGAGGGTCTCTAACTTGGACGCTTAGGTGTCACCCAGGTCGGCACGACGGCCCTCCGCAGGGTCCGCAGTTTCATGCATGAACCGCGCGTCCCATCCATATGCAAAAGGCGCCGGAGCAGCCGCCCCGGCGCCTCTATCACCGCCTTTCAGAGAGCAGCCCAGGGGCTACAGGCTTTACGTTTCGCCCTTGAGCCCCTTGCGCAGACTTATGCGTCCGTCTGCGCATTCATCTGCTTTCTCTGACCCTGTGTCCGCGGGATCGCCTCAGCTGCAGCCGGACGTGCCGCCGCAGGTGTTGCACTTCATGCAGGTGCCGTTGCGGACAAGCGTGTAGTTGCCGCATTCGCCGCAGGCTTCGCCCTCGTAGCCCTGCATCCGCGCCTTCGCGCTGGCGTCGATGGGCGCGGGCGCTGGCGTCGCAGCGCCGGGCTCCAGCGCGCCGTCGATATCGAGCCCGGTGGCGAGAGCCGCCGCCGCCGCGCCGCCCTGCAGCACCATCAGGTCCTGCGGAAGGCGCTTGCGCAGGTAGCCGGTGGAGCTGATCTGCTTGAGGACTTCGAGGGATTTGGAGGCGGCATTCTCCGAGGAGCTGGCACTGCCCGGCTTCCCCTCCTCCTCGCCGCGGCCGATGTCGTCGAACGTCGCGCCCTGCGGTGCGACATGCGCCAGATCGGTCCGGTCGAGATAGGAGACGGCGAGCTCGCGGAAGATGTAGTCGAGGATCGAGGTCGCGTTCTTGATCGTCTCGTTGCCCTGCACCATGCCGGCCGGCTCGAATTTGGTGAAGGTAAACGCGTCCACGAACTCCTCCAGCGGCACGCCGTATTGCAGGCCGACGGAGACCGCGATGGCGAAGTTGTTCATCATCGCCCGGAACCCGGCACCTTCCTTGTGCATGTCGATGAAGATCTCGCCGAGCGAGCCGTCGCCGTACTCGCCGGTCCGGAGATAGACCTTGTGACCGCCGACGATGGCCTTCTGCGTGTACCCCTTGCGGCGCTCGGGCATCTTCTCGCGGTGGGAGCGAACGATTTCCTTGACGACGACCTTCTCGATCACCTTCTCGGCCAGCACCTGCGCCTTCTGCGCCGGCGTGCCCGTCTCCAGAACCTCGGCCGCCTCGTCGTCATCCTCGACGAGCGCGGAGGCCAGCGGCTGCGACAGCTTGGAGCCGTCGCGGTAGAGCGCATTGGCCTTGGTGCCGAGGGACCACGACAGCTCGTAGGCCTGCTGGCAATCCTCGATCGTCGCATCGTTGGGCATGTTGATCGTCTTGGAGATCGCGCCCGAGATGAAGGACTGCGCCGCCGCCATCATGCGGATGTGGCTGTCCACCGAAAGATACCGCTTGCCCTTCTTGCCGCAGGCATTGGCGCAATCGAAGATGTGGTAATGCGCGGGGTCAAGGTGGGGCGCGCCTTCCAGCGTCATCGTTCCGCAGACGTGGTCGTTCGCCGCCTCGACCTGCGCCTTCGTGAAACCGAGATGCCGCAGAAGATCGAAGGACGGATCGGAGAGCTTGCCCGCCGGTATGCCGAGAACATCGGTGCAGAATTCTGCGCCAAGGGTCCACTGGTTGAAGACGAAGCGGATGTCGAAGGCGGAGGGCAGCGCCGCCTCGATCTTCTCCAGTTCCGCCCTGCCGAACCCATGCCCGAGAAGCGCGGTGTGGTTGATGCCGGGCGCATTGCCCAGGGACGCATGGCCCACCGCGTAGGCGACGATCTCGCCGATCTGGCTTTCCGAATAGTTCAGATGCTTCAGCGCGGCCGGAACCGACCGGTTGATGATCTTGAAGTAACCGCCGCCCGCGAGCTTCTTGAACTTCACGAGCGCGAAGTCCGGCTCGATCCCCGTCGTGTCGCAATCCATCACGAGGCCGATCGTGCCCGTCGGCGCGATGACGGAGACCTGCGCGTTGCGGAAGCCGTGCTCGGTGCCCAGGCGCTCGGCCTCGGCCCAGGCCTCCCTGGCGAGGCCGACGAGATCCCGCTGCGGGCAGTCGTCCTGAGCGAGCGGAACCGGCAGAACCTCCAGCCCCTCGTAGCCGCTGCTTTTGCCCTCCGCCGCGCGGCGGTGATTGCGGATCACCCGGAGCATGTGATCGGCGTTGCGGGCATGGCCGGGGAACGCCCCCAGCTCGCCCGCGATCTCCGCGGACGTGGCGTAGGATACGCCCGTCATCAGCGCCGTCAGCGCGCCGCAGATCGCCCGGCCCTCCTCGCTGTCATAGCCGTAGCCGAGGTTCATCAGGAGCCCGCCGATATTGGCATAGCCGAGGCCGAGCGTCCGGAAATCATAGGAGCGCTGTGCGATCTCCTTCGACGGGAACTGCGCCATCATCACGCTGATCTCGAGCGTCAGCGTCCAGAGCCGCGTGGCATGCATGTAATCCTCGGCCTTGAATCTGCCGCCCTCAAGGAAGGTCAGCAGGTTCATCGAGGCCAGGTTGCAGGCCGTATCGTCGAGGAACATGTATTCCGAGCACGGGTTCGAGCCGCGGATCTCGCCGTCCTCGGGGCAGGTATGCCAGGCGTTGACGGTGTCGTGAAACTGGATGCCGGGATCGGCGCAGGCCCATGCGGCATGGCCGATCTGCTCCCACAGATCCCGCGCCCGGATCGTCCTGGCGACCGTGCCGTCGGTGCGGCGGATGAGCTCCCACTCCGCATCCTCGCGCACCGCCTTCAGGAAGGCATCGGTGACCCGGACGGAGTTGTTGGAGTTCTGCCCGGAGACCGAGGCGTAGGCCTCGCTGTCCCAGTCGGTATCATAGGTCGGAAACTCGATGCTCGCGTAACCCTGCCGCGCATATTGCAGCACGCGGTTGATGTAGGTCTCGGGGATCGCGTTGCGCTTGGCCGCGCGGATCGCGGTCTTCAGCGCGGCGTTCGCGGCCGGATCGGTCGCGCCCTCCTCCGTGCCGTCGAACTCGCGGATCGCGGCGAAGATCTCGTTGAGCCGGGCTTCGTGCATCTTCGAGCCGGCGACGATGGAGGCCACCTTCTGCTCCTCGCGGACCTTCCAGTTGATGAAGTCCTCGATATCGGGGTGGTCGGCGTCGCAGATCACCATCTTGGCGGCGCGCCGCGTGGTGCCACCCGACTTGATCGATCCCGCCGCCCGGTCGCCGATCTTCAGAAAGCCCATGAGGCCGGAGGACTTGCCGCCGCCGGACAGACGCTCCCCTTCCCCCCGGAGCGAGGAGAAGTTGGTGCCGGTGCCGGAGCCATACTTGAAGAGCCGGGCCTCGCGGACCCAGAGGTCCATGATCCCGCCTTCGTTCACGAGGTCGTCCTTCACGGACTGGATGAAGCAGGCATGGGGTTGCGGATGCTCGTAGGCACTCTTGGAGCGGGTGAGCTTGCCGGTCCTGTAGTCGACATAGAAATGTCCCTGCCCCGGACCGTCGATCCCGTAGGCCCAGTGCAGCCCGGTATTGAACCATTGCGGGGAATTGGGCGCGCCGCGCTGCGTCGCGAGCATGTGGCGCATCTCGTCGAAATAGGCGCGCGCATCGGCCTCGGTGGTGAAGTAGCCGCCCTTCCAGCCCCAGTACGTCCACGCGCCGGCGAGCCGGTCGAACACCTGCCGTGCGGAGGTTTCGCCGCCGAACCGCTCCTCCTCGGGCATTTCGGCAAGGGCTGCCTCGTCGGGCACGTGACGCCACAGGAATTCCGGGACGTCCTTCTCGCGGACAGGTTTCAGCGCGGCGGCGACGCCGGCCTTGCGGAAATACTTCTGGGCGATGACGTCGCCGGCCACCTGGCTCCAGAAGGCGGGCACGTCGATGCCCTTGAGGGAGAAGACCACCGTACCGTCGGGATTGCGGATCTCGCTCGCCGTCGTGGTGAAGGCGATGCCGTCATAGGCATCCCTGCCCGCCACCGTGTATGTCCGCTCGATCTTCATTGCCCTGTCTCCATCCTTGCCTGTCCCGTCCCTGTGCCCGTCCCCGACCCCGGAGGCGGTCTCTTCCCGCCGATCCGTCCTGCGCGAGACGAAACGCCGCCACCCGCCGCCCTTGATCAAAAGGGGGCGCGGCTCCTGGTCCGGCAGGAGAGTGGCGCTCTAGCGCGTCGGATCGTCGTGCCGGCCGGGTGCAATCTCTGGCTCACCTGAAGGGCCTCGCCGCGTGCGACCGATACCCACCAGATATAGTGCGCCCCAAGCCGGCTTGCACAAGGTGCCGTGGCTTTCCCAAGCCTTCAACTGATTTTTGAACTTGACCGGCATTTACCGGATACGGCCGATTCAGCCACAGATCGTACGGTCAGGGCCGGCGCGGGCGCGCTCGTCGCAACCGGTTAAACGGCCGTCCTTTTTCGGGGTGTTCTCCACACTTCTGCACCGGGGCCTGTGGAAAAGTCAGGGCAGCCGGGTCACACCGCTGCGCGCCTCGCCGCCTCCGAATCGCGCGCAGAGGAGCGATTCCGCTTGCGCCCACCGTTTCATCTTTCCCTGAAAATACCCCCGCCGGAGGCATCGACGCGCCGCAACGAGAAACGGCGCCCGATGAGGGGGCGCCGCGTGGGATCAGGACATCTTCTGAAAAGTGGTCGGGGCGAGAGGATTCGAACCTCCGACCTACGGCACCCAAAGCCGCCGCGCTACCAGGCTGCGCCACGCCCCGACGGGGGTCTTCCTAAGCCGGGGCGGCGCGGTTGGAAAGCCCCGGGATCGAGCTTGTCACTCGCAAGGCCACGCGGCCTCCTCGCCGAAGGCCGGGTGGCGCATCTGGGATCCCTCTTCGATCCCGAGCGCCTCAGCGAGGCCACCGTTGATCTCGAGGACGGCATAGACCCCCTCGCCGCCATCGATCGGCGTCTCGTCATGCGGGACGGCATTGTCGTGCACACGCGTGACGATGCCGTCCGGCCCGACGAAGACCATGTCGAGTGGGATAAGCGTGTTCTTCATCCAGAAGGACGCGCGCTGCGGTGCATCGTAGATGAACAGCATTCCCTTGCCGCGGGACATCTCTTCCACGAACATCAGGCCCTTCGCCCGCTCCGCGGGATCGTCGGCAACATCGACGCGGAAGCGCGCCTGTCCCCAGTCCCCGCGAAGCTGCACCTGCGCCGGATTGCAGACAACCTGCGCGGACGCGGCTCCCCCACCGGCAAGCAGAGCGGCGAACCCTGCCGCTAGACCCAACACACGCATCACTCGTCCTCTCCCTGCTGCTCTTCCCTTGTGGCCCGTTCCCAAGCCGCGACCTCGACGGCCATCTTGCCGCGCGGACCCTCGGCGGATCTCAGTCCCACCGCCTCGCCCGGCTGCAGATCGGCAAGGCCGGACCGGCGCAGCACATCCATGTGGATGAAAACATCCTCCGGGCGGCCGAAGACGTTCGCGAAACCGAAGCCTTTCGCCTTGTCGAACCATTTCACGCGCGCCGGCTCGAGGGGAAGCCCCGGCTCGATCTCGACGGGCGCGCCGGCACGATCCTCGCCGGTCGCCTCGGGATCGAGGTCGGCGGTGATGTCCAGAACCTCGACAGCCTGGCGGCCGCGTTCGGTCTCCTGCACGCGGATGACGACGCGGCTGCTGTCCGCGACGGAGCTCTGACCGAACATGCGCAGCACGTTGGCATGAAGCAGGATATCCGCTCCGCCCTCGTCGGCGACGACGAAGCCGAACCCCTTGCCGGGGTCGAACCATTTCACCCGGCCTTCGAGCTCAGCGCCGTCCTTGCGCGCGTCACGATCCAAGTTCTCTTTCGGCGTCTCGGCCATAAATGCGTCCGTGCCCTTTGCTTTCCTATCCGGGCGCGAAACCCTCGCGCCATCGCCCCAACGATCGGCAACAGAAAAAAACAGCCCAGAAACACAGGCGGTTCTTATCTGTCGCATACCTGCGTGGCGAAATCTGGGCTTGCAAGCGGACGCTAACGTCAAGCAGCGAACCATCGCTTATGGCGTAGGCATGACGTTACGGATTGAGGCGCATGACCTCCCAGGCCGCGCCATCCTGCCCGGCATTTAATCTCCAGCGGAAACGATCGTGCAGCCGGAACGCGCCATCGGCCCAAAATTCGATCTGAACGGGCCTGATGCGGAACCCGCCCCAGAACGGCGGCCGCCCGGGATTCGTGCCCTTGGAGGCGGTGATCTCGGCGACCTTCGCCATGAGGGCGGTCCGGGACTTGAGCGGCTGGCTCTGTTCGGAGGCCCAGGCACCGAGGCGGGACTGAAGTGAGCGACTGGCGTAATAGGCATCCGCCTGCGCACCATCCTCGCGCTCGACATGGCCGCGCACGCGGATCTGGCGGCGCAGGCTCTTCCAATGCATCACGAAGGCGGCGGTCCCCGTGGCATCGATCTGCGCCGCCTTGGCGGAGCCGTAGTTGGTGTAGAACACGAAGGCGCCGTCCGTCCCCTGCCCCTCGATCTCCTTCAGAAGGACCATGCGCGCATCTGGCATGCCGTCCGCGTCCGTGGTGGCGAGCGCGATGGCGTTGGGATCATTGGGTTCGCTCTCGGTCGCCTCCTTCAGCCAGGCCCGCGCGATGGCGAAGGGGTCGTCGCCTGCAAATTTGCCGCTTCTGTCCGCCATGGGGACCCGTCCTTTCGCCCAGAGAAAGCTCTTCGGCCCTCAGCTAATGCGGCAGGCGCCACTTCGCCAGCCTCCCCTGCCCCTCGCGATCCCTCGCCGAAACACCGCGGCACCGGGCAGCCGCAGTCTTGAAACCGGGCAGATGGATCGACTAAAGGGGCGGGACGTACCGACAGAGCGAGAAGGATGAGCTTATGGCAGGTCTGATGGAAGGCAAGCGTGGGCTCATCATGGGCCTCGCCAACGACAAGTCCATTGCTTGGGGAATCGCGAAGGCCTGCGCCGATGCCGGCGCCGAGATCGCGCTCACCTACCAGGGCGATGCCTTCAAGAAGCGTGTCGAGCCGCTCGCCGCGCAGCTCGGCTCCACCGTGCTCGCCGATTGCGATGTGTCCGACGAGGCCTCGCTCGACGCGGCCTTCGCCAAGGTCGAAGAGGCTTGGGGCGGGATCGACTTCTACGTCCACGCCATCGGCTTTTCCGACAAGTCGGAGCTGCGCGGGCGCTATGTCGACACCTCCCGCGAGAACTTCCGCAACTCGATGGACATCTCGGTCTATTCCTTCACCTCCTGCGTGAAGCGCGCCGAAGCCCTGATGACGAAGGGCGGGTCCTGCCTGACGCTGACCTATTACGGCGCCGAGAAGGTCATGCCGCATTACAACGTCATGGGCGTCGCCAAGGCCGCGCTCGAGGCCTCGGTGCGCTACCTCGCCGACGATCTCGGCCGGAAGGACATTCGCGTGAACGCGATTTCTGCCGGCCCGATCAAGACGCTGGCCGCCTCCGGCATCGGCGATTTCCGCTATATCCTGAAGTGGAACGAGCTGAACTCGCCCCTGCGGCGGAACGTGACGCAGGCAGATGTCGGCAAGTCCGCGCTCTACCTTCTGTCCGATCTCGGCTCCGGCGTGACCGGTGAGGTCCACCACGTCGATTGCGGCTACCACGCGATCGGCATGAAGGCGGTGGACGCGCCCGATATCGACACCACAGGCAGCGGTGCGACCCTGCCCAAGGACGGCTGAGGAGCATCGAGGATGGACCGTCTGCCGCACGAGAAGGGTTTCCACGTCTCCTGGGACCAGATCCACCGCGATTCACGGGCGCTTGCCTGGCGGCTCGACGGGCACGGGCCGGAGAACGGCCACTGGCGCGCCGTCGTCGCGATCACCCGCGGCGGCATGGCCCCGGCGATGATCGTCGCGCGGGAGCTCGACATCCGCACCGTCGATACGATCTCGGTGAAATCCTACGATCACCAGTCCCAGCGGGAGGCGCGGGTGCTGAAGAGCCCCGATGCCGAGCTGATGGGCGACGGGACGGGGATCCTCGTCGTCGATGACCTCGTCGACAGCGGCAAGACTTTGGAGCTCGTCCGCAAGCTCTATCCGGGCGCCCATTGCGCCACGGTCTATGCCAAGCCGAAGGGGCGCGACCAGGTCCAGACCTTCATCACCGAAGTCAGCCAGGACACCTGGATCTTCTTCCCCTGGGACATGGCGATGCAGTACGTCCCGCCCTACCGCGGCACCGACTGACTTCGGGACGGACGCATTTTTGCGACGCTTTCTTCGCCTCCGGCGGGGGTATTTCGGGAAAGATGAAGCTGGCGGTCGCGCCTCAGGCGCGGTCGATCACGCGCAGGGTCGTTCCGTCGCGCTCCACCCTCCAGCTCTTTTCCGCGATCGGCGTTCCTGCCGCGGTCCGGTGCGCCTCGAGCGTCAGGACCCCATCCTCGATAAAGCCTCCGACCGCACCCCCGTCCGAAAACGTCGCACGGATGGCGACGCTCTCCGGCGGCTCCGCGTCGAACGTACCGGCGGCGCCGGGATAGAGATGCGTATGGGTGAAGGACAGGTGGTATGCAGTCTCCGTCATGGCAGGTGAAGTAGCGTCCTGCGGTGGCTTGCCCAGCGGGGCGGGCTCGGGCATAGCGGCGTCATGCGTATCGCGACCTTCAACATCAACGGCATCAAGGCGCGCATCGGCGCCCTGACCGACTGGCTCGACGAAGCCGAACCCGACGTTGCTCTCCTCCAGGAGATCAAGTCGGTGGACGAGGGCTTTCCGTCCGAAGCTTTCGAAGACCGGGGCTACAATGTCGCGGTTCACGGGCAGAAGGGCTTCAATGGGGTCGCGATCCTGTCGAAGCTACCGCTAGAGGACGTCACCCGCGGCCTCCCCGGCGATCCGGAGGACGAACAATCCCGCTGGATCGAGGCGGTTGTGGGGGGCGAGACCCCGCTGCGCGTCTGCGGCCTCTACCTTCCCAACGGCAATCCGGCGCCGGGCCCGAAATACGACTACAAGCTGGCCTGGATGGAGCGGCTGGAGGCCCGTGTGCGGACGCTTCTGGCGGATGAGGAGGCGGCCGTGATCGCGGGCGACTACAACGTCATCCCGCAGGACGAGGATGCCGCGCGGCCCGACGACTGGCGCCGTGACGCCCTTGCCCTGCCCGAAACCCGCGCCGCCTTCCGCCGGCTCCT
The DNA here is from genome assembly GCF_003390865.1 of Tropicimonas sp. IMCC34011. Lineage (GTDB taxonomy): Bacteria > Pseudomonadota > Alphaproteobacteria > Rhodobacterales > Rhodobacteraceae > Tropicimonas_B. The sequence continues at coordinate 65,909 of NZ_QMEJ01000002.1, forward strand.
GAACCTCGGCCTGACGGACGCGTTCCGCGCGCGCAATGCCGGGCCCGGACATTACTCCTTCTGGGACTACCAGCGCGGGTCCTGGGATCGAAACGACGGGATTCGCATCGATCACCTGCTTCTGACGCCGCAGGCCGCGGACCGCCTCATCGGCTCCGGCATCGACAGCGCCGTGCGGGGCCGCGAGAAGCCGTCGGATCACGTCCCGGTCTGGGCGGATATCGAGGGCTGAGCCGCTCGCCGGCCGGTCCGGTTCGCCTCACCCGACGAAAAAGACCGGCCCCACTGGCCGGTCTTTTCCTGCGGATGGATCAGGCGGCGATCACGCCTTGCCCTTGTAGATGTCCACGATCTTGCCGAGCATCTCGAGCGCTTCCTCGCGGGGGCGCTGGAAGGTGTTTCGCCCGATGATCGAGCCGTTGCCGCCTCCGTCCCGGATGGCGCGCGCGTCGTCGTAGATGCCGTCCGCGCCCTTCTTCGCGCCGCCAGAGAACACCACGATGCGGCGGCCGTCGAAGCTCGCCTGCATGCAATGCTTCACGCGGGCCGCCTGGGTTGCGATGTCGATTTCCTCGTCCTTGTAGACCGCCTTCGCTTCCTTGAGCGACAGGTGGTCCGTCGACAGCTTGATCTTGATGATATGCGCCCCGACGAGGGCGGCGATCTGGGCGGCGTAGGCGGCGATATCGATGGCGGTCTCGCCGTCCTTGTCGAGCGCCTCGCCACGGGGATAGGACCAGATCACGGTGGCGATGCCCTTGGCGGCGGCCTCCTTCCGCATCTCCACGATCTCCTCGAACATGCCGACGGCCGCGTCCGACCCTGGGTAGATCGTGAAGCCGATGGCGGAACAGCCGAGGCGAAGCGCGTCGTCCACGCTGGCCGTGACGGCCTGATCCTTGCCCGCGGTCGAGGACATCAGCGAGTTGGCGGAGTTGGCCTTGAGGATCGTCGGGATCTGGCCGGCGAAGGTATCCGCGCCGGCTTCGAGCATCCCGAGCGGCGCCGCATAGGCGCTGAGCCCGGCATCGATCGCGAGCTTGTAGTGGTAGTGCGGGTCGTAAGCGGCCGGGTTCGGCGCGAAGGACCGTGCCGGCCCGTGCTCGAAGCCCTGGTCGACGGGGAGGATCACCATCTTTCCCGTTCCGCCGAGGCGCCCGTTCATCAGCATCTGGCAGAGGCGGGCTTTGACGCCGGGCGTCTCGCCTTCGTAGTTCGCCAGGATGCGGCGCACGGTCTGGGTGGCTTTCATGGGGGTCCTCCGGGGGTGTCTTCTGACTCTGCGACAAGGGGTAGGGTTGCCTCAAACCCGAGACAACCCTGCTAGCGCAAACGCCCGCCATATAAGGAAATTGGGCGCCTCAGCCCCCGAGCGCGGCGACCCCCGGCAAGGTCTTGCCTTCCATCCATTCCAGGAACGCGCCGCCGGCGGTGGAGACATAGGTGAAGTCCTCCGCCACGCCGGCCTTGTTGAGCGCCGCGACCGTGTCGCCACCGCCGGCGACCGAGGTCAGCTTGCCCTCCCGCGAGCGGTCGGCGACGGCGCGAGCGGCCGCGTTCGTGGCCCTGTCGAACGGCTCGATCTCGAAGGCGCCGAGGGGACCGTTCCAGATCAGGGTGGCGCAATCGCCGAAGAGCTCCACGAGACGCTCCACCGTTTGCTCCCCGGCATCGAGGATCATCCAGCCCTCGGGGCAGTCGGCGACGTCGACGCTGCGGCTCTCGGCTCCGGCCTTGAACTCCTGCGCGATGACGATGTCGACGGGAAGGTGGATCGTGCAGCCGGCGCTTTCGGCCTTGGCGACGATCCGCCGGGCGGTCTCGGCCATGTCCCGTTCGGCGAGCGAGGAGCCGACCTCGATCCCCTGTGCGACGAGGAAGGTGTTCGCCATGCCGCCGCCGATGACCAGGTGATCGACGCGGGAGACGAGGTTCTCGAGCAGGTCCAGCTTGGTCGAGACCTTGGCGCCCCCGACGAGAGCGGCGACGGGCCGCTTCGGATCACCGAGGGCGGCCTCGAGTGCCTTCAGCTCGGCCTCCATGAGACGGCCGGCGGCGGAGGGCATCAGGTGCGCGATGGCCTCGGTGGAGGCATGGGCGCGGTGAGCGGCGGAGAAGGCATCGTTGATGTAGACGTCTCCGAGTTCGGCCAGCTCGCTTGCGAAGCCCTTGTCGTTCTTCTCCTCACCGGGATGGAAACGGACATTCTCAAGGAGCAGCACCTCGCCCGCCGGGAGGGCGCTCACCGCATCGGCGAAGCCGCGTGCGGCGAAGCGGACGTTGGCGCCGATCTTCTCCTCCAGCGCCGGCACGATCTGAGCCAGCGACATCTCCGGCACCTCCTTCCCCTTGGGGCGGCCGAAATGCGCCAGGAGGATCGGTTTGCCGCCCTTGTCCATCACGTCCCTTATCGTGGGCACGATGCGCTCGATGCGGGTCGCGTCCGTGACGCGGCCGTCCTCGACGGGTACGTTGATGTCCACCCGGATCAGGACGCGCTTGCCGCCGAGATCCATGTCGTCGATCGTCTTCCAGGCCATTCCGGCACGTTCTCCATCTGCTGTCGGTCACCCTACTTCTACCGCAGTCGGTTCTAGGTTCACACGGCGATTTGCGGCCACCCTGCCCCGTCCCGCCCTTTCGCCGCACCGCCAGCACCGTTAGGGTCCGCCCCGACAGCTTTAAAGGAGGGCCGCATGGCCGACATCAAGGATCCCGAGAACACCGTCATCATCGAGCTGAAGGACGGCCCCGTCGTCATCGAGCTGATGCCGGACGTGGCGCCCAAGCATTCCGAGCGCATGAAGGAGCTGGCCCGCGCCGGCGCCTATGACGGCGTCGTCTTCCACCGCGTCATAGAGGGCTTCATGGCCCAGACCGGCGACGTGAAGCACGGCCACACCGATGGCGATCTGCGCCGCGCCGGCACCGGCGGCTCCGACAAGCCGGACCTCCCGGCGGAGTTCTCCAAGCTGCCGCATGATCGCGGCACGCTCGGCGCCGCGCGCTCGGCCAACCCGAACAGCGCCAACAGCCAGTTCTTCATCAACTTCGGCGACAACCATTTCCTCAACGGCCAGTACACCGTCTACGGCCGGGTCATCGAGGGGATGGAGCATGTGGACAAGATCGCCCGTGGCGAGCCGCCCGCAAGCCCCGACCGGATGATCAGCGTGAAGGTGGCCGCCGATGCGTAAGGCTCTTGCACTAACCCTGGCGCTCGCCGCCGCACCGGCCCTCGCCCAGGAAGACGGCCCCGGCCCGAACCTCGTCATCGATGTCGCCGGCGAGGCCGAGGGCACCGTGGTGATCGACCTCTTCGAGGACGCAGCACCGCAACATGTCGAGCGGATCACGACCCTCGCCGAGGACGGCGCTTATGACGGGATCGCCTTTCACCGGGTGATCGACGGCTTCATGGCGCAGACCGGCGATGTCGAGTTCGGCGGGCCGGATGCGCCCGCGGGCCGCGCCGGCACCGGCGGCTCCGATCTGCCCGATCTTCCGGCCGAGTTCTCGGACCTGCCGTTCGAGCGCGGCACCGTCGGCATGGCCCGGTCGGCCAACCCGGATTCGGCGAACAGCCAGTTCTTCATCATGTTCGCCCCCGCGGGCCATCTCGACGGCCAGTACACGGTCGTCGGTCAGGTCATCGAGGGCATGGATGTGGTCGACCAGATCCGCAGAGGCTCCGGCGGCAATGGCGCCGTGTCGGACCCCGACCGGATGGAAAGCGTGACCGTCTCCGACTGACCCATGACCCGCGGCGGGGCTTGAACCTGCCGCGGGCTGCCACTGGACTGCCGGGACCCGGCGCCTAGCGTCCGTCCGTCGTCTCATAGAGCCTGCTTTCGGCCCCGAACGCCGCCGACGCATGACCCGCCGCGATCCCGAGGCTTCTGATCCCGTCGAGCGCCGGGCCCCTCGCCAGGGGCCACAGAAGGACCCGGAGGCCGCCTCCCGTCCCCCTGAGAACCGCGGCCGTCAGATGCGCGCTCCGCCTGCGCGGGGAGAGGGCAGCCTTGGCGAGTGTCTGCGACCGGGCGCGCCGGAAGATGTAGCCCGCTCTGAGCCGCGAGGCCGGCCATTCGTCCGTCAACTCCGCGGCGGGCACCCATCCAAGCTTGAGCCCTGCCGCCGCCGCGCGCCGCGACAGGTCCGTGTCGGATCCTCCCGTCATCAGGAGCCTCGCATCGAACCGCAGACCGGTGCGCTCCAGTGCCGCGAGGCGCACGATCCAGTTGTTGGTCGGCAGGTCCAGACGCCCGGTTCCGGACGCCCGCCGCGCATCCCGCGCGGCGGCCCGCCGCGCGAGCCACGCGGCTACCTTGGCCTCACGCTCTCCTGCATCCGCCCCCGGAACGGGGCGAACGGGGCCGCCGGCTAGGTCATGGCCGCCCGCAACCGCGCCGTCCCAGAGCGCCGAGATCCAACTCGGCGGCGCCACCTCGTCGTCGTCCACGAAAGCCAGCCACTCCGCGCCGAGCGACAGCGCTTCCTCCACCACCCGGTTGCGCGCATGGGGAATCCCCAGCTTCGGCTCGACCACCACGCGCGCCTCCGGCGCGACCTCCGCCGCGATGCCCGCCGCCAGCCCATCGTCGCCGTTCTCCACCACGAGAAGCACCAGCTCGGCGCCCTCCGGCACCTCCTGTGCGGCGAGGGCGGACAGGCTCCGGCGGAGCGCCAGGGGCCGGGCGCGGGTGATCACGGCGATGACGATGCGGCTCATGCTCCCCGCCTGCCGCGAAAGGAGGCGCCTGTCCAGCGGACCTTGCGCGGTTTCCCCGCCCCTGCGACGCTTTGCGGATGCGCCTTGCGGAGGAGAAGCCGATGGCCGCCGAACCCGACCTCACGATCGGCATCGAGGAGGAATACCTCCTGCTCGACCCCGAGACATACGATCTCGTCGATGCCCCGGACGATCTCGTCGCCGATTGCGAAGCCGCCCTCGGCCAACAGGTCACACGGGAATTCCTGCGCTGCCAGATCGAGGTCGGCACCCGCGTCTGCCGGACCGTGCAGGAAGCGCGGGACGATCTCGCGCGCCTGCGATCCGGGGTTTCGGACTGCGCCCGCGCGCATGGCCTCGTCCCGGTCGCCGCCTCTTCCCATCCGCTGGCGGACTGGACGGCGCAGACCCGGACGGAGAAGGAGCGCTATGCCGCCCTGGAGAAGGACTATTCCGCCGCCGCGCGCCGGATGCTGATCTCCGGAATGCACGTCCATATCGGGATCCCGGACCGGGACATGCGGATCGACCTCATGAACCAGCTGTCCTACTTCCTGCCGCACCTTCTGGCGATGTCCGCCTCCTCGCCGTTCTGGAAGGGACAGGACACCGGCATGGCCTCCTACCGGCTGACCGTGTTCGACAACATGCCCCGGACGGGCCTGCCGCCGCGGCTCGCCTCGTGGAGCGAGTTCTCCCGGATCACCGGGCTTCTGACCGAGCTCGGCCTGATCGAGGACGGATCCCGCATCTGGTGGGACATGCGTCCCTCGGCCGACTTTCCCACCCTCGAGACCCGCATCTGCGACATCCCCGCCCGGCTTGGCGATACCGTGACGCTGGCGGCGCTCATCCGCTGTCTTGCCCGGATGCTCTGGCGCCTCTCGGCAATGAACCAGCGCTGGCGGATCTACGAATCGGTCCTGCTGTCGGAGAACCGGTGGCGCGCGGCACGCTACGGGATGTCCGGCGGGCTGATCGACTACGGACGAGGGGAAATCGTGCCGTTCGCGGACCTCGCGGCGGAACTGGTGGAACTGGTGGCTGAGGATGCAGAGGCTTTGGGCTGCACCGAGGAGGTGCATGGTCTTCTCGATATCTCGGCCCGGGGCAACGGCGCGGATCGCCAGCGCGCGGTCTACGCGAAGGCTCTCTCCGAGGGCGCCGACACGCCCGGGGCTCTGCGCGCCGTCCTTGCCCACCTCGCGGAGGAGTTCACAGCGGATATGTGAGGCATAGGCCGGTTCCGCGCCGTCACATGTCCGTGTCCCCTGGCCCATGAGCGGGCGAGACACTGGCATTCGGCTGGAAAACCTGTATCGGATCGGGTCTGAGCAGTCCCAATTCTGGAGCAGGTGCAATGAACCGCTTCTCCCGTCGCACGATGCTGGCCGGCCTCGGCAGCCTTCCCATCCTTTCCGCGCCCGCCCTCGTCCGAGCGCAGGTGCCGTCGGGCGAGTATCGCTCCGGCGAAGCGCAGCGGAACGCGTCCAGCTTCCGTACCGTCGACTGGAGTGACCACTTCGACAGCCTCGGCGTCGCCTCCATCGTCGTCGATATCACCAGCCGTGCCCTGCACTACTGGAATGCGGACGGCAGCGATTACCGGCTCTATCCGACCTCCGTGCCGATGACCGAGGAACTGACCCGCCGCGGTTACACCGAGATCGTGCGCAAGAAGGTCGGCCCGGACTGGACGCCGACCGAATCGATGAAGGAGCGGGACCCGTCGCTTCCCGACTACATGCCGCCGGGCCCGGGCAACCCGCTCGGCACGCATGCCATGTATCTCAGCTGGCCCGCCCACCTGATCCATGGCACGCACGACACGCGGAAGATCGGACGCCGGGCCTCCTCTGGCTGCATCGGTCTTTACAACGAGAAGATTGCCGAGCTCTTCGAGCTCTGCCCCATTGGAACGCAAGTTCGCCTTGTCTGAGACGGGGCGCTCCGCCGCCCTCGGGGCCGTGGAACGAAGCGGCGGGCCCCGCCGTTTCACCGCCATGGCACCGGTGACATCGCATATTTCTCGTCGCGGCGGCCTTTTGGCCGCCGCTTTCGTATCCGCCGCCCTGATCACGCCGGCCTTCGCGCAAGTGGTCGGCGGCGCGCCAAGCATCGTCTGCACCACCACGGCCTGCGCGAATTCTCCGCCGGAGGCCGGCGAGATCCTGCGGGACCACCAGTCCCGCTCCGATGCGACGCAGAAGATCCTCGACCGCAGCCGCGAGCGGCTTCTGCAATCGGGCCCGGCGCAGAACGATATCCGCCCCGGCCCCCTCACCTTCGACAGCATCCATGTCGGCGATCAGCTCCCGTCGACACGCTACACGATCCTCGACGGGCTGGAGCGTCGGGGCCTGAGGGCGCCCGACGACGGTCGCGTCTGGGCCGAGTATCAGGGACAGACGATCCTCATCGAACGGAACTCCGGGCGCGTGATGCGGCTTCTCGAAGAAGCTGACCAGGAGTTGCCGACATGCCGCTGCGAACGAGAGAGACTGGATCCGGAGCCCTGCCCCTGCGCGCAGCCTTGAGCGCCGCACTGGCCCTCGTGGCCATGCAGGCCTCAGCGCAGATCGCTACTGAACAGACGCTGGACTGCACGCCGGGCTATGTCCCCTCCGGTGAGGAATGCGTGCTTCCGGACGGCTCGATGGACACGGGATCCGTCATCCCTCCGCAGGATCGCGCGGCAGAGCCCGGAGACGTCGTTGACGGGTCCAGCGACCTCGCCCCCGACGGAACCGTGGAGAATTTCGGCGTCGAGACACCCGATATGGATGACGAGTACAGCATCGAGGACGACACGCTCGTCATCGACGACGAGGATGCCGTCGAGGAGGCCATTCCGCTCGTTCCGAATGCCGGCGAGGTCGATCTCACCGACTGAGACGGGACGGGCAGCGGCGGATCTACTCCGCCGCCACCTTCCGGGGAACCAGCATGGGCGCGAGGTAATGGCCGGTATGGCTCGCTTCGACCTTCGCCACGGCCTCTGGCGTTCCGGTCGCAACGACCTGTCCGCCGCCGTCGCCGCCCTCCGGACCGATATCCACGATCCAGTCGGCCGTCTTGATGACATCGAGGTTGTGCTCGATCACGACGACCGTATTGCCCTGATCCACCAGCTCGTGGAGCACCTCGAGGAGCTTCTTCACGTCCTCGAAATGCAGGCCCGTTGTCGGCTCGTCGAGAATGTAGAGCGTGCGGCCGGTGGAGCGCTTGGCCAGCTCCTTGGAGAGCTTGACCCGCTGCGCCTCGCCGCCCGACAGGGTCGTCGCCTGCTGGCCGACCTTGATGTAACCGAGGCCCACGCGCATCAGCGCGTCCATCTTCTCCCGGATCGACGGGACGGCCCGGAAGAACTCCTGCGCATCCTCGACCGTCATGTCGAGAACGTCAGCTATGCTCTTGCCCTTGAACTGGATTTCCAGGGTTTCGCGATTGTAGCGGGCCCCGTTGCAGGTCTCGCAGGTGACGTAGACGTCGGGCAGGAAGTGCATCTCGATCTTGATGACGCCGTCACCTTGGCACGCCTCGCAGCGCCCGCCCTTCACGTTGAAAGAGAAGCGGCCAGGCTTGTAGCCCCGCGCCTTCGCCTCGGGCAGACCCGCGAACCAGTCGCGGATCGGTGTGAACGCTCCGGTATAGGTCGCCGGGTTCGAGCGCGGCGTCCGGCCAATGGGCCGCTGGTCGATGTCGATGACCTTGTCGAGATGCTCCAGCCCCTTGATCGTCTCGCAAGGCGCCGGCGTCTGCCGGGCTCCGTTGAGTTTCATGGAGGCCGTCTTGAAGAGTGTCTCGATGGTCAGCGTCGACTTGCCGCCACCGGAGACGCCCGAGACGCAGACGAACTTGCCGAGCGGGAAATCGACAGTGACGTCCTTCAGGTTGTTGCCGCTGGCCTTGACCACGCGGATCGCCTTGCCCTTGCCCTTCCCCTTGCGACGCTCCGCCGGCACGGCGATCTCGCGCCGCCCGGCGAGGTAATCGCCGGTGACGCTCTTCGGATCGTCGGTGATCTCGGCCGGCGTGCCATGCGCGACGACCTGGCCGCCGTGAACGCCGGCGCCGGGGCCGATGTCGAAGACATAGTCGGCTTCGCGGATCGCCTCCTCGTCGTGCTCGACGACGATCACCGTGTTGCCCTGGTCCCGCAGGTTCTTGAGCGTGGTCAGGAGACGGTCGTTGTCCCGCTGGTGCAGGCCGATGGACGGCTCGTCGAGAACGTAGAGCACCCCCGTCAGGCCGGAGCCGATCTGCGAGGCGAGACGGATCCGCTGGCTCTCGCCGCCGGAGAGCGTACCGGCGTTGCGGGAGAGGGTCAGGTATTCGAGGCCGACATTGTTGAGGAAGCCAAGCCTCTCGCGGATCTCCTTCAGGATGGCGCGGGCGATCTCGTTCTTCTGCGGGGACAGGCTCCCGGGCACGGTCTCGCACCAGTCCGCCGCCTGCCGGATGGACATCTGCACAACCTGGCCGACATGCAGGCCAGCGATCTTCACCGCGAGGGCTTCGGGACGCAGGCGGTAGCCGTCGCAGGTGCCGCAGGGCCGGTTGTTCTGATAGCGCTCGAATTCCTCGCGCACCCAGCTGGAATCGGTTTCCTTGTAGCGCCGCTCGATATTGCGGATCACGCCTTCGAAGGGCCGCGACACCTGGTACACCCGTCCGCCCTCGTCGTAGCGGAACAGGATCTCCTCCTTGCCGGAGCCGCGCAGGATGACCTGCTGGACGTCCTCTGACAGATCCTTCCAGGGCGTCTTCGGATCGAAGCCGTAGTGTTTCGCGATCGCCTCGATGGTCTGCGTGAAGTAAGGGGACTTGCCCTTGCGCCACGGCGCGATGGCGCCCTCCTTCAGCGACAGCGCCGCATCCGGAACCACGAGCCGCTCGTCGAAGAAGAGCTCCACGCCGAGGCCGTCGCAATCGGGACAGGCGCCGAACGGCGCGTTGAAGGAGAAGAGCCGCGGCTCGATTTCGGGGATGGTGAAGCCGGACACCGGACAGGCGAAGTTCTCGGAGAAGGTGATCCGCTCGGGGTCGCCCTCCCGCGGCGCCGTCTCCAGCACGGCGATGCCGTCGGCGAGGTCGAGCGCGGTGCGGAAGCTGTCCGCGAGCCGCGTCTCCAGACCCTCGCGGACAACGATCCGGTCGACGACCACGTCGATATCGTGGCGAAACTTCTTGTCCAGCTTCGGCGGATCGTCCAGCTCGTGGAACTCACCATCGACCTTGACCCGCTGGAAGCCCTGCTTGCGCAGCTCGAGGAACTCCTTGCGATACTCGCCCTTGCGATCCCGGATCATCGGCGCGAGGAGGTAGCCGCGCGTCCCCTCCTCCATCTTCATCACCGCATCGACCATGTCCTGCACCTGCTGCGCCTCGATGGGCAGGCCGGTGGCGGGGCTGTAGGGCGTCCCGGCGCGGGCGAAGAGCAGCCGCATGTAATCGTAGATCTCGGTCACCGTGCCGACCGTGGAGCGCGGGTTCTTCGATGTGGTCTTCTGCTCGATGGAGATCGCCGGAGAGAGGCCGGAGATATGGTCGACGTCCGGCTTCTCCATCATGTCGAGGAACTGCCGAGCGTAGGCCGAGAGCGATTCGACGTAGCGCCTCTGGCCTTCGGCGTAGATCGTATCGAATGCCAACGAGGACTTGCCGGACCCCGAGAGCCCCGTGATCACCACGAGCTGGTCGCGCGGAATGTCGACGTCGATGTTCTTGAGGTTGTGCTCGCGTGCGCCGCGCACCTCGATCGATTTCATCTCTGCCATCGCCTACCCCCGAGGATCCAGTCAGTCTCCAGATAGGCACAGCATAGGAGCACGCCAGCCGCAGGCCAGAACATTTGGAGAACTTCAGACGGTTTTTTAACGAAGTTCGGTATCGGGCGAAAGGTCGCGGGCCACCTCTTTCACGAAAAGGTGCCTCAGAACCTGTGCGTCAGCTTGAGCGAGAAGGTCGTGAGCTCGGCGCTGACGTCCGCCATGTCCCAGTCGTCGTAGGAATGGCGCACCACTTCTCCGCCCAGCGTCCACCCCCGGCGGAGACGCACTTCCGTGCCGGCGGCGAGTGCGAGGCCGGTGGCGGTAAAGCTGTCATCCGTGAAGGCTGCGTCCATCATGTCCCCGTAGGCGCTGAACTTTGCCCGCGCCGGGCCAGCCGCGACATAGACCAGCGCGTCTCCCGCATCGTAGCCAAGTCGCCCCATCAGCCGCGCCGCGTAATCCAACTCCAGGCCGTCCTCGCCGATCGAGATGCGCGTCTCGGTCCGGGTGACGGCCAGTTCGACTCCCCAGACGACCGCCCCCGCCTGCCAATCCCACCCCGCGTGGATCCCGTAGATCGGGGAGCGGTTCTCGATCTCGGGCCCTGACATCTCGGCGCCGGCCAGAAGCGCCGGAAATTGCAGCGCTCCCGGCCCCGTCCGGCGGCGCAGCATGCTCTCCATGACCGGCTCGACGATACCGTCGAACTCGAGACCACCCGCCTCGGCCCCGCCGGCCTGCACGCCGAGATAGGGACCCGCCCATGTCTGGTCCTGGGCCTCCGCCGCCCCCGCTCCGCTCAGAATGGCGCATAGAAGAACGGTCGCACGGATCGCCCGCGCGCTGAATATGCCGGTCATGTCAATAAGTCCGTAACGCTGTCGCCCCCGCGAAGTCTTAACAGCGGGTAAAGGAGACGTCCGTCGAAACCTTACAGCAAGGTTAACGTCTTGCAGCTAGTCCTGCGCGTGCCGCGCCTCGGCCTCCGGCGCGGCGGCTGGAAGTGGCCCGATCCCGCGATGAGCCGCGCGCACCGCGATCATGCCGATGACCGAGAGCGCGGCCGCGAGCCCGCAGATCCCCCCGATGCTCGCGGCGAAAAGGGAGAAGATCGGCGGGCCGAGCGTCGTGCCGATGTTGCCGAACTGCGCGATCGCGCCCGTCGCCCGCGCCCGGTCCGGCCCGGCCGCGTTCAGCGCCGCGATATCGGCGAACGAGGCGCCGGGCACGAGACCGAGGCAGATGAACTGGACGATCGCGACCGCGAACCGCGCCTCTTCCGGCACGGCGAGAAGCACGAGAAGCGCAGCGGCCGACGCGCCGTAGCCGATCGTTGCCACACGCGCCGGCGGTGCCCGTCTGCACATCACGCCGGCGGCAAGCGTGCCGACAAGCGACACGAGCGGCAGGACAGCGGTCGCCGCGCCGCCGATCCGCGGCGCGAGAAAGGTAACGAGGGAGATGTAGCTCGCCGTATAGCAGACGAAGCCGATGGCCGGCGCCCGGCGTCGCGCGTCGCTGTAGGTCAGCCGGTGCTGCGCGACGTAATTCGTTAGGGACACCGGCGCGCCCCGCCCGCTCCGCGGCAGCAGCGGCCAGAGGACCGCCGCCATCGCGAGGAGCCCCGCCCCGTGCAGCGCGAAGAGAAGCGGCAGTCCGCCTGCGCCGATCAGACCCGGCACGATCGCCGCGGTCAGCGCGAAGCCGACGCCGAAGAACGTCCCCCAGATCCCCATCACCACCGGCCGCATCCCTTCGGAGGCGGCTGCGGCCATCAGCGTGGGCGCCGCGACGACGATCACGAGATGAGAGGCCCCTTCGAGGACCCGGCTCAGCAGGAACAGCGCAAATGGCGGCAACAGCGCCTGCAGGAGCGACACCGCCCCGCCGAATGCCATTGCCCCGACCAGAGCGCGCCTTGCGCCGATCCGCGCCACGAGCCCGCCCGCCATGACGCCGAACAGGATGCCGACGATGCCGACCACGGAGATCGCCATGGCGACGCCACGCCCCGCCCCGGGCCAGACCTCATGGGCGGTGTCGATGGTCAGGGCGACCTTGGCGAACTGTCCGGCAGCCAGCAGCCCGGTAAGAAAAAGGGCGAGGACGAGGCCCCACCGGGTGTGCCCCCCGGCGGGCTGGATGTCGGTGCGCATGGTCATGCCCTCGCCCTTATACGAGCCGCGCGGCGGGGTCATCGCCCTCCAGCGGCGCACCGCTTCGGCGCCCCGGAATCACCCCGGGCGCCGTCTCGCAACGCTCCGCCTCGCAAGCCCCTGTAATTGACGACTGAATTGACGCTTCGAGAAACTTCGCCTACGCTTTTCCCAATCCAGGGGGATGCTATTTAAGATGACCAAGACATTGACTCGGATGGACCTCAGCGAGGCCGTCTTCAGGGAAGTCGGTTTGTCCCGCAACGAATCCGCTCAGCTCGTCGAGAGTGTCCTCGGGCACATCTCGGATGCGCTCGCCGAGGGGGAGCAGGTCAAGATCAGCTCCTTCGGCACCTTCTCGATCCGGGACAAGGCCGCCCGCGTCGGCCGCAATCCCAAGACCGGCGAGGAGGTTCCGATCCTGCCCCGCCGCGTCCTGACCTTCCGCCCGTCGCACCTGATGAAGGAGCGGGTGGCGGCCGGTAAGAAGTCTTAAGGCCCCGGCGATGTCTGCCAAATCGCCGGACGCGTTCCGCAACATCTCAGAGGTGGCCGAGTGGCTTGGCGTCGCCAGCCACGTCATGCGCTATTGGGAAAGTCAGTTCACCCAGATCCGGCCGACCAAGCGCGCCGGCGGCCGACGCTATTACCGCCGCTCGGACATGGAACTCCTCGACGGGATTCGTCAGCTTCTCTACGAGGAGGGCATGACCGTGAAGGCCGTGCAGCGGCTGCTGAAGGAAGAGGGCGTCAAGGCCGTCTCCGCCCGCTCTCGCCCGATCGAGGCGCCATCCCTGGGCAAATCCCGTCGCGCCTCGCGCAAGCCCACCGCGGCGACCGGCGGAAGCAGCGCGCCCGCGGCGCAGGTGCCGGCAAACGATCCCGGACCGGCCGCATCCCCCGGCGCCGCGACGATCCACGCCTCGGACAACGCCGGAGCGCGGCCCATACCACTCATGGAACAGACGCACCCCGATCCGGATGCCGAGCCCGACGACGCCCCCGGACCGGAGGAACTGGCGGACCTCGAGGCGCTCGATGGGCTGCCCCCGGAGCCTGCTCGCGACGAGGCTGACGGGGCCGACGGCGCTGAGGTCATGACGGAGACCGATATCCCCTCGGCATGGGTCGCTGAGCAGGCTGGGCCGCCCTCATCGGACGCGCCGGACGATGGTTCGCTCTTTGCCGCCGCTCCCGGGGAGTCCGTCGATGCCGGCCCGGATCATGGACCTGTCATCGAACCGTTGCCCGCGCGGGACATGACGCTCGCCGAGGGCCTTCGCTACCTCGAACCCGGCCGCATCCCGGCGGACCGTCTTATCCCGATTTGCGAACAGCTTCTCGGCTTGCGGGAGCGGATGGGCTGAGCCCTACTCCGCGGCAATCCGGGGCGATGCCGTTTCCTTCATCGCCTGAAGCGCCCGGATGACGCGGGCGGTGTTGACGTAGGGCATCCCCTCGGATTGCGAACTCAGGGCCCTGTCCGCGTCGTTGGGCTCGCGGAGGATCCGCAGGGCGCCGCTCTCGTCTTCGTCCAGAAGGCCCATGAGACCGAACGCGTAGAGCCAGTGGCCCATGGTGCGGTACCCCCATTTCTCCTCGAACTTCAGAGCGTTGCGAACCACGGCGTGCAGGTGATGGATCGGCGGCATGTGGTGGGCATGGTACTGGTGATAGACCCGTCCGCCCTTCAGCCAGCCGATCGGTAGGCCCGCCACGACGGCGGTCTTGCCGAAATCCGTATCCTCGCCGCCATAGCCGCTATAGCGCTCGTCGAAGCCGCCGATCAACTCGAAAGCCGCTCGCGAGAGCCCGAAGTTCAGGGACCAGAAGCACCTGTAATCGTTGCAGATATCTATGCCGTCCTCGGGCGGGCCGCGGCGGTCCGAGTGCTTTTCGGAGGCAGCAGCGAACGCCGCGTAGTCGATACCGCCGTCAAGCGCGCCCGATGGAAGATACATGACCTCTCCCATGAGGATCCCGCTCCAAGCCTCTATACCGGAACGATATTCCCTGACGAGATCAGGAGCCGGGATGCAGTCGGCGTCGAGGAAGACGAGACTGTCCCGCGTCGCAGCCCGGGCGGCGGCATTACGTGCATTGGACAGCGGAAGCTCCTCTCCCGAAACGTGAATTTGCCGGATCGGGAACGGCGCATCCGGCAGCTCGTAGGGCGCATCCTGCATCCGTGCGATCACCAGCTCGTCCGGCAACACCGTCTGGCGGCAGAGACCGCGGACGACATTGGCAAGGGCCGCGTCGCGACCGCGGGCGATGGTGAGGACGGATACGCCTGACATGGAAGCTCCGATCATTGGGCTGGAATGGGAGTGGCGGTGGGCGCGTCTGCCGGCGCCCAGAGCCGCTCTGCGAGATCATGAAGCCAGAGCCCGGCCAGCTTGTCCGCCCCGTCCTGCACGAGGCGCGTCTGAGCGGCCGGATCATGTGTCTCGCGGGAGGCGGTCAGGGCTGCCATCCACGCCTGAGCCGAGGACGGCCAGTCGGCCAGGACATGCGCGGCGCCGGCACGCGCGAGCGCCGCGCCCTTCTCCCGCTGCTCGTCGAAATACCGCCATTCGGGGATGACGATCCAGGGCACGCCGCTGCGAAGGACCTGGTGACACGTCGTGTTTCCGGCCGAGGAGATGACGAGATCCGCTGCCGCAATCCAGTCGGGCGCCGTCTCGACCCACCCCATGTGTTCGAGGTTCGGCGGCTCGCTCGCATGCCACTCCGGCGCGATCCGGCCGAGCGTGACCCATCGCGCGCCGGGATTGCTCCGCGCGCCCACCGCGATCGGGGCCAGGGGCGCGCCGGAGCCGCCGCCGCCCGACAGGACCAGCGTCAGGCGCTCCGCGCCGATCCCGAGCCGGGCGCGCGCAACCTCGCGTGTCGGCGCCGCATCCGGAACGCCGATGCCGGGCGCGTGGAAGGTCCTGGCGCGCATCCAGTCCGGCCAGAAGGGCTGCGCCAGATCCTCGTGGAACGGCGCGAGAAGTCCAGCGGCGCCTTCATAGGCCGCCATATGGCCGGGATCGCTGCGATCCCCGTGCTGCAGCACCGCAACATGCGGCACCGAGCATATGCGCGCCAGTTGCGCGAGTTCCGCGGAGACATCGGTGACGAAGAGAGCGGGATCCGCCTCTGCGAACCAGGACGTGATGGCCGCCGTCGCGGTCCTGATGCCGGGCCAGCCGAGCGGCGCGCAATGGAGCGTGTCCGGCACACGGACGGCATTGAGCGCCGGCGGCACGGCGTCGCCCGACGCCTGGAACAGCGACGGGATCAATCTGATCTGAGCGGTGTCCGGCAGAGGGCCGAAGATGTCGTCCCGCGCGCAGAAGATGGTGACGGGGCGGGGGCCGGGCAGAGCGCGCACGAGGGCGGTGATCCGCTCCGCATGGCCCCTGCCCTGATGATGCACGAAGATTCCGATCGGCTTCATGGCGCCACCTGCCCGAACCGCGCCAGCCCTTCGAGGACGCCATCCGCGTAGGGGCGTCCCGCGCGGAAGAGCTCGTCACGGGGCGGAAGCGCGTTCAACTCGTCGGAGTGGTTCGCCACGACAATGCCGCAGCGCGCCGCGCCGAGGAGACACAGATCGTTCCCCGAATCTCCGGCAGCGATGCAGAGGAGCTCCGGAATGTCGAAATGCTCCCTGACCCAGCGGAGCGCCGCACCCTTGCCGGCCCGTTCCGGAAGGATATCGAGAAGCCTCCCGTGGGAGTGGACGACATGGGCCGGAAGGCCGCGCGCGGCCAGTCGCCGGCGCACATCGCTCACCACGCCTCGCTCCGCGAAATAGCTGCGCTTCCAGGCCCGGGCCTCGATGGCGGGTTGAGGCACGAGACTCGGCAGGTCCGACAGCGCTGCCTCGATGGCCTCCGGCTCCCACCCCTCCGCGATCGACGCGGCAAAGCCGGAGGACAGGACCGGCGTTCCGCTCGCATCCCGCAGCCAGATCTCGGAGCCGACGGAGGTGACGAAGACGTCGGGCTCGGGGAGGCGCCACGAGGCCAGCACGAACCGCGCTTCGCTGAGCGAACGGCCGGTGGCGACGGCAAAGAGCGTGGAGCCGCGGCGGCCCGCCCAGTCAGTGAAGCGCGTCGCGGCAGGCAGGCTGCCGGTCAGCGTGTTGTCGATATCGCTCATCAGCATCGCCGTGGGCGTCGGGCGCGGCGGGGGCGCGCGCAGAAGGCCGTCACAGATCGCGGCATGGCGTTCGGCGTAATGTGCCCAGCTCCAGCGCGCGGAGCGGCGCCGTCCCCTCCCGGCGGCCTCGGCCCGGCCTGCGCTGTCCTCGAGCAGCTCCAGCATCGCGCCGCCGAACGCTGCCCTGTCGCGCGGATCGGCGATGCGGCCATGGCCGAGCAGCTCGACGATATCGCGCGGACCGCCGTGGCTCGTGGCGACAACGGGGAGCCCCGCCGCGGCGGCCTCAAGGATCGTAAGGCCAAAAGGCTCGGTGACGGCCGGATTGACAAAGATCCCGCCGCTCGACGCCGCTAGCGCATAGAGGCCCGGCACATCCGCCGGGTCGTGGCGCTCTGGAAGGGCGACAAGGCCGCCAAGACCATGTCGCTCCACCGACGCAATGAGCCCTCCGATCACCGAGCGCTGCTCCTCGGGCCCGTCCTCGGGGCCGTCCCGCTGGCCCGCAAGGATGGCGAGATTGGCGATGTCCCGGAGGCCCGGCGTACGTGCGTAGATCTCTATGAGCTCGGGCAGGTTCTTCTTCGCGACGGGCCGGGCGATGGCGAGAATGAGGGGTTTCTCCATGTCCCTCAGATGCGGCGCGAGAAGCGCGCGAGCGCGGGCGATCTCACCGGCCCCCGCCTCGTTCGGCACGATGCCCGGCATGACCCGGTGGACCCGGCCATGCCGCGCACCGGGATAGAGCCCGATCTGCCGCTCCGCCTCGTCCCGCGAGGAAACGATCACCGCGTCCGCCTCTGCAATGGCACGCGCCTCGCGCGCCAGCCGGCCGTCCAGCCCTTGTGCGGAACCCGTCGCGACGCGCTTGTCCGCAGCGAGGGAATGGGCGGTGTAGATCACCGGAATGCCGAACCGCTCCCGCGCCGCCAGGGCGGCCTCGGCGGCGTCGGCAAAATGCGCGTGGATCACGTCCGGCCTCGGGGAGACCTCCAGATACGAAAGGAGAGCCTTGGTGAAGGACGGGATCTCCGCCTCCAGCGCCTCCTTCGTGAGATAGCCGCGATGTGCGGTTCTCAGCCGGACGATCTCCGCCCGCGTCCCGAGGACCTCACGCGGCCGAGCATAGATCGCGCCCAGCGCGGGGGCATCGATGGCGCGAGTGATCACCGTCGAGCGCGCCCCCGGCCGGGCCGCCCCGGCAAGGGCCGCGCCCAGCACATAGGCGATATGGCCGCCGGTATCTGCGGTCCGGCCATATTCCACGGGCGGCGCCTTCAGGCAGCCCCCGAGGGCGATGTGCATCACGTGCATTGTAAGGGTGATCTCCGAACGTCCTGTGCGGCAGTCGAAGCGACAAGACCTCTACAGCGGGACGGTTCCCCCCTCCCCCCGGGGGGGAGGGTATTCGTTAAACTGGTTTGCGCCGCCCGACGGACGCGGGTGGATGGCGCCCCCCTCCCGCGTCCCGAACCAGGCCCGTTACGAGAATTTTAACGTTTGACCCGGAAGGGTGGTCGGCACGCGTCGCACAGGCGCATCCGCAGGGCATGGAAGGGCGATGCAGGACACGGAACTGACGTTGCAGGCGGGGCTTGGGATCCTCGTTCGTCAGGCGCGCCTCATCGCAGCGACGCTCGCGGCGGGGGTCTGCCTCGCTGTGCTTTACCTCCTCCTGGCGGAGCCGGAATACAGGGCGACCAGCCTTCTCATCGTCGATCCCGCCGGCAGCGACGTGCTGGATGACGCGCCGGTGACCACGGGGTCCGAGAATGCACGGGTGGAAAGCGAGGTCGAGATCCTCCGCTCGGAGGCAATGGCCCTCGCCGCCGCCCGCCGCGCCGGGCTCACGAGCGAGTCTCCGGGCGTAGCTGCCCCTGCTCGGGATCGCCTCGAAGGCACGGTTACGGATCGCGCCGCGATAGAGGACATCCTGTCATCCCGGCGGATCACCCGCCGCGGCCTGACCCATCTCATCGCGATCACGGCCACGGCAAACAGCCCTGCCGAGGCGGCCCGAATCGCTAATGCCTATGCCGAGACCTATCTCGAACGGCAGGTCGCCGCGAAGGTGGCGCGCGTCCAGACGGCGCGGGACGTGCTCGGCGCCCAGATGAAGGCCGCGCAGGACGCCGTCGCCTCGTCCGAAGCCGCGCTGGACAGGTTCGTGGTGCGGAGCGCCGGCGAGGACATGTCAGAGGCGATACTGGACGCGAAGCTGTCCTCCGGCGCGCTGCCCTCGTCCGTGTCGAGCCGGATCCTCCTTCTGCAGCAGAACGCGGCGATCGCGCGCGCCCAGCACCAGTCCCTCATGTCGCGGCTGAGGGACCTCGAGGTGGACGTCACGCTGCAGCTTGCCGATGCGCGGATCGTCTCCAGGGCAATGCCCCCCGCAGCGCCGAGCGCCCCTGACCGCACGATGGTTCTCGCGCTTGCCGTGGCGGCGTCTCTCGCCGTGGGCTCGGGGATCGCCTTTGCGTCCGAGTACCATTTCGGCGGCATCACGTCGGAGGACCAGCTGGCCCGTCTCGCCGCCAGTCCGGTGCCGACCACCCTGCCCCACCTCTCGGGGCACGAGATGCTCTCACCAGCCGACATGGTCGTGCGCGCTCCGCTCTCGCCCTACGCGGAGGGCCTGCGCAAGCTGCGCGCGGCGCTCGATCGATCCTGGCACCTGGAGACACGGCCGGAGAAGCAGGGGATGGTCGTCCTTCTCGCCTCCGGCGATGCCGGCGAGGGCAAATCCACCATCGCGCTGGCGCTTGCGCGCACCTACGCCGAGGCCGGAAAGCGCGCCATGCTGATCGACGGCGATCTGCGCGCGCCCACCATCCACGACAAGCTCGGCATCCGGAGCTTCTCCTCCCTCGTCGCGTTCCTGACCGATGAGACCGGCTCGGACATGCTGGACCAGTACTACGTCGACGACCCCATGACCGATGCCGGCATGATCCTCGGGGCCGGCCGGAGCGGCATTGCCACGGACAAGCTCGTCGCCTCGGATCTGTTCGAACGCATGGTGGAGGAGGCGCGGAGCTGGGTGGATGTGCTGATCCTCGACTCGCCGCCGCTCCTTCCTGTGGTCGATGCGCGGTACATGGCCCCGCTGGCGGACGCCGTGGTGCTGGTGGCGCGCCATGCCGTGACGCGTCCGCAGGACCTGCGAAGGGCGGCCGCGGATATCGCGGAATACGCCCGCCCCGGTGCCGCGCGCGTCGCGGTGCTCAATGCCCGGAAACGCCACCGCCTGCCCTACGCCGCTTCCGAGCAGGACTTGCCCGGCCCGCTGGACGCAAGGCCCTCTCGCCCCTAGCCGAGCACCCACATCCGCAGCGGCATCCAGAGGCCCATGAGGACCATCATCACGTTCTCGGTGAGGGAGATAAACCCGAGCGGGACGTTGCTGTTGCCGCCAACGCAGGCGCATTTTAGCTCCCGCTTGTCGATGTAGACGGCCTTGACCACGGAAACGGCACCGATCGTCCCGATGAAAAGCGCGATGGGGGCGGAGATCCACGTCAGCGCACCGGCGATCATGAGAAGACCGGCCAGCGCCTCGCCATAGGGATAGAGGTAACCGTACCGGACCCACCGGCGGGCCAGCAGGTCGTAGTTCAGGAACATCGTGGAGAAGCTCTCGACGTCCTGCAGTTTCTGAATGGCGAGGAAGGTCATCGAAATCGAGATGACCCATTCGAGCGCGCGCAAGGTGAAGATCGTGCCGTAGGCCGCGTAGCTCACCGCCAGAGCCATCAGCGCCGCGACCGCGAAGATCGTCAGCACGGGACGATAGGAGGTCTCCTTGTCCTCCGCCACGTCCTTCCCGAACTCCCGGCGCAGGTCATCGTGGCCGCCGATCCGCTTCCCGTCGATGAAGGTCTGCGGCGTGGTCTCAACGCCATGTTCGGCCTGGAAGGCGTCGGTCTCCTCGCGGGTGGTGAGGTGATGGTCCTCGACCTCGTATCCCTCATGCTCCAGCAACGCCTTCGACTTCAGGCCAAAGGGGCAGAGGTGATCGGGCATCACCATCCTGTAGAGGACAGCGCGCTTTGCGGTATCTCCGGGCATTCAGAACCTCCGGTATTGGGCGGGCATTCTTCCAAACGCCTTCCCGCCACCGGAGGGTTCCATCACTGACCGTCGGCCTCGCGGGCGGCTTCCACCATCTCGGCGAGGGCAGCGCGCTCCACGAAGCCCGGCGCCATTTCCTCGCCGATGACGAAGGAGGGGGTGCCGGAGAAGCCGATGGACTGGGCAAGGTCGAGGCTTTGCTGGATATGCGCGTCCACCTCGGGGGCGTCCATGTCCGCCCTCAGCTGATCGGTATCGAGCCCGACCTCCTCCGCCACGCGCATAACGGTCGGCTCCTCGGCACGTCCGGCCATGGTCATCAGCGCGTTGTGGAACGCCTCGTAGAGCCCCTGCTCGCGGGCGGCGAGCGCGGCGCGGGCGGCGAAGACCGAGCCCTCGCTCAGGATCGGCCATTCGCGCAGGACAACACGCACGTCGTCATCCTCCTCGAGGAGCGCATTCACCTCCGCCGTCGCGCGGCGGCAATAGGGACAGTTGTAGTCGAAGAATTCGACGATCGTGACGTCCCCGTCCGGATTGCCGATGACCGGCGCATTCTCGACGCTTTCGAGCGCCTCGCGCTGGACGGAGAGGGCATTCCGCGACTGCTCGGCCTGCTCAGCGGACTGCCGCGCCTCGAGGATCGCGACCGCTTCCATGACGATCTGCGGGTTCTGCCGGATCGTCTCGAGAACCAGCTCGCGCACGCGATCCTCCGTCAGGTCCTCTTGCGCATTTGCCGGCCCTGCGAGGGGAAACGCTAGAAGCGCAGCGGCGCAGGTGGCTCGGATCGGGGCAGTCAGGGGAAGGGTCATGCAAGTGGCCTCGTTGTCTTTCGCGTTGCGTCCCTTCTAGGACAAGAGCGGGCCGGCGCCCATAGCCCCCACGCCGAGGTGAAGGCCACCGTCATGGTCCCCGCGCCGCAGCGGCACTCTTGACCGCGCCCGGCCGGATGCAAAGGTCCCGCCCATGGATACGCTGTTCTTCATTGCCGCAAAGATCGCCGGCTTTCTCGTCGCGCCCACGACATGGCTGGCCGGGCTGGCCTTTCTTGCCGTCCTCGGAACGGCGCTGGAGCGGCGGGGGCTGGCGATCTGGTCCTCCTCGATCCTGTTCTCTGCTATCGTGCTTCTGGCGGTGTTGCCCCTCGGCGCGGCGCTCGTCCGGCCACTGGAGCACATGTATCCGCAGGAGCCCCGAATTTCGGAAGTGGACGGCATCGTCGTGCTCGGCGGCGGGATCGATCTCGATGCGTCCCGCGTGGCCGGGCGCCCCGAGCTGAACGAGGCGGCAGACCGCATCACCGCTGCCGTCGCCCTCTCCCGGCGGTTCCCCGAGGCGCGGGTGCTCTTCACCGGCGGCAGCGGCGATCTCTTCGGGCGCGGCGGCTCGGAGGCGGACGCGGCACGGGATCTGCTGCTGTCCCTCGGCCTGTCCGAAGAGCGGCTGATCCTCGAGGGCGCCTCCCGCAACACCGCCGAGAATGCCCGCCTGTCCCGCAAGGTCGTGGATCCGCAGGAGGGAGAGACGTGGCTTCTCGTGACCTCCGCGTTCCACATGCGCCGCGCGGTGAACAGCTTCGAGGCGGCGGGCTGGCCTGCCGTGGTGCCCTATCCGGTCGACTTCCGCGCCGGGGCGACGACGAGGGTGGGATGGGACCTGGCAAGCTCGATGGAACTTCTCCGGATCGGGCTGAGGGAGCGCGTGGGCCTTCTGGGATACAGCCTGTTCGGAAGATGACGCCGGAGAGGCCCGCGGTATGAAGCCGAGTTGATCCGCCCGGCATCCCTCCACGCTTGCCCGCTCCCAAGCGGCAGCCCATATTCAGCGCGATGTTGAAGCTTACCCCGCTCCTACTGCTCCTTGCCTACGGGCTCGTCATGTACCGGTTCTCGGTCTGGCGGACGAAGAAGGAGCTCGACGAGAAATCCACGGAGCTCGCGGACCGGAAGCTCAAGGAGCTGACGGATCGCATGGCAAAGGCGCTCGATCTCGACAGGATCCGGGTCAACATCTACGAGATCGCGCCGGTGAACGGCCTCGCCGCGCCGGACGGCCGGATCTTCATCACACGTGGCTTCTTCGACCAGTACCGCAACGGCAAGGTCACGGCGGAGGAGATGGCCAGCGTCATCGCCCACGAACTCGGCCACGTCGCCTTGGGACATTCGCGGCGCCGGATGATCGACTTTTCCGGGCAGAACGCGATCCGCATGACACTAGGCGGCATCCTCAACCGTTTCCTGCCGGGCCTCGGCTGGGCCATTGCCAGCGCCCTGACCTCGCTTCTGGCCGCGAAGCTTTCGCGTCAGGACGAGCACGAGGCCGACGCCTACGCCTCGGCGCTGCTGGTAAAATCGGGGATCGGAACCGGCCCGCAGAAATCCCTCTTCGCCAAGCTCGAGAAACTGACCGGCTCCGGATCGGGATCGCAGCCCGCGTGGCTCTTGTCCCACCCGAAGACCGCAGAGCGCGTCGCGGCCATCGAGGCGCGGGAGGCGCGCTGGCTTCCGAACGATTAACCGATCGCCTTGGCGAGCCGCGGCAGCCGGGCCTTCTTCAGGAGCGTCCGGGCATCGCGCGGCGCGTCGTCCATCCGCGCGGCCCGGTGGACGACATCCGCGACCGCCGCCTCCATCCCGGCCGCATCCTTCAGCCACAGGTCCATCAGGAACGCATCCGGGTCGATCCGGTCCAGCCCTTCCTCGCGCAATGTGTGGCGCGGGAAGTCCTTGGCATTCATCGTCACCACAAGGTCGGCGCCGCTGGCGATGGCAACGGCAAGGACGTGGACATCCGCGGGATCCGGCAGCCAGAGCCGCTGCTCGATGCCCGGTGCAGGCGGAACTTCTGCGGCCGGGAAAGCTGCGCGCAGAAGGGCCACGTCCCCCCGTGCGATCGCTTCCTCGCCGGCGCCACGCTTCGCCGCCGCCCGCGCCCATTCCTCAAGGAGCCGCGCGGACCACAGGGGTCTGTAGAGCCCCCGCTTCGCGGCCGAGACGAGAACCTCCCGCATCACGGCGGGATAGAGGACGCAGGCGTCGAGGAGAGCGCGGGTCACGGCAGGAGCCGGAAGACCAGTGCCTTGAGATAGCCGCTTTCTGCGAGATAGGGGTGCAGCGGGTGATCGGGCCCGGCCCCGCCGGTATGAACCAGCTGCGCCTGCCGCCCCGCCCGGCCGATCCCCCGCAGGCAGGCGGAGCGGAACTTGGTCAGATCCGCGGCATGGGAGCAGGAACAGAGGGTCAGGTATCCGCCGGGCTCCACCAGCGGCGCCGACAGCCGCGCGACCCGCTCGTAGGCCCGCAGGCCCGCTTCGAGGGCCGGCTTGGAGGGCGCGAAGGCAGGTGGATCGCAGACCACGAGGTCGAAAAGCTCGCCCGCCTCGCCCATCGCCTGCATCGCGTCGAACGCATCCTCGCGGCGCGTCTCGAAACGATCCGCGACGCCGGACGCCTCTGCGCCGCCCATCGCCAGCTCAAGCGCCGGTGCCGACCCGTCCACCGCGACAGCGCTGCCCGCCCCCGCCGCGAGGGCCGCCAGGGCGAAACCGCCGACATGGGCGAACACGTCGAGCACGCGCCCGCCCTGCCCGGCAAGCCGCGCGCAGAAGGCATGGTTCGGGCGCTGGTCGTAGAACAGGCCGGTCTTCTGTCCGCCGGTCAGGTCCGCAAGATACGTCGCGCCGTTCATCGGAACGGGAAGCGGCCCGTCCGGCGCCTGGCCGATCAGCATGGACGAGACATCGTCCAGCCCCTCGAGCCCACGCGCCCGTCCCGACGCGTTCTTGTAGATCGCGCGAAGCCCCGCCACCTCGGTCAGGATCTCGGCGATCTCGCCCACCCGCGCCTCGGCCCATGCCGCGTTCGGCTGGATGACGGCAATTTCGCCGAAGCGGTCGATGACCACGCCCGGCATGCCGTCCGCCTCTGCGTGGACCAGCCGGTAATAGGGTGCATCGAAGAGGCGTTCCCGCATGTCGAGCGCGGCGACCAGACGCTTCTTCAGCCAGTCCCGGTCGATCTCCGCCTCGGGGTCGGCGTCCAGAAGGCGCGCGACGATGCGCGAGCCGGTGGTCGCGGCGACCGTGCCGATGGGCTGGCGCCCGGCATCCTCGAGCCGCGCGATGGCGCCCGGCGCAAGCGCGCGTGTCCGCCGGTCGGACACGATCTGGTCCGAGAAGACCCACGGGATCCCGCGGCGGATGGCGCGCGCGTCGGTGTTGGGGCGAAGGCGGATCGTCGGGCGGGCGCCGGAGCGATCGGTGGCGTCGTCTTGAGAGCTATCGGGCGATGTCATGCGGGCGCCTTACTACCTGCCGCGCGCGCGGGGAAGTGGGGGAACGCAGCCTCAGCGATATGTGCCGACGGACCACGGCGCGGGTGACGTGAGCACGGGACGGCCTTCCGTCGCCGGTTTGCGGGCGAAAGACGCGATGACAAGACCGGCAACCGCAATCAGGGGGATCGTCCGCAAGGCCGCATGTCTGACGGGTCCGCGCATCCTAGTCTCCCTCTTCCCAAGGGCAAGATAGCACGGCGGGCGGCTTTCCTGACTGCAAATCCTGCAGTCGTCGGCGTCAGGCATCGAATGATGGCCTGCAGGCACTCCCGGGCGCCCCTGCGGCCAGGGTGCCGGGATCCGCCCGTACCGAACAAAACCGGGCGCCGCGGCAATCCGTGCAGCCCCGTTCAAGGTTTCGATCAGGATCCGGCCTCGCCGGCCGGAGTGACGATTGCACCGTTACCGCTAACTGGCTAAGTGTCCGTCGTCGACAGCCCGCAGGGAGAGCCGCAATGCCCCTCGACGAGACCATCGCCCGTGTCACCGACCGCATCCGGGAGCGCAGCCGCGACAGCCGGCCGGACTATCTCGCCCGGCTCCATGCCGCGGCGGACCAGGGCGTCGCCCGCGCGCACCTGACCTGCGGCAACCAGGCCCATGCTTATGCCGCCATGGGCGAGGACAAGGACCGCCTCGCCGGGGGCCACGTCCCGAACCTCGGCATCGTCACCGCCTACAATGACATGCTTTCGGCGCATCAGCCGTTCGAGCGCTTCCCCGAGCTGATCCGCGCCGCCGCCCGTGACGCCGGCGGGACGGCGCAGGTCGCCGGCGGCGTTCCGGCCATGTGCGATGGCGTCACGCAGGGGCAGACCGGGATGGAGCTGTCGCTCTTTTCCCGCGATGTGATCGCTCTGGCCGCCGCCGTCTCCCTCTCGCACAATTGCTACGATGCCGCGGTTTTCCTTGGCGTCTGCGACAAGATCGTCCCCGGCCTCATCATCGCCGCCGGGGCCTTCGGCCATATCCCGGCCGTCTTCCTGCCGGCCGGCCCGATGCTGTCGGGTCTGCCGAACGACGAGAAGGCCAAGGTCCGCCAGCAATTCGCCGCCGGCGAAGTCGGCCGGGACGCGCTGATGGACGCCGAGATGAAGAGCTATCACGGCCCCGGCACCTGCACCTTCTACGGCACCGCAAATTCCAACCAGATGCTGATGGAGTTCATGGGGCTGCACCTGCCGGGCGCCTCCTTCGTGAATCCAGGCACCCCCCTGCGCGACGCCCTGACCGCCGCTGGCGCAAAGCGAGCGCTGGAGATCACCCGGCAGGGCAACGAATATCGCCCCGCAGGCGAGATCCTCGATGAGCGCGCCTTCGTGAACGGGATCGTCGGGCTGATGGCCACGGGCGGCTCCACCAACCTCATCCTGCACATCCCCGCGATGGCGAAGGCGGCCGGCATTCACATCGACATCGAGGACTTCGCGGACATCTCGGCGGTCGTGCCGATGATGGCGAAGGTCTATCCCAACGGCCTCGCGGACGTGAACCACTTCCACGCGGCCGGCGGTCTCGGCTTCATGATCGGCGATCTGCTGAAAGAGGGCCTGCTGCACGAGGACACGCTCACGGTCCACGGCGACGGGCTCGGCTCCTACACGCAGGAACCCAAGCTGAAGGACGGGGAGCTGGTCTGGGAAGATGGCGCAGGCTCGAGCCAGAACGAGAAGATCTTGCGCCCCTCTGCCGATCCCTTCCAGAAGACCGGCGGGCTGCGGCAACTCGAGGGCAATCTCGGCCGCGCCGTGATGAAGGTCTCCGCCGTCGCGCCGGAGCGCCACGTGATCGAGGCAAAGGCCCGCATCTTCCACGACCAGGCCGAAGTGAAGGAGGCGTTCCGCAACGGCGAATTCACCGAGGACACCATCGTCGTCGTGCGCTTCCAAGGCCCTCAGGCGAATGGCATGCCCGAGCTGCACAACCTCACGCCCGTCCTGGCGGTGCTGCAGGATCGTGGCCTCAAGGTCGCCCTCGTCACGGACGGACGGATGTCCGGCGCGTCCGGAAAAGTGCCGGCGGCGATCCACCTCTCGCCCGAAGGCGCCTCCGGTGGCCCGATCGCCAAGCTCAGGACCGGTGACAGGGTGCGCGTCGATGCGGTCGCGGGATCGATCTCGGTTCTCGAGGACGGCTTCGACGCGCGCGAGCCAGTCACGCCGGATCTGTCCGGCAACCGGTTCGGCCTCGGGCGGGAACTGTTCGAGACCTTCCGCCGCCAGGCCGGCCCGTCCACCGAGGGCGCGAGCGCCCTGCTGTGAGGCCCGGGGCGGGACTGCGCGCGGATGGCGGTCCGCCAGCCAGGACCCGCCAGCGGGGCACCCGGCCGTGGTGCCGCGGAACCCTCTGGCGTTGGGTGCGTAGGTCCGGGGCGCGCCCCGACCGGTGCCTCCGGCGGGGCGACCTACCCAAAGGTGAAGGCGCGCGCCGCCCGTTCGAAGCGGCCCCCTCGTCACGTCTCAGGACGTGAGCAGGTGCGTTCACCTTTCGCGGTCATCGGCTCCACAGCCTGTACCGCAGGTCCCATTCACCATGATTCCAGTTTCAACTTTCTTAAAATACCCCCGCCGGAGGCAAGAACGGCCGCAGCGGGCCAGACAGTCGGAGACCTTCCATGACGCCCGAAGAGATCAGCCAGCACACGTTCGCCCTTTGCAGCCGCGCGCCCGTCGTGCCGGTCCTCGTGATCGAGGATGCCGGACAGGCCAAGGATCTGGCGAAGGCCCTCGTCGCGGGCGGCCTGCCGGCGCTCGAGGTGACGCTCAGGACGCCGGCGGCGCTCGATGCGATCCGGGAGATGTCAGACGTCGAGGGTGGCGTCGTCGGGGCCGGCACGCTCCTGACCGCGCGCGACGTGGAAGCCGCAAAGAAGGCCGGGGCACGTTTCGGGGTCTCCCCCGGCGCGACTGAAACGGTGCTGGACGCGGCGGAGGCGAACGATCTGCCGATCCTGCCCGGCGTCGTCACGGCCTCCGAGATCATGCGCCTGCTGGACCGCGGCTACACCATGGCGAAGTTCTTCCCGGCCGGAACGTCAGGCGGGGCCCCGGCCCTGAAGGCGTTCTCCTCCCCGCTGCCGCAAATGCGGTTCTGCCCCACGGGCGGGGTGAGCGTGCAGAATGCGGCGGAGTACCTCTCCCTGCCGAACGTCGTCTGCGTCGGCGGAAGCTGGGTCGCGCCGAAGGACAAGCTCACATCCGGCGACTGGGCCGGGATCGAGGCCATCGCGCGGGAGGCCGCGTCTCTCTGAGCGCGCAGTAGGGCGCTGCTCCGACGCCGGGCGGGCGGAGCAGACCTCTTCTCGCCTGCGTCAGGGCCGGCGGCGTGCAGCCGGGCCGCCGCGACGGCCCGTCCTCTGCGGCGCGGCCAGTCCTTCGCGCAGCACGTCCGTCATCGGATGACCCGGCTCCGCGTGACGCTCCAGCAGCGCCTCGATGGCCGTGGCGGGGTCGCTGCCGGCGGGCAGTGAAATCGCCCAGTCCATGAAGATCGACCGGCATTCCTCCGTCGTGATGCCATCGATCCGATAGCTTTCCGCGATCAGGCGCTTGGGGTCGGCCCAGTCTCCGGTCTTACGCATCATCATATCCTTCGAGCGCGGCGTCGATTGCGGCGGCGGCGCGGGTGCGGGCGTCTGCAAGCGCGGTTTCGAGAGCGTCCAGGCTCTTGTGCCCGGTGCCCCTGAGGAGGAGTTCGGCCGGACCCGCGGCGAGCGTTCCCGGCTCAGGCGGTTCGCCGCTGACGAGGCGGATGGCGCTCTGGACCCTGCGTTGAAGGCGAAGCGCATCGCGCAGCGGCGGGATCTCGAACGGAGCGCCGCAGGCCTCGGCGGAGGTCAGTTGACCCTCGGCGTCCCGCGGCCCGGCGCCGGGGCAGATAAGGGCGGCGGCCTGAGCGGCGAGCTCGATGTCCTGCAGCCCCCCCGGCCCCGGTTTCACGTCCAGGGCGGACCGCTGGCTCTTCGCTTCTCCGATCCGGGCGCGCAACTTCGAAAGCTCCGCCAGCACGTCGGCCTTGGGACGCGGGTCGCCCAGCACACGGTCCCGCACCGCCGCGACGCCCTCGGCGACTTCTGCCTCCCCGGCGCTCGCCACCGGGCGGGCACGGGTCAGGGCGAGGTGTTCCCATGTCCAAGCTTCGCTCTGCTGGTAGGTTTCGAAGGCCTGGAGGGAGGTCGCCACCGGCCCCTGCCGCCCCGAGGGACGCAGACGCATGTCGGCCTCGTAGAGCCGGCCTTCGGTGGTCGGCGCGGTCAATGCGGTGATCAGCGCCTGGGTCAGGCGGGCATAGTAGGTGCGCGCGGGCAGCGGCCGGCGGCCCTCCGACATCTCGCCGCCCTCGGCATCGTAGATCACGATCAGGTCGAGATCGGATCGCGCCGTCAACCAGCCGGCTCCCAGAGCGCCCATCGCCAGAACGGTCACCCCCCGACCCGGCGGGCTGCCGTGACGCTCGGCGAACTCGTCCACCACGACGGGAAAGAGCGCGCCCAGAATGGCGTCCGCAAGCGAGGCATAGAGACGGCCCGCTTCGTCCGCGTCGATGAGGCCGCGCAAGTGATGCACACCGATGCGAAAGTGCCGCTCCTTCATCCATCGGCGGGCGGCGTTGAGGCGGTCCTCGTGGTCGGACGCAGCGGCGAGAAGATCCGACAAGTCCCGGCGCAGCGTTTCCTGCTCCGGCCAGGCCTCGAAGAACGTGCCGCCCAGAACGGCATCGAACACGGCGGAATTGCGGGACAGGTATTCGGCGAGCGCAGGCGCCGTGGCGGCAATGTCGACGATGAGTTCCCGAAGCTGCGGGTTCGCCTCGAAGAGGGAAAAGATCTGGACCCCTGCCGGAAGTCCGCGAAGAAAACCGTCGAAGGCGCGCAGGGCCTCGCCGGGATCAGCCGCCCGGCCGAGACGCGCGAGCAGATCCGGCTTCAGCCGCTCGAAGATCTCGGTGGCGCGGGAGGAGCGCATGGCGGGATAGGTCCGCCACCGGGCGATGAGTTCGGGCTCCTCCTGGCCGGCATCGGCGGGCCCGGGCAGCGCATCGCCGGTCAGGCCCGGCGCGAAGAACGGATCGGTGCGGGTCGCGACATCTGAAAGAAGCGCGGAGATCCCGTCCCGGAAACGCGAGGTGTCCCCCTCCCCGCACATCCGCGCGATGCGGTCCCAATCGGGCGCAGAGGTCGGCAGGCAGTGGGTCCGGGTGTCCTCCACCATCTGCACGCGGTGCTCCAGCTCCCGCAGGCGGCGATAATGATCCGTGAGGTCCGCGGCGTCCTTGTCCTCGATCCAGCCGGCGGAGGCCAGCGCGGCAAGGGCCGGCAGGGTCTTGCGGGAGCGCAGTGTGCTGTCACGCCCTCCGGCGATAAGCTGCCGGGTCTGCGTGAAGAACTCGATCTCCCGAATGCCGCCGGGCCCGAGCTTCAGGTCGCGCCCGTCGAGACCCTCCGCATCGTGCAGCCCCCTGTGATCGCGGATGGCGACGCGCATGTCATGGGCGTCCCGGATCGCGGCGAAGTCGAGATGCCGGCGCCACACGAACGGGCGGAGACGGGACAGGTAGGCCTCACCCGCCTCGATCGCGCCGGCACAGGGGCGGGCCTTGATATGGGCCGCCCGTTCCCATGTCCGCCCGACGCTCTCGTAGTAGCGCTCGGCCGCCTCGATGGAGAGACAGACCGGGGTGACGGAGGCATCCGGCCTCAGGCGCAGGTCCGTGCGCCACACATAGCCCCCGCGCGTCCGGTCCGACAGCAGCGCCATGCCGTTCCGCACCGCCTTGACGTAGACGGCGCGGGCCGCGGCATAATCCTTCGGGTCGAACAGCGATTGGTCGAACAGGCAGACGAGGTCGATGTCCGACGAGTAGTTCAGCTCCGCCGCACCCATCTTCCCCATCGCGATCACCACCATCCCGGCGAGGGTCGGCAGGTCCTCCTCCCCCCGTCCCGGCAGCTTGCCGCGGGAGAGGTCGCCTGCGAGGGTGGCGGCGAGAGCGTCCTGCACCGAGCGATCCGCGAACGCGGTCAGCGCGCCGGTCACCTCCTCGAGGCTCCAGGCTCCACCGAGATCGGCGACGCCGGCGAGAAGGGAGATGCGGCGCTTGTCCCGTCTCAGGACGTCGCTCGCCTCCTTCGGGCTCATCACATCCGCGGGGGACGTCACGAGCGCGTCACGCGCCGCGGCGGGATCCTCCAGCGCGGTTCTCAGCCAGTCCGCTTCGCTCCGCATCAGGCCGCGGAGGTGGGGCGAGCAGCCGGCGGCCCCCGAAAGGACCTCCCGCGCCTCCGGGTCCATATCGGCGAAGGTACGTTCGGCCTCCTCCCCGGCCTTCGGGTCGAAGGGGATCGGCGCGCGGGTGAAGGTCAGGCGATCTGTGCTCATAGGGCGGACATCGCCCGGCATACCCGGTCCAGTCAATGGCGCAGGGCGCGCGAGGCGGATCCCCGACAGGTTCCCCGCTTTCACGCGCCTTTTAGCTGCTCGGCAACGCTTTGCCTGTTTGAAACAGGTCCGGCACCATCCCGCTGACGGGAGGGCCTGCACCCTCTGAAGGCTGATCCTA
This sequence comes from Tropicimonas sp. IMCC34011, assembly GCF_003390865.1. GTDB lineage: Bacteria > Pseudomonadota > Alphaproteobacteria > Rhodobacterales > Rhodobacteraceae > Tropicimonas_B. The sequence continues at coordinate 97,693 of NZ_QMEJ01000002.1, forward strand.
GGCGAGGAACCTCGGACAGTCTGGGCGGTTTGAAGCCGCAATGGAAGAAGCGACCTTTCGTTTCCCAGAGCAGTTCAACAGGAGATCAATATGTCCCTTCGTAAAACGCTTGCCCTGACCACCGCCGCGGTTCTCGCAGCCGGTGCCGTGTCCGCACAGGCCGTCGACGCGACCGCAACCACCGACCTCAACTTCCGTGCCGGTCCCGGACCCGACTACGAGGTTCTGGGCGTGATCGGTGCAAACGACACCGTCGCCGTGAACGGCTGCGTGGAAGCCGCCAACTGGTGTGAGGTCTCCTATGACGGCACGACCGGCTGGGCCTACGGCGAGTATCTCAACGTCCCCGTTGGCTCCGAGACCGTCGCGATCAGCACGCAGCCTGAATCCGTGACCGTCGAGACGATCGAGTACGAAGACACGCGCGCCCAGTCCGCGACCGCAGGCGCCACCGTGGGCGCCACCATCGGCGCGCTGGCCGGTGGCCCTGTCGGCGCCATCGCCGGCGGTGCGCTCGCCGGTGCGGCGCTCGGCGCTGCCGCCGATCCCGGCCCGCAGGTCGTGACCTATGTCAGCGAGAACCCGGTCGATCCGGTCCTGCTCGACGGTGAAGTCGTCGTCGGCGCCGGCATCCCCGATGTCGTCGACCTCTACGATGTGCCCGAGTCCGACTTCCAGTATGTCTACGTGAACGGCCAGCCCGTGATCGTGGACGGTGAGCGCCGGATCGTCCGCATCATCCGGTAATCGCCTCGTCTTCTAGGTGCAGACAGCACCAAAGAGCCCGCCTCCCGACCTTCGGGGGGCGGGTTTTTCTATGCCCGGTGGTGAGTTATACGATTTATGTAAAAAGCATTCACATCGCATCTTGCGGCACGGTCCCAGCCTCCCCATCTGGAATAATGTAAAACGAATTCACATCATCCTGAGGGAGATATCGACATGACCACGACCACCGCTTCCATGCCCCGGCCGAACTGGTTCGTCCGCGGCGAAACCTGGCTCGACGAGCGCGGCAAGGGCGCTTGGATCGCGGCCATGGTGCTCGGTTTCATCGTATTCTGGCCGATCGGCCTTGCCGTCCTTGGCTACATGCTGGTGACCAAGCGCTTTTCCGGATGCCGGGGCCCGCGCGCCCGCACAGGGTTCTCCCGCTTCGCGACCGGCATGACGGGCTCCACGGGCAACGCGGCCTTCGATGCCTACCGCAACGAGACGCTGCGCCGGCTGGAAGACGAGCGGCAGTCCTTCGAGACCTTCCTCGATCGCCTTCGGGAGGCTCGCGATAAGGCCGAGTTCGACCAGTTCATGGAAGAGCGCGCCAAGACCAGCGGCGAGCGTGAGACCAGCGCCGACGACTCCGAGGCGCAGCTCCCCGAGCGGGCCTGATCGCTCCAGCTTCCCCACAGATGGCGGCGCCACGGCGCCGCCTTTTTCCCATCCATCGTTCCACCCCGCGAGAATGACCATGATGAGCCGCACAGTTTTTCCCGGCAGGACCGGCCTGCCAGATCCTGAAGACGAAGCCGAATTCTATGCCGATGTGCCGCTCAAGCGTCTGATCGCCTGGATCGTCGATACCGTTCTCATCGCGATCCTCGTGGTGCTCGGCGTCGTCCTGACGCTGTTCACCGGACTGTTCTTCCTGCCCGTCCTGTGGCTCACGGTGTCCCTCGTCTATCGCGGGCTGACGATCATACGCTTCTCCGCGACGCCGGGCATGCGGCTCATGGGGATCGAACTCATGGACAAGGACGGCGCGCCGCTCTCGCCTATCGAAGCCTGGGCGCATACCGGGATCTATGCCATGTCCGTCGCATTCGTCTTTCCGCAGCTGATTTCCCTTGCCACCATGGCCGCCGCGCCACGGGGCCAATCGCTGACGGACATGCTTCTGGGCACGGCGATGGTGAACCGCAGCTGATCGGACGGAGCGGGCGACAGGAGGGCTGACTGCCCGAGGAACGCCATTCGCATCGCGCATTGGGGCGGAAACTTCCGGAAAATGCCGCCCCTTCTCCCCCTTGGCGAAGCGAAATCGCTGCGCTACCGTCCAGGTCTCTTGCTTCAATCGCCCGGGCCGCCCGCTCCCATGCGCCATACGCTTCCAATCGCGCCGCAGTTCTACGTGACGGCCCCCCAGCCCTGCCCCTATCTCGACGGCCGGATGGAGCGGAAACTGTTCACCGCGCTGCAGGGGGATCAGGCCGAACAGCTCAACGACTCGCTTTCGAAACAGGGCTTCCGGCGCTCACAGAACGTCCTCTACCGCCCCTCCTGTGCCGATTGCATGGCCTGCCTCTCCGCCCGCATCCGGGTGGACGATTTCAAACCCTCGCGCTCGCAGCGCAGGACGCTGAAGCGCAACGGGGACCTCGTGCGCGACCCGGCCTCCCCCTGGGCGACCGAGGAGCAGTTCTCCCTCTTCCGCACCTATCTCGACAGCCGGCATGCCGACGGCGGCATGGCGGACATGGACATCTTCGAATTCGCCGCGATGATCGAGGAGACGCCGGTGCGCAGCCGCGTCGTGCAGTATCGCATGCAGCAGGGCGACCGGCCCCGCGGCACGGCCGATCCACTGACCGCCGTCTGCCTGACCGACATGCTCGATGACGGGCTGAGCATGGTCTACAGCTTCTACGACCCCTCTCTCGCGACGCGGTCCCTCGGCACCTACATCATCCTCGATCATATCGAGATCGCCCGCGCCGCAGGTCTGCCTTACATTTACCTCGGCTACTGGGTCCCCGGCAGCGCGAAAATGGGCTACAAGGCCGGCTTCGACGCTCTCGAGATCTACAAGCACGGCAGTTGGCAGGATATCGGTGATCCCGCGCAGCACAGCAGCGAGACGCATCCTCTCTCGGTCGATCCCATCGCCGAGCAGGTCGCCAACATCACCCTCCCCGGAAGCCGCCCCGCCCCGCGCCGCTGATCGGGCCCGGCGATTGTCGGAACCGCGCGTAAAGCGAAGCGTCGTCGCTCAGAACTGACGGGTCATGCCCGGACAGGCGGACCCTGTTTCCTGCGACGGCCGCACACCGGAAGGGTATCGCCTCCGAACCTCCTCGATCACGGGTCCCCCGAGCCCCTCCTCCTCCACGATTGCAAAAAGTTCATTTTCAGGAAGGCTGAAGATCGGATACACCTTTCCTGAAAAGAAGAGCCGAGGGGCATTCGAGTTGAACCAGCATACCGCCGTCGCCGCACCGAACGTCTATGATGCCGAGCCGATCCCGGCCGAGGCCGAAGCGGAGATTGCCCGCCTCCTCTCCTCGGGGGACCTCTTCCGCTACACCGCGCCGCAGGATGCCCCCGTGGCCCTGCTGGAACGCGAGTTCGCAGCTCTTCTGGGCGCCCGCTTTGCGCTCGCCGTCTCGTCCTGTTCCGCCGCGCTCTTCCTGTCGCTGAAGGCGCTCGACCTGCCTGAGGGCGCCCGCGTCGTGATCCCGGCCTTCACCTTCGGCGCCGTTCCGTCCGCCGTCGTCCACGCCGGCTGCGTGCCCGTGCTCTGCGAGGTCGGCGAGAATTACCGCATCGATCTGGAGGACTTCGAAGCCAGGCTCGATGGCGCGGACGCGATCCTGATTTCCCACATGCGCGGTCACACCTCCGACATGGACCGCATCATGGAGCTCGCCGAGGCGCGCGGCCTGCCCGTCATCGAGGACGCCGCCCATTCTCTCGGCACCACCTGGTCCGGCCGGAACATCGGCACGATCGGCCGGATCGGCTGCTTCTCCTTCCAGTCCTACAAGCTCGTGAATGCCGGCGAAGGCGGCATCCTCGTCACCGACGATCCCGAGCTGATCGCGCGAGCCGTCATCATGTCGGGCGCCTACGAGCAGAACTGGCGCAAGCATGACGTTCTCGAAGAGCCCTTCGCGCGCTGGCAGAACCGCCTGCCGCTCTACAACACGCGGATGGGCAACCTCTCCGCCGCCGTCATACGCCCGCAGCTTCCCCTCGTCGCAGACCGTGTGGCGCGGGGCCGCGCCGGGCACGACCGGGTCGCCGCCGTGCTCAACGAGACAGAGTGGCTTCACGTCCCGGACGCGCTCCCGCAGGAGAAGCGCGCCCCCGATTCGATCCAGTTCAACCTCCTCGGCATGGAGGAGGAGCAGGTCCGCGCCTTCGTTTCCGCCTCGAAGATGCAGGGCGTGCCGGTGCAGGTCTTCGGCCTGAGCGAGGATAATGCCCGCGCCTTCTGGAACTGGCGCTTCCTCCCGGGCGAGGTGCCGGACATGCCTCGCACCCGCGCCATGCTGATGCGCGCGTGCGACGTGCGGCTCCCGGCCCGCCTCACCGATCCCGAGCTCGACTATATCTCCCGGGCGCTCGTCGTCGCAGCCGGCGAGGTCATGGCCGGCTGATCGCCGAGGATCCGCAGTTCCTCGCCCAGCCACGGCATCCGCGACAGGGCCGGCGCCACGATCAGATCGCCGAGCAGGCCCCGCAGCCGCGCGGCGAGCCGCTCCGGCATGTCCTGAAGCACCTCGGCCCGCGCATGGAGGGAGATCCGCCGTGACAGCGGCGGAAACGGCAGCGGCAGAACGTCCACGTCGGGTGCAAAACGGCGCGTGCGCATCAGGCCGAGCGGCGTCAGGATCGTCCAGCCCGCCCCGGCCGCGACGAGCGCCATGATCGCCGTGTAGCTGTCCAGCTCGAAGCGATGCGCCAGCGTCAGGTTCTGCCGCGCCAGATGCGCGCCGATCTGTCGCCCCATCAGGTGCCGCTGGGTATACAGGATGAGCGGAAGCGCCTTCAGAGCCGCCAATGCGTCCCCGCCGTCGGGCACGCTCCCCTTCGGCGCGGCGACGACGAAGGGCTCCTCGATCAGGGGGTGCATCTCCATCCAGTCTGCAGGCGCGCCCAATTCGGCAGCGACGATCACGTCCAGCGCCCGCGATTCCAGAAGATCGAAGAGGCGATGAGAGGCGCCGGTCTCCAGGAGGAACTGGCAATGCGTGAGCTCGTCCGCGATCCCGGCGAGGAGCCGCGGCGTCACCTCCGCCTCGAGATCCTCGATCATCCCGAGCCGCAGGTCCGTCAGATGCGCAAGGCCCGGCACGGCGAGTTCCGCCCGCGCCTGCGCCGCCTCGTTCAGGATCCGCTGAGCGCGCCGGCGAAAGGCCGCGCCCGCGGGCGTCACCGCGACCGGGCGTCGCGCGCGGTCGATCAGGGGCTGGCCGATCGCGGCTTCGAGGGAGGCGAGTTGCTGGCTGACGCCCGAGGGGCTGGTGCCGAGGCGCCGCGCGGCCGCGGTCAGCGATCCCTCCTCGGCCACCGCCGCGAAGACCTCGATCCCCCAGAGCGTGATCCGCCCGGCGGCATCCCGTCCGCCGTGGTCCGCACCGCCCTTCTCCGAACCGCCGCGCATGGGTGCACCTCCTGCCGAACGTCCCCCTCGTCCTGTCGCCCCTCGCCTCGGCGCGGTCAAGCGCGGCGGACGCGGGCGCAGCGGCACCGATTGCGGGCGCCGCGCCCCGGCGCTAGCGTGGCGGCACAGTCAGGGAGACCATGGGCCATGGACGACAAGAGACCAACCGGGTGGGATACCCGCGCCGAGGCGGTGAGCTTCTTCGGCTTCACCGATTTTCCGACCGTGAAGCGCCGGGGCAGCATCGTCTTGACCCACGGTGAAGGCCCCTACGTCTTCGATACCGAGGGCAACCGCTACCTCGACGCGAATTCCGGCCTCTGGAACATGGTGGCAGGCTTCGACCATCCCGGCCTGATCTCCGCCGCGCAGGACGCCTATGCCCGCTTCCCCGGCTACCACGCCTTCTTCGGGCGGATGTCTGACCAGACGGTGATGCTCTCCGAACGGCTTATCGAGCTTGCCCCCTTCGAGCGCGGGCGGGTCTTCTATACCAACAGCGGCTCCGAGGCGAACGACACGCTGGTGAAGATGCTGTGGTTCCTCGGCCGCGCCGAGGGCAAGCCCGAGCGCAAGAAGATCCTGACGCGCAAGAACGCCTATCACGGCGTGACGGTCGTGTCCGCCTCGATGACGGGGAAGCCCTACAACGAGGTGTTCGGCCTGCCGCTGCCCGGCTTCGTCCACCTGACCTGTCCGCATTACTGGCGGGAGGGGATGGAAGGCGAGAGCGAGGCTGAGTTCACCCAGCGTCTGGCGCGGGAGCTCGAGGAGACCATCGCGGCAGAAGGCGCCGACACCATCGCCGCCTTCGTCGCCGAACCGGTTCTCGGCGCGGGCGGCGTCGTGCCTCCGCCCGAGGGCTACTTCCAGGCCATCCAGCCGATCCTGAAGCGTCACGGCATCCCGCTGGTCTCGGACGAGGTGATCTGCGGTTTTGGCCGCACGGGCGCGATCTGGGGCTGCGACACCTACGGCGTCGTGCCGGACGCGATCATCTCATCGAAGGCGCTGACGGCGGGCTTCTTCCCCATGGGCGCCGTGATCCTCGGCCCCGAGCTGGCCGACCGCATGCAGGCCGCTGCCGAGGCGATCGAGGAATTCCCCCACGGGTTCACCGCGTCCGGCCACCCGGTCGGCTGCGCCATCGCACTTGCCGCGATCGATCTGATCGTGGAGGGCGGCCTGATGGACAAGGTGCGCGAGGGCGCACCCCGGCTCGAAGCCAAGCTCGCAGAGGTGGCGGATCGCCCCAATATCGGCGAGCTCCGCGGAATCGGGTACATGTGGGCGCTGGAGGCCGTGGCGGACAAGGCCACAAAGGCGCCCTTCCCGTCCGAACTCTCGGTCAGCGAGCGGATCGCGAATGCCTGCACCGACGAGGGACTGATCTGCCGCCCGCTCGGCCAGTCCATCGTCCTGTGCCCGGCCTTTACCCTGACGGACGCGGAGATGGACGAGATGTGCGCCAAGCTCTCGACCGCCCTCGACAAGGTCTTCGCCGAAGTCGCCTGAGCGACAGGGGGCCGACGGACGGGCAAAGGGGGCGCTGCCCCCGGCACCTCGCGGTGCCTCCCCCGGGGTACTTGCCGGAAAGATGAACGGGCCCTCGCGCCCCGGTTTCATCTTTCCGTCGGGTGCCCCCTCGTCCGGCGAGGCGCGCCCGTCCCCGCGGGATCAGGCGCTGCGAAGAGCGAGGACGGCGTTCAGGCCGCCGAAGGCGAAGGCGTTGGACAGCGCGACGTCGATTTTCGCCTCGCGCGCCTCGTTCGGAACCACGTCGAGGGCGCATTCGGGATCCGGCTCCTCGTAGCCGATCGTCGGCGCGACGATCCCGTCCTTCAGCGCCATGATGCAGGCCAGTAGCTCCACAGCGCCGGTGCCGCCGATGACGTGACCGTGCATCGATTTGGTGGAGGAGATCATCAGGTTGTCCGCATGGGACCCGAACGTGTCGGCCACGGCGGCGCATTCGGTCTTGTCGTTGGCCGAGGTGCCCGTGCCGTGAGCGTTGACGTAGCCGACCGCATCGCCACTGATCCGGGCATCGCGCAGGCAGGCGGCGATCGTCTGGGCCGCCCCCTTGCGGGAGGGCATGACGATGTCGGTGGCATCGGACGTCATGGCGAAGCCGATGACCTCGGCGAGGATCTCAGCGCCGCGGGCGCGGGCATGCTCCATTTCCTCGAAGACGAAGATCGCGGCCCCTTCGCCCTGCACCATCCCATTGCGATTGGCACTGAAGGGGCGGCAGGCGTCGCGGGACATGACCCTGAGGCCCTCCCATGCCTTGATCCCGCCGAAGGAGAGCATCGCCTCGGACCCGCCCGTCACCATCACACGCGACGCGCCGGACCGCACGAGGTGGAAGGCCTGCCCCATCGCGTGGTTCGAGGAGGAGCAGGCGGTGGCGACGGTGTAGGTCGGTCCGCGGAGGTTGTACTCCATAGAGATATGCGACGCGCCGGCATTGTTCATCAGCTTCGGTACGACGAAGGGATGGACGCGGTTCTTCCCCTCCTCGTACACGGTGCGGTAATTCTCGTCCCAGGTGTTCACGCCGCCGCCCGCCGTGCCGAGGACCACCCCCGCTTCCATCGCCAGATCGCCGATGAAGGTCAGGCCGGACTGGCCGATGGCCTGCCGCGCCGCGAGGAGGGAGAACTGGGTGAAGCGGTCGTAAAGCGCGATCTGCTGGCGATTGAAATGCTCGTCGGGGTCGTACTCCGTGACCTGCCCGCCGATGCGCACATTCAGGCGATCAATGTCCCGCACGTTGATCGGACCGATGCCGCACCGCCCCTCGGCCATGGCGGAGAGGGTCGACGGGACATCCTGACCCAGGGCATTGATCGTGCCGGCCCCCGTGATGACGACGCGCTTCATTGGTGAGGTGCCATCACGCCGGGTGCTGCTGCGCGACGAGCTGGCGCACCGCCGCTACGATGGAGGCCACCGAGGAGATGTCGAACGCGCTGCTCTGGGGCTCGTTGGCATTGAAGGGGACCTGGATATCGAAGGTTTCCTCGATCGCGAAGATACTCTCGACGAGGCCGAGGCTGTCGATGCCCAGATCCTCGAGCGTCATGTCCATGCGGACATCGCCCGGCTCTAGGACGGCCTGCTCTGCAATGATCTCCGCCACCCTGGTTTCGATGTCGTCCGTCATGCGTATCCCTTCCCGGTCGGCCCCATTTAATTGCCCGGCCCGCGCTTTGAAAGACCGTCCTTGAGTGCTGCGACATCCCGGAAGAGCCGCGGCAGCCGGCGGAGGGCCTTGTAGCTCTCGATGGACGCCTCCATCCGCATCGCGGGATTGCCGAGCATCACCCGTCCCGCCGCCTGATCGGTGCGCAGAAGCGTGCCGGCGCCGGCGATCACGTCATCCCCGATCTTCAGGTGATCGGTGATGCCGACCTGGCCGCCCATCACGCAGCGATCCCCCAGGACCGTCGAGCCGGCGATGCCGGTCTGGCCGCAGAGGAGACAATCCGAGCCGACCCGGACGTTGTGACCGACCTGCACGAGGTTGTCGATCTTGGTCCCGGATCCGATCTCGGTGTCCGCGATGGTGCCACGATCGATGCAGGAATTCGCGCCGATCTCGACGTCGTCCCCGATCACGACAGCGCCGAGGGAATGGATGCGGGCATAGGCGGACTGGGCGCGGCCCTGCCGGTCCCCGAGGGAGGCGCGAACGGCCTCCACCGCGCCTGGCTCCGGCGTCACGAAGGAAAAGCCGTCCCCACCGATGACTGCGCCGGGCTGGGCGACGAACCGATCCCCAATGCGGCAGCGCGCGCCGATGCGCACACCGTCCAGGATCAGCGCGTCCGCCCCCACCCGGGCCTCTGCGCCAATGGAGACATGCGCCCCGAGCCGCGCATTCGGGCCGATCCGGGCGCCCGGCCCGATGACGCAGAAGGGCCCGATGGCGGCGCCCTCGGCAATCTCGGCGGCCGGGTCCACGACGGCGCTGGGATGGACCCCGGGCGCGATTGCGGGGCCGTCGTCCAGCAATTGCGTAAGGCCGGCCATGGCGTAGCGCGGGCGCGGCACGAGAATGGCGGCCTCCAGCCCCAGCGCCCGCCAGTCCTGCCCCTCTGCGAGCATCGCCGCACGTGTTCCGGGCGCGAGACTTGCGGCATAGGCGGGGGACATCGCAAGCGCGAGACGATCCGGGGTCGCCGCCTGCGGCTCGGCCGCACCGGCAACGCGAAGGTCCGTCCTGCCCTCGGCCCGGGCGCCGATGGCGGCGGCGATCTCGGCGATGCTGTATCTCATGTCAGCCCCTCTCGCGACGCGGGGCCGAGTACTAACCCCGCCCGGCCGTCACTTCCACCCCGGCGGCGCGCAGGGCCTCCCAGAGTTCGGCGTCACGACCGTACACGTCGCCGCGGTAGGCCATCCGGCCCTTCGGCTGGCTGACCGCGGTGCGGTAGATCAGGTGCACTGGCACCGGCGCGTCGAGGTTGACCCGCGTTTCGGAGCCGGTCCGCAGGTGGCTCTGGAACAGGCCCCGCGGATCGCCGCTCTGTTTCGCAAGGAGTGCATAGGCGAAGTCGAACGGATCGCTGAGCCGCACGCAGCCATGGGAGAACGCCCTTTTCTCCCGGCTGAACAGGGACTTGGAAGGCGTGTCGTGCAGATAGATGTTGTACCTGTTGGGGAACATGAACTTCACGAGGCCGAGCGCATTGTTCTGCGACGGCGGCTGGCGCATGGAGAACGGGAAGCTCGACTGGCTGTAGGCGGCGAAATTGATCGCGCTGCGCGGAACGGTCCGCCCCCGGCTGTCCACCACCTCCAGATGCGAGACCGCGTTGGGGTTCCGCTGCATCATCGGAAGGTATTCCTTCGTCGTGATGGAGCGCGGAATGTACCAGGTCGGATTGATGACCATGTGGTCCATCACGTCCGAGAATTCCGGCGTCTGCCGGTCGGAATTGTTCGCGCCAACGACGGAGCGCGTCTCGAACGTCACCTTGCCGTCATCGAGGATGCGCGCGGTAAAGTCGGTGATGTTGACGAGGATGTGCCGCTCTCCGCGATCCCGCGGCAGCCAGCGCTCGCGCTCCATGGCGACCGTTACCTGCGCCAGCCGCTGCTCCGGGGAGACGTTGAGCGCCGCCAGCGTCGAAGGTCCGGCCACGCCGTCCGTCGCGATTCCGTGGTCCCGCTGGAACTGCTGCACGGCCGATACGAGGGCCGCGTCGTAATCCGGAGATGCTGTCCGCTCCAGGTATCCCATGCGGATCAGTCGATTGCGCAGGGCGACGACACGGCCGCCGCTCTGGCCCGCTTCGAGCTTCTCGCCCTCGACCGCTGGCCCCCAACCACCCGCGGCGGTGACGCGGACAAGGCGCTGCGCCTCGGCCATCAGGCGCGTGTATTCAGGTGTCCGGGGAGCGAGACCGGCCAGAAACGCGTCCGGATCGCCCGTCGCCGCGAAGGCCTCGAGCATCTCGGCGGCATCGGGACGCGCGATCTCGCGCTTGATGCCGGGGACGACCTTGCCCGGTTCGAGCGCACCCGACGAGATGTCCCGCCCGAAATCGACCAGCATGCGGGCCGCCATCATCTCGACGCGGCCGCGATCCCGATCGCTCTTCACAGAGCGGAACGCGGCGATCAGTTCATCGGGATCGTAGCGGGACGTCGGCAGGCCGTGAGCGCCCGCCTTGGAAAGGGCCGAGAGCAGAGCCTGGCGCCGCGCCTCGTCCTCACGTCCTGTAAAGATCGGTGCGTAATCCCGATTGCGATAGGCCTCCCCCACCGCATCGGCCCCAAGCGCGCGCTCCGCGACCGATTGGCGGAAGGCGGAGATCTGAGCCTGTGCGGGAATCGCGCCGACAGCGGCGGCGGCAAGGCAGATGGCGGAAAGGGTCCGTCGTGCGGCGTTCATCGAAGATATCCCGATCGGCGCCGCGCGGGGACGCGGGCGGGTGAGTTTTGGCCAATCTTTGCCGGGGGCCGGGCGGTGTCCAGTCACGCAGCGCTCGCGGAAACGTCACCTCGGATGCCGGAACAAGGAAAAACGCCCCTTTTTCGCCTCCATATCAATGCCTTAGCTGCTTACAGACCCCCCTCCGGGGATGTTGCGCAAGAGGCTCACTTGGCGCAAATCGTTGAAAACGATCAATTAAGGTCACGGTCTTGGCAGAATCCCGCCGAAAGCGGAGACGCTCACGGAACCCGCGCGATTCCGTTATTGGTCCGGTAACCATCCTGTGGCATCAATCCCGGGCATCTGGGAATAAGTGGACACAGGCCGCCACCATAGAGCGGCCCCCACGAGGCAACGGGACAGAAGCGAAACATGACTGATTCACGCACATCGGGCGCCCTTTCGCGGCGCGGTCTTCTTGCGGCCTTCGCCGCCACGGCCGTCGCATCGGCGCCCACCTATTCGAACGCCTTCGGCTTCCTCCGGGGCGCCGGGGACATCCGGCGGCTGAAGATGTACAACGGCCGGACCGGCGAGAAGCTCGATACGATCTACTGGATCGAGGGCGACTACATCAAAGATGCCAAGGTCGAGATCGACCACTTCTTCCGCGACTGGCGCCGCAACGAGGTGAAAGCCGTCGATTTCCGCACGCTGGACATCATGGCCGCCTCCCACAACCTGCTCGAGTGCAACGAGCCCTACATGCTGCTCTCCGGCTACCGCTCTCCGGCCACCAACGCGATGCTCGCCAGCCGCTCCGGTGGCGTCGCGAGCAAGTCGCTGCACATGAAGGCGCAAGCTGCGGACCTCCGCCTCGACACGCGCTCGGTGAACCAGATCGCGAAGGCGGCCCAGGCCTGCCGCGCCGGCGGCGTCGGCAAGTACTACGGCTCGAACTTCGTGCACATGGATTGCGGCAGCGTGCGGACGTGGGGCGGCTGATCAGCCTCTCTCCTCAGCACGATCCGTTCAAAAGCGCGCCCCAATCGGGCGCGTTTTTCGTTTCCGGGCAGGCAGGATCCGAGGGGACCCGGTGAGACGAGGGCGGGCCCGGGATCGGCCCGCCCTGCTCCGCTCCTATTCAGCCGCCTCGGACGTATCCGCGTCGTTCTGCGGCGTCTCCTCCTCCGGTGGCACGAGCGCCACGAGGCGTGTGCCCTCCGGCGAACGGAACTCGTCTTCGGGCCCGGTGAGGATTCGCAGATCGCCGCCCGGCAAGATCCGAGCCAAGGGGATGCCGCCCGGATAATGGGCTGACCAGTCGTCCACCGTGAATTCCTCTGTCAGGCGCGTGACGCGGAAACTCCAGCCCTCCGCGATCAGGGCGTTGACCTCGGTATAGGTCCGCCCCCCGGCGATGGTCTGCCCGCCCAGCGTCGCGGGGAGTGCATGGCGAGTGCTTTCCTGCTTCACGCGGCGAAGCTGGAAGATGAACTCCCGCCCCAGCTCCGGTCCCATGTCGGTGGTAACGAGGGTGTTGTAGGCGTCGTTGTCCGTTGCCGCGATCCAGATGCCGTAGCTGGCGATCTCAACCGAGTATTCGGCGCTTTCGGAGAGGATGTCCCCGAAAAAGGTCGGCAGTCCCGCGGCGCGGGCGCCCCGCAGACGGGCGCGGTTCGGGTCGGCAATGAGAACCGGCACGTCCGCCTTCTTCAGCGCCTCGGCGAACCCGACGGAAAAGGCAGAGCCACCGATCAGCGCGACTCCCACGGTCTCACCGCCTGCAAGTCCGAGCCAGCGCGCGACAGGGCGGAGCGTGAAGCCGTGAAGCACCACAGTCGCGGCAACGAGGGCGAAGGCGAGCGGACCGATCCGCGCGCCGTCCTCGAATCCGAGCTCAGACAGACGTTCGCCGAAGAGCCCTGCGACCGCCACCAGGACCACGCCCCGCGGCCCGGTGAACGCGACGAGGATCCTTTCCTTCATCGGGATCGGCGTCTTCAGGAGCGAAACCAGGACCGTGAGCGGTCGCGCGACGAAGATCACCACCGCGATCAGGGCCGCCGCGCGCCAGTCGAGAAGCGAGAGGGCCGAAAATTCGAGATTCGCGGCCAGGAGGATGAAGACACCCGAGACGAGCAGGATCGTCGCGTGCTCCTTGAACCGACGCATCTCGGTGTAGCTCGCGAGATTCGCATTCGCGACCACCACGCCCATCACTGTCACCGCCAGAAGACCGCTCTCATGCAGGATGAAATCGGACAGTCCGAAGGCGATGAGCAGGAAGGCAAAGAGCACCGGTACCTTCATGAACTCGGGCACGAACCCGCGCTTGAAGGCGAAAGCGAGGATCCAGCCGGTCATGGCACCGAGGATGCAGGCCACGCCGATGCCGAGGGCGAGGTCCCATGCCGCCACGCCGAAGCTCTCCGCCGTGTCGAGAACGACGACCAGTTCCAGAGCGAGCACGGCCGCAAGCGCGCCGATCGGATCGTTGACGATGGCTTCCCATTGCAAGAGCTGCGCCGGGCGCCGTGCAAGTCGGGCCGTCCGGAGAAGGGGCGCGATCACGGTCGGCCCTGTCACGATCATGATTCCGCCGAAGACCGAGGACGCCGCCCAGCCGAGGCCGGCGACATAGTGCAGCGCGAGCGTGGAGAGCAGCCATCCGAGCGGCGCGCCGATCATGACGAGCCGCCGGACGCCAAGCGCGGCATCCCGCAGCGAATGGATGTTCAGCGTCAGACCGCCCTCGAAGAGGATGATGGCGACGGCGATGGCCACCATGGGCTGCATCAGCGGTCCGATATCCCGCTCCGGGTCGAACACGCCGAAGACCGGCCCGATGAGCAGGCCGGCCAGCAGCATCAGCACGATTGCCGGGAGACGCAGGCGCCACGCGATCCACTGAGCTCCGACCCCGAGCGCGCCCACGAGGGCAAAGGCCATGATCGGCGCCATCGCCGCCTCTGATAACGTTCCGTGCATCCTGCCCTGATCCTGCGACTGGCTTCTGACCATTCGTCCTAGCGCAGAGTGGCCGTGCAATACAGGCCGTTCGTCCGTCCATGGCCAGCCGGACGCAACCCGGGAGACGCTAGCCCGCCTGCCGCTCGTGTTCCTGCAAGGCGAAGCGGTCGGTCATCCCCGCGATATAGTCGGCGACGAGACGCGCCCGCACCGCGGGGTCGCTGTCCCCCTCCCCAAGGCCCGCGCGCCATTCGATCGGCAGGAGAGTGGGATCGTCCAGAAAGCGCGGGAAAAGATCCTCGATCACCTGCGTCACCCGCGCCCGTTCGCGCATGACGGAGGGCGCGCGGTACATCCGGGTGAAGAGGAAGGCGCGGATCTCGTCGATCCGGGCGCGCATCTCGTCGGAGAACAGGATCACGGGGCGGCCGGCATGGCGCACCTCCACCACGCTCTGCGGATCCACCTCCGCGAGACGGGCGCGGGAGGTCTCGATCAGGTCCGTGACCATCATTCCGAAGACCCGGCGCAGGGCCTCGTTCCGCCGCCGCGCCACGGGAAGCCCCGGCCAGCGCGAATCGACTTCGTCATAAGCGGGCGCAAGAAGCGGCAGGGCCGCCAGCTCTGCATCGGTAAACAGCCCGGCGCGGAGGCCATCCTGCAGGTCGTGGTTGTTGTAGGCAACGTCATCGGACAGCGCCGCGACCTGTGCCTCGGCGCTCGCATGGGTCTCGAGCTCGAGCGGATGAATCGCGTCGTACTCGGCCAGCGCCATCGGCAAGGGGGGCAGCACGGGACCGTTGTGCTTGGCAATCCCTTCCAGCGTCTCCCAGGTCAGGTTCAGCCCGTCGAACTCGGCGTAATGGCATTCGAGCCGGGTCACAATCCTGATCGCCTGCGCGTTGTGATCGAACCCGCCATACGGCGCCATGAGCGCCGCCAGCGCATCCTCCCCGGTATGTCCGAACGGCGTGTGGCCGAGGTCATGCGCGAGGGCGACCGCTTCGGTCAGCTCCCCGTTCAGACCGAGCGCCCCGGCGATCGTCCGCGCCACCTGGGCGACCTCGATCGAATGCGTCAGGCGCGTGCGAAAGTGATCGCCCTCATGCTCGACGAAGACCTGGGTCTTGTGTTTCAGCCGCCGGAACGCGCTGGAATGGATGATCCGGTCCCGATCCCTCTGAAAACAGGAGCGATGCGCGCTCCCTCCTTCGTCGTAAAGCCGCCCGCGGCTGTCGCCCGGGCGGGATGCGTATGGCTGCAGCATGTCCCTGCCTTGTTGCCTTGTCCCGCCCGCCATATATTCGAAGCCTTACGGGAATGCGAACGGAGCCCGAGATATGTCACTCACCCTGCCGCCCAAGGTCACAGACCGCACCTTTGCCCGCCTCGCCGAGATCTCCGCGGCGCCGCAGGCCCTTCGCGTCGCGGTGGAAGGGGGCGGCTGTTCCGGGTTCCAGTACGAGATCACCCTCGATTCGCCCGACGACGGGGATCTGGTGCTGGAAAAGGACGGCCAGAAGGTGGTCGTGGACGAGGTGTCCCTGCCCTTCCTCGAAAACGCCGTGATCGACTTCACCGAGGAATTGATCGGCGCACGCTTCACCGTGGAGAACCCCAACGCCACGTCCAGTTGCGGCTGCGGCACGTCCTTCGCGATGTAACGGCGCCAGGCCGCCGGGGCACGGCCGGGCGCGTCAGCCGTTGCCGCGCCCGGCGAACCGGCCCGCATTTTCAGCCGCGGTGCGGATGGCGCGGGACTTGTTGACGGTTTCCTGAAACTCGGCCTCGGGATCGCTGTCCCACACGACGCCGCCGCCGGCCTGGATATAGAGCTTGCGATCCTTCAGGACGGCCGTGCGCAGGGCGATACAGAAATCCATGTCCCCGTCCGAACTGAAGTAGCCGATGCCGCCGCCATAGATGCCGCGTTTCTCGGGCTCCAGTTCGTCGATGATTTCCATCGCCCGCACCTTCGGCGCCCCGGAGACCGTTCCCGCGGGCAAGCCGGCGAGGAGCGCGGACAGGGCGTCATGCTCCTCCGACAGCTCGCCGACCACGTTCGAGACGATGTGCATGACGTGGGAATAGCGTTCGATGACGAACTCCTCCGTCGGCCGCACCGTCCCGATCTTCGCGACACGGCCGACATCGTTGCGCCCCAGATCGAGCAGCATCAGGTGCTCCGCCATCTCCTTCTCGTCGCCCAGGAGATCGGCCTCAAGCGCCCGGTCCTCGGCCTCGTCCGCGCCGCGTGGGCGCGTCCCCGCGATCGGGCGGATCGTGACCTCGCCCTCCCGGACGCGCACCAGGATTTCGGGGCTCGCGCCGACGACGTGGAATCCACCGAAATCGAAGTAGAACATGAATGGCGACGGGTTCGTCCGCCGCAGCGCGCGATAGAGCGCGAAGGGCGGCAGCTCGAAGCTCTGCGTCCAGCGCTGGGAGGGAACGACCTGGAAGATGTCACCTGCGCGGATGTATTCCCGGGCCGTTCGAACCGCGTCCTTGTAGGCCTCAGGGGTGAAGTTGGACACCGGCGCCCCGGGTTCGCGAGCGCTCTCACCGAGGCTCCGCGTCTCGCCCGCCATGCCGCTTTCGATGGCATGAACCGCGTCCGTCACCCGCTCAGCCGCCTGCGCATAGGCGGCTTTCGCGCTCAAACCGGAGCCGGCCCAGGCCGGCGCCACGACCATCACCTCGCCCTTGACGCCATCGAGGACGACCACGACGGACGGCCGCATGAGCAGCGCGTCGGGCACTCCGATCGGGTCCGGATTGACGTTCGGCAGACGCTCGACCAGGCGCACCATGTCGTAGCCGAGATATCCGAACAGCCCGGCCGAGGCCGCCGGCAGCTCGGCCGGCAGGACGATCCGGCTCTCCTCGAGAAGCGCGCGGAGCGAGGTGAGCGGATCCGCCGTCTCCGGCTCGAAGGCGTCCCGCTCGTAACGGGCCTGGCGGTTGATCGAGGCCGACGTCCCGTCGCAGCGCCAGACGAGATCGGGCTTCATCCCGATCATCGAATACCGCCCGCGCACCTCCCCGCCGGTCACGGATTCCAGCACGAAACTGTCCGGCCGCTCCGAGGCCAGCTTCATCATCAGCGAGACGGGCGTGTCGAGATCGGCCGCAAGCCGCGTCCAGACGACCTGGTTCTGTCCCGCCGAAAAGCCTTCGGCAAAGACCGCGGGATCCGGGAAGAGCTTCGCCATCAGCGGAAAAGCTGCGAGTTCACGGCGTTGATCGCGGCGTCGTTGTAGGAGATGCCAGCAGCATCCGTAAGCGCGCGGCCGTAGAGCTGGTACACGTCGGCGGCGAGGCTCTGTGCCGTTTGCGCCGTGAGCGCGTTGCGGAAGTTCGTCATCCGCTCGTCGTCCTCCGCGGGCGGCTCTATCGCGGTTACCCGCAGCAGGAACACGTCCGCCTCGCCCTCCACGATGCGCGTCTCACCCTCCTCCATCTCGAACGCCGCCTCGATCATCGCCTCGGGCGTGTCGGCGATGAAGGTATCGCGGGTGACGAGATCCGCCGAGCCGGTCTCGGAGCCGTCGTCGCCGAACTGGCCGCCGACATCGAGCTGCGCCACGGCCCGCTCCGCCTCCTCGCGCAGGAGATCCCGCGTTGCGGCGCGCTCCCACCCGGCTATGACCTCCGGCTTCACGTCGGCCAGGGGCGGCACGCGGGGCGGCAGCTCCTCGTCGAGGCGCATCGCGTAGATCCCGCCATCCTCGAGCACGTCAATGCGCGCGTAATCCTCTGCAGTGAGAGACTGTGCGGCTTCGCGGACCTCGGTGTAGCTCGCGAGCGGATCTTCCGAGCCCTCGCGGATCTCGCCCCGGCCCGCTTCAAGCGGCGTCTCTGCGGCAAGGTCCTCGATGGTGGCGCCGCCTGCAAGCGCGTCCTCAGCGTCGATCGCGAGCGCTTCGATCTGGCGCCGGGCGCGCTCGAGGCGCAGATCGCGCGCGAGATCGTCCCGCGCCTCCTCGAAGGTCACGGTCGTTGCGGCGAGGATGCCGTTCATCCGGTAGAGCGCGGGGCCGAACTGGGAGGGAAGCGGACCGACGAGGCCGGGCTCCTCCAGCGCGAAGACCTCGGCGCCTGCGGCCCCGAGATCGCTCTCGGCCACATCTCCGAGATCGACGTCATCCATGCCGAGGCCGCGGCCCTCGACGACGTCCTCGAAACTCAGATCGCCGTTCTCGATGGCTTCGCGGGCTTCGCTCGCCTGATCCTCGTCATCGAAGATCAAGCGTTCGACGAGACGCCGCTCGGGCTGGGTGAACTCATCCGAGCGCTCGTCGTAGATTTGCCGGAGGGCGTCCTCGTCGACCTCGATCTGCGGGGCGAGCATATCCGGGGTCAGCCATGCATAGGACACGAGCTTGGCCGCCGGAATGGTGAAGTCGTCCGAGTTCTCGTCGTAATAGGCCTGCAGTTCCTCGTCCGACGGTTCCGGAAGCGGCTCGATGAGGGCATCGGCCGTGTAGCGGGCGAACTCGAAGCTGCGCCGCTCCCCGTAGAACTGCATCAGGACGTCGATCAGGCGGGCCGGCGCATCGACACCTCCGGCGACGGAGGCCTGCAGGATCGACCGGGCGGTCTCGTCCCGGATGTCGGCTTCGAATTCGGAGGTCGTGTAGCCGGTCTGCTGCAGGGCGAAGGTGTAGGCGTCACTGCTGAAATCACCGTTCAGCCCCTGGAAGGACTCGATCTGCGCGATCTGATCGGCCACGCGCTCGTCCCCCACCGAGAGACCGATCCGGTCCGCCTCGTTGTCGAGCGCGGCATTGGCGATGAGCCGGCCCTGCACCTGTGCGGGGATGCCCCGCTGCGAGGCTTCGGCAAGCGTCAGCTGCTGACCCTGCGCCTGGACCGATTGCCGGAGATTGCGCGCGTAGTCCTGCGCGCTGATGTCCCTGTCCCCCACCGTGGCGACGGAGGAGGTCGTCCCGCCGAAATTGGTCACACCATATCCGCCAAGACCGACCACGAGCGCGATCAGCACCAGCCAGACGAGAACATTTCCAACCTGCTTGCCAGCGCCCTTGGCCATTGACCGCTCCTGCTGCCTTTGAAGTCCGCCCGTGTCTATGCGCGGCGCGTGCGCGGAGCAAGGGCTGGACTAAGGCCGGCAGGTGAGCCGCCGCGGGATGACGGCTCGGGATGACGGTGCGGCCATCCCTGATCCCGCGGCGGCGATCAGGCGCGGAGCGCGACCGGATCCGGGGCGAGCGCAACGGGCTCGGGATCACGCAGGACATAGCCGCGGCCCCAGACCGTCTCGATGTAGCTTTCACCGCCGGTCGCCTGCCCGAGCTTCTTGCGCAGCTTGCAGATGAAGACGTCGATGATCTTCAGCTCCGGCTCATCCATGCCGCCGTAAAGATGGTTGAGGAACATTTCCTTCGTGAGCGTCGTCCCCTTCCGGAGCGAAAGCAGCTCCAGCATCTGGTATTCCTTGCCGGTCAGGTGGACTGGCTTGCCGTCCGTCTCCACCGTCTTGGCATCCAGGTTGACCGAGATCTTGCCCGTATGGATCACCGACTGGGAATGCCCCTTCGAGCGGCGCACGATGGCATGAATGCGGGCGATGAGCTCATCCCTGTGGAAGGGCTTCACCATGTAATCGTCCGCCCCGAAGCCGAAGCCCCGCAGCTTGCTGTCGGTATCGTCCATGCCGGACAGGATCAGGATCGGCGTGTCGATCCGTGCCATGCGCACCTTCTTCAGCACGTCATGGCCCGTCATGTCCGGCAGGTTGAGATCGAGAAGGATCAGGTCGTAATCATACAGCTTCGCCAGATCCACGCCTTCCTCACCGAGATCGGTAGCGTAGACGTTCAGGTTGGCGTGCATCAGCATCATCTCGATGCTCTTCGTGGTGGCAGGATCGTCTTCGATAAGCAGGATACGCATACGTTCGTCCCTATTTGTTCCCCCGGCGACGACTGGAACCATGTGGCCAAAAGGTTAATCGCCCGTTACTATACTCAAGATTGGCGATTTCACCTTAAGGTTGTATTCAGGTCTGTCCAGACCCTTCTCGCTCGGGGGCGGTCCGATAGTCCCGGTAGCGTTTCAGCGCCGTCGTCCTGAGGGCAGCCTCGCCATGGGTCTCCACCGCGCGGGACCAGCTCTCGAGCTCCTCCGCGGACAGCCCGTAGCGCTCGCAGGCGCCTTCGGCCGTGATCAGGCCGTGACGCACCGCGCGCACGACGGCGGCCTTGCGGCTCGCGACCCACCGGCGCGTACCCGCCTCGGGCAGGTCGGCCCGCGTCATCATCGTTCCGTCGGGGAGTTTCACCGCCCTCGGGCCGTCCACCTTCTTGATAAACATCGCTCGCACCTCCATTCTTCTCGCGAAGCGGAAGATGCCCCTTGCGACTTAAGGGCCGGTTTCGGCGCGACCTTGAGATGCCTACAATTTTCCTGTAGCCCGCCGTCTTTCTCGTCGCATCACGGGCCTTTGGAGGACCGCGTCATGGCACTGGACACGACCACCGGACTGAACTCCCTCGGATTTGCCAAACCGCCCTCGCAGACGCGGGTCGTCGTGGCGATGTCGGGAGGCGTGGACAGCTCCGTTGTCGCCGCAGAGCTCGCGGCCGAGGGCTACGACGTGGTCGGCGTGACGCTCCAGCTCTACGACCATGGAGCGGCGCTTGCGAAGAAGGGCGCCTGCTGCGCCGGGCGGGACATCCACGATGCCCGCCGCGTGGCCGAGAGCATGGGCTTTCCGCACTACGTCCTCGATTACGAGAACCGCTTCCGCGAAGCCGTCATCGACGAATTCGCCGACAGCTATCTCGGGGGCGCGACGCCGGTGCCCTGCATCCGCTGCAACGAGCGTGTGAAGTTCCGGGACCTGCTCGAGACGGCGAAGGATCTGGATGCCGACTGCATGGCCACGGGGCACTACATTCGGCGCGAGGACGGCCCCGCGAAGGCGGAACTGCACATGGCGGCGGACCCGGCGCGGGACCAGTCCTACTTTCTCTTCTCCACCAAGCAGGAGCAGCTCGACTACCTGCGCTTCCCGCTCGGCGGGCTCGTCTCCAAGGCGGAGACGCGGGCCCTTGCCGCGAAGCATGGTCTGCCGGTGGCGGACAAGCCCGACAGTCAGGACATCTGCTTCGTTCCGAACGGCGATTACGCCTCCGTCATCGAGAAGCTGCGCCCCGGCGCTGGCGAACCGGGCGACATCGTGGACATGGAGGGCCGCGTGGTCGGAACCCATGAGGGCGTCATCCGCTACACGATCGGCCAGCGGCGCGGGCTCGGGATCGGCGGTCTCTCCGATCCGCTCTACGTCGTGAAGCTGGACCCGGACGCGCGTCGCGTCGTCGTCGGGCCGAAATCGGCGCTGGCCACCCGGACGGTCCCCGTGCGGGAGATCAACTGGCTCGGCGACGAGCCGTTCGAATCCCGCGACGCGTGGGAGGTCTCGGTGCGCGTGCGTTCCACGCGGATGCCGGCAGAGGCCATCCTTCGGCCGACGGGCCCCGATACCGCCGACGTCGAGCTCGTCCAGGCCGAGGAAGGCGTCTCGCCGGGTCAGGCCTGCGTCTTCTACGAAACAGGCGGCACCCGCGTCTTCGGTGGCGGCTGGATCTGGCGCGGAAAGTAAGCGGCCGCGCTCGCGCGATAACGGCACGGGCGCGCCCCGGCTCCTATGCGGCGCTGCGCCTGCCCTGAAGGCCGGGACGGGCCTTCACCTGCCAGAGACTGCCCGACGGGACGCCCCCCCACACCGGCCGACGGATCAGGAGCTCCCCTGACCCGCCTTCGCCTTCTCGGCCAGCTTGGCCTTTGCGGCGAGGTCCTGAGCGACCGAGAACGCACCCTTGATCTTGTCAGAGGCCTTGGTCCAGTCGCGGCGGACCACGATCTTGTTGTCCTTGATCTTCGCCTGACCGTCCTGCGCCTGAACGAACTCGACGAGGCCCTGCGGATTGGCGAACTTGTCGTTGTGGAAGGTTATCGTCACGCCCTTGGGACCGGCGTCGAGCTTGGCGATGCCGGCCTTCTTGCACTCCGCCTTGATCCGCACCACGAGCAGGAGCGTGTTCACCTCCTTGGGCAGCTTGCCGAAGCGGTCGATCAGTTCGGCGGCGAAGCCTTCCAGTTCCACCTTCGTCTCGAGGCCCGAGAGGCGGCGATAGAGGCCGAGGCGCACGTCGAGATCCGGAACGTAGGCCTCCGGGATCAGGACCGGCACGCCGAGATTGATCTGCGGCGCCCATTGTTCCTCGGCATCCGTCAGTCCCTCGAGCTCGCCGGAGCGGATCTTGGCGATCGCGTCCTCCAGCATCGACTGGTAAAGCTCGTAGCCGACTTCTCGGATGTGTCCCGACTGCTCCTCTCCGATGAGGTTGCCGGCGCCGCGGATGTCGAGATCCTGACTCGCGAGGGTGAAGCCCGCCCCGAGGCTGTCGAGGCTGCCGAGGACCCGCAGGCGCTTCTCGGCGGACTGGGTCAGCTTCGCCCGGGGCTTGGTCGTCAGGTAGGCATAGGCGCGGGTCTTGGCCCGGCCGACGCGGCCCCTGATCTGGTAGAGCTGGGACAGGCCGAACATGTCCGCGCGATGGATGATCATCGTGTTTGCGGTCGGAATGTCGAGGCCGCTCTCGACGATGGTTGTCGCCAGGAGGACATCGAACTTGCCGTCGTAGAACGCGTTCATGCGCTCATCGAGCTCGCCTGCCGCCATCTGGCCATTGGCGATGACGAAGGAGATTTCCGGCACCTGCTCACGCAGGAACTCCTCCATCGCGGGAAGATCGGCGATCCGGGGGACGACGAAGAAACTCTGGCCGCCGCGGTAATGCTCCCGCAGGAGCGCCTCGCGCACCGTCACGGCGTCGAACTCCGAGACGTAGGTGCGGATCGCGAGGCGGTCGACGGGCGGCGTGCCGATGATCGACAGGTCCCGCACGCCGGTGAGCGACAGTTGCAGGGTGCGCGGGATCGGCGTCGCGGTGAGCGTCAGGACGTGGACGTCCGAGCGCATCTCCTTCAGCCGTTCCTTGTGCGAGACGCCGAAATGCTGCTCCTCGTCGATCACCAGAAGCCCGAGGTCGCGGAACTTCACCTGCTTCGACAGGAGGGCATGGGTGCCGACGACGATATCCACCGTGCCGTCCTGTATGCCCTTGCGGGTCGCGCTCGCCTCCTTGGCGCTGACGAAACGAGAGAGCTGACGGACGTTGAGCGGGAAGCCCTTGAACCGCTCGGTGAAGGCGCGGGCATGCTGCCGGGCCAGAAGCGTGGTCGGGGCGATCACGGCAACCTGCCGGCCGGACATGGCGGCGACGAACGCGGCACGCAGGGCGACCTCCGTCTTGCCGAAGCCGACATCGCCGCAGATCAGCCGGTCCATCGGGTGCCCGGCCTCCAGATCCTCCAGCACGTCCGCGATGGCGGAAAGCTGGTCGTCCGTCTCGTCATACGGGAAGCGTGCCGAGAACTCCTCCCAGGCATGATCCGGCGGCGACAGGACCGGCGCCTTGCGCAGCATCCGCTCCGCAGCGATCCGGATGAGCCGGTCGGCGATCTTCCGGACCCGCTCCCTGAGGCGCGCCTTCTTCGACTGCCACGCGCCGCCGCCGAGCTTGTCGAGAAGGCCCTCCTCGTGGCCGTAGCGGCTCAGAAGCTCGATGTTTTCGACCGGCAGGTAGAGCCGCGCGCCCTCGGCGTATTCGAGGTGGATCATCTCGTGCGCCGCCCCGAGCGCCTCCACGACTTCCAGCCCCATGTACCGCCCGACGCCGTGGTCGACATGGACGATGAGGTCTCCCGGGCTCAGGCTCTGCGCCTCGGTGAGGAAGTTCTCCGCCCGGCGCTTCTTCTTCGGCCGGCGGATCAGACGATCGCCGAGGACATCCTGCTCCGAGACGACGGTGACCCGCAGATCCCCCGCCGGTCCCTCGAAGCCCGCTTCGAGCGCCCAGACGGCGAGATGCACCCCGCCCTTCGCATCGGGAACGTCGCGCCAGTCGCCGATCTCGGACAGGCCCTGAAGGTCCTCGTCCTCCATCAGACCCTTGAGACGGTCCCGCGCGCCCTCGGAGTACGAAGCGATGACGACCGGCCCGTGCTTGCGCCGCTCCTCCACGTGCTGCTTGAGCGCGGCAAAGAGGGAGAGCTTCTCCTGCTGGCGTTCGGGCGCGAAGTTCCGCCCGATCCGGCCGCCCGCATCGGTGACGCCCGGCCCCGTCGGCTGCGGCAGGGGAGAGAGGCGCAGGAGCCGGTGCGGCTTCAGCGCGGCGCCCCAGGCCTCCTCGTCGAGATAGAGAAGCTCCGGCGCCGCGGGCTTGTAGGGGACGGAGCCGCCGGCGCGGTCCTTCACCTTCATCGCCTCACGGCGGCTGTCATAGGCGTCGTCCACCTGCTCCCAGCGGGACAGGTGCGCGGGCGTCATCTGGTCGTCCAGCATCACCGCCGCATCCGGAAGATAGTCGAACAGCGTCTCCAGATGGTCGTGGAAGAACGGCAGCCAATGCTCGATCCCGGCATGTTTGCGCCCGGCCGACACCGCCTCGTAGAGCGGATCGTCGGTGCCGGCCGCGCCGAACTCGGTGCGGTAGGACTGCCGGAACCGCCGGATGGCCGGCTCGTCCAGGATCACCTCCGACACGGGGGCGAGTTCCACGCGGGTCAGCTTCTCGGTCGTTCGCTGGGTCGCGGGATCGAAACGGCGGGCTCCGTCGAGCGTGTCCCCGAAGAGGTCGAGCCGCACCGGGCCGCCCTCGCCCGGGGGATAGATGTCGATGATGCCGCCGCGGATCGCGTAATCGCCCGGTTCCATCACAGTGGGCGCCTGCGAGAACCCCATCCGCACGAGGAAACCGCGCAGCGCCTCCTCGTCCACCCGGTGATCCACCTCGGCGGTGAAGGACGATTCCCGAAGGACATCCCGCGCGGGCACCCTCTGGGCGGCGGCGTTGAGCGTCGTCAGAAGGACGAACGGCCCCGGCATTCCCTGAACGAGTGCCGCCAGCGTCGCCATGCGCGTGGCGGAGACGGCGGGGTTCGGAGAGACCCGGTCATAGGGCAGACAATCCCAGGCGGGAAAGTCGAGGATGACGACGTTCGGCGCGAAGAAGGCGAGCGCGGCGCGCATCGCCGCGAGCCGTGCGGCATCGCGGGCGACGTGAATGACAGCGCGCCCGGCATCGATCTCGCGCTTCAGAAGAAGTGCGTCGAACCCCTCGGGGGCGCCGGAGACGGTGATATGATCGGGGGAGGCCATGGGGCCGGTCAGGTATCCACCCCGGCGGCATTGTCAACTCGCCAATGCACAGCGGCGCCTCTCAGAAGGGATGCAGACCGAGATTGTAGGCCATGCCCCAGAAGGCCGAGACGAAGATCGCCGCCATTCCGATCCCTTGCGTGACAAGGCGATGGCGGTGCAGCCGGCGGTAGAGATCGGCGCCGTCCGCCTCCCGGATGCCGCGCGCGCAGCGGATCGAAAGCCAGACCACGATGGTGAGGGGAACGGCCAGAAGATCGACGGCCTGCGCAAATTCGATGCCGTAGACGAAGCCCAGCAGAGTGAGCATCGTCAGAACGAAGCAGGCGATCGCGAGCAGCCCGGCCCCGGCGGTTTCGGCGATATGAAGCAGGCGGTTCACGTTCACGCGAACGAGGTCATGCAGATCCTCCTCCGCCGCGCCGCCCTGCCGCCTGGCGCGCAGCACCATGTCCCACGGAACGCCGAGCACGAAGTGACTGGCCGAGGACCAGACCACGGCGAGCATGATCCAGTACCACAGGTTGGAGAACGACCGCAGGTCGATGAGTCCGCTGACGGTTTCGTACCAGGAGAGCACAGCGCCCGCTTCTGTCTTGTCTTGCTCGGTTCGGCGGACCCTAGCCTTGCTCGCCGCGAAGCGAAACCCATGCCGGACACTTGAGGTGGACGCCCCGCCGTGGCACCTGCCGCCGGGAGTACCGCCCCGCCCGCAGCGGCTTCGAGAGGTTCGACATGCACAGCTCCGCCCCCTTCCCCATCGGCCGTCCGCGCCGCCTGCGACGCTCCGCCGCCCTGCGCGGTCTCGTGCGCGAAAACGTCCTTACGGTGGACGACCTGA
This sequence comes from Tropicimonas sp. IMCC34011, assembly GCF_003390865.1. Lineage (GTDB taxonomy): Bacteria > Pseudomonadota > Alphaproteobacteria > Rhodobacterales > Rhodobacteraceae > Tropicimonas_B. The sequence continues at coordinate 124,031 of NZ_QMEJ01000002.1, forward strand.
TCTGGCCGGTTTTCGTGCGCGAGGGGCCGGCGGACCTGATGGAGGAGATTCCGTCCATGCCCGGCGTCTTCCGCCGCTCGGTGGAGGGCATCGCGGACGCCGCGCGCGAGGCGGCGGAGCTCGGTATCCCGGCGATCTGCCTCTTCCCTTACACCGAGGACGAGAAGAAGACCGCCGCCTGCGAGGAGGCCTGGAACCCCGAGAACCTGACCTGCCGCGCGATCCGTGCGGCGAAGGAGGCGGCGCCCGAAGTGGCCGTGATGACCGATATCGCCCTCGACCCCTACAACGCGCACGGCCATGACGGCATCGTGAAGGACGGGGAGGTGCTGAACGACGAAACGGTCGAGGCGCTGGTCCGGATGGCGCTGGTGCAGGCCGAGGCGGGCGCCGACATCCTCGGCCCCTCGGACATGATGGACGGCCGGATCGGAGCCATGCGCCACGCGCTCGAGGAGGCCGGCTACGGTCACCTCTCGATCATGTCCTACGCAGCCAAGATGGCCTCCGCCTTCTACGGGCCGTTCCGGGACGCCGTCGGCGCGTCCGGCGCCCTCAAGGGCGACAAGTCCACCTACCAGATCGACCCGGCGAACGGCGACGAGGCGTTGCGCATGGTCGCCCGCGACCTGTCCGAGGGCGCCGATATGGTGATGGTGAAGCCCGGAATGCCCTATCTCGACCTCTGCCGCCGGGTCCGGGAGCGCTTCTCGGTGCCGACCTTCGCCTACCAGGTCTCCGGCGAATACGCGATGATCGAGGGCGCCGCGCGGGCCGGCTGGATCGACGGCGAGAAGGCAATGGCCGAGAGCCTGCTTGCCTTCAAACGGGCGGGATGCGACGGGATCCTCACCTATTTCGCTCCGCGCATCGCGCGCAGGCTGAAAGAAGTTTAAGCGGGGGGCCGCTGAAACGAGGCGCCCCATTACAAGATACAGATGACTTGGTGCCCTCGCCGCGCTATGGCTGGGGTTAACCGGCCGAAGATGCCGGAGACGAGGGCAACCATAGCGATCCACTTGGGGCAGTGATCATGAACAATACCATTCCCACGTCGCGACGGGCTTTCATCGCCTCCGCGGCGAGCGCGACGATGCTTGCCGGCTGCAGCAACGCAGTCGGATCGGGCGGCGGTCAACGCATCGACGCCCGCGTCGATTCCACGCGCAATTACCTGCACAACCAGTTTCCGGGCACCCGGGACCTCGAAGCCAAGTCCATGGGCGCGCTCTACATGCCGCTCGTGACCAAGGCCGGCTTCGGCATCGGCGGCGCCTATGGCCGCGGCGCCCTCAGGATCGACAACGTGACGGTGGATTACTACGCCGCCGTCGAGGCCTCCATCGGCTTCCAGATCGGCGCCCAGCAATATGCGCATGTCCTCTACTTCATGACGACGGACGCGCTGCGCTCCTTCCGCACCTCACCGGGCTGGTCGGTCGGCGCCAATGCCGAATACGCGGTGAACGACCGGGGCGGCAACATCTCCGCCGAAACGCTGACCTCCCTCGATCCGGTGATCGCGATCATCTTCGGCCAGTCCGGCCTGATCGTCGGCGCGACGCTGGAAGGCACGAAGTACAACCGCATCATCCCCTGAGCCGAAGGGGCGCCCGGAGCGCGGCGGAGCTGCGTCCCGCCTCGGGTGTTTCCAAGCAAGGATGGACGAACGGGGCGCGGCCGATGCAGGGGCCGCGCCCTTTCTTCGTTCCGGCCTACCGTCCGCGGAACATGCCCCCGAGGAGCCCGCGCACGATCATGCGGCTCGACTGGGTCCCGAGCTGACGGGCAAAGCTCTTGGCGAAGGCTGTGCCGATGCCATCCGTCCGGGTGGACTTGCGCTCCTCCCCCGACCGACCGACGAGGGGCCCGGAATACCGCCGGGCCGCGTTGTAATCGTGCTCCTCCTCGGCGGCATCCTCGGCCTCCATCGCGCGCTTCTTCGCGGTCTCGGCGCGCTCCGTCAGGATCTCGAAGGCGCTTTCGCGGTCGACATGCGCGTCGTAGCGTCCGGCAAGGGGAGAAGCCGCGACGATGGCGGCGCGCTCGTCGTCCCCGATGGGGCCAAGGCGGGAGGACGGCGGACGGATCAGGGTTCGCTCCGCCATGCCGGGCTCCCCGGTATCGGCGAGAAAGGAGGTGACCGCCTCCCCAGTCCCGACTTCCGAGATCGCTTCGGCGATATCGAGCGCGGGGTTGTCCCGGTAGGTTCCGGCGGCGGCATTCAATGCCCTGCGGTCCCGCTCGGTGAAGGCGCGGAGGGCGTGCTGGACGCGGTTGCCGAGCTGCCCCAGCACATCGTCCGGCACGTCCGCCGGGGTCTGGGTGCAGAAATAGACACCGACCCCCTTCGAGCGGATCAGCCGCGCGACCTGTTCCACCTTGTCGAGAAGCGCCTTCGGGGCATCGTCGAACAGAAGATGCGCCTCGTCGAAGAAGAAGACGAGCCGGGGTTTGTCGGGATCGCCGATCTCCGGCAGCATCTCGAAGAGCTCTGACAGGAGCCAGAGCAGGAACGTGGCGTAGAGCCGAGGGGAATTCACGAGCCGGTCCGCGGCGAGCAGGTTGATCTGCCCCCTCCCGTCCTCGGCGGTCCTGAACAGGTCGCGGATCTCGAGCGCCGGCTCCCCGAAGAGCCGGTCACCGCCCTCGTTCTCCAGCACCAGAAGCGCCCTCTGGATCGCGCCGACGGAGGCGGTGGAGACGTTGCCGTAGCGTAAGGAAAGCTCCTTGCGCTGCTCCCCGGTCCAGGTCAGGAGCGCCTGCAGGTCCTTCAGATCGAGCAACGCCAGGCCCTGCTCGTCTGCCACGCGGAAGGCGACGTTGAGGACACCCTCCTGCGCTTCGGACAGATCGAGAAGGCGCGACAGCAGGAGCGGCCCCATATCGGCGATCGTGGTGCGAACCGGGTGCCCCTTCTCGCCGAAGAGATCCCAGAACGTCACGGGAAAGGCGCTGTAGTCCAGATCGAGCCCGATGGTCGCGGCGCGCTCGGCAAAGGCGTCGTGGTGCTTCGCCTCGGCGGATCCCGCGGCGGCGAGCCCCGACAGATCGCCCTTGATGTCCGACACGAAGACAGGGACGCCGGCCGCGCTGAAGCTCTCGGCGAGGATCTGGAGCGTCACGGTCTTGCCCGTGCCGGTCGCGCCGGCGATCAGGCCGTGGCGGTTGGCCTTGTTCAGCTCCAGAAATTGCGGCGAGCCGTATCCCTCGCCTCCGCCGCCGACGAAGATCGTCCCCCGTTCGTCCATGTCGCTGAAATCCCTTTTCGCGGTCACGCTCCGCGCGACAATAGTATCTTAACACAATTCGGCCAGAGTGATCCCTGTCGCGCCCGGTATCGGGGCCGCGGCGTCCTCCCTGTCTGACTGGGCCGCGCCTTCGGGTGCGGCCTTTTTTTGCCGCGCCCGGAAAAGTGGCGGAATGCCGCAGGGTTTGCCCGATTTTCCGCTTTCTCCCGAAGGCAAACAGGCGTACCCGCTCTTCAAATCCGTCCCGCGCCTCGATTGTAGCTGCCTTCGGGGAATCCGCAGTTGACGGATAGAATCATTCTGCATAGCGTTCGCCCATCAAGTCGGCCCGTCCGACAGGGAGAACAGCAATAAAGCGCCGAATGGCGCGGGGGATATTCCCCCGGGAAAGGGTCCTTCGGGGCCCTTTTCCATTTTCGCGCTCCTCTTCCTCACGTCTTTGCCCCCTGACTTCACGCCCCGCCCGTGGTAAGCGGCTTTTCGGAAAAGCCGCCTCAAACCGGCAGACGTACCGAGGATATCGAGACCATCATGACGACCAGACTGAACACCACTCTCTCCCTTCTCGCGCTCACTGCCACGCTGGGCTTTGCCGGACCGGTTCTCGCCCAGGATGCCGGTGAGACTGCCGGCGAGGCCGACGCGGAACAGGGCAGCGAGACCGGAAGCGGCGAGCAGACGCCCGCTCAGGCCGCCGCCGAGGCTCTCGACATGGGCGAGCCCGTCCCCGGTGAGGCCGCGCCGCAGCCCGGCCCCGGCGGACGCTCCGAACCCGCCGCCTCGGTCGAGGGCGCTGCGCTCGGCCAGACCTACATCCTCGAGGCGTCCGGCGACTGGGAGGTTCACTGCGTCAACACCCAGCTCGACGCCGATCCCTGCGTGCTGCACCAGCTCCTGCAGGACGGAGATGGCAACTCCGTCGCAACGATCGAGATCGTGTCCATTCCCGGCGGTCAGCAGGCCGTCGCCGGCGCAACCATCGTGACGCCGCTGGAGACGCTGCTCACCCAGCAGGTCACGCTCTCGGTCGATAGCGGCCAGGCCCGCCGCTACCCGTTCACGTTCTGCGTTCCGGCCGGCTGCGTCTCGCGCGTGGGCTTCACCGATGCCGAAGTGAACAGCTTCCGCCGCGGTGCGGCCGCCAATCTGCGCATCGTTCCGGCCTCCGCCCCCGATCAGGAAGTGAACCTCAACGTTTCGCTGTCCGGCTTCACCGACGGCTTTGCCATGGTGCGTGAGGCCAACCTCGCGAACGCAGCCGAGATCGAAGAGCTGCAGGCGGAGCAGGCCGAAGGCGCCAACTGACGCCGCCCGCATTTGGACGACGATATCGCCCCCGCACACAGCTGCGGGGGCTTTCCTTTTGGGAGATCCGATTCCGAAGCCGTTCGTCGGGAGACACCTGCCAGTCGCGCGCTCCCTGAGAACGGCCCCTCAGGCGAGGCGGAGAGCGGCACCCCGCTCCCGGTTGTCCATGTCGGTCAGAATGGTGTCGAGGGTCAGGCCGCCGGCTTCCAGGATCGCAGCGACATCGCGCGCCTGCCCTGCCCCGCATTCGACGATCAGGCGGCCGCCCGGCGCGAGGCGGGACGCGGCACCCTCAGCGATTGCGCGATAGGCGCCGAGCCCGTCGCCGCCATCGGTGAGCGCGCCCGTCGGTTCCCACTCCCGCACTTCCGGGGCGAGGCCGGGTATCTCCGCGGCGGGGATGTAGGGCGGATTGGAGACGATCAGGTCGAACGGCCCGGTCTCCGCCCCGAACCAGTCGCACAAGGCGAGGCGCGCGCGGGGTCCGATCCCGAGCCGGTTGGCATTCTCCCGCGCAACATCGAGCGCGGCATCCGAGACGTCCGTGCCCACGCCTTCCGCCTCGACCCGTTCGGCGAGAAGCGTCAGCAGGAGACAGCCGGTCCCGGTCCCGAGATCGAGGACGCGGGTAAACGGCGCCTTGAGCGCCTCGGCGACGAGCTCTTCCGTCTCGGGCCGCGGGTCGAGTGTGTCCGGCGTCACGCGGAAGGACCGGCCCCAGAACAGGCGCTCGCCGACAATCTGGGCCACGGGCTGGCGGGCGATGCGTGCGGCGATGACGACCTCGAGCCTGTCCCATGCGTCGAACGGGTCCGGCCCCATGACGATCAGCGCCTCGGGACGGACGCCCGCGGCGAAGGCGACGAGACGACGGGCATCGCCGGCGGCGGCGTCGATCCCGGCCTCGCGAAGCGCGCGGGCCGCCTTGATCTGGGCATCGGCAAAGGTCACGTGTCGAGCTCTGCCAGCTTGCGGGCCTGATCGTCGGCCACGAGCGCGTCGGTCACCTCGTCGAGATCCCCGTTCAGGACACTCTCCAGCCGGTAGAGCGTCAGGTTGATGCGGTGGTCCGTCATGCGGCCTTGCGGGAAGTTGTAGGTGCGGATGCGCTCCGAGCGGTCGCCTGAGCCGACCTGCGCCTTGCGATCCGCCGCGCGGGCGCCTTCGCTTTCGCTGCGCTGCCGGTCGAGAAGCCGGGCGCGCAGGACCGCCATGGCGACGGCACGGTTCTGGTGCTGCGACTTCTCGGACGAGGTCACGACGAGGCCGGTCGGCAGGTGGGTGATCCGGACGGCGCTGTCCGTGGTGTTCACGTGCTGCCCGCCGGCGCCACTTGCGCGCATCGTGTCGATGCGGATGTCGCTGGCGGGAATGTCGATCTCGACCTCTTCCGCCTCCGGCAGCACCGCCACGGTGGCCGCGGAGGTATGGATCCGACCGCCGCTTTCGGTTTCCGGAACGCGCTGCACCCGGTGGACGCCGCTCTCGAACTTGAGCCGCGCGAAGACGCCCTCCCCCGCGACCCTGACGATGGCTTCCTTGACTCCGCCGAGCTCGGTCTCCGCGTGCTCGATCATCTCAAAGCTCCAGCCGTGCCGCTCGGCATGAAGACGGTACATCCGAAGAAGTGTCCCGGCGAAGAGCGCTGCCTCCTCCCCTCCGGTTCCGGGGCGGATCTCCATCATCGCCGGCCGCGCATCTGCTGCATCCCTGGGCAGGAGCGCCACCCGCAGGGCCTGCTCCGCCTCGGGAAGCGCGGCACGCAGCGTCTCGAGCTCCTCCTCGGCGAGATGCCGCATCTCGGGATCCTTCAGCATCGCCTCGGCGTCTGCGATCCCGTCCCGCAAGGCCCGCCATTCGGAGATGGTCCCGGTGATCCACTTGAGCTCGGCATATTCGCGGGACAGGCGCGCGATGTCGCCGGCCTCCGCGCCGGAGTTGAGCCGCGCTTCCACAAAGTGGAACCGATCTTCGATTTCTTCCAGTCGTGCTTCAGGGACCATGCCGGGTCTGCTGACGGATCGGGAGGCGCCCGTCAAGACGGGGCGTCGCGGCGGCGATCAGTCTCTCTGAAGCTCGGCGAGCCAGGCCCGCACCCGCCTGCGATTCACGCCCATGTCGTCCCGCCCGAACCGCAGGCGAGCGAAGACGTAGAGCAGCGTCCCGTCACCGCCGCGCTCGGCTGCGACCGTGGTGTAATCGGGGAAACCGAAGACCTTGGTGCGGGTGATATAGGTGATCCGCCCTTCAGCGGGGCTCCCGGCGAGGCGCTCCGTCTGCGGGGTCGCCATGGCGATCCGGTCCAGATCGGACAGGATTTCTGTCGGCGTGCCGGACAGGCGCAGCGGCGGCACGTGGCCCTGCGATCCGACGACGTAGCGCCCCGCAGCCGCCGTCGCGTCCTTTGGATCGACATGCCAGTCCTTCTCGTAAGACGGCGCGAGCCGGATCCAGGCGAAGCCGAACGTCACGATGACGGCGAATGCGGTGGAGATGGGGCGCAGTAGGGACATGAAGGGAGGCTACCTGACAGTGTTGTGAACCGGTCAACGTTATGGTCGGGCGATCCGATCCATCAGCGCTTGAATTTGTCCCAGGCGATCAGACAGAGAATCTCCATGGCGACATGTGCGCCCGCGACGGCGGTCGCCCCCGAGGGATCGTAGGGCGGCGCGACCTCGACGATATCGCCTCCGACGACGTGGATGCCCGCGATATCCCGCAGGATCGCGGCGGCCTGCCAGCTGGCCAGCCCGCCCCAGACCGGTGTGCCGGTGCCCGGGGCGAAAGCCGGGTCGAGCGCGTCGATATCGAAGGAGAGATAGACGGGCCGATTGCCGACCCGGTCACGGATGCGCTGTGCGACGCGCGCTGCCCCCTCTTCGTGAACGCGTCGCGCATCGATCGTCTCGACGCCCATCGTGTCCGTGTTGACCGTTCGGATACCGACCTGCACCGAGGAGCCCGCGTCGATCACGCCCTCCTTGATGCCCTTGTAGAACATCGTGCCGTGGTCGATCCGGGCGCTCTCGTCATCGGCCCAGGTGTCCGAATGCGCATCGAACTGAACGAGGGACAGCGGCCCGTGAACCTCCGCGTGAGCCCTCAGGATCGGCAGGGAGATCGAATGGTCTCCCCCGAGCGTGATCATGGACGCTCCCGATCCGACGATGCCGGCGGCATGGACCTGCAGCGCGTGCGGGAAGTCCGGGACGCGGGCGTAGTCGAATGCCAGGTCGCCGTAATCCACCACGGCGAGGTCCGACAGCGGATCGATCCCCCAGCCATAGGGAGGATCGAACGGCTGGAGCGTCGAGGCCTCCCGGATCGCCCTCGGCCCGAGGCGCGCGCCGGGTCGGTTCGTCACCGCCTGATCGAAGGGAACGCCCGTCACGGCGATGTCGACGCCGTCCAGATCCTTGGAATATCGCCGCCGGAGAAAGGACAGCGCGCCGCCGAACGCGTTCTCGAATGCAAGGCCGCGCCTGTTCTCGGCTGTAAAAGCCAGATCCACCTGCGTCTTCGCATCCTCGAGCGCCATCTCGCCGCCTCCTGCCCCTGTCTTGCCGTTGCGCCACACAGGGACATCAAACCGCCGCTCGCCGCAAGCCCGCCGTTACCCAACCGACCGGCACGGCGAGCTTGCGCCGAGCCTCAGGCGACGACCAGCCCACCGTTCAGGGCGAAGGCCATCATGCCAAGGACGAGCGCCCCGACCACGAGCCGGACGAGCCACTTGAGCATGTCTTCGATCGCCGCCAGCCGCAGCTCCACGTTCTTGCGGTGCACTTCGTCCACCGCGCGATGCATCTCCAGCCGTCCGAGGCGGCTCGTCACATCGCTGAATCCGGTGCAGTCCGTCATCTGGACCTCCATTCGGCAAGAGCGGGATTGGCGGAGGTTGCGTCCCCGGCGCCCTCCACCTCTTCCTCCTCGCCCGCCCCGGCCCCGAGCGCCCTGAGCGCGGCGGTGTGGCGCACGACGGACGGCGCGAGGGCCACGGTCTGGGCGATGGAACGCTGGAAGGACTGGCTCTTGGCCTGGTGGCGGGCGCCGAAATAGAACGACACGATGGCGCCCATCAGCCACCAGAGCGGCTCCGGAACGAGCGCAATGCCCTGCATCCGTCCGGCGAACCAGACCGGATCCACCATCGCCGAGACGAAAAGACCGAGCGTGCCAAGGGCGAGGGCCGGCCGCGGCAGCCGGTTCAGCCCGTCGATGACGCGATCGAAGACGCTCTGCCGGGGCGCCGCGAACTCGGCAGCGAACTGCGCGAGCGCCGCCTCCGCCCGGTCTGCATCGCGGGCGGCCCCCGCCTCGGCGTTTTCCCGGAAGACCTCGACCGTCTCCTTCACGGCGTTCCGGCCGCCAGAGAAGAGCAATGAGAAAAGCCCGTCGATCAGCCCCATGACGCCACCCGCTCGCGATGCGCGTCCTCGGAGAGATGGAACCGCGGCGAGATGAACTCCTCCGCACGGCGGATCCACCCGCCCTTCCCGCCATCCTTGCGGCGCGCGTACTTGCGGGAGGAGGCGCGGCGATCCGCGAGCGCGTAGTAGTAATTGCGCCGGGCGATCCCGTAGGCATCGGCGACATGATCGGGCGCCGCCGCGGCCGCGGCCTTGGCGGCGGCAATGGTTTTGGGGCCGATCACGCCGTCCACCGCCACCACCTGCCCCATGTCGCACAGGAGCCGCTGGAGGATCCGCACCGCATTGGCCCCGGAATTGACGTACATGTCGAAGACCGTCGCCTGCAGCGGCTCCGGCAGCGCGGCGATCCTCGGACGCGCGAAATAGTGCTCGATGAAGATATCGACGGCCCGGTCCTTGCCGAGGCGCTTCACGTCCTCCGCATCCACGCGTCCGTCGCCTGTCACGTCGTCCTTCAGGCGCTGCAACGTGCCGAGCGTGACGCCGTACTTGGTCGGCCCGCCCGGATCGTCGGGATCGTTCACGTAGCCGCCCTCCCGGCGGACGATCTCCTCGGCGATCTGCTCTATCCGTCTCATGCCCGTCTCTCCCACACCTGGCCTGCTGATCGGTCACAGGGTGGGGAGAAAAGGGTTAACGCCCGGCGGTCAGGGCGCGCGGTCCGGGCGCAAAGGAGGAGGCGGGAGCACCGCCTGCGGTCAGCTCTCGGGCTCGCGGTAGACGCCCTGATCCTTCAGCGCATCCACGACCTCGGCCGGCATGTAGGTCTCGTCGTGGCGGGCCAGTATCTCGCTTGCCTCGAATGTGCCCGCGACGAGACGCCCGGTGCCGATCATGCCCTGCCCCTCGGCGAAAAGGTCGGGGGGAACGCCGGTGAAGGTGACCGGGACGGAGCCTGCCCCGTCCGTCACGTTGAACTGTATGGAGCCGTCGGGGAGCGAAACGAGCGTCCCCTCTTCCACCAGCCCGCCGATTCGGAACGTCTCGTCCGGACCCGGCTCTGCGGCCAGAACCTCCGAGGGCGGGCGGAAAAAGTTGATGCCGTCCTTCATCGCGACGCCGATGAGCACCGTCGCACTGGCGAGCGCGAGGACGGCGACGAGGATGATCTGGATCCGGCGTTTCTTTTTCAGGCTGCGCATCGGGCCCTCTTCAGGCGTGAGGTCAGTCTAGGGGAAAACGGGCGCCAGCGTGAGGCCGAGCGTTTCCTCGAGGCCGAGCATCAGGTTGGCATTCTGAAGCGCCTGGCCCGAGGAGCCCTTCGCGAGGTTGTCGAGCACGGTGTAGATCGTCGCCCGCCCATCCTTGCGCTCCTGCACGACACCGACATGAACGTGATTGGAGCCGCGGACATGATGCGTCGAGGGAACCTCGCCCATCGGCAGGACCGTAAGAAACGGCTCTTCGCGGTAGGCGGCCGTCATCGCCGCGTGGATGTCCCGCGCCTCGCCCCGGACATAGACGCTGGCGAGGATGCCGCGGTTGCCGGGGATCAGGTGCGGCGTGAACTGGACCGAGACCTCCTGCCCCGCCGCCTTCGACAGCTCCTGGTCAAACTCGCCAAGGTGCCGATGCGCGCCGCCCACCGCATAGGGCTGCCAGCCCTCGGACAGCTCGGCGTGCAGGAGGTTCTCCTTCAGCGCGCGTCCGGCACCCGAGACGCCGCATTTCAGATCGAGGATGATCTCGTCCGGATCGATCGCCTGGGCCATCAGGGGCGGCAGCAACGAGTAGAGCCCGGTCGCCGCGTTGCAGCCCGTTCCCGCCACCAGCCGTGCGGCCCGGATCTCCTCGCGGTAGAACTCGGTCAGCCCGTAGACGGCTTCCTTCTGCATCTCCAGCGCGCTGTGCGGCCGGCCGTACCAACGCTCGTAGGCCGCCGGATCGCGCAGGCGGAAATCGGCGGAGAGATCCACGATCTTCAGATCCCGCGGCAACTCGGAGATGACTTCCTGGCTCGTCGCATGGGGCAGCGCACAGAAGCACAGGTCGATCCCGGTGAAATCGATCTCCTCGATCCGCACCAGCCTCGGCAGATCCATGTGGCGCAGATGCGGGAAAACGGCCGCCATCTCCATCCCCGCCTTTCGCTCGGCCGAGAGCGCGGCAATCTCGATTTCCGGGTGGCCGGCGAGCAGACGCACGAGTTCGGCGCCGGTGTAGCCGGACGCTCCGAGGATGGCGACGGACTTGGTCATGGGGCAAGGCTCCCGCGTGATCTTGGAAGGATATGTAGGAAGCGGGGGCGCACCCCCGCAATCGGTCAGAACGCCGCGTCGAACGCGATCGGGCGGCGCAGGAACTGGGTCGCGCGGGAGGAGACACGGGACGGATCGCCCGTCGTCAGGAACGCGCTCTCCTGCCCCGGCCCGATCATCTCGGGTCGACGCGCGAGGTAGTCCTTGAGGCTCGCCGCCACGAGGTCGGGCTGGGAATAGACCGCGACGTCCGGCCCCAGCGCCTCGGCGAAGGTCTGCTCCACCAGCGGATAATGCGTGCAGCCGAGAACCGCGGCGCCGGGCTTCGGCATTTTGCGCTTCAGGGCGTCGACATGGGAGCGCACGAGCGCCTCGGCGAGGATCATGTCCCCCTCCTCGATCGCGTCCACCACGCCGCCGCAGGCCTGCGCCTCGACATCGACGCCGATGGCGCGGAAGGCGAGCTCCCGCTGGAAGGCCCGGGACGCGACGGTGGCGGGCGTGGCGAAGAGCGCGACATGGTTCACGCCGACCTCGCGCGGTGGCGAATTGTCCCCCCATTGCCGCTCGGTCAGGGCCTCGATCAGCGGCACGAAGACGCCGAGGACGCGCTTGCCCTCCGGAACCCAACTTTCCTGCATCCGCCGCAGGCCGGCGGCGGAGGCGGTGTTGCAGGCGAGGATGACAAGGTCGCATCCGGCGTCGAACAGGCGCTCCACACCCCGGCAGGTAAGCGCGAAGATATCGTCCGCGTCGCGCGTGCCGTAGGGCGCATTCGCATTGTCGCCGAGATAGACCACCGGCAGATCCGGCATCGCCCGTGTCACGGCGCCCAGAACCGTCAGCCCGCCAAGGCCGCTATCGAAGATACCGACGGCCATGTTTTGCTCTCCTCGTCCCTGCCGGGCGCTCCCGAACGGCGCCCGACGCTGCGCCTCCGCGCATAGGCCCGGCGCGCCGGAAAGTCCATCCGGCACCGCCACAGGGTCTCAGGACCTCAGGGGCAGAAGAGGTCGTTGGTCAGGGCGAAGATCATGAGCGCCAGCATCAGCGCCATACCGCCCGCCATCAGGATCCGAAGCGCCCGGTCACTGGGGGGGCGGCGCGCCACGGCCTCGTAGGCGTAGAACACCAGATGGCCGCCATCGAGAACGGGAATCGGGAAGAGGTTCAGAAGGCCCACGGCGGTGGAGAGGACCGCGATGAACCAGATGAACGTGCTCGGCCCCTGGCTCGCCGCGGCGCCGCTGGTTTCCGCGATCCCGAGCGGACCGCGCAGGTTGCACGAGGAAATCGCGCCGGTGACCATGTGCCACAGACCGGAAAGGGAGGACCGGACGATGAAGAGCGTCTGCTCGGCGCCCTGCCCGATGGCGGTGAACGGGCTCGGCGTCACGGTCACGGGCTCGAAGGCGAGACTTCCGGTCAGCCCCAGAAGCCAGCGCGTCTCGAACCCGCCGCCCGTCACGGGCATGTCCACGGAGCGCGGCGCGAGGGCCGCCGTGAAGGTCTCGCCGGCACGCCAGATCCCGAGGTCCAGCTCTGCGCCTTTGCTCACCGTCACGATCTTCTGCAGATCCCGGAAGGAGGAAATCGGCGTGCCGTCGGCGGAGACGATCACGTCTCCCGGCTTCAGCCCCGCATCCCAGGCCGCCGATTGTGGCTGCACGGTGGAGACGACGGGCGGGAACGGAAACGGGCCCTCGACCTCGGTCTCCGCGCCGTTCCGGCGCACGGTGTAAGGCGTTGTCGCACCATCGGTATCCAGCTGAGCCGCAACCTCGTAGATCCCTCCAAGGGTGGAGACGTCCCGGCCGCCGACGGACAGGATCTCGTCACCGGCCTCCAGACCCTGCACCTCTGCCGGAAGCGGGACCAACGCGCGGATCGTCGCCGGTTCACGCGGCGTGCCCTGGTAGAGGATCACCGCGGCGAAGACGAGGATCGACAGGATGAAGTTGAAGACCGGCCCGGCAGCGACGGTCGCGGCGCGGGCCCAGAGCGGCGCGCCGTGCATCGTGCTGCGCATCTCCTGCCGCAGAAGTTTCTCGTTCGTGCCTCCGGGCGCGGTCTCCGGCGCTCGCGTCACGGAGGCCGGGTCCGCGTCCCCCTTGAACTTGACGTAGCCGCCGAAGGGCAGCGCGGCGATCTGCCAATACGTGCCGCGCCTGTCCGTCCGGCCGAAGAGCACGGGCCCGAAACCGATCGAGAAGACGTCCGCCTTAATCCCGCTCCAACGGCCGACGATGTAGTGACCGAACTCGTGGACGAAGACGATGATCGACAGCGCCAGCACGAAGGCGATGGCCGTCCATACGAGGCCACCGAATGACGGCAGGAGGGCGGTCAGGTCCATGAAACTTTCCTCAGACGGTCTGGCTCAGGCGCGTTGCGGCGCCCCGGGCTCTGGCACGGGCGGCGGCGTCGGTGTCGAGGACGTCGCCGAGGGAAACCTCTCCCCGGCGGCTGGTTTCGCCGCTGGCGTCCATCTCGTCCAGCACCGTCTCGACAATGTGAGCCATGTCGGTGAACCGGACCTGCCGTGCGAGAAACGCGTCGAGCGCGGCTTCCTTGGCCGCGTTGAACGCCGCCCCCGTGAGCCCGCCGCGCGCCATGACGTCGCGGGCAAGACGCAGCGCGGGCCAGCGCGTCTCGTCCGGCGGGCGAAACGACAGCTGGCCGATCTTCGCAAGATCGAGCCGCTCCACGGGCAGCGTCCGGCGGTCCGGCCAGTCGAGCGCATGGCCGATGGCATGGCGCATGTCCGGCGGCCCGAGATGCGCCATCACCCCGCCGTCGACGAACCCGACGAGGGCGTGAACGATGCTCTCGTGATGGATCAGCACCTCAATGCGCTCCGGTGCAAATCCAAAAAACTCTTTCGCTTCTATGACTTCCAGGGCCTTGTTGAACATGGACGCACTGTCCACCGTGATCCGGTTTCCCATCGCCCAGTTCGGATGCCGCCCGGCCTCCTCCGGCGTCGCCTCGGCCAGTCGCTCCAGCGGCCAGTCCCTGAGCGCGCCGCCGGAGGCCGTGATGATGACCCGCTCGACGGCGGCGGGATCCTCGCCCCGGAGCGCCTGGAAGATCGCCGAATGCTCGCTGTCGACCGGCAGGATGGTGGCGCCCGATGCCGCAGCGCGGGAGAGGACCAGGGGGCCGGCGGCGACGAGCGTTTCCTTGTTGGCAAGTGCCAGCGAGGTTCCCGCCTCGATCGCGGCGAGGCCCGGCGCGAGGCCAGCGGCCCCGACGATGGCGGACATCACCCAATCGGCCGGGCGCGCCGCAGCCTCCGCGATGGCCTCCGCCCCTGCCGCGGCTTCGATCCCCGCCGGGAGTGCGTCCTTCAGCTGGCCGAGGAGGTCAGGCTCCGAGGTGACAGCGATGGCCGCGCCCGTCTCCGCCGCCTGGCGGGCCAGAAGCTCGACGTTCCGCCCGCCCGTCAGCGCGACGACGTCATACTCTTCCGGCCGCCCCGCGATGAGCGAGAGGGTCGATTGGCCGATCGAACCGGTGGAGCCCAGAATGCTGACGCGCTTCACAGATCGACTCGGGGAATGTCCACGAAGAGGGCGATCACCAGCAGGAAGAGGGAGGCGCCCAAAAGCCCGTCAAAACGGTCGAAGAGGCCGCCATGGCCGGGAATCAGGGCCGAGCTGTCCTTCACCCCCATGCGCCGCTTGAGCGCGCTTTCGGCGATATCGCCCATCTGGCTGGCCAGTGAGAGCAGCATGGACACCCAGACAAGGCCCCACCCGGCATCGGTGAAGACGAGGAAGAGCGCACCGACGAGCCCCGCTCCGATCCAGCCAGCTGCCGTGCCCGACCATGTCTTCTTGGGGCTGACACGCGGCCAGAATTTCGGCCCGCCGATGGACTTCCCGGCGAAGTAGCCGAGCACGTCGGTCGCGATGACCACCAGGATCAGCCAGTAAAGCCAGATGCCGCCATACTCGTCGCGGAAGCTGACGAGGCCCCACCCCGCCGCGACGATCATCACCGCAAAGCAGAAGAAGGTCAGCCGCTCGCGAGACATGGCGAACGTGCCGAGGATCGCGGGCAGGAAGATCAGGAGGAGGAACCACTGCTCCTGCGTCCCGAGAAGGCCCGACAGGATGCTGGCGGTGCCGGCGGCGAGCATCATCGAGAAGACGATCGACTCGGGCCGGATCATCCGCGCCAGTTCCCACATCAGGATCGCCGTCACGAAGACGGTGAGCATCTGAAACCAGACGCCGCCGAAATGAACGGCAAAGATACCGATCACCACCATCGCCGCGGAGGAGGCGGCCCGGTCCCGCAGATCGTTCCAGCGCGACGTCGTTGCAGCACTCGGATCAGGCACGAACGGCTCCGAAGCGACGTTCGCGCGAGCCGTATCCTGCGAGCACGGACCCGAAGCAGTCAGCGGTGAAATCGGGCCAGAGCGTGTCGACGAACTCGTATTCGGCGTAGGCGCTCTGCCAGAGAAGGAAGTTAGAAATGCGGGCCTCTCCGCTTGTTCGGATCACCAGGTCAGGATCCGGCAGAAGCCACGTATCGAGGAAGCGCGCGAGCGTCTCGGCTCCGACATCCTCCGGCTTCAGCCGTCCCGCCGCGACCTCGTGGGCGAGGCGCTGCGTCGCCCGCGTGACCTCGTCCCGACCGCCGTAGTTCAGCGCGATGGTGAGGTGCACCCGGTCGTTCGACTTGGTGAGGGTTTCCAGATCGTCCATCAGCTTGACCAGCTTGGCATCGAGCTTCACCCGGTCGCCGATGAACCGCACGCGGACGCCCTTGTTCAGGAGCCGCGTCGCCTCCTTGGTGATGTACCGGCGGAACAGCGTCATGAGGCCGGAGACTTCGGCCTGGGTGCGCTTCCAGTTCTCGGTGGAGAAGGCGAAGATCGTCAGATAGCGGACGCCGAAATCGGGGCAGGCCTCGACGATCTCACTGACACGGCGCGCGCCGGCCTGATGGCCGAAGATGCGCGGACGGCCGCGGGACGTCGCCCAGCGGCCGTTGCCGTCCATGATGATGGCGACATGCTCGGGTACGATCTGGAATCTCTCCTTGCCGGACATGACCGGTCTCCTCCCCTGCGCACGCCTGCCAGGCGGCACGGTCCGCTACAGTCTCAGACCTGCATGATCTCCGCCTGCTTGTGCTCCAGCGCGGCGTCGACGGCGGCGATGCCCTTGTCGGTGGCCGCCTGGATCTCGTCCGTCCAGATCTTCTGGTCGTCCTCGGGCATACCGTTGGACTTTGCCTTTTTCAGGGCGTCCATCCCGTCCCGGCGCACGTTGCGTACCGCGACGCGGGCATGCTCGGCATATTGCGAGGCGACCTTCGTGAGTTCCCTCCGGCGCTCCTCGTTCAGCTCCGGAATGGGCAGGCGGATAATCGTTCCGTCGACCACCGGGTTGATTCCGAGACCGCTCTCGCGGATCGCCTTCTCCGCCTTGGACACCAGCGACTTGTCCCAGATGTTGATCGCGATCATCCGCGACTCGGGCACGTTCACCGTGCCGATCTGGTTGATCGGGGTGGATGTGCCGTAGGCATCCACCATCACCGGCTCCACCATCGAGGCGGAGGCGCGTCCGGTCCTGAGAGACAGAAATTCGTGCTTCAGCGCTGTCAGCGCGCCCTCCATCCGGCGCTGGATGTCGCCCATGTCGGGTTCTTCGTACTCCGCTGCCATATGACCGTCGTCCTCGCAAACATGCTGTCTTGTGCGCGGAGGTTCTACCGGGAGCACGCACGGTTGTATAGGTCCGCAAGCCTTAAGGGAGGATTAACCGAAGACGGATCCGACCCGGCGCGCCGCCTCAGCCCTTCACGGTGGTATAGGTGCCCTGCCCTGCGAGGATCCCGCGGAAACCGCCCGGCTCGTCGAGGCTGAAGACGATGATCGGCAGATCGTTGTCACGCGCGAGCGCGATGGCGGAGGCGTCCATCACCTTGAGGTGCTTGGCGAGGCAATCGTCGTAGCTCACCGTCTCGTAGCGCTTGGCATCGGGGTTCAGCATCGGATCGCTGTCATAGACGCCGTCGACCTTGGTGCCCTTGAAGATCGCCTCGCAGGCCATCTCGTTGGCACGAAGCGTGGCCGCCGTGTCGGTCGTGAAGTAGGGGTTCCCGGTGCCGGCGGCGAAGATGCAGACTCGCTTCTTCTCGAGGTGACGCACGGCGCGGCGGCGAAGATACGGCTCGCAGACCTGGTCCATCGGAATCGCCGAGATGACGCGGGTGAAGACGCCGAGCTCCTCGAGCGCGGATTGCATCGCCAGCGCGTTCATCACCGTCGCGAGCATGCCCATGTAGTCGGCCGTGGTGCGTTCCATCCCCTGGGCGGAGCCCTGGAGGCCGCGGAAGATGTTTCCGCCGCCGATCACCATGCAGATCTCGACGCCCATGTCGTGGACGGACTTCACCTCGGCGGCGATGCGCTGCACTGTCGGCGGATGCAGGCCGTAGCCCTGGTCGCCCATCAGCGCCTCGCCCGAGATCTTCAGAAGAACACGGGAGTAGGAGGGTTTCGCCGGAGTTTCGCCACTGACCTGCATGAAATATCCCTCGCTCTGCCGCGATGGCCCTTGAACACCGAAAGCTCCGCCGCTTCAACCGCTCAGATGATTGACGCTGCCCTCCTTGATGCGCTTGCCGCCCTCCCCCCGGATCGTCCCGTCCTGATTGCGGGGCCGACGGCGAGCGGAAAGTCCGCCCTCGCGCTGCGGATCGCGGAAGAGGCGGGCGGCGTCATCGTCAATGCCGATGCGCTGCAGGTCTACGCCCACTGGAGCGTCCTGACGGCGCGGCCGGGCCCTCGCGACCTCGCCCGCGCACCGCATGCGCTTTACGGACATGTGGCGCGGGAGGCGCCCTATTCGGCGGGGCACTGGCTGCGGGAGGCGGAGGACGTCCTCCGCGGCGGCGTGCGGCCGATCTTCACCGGGGGGACGGGGCTTTACTTCATGGCACTCACGGAGGGGCTGGCGCCCGTGCCGGACGTGCCGGCGGAGGTCCGGGCGGAGGCGGACGGACTGTCGCTCGCCGAACTGTCGGAGGGACTCGATGAGCCGACCCGTGCGAGGACCGACATGGCCAACCGCGCGCGGGTGCAACGGGCCTGGGAGGTGCTCCGCGCGACGGGGCGCGGCCTTGCGGCATGGCAGGCGGAGCAGCCGGCCCCACCCCTGCCGCCCGGCGAGGCGCTGAGGATCGTGGTGGACGCTCCGACAGACTGGCTGAACCCGCGCCTCGCGCGGCGCTTCGATGCGATGCTGGAAGGCGGGGCGCTCGAGGAGGCGCGCGCCAATCTAAGCCGCTACGACCCGGCCCGCCCCGGGGACCGGGCCATCGGTGCGCCGGAGCTCGTCTCCCACCTGCGCGGCGAGATCACGCTCGAGACCGCGCGGGACCGCGCCGTCATCGCCACCCGGCAATATGCCAAGCGCCAGCGGACGTGGTTCCGCCGCCGCATGGGCGACTGGCTGGCCGTGCGGGGCGCCGATCTGCCTTGAGCGGCGGCGGGAAACCCCGGACAGATCAGGCCGGAACGGCGGCTCTCGCACGGGCAATCAGGGTCTCGCCGGCCTTTGCGAAGAGAGAGGCCAGCGCCTCGAACCAGTCCGTCTCCCCCTCCTGTCCGGCCCGCCGCACCAGCGCGAGCGTGCGAGCGGGCTCCGGCGCGGCGAAGCGATGGAGGGCCATGTCCGGGGCGGACGCGGTCTCGGACGGCACCGCGATCTCGGGCAGCAGCGTCAAACCGAACCCCTGGGCGACAAGGCCGCAGAGCGTTGCGAGGGAGGACGCCCCGAGATCCACCCGCCTCCGCCCCGGATCGAGACCGCAGGCGGCGATCGCCTGGTCGGCAAGGCAATGCCCCTCGTCAAGAAGGAGAAGCTGCTCGGGATCGAGCTCGGAGGGCTTCGGCGTCACCGCTCCCCCCTCCCCGGCAAGCCCCTCGATCCGGGCACGGCTGCCGGCAAGCAGGAAGCGGTCCTCGAAGAGCGGCCGCACGGCAAGATCGGCTCCGGAGGCAGGCAGGGCCACCAGCGCCGCATCCAGCCGCCCCTTGTCGAGACTGTCGAAGAGCACGTTCGTCTGCGCCTCGCGCACGCGGATGTCGAGCGTCAGGTCCGACGCGCGCAGCCGCGTCAGCGCGACGGGCAGGATATAGGGCGCGACCGTCGGGATGACGCCGATGTTGAGCTGACCCGAAAGCCCCTGCCCCCGCCGCGGCAGCGCCTCGATCTCCGCCATCTCCGCCAAAACCCGGCGCGCCCGGGACAGGACCTCCCGCCCCAGCCGCGTCAGCTTCAGGCCGCCCGGCATGCGCTCCACCAGCTTGCCGCCGAGCGCCGCCTCGAGATCCCTGATCTGCATCGAGAGCGCGGGCTGGCTGATGCTGACGGCGCGCGCCGCCGCGCCGAAGCTGCCCTCATCGGCAAGGGCTGCGAAGTAGAGAAGATGTCTGGCCGTGATCCGCATGAGCATGCACATAAGCGGCACTTATGTTTCTGCAAAGCGTTTCCGATTTTCTTTTATCGGGCGGCACCACACATCGTTCAGGCAAGACACATTCACATCTAGCCAGGGAGATCCGGCATGGCCGACAAACCCCGCCTGACCACGACTGCGGGCGCTCCGTATGTCTCGAACGACACCAGCCAGACCGCCGGCGCCCGCGGCCCGGTCCTCCTTCAGGATTACCAGCTGATCGAAAAGCTGGCCCACCAGAACCGTGAGCGCATCCCGGAGCGGGTCGTCCACGCCAAGGGTTGGGGCGCGCAAGGCACGTTCCGCGTCACCCACGACATCACGAAATATACCTGCGCCAAGGTGTTCCGCCCGGGCACCGAGACCGAGGTCCTGTCCCGCTGGTCCACCGTGGCCGGCGAAAGCGGCGCCGCCGATGCGGAGCGGGACGTTCGCGGCTTCTCGCTGAAGTTCTACACCGAGGACGGCAACTGGGACATGGTGGGGAACAACACCCCCGTCTTCTTCGTCCGCGATGCCTACAAGTTCCCGGACTTCATCCGCACGCAGAAGCGTCACCCCAAGACCAACCTGCGCTCGCCCGAGGCGATGTTCGACTTCTGGGCCGGCCAGCCCGAGAGCGTGCATCAGGTGACGATCCTGATGTCCGACCGTGGCATCCCGGTGAACCCGATGCGCATGAACGGCTACGGCTCCCACACCTTCTCGCTCTGGAACGAGGCGGGCGAGCGCACTTGGGTCAAGTTCCACTTCAAGACCCAGCAGGGCCACAAGCACCACACCAACGAGGAGGCGGAGGCGCTCATCGGCAAGACCCGTGAGAGCTACCAGGAAGACCTCTTCAACGCGATCGACTCCGGTGACTTCCCCAAGTGGACGCTCTTCATCCAGGTGATGAAGGAGGAGGACGCCCCGAAACAGTCCTTCAACCCGTTCGACGTCACCAAGGTCTGGCCGCACGGGGACTTCCCGCTGATCGAGGTGGGCGAGCTGGAGATGAACCGCAATCCGGAGAACTACTTCCAGATGGTCGAGAACGCCGCCTTCTCGCCGTCGAACATCGTTCCGGGCATCGGGTTCAGCCCCGACAAGATGCTGCAGGGCCGGATCTTCGCCTATGCGGATGCCCACCGCTATCGCCTCGGCACCCATTACGAGGCGCTTCCGGCCAATGCCGCGAAGAATGCGAACGTGCAGCATTATCACAAAGACGGCGCCATGCGGTTCTTCACCAACGATTTCGGTGATCCGAACGCGTATTACGAGCCGAACCAGTATGACGGCCCGGTCGCCAAACCCGAGGTGGTCGAGCCGCCCCTGCGGATCGACGGGGACGCCGACCGCTACGTGCAGGAGGACAAGGACGCCGACTACGTCCAGCCCCGCGCTCTCTACGAGCTGTTCTCCGACGAGGAGAAGGAGCGTCTCTATGCCAACTACGCTGCCGCAATGGGCCCCTGCTCGCCAGAGGTGAAGGAGCGTTGGTATGCCGTCCTCGAGCGCGTCCATCCCGACTACGCCGCCGGTGTACGCCGTGCGAACGAGCAGATGGACAGCGACGTAAACGCGGTTCCGATCACCGACGACACTCCGGTCGAAGCTGCCGAGTAACGTCGGGCGGTATTGCCTGAACGAGGGCCGGTCCCCACGGGGGCCGGCCTTTTTACTGTGGTGAACCGCGCTTTAGGCAGGATCCGCGGCGGGCGCCTGCCGCATCACGCCCCGCCGGTGGCCCCTGCCGCGAGCCAGGCGACGTAGCCAAGGTAGAGCGCCAGCAGAAGACCGCCCTCCCATCGCCTGATCCGCCAGCCGGTCACGGCGACCGCGACGAGGATCAGGGTCGCGCCTGCCATGATCCAGATGTCCACCTGCGCGATCTGCGCAGGCACCGGGATCGGCTTCACGAGCGCCGTCGCGCCCAGAATGCCGAGGATGTTGTAGATGTTCGAGCCGACGACGTTGCCGAAGGCGAGGTCCCCCTGCCCGCGTAGTGCGGCAATGACGGACGTCACCAGTTCGGGCAGCGAAGTGCCGACGGCGACGAGCGTCAGGCCGATCACCGTGTCGGGCACGCCCCACATCCGCGCCAGATCCGTCGCGCCGCCGACGAGGAGGCCCGCGCCGAAAACCGTCATCGCGATCCCGCCCACCGCGTAGAGCAGGGCAACCGGAAGGCCCACCCCGGGGGCATCCGCCGGAGCCGCCTCCGGCCTGCCCGCGCGCATCTCCAACCGGTAGGCCGCGAAGAGATAGACCGCGAGGCCGAAGAGAAGGGCCAGGCCCGCCCCCCGCGTGAGCACTCCGATGAGGACGACGATCACCGCGGCGAGCGTTGCCAGACCAAGGGAGAGCCCGTCCCGACGAAAGGCGGACGGCGACACCACGACGGGCGCGATGAGGGCCGCGACGCCGAGAATCAGCAGGATATTGGCGATGTTGGAGCCGACGACGTTGCCGACGGCGATCCCCGGCGCACCGGCGAAGGCGGCCTGGAGCGAGGTGAAGAGTTCAGGCGTCGATGTGCCGAACCCAACGACGGTCAGACCGATGAGAAGCGGCGACATGCCAAGCCTTGCCGCGAGCGCGACAGCGCCGCGAACGAGCCCCTCCCCGCCAAGGGCGAGAAGGACGAGACCGGCTCCGATGGACAGGATCATTGGGTGACATTCCGATGTCGGACGAGGGTATGAAACGGGTCCGCCGCCAAGACCGCCCCGTCCGCCGGATGGCCTTGCTGTGCGATGAGAAGATGGGGGGCTCCCCTGCCCGTGTAAAGGCAGGAGTACCGGATAGAATCAGGCTCGATCGAGTGCTTCGATGAGAGCTGGCACCAGGGCCGCTTCCGGCTCGCAACCGATGGAGAGACGCACGAAGCCGCCCGGCACCTCGTCCCCCCACCGCGCCCGTCGCTCGGCGGAGGAATGGACGCCGCCGAAGGAGGTCGCCGACGCCAGGTAGGGGCAACCGGTGATGAACCGCGTCGCCGTCTCCGCATCCGCCAGCGTCAGGCCGATCAGCGTGCCGCCCGAGGACATCTGCCGCGCTGCGAGGTCTGCCTGCGGATGGTCCGGCCGCGTAGGATAGACGAGCCGCTCCACCTTCGGATGCGCCGCCAGAGCGTCCGCCACGGTCTCCGCCGTCGCCCACATGCGCGACAGTCGGACCTCCAGCGTCTCCAGCCCGCGCAGAAGGAGCCACGCATCCATCGGCCCGGGAATGGCGCCGGAGATCTTCCGCCAGTCCCTCACGCGTTCAAGAAGCTCCGCGTCCCGCGTCGCGACATGACCGGCCAGAACGTCCGAATGCCCGTTCGGCGCCTTGGTATCGGAGGCGACGACCACATCTGCTCCAAGATCGAGCGGCCGCTGGCCAAGGGGGGTCATCGTGGTGTTGTCGCAGATCACTCGTCCGCCGGCCGCGTGCACCTCCGCCGCGATCCCGGCGATATCGCAAAGGTCGAGCCCCGGATTGGACGGCGTTTCCAACATGACCAGAGAGACGCCGTCGAAACCGCCCTCCGCCATCCGCGCGGTCGGCCGCATTTCCGCCTCGACGCCGAACCTTTCGAGGACACGCTCGGACAGAAGCCGCGTCGTATAGTAGCCGTCGGACGGCAGGATCAGGCGATCCCCGGCCTTCAGCATCGCCATCAGCCCTGCGGTGATGGCCGCCATGCCGGACGGGAAGAGCACCGAGGGCGCGTCCTCGAGATGGGACAACGCCGCTTCAGCAGCCTCCCATGTGGCGTTGTCACCGCGCCCGTACCCTTTCAGCCCGGACGGATCTCCGGGCAGGTGGAACATGGAGGACAGTCCGATCGGCGCCCGCAGCGGATCGCCCGGCTCGAGACCGTCGTGGTGCAGGTGGAGAAGCGCGGCGGCGCGCGCGGCGGGATCTGTCATGGCGTGGCTCTCCGCGCCCGCATGGCGCATCCCCGTCTAACGCCCTGACCTTCGAGAGAAAAGTGTCCGGCCCGCCGGCTTGTCATGCTAGCGTCATCTCGGACGTCCAGAACCGCACGAATGATGAAGACAATCCTGATCGCGAACAGCAAGGGCGGCTGCGGCAAGACGACCGTGGCGGTGACGCTGGCCGGCGCGCTCGCGCGCGGTGGCTGGACAGTCGCTCTCGCCGATGCCGACCCGCAGAAGAGCGCTCGCCGCTGGCTGAAACGACGCCCGTCGAACGTCCGACCCATCACGCAGGTGGACTGGACCGGTGCCCGCTCCATCGGCAGCGCCCCGAAGGGCCTCGACTGGCTGATCGTGGACGCGCCCGGCGCGCAGGACGAGGCGGCGCTGAAGACCCTCGTTTCCGAATCCCACGCGGTGATCGTCCCGGTCCTGCCCTCGACCTTCGACGCGGAGGCCACGAAGCGCTTCCTGAAGATGCTCGGCGGGATCAAGCGCGTCCGGAAGGGCAAGGCCGAGGCGCTGCTCGTCGCCAATCGCCTGAGGCCGCGGCAGCGCAGTTCCGCCCGCCTCGCGGCGTTCTTCGACAAGATGGGGCAGGCCCCCGTCACCCATGTGACCGAGCGCGCTGCCTATGGCGATCTTGCCGATGAGGGGCTGACGATCTTCGACCGGGACCTCGCGGCGCTCCGGCCCATCCAGGACCAGTGGGCACCGCTGGTGGACGCGCTCTGACGGGCGCCCTGTCGCGGCCTACTCCTTGAAGTTGCGGCTTTCCTTGACCTGATCCCAGGCCCACATGACCTCCTGCAGCCGCTCCTCGTCGGAGCGGTCGCCGCCATTCATGTCGGGGTGCAGGATCTTGATCAGCGCCTTGTAGCTCTTGCGGATCTCCGTCCGCGTCCAGTGATCCTTCGCGTCGAGAATCTCCAGCGCGCGCCGTTCGGTGGGCGGCAGGCGCCGCGTTCCGGTGATCGACTTGCCGGGGTTTCGCGTGGCGTTCTGGCCCAGCACCTGGTGCGGATCGTCCACCCCGAGCCGGGACCACGCCCGCTCCTCCGCCGATTGCCGGAAGGGCTTCGTCTTGCGTTCCCAGACGCGGTCGTTGTCCATGTGCTCGGAGAATTCCTCCTCCGTGGTGCCCTCGAAGAAGTTCCACTTGAGGTTGTATTCCCGGACGTGGGTCTTGCAGAACCAGTAGAAATCGTCGAGCGAATCCGGGGATTTGGGCGCGCGGTACTTGCCGGGCTCCTCGCAGCCCGGATGCTCGCAGACACGCTGGGACGTCTCGAATGCACCGGACATGCCACGACGTCCGCGGGTCCGCTTCTTCTTGTCGCTCGACACGCGCAGGTCGAAGCCGAATGGGTCTGAGGATGCCATGTCAGTCCTTTCGCGGATCGCGGGGTTCGCCCAGGCCAACCGGCAGCGCGGATCGGCCTTTTCGACTCGGAGCGGAGAGTTTACCCCGTGCGAGCCATGAGGGAAGAGGGAAGAAGGTCAAAAAATGTCCATGTCCGACAGGATCAGCTCTCGTCTGGAAGAGGCCTTTGCGCCGCACCGGCTCGAGGTCGAAGACCAGAGCGAGATGCATCGCGGCCACGCGGGATATCAGGAGGGCGGCGAGAGCCACTGGCACGTCGTCATCGCATCCAGCGCCTTCGCGGGCCAAACCCGGATTGCCCGCCACCGCGCGGTTCACGCCGCCCTCGGGCCCGATATCATGGGGCAGATCCACGCCCTGTCGCTCGATATCTCCGAGTAGAGCGGGCGCCTATTCCGCCGCCTGGTCCTTCTTGGGCCCGGCAGGTCCGATCGGCGGGGCGGAGGACGGCCCGTCATCGCGCCCGCGATAGGCGGACAGGGCAGCGGCAGCGGCGGCAGCGGCGTCCTTCTTGTCCTGCGGGGTCTCGTGGGGGTCGCTCGCCGGTTCGGCCTGAACCGGTGCAGCCGCAGTATCGTCCCCTCGCGCTTCGGGCGCGGCAACGGGCGCTTCGGCCGCCTGCACCGGGGCGGACGCAACAGGCGCCGCCGTCACGGCGGAGTGCTGCGGCGAAGGCGCGGTCACGATGCCGGAGCCCTCGGCAGGACTCATCGTGGCGCTTTCGGCCGAGCGGCGGAAGACCAGCATGTTCTGGTAGGTCGTCTTGCGCGAGGCGAGGCCCGAGCGCTCTTCGCAGGGCAGCGTGTCGGCCCGCACGTAATCCCAGCCCTTGGCGCCCAGCTCGTTCATCAGTTCCTCGAGAGCGTAGGCGAAACGATCGGGAGTCGTCTTCAGCCCCTTCACCTTCGTTCCCCGCTCCGGGGCCGGAACAACCTTGTATTCGTATCGCGGCATGTCCCGCTCCTTCGCTCGACCGGCGGACAACCTAATGCAAGAGAGCGGGAAGGAAAAGGGAGCGCCGCCCGCTCCGCCCCGCTAAAAATGCGCGGGGGACAGGACGGAAGACGCGATCGGCGGCATGCCGCTCCGTGCGCCCGATCGGGCTGCGGCGCAGCGGGGCACAAGACGTCCGGATAGCCGAAACTCCGACCACCCGAAGACGCATTTCATTGCTGCGATCACGGCTCCGCCCGCCAAGGATCAGCTGGCGCGGCCAAGCCAGGCGGGAGCGCGCTGCGCCCCTGCCCGTCCATCCACGTGGGCGCGGATCTATCCTTCGGAGGACAATCCCCCGGCCCCGTGGCCCGTGAAACCTAGAGCCCCAGCTTCGCGGTCACGATATCGTTGACCGCCTTGGGGTTCGCCTTGCCGCCGGTGGCCTTCATCACCTGTCCGACGAACCAGCCGGCGAGCTTGGGATTGGCCTGCGCCTTCTGCACCTGCGCCGGGTTGTCCGCGATCACCTGGTCCACAGCGGCCTCGATGGCGCCGGTATCGGTGACCTGGCGCATCCCGCGTTCCTCGACGATGCGAGCCGGATCGCCGCCCTCGGTCCAGACGATCTCGAAGAGGTCCTTGGCGATCTTGCCCGAGATGTCGCCCTTCGAGATCAGGTCGATGATCTGCCCAAGCTGCGCCGCAGAGACCGGGCTGTCTTCGATGTCCCTGTCGTCATCCTTCTTGAGGCGCCCGAAGAGCTCGTTGATCACCCAGTTGGCGGCCAGCTTGCCGTCCCGCCCGACCGCGACCTCTTCGAAATAGGCGGCATTCTCGACCTCGGCGGTCAGCACGCTGGCGTCGTACTCGGTCATCCCGAAACCGGACACGAACCGCGCCTTCTTCTCGTCCGGCAATTCGGGAAGGGTTCCCGCGATATCGTCGACCCAGCCCTGCTCGATCTCGAGCGGCAACAGGTCGGGATCGGGGAAATAGCGGTAATCGTGCGCCTCTTCCTTGGAGCGCTGGCTCCGGGTCTCGCCGCGGTCGGGGTCGAAGCCGCGCGTCTCCTGCACCACCTCGCCGCCATCTTCGAGGATGGCGATCTGGCGCCGTGCCTCGACCTCGATGGCCTGCTGGATGAACCGCGTCGAGTTCATGTTCTTGATCTCGCAGCGGGTGCCCAGGTGGGAGAAGTCCCCGGTCTCGCGGTACTTCTCATAATCGCCCGGACGGCACACCGAGACGTTGACGTCCGCGCGCAGGTTGCCGTTCTGCATGTCGCCGTCGCAGGTCCCGAGATAGCGCATGATCTGACGCAGCTTCAGGATATAGGCCGCAGCCTCCTCCGGGCCGCGGATGTCGGGGCGGCTGACGATCTCCATGAGCGCGACGCCCGCGCGATTGAGATCGACGAAGGACGCGGCGGGATCCATGTCGTGGATCGACTTGCCGGCGTCCTGCTCGAGATGGATCCGCTCGATCCGGACCTTCCGCGCGACGCCGGGGCCCATGTCCACGATCACTTCGCCCTCGCCCACGATGGGATGGTAGAGCTGGCTGATCTGGTAGCCCGCCGGCTGGTCGGGATAGAAGTAGTTCTTCCGGTCGAACGCGGAGAAGAGGTTGATCTGCGCCTTCAGCCCCAGCCCCGTGCGCACCGCCTGAGCGACGCAGTACTCGTTGATCACCGGCAGCATTCCCGGCATCGCGGCATCAACGAAGGCGACGTTGCTGTTGGGCTCGGCGCCGAACGCGGTGGAGGCACCGGAGAAGAGCTTGGCCATCGAGGCGACCTGGGCGTGGACCTCGAGCCCGATCACGAGCTCCCAGTCCTCCTTCGCCCCCTGGATCACCTTGGGCGCTGGGGCATCGTGGGTCAGGTCGAGCATGGCCTCATCTCCTCGGGCGGGTTCGGACCGGCAGGGCCCCTTATTCGGCGCGTATCTCTAGGGGCGCGGGCCGCCCGGAGCAAGCCCGGCCCGGCCCACCGGGGGACCGGTGCATTTTAACCAGATGGTAAGGTCGTGGGCGAGGCTTCGCCGAAAATCCCTTGCCTCCGGGGCAGAAGGTTGTGCGACGGCATCGAATCGGACACCTGTCCTGCCCGTTACCTGGGACAAGTTCACGAGATCATCACATGACACGAGTATTCAGGGCGTTGCGGGCGCTTGCAATCGCGGCCGTGCCTCTCTTCGCGCTCAGTGCGTGCGACGCCGTTCAGGCCAACCGCTCCGTCGAAGCAACCCGCGGCCTGCAAGCGCCGTCCACCCTTCCGGTCATGCGCTGGGACCACCGTCCCGAGGGCAAGACCTGGACGATGACTGCCCTGACCGCCCTCGAGGATCACGGCGCCGTTCTTCCCAACATCATTCCCGGCGATATCGAGCAATGGTGCCCCGCTTACGTCGACGCCACCGAAGAGCAGCGCAAGGCCTTCTGGACCGGCCTTCTCTCCGCTCTTGCCAAGCATGAGAGCACATGGAACCCCGCGGCCGTCGGCGGCGGTGGCAAGTGGTTCGGCCTCGTACAGATCTCCCCTGCCACGGCCCGCTCCTACGGATGCAGCGCCGGGTCCGGGTCCGCGCTCAAGAACGGCGAGGCGAACCTGTCCTGCGCAATCCGCATCATGGCCCGCACCGTGAAGCGCGACGGCGTCATCTCCGCCGGGATGCGCGGCGTGGCGGCCGACTGGGGCCCGTTCCATTCCTCCCGCAAACGCTCGGACATGATGCAGTGGACCCGCAGCCAGCCCTTCTGCCGCGATGCGGACGTGAAGGCGGGTCTCTGAGCGATCCACCCCTGGTTCTGATCTTGAGCGGGCGCCTTCGGGCGCCCGTTTTCGTTCGCGGGCTCGCCGGGAGCGGACAGCAACCTCGCGTGCCCGGACGGGCCGAAGCACCGCTCCTCTTTCCTTCCGGCCCTCCCCCGTCACCGATCCCGCTTTTCGTTGTGCGTCCCGCGCGCGGCCTCTATATCGCGGCCATGCTGGATGCCGCCCCCACCAACCGCCCCGATCTGCCGCCGGAAATCGCCCGCCGCCGGACCTTTGCCATCATCTCGCACCCCGATGCGGGCAAGACGACGCTGACCGAGAAGTTCCTCCTCTTCGGCGGCGCGATCCAGATGGCGGGGCAGGTCCGCGCCAAGGGCGAGGCGCGGCGCACGCGATCGGACTTCATGCAGATGGAGAAGGACCGGGGCATCTCGGTCTCCGCCTCCGCCATGTCCTTTGACTACCAGAAATTCCGCTTCAACCTGGTGGACACGCCGGGCCACAGCGACTTCTCCGAGGACACCTACCGGACCCTGACCGCCGTCGATGCCGCGATCATGGTGATCGATGGGGCCAAGGGCGTCGAAAGCCAGACCCGGAAGCTGTTCGAGGTCTGCCGGATGCGGGACCTGCCGATCCTCACGTTCTGCAACAAGATGGACCGGGAAAGCCGCGACGTCTTCGAGATCGTGGACGAGATCCAGGAGAACCTCGCGATCGACGTGACGCCGGCGTCGTGGCCCATCGGCATCGGCCAGGACTTCCTCGGCTGCTACGACATGCTGAACGACCGGCTCGAGCTGATGGACCGGGCGGACCGAAATCGCGTCGGCACCTCGGTCGAGATCACCGGGCTGGGCGATCCCAAGCTTGCGGACCACGTGCCCGAGCACCTTCTCGCCACCCTTCGCGAGGAGGTCGAGATGGCCCGGGCGCTCTTGCCGCCCCTCGACCGGCAGGCCTTTGCCGAGGGCACCATGACGCCGATCTGGTTCGGCAGCGCGATCAACTCCTTCGGCGTGAAGGAGCTCATGGACGGCATCGCCAATTACGGCCCCGAACCTCAGCCCACCTCCGCCGAGCCGCGCCAGATCGCGCCCGAGGAGGAGAAGGTGTCGGGGTTCGTCTTCAAGGTGCAGGCCAACATGGACCCCAAGCACCGGGACCGCGTCGCGTTCCTGCGCATGTCGTCCGGCCACTTCACCCGCGGCATGAAGCTGACGCATGTGCGTTCGAAGAAGCCGATGACCGTCTCGAATCCCGTCCTCTTCCTCGCGTCGGACCGCGAACTTGCGGACGAGGCGTGGGCCGGGGACATCATCGGCATTCCGAACCATGGCCAGCTCCGCATCGGCGATACCCTGACCGAAGGCGAAGCGCTCAAGGTAACGGGGATTCCCTCCTTCGCGCCGGAGCTTCTGCAGAATTGTCGCGCGGGCGATCCGATGAAGGCCAAGCACCTCGAGAAGGCGCTGATGCAGTTCGCCGAAGAGGGCGCGGCGAAGGTCTTCAAGCCCACGCTCGCCTCAGGCTTCATCGTCGGCGTCGTCGGTCAGTTGCAGTTCGAGGTCCTCGCCAGCCGCATCGAGCTGGAATACGGCCTGCCCGTGCGCTTCGAGCCGTCCCAGTTCACCTCCGCCCGCTGGGTCCACGGCCCCAAGGCGAAGGTCGAGGCCTTCGCGGAGAAGAACAAGGGCCACATGGCCGAGGACAACGACGGCGACCTCGTCTATCTCACGCGCCTGCAATGGGATATCGACCGCGTCGAGCGCGACTATCCCGACCTCACCCTGAGCGCGACGAAGGAGATGATGGTCTGAGGGCGCGTCACATGGATGTCATGCGCGGCGGTTAGGGCACGGGCCCAGCACGATATAACACATCTTCGGAAAGCCCCTGCCATGTCCGCTCCCCTGATCCGGCCTGCCCTTCTCTCCCTCCTGCTTGTGGCCGCGCCGTTTGGCGTCCGTGCGGACTCCCACGAGCATGAGCATGAGCATGATGACCACTCCGAGGACACGCACAACCACGAGGCCGCGCATCTGGCCGAGCTCGACGCGCTGCGCATCCTCCATGCCTGGTCGCGCGCGACGTCCCGTGGGCCGGTTCGTATCTTCATGGAAATCCAGAACCGGGGCGACGCCGGGGCAACCCTGACCTCCGCCACCACCGATCTCGGCGACGCCGTGATCGTCGGCGCTCCCGTCCATGCCGGCGGCGATCCGCTCGAACTGCCCGAGCTGGTCATCGAGGCCGATTCGGACTTCGACCTCGCGCCGCAGACCGTCTATATCGAGATTGCCGAGCCCGCCCGTGCGCTCCAGCAGGGCGACGTCGCCGAAGTGGAACTCACCTTCGCCGATCTGGGCACGGTGGACGTCGATGTGGAGGTCGAAAGTGCAGACGCGACGCAGCATTCCCACGCTGGCCACAATCACTAGCCTCGCTCTAGCCGCGGCGGCCCTGCCGGCCGCGGCCGATCCCGCCGGATGGGATATGGTGACCAGCGTCGAGCTGTCGGAAACCATCAGCGATGACGGCGAATGGCGTGCCGAAAAGGTCTTCCCGGACGCGCTTCGCGCAGCGGCCGAGGAGACCTTCTCCGTGACCGGCTACTACGTCCCCATCGTTCCGGAGGCCTATACGACGACCTTCCTGATCGTGCCGACCCCCGAGGACTGCCCGTTCTGCGGCGGCAAGGGGGGCTTCGGAACGAGCCTCGAAGTCACCACGGCCTCCCCCATCGCCGACATGCCCGAGGGAACGGAGCTCACCGTCTCCGGCACGCTCGAACTGATGGACGATCCTCATACCTTCCAGTCGATGCGTCTGACGGGCGCCAGGGTAACCGGGCCGACGAGCTGAGCCGCTCCGCTTTCGTCCGTCGGTCGACTCAAACGAAAAGGCCCTCGCACCGCAGTGCGAGGGCCATGTCCTGATCCCGTCAGGGATCTGTCGGTCCACGATCAGACGAACTTGGCGTCCATCGTGATCTCGGCATTGATCACCTTGGAGAGCGGGCAGTTCTCCTTGGCGCCGTTCGCCGCTTCCAGGAACTGCGCCTCGGTCGCGTTCGGGACGGAGCCCGTCACGTCCAGGTGCACCTTCGTGATGGCGAAACCGCCGTCCTTTTCCTCCAGCGACACCGTGGCCTTCGTCTCGATGTTGTCCGGGGTCAGGTCGGACTGGCCGAGAACCATCGACAGCGCCATGGAGAAGCAGGCTGCATGGGCCGCGCCCAGGATCTCCTCGGGGTTCGTCCCCGGCTTGCCCTCGAAGCGCGTGTTGAACCCGTAGGGCTGGTCGCTCAGCGCGCCCGTCTGCGTGGATACGTGGCCGGTGCCGTCTTTCAGACCGCCCGACCATTTCGCGGAACCGCTCTTCTTGATCATCGCTCGGTAACTCCCGTCTTATGAATTGAAGTTCGGCCCACCAACGCATCCCGGACCGAACCGGTTGCACGGGGCCTTCGACGCGGGACCGCCGACCCTCGCCGAGATTGACCGCATCGCACCGGTGGTGTAACTGCCCGTGACTCCTTCCCGATCCGCGGGCAGGAACCTTGAGGGGCGCCAGAAGACCGCGTCCCGCCAACGGCGCCGCCGGATACGCCGGACGCCCCACGCGACTGGACCGCATGACCAAGTTTTCCGACCTCAATCTGGACCCCCGGGTTCTCACCGCAATCGAAGAAGCCGGCTACGAGACGCCGACACCGATCCAGGAAGGCGCCATTCCGCCCGCCCTGACCGGACAGGACGTGCTCGGCATCGCACAGACCGGGACCGGCAAGACGGCCAGCTTCACGCTTCCGATGATCACGCTGCTGTCCAAGGGCCGCGCACGGGCCCGCATGCCGCGGAGCCTCGTTCTTGCCCCCACGCGGGAACTCGCGGCGCAGGTCGCAGAGAACTTCGACATCTACGCCAAGCACACCAAGCTGACGAAGGCGCTGCTGATCGGCGGCGTCTCCTTCGGTGAGCAGGACAAGCTGATCGACCGTGGCGTCGACGTGCTGATCGCGACGCCCGGCCGCCTTCTGGACCATTTCGAACGCGGCAAGCTCCTGCTGACCGGCGTTCAGATCATGGTGGTCGACGAGGCGGACCGGATGCTCGACATGGGGTTCATCCCCGACATCGAGCGCATCTTCCAGCTCACGCCCTTCACCCGGCAGACGCTGTTCTTCTCGGCCACCATGCCGTCCGAGATCGAGCGGCTGACCAACACCTTCCTGTCGAACCCGGCGCGCGTGGAGGTTGCCCGTCAGGCCTCGACCTCCGAGACGATCACGCAGGGCGTCGTCTCCTTCAAGCCGTCCCGCAAGGACCGCGCCTTCTCCGAGAAGAGCGCCATGCTCCGCGCAATGATCGCGCGTGAGGGTGATGGTCTGCGAAACGCCATCATCTTCTGCAATCGCAAGCTCGATGTGGATGCGGTCGCAAAGTCGCTCAAGAAGAACGGGTTCAACGCTGAGCCGATCCACGGCGATCTCGACCAGTCCCACCGGACCCGGACCCTGGATGGCTTCCGGGACGGCTCCATCGCCTTCCTCATCGCGTCGGATGTGGCCGCGCGCGGGCTCGACATTCCGAACGTGTCCCATGTCTTCAACTTCGACGTGCCGAACCACGCCGAGGACTACGTTCACCGGATCGGGCGCACGGGCCGGGCGGGGCGCACCGGCGTCGCGCTTATGCTCGCCACCCCGTCGGACGACAAGCAGCTCGCTGCGATCGAGGAGATGATCGGCCAGCCCGTTCCGAAGATCGATGCGCCCGAGGTGCCGAAGGCCCGCAGCCGGACGCGCTCCCGCACCGCCGACGAGGCCGCCGCCCCTGCTGCAGACGCAGCGCCGGCCGAA
Organism: Tropicimonas sp. IMCC34011; assembly: GCF_003390865.1. Taxonomy (GTDB): domain Bacteria; phylum Pseudomonadota; class Alphaproteobacteria; order Rhodobacterales; family Rhodobacteraceae; genus Tropicimonas_B. The sequence goes on from NZ_QMEJ01000002.1 coordinate 157,582, forward strand.
ACCCCGGCCACGGACGCCGCCGGCCAACCCCCGAAGGACGAGGCACCGAAACCGCGGTCTCGTAGCCGATCCCGCAAGCCGGCCGCAACGCCCGCGGTCGAGGCAGAAGCGCCTGCGGCCCCCTCCGCAGAACCACAGGCAGCCGCACCCGAGCCCGAGCGCGCCCAAGACGAGCGCAGCCAGGACGAGGCACCGAAACCTTCCCGCGGCCGATCGCAGCGCAAGTCGTCTTCCCGCCGGGGCGGATCCAACGACAAGAACGGCGACGACGTCGTCGGAATGGGGGACCACGTCCCCGAATTCATCACCAGGTCCTTCCTCGAGCGCAGCCCGAGCTGACTTAGAAAAACGGCAATTTGAAACTGGCGGCCCCTAGGGGTCGCCTTTTTCATGTCCGGCGGTCCTCCCCTTCGTCCGGTTTGACCCGCATCAAGGACAGAGCGGCCCGGATTGCGGCATGGCCCCCTGAATCAGCGGCAAGGAAGGAGGCCTTACATGCGAATCGTGATCGTCTACGCGACGCTTGAGGGGCACACGGGCAAGATCGAAGGCTTCGCCCGTTCCCATCTCGAAGACGCGGGTCACGCAATCCGGCTCATGGACACCGGGAGCGGTGATGTCACGACGCTGGAGGGCGCAGAGGCGGTCATCCTTGCCGCGCCGGTGCACGAGCGTCGCCACCCGGCGCCCTTCGAAGACGCAGTTCGGGCGCTCGGGCCCGAGCTCGCCGCCCGCCCCACGCTCATGCTTTCCGTCAGCCTCAAGGCCGCCTTTGCCGAAGGCCGGGAGGAGGCGCAGGACTATCTGGACGAGATGAAGCTCAGATGCGGCGTGACGTTCACGGCCGAAATCCTCGTGCCGGGCGCGGTCATGCCCCGCAGTTACGATTATTTCGAGAAGGAGGTCGTCCGCTCGGTCGTCCTGCGCGGGCAGGACATCGGGTCAGCCCTCGAGAGGCGCGACTTTACCGACTGGGACGCGCTCGGCCGGGCGTTGACTGACTTCGTCGGTCGCGTCTGATCCAAGCTGAGAAGCCTGCGCCTGGAGCCGGGCTTCGTGCGGCGGGGGCACATGCAGTCCCCCCGCCACGGTCTTCCTCTAGGTGAGGCGCGACACCACGACGATCACTTCAGGCTTGCGGCCGATCTCCTCGGCGCAGACCTGGCGGACGGAGCGGCGGAGCAGCTCGTCGAGCTTGTCGTCGTCAATGATCGTCTTGTTTTCCGCCCGGCCAATGGCCGCCGCAGTCTGCTCTTCGATCCGCTCGACCAGCGGCGCGCCGGAGCGGCCGGTCTCGGCAAGGCCCATGATCTCGGCCCAGGGATCGCCGAGGGGGGCGTCGTTCTCGTCCAGAAGCACGGTCAGCACCACGAGGCCGTTCAGCGCCATCCGCATCCGCCCGCGGACCACGCCGTCGAGCGCCCCCACGAGGACCGACCCGTCGAGATAGGTGCGGCCGGTTTCGACATGGTCGATCACCTCCGGCGCGTCGCCCGACAGGCTCAGCATCGTGCCATTCACTGCGACGACACTCGGGATGCCCTTGGCGGACGCTACTTCGGCGTGACGCCGGAGCATGCGGTGCTCGCCGTGCATCGGAACCAGCATCGAGGGCCGCATCAGATCGTGCATCGCCTCGAGATCCGGGCGGTTTGCGTGGCCCGAGACATGGTAATCGCCGGAGCTGTCATCGACCACGTCCACACCCAGCTCGCTGAAATTGTTCATGATCTGGATGACGCCGGCCTCGTTGCCGGGGATCGTCTTGGAGGAGAAGAGGAACATGTCCCCCTCCGCCATCTTGAGGCCGAGATACTTGCCGCGGGAGAGCTGCGCGGAGGCCGCGCGGCGCTCGCCCTGGCTGCCGGTCACGATCAGCATGAGGCTCTCGCGCGGAACGTCGGTCGCTTCCTCGGCGGTGATGAAGTTCGGCAGGTCATCCACCACGCCGGTCTCGCGGGAGACGGCAACCATGCGCTGCATCGCCCGTCCGAGAAGACAGACCGAGCGGCCGGCGGCGATCCCCGCCTCGGCCAGCGTCTTCACCCGCGCGACGTTGGACGCGAAGGTAGTTGCGACCACCATCCCGCTGGCGCCCGCGACGAGCTCGCGGATATTGGGCCCCACGGTCGCCTCGGAGCGGCCCGGGTGGGTGTTGTGGATGTTGGTGCTGTCGCAGACCAAAGCCTTGATGCCGTCCTTGGCGACGCTGCGCCACAATTCGGGATCGAAGGCCTCGCCGACCACGGGGGAGCCGTCGAGCTTGAAGTCCCCGGTATGGACGACGCGGCCGGCCGGCGTGTCGATCACCAGTGCGGAGCTTTCGGGGATGGAGTGGGACACCGGCAGGAAGCCGACGCGGAACGGCCCGGCCTCGACCTGAGCGGGCCAGACATCGGCGACGTTGAGCGCCGAGCTGTCGCCGCCCTGCTCTTCCAGCTTCCGGCGGGACAACGCGGCGGTGAAGATCCGCGCGTGCATCGGAACCCGAAGCTCCTTCCACAGGTGCCCCAAGGCGCCGATATGGTCCTCGTGCCCGTGGGTGAGGAAGATCGCCTCGAGCCGGTCCGCCCGCTCTTTCAGCCAAGTGATGTCCGGCAGGATGAGGTCGACGCCGGGGGTGCCGTCCATATCCGGGAAGGTCACGCCGAGATCGACGAGGATGAGGCGCTCCTCTCCCTCGCGTCCCCAGCCGTAGACATAGGCATTCATGCCGACTTCACCCGAACCGCCGAGCGGCAGGTAGATCAATCTCTCGGTCTTCATGGTGCGGGGTGAACTCCGTTCTTATGGTTATACGAATGGATCACGGTCAGGCCGTGAATGGTCAGATCATCTTCAAACATGTCGAACAGCGTGTCGCCCTGCTGGAAGAGCGGCGCAAGGCCTCCGGTGGAAATCACTTTCATCGGGCGTCCGTATTCCGACTTTATGCGGGCGCAGATCCCGGAAATCAGCCCGACATAGCCCCAGAACACACCGGACTGCATGCAGTCCACCGTATTCCGTCCGATAACCTGCGGCGGCATGGTCACGTCCACGTGGGGCAGCGCGGCAGCCGCGACGTGCAGCGCCTCGAGGGAGAGGTTCACGCCCGGCGCGATGACACCGCCGACATAGGCGCCATCCTCGGCCACCACGTCGAAATTCGTGGCCGTGCCGAAATCGACGACGATCAGGTCCCCGCCGTGGCGGTCCCAGGCTCCGGCGGCATTAGCAAGCCGGTCGGGGCCGACACGGGTCCCGGCATCGACCCTCGGCTCGATCGGCAGTGCGCAATCGGGCTTCCCGACCACGCGCGGGCGGCAGGAGAAGTAGCGGTCGGAGAAGACCCTGAGATTGAACACCACGCGCGGCACCGTCGAGGAGACGATCACCGCGTCGATGTCGATCGGGATGCCGCGATGTTCCATCAGGGTGGAGAACCAGACGTAGTACTGATCCGCCGTCCGCTGATGCTCGGTGGAGGTCCGGAAGGTGGCCACGATCTCAGCGCCGTTCCAGACGGCGAAGACGGTATTCGTGTTGCCGCAGTCAACGCAGAGAAGCATTCGGGATCTCAGGTTTGGCGAAGTGGATATCGGCCGCAGGCAGGGTGATCAGCCCTTCCTCGGTGGCGAGACATAGCGCGCCGGTGACGTCGATCCCCTCGAAGCGGCCGGTCAGTGTCTCCGTACCGGTCCGGGCGTGGATCGTTTGACCAAGCCGCGCGGCGCGGGCCAGCCAGGCGGACCGGATCGGCGCAAAACCCTCCGATGTGAGGGTGTCTTCCCGCGCAGCAAAGGCATCGCCCAGAAGAGTCAGGGCCTCCTCCGGCGGAACGAGGTGTCCGGTTTCGCCCACGAGGGAAACTGGACGCACGGCCCCCTCCTCGACCTCCGACGCGTCCGGCGCCGCGGCGAGATTGATGCCGACGCCGATCATGAGAAGCCCCGTCAGATGCCCCTTCGCCGTGGATTCCAGCAGAATGCCGGCCACCTTGCCGCCGTTCAGCAGGACGTCATTCGGCCATTTGAGGGAGAGGGCCGCGGGCCGCCCGGTGATCGCTGTCAGCGCGTCATCGAGCGCAAGAGCCGCGGTGAACGAGCGCAGCGCGGCCTCGGGAGCCGGGCGATCGAGCGGAAGCGCCAACGTGGCGGCGAAGTTGCCCTCCGGCATCCGCCACGCCCGGCCCCGTCGCCCCCGAGCGCCAGTTTGGCGCTTGGCCAGAACCCAGAGCGGCCGGGTCAGATCCCCTGCCCGCTCCCGCGCCGCGTCCATCGTGCTGGAGACCTCCTCCAGCACGCACGTGTCGTAGCCCCGGCCGATGCCGTCAGGGAACAAGCGTCAAGGCCGCACTGGCCGCAGCGCCTTCGATCCCGAAGAGGTTGACGATGCCGACCACCATGATCGCGGCGGATCCCATCAGGACGAGCCAGTGCGTCATGTTCATGGCGCCGTCGATCCGCGGCGTGTCCTCGGACCCGAAATACATCATGAAGACGATCCGGAGGTAGTAGTACGCGCCGATGACGGAGGCGATACCGGCGAGGAGCGCCAGCCACCACAGGCCCGCATCCACGGCCGCCGCGAAGGTCGCGAACTTGCCGAAGAAGCCGAGAAGCGGCGGAACGCCGGCCAGAGAGAACATCAGGATGAGCAGCGCGAAGGCCTTCAGCGGCTCCTTGCGGGAGAGCATCGAGAGTCCGTCGATCCGGGTGACGTGACGCCCCTCCCGCTCCATCGACAGGATGAACGCGAACGCGCCGAGGTTCATGGTGACGTAGATCGCCATGTAGATCAGCATGGACTGGACGCCCTGCACCGTGCCCGCAGAGAGACCGACGAGCGCGAAGCCCATATGAGCGATGGAGGAATAGGCCATCAGTCGCTTGATGTCGGTCTGACCGATCGCGGCGATCGAGCCGAGGAACATCGAGATCACGGCAAGGAAGGCGGTGATCTGCTGCCAGTCATCGACCACTGAGCCGAACGCGCCGTAGGTCACGCGGGCAAGAAGCGCCATGGCGGCGACCTTGGGCGCAGTCGCGAAGAAGGCCGTGATCGCGGTGGGCGAGCCCTCGTAGACGTCCGGCGTCCACATGTGGAACGGCGCGGCGGAAATCTTGAACGCGAGACCCGCGAGCAGGAAGACGAGGCCGAGAAGAAGCCCGATGCCGATATCCTGCCCCGCGGCGGCGGCAAGGACGATCCCCTCGAAGGAGGTCGTGCCGGCATAGCCGTAGGTCAGCGACGCGCCGTAGAGAAGCATCCCCGAAGAGAGCGCACCCAGGACGAAGTACTTCAGGCCCGCTTCGGTGGAGCGGATGCTGTCGCGCCGCAGCGAGGCGACGACGTAAAGCGCAAGCGACTGAAGCTCGAGGCCCATGTAGAGAACGATGAGGTCACCGGCGGAGACCATCACCATCATGCCGACCGTCGCGAGCGTGATCAGGACGGGATACTCGAAGCGGAGCAGATCCCGCGCGGCCATGTAGGTGCGGCTCATGAGCAGCACGATCGCGGCAGACAGCAGGATCGTCACCTTGGCGAAGCGGGAGAACCCGTCATCGATGAACATCCCGTCGAACGCGAGCCGGGTCCCGTCTTCAGACAGCAGGATCCAGACCGCGACGGCGGCGAACACGGCGGAGGTGACCCAGACCAGCGTCGGAGCAACCTCGTCCTTGCCGGTGTAGACACAGGCGATAAGAGCCAGCATCGCGTAGACCGCGAGGAAGATCTCGGGGAGGAGCGTGGCGTAATCGGCGGACATGAGGGCTTAGTCTCCCTGTTCGTTGGCCACTGGGGCCTCTGGCTCGGCTTCGGCCTCGGCGGAGCCGTCGTCCGCAGCGGTCTCGGGCTCGGCACCGGCGTCTTCATCGATCTCGGGCGCAGTCTCGGCGGGGCCCGCAGCCATTTCGGCGGTCGCGACCTGCTCGGGCGCGGCCTCGTCCAGGGCGAGCTGGTAGCCGTCCACGAGCTCCTCGACGGAGGGGCCGATGATGTCGGTCACGAGCGGCGGATAGACGCCAAGCAGCAGCGTCATCACAACGAGCGGGGCGAACAGCACCTTCTCACGGCCGGACATGTCGGTGATCGTCCGCAGGCTCTCCTTGATCAGGTCGCCGAAGACGACCCGGCGGTAAAGCCAGAGCGCGTAGGCCGCCGAGAGGATCACGCCGGTTGTCGCGAGAACGGCGATCACCGTGCTCACCTGATAGATCCCGACCAGCGTCAGGAACTCGCCGATGAACCCGCTCGTCCCCGGCAGGCCGACATTGGCCATGGTGAAGAACAGGAAGATCAGGGCGTAGGCCGGCATCCGGTTCACGAGCCCGCCATAAGCGTCGATCTCGCGAGTGTGGATGCGGTCGTAGACCACGCCGACGCAGAGGAAGAGCGCGCCCGAGATGAAGCCGTGGGAGATCATCTGGAAGATCGCCCCGTCGACGCCCTGCTGGTTCGCCGTGAAGATCCCCATGGTCACGTATCCCATGTGGGCGACCGAGGAGTAGGCGATCAGCTTCTTCATGTCGGACTGCGCCAGGGCCACGAGCGAGGCGTAGATGATGGCGATGACCGACAGCCAGAACACGAGCGGAGCCAGAAGGTCCGAGGCCACCGGGAACATCGGCAGGCTGAACCGCAGGAAGCCGTAGCCGCCCATCTTCAGAAGGATCGCGGCGAGGACGACGGAGCCCGCGGTCGGGGCCTGAACGTGCGCATCGGGAAGCCAGGTGTGCACCGGCCACATCGGCATCTTCACCGCGAAGGAGGCGAAGAAAGCGAGCCAGAGCATCGTCTGCAGACCGCCCACGACCTGTATCCCGAGGAGGCTGAACGTCTCGGATCCGAAGTTGTGCGTCAGCAGGACGGCCATGTCGGTGGTGCCCGCATCGGCATACATCGCGATCATCGCGACCAGCATCAGGATGGAGCCAAAGAAGGTGTAGAGGAAGAACTTGAACGCGGCATAGATGCGGTTCACCCCGCCCCAGATGCCGATGATCAGGAACATCGGGATGAGGCCCGCCTCGAAGAAGAGGTAGAAGAGAACCAGATCAAGCGCGCAGAAGACGCCGAGCATCAGGCTTTCGAGCGCCAGGAAGGCGATCATGTATTCCTTCACCCGCGTCTCGACGTTCCAGCAGGCGCCGATGACGATGGGCATCAGGAAGGTCGTGAGCATGACGAAGAGGATCGAGATGCCGTCGACGCCCATCTTGTAGCGCAGGCCGAGAAGCCAGTCCCGGTCCTCGACGAACTGGAAGTCCGGATTGGACGGGTCGAATCCGGCAAGCAGCAGGAGCGAGACAAGGAACGTCGCGAGCGACGCGATCAGCGCAAGCCAGCGGGCATTCCGCCGGGCTGCCGGATCGTCGCCCCTCAGGAACAGCGCCAGGATGATCGCTGCCACGAGGGGCAGGAAGGTGATGATGGAGAGAAGGTTCGTCATCGGATCAGCGCCCCGCGATCAGCGTCCAGGTCACGAGGATCAGCACCCCGATCACCATGGCGAAGGCATAGTGGAAGAGATAGCCGCTCTGGGCCCGCCCCGCGAGGCGGCTGAAGAACGGCACGATCCCGAGCGCGAGCCCGTTGATCCCGCCGTCGATCATCGTCCCGTCACCGCGTCGCCAGAGGAACCGGCCGAGGCCGCGCGCAGGCGTCACGAAGAGCGTGTTGTAGACCTCGTCGAAGTACCACTTGTTGTAGAGGAAGGCATGGAGGTGCCGCTGGTTGCTCGCAAGACTCCGCGGCAGCGACGTGTCGCGGATGTAGAACAGCCAGGCCACCACCAGCCCGAGGAGCATGGCGACGAAGGGACTGACCTTCACCCAGATCGGCGCGGCATGCGCATCCTCGAGGACGTGGTTCTCCGGGCCGAAGTAGAGCGCCCCGTCGCCGGGATTGCCGCCGAAGGCGACGTGGTGCTCGCCCTCCTCGGCATGTCCGCCCTCGGTCTCGACAAGAGCGTCACCCGCCTGGTCAAGATCGCCTTCGCCGGCTTGCCCGGCGGCCGCGACGACGCCTTCGCCGTGCTCTTCCGCCGCTTCCTCGCTCGGCGTTCCGGCGGCATGGCCCTCTTCGGCCTCCGCGTGCGCCTCACCGGCCTCGTGCTGCTCGGCGAGCGGGATGTCGTAGAAGCGGGCGACCTGATCGGCATGGCCGAAGAAGCTGCCGTACCAGATCATCCCGGCGAAGATCGCCCCGAGGGACAGGACGCCCAAGGGGATCAGCATGACCTTGCCGCTCTCGTGGGCGTGCTCGTGCGTGTGCTTGTCGCCGCGCGGCTCGCCGAAGAACGTCATGAAGATCAGGCGCCATGAGTAGAACGAGGTGAACGCGGCCGAGATGACCAGCATCCAGAAGCCGTAATAGCCGACGCCCGTGCCTGCACCCCAGGCGCTCTCGATGATCGCATCCTTGGAGAGGAAGCCGGCGAAGCCGATATGGGTGAGCGGAATGCCGACACCGGTGATCGCCAGCGTCCCAATCATCATCGCCCAGAACGTGTAGGGCATCTTCTTCCGCAGGCCACCGTAGTTCCGCATGTCCTGCTCGTGGTGCATTCCGTGGATGACGGAGCCCGCCCCGAGGAACAGCATCGCCTTGAAGAAGGCGTGGGTGAACAGGTGGAACATCGCCGCCGAGTACATGCCGACGCCGGCCGCCACGAACATGTAGCCAAGCTGCGAGCAGGTCGAATAGGCGATGACGCGCTTGATGTCGTTCTGCACGAGGCCGACCGTCGCCGCGAAGAAGGCGGTCGTCGCGGACAGGACGACGACGAAGGCGGTGGCGCCAGGCGCGAATTCCATCAGCGGCGACATCCGGCAGACGAGGAACACCCCCGCGGTCACCATCGTCGCGGCGTGGATCAGCGCGGAGACCGGCGTCGGACCTTCCATCGCGTCCGGCAGCCAGGTGTGCAGGATGAGCTGGGCCGACTTGCCCATGGCGCCGATGAAGAGAAGGAGTGCCGTCAGCTCGGCCGCGTTCACGTCGAACCACAGGAACGGGATCGTCATCTGCGCGATCTCGGGGGCTGCGGCGAAGATGTCATCGAACTGGATCGAATCGACGAGGAAGAACAGCGCGAAGATCCCGAGCGCGAAGCCGAAATCGCCGACGCGGTTGACGATGAACGCCTTCATCGCGGCGGCCCCGGCACTTTCCTTGCGGTAGTAGAAGCCGATCAGCAGGTATGAGGCGACGCCGACGCCCTCCCAGCCGAAGAACATCTGCGCGAGGTTGTTCGACGTGACCAGCGCGAGCATCGCGAAGGTGAAGAAGGAGAGATAGGCGAAGAAGCGGGCCTTGTAGTGCTCGCCCGGCCGGAAGTTCTCGTCATGCGCCATGTAGCCGAAGCTGTAGAGGTGCACGAGGCTGGAGACGGTGGTGATGACCACCAGCATGATCGCCGTCAGCCGGTCGAGGCGGATGGACCAGTCGGCGACGAGGCTGCCCGAATCCATCCAGCGCATGATCTGGATCTGCTGCGCCGGACCGTCGACGCTGAAGAACACGATCCACGACAGAAGAGCGCAGAGGAACAGGAGCCCGGTCGTGAGCACCATGCCGGCCTGCTCGCCGATCACGCGCCAGCCGAAGCCGCAGATGATCGCGCCGATCAGGGGGGCGAAGAGGATGATCGTGGTCATCGCGTCAGCCCTTCATGTTGTTGACGTCTTCGACCGCGATCGTGCCGCGGTTGCGGAAGAAGCAGACGAGAATTGCAAGGCCGATCGCTGCCTCGGCGGCCGCGACGGTCAGGACGAAGAGCGTGAAGACCTGCCCCACAACGTCCCCGAGATAGGCCGAGAAAGCGACGAGGTTGATGTTCACGGCAAGCAGCATCAGCTCGATCGACATGAGCACGATGATGACGTTCTTGCGGTTCACGAAGATGCCGAAGATGCCGATGACGAACAAAGCCGCCGCCACGGTCAGGTAGTGTTCAAGTCCGACCATCTGTCCCTTCCCCCATGTCTTGACGCACAGGTCTCAGCGAAATCCGAATCCGAAGACGAGGATGAGCACGATGACCGCAGCAGCGATCAGTGTAGTATTGCGGCTCATGCCGATCTCCTTCCGGCCGCGCCATGCGACCATGGTGCCGGGCGCGGGCTCACAGCCCCTGCCCCGGCTTGACGTCCTTGAGTTCCATCGCCTTGGCCGGATCGCGGTACATCTGCGCAAGAACGTTCTGGCGCTTGACGTCCGTACGGTGACGCAGCGTCAGGACGATGGCCCCGATCATCGCTACGAGCAGGATCAGGCCCGCCAGTTGGAAGAGCAGGATATACTGGTCGTAGACGACGAGGCCGAGCGCACTGATGTTCTCGGGCTGCCCCTCGATCATGGCCGCGCCCGGCCGGGCCAAAACGGTCACGCCATCGGCCGTGCTCCACGCGCCGAAGACCAGGACGAGCTGCATCAGCAGGATCACGACGACCAGCGAGGCCAAGGGCACGTAGCGCGTCAGTTCGGCCCTGAGTTCGGCGAAATCGACGTCGAGCATCATCACGACGAAGAGGAAAAGCACCGCCACGGCGCCGACATAGACGACGACGAGCAGCATCGCGATGAACTCTGCCCCGAGGAGCACGAACATCGCCGCCGAGGACAGAAATGCGAGAATGAGCCACAGCACCGAATGGACCGGGTTGCGCCCGACCACGGTGAACAACGCCGCCATGATGACGATGAAAGCGAAGGCATAGAATGCCAGATCCGCGATGGTCATGCGTCAGCCGTCCTTCTTCGTCTCTTCGAACACGCCCTGCGCGAGCTGCATCGCCCGGCTCATGGCCGGAACGCCACCGAACACCACCATCTGCCCGATCACCTCGGCGACCTCTCTGGGGGTCGCGCCGGCCTCCAGTGCATGACGCACGGTGAGGCGGATCTGGGGTTCGGCGGTCGCTCCCTGCGCCACAAGCGCGGCGAGCGCAAGGAAAAGTCTCGTCTTGGCGTCGAGGCCCTGCGGGTTCATCCCCTGACCGAACCACATCTCCATCGCGTCGCGTGGCATGGTGGGCCAGAGGGCCTCGAAACCGTCGGGGGAAAACCCCTCGAGCGCAGGATTGAGGGAGCGCGCCCAGTCCTGGCTGGCGCGCATCATCGCCTCGAACGGGTTCTTCGGTCCCTCGCTCATCGGCATGCCCCGATCGTATCGCGCCCCTGCCCCGACATCAGCGGTAGGGTGCGTCCAGCTCGAGGTTCCGGGCAATCTCCGCTTCCCAGCGGTCCCCGTTCTCCAGGAGCTTGGCCTTGTCGTAGTAGAGCTCCTCGCGGGTCTCCGTCGCGAACTCGAAATTCGGCCCCTCGACGATGGCATCGACCGGGCAGGCTTCCTGGCAGAAACCGCAATAGATGCACTTCGTCATGTCGATGTCGTAGCGCGTCGTCCGGCGGGAGCCGTCCTGGCGAGGTTCGGCGTCGATGGTGATCGCCTGAGCGGGACAGATCGCCTCGCAGAGCTTGCAGGCAATGCAGCGCTCTTCGCCGTTCGGGTACCGCCGGAGCGCGTGCTCGCCGCGGAAGCGGGGCGACAGGTGCCCCTTCTCGTGCGGATAGTTCACCGTCATCTTCGGCGCAAAGAAGTACCTGAGCCCCAGGCTGAGGCCCTTGAACATGTCGGCAAGCAGGAAATACTTGCCTGCTCTCTGCCAATCCATCGCGGTCATCTTGGGTTCGACCTCCGGGTCACTTGGGTCCCAGTTTGAAATCTGCCTTGAGGCCCTTCACGGGCCCCGTCCCCGCTTCCGGGCTGTCCGTCTCTCCGAGCAGGATGCGGCGCATCATGCGCAGCGCGCCAGCATACTCGTCCACCGAGAGCGATGCCGGCGTTGCGCCGCCGGCAGTGTGGTGCTCGAGGTAGAGACGCATGTCCGTCCCCATCTCGCTCGCCTCCTCGGCCGGCATCGGCGGGAAGGGATCGTACTCGGCGCGCGGCGCGGCAAGCCAGACCTGAACCGCCTGCGCCAGCCGGGTATCGTCCAGCGCCGCCGCGTCGTCACCGCCGAGCTCGGCGATCACCGCCTTACGGAACGTAGCGCCTTCCTGGTGCAGCTCCCGCGGGGACAGCCCCGCCAGCCAGCCGCCCAGATCCGAGGCGTAGGACATGCCTCAGCCCCCCACCGCGTAGCGTGCCCAGAAGCCGCCCAGCACCTCGAACTTGGCGAGGAACGCGATCAGGACGACCCAGATCAGCGACAGCGGAAGGAAGACCTTCCAGCCGATGCGCATCAGCTGGTCGTAGCGGTAGCGCGGCACCACGGCCTTCACCATGGCGAAGAGGAAGAAGAAGAAGGCCATCTTCGCCACGAGCCAGAGCGCGCCATCCGGCAGGCCCGGGATCGGGGAGAGCCAGCCGCCGAAGAACAGCAGCGAGTTCACGGCGCAGAGCAGGAAGATGGCGATATACTCACCGGCCATGAAGAGCAGGAACGGCGTCGAGGAATATTCGACCTGGTAGCCCGCGACGAGTTCCGACTCGGCCTCGGGAAGGTCGAACGGCGCCCGGTTCGTCTCGGCGAGGCAGGAGATGAAGAAAAGCGCGACCATCGGCAGGTGCGGCAGCCAGAACCAGTTCAGGAGGCCGAACGCCCCGTCCTGCGCGCGGACGATATCGTTGAAGTTCAGCGAGCCCGCCGAGATCACGACGCCGATGATGATGAGACCGAGCGAGACCTCGTAGGAGATCATCTGGGCGGCGGAGCGGAGGCTGCCGAGGAACGGGTACTTCGAGTTCGACGCCCATCCGCCCATGATCACGCCGTAGACCTCGAGCGAGGAGACGGCGAACAGGAACAGGACGGCGACGTTGATGTCCGCCAGCACCCAGTGCTCGTTGAAGGGAATCACCGCCCAGGCGACCATCGCGAGGACGAAGGACAGAAGCGGCGCGAGCAGGAAGATCGCCTTGTCCGCGCCCGCCGGAATGACGACCTCCTTGAGGACGTATTTCAGCGCGTCGGCCACCGATTGCAGAAGCCCGAAGGCGCCCACAACGTTCGGGCCGCGCCGCATCTGGACCGCGGCCCAGATCTTACGGTCCCCGTAAACGAGGAACAGCAGCGAGATCATCACGAAACCGAGGAGCAGAACCCCGTAGAGCGTGATGAGCAGCGCGCTGCCTGCCGTGGTTTGGATGAAGGTACCCATTCCCTACCTCAGATCGTCGGTATGCCCCGTTCGTCGCAATCCTGGACCGTCACCTCGGCGTCGATCCTCAGAATGCCCTCCGGTAGCGCTGGCGAGACCGTGTAAACCGCATCCGCGCGCCAAACGCCACCCTCTTCCGCAACCCTTGTCCTGACGTGACGGGCAAACCCGTACCCCCGGATCAGGGTATATCGTGCTGCGGCGCAGCGGGCGTAGTCGTCCACGTCCGCCGCGTCCCGCGCGCCCCGCATCTCCACGACGAAAAGAACGAGGTCGTCGCCCAGGAGCCGCGTCCGTACGCCGTCGTATATGCCGCCCGGCGGCGCGGCGGAGCGAACCGCCGCGGGCGCCTCCGTCTCTTCGGAGGTCCCGGTCCCCCCGGCCCCGCAGGCCGCGAGGCCGAGAAGCGCGAGTCCCGCGAGACCCCGGCGGAGACTCACTCCGCCGCGAGCCGCTCGCCGTTGCCGGCACGTTCCTTCGCCGCCGCTGACAGCTCCGCCATCAGCGCGCTCGCCCGCGCAACGGGATTGGTCAGGTAGAAATCCTTGACCGGGGATGCGAACGCCCCTGATCCCAGCTTGCCCGCAGTCGCCGGCGCGTCGCTCTCAAGCTCGGCGCGCTCGTCGATCCGCTTGAGATGCGCATGGGCGGAGACGAGGCGCTGGCGAAGCTGCGCAAGGCTGTCCCACGGCTGCACCGATCCCAGCTCGGCGGAGAGGGCCCTGAGGATCGCCCAGTTCTCCTTCGCCTCGCCCGGCGCGAAGCCGGCCCGGAAAGCGAGCTGCGGGCGGCCTTCGGTGTTCACGAAGAGGCCGTTCTCCTCGGTCCACGCAGCACTGGGGAGAATCACGTCCGCCCTGTGAGCACCGCGGTCGCCGTGGCTGCCCTGGTAGATCACGAACGGTCCCTCGGCGATCTCCACCTCGTCCGCGCCGAGGTTGTAGATCACGTCCGCGCCGTCCATCGCGGCCCCGATGCCGCCTTCGGACACGGCACCGACATCGAGCGCCCCCACGCGGGAAGCGGCGGTGTGCAGAACGAGAAGTCCCGCGCCCGCCTTATCGGCAAGCTGGCGCAGGGTCGCCATGACGGCCGCGCCGTCCTCGCCCTGCAAGGCACCCTGCCCCACCACGATGACGGACGGGCCTTCGGGGAACGAGTCGCGCCCGGCCAGCTTCGTGAGCGCCGAACGGTCCGTGCCCAGATGATCGTACTCGTAGGTCAGCTCGGCCGCCTCGCCGATCGCGGAGACGGACCCGCCCGCAAGCCACGCCTTGCGGATGCGCGCGTTCAGGACGGGCGCTTCGGCGGCGGGGTTGGTGCCGACGAGAAGGATGTTCTGCGCCGTATCGAGGTCTTCGATCGCGGCGGTGCCGACGTAAGAGCCACGATCCGCCGCATCGAGCTTCGCGCCGTCGGTCCGGCACTCCACCGTACCGCCCTGCCCCTCGATCAGCTGCTTGAGCGAGAAGGCCGCCTCGACGGGCGCGAGATCGCCCACGAGACCGACCGGCTTCTTCGCCCCTTTCAGCGCGTCCGACACGGCGGCGAGCGCCTCGGGCCAAGTGGCGGGACGCAGCTTGCCGTCCTGCCGCAGGTAGGGCCGGTCAAGGCGCTGGCGGCGCAGGCCGTCGAAGACGAAGCGGGTCTTGTCCGAGATCCACTCCTCGTTGATCCAGTCATTGTTCCGAGGCAGGATCCGCATGACCTCGCGGCCCTTGGTGTCCACCCGGATGTTGGAGCCGAGCGCGTCCATCACGTCGATGGTCTCGGTCTTGGTCAGCTCCCAGGGGCGGGCGGTGAAGGCGTAGGGCTTGGAGACCAGCGCGCCCACGGGGCACAGGTCGATGATGTTGCCCTGAAGGTTCGAGCCGAGCGTCTCGCCGAGATAGGAGGTGATCTCCGCATCCTCGCCGCGCCCGGTCTGGCCCATCTGCGTGATGCCGGCGACCTCGGTGGTGAACCGCACGCAGCGGGTGCAGGAGATGCAGCGCGTCATGTGCGTCTCGACGAGGGGGCCGAGATTCAGGTCCTCGGTCGCGCGCTTTGGCTCGCGGTAGCGGGAGAAATCGACACCGTAGGCCATCGCCTGGTCCTGCAGGTCGCACTCCCCGCCCTGGTCGCAGATCGGGCAGTCGAGCGGGTGGTTGATGAGCAGGAACTCCATCACCCCCTCGCGGGCCTTCTTCACCATCGGGGAATTGGTCTTCACCTGCGGCGGCGCGCCGTCCTTGCCAGGGCGAAGGTCCCGGACCTGCATGGCGCAGGATGCGGCGGGCTTCGGCGGACCGCCCACGACCTCCACGAGGCACATCCGGCAGTTGCCCGCGATGGATAGCCGCTCGTGATAGCAGAAGCGCGGGATCTCGATCCCTGCCTGCTCGCAGGCCTGAATGAGGGTCATGGCCGGATCGACTTCGATCTCGGCGTCGTCGATGATGATCTTGCGAAGATCGGACATTGGGACTGGCCTCTCGCTCGTCTGCCGGGGCGGTCCGCGTGATCGCGCACGGCCCCCGCCGTCAGCAGGTTCTACCGCGGGATGCCCCAAGGCGCCAGCGGGAGCAAGGGGGTCGAGACCGATGGGAGCGCTCCGGGCGTCATCGTGTCGCTGATGTGAGGAGAGTTAACGCAAGGTCGAAGGCCGGCGGGAGGCGGCGTTACCGGATCGGACCACCTCCCGCATGATGTCGCGCCCGCCCCGGCCCCGCTTTAGCGAAGCAGCCGGCCGATGGCGCTACCGGCCGCGATCTCGGCGCGGGCGACCTTGCAGTAGCTCTCCCGGTCCCCCTCCACGGCGCCCTTCGCTGCGAGTTCGGCGCGGGCTTCCGCCTCGAGACGTTTCTTGTCCTTCTTGCTGTCGACATAGGCGTCGATCTCGCTCTGCGAGTAGCCACGATCCTTCGCCATCTGCTCGAGCTGCCTGAGATAGTTTATGCCGCGAAGCAGACGTGCATTGACGCTCGGGCACTTGTCACTGAGCTCGACGGCGGTCGCGGTGGCCTTGAGGCCGGCGTTGATGTCCGTCTCGCCCCTCAGGCCCTGGGCATGGGCGCCCGTCGCGGCGGCGGACAGAAGGAGGAGGGACAGGGCAGTGGAGCGAAGCATGGGCGCCTTCCGGAAATGGTGGTCTTTGACGACAACAGCTGACCGCGACACCCCGGCTATGCAATAACCGGCCCCCGTTCCCCGCTATCACGAACGCGACAGCCCTTGCGCCACGGGCATCGCTGGAACCGAGGCCGCACCGGCATCGTTCCATAGCTCAAAGTCATTCAATGGAGGTCCTCGATGACCCTCTACGACCTCGACCGCAACGACACCGTGAAGACCGCCCTTTTCCTCGGCGGCCTTGCCCTTGCGGGGTTCGCCCTTGCGCGATTCATCAAGGCGAGCCGCGAGGAAGAGCTCTACGCGCCGGCGATCCAGCGCCCCCGCGAGACCGCGCGCTACTGATCAGCGCCGCCGGCCGCGCGCGCGTGGACCGGACGTCGGACAGAAATGAGCCCGGGTCGCAGATGCGCCCGGGCTCTTTTCGTTGCACTATTCAGGCCGGCGAACCGCCGCGCCTACTCCGCCGCGATTGCCGGTGAGCGCCCCTTGCGCTTGTGGGCAATCCGGTCCTCGATCTCGTCCCGGAAGTGACGGATGAGGCCCTGGATCGGCCAGGCCGCCGCGTCACCGAGCGCGCAGATCGTGTGGCCCTCGACCTGCTTGGTCACGTCGAGCAGCATATCGATCTCGGCGGGCTCGGCATCGCCCGTGACCAGGCGATCCATGACCCGCATCATCCAGCCGGTTCCCTCGCGACACGGCGTGCACTGACCGCAGCTCTCGTGCTTGTAGAACTTGGACAGGCGCCAGATCGCCTTGATGACGTCGCAGGACTGATCCATGACGATCACAGCCGCCGTGCCGAGGCCGGACTTCTGCTCCCTCAGCCAGTCGAAATCCATGATCGCCTCGCGGGCCGTCGCGCCCGGCAGGAGCGGCACCGAGGCGCCGCCCGGAATCACCGCCTTGAGGTTGTCCCAGCCGCCGCGAATGCCGCCGCAATGGCGCTCGATCAGTTCCTCGAAGGAGATCGACATCTCCTCCTCGACGACGCAGGGCCGCTCGACATGCCCCGAGATCGCGAAGACCTTGGTGCCGGCGTTGTTCGGGCGGCCGAAGGAGGCGAACCACTCGCCGCCCCGGCGCAGGATCGTCGGCACGACCGCGATGCTCTCCACGTTGTTCACCGTGGTCGGGCAGCCATAGAGACCCGCCCCCGCCGGGAAGGGAGGCTTCATCCGCGGCATGCCCTTGCGGCCCTCGAGGCTTTCGAGAAGAGACGTTTCCTCGCCGCAGATATAGGCGCCAGCACCGTGGGTGAGGTAGAGGTCGAAGTCCCAGCCGGATCCCGCTGCGTTCTTGCCGAGAAGTCCCGCGTCATAGGCTTCGTCGATCGCCGCCTGAAGGGCCTCGCGCTCCCGGATGTATTCACCCCGGATGTAGATGTAGCAGTTGTTCGCCCCCATCGCGAAGGAGGCGATGAGGCAGCCCTCGATCAGCGTATGCGGATCGTGGCGCATGATCTCCCGGTCCTTGCAGGTGCCGGGTTCGGATTCGTCGGCATTGACCACGAGATAATGCGGCCGCCCGTCGCTCTCCTTCGGCATGAAGGACCACTTGAGGCCGGTCGGGAAGCCCGCACCGCCGCGGCCGCGCAGGCCGGAGGATTTCATCGTCTCAACGATCCAGTCGCGGCCCTTGCCGATCAGGTCGGCGGTATTGTCCCAGTGGCCCCGCGCCCGGGCCCCTTTGAGGGTGCGCTCGTGCATCCCGTAGAGGTTGGTGAAGATACGGTCTTCGTCCTTCAGCATCTCAGGCCTCTTTCTTCGATCGGCAGGCGGGCAAGGGTCATCCCCTGTCCCGCAGAATTTGAAACAGAACCGCCAGCGACCAGACGAACCCGGCCAGGGCGGCGAAGTAGAACAGCATCTCGTAGCGCGGCGCGAGGCCGGTGGTCGCGACGATCCAGGGCGCGAGGAGCGCGGCCAGCCCCGAGAGCGCGATCACGACACCGGCCGAGCGACGCTTGGCGAGCGACGCCCTGTCCGGCGCGGACCGATCCGCTTCCCGGCGCGGCTCCGTCATCGGCCCTCCGCCTCGCCCGGTTCGGCCCTCTTGTCCACCCCGGTCGTCTCGCCTGACGCATCGTCCTCGGCAACAAGCCGGCGCGCCTGTCCGACCCAGTCGTCCCGCGACGCGCGTCCCCGGAACGCTTCGATATGCTCGTCGACCCAGGCAACCTCGGCCGGCGTCCAGCCCGCGATCTGGTCGAGGTGATAGATGCCCTCGTCGTGCAGGATCGACTTAAGTTTCGGGCCTATGCCCTTGATGCGCAACAGATCGTCACCGCCACCCTCGCGCGGCCCGTCGAGGCGCTCCGGAGCCTTGGGAGACGCGTCAGCACTCGATCCGGCTCCACCTTCGGTGCCAGCCGGTGCCGGCGCGGGCTCGGGCGCCACGGGCTCGGAGTGTGGCTTGTTGGATGCGGGTTCGGCGGCCTGGCTCTGCGCAACCTCGAGCTCGCTCGCCTCGACATGCGCGCCCGCCTCGTCCGACGCTTCCTCGCTTGCGCTGCCGATAACGGCCCGCGGCGTGGAGCGGACTTCGGCGGCCGCACTCGTGTTGGAGCCCTGGCTCGTGGACACCGGTTCAGGCGTGCGCTCAGGGCGAGCTTCAGCTGCAGCTTCAGGCGTGGCCTCGGCATCGCGGCGCAAGGGCTCGGCCCCGCCGCTCGTTGCCGTACCATAGAGCCCGCCGGACACTCCGGGCACGCCAAGATCGCCGACCGTCTTCAGCCAGCGCCGGCCCCATAGAAGCATCCCGAAGAAGATCGCGACCATCGCGAAGATGCCGATCAGCAGCCCGCCGAGGAACCCTGCCCCGGTCGTCGCCCAGGCCACGAGGAACACGAAAAGCCCCCCCGCGGCCCCGATCCTGATCGCGCGGCGTTCGTCTTCTGGCGAGATGTTCGAGCCCAGCATCGGCGTTTACCCCCATAAGGACGCGGCCCGGGGGCCGCCTCCGGGAATTATAGCGCGGTCACGCCTCGCTGTCGCGCCCGGCGAGAAGATCGGACGCCTGTCCGGTCCAGTTCTCGCGCTCGACACGGCCGGCGAAGTTCAGGTGATCGTCGATCCAGACCATCTCCGCGGCCGTCCAGGCGGCGATCTGATCGAGATGATAGATGCCGAACGCATGGAGGCGTTTCTCGATGGTCGGGCCGATCCCGCCGATCTGCTTCAGATCGTCGGCCTTGCCGTCTCTCGGGCCGTCGAGGCGGGGCGGCTCGGATCCCTTGTTGCCCGCGTCAGTCCCGGCTGCGGCATTGCCGGCCGGCATGTCGCCCGCGACCGGGCTGTCCCCGGACGGCGCGATGGCGGGATCGTCCTGCGCCGCGCGCGGCCCGTCGCCGGAGCCCGTTCCCTCACCGCCGCCCTTGGAGCCGAGGTCTTTCGCCGGACCGGGATCGTGGTCCTCGTCAGCATCGTCCGTCTCGGGCGCTTCACCGGCGCCAGCGTGACCGGGGCTGCCGATCTCCGCGCCGGAGGGGTCGCCATGGCCGGCGGCCTCACCCGGCTCGCCCGCTTCGGGACGGGCCGCTTCGGTCGCATCAGCTTCCTGCATGGTCACGCCGGTCTCGTCGGCGGGGGTGTCGGCGGCGGGCTTCGGTCCCGGCGTTTCGCCATCATCCGGCAAGCCGCCATCGCCGAGATTGGTATCCCGAACGCCGCCGTCAGGCGCCGCGGCCTCACCCTGCGGCTGGATCTGCGAGCGGCCTCCCTTGTCCGTCCACGGCACGAGGAGCGGCACTTCGGTGCCGTCGATCCGCTTGACCGTATCTCCGATGCGGGTGGCAAGATCGACGGAGGCATTGTGCTCCACCCTGCCCTCTTCATGCGCCGTAAGGCTGGTGAGATTGCCCTTCGGCTCGGAGGAGAATCGGCCGATCTGGGAGCCGGGCGTCGGCACCTTGCCGTCCCGCAGCTCCTCGATCATCTCGCCGAATCGCTCGGCGGTCAGGTCCTCGTAGTAGTCCTTGCCGATCTGCGCCATCGGGGCGTTGGCACAGGCGCCGAGGCACTCGACCTCCTCCCAGGAGAACTTGCCGTCTTCGGACAGCATGTGCGGCCGGGGCGCGATCTTCTCCTTGCAGACCGCCATCAGGTCCTCGGCGCCGCAGATCATGCAGGACGTCGTGCCGCAGACCTGGATATGCGCCACAGACCCGGTCGGCTGGAGCTGGAACATGAAGTAGAACGTGGCGACCTCGAGCGCGCGGATCCGCGCCATGCCCAGCATGTCTGCGACATGCTCGATCGCGGGCCGGGTCAGCCAGCCTTCCTGTTCCTGTGCACGCCACAGCAGCGGAATGATCGCGCTGGCCTGGCGGCCTTCGGGAAACTTGGTGATCTGCGCTTCGGCCCAGGCGTGGTTCTCTGCCGAGAAGGCGAAGCTGTCGGGCTGTTCGGGATGGAGACGGCGGAGCATCGGGCCCTCGTATTGCTTTTTCTTCTCACGCAGGCGCGCCCCGGCAAGGCCGGGACGACGGCGTGCGCTCTAGCGGTCCACCTCGCCGAAGACGATATCGAGCGTGCCGATGATCGCCGCGACGTCGGCAAGCTGGTGCCCGCGGGACAAATGGTCCATCGCCTGCATGTGCAGGTAGCCAGGAGCGCGGATCTTGGCGCGATAGGGCCGGTTGGTCCCGTCCGCGATGAGGTAGACGCCGAACTCGCCCTTCGGCGCCTCGACGGCGGCGTAGATTTCGCCGGCGGGGACGTGGAAGCCCTCGGTGTAGAGCTTGAAGTGATGGATCAGCGCTTCCATCGACGTCTTCATGTCGCTCCGGGTGGGCGGGGAGATCTTCCCGCGCGTCATCACGGGGCCCGGCTCGGCGCGGAGCTTCTCGCAGGCCTGCTTGATGATCTTCGTCGATTCGCGCATCTCCGCCATGCGGCAGAGGTAGCGGTCGTAGCAGTCGCCGTTCTTGCCGACGGGGATCTTGAAGTCGAATTCGTCGTAGCACTCGTAGGGCTGTGCGCGGCGAAGGTCCCAGGCGAGGCCCGATCCGCGCACCATGACGCCGGACATGCCCCAGTCGAGCGCTTCCTGGCGGGACACGACCGCGATATCGGCATTGCGCTGCTTGAAGATCCGGTTGTCCGTCAGAAGGCTGTCCAGGTCATCGATGACGCTCG
This sequence comes from Tropicimonas sp. IMCC34011, assembly GCF_003390865.1. Classification (GTDB taxonomy): domain Bacteria; phylum Pseudomonadota; class Alphaproteobacteria; order Rhodobacterales; family Rhodobacteraceae; genus Tropicimonas_B. The sequence goes on from NZ_QMEJ01000002.1 coordinate 178,989, forward strand.
GGAACGTCTCAGTCCACGCCTCGATGTCGTCGATCAGCTTCGGCGTGATGTCCTGGTGGACGCCGCCGGGACGGAAATACGCGGAGTGAAGCCGTGCGCCGCAGGCCCGCTCGTAAAACGTCATCAGCGTCTCGCGCTGCTCGAAGCCCCAGAGCGGCGGCGTCAGCGCGCCTACGTCCATCGCCTGGGTCGTCACGCCGAGAAGGTGATTGAGAACGCGGCCGATCTCGCAGAACAGAACCCGGATCAGGCTCGCCCGGCGCGGCACCTCGGTACCCGTCAGACGCTCGATCGCCAGGCACCACGCATGCTCCTGGTTCATCGGGCTGACATAGTCGAGGCGATCGAAGTAGGGCAGGTTCTGCAGGTAGGTCCGGCTCTCCATCAGCTTCTCGGTGCCGCGGTGAAGCAGCCCGATATGCGCGTCGCAGCGCTCGACGATTTCGCCGTCCAGCTCGAGAACGAGCCGCAGAACCCCGTGCGCCGCGGGGTGTTGCGGGCCGAAGTTGATATTGAAGTTGCGGATCTGCTGCTCGCCGGTGAGGGCGTCTTCGAAACCTTTGGAGCCGTCCATGACGTCAAGCCTCCTGAAGGGCCGCGCGGTGCGCGGCTCGGGTCTGGTCGTGCTGGCAGGGCGCCGGACGCATCACGGCTTCTGCTCCGCCTTGTCGTCTCCGGGAAGGATGTAGTCGGCACCCTCCCACGGGCTCATGAAGTCGAACTGGCGATATTCCTGCACCAGCTTCACCGGCTCGTAGACCACCCGCTTCTGGCGATCATCGTACCGCACCTCGGTATAGCCCGTCGTCGGGAAGTCCTTACGCAGGGGGAACCCGCGGAAGCCGTAGTCGGTCAGGATGCGGCGCAGGTCCGGGTGGCCCGAGAACAGCAGGCCGAACATGTCGAAGATCTCGCGCTCGAACCAGTTGGACGCAGGGAAGACCGACACGATCGAGGGGATCATGTCATCCTCCCGGGCCGCGGCCTTGATCCGGATGCGCTGGTTCCGCGTCATCGACAGGAAGTGGTAGATCACGTCGAACCGCCGGTCCCGCGCCGGGTAATCCGCCGCGGTGATGTCCACCAGCGTGGTGAAGGCGCAGCTGGAATCGTCCCGCAGGAATTCGGTCAGGCCCCGCAGCGTCGGCAGCGAGGCGGTCAGCGTCAGTTCGCCATGGGAGACGGTCCAGCCGGAGATACAATCCGGGCGGGCCTTCTCGATATGGCTGCCGAGCTCGTTGAGGGCGTCGCTCATTGCGGATCCTTCAGCGTATGATGGTGCCCGTGCGGCGGATCTTCCTCTGGAGCTGCAGAACGCCATAGAGCGTCGCTTCCGCCGTCGGCGGGCAGCCGGGGACATAGATGTCCACCGGGATGATCCGGTCGCAGCCACGGACTACGGAGTAGCTGTAGTGGTAGTACCCGCCGCCATTGGCGCAGGACCCCATCGAAATGACGTAGCGCGGCTCCGGCATCTGGTCGTAGACCTTGCGCAGGGCGGGCGCCATCTTGTTGGTCAGCGTGCCTGCGACGATCATCAGGTCCGACTGGCGCGGCGAGGCGCGCGGCGCGGCGCCGAAGCGCTCCACGTCGTAGCGCGGCATGGACATCTGCATCATCTCGATGGCGCAGCAGGCCAGGCCGAACGTCATCCAGTGCAGCGAGCCGGTGCGCGCCCAGTTGATGATGTCCGCGGTCGAGGTGACGAGGAAGCCCTTGTCCTGCAGCTCCCGGTTCAGGGTCTGCGTGGCGACCTCCTTGTCGGGACCGGCGTCGTATGCGGCGGTGCTCACTCCCATTCGAGTGCCCCCTTCTTCCATTCGTAGGCGAAGCCGATCGTCAGGACCCCCAGGAACACGATCATCGACCAGAACGCCGTCATCGAGATGTACTGGAACGCCACGGCCCATGGGAACAGGAACGCCACTTCGAGATCGAAGATGATGAACAGGATCGAGACGAGGTAGAACCGCACGTCGAACTTCATCCGCGCATCGTCGAAGGCGTTGAACCCGCATTCGTAGGCGCTGACCTTCTCGGGATCGGGGTGCCGCACCGCGAGCACGAGGCCTGCGAGGATGAGCACGACGCCGAGGCCGATCGCCAGCGCCAGGAAGATGAGAATGGGCAGATAGTCGCTGAGAAGAGCGTCCATGGGGTGCCTCGGATGGGTGCCTTGCCAGAGCTACCTATCCCCGGCCCGTCGGGTGGTCAACAACGCCCCGCCCCGCTCGGCCACCACGATGGCGCGAGGGAAGGCGATAAGGCGGCATGCCCGGCCCCCCGCGCGGCCTGCGGGGTCATCGTCGCGGCAGCGCCTCAGCCGGGCGGCCGGGACGCGTCCTGCGCAATCCAGTCCGAGAGGCCACGGACGATGGCGGCAGCCATTCTCGCGCGCCACTCGTCCGATTGCAGCTTCCGAAGCTCGCTTTCGCTGGAAATGAAGCCGACCTCGATGAGGGCCGAAGGGATGTCCGGCGCCTTGAGGACGGAGAAGCCCGCCCCCTCCCGCGGGCGCTTGTGCAACTGGATGCCGGCAGCCTGCATTTCGGCGACGAGGTGATCGGCGAGCGCATCGGTGCGCGGCGCCGTGTCGCGGCGGGCCATCTCGATCAGAAGGTGCGCGACGACATCGTCGTGACCGGCCAGATCGACACCGCCGAGAAGGTCGTCCCTGGCGTGCCGCTCGGCAAGCAGGCGGGTCGCGCGGGAGGAGGCCTCGTCCGCAAGGGTATAGACCTGCGCGCCCTGCGCCACCCCCTCCTGCACCGCATCGGCATGGAGGGACAGGAACGCGACGGCGCCGGCCTCCCGGGCCACGTCGATCCGTGCCTCGAGCGAGACGAACGTGTCGGCCTCCCGCGTGAGGACGACGTCCCACTCCCCGGTCCTCAGGAGCGCCTCGCGCAGCTCCCGCGCGAACCGGAGCATCAGGTCCGCCTCGTGGACCTGCCCGCGGACGGCACCGGGATCGACCCCGCCATGGCCGGGATCGAGAACGATGACGGGTCTGCGCGGCCCGGTGGTCGCAGGCGGAGGAGGCGCGGCCGCGGCGGGGGCGGTGCCTTCGGCCTCCTTTAGGGTCACCTCGATCAGCGCTCTGCCGCCCTCGCCCCCCGTCGTCATACCGGCTTCGGACACGGTAAGGGGGCGGGACAGATCGAAGACGAGCCGCGTCCAGCCGCCTCTCGCCTCACCGGCCCGCGGCGCCCCGAACGGCTCCGAGACCGCGAGCTCCGGCAGGCGCGCGAGGTCCAGCGTCTTCAGATCGAGCAAGAGGCGCGGCGGCGCGTCCAGCATCTCCACCCGCCACGGCACCGGCCGGTCGAGCGCGAGTGCGAGGACGGGGCCCTGCCGGGTCTCCTCGACGGCGGAGGCGGCGGGATCAAGGCGCGCGGCGGCGGACAGGCCCTGCTGCGCTGCAAGCGGCGCCGCGACAGCGACCGTAACAATGACCGCGGCTGCGAGGCAGGCGGCGCGAAGAAGATGGATGGCTCTCATGTCTGTCTCGGAGGCCTGCTCGGGATCGGCCACCTCTCCCGGGCCGGTCGATACCAGAGGCCGGCGATCCGGGGAACAGTCTCAGCGGCGGGACATGAACTCCGTCAGCCGTTCCAGCCCCTCCGTGATATCCGCGGTGGACCGGGCGTAGGAGAACCGAAGAGTGCGCCCGCCCCTCCCCGGGTCGAAGTCGAGCCCGGGCGTCACCGCCACCCCTGCCCGCTCCAGCACCTCGCCCGCGAAGTCGAGGCTGTCCTGCGAGATACCGTCGAGGCCGGCATAGACGTAAAAGGCCCCGTCGGGCGGAGCGAAGTCGGTGAAGCCCGCCTTCGGCAGTCCCTCCAGCAACAGCGCCCGGTTCGCGGCGTAGACCCCGACGTTGCGGTCCAGCTCCTCGGTGCAGTCCATCGCCGCGAGCGCCGCGACCTGGCTCGCATGGGTCGTGCAGATGAAGAGGTTCTGCGCCAGCCGCTCGTAGCGGCGCACCTCTGCCTCCGGGACGACGAGCCATCCGATGCGCCAACCGGTCATGGAGAAGTACTTGGAGAAGGAATTCACGATGACGGCGTCCGGGTCGACCTCCAGCGCGCTGATCGCTCGGCCTTCGTACTGGATGCCGTGGTAGATCTCGTCCGAAATGAGCGCGGTGCCGGTCTCGCGGCACCGGTCCGCCAGGGCGCCGAGCGCTTCGCGGCCAAGCATGGTGCCCGACGGATTGGAGGGAGAGGCGAGAATCAGGCCGGCCAGACCCGGCGGCACGTCGTCCGGAACAGGCTGGTAGCGGGCTTCAGGGGACGTCGGCAGGCCGACGGGCTGGAGCGACAGGGCGCGCAGGATCTGCCGGTAGGAGGGATATCCAGGCAGCCCCAGACCGACCTTCTCTCCCGCCTCGAACAGCGCGGTGAACGCCAGGATGAAGGCGCCCGAGGCGCCGGGGGTCACGATGACGCGAGCCGGATCGAGCTCGATCCCGTACCACTCGGCATAGAGCCGGGCGATCCGCGCCCTGAGCTCCGGCAAGCCAAGCGCGACGGTATATCCGAGGGGCCCCGCCTCCATCGCCGCCGCGACTGCGTCCCTGGCGCCCTTCGGCGCGCCGGTGCCGGGCTGCCCGACCTCCATGTGCACGATGCGTCGCCCTGCGGCCTCGGCGGCGCGGGCCCGTTCCATCACGTCCATGACGATGAAGGGATCGACATCGCCGCGTGCTGATCGTCTCATGCTCTGAAATCCTCGTGATCGCATCGGGCCTCGCTTGCCCTAGACTCCCGGCCAGGCGCGGGCAATGAAAACGACAATTCGCGGGCTTGAGGCAGGCTTCAAGATCGTTACCATCGTATAGGTTGTTCCCGTAGGGAGGGTACCCGTTTTGACGGCGACGCAAGCTCGCAGCTCCGAGTGGGATGCGGTTCGGTGGCGGCAGGTGATCGACGGGCTCGTCGCCTTCGTGGCCGTTCTCGATGCCGAGGGCCGCCTCAAGGACATCGATCGCGAGGCCCTCACCCAAGGTGGCCTCGATCGCGAAGACGTCCTCGGACAACCGTTCTGGGAGACCTACTGGTTCAATCACGACAAAAGGCTGATGGAGCAGGTTCACTCCGCCATCGAACGCTCCCGCTCCGGAAAGGTGGTACGCTTCGAGGTCACGGTGCGCATGCAATCGGGCGATCTGCCCCTGCGCTGTCAGGCCGCGCCCATCGTGGACGAAGCCGGGCTCGTCGTCGAATTCGTCGTCTCCGCGGTGGACATGAGCGACGAACTCGTGGCCCGCCAGCGGGCCCATGACCATGGCGAACGACTCGCCTTTGCGCTGGACGCGGCGCGGTGCGGGACCTTCGAGTGGAATCCCGATACCGGGGAAATACTGACCGATGACGCGGTGCTGGAGATGTACGGGTTCGAGGAGCCGGTAAACGATATCGCGGCGTTCATCGACCAGGTCCATCCCACGGACCTCTCCAAGGTTCAGCACGCGGTCCGTCTCGCCCTCGAGGATGGAATTACCTTCGACATGCGGTTTCGCATCGGCAAGGGAGTTCGACCCCGCTGGCTTCATGGCCGCGGCCGCGTCATGGAGCGCGACAACGGCACCAAATGGCTCTTCGGCCTCAATCTCGACATTACCGAGGAGATGGAGCGACGCGAACGTCTGGCCTTCCTCAACCGGGAGCTCAATCACCGGGTGAAGAACCTCTTCTCGATCCTCTCCGGCATCGTGCGGATGACGGCACGCGAGGATGACGAATCCGGGAACCTCGTCGACCGGATCACCGACAGGATCGAGGCCCTTTCCGCAGCCTACACGATCGGCATGGAAGCGGGACAGCTCCAGCCGGTTCGGATCGAGGCATTGCTCGACCGCGTCCTCCTGCCCTACGGCCGGGAATTCCAGACCTCCCGGTCCGGGCTTCCCGTCCTCATCCCGAGCGAGGCGGTTCCGCCGCTTGGCATGATCCTCAACGAGATGGCGACGAATGCCCAGAAACACGGCGCCTGGTCGGTGGCGGACGGCATGCTGGATATCTCCTGGCAGCGTCAGGCCCCCATCGAGGAGGGCGGACCCCAGTGGCTTCGGATCGACTGGATCGAGCGGGGCGGTCCGCACCGGCGGGACGCGCCCATGGGCTTCGGCACGCAGCTTGTTCGCGCCTGCACGGCCCAGCTCGACGGAGAAATTGAGCGCAACCGCGCCGAGGGTCAGGTGCACATGCGGCTGAGACTCCCGCTCGTGGACGCGCGCCGAGAGGGTAAAACGTGACAGGGATGAACGAAGCCGACCCCAGCATCCTCGTCGGTCGCACCATCTTCCTCGTGGAGGATCAGGCGATCATCGCCCTCGAACTGCAGTACGAACTGGAAAGTGCCGGGGCGCGCGTCATCGGGCCGGCCCATACGCTGGAGAAGGCGGAGGGATTCGCCAGACGCGGCCGCATCGACGCCGCGATCCTCGACATGGACCTGCGCGGAGAGGATTCGGACCCCGTTGCGGAGATCCTGACCCAAAGGAACATCCCGTTCCTGATCCATACAGGCCACGGCGAGGAAACCGACCTCGATGCCCGCTACCCGGGGGTGCCTGTCCTCGTGAAGCCGGTCAGGTCGCGACAGCTCCTGCGTATCCTCGCCGGACTGCTCTGAGACGGCAGGCGCGCGGCCTTACTCGGCCGCGGTCGCCGAGGCGACCTTCTCGGCCTCCCGCGCGTCGATCTCCGCAGCCTTAGCCTCCACCTGTTCGACGATGTGGTCAATCATCTGGTCATTCGACATGCGGTGGCTTTGCTTGCCGGCAAGATAGACCATGCCGTTCCCGGCGCCGCCGCCGGTGAACCCGACATCGGTCAGGAGCGCCTCGCCCGGGCCGTTCACCACGCACCCGATAATGGACAGGGACATCGGCGTCTTGATGTGCTCCAGCCGGTGCTCGAGTTCGCTCACCGTCTTGATTACGTCGAATCCCTGACGCGCGCAGGACGGGCACGAAATGATGTTCACACCGCGATGGCGCAGGCCCAGGGATTTCAGGATCTCGAAGCCGACCTTGATCTCCTCCACCGGATCAGCGGAGAGCGAGACGCGGATCGTATCCCCGATCCCCATCCACAGGAGGTTTCCAAGACCGATGGCGCTCTTGATCGTCCCGGAGACGAGCCCGCCCGCCTCGGTGATACCGAGGTGGATCGGAGCATCCGTCGCCTCTGCGATGCCCTGATAGGCGGCAGCCGCGAGGAAGACGTCGGACGCCTTCACGCTGATCTTGTACTCGTGGAAGTCATGATCCTCGAGGATGCGGATGTGGTCGAGCGCACTCTCGACCATCGCCTCGGGACACGGCTCGCCGTATTTCTCGAGCAGATGCCGCTCGAGGCTCCCGGCATTGACGCCGATCCGGATGGAGCACCCGTGATCCTTCGCCGCGTTCACCACCTCGCGAACCCGCTCGGGGGCGCCGATATTGCCGGGGTTGATCCTGAGGCAGGCCGCGCCCGCCTCTGCCGCCTCGATGCCGCGGCGATAATGGAAGTGGATATCGGCGACGATGGGAACCGGGCTTTCCGCCACGATCTCCTTGAGGGCCTTGGAGGAGGCTTCGTCAGGCACGGAGACCCGCACGATGTCGGCCCCCGCATCCGCTGCAGCCTGGACCTGTGCGACGGTGCCGGCCACGTCGGTGGTCAGCGTGTTGGTCATCGTCTGGACGGAGATCGGGGCGTCCCCCCCGACCTTCACGTTTCCGACGGAGATCTGGCGGCTCTTCCGCCGCTCGATGCTGCGCCAGGGGCGGACCTGATCGGGTGTCATGGGATGTGACCTGCCTTTCGGGGGCTGTCTGGATCGCTCTTGTGCGAGGACATAAGTCCCCCGCCGGTGACAGGCAACGGCGGAGCCCCGGATTGGGCGCGGGATCAGTCGACCGCGCTGCCGCTCTGCCCCGGAAGCTCGGGCGCAAGGGCCGCCTCGGCCACGCGCACCGCCTCGACGGCGTCGCCGCCCTGAGCGGGATCGACGGCGGCGAATTCGGTGGTCAGCTGCGGCGAGGCCAGCGCAATTTTGTCAACCACCGCGCCGTTTGCGCCCGCCGGGCCGTAGGTCTGACCGTTTACCGCAAAGAAGACCGCCCCGGCCGCGCCCGCGCGGAGCGTCGGGGCTTCCTCGGTTTGCGGGACGACCCACGAATCGCCGGCTTCCATCGTCCTTTCGTAGAGCACCGAGCCGTCCGCCGCCCGAACCCGCACCCAGGCAGGACGCACGGCCAGAAGGACCACCTCGGGCAGCCCTTCGGCGGTCACGCGCGGGGTGGCCGCGCCGTCGATGCCCTGCCCCACCGCTTCGCCGACTGCGGCAGCGATCGCGTCCGCCGTGCTGAGACCGGGACCGACATTGGCGAGCCGGTCGACGCGGCGCGGCTCGGCGTCGGGCGCCGGGTTCGGTCCCATCTGCACCGCGACCTCGGTATTTTGGGAGACCGGCTGGAATTCGCCGGGATCGAGCGCCGCGATCGGACCGTCACGGGCAACCATGACCGGAACGTCCAGCGCCTCGGGGCGATAGAGCCGGTTGAGCGCGTCCGGCGTGGACGCGGAGACGCCTGCGAACTCGGGCGCGTCGTCCTCGCTCTGGACCATGCTGCGCTGCGCCTGCGCCACCGGATCGACCTCGGCGACGACGTCGGGGGAACTTTCGACCGGCGTCATCTGCACCCGCTGGACTTCCTTCAGCACCGACCAGCCGCCAAATCCGATGGCGCCGATCAGCGCGAACAGGACGAGCGTGGAGCCGATCGCGCGGGGTTCCACCCCCGTGAAGGCGGAGGAGCCACTCGGCGCGAAGGACACGCGCGGCGATGCCAAGGGATCGCGGCCCGCCATGTCCGCCGGGGCAGATTTCGGCGCGCTGCGCGGGGTGCCCGGCGCGCCGGGCTTGTCGAGGGCGCTGGTGGTCTGGAAGCCGGCTTCCCGGCAGAAGGTCGCGAAGGCCCATTCGGGATCGAGACCGAGGTAGCGCGAGTATGAGCGGACGTAGCCGGCGATAAAGCCCTGCGTCTCGAACGCATCGGTGTCGGCGTTCTCGATCGCGGCGATGTAGGTGGCCTTGATCTTGAGCTCGCGCTGCACATCGAGCAGCGACTTTCCCAACGTCGCCCGCTCCCCGCGCATGACATCGCCGAGCTTCAGGTCAAAATCGTCAAATCCCACCGGCAGCACGTCCTGCGTGTCCGCCTTGGGCGAAGTCCTGCGCCCGATCATCTGCCCGATCCCGTTCGTGCCACGTCCTGTCCCACGGGCCTGACGAGCGAACGACTCACCGGCCCTTTAACGCGACGCTAACATCTGTTCCGAACCCGCGCGATGCGGAATGAACTTCAGGCCGACAATTCGGCGCGATTCAGCGCACAATGGGACCAGAGACCGTCCATGGCGCGCACGAGTGCATCGATCATACGCGGATCGTGAACGGGAGACGGGGTGAAGCGGAGCCGCTCGGTCCCGCGGGGAACGGTGGGGAAGTTGATCGGCTGCACGTAGATGCCGTGATCCTCGAGCAGACGGTCCGAAATCTTCTTGGTGTGGACCGGATTTCCGACGATCACGGGCACGATGTGGGAGCCGTGGTCGATGATCGGCATCCCAAGACCCTTCAGACGCATCTTGAGGATCCGCGCGATGGTCTGGTGCTGATCGCGGAGCGCCTGGTCCGTCTTCAGATGCCGGACCGACGCGGCGGCAGCGGCAGCGACGGAGGGCGGGAGCGACGTGGTGAAGATGAAGCCGGGCGCATAGGAGCGAATCGCGTCGCAGAGCTTGGCGGAGGTGGCGATATAGCCGCCCATCACGCCGTAGGCCTTGGCCAGCGTGCCGTTGACGATGTCGATCCGGTGAACGTTGCGATCCCGCTCCGTCACGCCGCCGCCCCGAGGGCCGTACATTCCGACGGCGTGGACCTCATCGATATAGGTGAGGGCGCCAAATTCCTCGGCCAGGTCGCAGATCGCGTCGATGGGGCCGAAATCGCCATCCATCGAATAGACCGATTCGAAGGCGATGAGCTTCGGCGTCTCCTTCGGCAGCTCCTCCAGAAGCTCCCGCAGATGCGCCACGTCATTGTGCCGGAAGATCCGCTTCGCCCCGCCGTTCCGACGGATGCCCTCGATCATGCTGGCATGGTTCAGCTCGTCCGACAGAATGACGAGGCCGGGCAGGAGCTTCGGCAGGGTCGAGAGCGTCGCGTCGTTTGCGATGTAGGCCGACGTGAAGACGAGGGCCGCCTCCTTGCGATGAAGGTCGGCAATCTCCGCCTCGAGCTCCTTGTGATAGACCGTCGTCCCGGAGATGTTCCGCGTGCCGCCCGAGCCTGCGCCAGCGGCATCCACCGCGTCGTGCATCGCATCGAGGACCACCGGGTGCTGCCCCATGCCGAGATAGTCGTTGCCGCACCACACCGTGATCGGGCGCTCGGATCCATCGGGGCGGCGCCACGTTGCATGCGGGAAGTTCCCCCGGCGGCGTTCGATGTCGTGGAAGACGCGATACCGCCCTTCCTCATGCAGACGATCGAGGGCCGCGTCGATCGCGGTGTCGTAGCGAGCTTGGTCCGTCACGGGGAACTTCCTTGTCGTATCCTTGCTGGCAGGCCGGGCCTGCTCTGGCGCGTGTATCCTACATACGGATCATGGCGCGCCTTGATATGGAACAAATTGACGCTCACGCCAGCCAACCTGCTCCGAACCGCTGAACAATTCGTGAAGTGCGGCGCTCAGTCCGCGATGACAACCCGGCAATCCCGCGGCCCTTCCGCAGCGGCGGCCGTGTTGCAGACGGACAGCGCGCGCTCCGCCCCGGCCCCGATGCCGAAATGTCCCGTGGCCTCGGAGATCGCCATGGCCTTGGGAGAGGACGCGCCGCGATATTCCTCCTCGAAGGCCGCGGTCGCCTCGGCGGACAGGGTCAGATCCCGCGCCCGGTAGCCCTTCGGCGTGGTGACGGACACGATGACGCAGGGCTCCCCGGTCGTGCGCCGGGCGTTGCAGGCGCCGAGCGCCGCGCGCTGCGCCGCCGCCGGGCTGTGGAAGTTCGCAAGCGCCACGGCGGAGCCGGTCTCTGCCGGATCGCCGGGGGAGACCGCGAGAGCGGCATAATAGTCGAACTGCGCCGCGTACTGCTTCAGCGCGGCGATTTCGGCAGCACCGAGGAAATCGACATCCGCGACCGACACGGCCTGCGCATCGCCCCGGAACAACTGGTCCCGCGCCGCCTCCTCGTTCGCCTGGGCGAACGCGCCGCCGGCCATCAGGAGGGACAGGCTTGCAAAGATCGCTGATCGCATTGTGGCTCTCTTTCGTCTCGGATCATGTGTCGGGCGCGACATTACCCCGCCCCGCCCCGTTCGGCCACCCCGGGGGAATGGGCGCGCCTGACGCGGGGCGGGCGCTGGACAGCAGGCGCCCTCCCTGTAGGCTCCGCGCGAATAATCGAAGGACCCCGAGATGACCGATGACAGATTGAAGCCCGTCCTCGACAGGATCGACGCCGAGATGCCGGCCGCGCAGGAGCGGCTGTTGGAGTTCCTCCGCATCCCGTCGATCTCCACCGACCCCGAGTACAAGGGCGAGACCCGCCGCGCCGCCGAGTGGCTGGCCAAGGACATCGAGGGCCTCGGCCTCGACAGTGCGGGCCTGCGCGACACACCGGGTCATCCCATGGTGGTGGGCCATGGCGGACCGGATGGCGGGGCGCATCTCCTCTTCTACGGCCATTATGACGTGCAGCCGGTCGACCCGCTGAACCTCTGGGACCGCGACCCGTTCGATCCCGCGATCGAGGAGACGGAGAACGGCCCCGTGATCCGCGGCCGCGGCGCCTCGGATGACAAGGGCCAGCTGATGACCTTCGTCGAGGCCTGCCGCGCCTGGGTCGCGGTGCATGGCGCCCTGCCCTGCCGGTTGACCTTCTTCTTTGAAGGGGAAGAGGAATCGGGCTCCCCCTCCCTCATCCCCTTCCTGGAGGAGAACCGCGAGGAGCTTCAGGCCGACGTCGCGCTCATCTGCGATACCGGAATGGCCGCCCCGGGGGTGCCGTCCATCGCGACGCAGCTGCGCGGGATGCTAAAGGACGAGTTCACGATCCACGGCCCGAAACTCGACCTGCATTCGGGACATTACGGCGGTCCCGCCCTCAACCCCTTGCGCGAAATCTCCAAGATCGTCGCCAGCTTCCATGACGAGACCGGCCGCGTCGCCGTCGAGGGATTCTACGAGGGCGTCGAGGAGGTTCCGGCGGAGCTGCTTGCCCAGTGGGAGGACATCGGCATCGACGAGACCGCCTATCTCGGTCATGCCGGCATGACTGTCGCCCACGGCGAGTCCGGCTACTCCGCGCTCGTTCAGCAATGGGCCCGCCCGACGCTGGAAATCAACGGGATGTGGGGCGGCTATACCGGCGTCGGCTCCAAGACCGTGATTCCGGCCGAGGCGCATTGCAAGCTGACCTGTCGCCTCGTCGGCCAGCAGGACCCCGCTGCGCTCCGCCGTGCCGTCCGCGCCCATGTCGAGGCCCGCCTGCCGCAGGATGCCAGCGTCGAATGGAAAGGCGAGCTCGATGGCGCTCCGGCAGCCGTCTTCGACACCACCCGCCCCGAGTTCACCGGCGCGCGGGAGGCGCTGACGCAGGAATGGGATCGTGATGCCGTCTTCACCGCCATGGGCGGCTCGATTCCGGTCGCGGGATACTTCCGGCAGGTCCTCGGCATGGAATCCATGCTGATCGGCTTCGCCTCTGAGGACGACCGTATCCACTCCCCGAACGAGAAATACGACGTCGCCGCGTTCCACCGCGGCACCCGCAGCTGGGCCCGCATCCTCGCCGAGCTCAGCAAGTAAAGCCTGGCAGGCGTCCGCGCCCCTTCGAGGGCCGCGGACGCTTCGGGTCTCCCCTCCCGTGACGCGCAGGATCCGGCTGCTCCGGAGTATTCTCCAAGCTTCCATCGACGAACGGCCGGCCACCTCAGAACCGCTCACCGGCCCCCGACCCCGGCAGCAGGCACCGCCTCCCGTCATGGGACGCCGGAAACCTCTCCGAAAGCGCCGAAACGACGACCGGCGGCGCGATGCGTATGCATCGTCCGTCGGGCCGAACCAGTGATGTCTGGAAATTCATTCGCCCGAGGGCGAGGCAGCGGTGGCGCGGTTGACGGGGCTCGAACCCGCGACCCCCGGCGTGACAGGCCGGTACTCTAACCAACTGAGCTACAACCGCTCGCTGCCCGCTGCGCCTTCGGTCCGTTGGACTGTCCGGCGCGGCGTGAGGGGCGTTCTATGGATACCGCCCGCCCCCGTCAAGCGCGTTTCCAACCTTCCCCAACGACAATTTGCAGTTCTTCCTCAAACCTTTGATCCGAAGGGGAAATTCGCACTGAAAAAGGGGGTCGGCGCTCCCGGAAAACCGGTGAGGACAGCCGGAGCTACTGCGGGGCCGCCATCGGCGCCCCTGCCCGCCGCGCCTCACCATCGCGTGCGCCCCGGCCGGGCGCAGGCGCCCCGGCGCATCGCGTCAGGATGTGCTGTGCTCCCGGACGCCAGAGCGCGCCCAAGGGCTCGGCCGGTTACAGCATCACGGCTGCTAGAGCGCTACGGGGTTCTTGAAGATCCGCCAGGAAACCGGGCCCGGCGCGGTGAGCGCGGCCTCAGCGGGCGGACTGGAAGAATCGAAGTCTATGCCATCCGGCGGTGACATGAGATTGGCCAAGGTAGCGGTAAGGCTATCCAGCATCTCCATGATCGTGGTCTCCTCGGTCTGCCGACCGGGATGGGGACGATCCGGCCCCAATGCGAGGGGGCGCCGCACGCGGTGCCCCCTCGCCTGTCTCGCTGCGGCTGCGCCGGATCAGCTCACGCCGCAGAGCGCGACCTCGAGCCCCAGTTCGGAGGCGAGCGCCGCCTTGGCACGCATGGCGCGGTCGGCCTCCTCGGCGGAGTTCGCATAGGCGACCTGGATGTGGTTCGCCTTGTGGCGCGCCATCATCTGGTCGCGGGTGACGCCCGAGAGGATCGCGCTCATGATCGGCCATTGCGGGTTGGTCGCATCCGAGCGGCGCTTCTCCTCGGCCTCCGGCAGCCTGACGGACCGGCCCCGGCCGATATCCATCTTGAGCCGACCCTCTTCCATGTAGATCCGGGACCAGACGATCTCTCCGGGCTTCGAGAAGCCCTTGAGGGAGCCGCCGCCCGCCGGGAAGAACATCGCCGGCTGACGATGGCTCTCCGAGCCGGACCAGCCGCCGTCGTTGTGTGCCGGGGGAACGGCGCCCGAGATCTCGAAGACCCAGACGAACTCGCTCTTGCCGTCCACCTCGAAGTCCTCGCCCCAGCGCAGGTCGTGGAGCGTGTTCTCCACTGGCTGGCCGAGCGCGCGGAAGAGACGATTGGTCAGCACGCCGTCGAGCGCGGCACATTCGTCCACCTCATTGAAATGCACGACCGCCTCGCCCTGCCGGATCACGCTGCCGTCGGCGCGGGTCACGTCGGGGCGGTCGTCGTTGTTCAGCATGCCCTCGACGAGATCCGATGCCGGCAGGAGATCCTTCAGGCCCTGCTGGTACTGGATGCCGATAGCCTCGCAGCCGAAGCTGTCCGCCATCCGGAGCGCCGCGATGTACATCCGGCACTGGTCGATCACCTGATCCTCGGTCAGCTCCGTCGCGGGATCGGTGCCGAGATGGAACGTCATGCCCCGCTCCAGCATCCACTCGTAGGCGGCGCGGCCCTCTTCCTTCGGGACCTGCGTCGTCGCGTGGTAGAGAGCGGATTGCGACAGGCGCTCCTTGAAGACGCCCATGGGCATCAGGAGCTCGTCGGGGATGATCGCGTTGTACATCCCCATGCAGCCCTCGTCGAAGACGCCGAGAATGACCTTCTCGCTACGGATGTCCGCCGCGATGGAGGCCGCGAGGTCGGCATCCTCGCCCGGAACGCCTGCCCGGTCGAACGGGGTGACGTGGGAGCCGTCGTGGGTGACGGTGCCGGTCTCGAGCCACTCCGCGAGGCCCTTCTGGAAGAACTCGTCGCTGAAATCGACGCTCCAGAGGGAGGAGTAGGTTACGCCGGCCTTTGTCAGCGAGCCGTTGAGGTTCAGAAGGCCCACGAGGCCCGGCCACTGGCCTTCCCAGTTGGCGATGGTCAGGATCGGACCCTTGTGGACCAGAAGGCCGGCGAGGACGTGGTGGGAATACTGCCAGACCGCCTCGGCGACGATGAGCGGCGCCTCGGGATCGATGGTCTTGAACGCGTCCATGCCCTCGCGCTGGGTCGCGATGAAGCCGTGGCCCTCGGGCTTGACGGGATGGGCGCGGACAAGCTCGTGGCCCATCCCTGCGAGAACCTCCGTCAGGCGGTCCTCCATGGCCTTCTGGGCCGGCCAGCATTCGACATTGGCGCTTTCGCGCAGATCGCCGCTGACGACGAGCGAGATGCGGGTCATGATGTCTCCTTCATCAGGGCGACGTAGGCGGCGTAGTCATCCTGCATCCGCCGGAACACCCTGTATTTCCTGTCGTGATAGTCCTTGATGTCTCCGCCGCGCGGCATCACCGCTTCGCCGGGGCCGGACATCGTCTCCATCGCCGCGTCGAGATCCGCAAGGTCTCCCGCTGCGGTAGCCGCCAGCATCGCGCATCCCAGAAGCACCGGTTCGGACTGCGCCGGTACGACGACGCGGCAGCCGGTGGCATCCGCGTTCTCGCGCTGGAAGAGCGTGTTCTGGGCAAGGCCGCCCGACAGGACGAGCGTATCAACCGTGGCGCCCGCGGCGCGCATCTCCTCGACGATATGGCGCGTGCCGTAAGCCAGCCCCTGCATCGCGGCGAGATAGTCGAGCGCGAGGTCGTCCATGCCGGTGTCGAGCGTGATCCCGGCGATCGCGCCCATGCGCCACGGATCTGCCAGCGGCGAGCGGTTTCCGTGGAAATCGGGCTGGACGTGACGCGAGGCGGCGAGGGTCGCGGTCTCCTCCCCCATCCCGGCGAGATGCGCCTCGATGAGATCGGTGATGCGTTTGCCCTCGGCCTCTGCCCGCGCCTTGAGCTCGGCCGAGGCCGAATGCCGCGCGATGACCGCATCGAGAAGCGCGCCCGCGGCGGACTGGCCGCCCTCGAGAGCCCAGAAGCCGGGCTTCAGCGCCCCGAAATACGGCCCCCAGACGCCGGGCACGAAGATCGCCTCGGGATTGATCGAGATGTGGCAGGTCGAGGTTCCGGCGATGACCGCGAGGCGCGCGGAGACGTCCTCGTCGAGCGCGACGCCGAGCGTGCCGAGGGCCCCGGCATAGGCATCGATCATGCTGGCGGAGACGGCGACGCCCTCCGGCAGGCCAAGCTCCTCCGCCGCGGCGGGGGTCAGCGTGCCGCAGGTCTCGCCGGGCGCGGCGAGGTGAGCGCCGATCGCCGCGTGGTTGTCGCGGGCGAGGTCGTCGAGGCCGATGGCGGCGAGAAAGCCGTCATCCCAGCCCTGCCCCTCGGTGCCCTCATGGCCGAGATAGGTCCACTTGCAGACGGTGGAGTTCAGCGACCGGGTCAGCCCGCCCGTGGCGCGGTGCACGAGCCAGTCCGGCAGATCGAAGAACTGCGCGGCATTCGCCCAGGCCTCGGGCAGCTCCCGCTTCATCCAGCGCAGCTTCGGCAGCTCCATCTCGGGGGAGATGCGGCCGCCGACATATTTCAGGGGCTCGCCGCCTATGGCGTTGATCTCCTCCGCGTCGCCCATGGCGCGGTGGTCCATCCAGAGCATGACGTCCTGAGCCGCCGCCCCGCCCGGATCGACGCTGACGGGACCGCCCGACGCGTCGGCCACGACGAGCGAGCAGGTCGCGTCGAAGCCGATGCCTCGCACGTCGCCCGGCTCGGTGCCGGCGGCCTCCAGGGCGCCCCGGACGGCGGCGGTCACCGCCGACCAGATCTCGGCGGAGCTTTGCTGCGCCCAACCGGCGCGGGGGCGATGGGTCTCGATCGCCCGGGCCTTCGTGCCGAGGAGCTTTCCGTCCTCGTCGAACACGCCCGCGCGCGCGCTCCCCGTGCCGACATCAACGCCGATATAGGTCTTCATCTTCTCACCATGCCGTAAATCCACCATCGAGGACGAGGTTCGCCCCCGTCATGTAGCTGGAGGCGTCGGACCCGAGGAACTGGACGATCGGTCCGAACTCCTCGAGCTCGGCCTGCCGACCCATCGGAACGCGTTCGAGGAAGGCATCGATGAATTCCTTGTCGAACGAACCGGTCTTGACGCCGCCGAAGGTGACGAGGTTCACCCGCACCCCCTTCTTGGCCCAGTAGGTCGCAAGATAGCGGGTCATGTTCAAGAGGCCGGATTTGGACGCGGCATAGGAAATCGCCTTGACGAAGGGTTTGCCGTCCCGCTCCTCGCGGTAGGCGTAGAGCGACTGGTTGGGGGAGACCATGCCGTACATTGAGCCGACCATGATGATGGAACCGCGCCCCGCATCGGCCATCTTCGCGCCCACGACCTGGGACATCAGCATGCAGCCCGTCAGGTTCGTCTCGATGACGTCGTCCCAGTACTTCTTGGGATAGACCTCGAACGGCGCGTTCTGATCGGCATCCCCATCCGGCTTGCTGTCGATCCCGGCATTGTTGATCAGGATATGCGGCACGCCCCAGACCTTCTCGAGCTCGGCCGTCGCCGCCTCGATGCTGTCCTTGTCGCGCACATCCGCCTTGAAGACGCGGACTTGGCCGGACAGGCCGGGGAACTGCTCCTCGATCTCCGCCTCGCTGCGCTCCCGCCGGGCGAAGATCGCGACCTTGGCGCCGGCGCCGGCGAGCTGCTTGGTGAACTGGGAGCCGAGCTGCCCGAGACCGCCGGTGACGATGGCGACCTTGTCCGTGACGGAGAAGAAATCGGTCATGTTCATGGGGTATGTTCCTTGTTCGAAAGGGAAATGTCAGGAGGTGAGGCTGTCGTCCGGCTCGCCGGCCATAACCCTGCGGCGCCCCTTGATGGCGCTCCAGACGGTCAGGCCGAGGACGATCAGAACGAAGATGCCGAGGCCGCAGGCGACGGGCCGTTCGAAGAACCCCGTCAGGTTCCCGCGGGAGATCTGCATCGACATGATGAAGTTGCGCTCGAGCACAGGACCGAGCACGAGGCCGAGGATCACCGGAGCGATCGGGAAGTTGTTGCGCTCCATCACGTAGCCCACGAGGCCGGCGACCAGCATGATGCCCACGCCGAAAAGCGTATTGTTGATCGCGTAGGAGCCGAGAAAGCAGCACAGCAGGATCATCGGCACGATGACCGAACGCGGGACCTTCAGCACCATCCGCGCTGCCTTGATCGCAAAGTAGCCGAGCGGAAAGAGCAGCAGGTTCGCGACGAAGAAGGACAGGATGATCGAGGTCGGCATGACCGGGTTCTCGGCGAAGAGCCGCGGGCCGGGCGCGACGCCCTTCATGTAGAGAACGCCCACCGCGATGGCCGTCACCGCGTCCCCCGGGATGCCGAAGACGAGGGCCGGGATCCAGGCGCTCGAGAGGCCCGAATTGTTGGCCGAAGTCGCCTCGATCAGCCCCTCGGGGTGGCCGGTGCCGAATTTCTGCGGCGTGCGGGAGAAGCGGCGGGAGACGCCGTAGGCGATCCAGGCCGCCAGATCCCCGCCAACCCCCGGCAGCGCGCCGAGGGAGGAGCCGAGCGCGGTGCCGCGCACGAGACTGAGCGGATAGGTTTTCAGAAGCCCGAGGATGCCGCGATAGGGCCGCATGGCCCCGTCACTCGCGGGCGTCGCCGCCGTCGCGGCATCCGCCGCGCCGATCCCCGACAGACCGCGGAGGATTTCCGAGAAGGCGAACATCCCGATCATCACCGGTATGAAGCTGACCCCGCCGCTCAGCTCCACCGATCCGAAGGTGAAACGGGGCTGGCCGCTGGTGACGTCGAGCCCCACCGTCGCGATCAGAAGGCCGATCGCGAGCGACACGCCCCCTTTCACAGGGTTGCTGCCGGAGACGAGCGCGCAGGTCAGAAGCCCCAGAAGCGCCAGCCAGAAGAACTCGAAGCTGGAGAAGTTGAGCGCGAGCCGCGCCAGGAGCGGACCCGTCATGAGGAGCACCGTGGCGCCGATCAGACCGCCGAGCGCCGAGAAGAAGAAGCCGATGGAGAGCGCACGGCCGGCATGGCCCGCGCGGGTCATCGCGTAGCTTTCCTCGGTATAGGCCGCCGAGGCCGGCGTGCCCGGAATGCGCAGGAGCGCCCCCGGAATGTCGCCCGCGGTGATCGCCATGGCGGTGGACGAGACGATGAGCGCGATCGCCGGCAGCGGCGCCATGTAGAAGGTGAGCGGCACGAGGAGCGCCGTCGCCATGGTCGCCGTCAGCCCCGGCAGCGCACCGATGAAGAGGCCGTAGACGGCGCCGCCCAGAATCGCGAGCAGCACGTCGAATTGCAGAACGAGGACCGCCGCCTGAAGGAGTGTGTCGAAGCTCATGGCAGGATCGCTCCCAGCGGGCCGGCCGGCAGGCTCACCCGCAGAACGCCCGAGAAGGTCAGGTAAAGGGTCAGGACGAACACCGGCGCAACGATGAGGATCGTCAGAGGACGCGCGCCCATCAGTCCCATCATCACCGCCACGAACAGCAGTCCGAAGAGCGGGAAACCGAGCGGTTCGAAGAGCACCATCCCCAGCAGCAGTCCCGCGAGGGACCATGCCGCGGCGAGCCCCGCCCTGCCCCGTCCGCGCCATTCGTCAGCGTCGAACGCGGGCCCACCCTCGCGTAGTCCGGTCAGGAAGATGATACCCCCGAAGACGATGAGGGCGATGCCGTAGATGGTGGGCATCAATTCCCCTCCGAACCGCACGCCCGGCACCCTGGGGAGCTGTGCAGCTCCCCAGAGCACGGCCAGGCCGAACGCGGTCAGGAGCGGGCCGAAGAGGCGGTCCGCAATCCTCATGTCCTGCTCTCCAACACGGCCCTTACTGGGTCAGACCGGCCGATTCCATCGCCGAGGCAAGGCCCTCGCCGGAGGATTTCACGGTCTCGCCGAAGGTGGCTGCATCCTGGTAGGCAACCGAGAAGCCGCGGGACGCCATGAAGTCCCGGAACTCCTGATCCTGCGTGATCTCCTCGAGGGCGCCTTCGACGGCGGTCACGACCTCGTCGGGGATACCGTCCGGCCCGGCCATTCCGCGGAAGGGCAGCGGGGACCAGTCGATGTCGAAGATCTCGGTGGTCGTGGGCAGGTCGGGATAGAGATCACTGCGCTCGGAGGAGATGAGCGCGACGGTCTGCGCCTCGCCTGCATCAACGAGGGACTGCGCTTCGGCCGGAGAGGTCGAGACGACGTCGATGGCGCCGGAGGCAAGCTGCTGAAGCGCCGGAGCGGAGCCGTCGGACGCGACCCAGTTGGCCTCGGCAGGATCGACATCCAGCCGGTCGAGAAGACCGATCCAGGCAAGGTGAGAGAGACCGCCGCGATTGGCGCCGGAGGCTGCGATGCCGCCCGGATCGGCCTTCACGGCCTCGATCAGCCCTTCAGCGTCGTCATACTCGGCGTCTGCAGCAATGTTCACCGCGATCGGGTCCGCGTTGAACCGGCCGATATAGGTGTAGTCGTCCGTGGTGACGCCGGAGAGGCCCTGCGGCTCATACATCGTCGATTCGATGGTGATGACGCCCAGCGTGTAGCCGTCGGGCTCGGCGTTCGCGATTGCGGAATGGCCGACGAGCCCGCCGCCACCGGTGCGGTTCACGACGTTGAAGGGCTGGCCGAACTTCTCCTCCAGTTCAGCGGCCACGGCGCGCGCCGTGGCATCGGTGCCGCCACCGGCCGACCACGGCACGATCACGGTGACCGCCCGCTCGGGCCAGTCCGCCATGGCAGCGCCGGTGGTCGCGACGAGAACGAGGCCAGCCGCGCCGAAGGCACCGCGAAGAGATCCGCCTTTTACATGAAGCATCGTGTTCCTCCCTTTGATCCGGTTCGCGGCATCCTTCCTCTGGAGGCCGCACTTGACATATGACTTATGTCACAAGTACCGTAATCGGGAGCGAGCGCATCCGTCAACCGGTCTTCTCGGGCAGCGGCGGACCGGGGCGACGCGAAAGGACAAACGCGAGGGACCACCATGAGCATCGGAGCTGCGCAGACCGGATCACGCGAGCGGCTGCATGTCGGCGTCATGACGGCGCTCGAGGAGCGGATCCTCGGCGGCGAGCTGAAGGTCGGGGACAAGCTCTCCTCAGAAAGCCGCATCGCCGAGGAGTTCGGCGTCTCGACGCGCTCCGTCCGCGAAGCGATCCAGGCCCTCGAGACCAAGGGCCTCGTCCAGCGCCGCCACGGGGGAAACACCACCGTCGTGCGGCAGGATGTCAGCGAGTTCATCAGCTCCCTCGCCGTCACGGTGCGGCAGCAGATGGCGGCGCATCCGGAGTATCTGGAACAGCTCATGGGCGCGCGGCGGATGATCGAGACGGAGGTCATCGACCTTCTCGTCGCCTCCGAGACCCCTGTGACCGAGGATGTGACCCAGGCCCTCCGCGCAATGGAAAAGGCACGTGACGACGGCGCATTCGATGCGTTCGTCATCGCCGACGCCCGCTTTCACCTCGCCCTCGTCCACGCCTCCGGCAACTCCATCCTCGCGCTGATGTACGAGAACTTCGCCAACCTCATCACCGAGATGATCGAGGTGTCGAGCCGCGTTCCGACGAAGTCGCTGACCGAGGCCTACGACGAACACGAGCAGATCTACGACCGTATCGCGCGCCGGGACGGCGCCGGCGCGAAAGACCTGATGCGAGAGCAGATCGCACGCAGCACCGAATATCTGCGCATTGCCGCGCAGACCGAAAGGGAGAAGAAATCGAATGTTTGAGACCGACTACAGCCCCGCCGAGCAGGATGCGATCGAGAGGCTGAAGGCCTGGTATTCGGGCGACGTCCACGACAGCATGGAAGCCCTCGGCCACTTCGGCTACCTCGAGGGGATCTCGCTGCAGGGGACCCTCGATGAGGGCGCTGTCGTCGTCGGCCCCGCCGTGACCGTGTCCTTCAAGCCGTCGGATCGCAAGGGTGAGCCGCAGGACGTCTACCACAATGCCATCGACAACGTCCCGCAGGGCGGAGTGCTCGTCCTAGACGCTTCCTGCGCGGACGGGGCCTGCTCGGGAGAGCTGATGTCCACCGGCGCGAAGACCGCCGGCGCCGCGGCGACGATCGTGAACGGAACCGTGCGGGATCTCGCTCAGGTGCGCCGCCTCGGCTACCCCCTCTTCGGCACGCATCCGAGCCCGGTCGGCGTGAGCGGGCGGAAGGAGCCGGCCGAGAGCCAGATTCCGATCACCATCGGCCGAGTCACGGTGAAGCCCGGCGACGTGATCTTCGCCGACATTGACGGCGTGATCTGCGTGCCCCGCGATCACCTGATCGCCATCGCCGACGAAGCGGATGCCAACGGCCGGAACGAGGCATCGGCCCGCGAACGCATCCTCAAGGGCGAGAAACTGCAATCGGTCTGGCCCGCCTGATCCCCGCCGACGCCATTCGCGAAGGGCAGGCAATGGGGGCGGGTGCCGCGCAAGCGCCCGCCCCCGATTGATTACCGGCCCTTCTTCTCGCCGAGTGAAATCGGCTTGGCGACGCCCGAATTGGCCGTTGCGAGAACTTTCGGCTTCTCCTGCTTCGGCTTCTTCACTTCCTTGTTTCCA
Organism: Tropicimonas sp. IMCC34011; assembly: GCF_003390865.1. GTDB lineage: Bacteria > Pseudomonadota > Alphaproteobacteria > Rhodobacterales > Rhodobacteraceae > Tropicimonas_B. Next base: position 201,696 of record NZ_QMEJ01000002.1, read on the forward strand.
CGCCTGTTATTGCCCTTGGACATGATGTCCTCCTTGGATGAACCACCGGTCCGGCGACATGCCGGACGGTCCGATTCTCAGGAAAATCAGGGTTGCCTGACATGGCGTCAGGGCGATGACTTCGATGAGCCTTCGCGCGGCGGTCACCGAGATGGTCCGACGCGTCAGGGGAATCTAGTCGCACCGCGGCCCTGCGCAAGCCTGTTGCGGGGCACTTAGGAAATAAGTCGCGCGGCAGCGGCCAGCGGCGAGGTGGCACGCCCCCATGAATGACCGGCCGGCGTCAGCCCCACTCAGGCGCGTTCGTGCCCAGGGGGACGGGCGGCGAAGGCCAGCGCCACTCCGGTCCCTGAAGGGGCGGACGCAGGGCCCTGACCGCGCCGAACTCCGTATCGGTGCCTTGGAGGAGGTCCGCGATCTCCTCGATGCCCGGCCCCCGTTCGGGGCGGCTCGTCTCGGGGCCGAGCCGGTCATGGGTCTGCCGCATCCATTGAGCCGTGCCCGCGAGGGAGAGCCGGACGGACCAGCTGCCGCCCTCCCGTGATTGTCGCAGGAGCGCCAGCATCGCACCGAAGGCCGCGAGATAGCCGGAGAGATAGTCGAGCGGCTGGCACGGAAGGTTCGCCGGAACCTCGCGGCCGCTGCGGCACATTCCCGTCGTGGCCTGCACGAGGCTGTCATAGCCGCGCCGGCCGGCCCAGGGCCCGACAGGACCGAAGGCGTCGAGATCCACGTGGACGAGGCCGGGGGAGACCGACATCATCGCATCGCGGCCGAGGCCCAGCCCGTCCAGCGCGCCGGGGCGATAGGCATCGAGCATCACGTCGGCGTCCGCGGCAAGCTGCCGGAAGAGCGCCCGCCCCGCATCGCTTTGCAGGTCGATCTCGGCCGCGCGCTTGCCGAAGCCCGTATCGACCACGAGCGAGGTGATAGAGGGCAGGCCGGGACCCGAGACGAGGAGCACGTCCGCACCGGCTTCGGCCATCGTGCGCCCGGCCATCGGCCCGGCGATCACGCGGGACAGATCGAGCATGCGGGTGCCGCTCAGCGGCTTATCCCCTGCGCCCCTCGGCCGGGGCGCGGCGTCGCCGATACGCTCGATGCCGAGGACAGGCAGGGCTTCCAGGGCCCGCGCGTGATCTTCCGCCTCCCACTCCTCGCGGGTCCTGACGCGAGCGGCGCAGAGACCGGCGGCGATCGCCTCCTCCTCGATCCCGGACGCATCGCGCGCACGGACAGCCCGCGCCACATCCTCCGGGCCGGACACGCCGAGAAGGTCGATCAGGCCCGCCTGCAAATGCGGAAAGTTGCCGTGCAGGAAGACCCACTCGCCCTCCGCCGCCTCGTAGAAGCCGGTGAAAGGATCGCGGAACTTCGCGTTCCGGCCATCGATCTGCAGGAAGCTCGAGGACGCCATGGCGAGCCCCGCCGCGCGCGTATCGACGCGGACCGGGCGGCGTTCCCCCGTCCGGCATTCATGGAGCGCCGATGTGGCGAGCCCGACGGCCGCGAGGGCGGCGACGGCATTGGCGGTGACCGGCCAGTCCGTCGCGAGGGCAAGCCCTGAATCGATGATTTCGAGCCGGTCCAGCGGCGCGTCCGGCCACTGGACGCCCTCCAGCAGCGATTCGAGGATCGGGAGCGCGCGCTTTTCGTACATTCGGGACTCCCCAGGAGCCGGCGACGGCCCGCTCAGATGACGCATGAAGGCGCGGACCATGTCAAATCGCGGGGCGTCGACGTTGCGAGGGCCCCGCGCGGCCCTGCCCCTCCGATCCGGCGGGGCATGGTGGGTGGTGAGGGATTCGAACCCCCGACATTCTCGGTGTAAACGAGACGCTCTACCAACTGAGCTAACCACCCGGCGCCCGTGCGGTCTCTAGCCCAGCGGGACGGTCCTTCGCAAGTCGCTGCCGAGCGTCCGCTGCGCGCCATCCTGCAGATGCCAGACGACTCCCTGCCCTCCCGGCAGCGCCCACATGTCAGCCTCGTTCAGCCCGAGTGCAAGAGCGCGGATCATCCGACCGGTGATCCCGTGGCAGACGAGAATCGTCGGGCCGGTCAGACTGTCCAGAAGCGCGGCACAACGCCGGGCGAAGGCAGCGCGTCCCTCGCCCCCCTCGATGCGAAAGTGCCAGTCGCCGCCGCTTTCCCATCCGTCCATGACGTCGGGATGCCGAGAGACGAGATCGGTCAGAAGCTCTCCCTCGAACGGTCCGCATCCGATCTCCTTCAGACGGTCGTCCGTTTCGATGGGCAGGCCGAGGCCGGACGCAACGATCTCTGACGTCTGCCGGGCGCGCCCGAGGGGCGAGGCGAGCAGACGCACGCCGTCCGGCAAGGCCTCGTTCACCAGAAGGTCGCCCTGCTGCGCGGCCTGCGCCCGGCCTGTCTCGGTCAGGGCTGAGTTGAGCCAGCCCTGCATCCGCCCTTCGGCGTTCCACTCGGTCTGCCCGTGGCGGAGGATCCAGAGCGGCGGCAGGTCGGGCCAAGGAATTCCGGCACCAAGCGGTGCATGGTCCGAGACGTCGGGAAGGTGGGAGACGATGAGATCTGCTCCGGAGCTATGGGCCTGCGCCATCGTAGCCGGGCGGCGCGATCCGCGTCCAGATGCCCGCCGCCGCGGGACAGCCGATCGAGGGGGTGCCTCTGGATGACGGACACGGCACTCTTCAGATCACGCGGGCGCGGTCTCCACCTTGAGCCGGACCGCCGCTCGAACTGCCACCGGGGTTCACTGAACCGGCAGGCACTTCGTGACGGAAGCCGGTCAAGGTGATTTGCAAGGAGATGGATGGTGGGTGATGAGGGATTTGAACCCCCGACATCTTCGATGTGAACGAAGCGCTCTACCACTGAGCTAATCACCCGACGGCGGGTCTGATAGCCTCGCCTCGGGACAAGCGCAAGGGCTCAGTCGGCCCCTTCCGCATCGTCGCCGGGCTCCGGGCCCTTCTCGTCCGGCCCGGACTGGCTCTTCGGTCCCGGTGCGGCACCGCCGGTCCTGCGCAGCCGAAGGTTCAGGACCTCGCCGCCGCTGACCTCCTTCCGCTTGCCGACCATGAGCTTTCCGAGGGGCGGCACCTGCATCTCCCGCCCGTCGCTCAGCATCTCACCGAGCACACCGAGCATCGCCTCCACCACGGGCTTGGCGTCCCGCTTTTTCACGCCGGACTGGGCCACGACACGGTCGATAAGCTCAGGCTTCTTGACCGTCGCTCCGGCCACCACGGGCTCCGGCGAGACCACCGTCACCGGCGGCACGATGCTGTCCGTGGAGACAGTGCCGTCGTCGCGGGGCAGCGGCGGATCGGAGGGGCGGCGGCCGGCGGCGGCCGCCGGAGGGCCCTTCGGATCGGGAGTCTCGGAGCTGTCGTTCATGCAAGGTCCTTCCTGCCGGCCAATGAGCCAGATCGGGGCGAATCGTACAGCAGCCAAGGCGCGGTGCAACCGGGATCAGGAATCCTCTTCGGCGGTGTCCGGCGGCGGGGCGGGCAAGGCCTTTCGGGCCATCAGCCAGCGCTGGCGATAGGCGTAGCGCGCGGCGCGGGAGACGTCGGTCTGGAAGCTTGCATTCACCATCGCCGCGACGGCACCGCCGACCACGGGCACGAGGCGGCCGGCCCGCCGCCCGGCCAGCGACACGCCGAATTGCCGGGCGAGGCGCTCCACGATCTTCTCGGACACCCATTCGCCCCCCTTCTCCAGCGCCATCCGGCCCTCGGGGGTCGCGAGATAGCGGGCCATGGCATTGAGGTTGTGCAACGTGGTCTGCCGGCCCTCCTCGCCGATGGACGTCGCGACCTCCAGGACCATCAGACGGAAGGCGGCCTCTTCCTCTCCCTCGCCGGCAAAGCCGTAGGCCGCGCCCGTGGCGCGCACGTTTCGGGCGGCGAGCGCGATGGTGGCGGGGATGTCAGCACTCATCCCGGCGGCGCCGAACCAGCCGGCCGCACCGCCGGTGGCCGCGTTGCTGCCGACGGACCAGCCCTGGACCTTCAGCGCCGCCGCATCGCAGGCGGCGAGATCGTCGATGTCGTGGGGCGGGACGACGTCCCTCAGGGTCATCCCGGCAAAGCGGTCCGCGGCGGCGAGGCCGCGCCGCACGAGCCCCGGCGGCACCAGCCGCGCCGCAACGCTTCCGAGCGGCGCAGTCAGGCGTTCGGCGCCGCGACCGAGCCGCGTCGCGCGGGCCTCCTCGTACTTCGCCTGGGCCTTGAGCGCCTCCGTCAGAACGCCCGCGGTGCCCGGCGTCGCCGGTAGTCTGCTATCGCTCATGGCTTGCGGTCCATCGCTGTGTCATCCCCTCGCCTTCCGGAGAAATATAGGACCCTACGACGCTTATCGGAAGGTCCGCGGCGGGGACGCGCCGACGCCCTGGCCCGGACGCCCGCCCTACCCGGTCGACGCCATCGCGCGCTGCACCTCGCCCCGAATGATCCGGCCGATGAGGGCGCAATCCTCGAGCGTGAAGGTCAGCGGCAGGCGCATGTCCAGGAGCGTCGCAAGCGTCCGGTCCGTGGCCGGCAGCTCGGGCGGCGCGGCATAGGCCCAGTGACTGTAGCGCGAGGTATAGCCGTGGGGCTCCGCCGCGCCGAACCACTTCAGCTCGACACCGCGGGCGGAACACGCACGGACGAGGTCGGTCAGCGTCTCCGGCGCCGCGCCCGGGAGGGAAAACTGGAAGGAGGAGCCGACAAAGCCTTCCTCGGGCGGCCGCGTGAAGAGATGCAGACCGGGGACGTCCGCCAGCTCCCGCTCCACGGTCCGGTAGCGCTCGGTCCACGCGGCGCAGCGCTCGTCCAGCAGTTTCAGCTGCGGCGTCAGGATCGCGGCCCGGAGGTTGTCCATGCGGCCGGAGATGTTGGGCACGTCGCCGAGGATCGGGGCGAAGCTCTCCGGTCCCGGCGCGGCGATGTGGCGGTCCCAGAGCATGTAGCTGCCCGAGAGGAGGACGGCCCGGGCGAAGGTGTCCGCGTCGTCCGAGATCAGGAGGCCCCCCTCGCCCGAATTGACGTGCTTGTAGGTCTGGGTGGAGAAGCAGCCGACCCGCCCGTGCCGCCCGGAGGGAATGCCGCGCCACGTCGCACCCATCGTGTGGGCGCAATCCTCGATCACGACGAGACCGAGCGCCTCGGTACAGGCCAAGAGCCGGTCCATGTCGCCGATATGCCCGCGCATGTGACTGAGGACGAGATGACGCGCGCCGCTTTCGGTTGCCTTCGTCTCGAGGTCGGCAAGGTCGATGGTCAGATCGCCACCCGTCTCCACGAAGACCGGACGGCCGCCGGCCGCGACGATCGCGCCGGGCACCGGTGCCAGCGTGAAGGCGTTGGTGAGGACGGGCGCTCCGGGCTCCACCCCCGCCGCCCTGAGCGCGCAGGAGATGGCGTAGCCCCCGGAGGCGACGGCAAGGCAGTAGCGCGCGCCGGTCAGCGCGGCGAATTCCTGCTCCAGACGGGCGGTCTCCCCCACCTCCCCCGGCCCCACGTTGTAGCGATGAAGCCGCCCCGAGCGCAGGACCTCGCTCGCGGCGAGGATCGCCTCGTCGGGAATCGGCTCCTGCTGGGTGAACGAGCCGGTGAAGACCTCTTGCCCGTCCGTCTGCTCCCCGCCCGCTCCGGTCATGCCGCCCCCAGAAGTCGCTCGGCGACGTCCGGCAGATCCTCGAACCTCTCCAGAAGCGCGTCCGGCTCCAGCTCCTCCACGCTCCGCCCGCCGGGGCCGAACGTGACGAGGGCACAGGGCACGCCGGCGGCGCGGGCAGTGTCACGGTCGGTCACGGTGTCCCCCACGAGAAGCGCGCGGTGCCGCAGTCCCCCGGCCCGCTCGGCGGCGACGAAGAGCGCCTCGGGATCGGGCTTGCGCACCGCCAGCGTATCTGCGCCGACGAGGGATCCGAACGCGTCCCTCACCCCCAGACGCGAGAGCAGAAGCTGCGCGAGGGCTTCGGGCTTGTTGGTGCAGATGCCGACGCCGATACCCCGCCGCCCCAGCTCTGCCACGGCCTCCATCGCGCCGGGATAGAGCACCGTGTGGGTGTCGATCCTCGTCTCGTAATGGCTCAGGAGCGCAGGGTATTCGCGGTCCACCATTCCTTCGTCCCACGGCCCGCCCAGCCGGTCGAAGGCAAGGCGCAGCATGGCCCGTCCGCCGCGCACCGCGACCGCGCTGTCGGCGTCCGTCAGCGGATCGTCATGGCCGAGATCCCGGAAGCAGGCATTGGCCGCCTCCAGAAGATCCTTGCTGGTATCGGCCAGCGTTCCGTCCAGATCGAAGATGACCGTGCGCATGATGGGAGGAGCCTTGTGACAGGGTGACACCGCAAGTGATCGCCCGGAGCGTGCAGGTCCCTTGCAGCCATTCGTCGCCCGCGTAATACGGGATCGCGAGGCCAAAACAAGAGCAGGCGAGGCAATGCCCACGAACGTTATCATCCTGGCCGCGGGCCAGGGCACGCGAATGCAGTCCGATCTTCCGAAGGTCCTGCACGAGGTCGCAGGCGCTCCCCTTCTCGCCCATGCCATGTCCGCCGCGGAGACACTGTCCCCCGAGGCCTGCACGATCGTCGCGGGACACGGCGCGGAGGCGGTGGAGGCCGTTGCCCGGCAGATGGACGAGACCGTCCGCATCGCGATTCAGGAAGAGCGGCTCGGCACCGGCCACGCCGTGCGGCAGGCGCTGCCCGAGAGCACCGCGATGGAGGGCGACACACTCGTCCTCTACGGCGATACGCCCTTCATCCGAGCCGCCACGCTGGAGCGGATGCTGGAGACACGCCGGGCCGGTGCCGCGGTCGTGGTGCTCGGCTTCTATGCCGCCGATCCCGGCCGCTACGGCCGCCTCGTGGTGAAGGACGGCGGGCTGGAGCGCATCGTGGAGTACAAGGATGCAAGCGAGGCGGAGCGCGCCATCGATTTCTGCAATTCCGGCGTGATCTGCGCTGACAGCGCCCTCCTTCCCGGCCTTCTTGCCGAGATCGGCAACGACAATGCCGCCGGCGAATACTACCTAACCGATATCGTGGCTCATGCCCGCGCCCGCGGGCTCGACGTTGCCGCCGTCTCCTGCGACGAGGCGGAGACGCTGGGCATCAACTCCCGAGCCGATCTGGCCCGCGCGGAGGCGGCGTTCCAGGCGGCCGCCCGCGCCGCATCCCTCGAACTCGGCGTGACGCTTCAGGCTCCGGAAACGGTCCATTTCTCCCTCGACACGGTGATCGGCCGGGATGTCGTGATCGAGCCGAACGTGGTCTTCGGCCCCGGCGTCACGGTAGAGACGGGCGCCCGCATCCGCGCCTTCTCCCATCTCGAAGGCTGCCACGTCTCCCGCGGCGCCATCGTCGGCCCCTACGCTCGTCTCCGCCCCGGCGCGGAGCTCGCCGAGGACGTGCGGGTCGGCAACTTCGTCGAGATCAAGAACGCCACCATCGACGAGGGCGCGAAGGTCAACCACCTCAGCTATGTCGGCGATGCCTCCATCGGGGCGGGCGCGAATATCGGCGCAGGCACGGTCACCTGCAACTATGACGGCGTCATGAAGCACCGCACCGAGATCGGACCCGGAGCCTTCATCGGATCGAGCACCATGCTCGTGGCGCCGGTGAGCGTGGGCGCCGAGGCGATGACGGGCTCCGGCTCCGTCATCACCGAGGACGTGCCCCCGGGCGCGCTCGCCATCGGCCGCGCACGCCAGACGAACAAGCCCAACCTTGCCCGCCGCCTGATGGCGCGACTGAAGGCGCAGAAAGCGAAGAGGACTCACTGAGATGTGCGGTATCGTCGGCGTTCTTGGCTCCCACGAAGCCTCCCCCATTCTCGTCGAAGCCCTGAAGCGGCTCGAATATCGCGGCTATGACAGCGCCGGCATCGCCACGGTGAACGGCGGCACGCTCGACCGGCGACGGGCTGTTGGCAAGCTCGTCAACCTGTCCGATCTCCTCGTCCACGAGCCGCTGCCCGGCAAGTCCGGCATCGGCCATACCCGCTGGGCCACCCACGGCGCCCCCACCGTCGTCAACGCCCATCCGCACAAGGCCGGGCCGGTCGCTGTCGTCCATAACGGCATCATCGAGAATTTCCGGGAATTGCGCGCCGAGCTGGCGGAGCTCGGCCTCGGCACCGAGAGCGACACGGACACCGAGACCGTCGCGCTCCTCGTCCAGCATCACCTGAGGGCCGGTCTCTCCCCCCAGGGCGCGGCGGAGGCGACGCTCGGCCGCCTCGAGGGGGCCTTCGCGCTCTGCCTTCTCTTCGACGGGGAGGAGGACCTGCTGATCGCCGCCCGCCGCGGCTCTCCGCTCGCGATCGGACATGGCGAGGGGGAGATGTTCGTGGGATCGGACGCCATCGCTCTGGCGCCGATGACGAACAAGATCACCTACCTCGAGGATGGCGACTGGGCCGTCCTCACCCGCCAGTCCGCCCAGATCATGGATGCCGAGGGCCATGCGGTCGAGCGCCCGGTCAAGACGGTGAACATTGACCTCGCCCGCATCGAGAAGGGCGGTCATCGCCACTTCATGGCCAAGGAGATCGCCGAGCAACCCTCCGTCATCGGCGACACGATCCGCCACTACGCCGGTACCCAAGAGATCGTCCTGCCGGAGCCGGGGCTGGACTTCTCGCAGTACGATCGCGTCCTCCTCGTCGCCTGCGGCACGGCGAACTATGCCTGCTTCGTCGCGAAATACTGGTTCGAGCGGATCGCCGGTCTTCCGGCCGAGGTCGATATCGCCTCCGAGTTCCGATACCGCGAGCCGCCGATCCCTGCGCGAACGCTGGCGATCTTCGTCTCCCAGTCGGGCGAGACGGCGGACACGCTGGCCGCCCTGCGCTACTGCGAGGGCCGCGTCGACCGGATCGCCTCCGTGGTCAACGTGGCCGAAAGCTCGATCGCCCGTGGCTCGGACATCGTCCTGCCGATCTTCGCCGGCGCCGAGATCGGCGTCGCCTCCACCAAGGCCTTCACCTGCCAGCTCACGGTCCTGCACATGCTCGCCCTCAAGGCCGGCGCCGACCGGGGGGTGCTGAGCGGGACGGAGATGGAGACGCGCCTCGGCGCGCTGTCCAGCCTGCCGGGCCTCGTGAACCATGCCGTCGGGGAGAGCGCTGAGGTCGAGCGCATCGCGCGCGAGGTCGCCGAGGTTGAGGACGCGCTCTTCCTGGGGCGCGGCGCGATGTATCCGCTGGCCCTGGAGGGCGCGCTTAAACTGAAGGAAATCAGCTATATACATGCCGAAGGTTATGCGAGCGGCGAGCTGAAACACGGTCCCATCGCGCTGATCGACCAGACCGTTCCGGTCGTTGTCCTCGCGCCGTCCGACGAGCTCTTCGACAAGTCGGTGTCCAACATGCAGGAGGTCATGGCCCGTGGCGGCCGGATCCTTCTGATCACCGACCCCGCGGGCGCAAGGAAAGCCGGCGACGGCTGCTGGCGCGTCCTCACCCTCCCAGAGATCGCCGCCGACCTGGCTCCGATCCTCTACGCGATCCCGGTGCAGCTCCTCGCCTACCACGCCGCCGTCGCCAAGGGCACGGATGTCGATCAGCCGCGGAACCTCGCCAAGTCAGTGACGGTCGAGTGAGGGGCGTGAGGTAGAAAATCAATCTTGCCAGCGCCTTGCAGGCCGAATTCCATAGAGGGGAGCGCGGTTTAGTTGTGATTTGAAATCAGCCTCTTACGCCGTTCCCTTAAAGGGCTCCCCTCGACCCTTCCATCACTGTCCCGACGCTCCCGTTGAACCTGCACTCCAATGGTCTACGCTCACGCACCGACCATTTGAGGGAGCCTTCGGCATGAAAGACCACGCGCCGCGCGCCAGCGACAGGACCGTCCGGCTGGAGGAGTACGCTCCCTTCCCGTGGATCGTCGGTGACGTCTCCCTTACTTTCCGGCTGCATCCGACGGCCACGAGGGTCCTCAGCCGGATCACGTTCGCGCCCAATCCGGCGGCGCCCTCCGGGCCGTTCTTCCTTCACGGAGAAAAGCTGAAGCTGATCGAGGCGAGCATCGACGGCGCCCCCGTATCGCCCACGATCACCGACGAAGGCCTGACCTGCGACGTTCCGGGTACGCCCTTCGTCTTCGAGGCGGAGGTGGAGATCGATCCGTCCGGTAATACCGCGCTCGACGGGCTCTACATGTCGGGCGGCATGTACTGCACCCAATGCGAGGCGGAGGGCTTTCGCAAGATCACCTTCTACCCGGACCGGCCCGACGTGATGGCCCCCTTCAACGTGCGCATCGAAGGGCCCGAGGACGCGCCGCTGCCCGTCATGTTGTCGAACGGCAATCCGGGCGCGCAGGAGGGCAACAGCGCCGAGTGGCACGACCCCTGGCCGAAGCCGTCCTACCTCTTCGCGCTCGTCGCGGGGGACCTCGTGGCGAAGTCGGGCACCTTCACGACGGCCTCGGGGATGCCCGTCGCGCTCAACGTCTACGTCCGGCCGGGCGACGAGGATCGCTGCGACTATGCCCTGGACTCGCTCATCCGGTCCATGCGCTGGGACGAACAGGAATACGCACGGGAATACGACCTCAGCGTCTTCAGCATCGTCGCCGTGGACGATTTCAACATGGGCGCGATGGAGAACAAGGGGCTGAACATCTTCAACTCGAAGTATGTCCTGGCCAGCCCCGACACCGCGACGGACGTCGACTTCGAGATGATCGAGGGCATCGTCGCCCACGAGTACTTCCACAACTGGACGGGCAATCGCGTGACCTGCCGGGACTGGTTCCAGCTCTGCCTCAAGGAGGGCCTGACGGTCTTCCGCGACCAGCAGTTTTCCGGGGACATGCGCTCCGAGCCGGTCAAGCGGATCGACGACGTGCTAGCCCTGCGCGCGCGGCAGTTCCGGGAGGACAACGGCCCGCTCGCGCATCCGGTGCGGCCCGAAAGCTATATCGAGATCAACAACTTCTACACCGCAACGGTGTACGAGAAGGGCGCGGAGGTGATCGGGATGCTGCGCCGGCTCGTCGGCGCGGAGGCCTACCGGGCGGCCCTCGATCTTTATTTCGAGCGCCATGACGGGCAGGCCTGCACCATCGAGGACTGGCTCAAGGTGTTCGAGGACGCGACCGGGCGGGATCTGTCACAGTTCAAGCTCTGGTATTCGCAGGCCGGCACGCCTCGCGTCGAGGTGTCGGAGGAGTGGGACGAAGAGGCCGGCCGGCTCGCCCTAACCTTCCGCCAGCATACCCCGCCCACGCCCGGCCAGCCGGACAAGGCCCCCCTCGTCATCCCAATCGCGCTGGGGCTTCTGGATGCGGGCGGGAACGAGATCATGGCGACCGAGGTCGTGGAATTGACCGAGGCGGAGCAGAGGGTGGAAATCGGCCTCGGCACGGGGGATGCCGACCTCGCATCGGACGCGCCGCGCGTGCCCGGCCGCCCCGTTCCCTCGATCCTGAGGGGCTTCTCGGCCCCGGTGATCCTCCAGCGGCAGACCAGCGCGGAGGAGCGCGCCTTCCTCCTCGCCCATGACACCGATCCCTTCAACAAGTGGGAGGCGGGCCGCGCCCTCGCCCGCGACGTCCTCGTCCGGATGGTGACGGAGGGCGCCGAGGCCGACCCGCATTACCTCTCGGCTCTCGAGATGGTCGCGAAGGACGACGCGCTGGACCCTGCCTTCCGCGCCCTCGCCCTCTCCCTGCCGAGCCAGGACGACCTCGCGCAGGCGATCCACGACGGCGGCGCGACCCCCGAGCCCACCGCGATCTGGGCGGCCCTGAGGCGCCTTGCCGAAGAGATCGGCGGAACGCTGGAGCCGGTCCTGTCGAGGCTCTACGACGAGATGCGCGTCCCCGGCCCCTACACGCCCGACGCGGAGAGCGCGGGCGCGCGGGCGCTGCGCGGTGCGGCGCTGGCGTACCTCTCGCGGGTGGATGGCGGTTCGCGCGCGGCGGCGCAGTTCGCCGAGGCCGGGAACATGACCGAGCAGCTCGGCGCCCTCGGCGCGCTCCTGCGGATCGGCAAGGGCGAGGAGGAGCTTGCCGCCTTCCGCCGCCGCTGGGAGGGGGACCGGCTCGTCATGGACAAGTGGTTCGCGCTCCAGGCCGCCTCCGCCTCGCCCGCCGAGGCGCATGACGTGGCCCTGAGGCTGACCGGCGATCCCGCCTTCGACTGGACCAACCCCAATCGCTTCCGGTCCGTGATCGGAGCGCTGACGGGCAACGTCGCCGCCTTCCACGAGCCGGAGGGGCGGATCTACCGCCTCGTGACCGACTGGCTCATCCGGCTCGACCCGGTGAACCCGCAAACCGCCGCGCGCTTGACCACCGCCTTCGAGACATGGAAGCGCTTCGACGCCGACCGTCAGGGCATGATCCGGGAGAACCTCGAGCGCCTCTCCGCCGTGGACGGCCTCAGCCGCGATACATCCGAGATGGTGGGGCGCATCCTGGCATAGGATCGGGGGATCAACCGGGCGCCGGGCGTCAAATGCCCGGCCAAGCGATCATGCGCAGCGTCGCGGTGGCCCGGCCCGCTCAGGTATGCTCTTCGCGAATGCGTTCGGCGATGGCGCGATTGTGGGCGCGGACCGCGTCGAGATGGAAGATCGCGCCGAGAAGCTCTGGGGGGCCGGCCTCCTTGCTTTGCGCCACGACGGGCACGAAGGCGTGGCCGGCCTCGTCGAAGATCTCCATCGCGTCCGTCAGATTGTTGGAGGGGGACAGCGTCACGCCCTCCTCGATCAGCGCGCGACAGGCAGCCTCCGGCGCGGCGCGAGGGCTGTCGATCGACCGCATGACGACCCCTACGGATTGCAGGTCGAGCAGGTAATCGGGCCCCGCCGCGAGCCGCACCCCCCGCTGTGCAAGCTGGGTGAGGAAGAACGAATGCTCCACGAGGCGGGTGGAGACCGCGACCGCCAGCGAGACGGAGACCATGACCGCGATCCCCGCCTGCCAGTCCCCCGTCAGCTCGAAGACGATGAGCGTGGTCGAGATCGGCGCGCCGAGGACGGCGGCGGCAACGGCCCCCATGCCGGCCAGGGCATAGAGCGTCGCGGCCCCGGAGACCTCCGGGAAGACCTCGGTGGCGATGGCGCCGAAGGCGAGGCCAGTCAGCGCTCCCACCATCAGGGACGGGGAGAACATGCCGCCGCCCATCCGCCCGCCCATGGTCACCGCTACGGCGACCACCTTGATCGCCGCCATGGCGATGGCTTCGACGAGCGGGATGCGTCCCGTAAGCGCGGCGGAGGTGGTCTCGTAGCCGACGCCGATGATGTGCGGAAACCAGATCGCGATGGCGCCGAGGACCGCACCCGAGAGCATCGGCCGAACCGTCTGCGCGAGCCTCGTGCGCGAGGTGTAGCGATCCCCGAGCTCGGTCGTGAAGAAGACGGCCTTCATCAGGACCACGGAAACGACGCCGCAGACGAGGCCCAGCATCAGGAAGGCCGGCAACTCGACGTAGAACGCCAGCGCCGTCTGCTCGGTCAGCTCGAATTCGGTCACGTCGCCGAACCAGAGCCGCGCGACCACCGTGCCCGCGACGGAGGCGATGACGATGGGCGCAAAGGCGTGGACCGCGAAATGCCTCAGCACCACCTCCATGGCGAAGATGGCGCCGGCGATCGGCGCGTTGAAGCTGGCCGACACGGCCGCGGCGACGGAGCAGCCCAAGAGATCCCGCCCGGTGATCCCGTCGGCATTGATGCGGCGGGAGACCCAGGCGGAGATCTGGCCGGCGAGGTGCACCACCGGGCCTTCCCGGCCGGTCGAGCCGCCGGTGGAGAGGGTGACGAGGGAGGCCAGAGTCGAGGCATAGCCTGCCCTCTGCTCCAGTCGTCCCTTGTGAAGCGCCGCACCCTCGATCACGTCCGCCACCGACCGCACACGGCCATCCGGCGTCATCCGCGACAGGATCAGTCCGACGACCAGTCCGCCGAGGACCGGAATGATGAAGATGACGTACCACGGCAGCGTGCGTGCGAAGCTGTGAAGGGTGCGGATGTCGTCGGTGCCGTAGAACAGCGCCTGCGCTCCGGAAATGGCTGCCCGGAAGGCGACGGCGCCGAGGCCCGAGGCGATACCGAGTGCGAGGGCGATGAACCAGAACTGCGCCTGACTGGGACCGCGGGACAGAAGGACCCGCCAGGCGTGGACCACCGCGCCCGTTGCCGCCTGACGCCGCCGCGCCGAGGCGACCGAATTGCCCTTGGACCCTGTCACGACTGCCTCCGGCGAGCGTTTCCCTCGGATCATCGGGGGGCTGTCCCGGGGCGCCCGCCTGCCCTGGGAGGTCATGAAGGCGGTCCCATCTCAGCAATCGGTCCCGGATCTGACGAACAGGACGTACTTTCCAATGCCGATCGGGTCGCGCATCCCGCCCGTGAGGCGAGTACTAGGCGATCGCCTCAGCCGCTCCAACCCCGATCTGGTTCTGCCCCAGGCCGGCTTGGGTTAGTCCTCTTCGATCCCGGCGAACTTACCCGCAACCCTGAGGGGACTGGACAGAAGGCGACTCGCCGTATATCACTTATTCATCATCTGAATTGCGAGCGTGAGCACGCAGAGCATGGCGAAGACCGTCGCGAGAATCCTGGCAATGCCCTCCGTGGCTTCGCCGGACGCTCCCGAGTAGCCGAATATGGCGCAGATGACCGCCAGACCTAGAAAGACGAGCGCCCAGAAGCGCATGATGGATATCTCGGCCTGCCAAACTGCAGCCCGCTCCTTGTGACAGCTTCTGGGACAACAGGCCCGCGCAGTCGATGTTCCTGACTAACGGGGTTGGGCGTTCTTCTGCCAGTCAAGCGGTTTCGTATTGACACGATGCCGCACCCTGCGGTCCCCTCAGTGATACGACATGATTTTTCGAGGAGGAGACGTCATGCTGGTATCGCAAATCCTTGCGTCTAAGGGGAATGGCGTCGTCACGATCGCACCGGGCGCGACGGTGGCCGAGGCCGCCCGGCTTCTGTCAGACAAGCGCATCGGCTCCGTCGTCGTGTCAGCGGACAGCGACCACGTGGCCGGCATCCTTTCCGAGCGTGATATCGTGCGGGAAATCGGGCGGCGGGGACCCTCCTGCCTCGAGGACGAGGTCGAGGCGATGATGACGGAGAATATCCAGACCTGCGCCCGCTCCGATACGGCCGAGAGCGTGCTTCTGCGCATGAGCGAGGGACGGTTCCGCCACATGCCCGTGGTCGAGGAGGGGCACATGGTCGGCATGATCACCCAAGGGGACGTCGTGAAGGCCCGCCTGATCGAGGTCGCGATGGAGAAGGATGCCCTCGAAGGCATGATCATGGGGCATTGATCGCGCATCCGAATGAAGGAACGCCGATGACCCGCCCGCTCAGGATCGTCACCTCGGGCGCGCAGGCCGCCCCCATCGAAGCGCTGCTCCCCGCATATGACGGCGAGGTGGAGATCGCCTTCGGCTCCTCGCTCGGGGACGCGCACGATTCCATTCCGACGCGGCTGAAGGCCGGGGAGCGGTTCGACCTCTACTTTCTCGCCGCCTCCGCCCATGCCCGCTACGCCGCGGAGGGGCATTTTTCCGGGGATTTCGTGCCGCTGGTGGAGTCGAGGATCGGCGCCGCGGTGCGGCAGGGGGAGCCGGTCCCCGACATCTCCACCGCCCCGGCGCTGAGGCGCGCCCTCCTTGCTGCAGGCTCCGTCGCGCATGCCGCCAGCGCCAGCGGGATCTACCTCAGTGACGAGGTCTTCCCCGCCCTCGGGATTGCGGGCGAAATGGCGAAGACCGCCCGGACGATCTACTCCGAACGCGTCGGTCGGGTCGTCGCGCGGGGCGAGGCGGATCTGGGCTTCCAGCAGATGAGCGAACTCATTCCCATCCCCGGCATCTCAATTGCCGGTCCGCTCCCGCCGGACTTCGATCGGACCTTCGTCTTCGGCGCGGGCTTCGGCCTCGATGCTCAGATGCGCGCGGCAGCGGAGGCGTTCCTGGCGTTCCTGAGAACGGGCGCGACGGCCTCCGTCTTCGCCGAGGCGGGGCTGGATCCGGTCCGCGAGGAGGAGCTGGGCGAGAAGGTGCCCAGCTCTGGGTCCTGACCGCTGTGACCAGACCCGCATGAAAAAGGCGGCGGAGCCCCTGCCCCGCCGCCTTTCAACTGACATGCTTCGGCTCGATCAGCCGATGATGCTGTTCAGCGTCTCCGAGGGGCGCATGATCGACGCGACCTTCTTGGGGTCGATGTTGTAGTAGCCGCCCAGATCGACCTCGGCGCCGCGGTTTGCGCGCAGCTCCTCGATGATCTTGTCCTCGTTCTCTTCCAGCGCCTTGGCGATGGGAGTGAAGTGCTCGGCCAGTTCCTTGTCAGCGTCCTGCCCGGCGAGGGCCTTCGCCCAGTAGAGCGCGAAGTAGTAGTGGCTGTCGCGGTTGTCCGGCTGGCCGGCCTTGCGGCCCGGGGAGCGGCCGTGGTCCAGGATGCCCTGCGTCGCCGTCTCGACAGCGCGGCCGAGCAGGCGGGCCTTCTCATTGCCATTCTTGTCGCCGAGGAACTTCAGGCTCTCCCCGAGCGCGCAGAACTCGCCGAGGGAATCCCAGCGCAGGTGGTTCTCTTCCTGAAGCTGCTGGACGTGCTTGGGCGCGGAGCCGCCGGCGCCCGTTTCGAACATGCATCCGCCGTTCATCAGCTTCACGATGGACAGCATCTTGGCCGATGTCCCGAGCTCGAGGATCGGGAAGAGGTCGGTCAGGTAGTCCCTCAGCACGTTGCCGGAAACCGCGATGGAGTTCTCACCCTTGCGGATCGTCTCGAGGGTGGCGCGGGTCGCCTCGCGGGGGGCGAGGATCTTGAAGTTGCCCGCGACGCCCTCGGCCTCGAGGATCGGCTTCACGAAGTCGATCAGCTGCTTGTCGTGGGCGCGCTCGGCGTCGAGCCAGAAGATCGCCTCGCAGCCCTCGGCCTTCTGACGGTCGATGGCGAGCTGCACCCAATCCTCGATCGCGGCCTTGCGCGCGGAGGCGGAGCGCCAGATGTCGCCGGCCTCGACGCGGTGCTCGTGGAGAACCTCGCCCGAGGCGAGCTTCATGCGCACCGTGCCGGCCTTCGGAATCTCGAAGGTGGTCGGGTGGGAGCCGTACTCCTCGGCCTTTTGCGCCATCAGGCCGACGTTCTGGACGGTGCCCGACTTGGTGGGATCGAGGGCGCCGGTTTCCTTGAAGTAGCGGATCGCCTCGTCATAGACCGGCGCGTAGGAATTGTCCGGGATGACGCAGTTGACGTCCGCCGGCTCCCCGTCGGGCCCCCAGCCCTTGCCGCCGGCGCGAATCACGGCGGGCATCGAGGCGTCGATGATGACGTCGGAGGGAACGTGCAGGTTCGTGATGCCACGGTCCGAGTTGACCATGTAGAGCGGCGGACGCTCTTTCATGACACGCTCGATCTCGGCCTCGATCTCCGCCTTCTGCGGCATGTCGGCCAGACGGGCCATCAGATCGCCGAGGCCGGCATTGGGGGAGATCCCGGCGGCCTTCATCTCGTCGCCGTACGTCTCGAAGACGGGCTTCAGGAATTCGCGCACCGCGTGACCGAAGAGGATGGGGTCGGAGACCTTCATCATCGTGGCTTTGAGGTGAAGGGAGAAGAGGATGCCTTCTTCCTTCGTCTTCTCGATCTGCTCGGCGAGGAACGCGTCCAGCGCGGAGGCGGACATGTAGGTCGCGTCGACCACGGTGCCGGCGGGGAACTCGACCTCCTTCAGCACGGTGACGGATCCGTCGTCGGCCTCGTGCTCGATCGAGACGCGCCCGCCCTGGGACTCGGTCAGCGTCCGGGAGGTCTCGTTGGAGTAGAAATCACCGGAGGACATTGCGGAGACATGGGTCTTGCTGTCCGAGGACCACTCTCCCATCGAATGGGGATTGGCCATGGCGTAGTTTTTCACGGCGACGGCGGCGCGGCGGTCCGAGTTGCCCTCGCGCAGGACGGGGTTCACCGCGGAGCCCTTCACCGCGTCGTAGCGGGCGCGGGCCTCCTTTTCCTCGTCGGTCTGCGGCTCCTCGGGATAGTCGGGAAGATCGAAGCCTTGACCCTGCAATTCGCGGATCGCGGCGACGAGCTGCGGCACCGAGGCGGAGATGTTGGGCAGCTTGATGACGTTCGCGTCGGGCGTCTTCACCCAGTCGCCGAGGGCCTTCAGATCGTCCGGGCGATCCTCCTTCACGCGCTCGGGAAAGAGCGCGAGGATGCGGCCAGCGAGCGAGATGTCCTTGAGGCCGACAGAGACGCCGGCGGCAGTGGCGAAGCTGCGGATGATCGGCAGAAGCGAGGCGGAGGCCAGCTCCGGCGCTTCGTCCACCTTGGTATACACGACATCGGGAAATTTCTGATCGGCCATTCGGATCGTCCTCCTTAACTTGCTTTGTGCTTTACTGGACCGGCGCGCGAAGGTCCACTGGAGGGACGGCGGACGCCCGGCGTCACGATGGGCCACGGGCGGTCTCGTCGCGCTCCCCCGCGCCGCGCATCGCGTCGCGGAACCACGGGTGCCGCGCCGCGATTGCGCAGATCACGGGGCCTCTGTCCTAGCGCCGGGACCGGTTGTAGCGCTGCTCGAGCCAGCCCGTGAGACGGACCATCGGCCAGAGAAAGGCAATGTACATGAGGGCCGCGAGAAGGAGCGGCGTGGGGTTGGCGAAGAGCGCCTGCGCGTCGGTCGCCTGTTTCAGCAGATCCTCCATCGCCACCACGGAGGCGAGCGACGTGTCCTTCATGATGGACACCCAATAGGAGGCAAGCGGCGGGATCATCATGCGCAGCGCCTGCGGCAGGATCACCTTCCGCATCGTCACGCCGAAGCGCAGACCAAGGGCGGAGCAGGCCTCGAACTGGCCCTTCGGCACCGCTTCGATCCCCGCCCGGACGACCTCCGCCGTATAGGCCGCGAGGACCAGCGACAGGGCGATGGTCGCGGCGACGAAGGACGAGAACGTGAGGCCGGCGAACGGCAGCGCGTAATAGACGAGGATCAGCACGACGAGGACCGGGATCGCCCGGAGAACGTCGATGTAGAACGTCGCGAGCAGCCGGAACGGCTTCGGCGTGTAGAGCCGCACGAGACAGATCAGGACCCCGAGGATGCCGCCGCAGATCGTCGCGGCGCCACCGAGGAGGAGTGTGTTCACCACCCCCCGCATCAGGATCGGGAAGGCCCGGCGCATCACGTCAAGATTGAAGAAGATCTCGAAGACGTCCATCCGCGCCTCTTTCGTTGTCTGGTAGCGTCAGGGGAGCGAGGTTCGGGGGGCTTCAAACCGCCCCCCGGACCCGGCGTGCCGGATCAGTCGGCCGAGGTCGGGATCGGCAGCGGCGTGACCGTGAGGCTGTCCTCGGCGGGCGCGACGCCGAACCACTTCTCGTAAAGTTCGGCCATGGTGCCGTCGGTCTTCATCTCGGAGAGCGCCTCGTTGGCGGCTTCGAGCTTGTCCGAGCCTTTCGGCATCATGATGGCGAACTTGTCGCCCGTCGGAATCTCGAGCGCGACGTCGAGACCGGGCATGTTGCCCTGCGCGAAGGCATAGCGCAGACCGACGATGTCGTTCACCGCTGCCTCGATCCGCCCGCTGCGCAGATCCGTCAGCAGGTTCGCCGTGCTGTCGTAGCTGGCATAGGAGGCGTAACCGATCTCGTCCTTGCGCTCCTGCAGCCAGGTCTCCGGGAAGGAGGTGGCGATGGAGCCGACGCGCTTGCCGGCGAGATCCTCGATCGTCGAGATGCCGGCGCCGTCCTTGGTCCCGACACCGAGCGCGCCCGAGAAATAGGGCTGCGTGAAGGCCTGCGATTCCAGCCGTTCCTCGGTGATAGTCAGGGAGGAGATCACCGCGTCCACGCGGCCGGAGGCGCTGGCGACGAAGAGGGCGCGGAAATCGAGCCCGGTGATCTCGGTCTCATCGCCCATCCGGGCGGCGATCTCGTTGATGATATCGACTTCGAAGCCCTCGAACTCGCCTGCTTCGTTCTTGAACTCCCACGGCGGGTTCGCCGGGTAGGAGCCGACGCGGAGCGTATCGGCAGAGGCGGCGCTCAAGGTGGCGGCGCCGGTGAGCGCCAGCGTGGCGCCGAGGATGAAACGTCGTGTCATGGTCATGGCTGTTGGACTCCCTGTAGGATGCCGGATGCGGTCTTGTGTGGTACCGCTTGATCCAAGATCATATGGCTCGCATGAGGCCGGTGCATGTTCAACTACTTTGTTCACGTTTAAAACATCAGCCTTGCGTCACCCCCGCGCCGCGCGCC
Source organism: Tropicimonas sp. IMCC34011 (assembly GCF_003390865.1). GTDB lineage: Bacteria > Pseudomonadota > Alphaproteobacteria > Rhodobacterales > Rhodobacteraceae > Tropicimonas_B. The sequence continues at coordinate 221,924 of NZ_QMEJ01000002.1, forward strand.
CCCCTGTCACTCCGGGGATCAAGGCTCGCGGCAATGGGCGGGGCCGGGTAGGATGCCGCTCATGACATCAGCGTTCCGCGCCTTTCTGACCGCCCTTCTGAGCCTCGCCCTCATCGGCTGTACCGCGCTCGTGTCGGACCGCACGGACGTGCCCGTCTCCCCCGCCGCCCCCGGCGCGCTTCGGATGGCGACGTGGAACGTGCATTACATCCGGCTCCGGGCCGAGGAGGGCGACTGGTCCGTCGGCGACTGGGCGCGGAGGCGAGGGCCGGCGGCGGCGGCGCTGCGGGATATCGGTGCCGACATCGTCGCATTCCAGGAGATGGAGAGCTTCGGCGGCGGCGCGTCCGGCGACGTGAACCTCGCGCGGGACGACCTCCTGGGCGCCCTGCCCGGCTACGCCGTCGCGGCCTCGGGGCCCCCCGCCTCGTTTCCGAATACCCAGCCGATCTTCTACCGTGCGGACCGCCTCGACATGCTGGACCAGGGCTGGTTCTTCTTCTCGGAAACGCCCGACGTGATCTATTCGCGAACCTATGACGGCTCCTGGCCCGCCTTCGCGTCCTGGGCGCGCCTTCGGGACCGGCGGGGCGGGCCTGCATTCACCGTAATCAACGTGCATTTCGAGTATCGCAGCGGCAGCAACCGCACCCGCTCCGCCCGGCTGGTGGCCGAGCGGATGGCACCGAGGATGGCGGCGGGAGAGCCGGTGATCCTTCTGGGCGATCTGAACGCGATGGAATGGATGCGGACGGCCGGGATCCTGCGAGAGGCGGGGTTCGACTTCGCCGGCGTGCGCGGCGCGACCTACCACCTGAACCGGGGACTGAACCTCTTCGGTGCGATCGACCATATCGCGGCGACGGACGGCGTGTCCCTCGCCGGTGGCCCGGAGGTCCTGCGGCGGCGGTATGACGGCGTCTGGCCCTCGGACCATTACCCCGTCTTCGCCGATCTCGTCCTGCCCCGCTGAGCCTCAGGTCAGCCGTGCGAGGATCGCGGCCGCGTCGATCCCGCTTGCCGACCCCGGCGTCAGCCCCCGATCCCCCTGCCCCAGCCGGCTGGCGCACCAGCCTTCCGAGACGGAGGCCGGCGCCCGTTGCAAGAGGACCGCGGCGGTCAGAAGCGACGCCGCGCGTTCGGCGAAGGCGCGTGCCTCGCCTTCGGGCGGCGAAACGGGCCAGCGGGCCCGGAATCCCTCGAGCGCGGTATCGTACCGGCGATCCGCCCCCCGCGCGCTGTCGAGTTCGGCGTCGAGCGCGGCCTTCGCTTCGGGATCGCGAGCGAGGGTGCGCAGGATGTCGAGGCAGATCACGTTGCCCGACCCTTCCCAGATCCCGTTGAGTGGCGCTTCGCGGTAGAGCATCGGAAGCGGCGTATCCTCGACGTATCCCATTCCGCCAAGCGTCTCCATCGCCTCCGCAAGCACCGTGGGGCAGCGCTTGTTCGCCAGGTACTTGGCCAGCGCGACACCGATCCGGGCGAAGGCGCGCGCCTCTGCGGAGTTCCCGTCGAAGGCCTGCGCGACACGGAAGCCAAGCGCCAGCGCGCCCTCCACGTCGAGCGCGATATCGGCCAGCACCGTCTGCATCAGCGGCGCGTCGATCAGGCTGCGCTGGAAGGCGGTGCGGCCCGCGCACCAGCGAAGCGCTTCCGCCAGCCCCGCGCGCATCAGGCCGGCCGGGGCAATGGCCGTGTCGAGCCGGGTGTGGTGGACCATGCGGATGATCGTCCGCACGCCGTCCCCCTCCTCCCCCAGGCGATGAGCGCGGGCGCCGGCATATTCTATCTCGGCCGACGCATTGGCGCGGTTGCCGAGCTTATCCTTCAGGCGCTGTAGGCGGATGGCGTTGCGGCCCTCCTCCGTCCAGCGCGGCACGACGAAGCAGGTCAGCCCGCCCGGTGCCTGTGCCAGCGTCAGGAAGCCGTCCGACATCGGCGCGGAGCAGAACCACTTGTGTCCCGTCAGCCGCCATGCGCCGTCCGCCTTTTCCGCGCGGGTCGCCGTGGCGCGGAGGTCAGAGCCGCCCTGCTTCTCCGTCATCGCCATGCCCATCGTGGCGGCGCGCTTCTGCGTTATCGGCGCGATGGCCGGATCGTAGGCGGCGGCCGTCAGGCGCGGCGCCCAGAGCGACTCCAGCGCTTCGTCCGCGGCGAGGGCCGGGACGGCGGCATAGCTCATCGTCATGGGACAGCAGACGCCCGGCTCGACTTGGCTCATCATGTACACGATGCCGGCATGGGTCGCGTGCCCGCCGGGCGCGCGGGACCAGGCGCGAGCGGCATAGCCCGCCGCGAGGCCGAGCGTGAGGAAGTCGTGGTAGGCGGGGTGAAAGGCAACCTCGTCGAGCCGTCGCCCGGCCCGGTCGAACAGGCGCAGCTCGGGCGGATGACGGTTCGCCGCGCGGGCCTTCTCGCGCCAGTCCTCCCGCCCGAGCTCCGCGCCAAGCCGCATCAGGGGAGCGGTATCCGCGCCGGACCGCGCAAGGTGATCCCGGAAGGGCGCGTCCAGCGCCCAGAGATCGAGATCGGCGGGCGGGCCGGGCTGGTTCGTCACCTCGTGGCTCCCCAGGTCGCTGAGCGGTGGCAGTGGCATGGGCCGCGCGTTCCTCCTGTTCCCTAAGGTAGAGGCTAGGCCGCCTGCGCGCTCGCGCAAGGCGAAATGCAGGGGGGCAACACGGGGCACAGTGGCGATTGGCAATCGCGCCGCCCTGTGGCATCGTCAGCTCTTAGGCCACCCGAAGAACGAGGCGGCCCCGAGGCATGTGGCAGAGGCGGATTTCCAGATGGGCGGCAAGGGCAAGAGGCCCGGCGTGGGCGCTGCGGTGTTCTTTACGCTGGCAATGGCGCTCGGCGCCTATTTCACCTTCGCGGCGGTTCAGGGCGATTACGGTCTGTTCCGGCGCATGGAGATCGACGCGGCCACACGGTCGCTTGAACGCGAACGGATCGAGCTGGAGGCCCAGGTGGCCGCGCTCGAGAACAAGACGCACCGTCTGTCCGACTCGTATCTCGACCTCGACCTTCTCGATCAGCAGGCCCGGTCCGTGCTTGGCCTCGTCCGCGCCGACGAAGTCATCTTCGACTAGGCCGGTCGCGGAGGTGGCCGGGTTTGACGGCTCCGTCCGGCATCATCGGGCCTTCCCCTCCGGCGCGGCGCTCCGGCCCGGGGCTCAGCGTACGGCATAGAGCTTTTGGGGCGCGGCTTGCGGAAGCCTGATATGGAAGATCGTGCCGCCCCCGGGCGCGGCTTCGTAGAAGATCTCCCCCTCCATCTGCTCCACCATGAGGCGCGAGATGTTCATGCCGAGGCCTGTGCCCTCGTGACTCCGCGTCGCCGAGCTGTCGAGCTGGACGAACCGGCCGAACACCTGGTCCTCCGATCCTTCCGGGATACCCGGACCCTGATCGCGGACCTGGACGTCCGCGTATCCGTCGCCGCAGAGAACGCAGACCGAGACCGTTCCGCCCTTCGGGGAGAACTTCACGGCATTGGACAGCACGTTGCCCAGTGCATGTGCGAGATGGGCGCGGTCGGCCAGGATCTCGCACGATCCGGGGGCCGGATCGAACGCGAACTCCACGTGCCATTGCCGGGCCTCATCCTTCATCGCCTCGAGGGTGGCGGCGACGACGTCGCTCGGGTCCACGAGCTCGTACTCGGGAGTGAGCTGCCTCGCCTCGAACTGCTGCGAGTTCGTCAGGTCGTTGACGAGCCGGGAGAGCCGGGCACAGTTGCGCCGGGCAACGGCGACGCCCTGTTTCCCCGGCTCGGCGAGCGGCCCCATCACACCGGCATCGAGCAGATCGAGGGTCCCGCTGATCGAGGTCAGCGGTGTGCGGAGCTCGTGGCTGATCACGGAGACAAGCTGGGCCTGCAGCCTGGACACCTGTTCAGCCTGCTCCTTCGCCGCGCGGAGCGCCGCCGCGGCCTCCTCCTCCTCGGTGACGTCGACCAGGGTCAACGTCCACCCCAGGAACGGACGGCTGGGATGGACGGGATCCTCGATGAGGATCGCGTGCGGGCGGAAGGACCGTTCCCCCACGCGTTCGTGGCATTCGGCGTGAAGATCCATCCCGTCGTTGAGATCCCCGGTCAATCGCTGGACGATTGCGCGGATGTCCGCCCCGTGGGGCCCGTCGAGATAGTCCTGCGCGTAGGGATTGGCCGAGGTGATCTCGCCGGACCTGTCGCAGATGATCATGATCGCGCGGGCAGCGCGGAACAGGTGCCGCTCCCCCACGACCTCCGCTGTCAGCGCCCGCCCGTTGACGAAAACCCAGGCGTAGGTGGCGATCGAGACGACCATCGAGAAGGCCGTCGGATCGACGCCGAATACCGTGAAACCGAAAAGGTTGTAGCCGATATTCGTGGCCACCGGCAGGACCGTCATCGCAAGCAGCGCGGCAAATAGCGGGCGGAACGCTGGATTCACTTGCCTGAGGCCCGTGACGGACACCACGGTCGCCACGACGATCCAGGCGTAATTGTGCGCGCTCATGAGATAGTAGAGGGGCCCGCGGTCGATGACGACGGAAACCCTGCCATCGAGCCATGCAGCCACGGACTGGTCCGTCACAAGGGCGGCGTGCCAGTGATTTGTCGCCCCGATGGCGAACGCCAAGAACCCCGCGACGATGATATATGGCCCCCGCCATCTGGCGCCGTAGAACAGCCTGAGCGGGCCGAACTCGATCAGGTAGAACGTCCAGGAGGTCACAAGGACCGTGAGCGCGGGCGCCGTGAGCGACATCCAGAAGATCTGACACTCGATCTCGAGCGCCCCGATCTGGATCGTGGACAGCCCGATCCAGGCCAGGAGTGAAACGTTGCTGATCCGGAAAAGCTTGTGACCGGGCCCGAACGGGCGCCGCCACGTCCAGATCGTCACCGCCAGGAAGAAGGCAAAGATCAGGCCGGCCGCGAGCAGACCGCCGCTGTATCCGAAAGACCGCATGCACATCATCGAGGGCATTCCGCATCACGCCGCGCAGCGCCGCGCGCCGGGCGCGGGCGGCCCGGACGCTGCCCGGCGTCTTCGCCGAACGTGGATCCCCGCGAGGGGGAGAACAGCCGGTTCATCGTGATCACTCGTCCAAAAAAGGTACGATCAGGGGTGGCACGTGGCGATAACAGGATCTGCCTATGGGAGAATTGAAGCGAAAGATGGGCAACTGACGTGAATCTTCTCGCTCGCACTAAACCGGAGGCCACCATACCCCTCAGAAAGTGTATATTTTGCTACCGGTCCGGGACTTCGTTGACGATCAGGTGATGTGCCCCCGGCATCGGAAGCGGGGGCATAATCCCGGTCCCACGTTCGGGGCGGTCCGGTCCCGGTGACCGCAGATCAGCAATGCGCGAGCCGGGAGGGTCGCGTTTTTGGGGATGCAGGGTCGCTAGGGGTCTGCTACGGATTAGTTAAGCACTAAACTATTTCGTTGCAGGGGTTCGCGAAACATGGCCGCACGAAGCACGACATCACGCAGCAAAGGCTCGGCGAAAACACCGCTGAGCGCCACGAAGGACGAGCTTCTCCAGTACTACAAGGACATGCTCTTGATCCGCCGGTTCGAGGAAAAGGCCGGTCAGCTCTACGGCATGGGCCTGATCGGTGGCTTCTGCCACCTCTACATCGGCCAGGAAGCCGTCGTCGTCGGCCTCGAAGCCGCGGCGAAGGAGGGCGACAAGCGCATCACCACCTACCGCGACCACGGTCACATGCTCGCATGCGGCATGGACCCCAAGGGCGTGATGGCCGAGCTCACGGGCCGCCGCGACGGCTACTCCAAGGGCAAGGGCGGCTCGATGCACATGTTCTCCAAGGAGAAGGACTTCTACGGCGGTCACGGCATCGTCGGCGCGAACGTCCCGATCGGCGCGGGCCTCGCCTTCTCCGACAAGTACAACGGCACCGACAACGTCACCTTCACCTATTTCGGGGACGGCGCGGCGAACCAGGGCCAGGTCTACGAGACCTACAACATGGCCGAACTGTGGGACCTGCCGGTGATCTTCGTCATCGAGAATAACCAGTACGCCATGGGCACCTCGGTGAAGCGCGCCACCAAGTCGAAATCCCTCTGGGAGCGCGGCGCGGCCTACGGCATTCCGGGCGAGGAAGTCGACGGGATGGACGTGCTCGCCGTGCGCGAGGCCGGCCGCCGGGCAGTCGAGAACTGCCGCGCGGGCGAAGGCCCCTACATCCTCGAGGTGATGACCTATCGCTATCGCGGGCACTCGATGTCCGACCCCGCCAAGTACCGCACCCGCGACGAGGTGCAGAAGATGCGGGAGGAGCGCGACCCGATCGAGCAGGTCCGCAAGCGTCTTCTCGACGGCGATCACGCCTCCGAGGACGAGCTGAAGGCTGTCGACAAGGAGATCAAGGAGGTCATCAACGAGGCCGCCGAGTTCGCCCGCGAAAGCCCGGAGCCCGATCCCGACGAGCTCTACACCGACATCTACGCCGACGTGGCCCCGCAGGACGCCTGAGGAGAGAACCAGAACCATGGCGACAGAAGTACTCATGCCCGCCCTCTCCCCCACCATGGAGGAGGGCACCCTGGCCAAATGGCTGGTGAAGGAAGGCGACACCGTCTCTTCCGGTGACATCCTGGCCGAGATCGAGACCGACAAGGCCACGATGGAATTCGAAGCCGTCGACGAAGGCACCATCGGCAAGATCCTGATCGAGGAAGGCACCGAGGGCGTTAAGGTGAACACGCCCATCGCCGTCCTCCTCGAGGAGGGCGAAAGCGCGGACGACATCGAGGATGCGTCCGGCAAGGGCTCCGCCGCGGCGCCCGCCGACAAGGAGCAGAGCTCCGAGACCGCTCCCTCGGACAGCAAGGACCACCCTGCCCCTGCGAAGCCGAAGGACAGCAGACCGGTCGAATCCGAACTGCCCGAGGGCACCAAGTTCAAGCAGCAGACCGTGCGCGAGGCGCTGCGGGACGCGATGGCCGAGGAAATGCGCCGCGACGGCGCGGTCTTCGTCATGGGCGAGGAGGTTGCCGAGTACCAGGGCGCCTACAAGATCACCCAAGGTCTGCTCGACGAGTTCGGCGACCGCCGCGTGATCGACACGCCCATCACCGAGCACGGCTTTGCCGGTCTCGGCGTCGGCGCGGCCTTCGGCGGCCTGCGCCCCATCGTCGAGTTCATGACCTTCAACTTCGCCATGCAGGCGATGGACCAGATCATCAACTCGGCAGCCAAGACGCTCTACATGGCCGGCGGCCAGATGGGCTGCCCGATGGTCTTCCGCGGCCCGAACGGCGCCGCCGCCCGCGTGGGCGCGCAGCACAGCCAGGACTACGCGGCATGGTATTCCTCCGTGCCGGGCCTGAAGGTCGTGCAGCCCTATTCCGCGGCGGATGCCAAGGGCCTCCTGAAGACCGCCATCCGCGACCCCAACCCGGTCGTCTTCCTCGAGAACGAGATCCTCTACGGCCGCACCTTCGACGTGCCGGACATCGAGGATCACACCGTCCCCTTCGGCAAGGCGAAGATCTGGCGCGAGGGGACGGACGTCACCATCGTCAGCTTTGGCATCGGTATGACCTACGCGCTCGAAGCGGCGGAGAAGCTCGCCGAGGACGGGATCGAGGCCGAGGTGATCGACCTGCGCACCCTGCGGCCGCTGGACTACGACACGCTCATCGAGAGCGTGAAGAAGACCAACCGCTGCGTGACGGTCGAGGAAGGCTTCCCGGTCTGCTCCATCGGCAATCACCTGTCCGCCTACATCATGCAGAACGCCTTCGATTATCTCGATGCCCCGGTGATCAACTGCACCGGCAAGGACGTTCCGATGCCGTATGCTGCCAACCTTGAAAAGCTGGCGCTGACGACGACGCAGGAAGTCCTCGACGCCGTCCACGCCGTTACCTACCGCTGACAAGGGGCCGATCATGGCAGAAGACGAGCAGATCATGCCCCTGGGGAACGGCGCCTTCGCGCTGCGCCTCGATGGGCTCGACAATCGCTACCGCGCGATCGTTCCCGCCGATTTCCTCGACGACGAGCTGGGGGAAGCGGCGACGGAAGGAGAACGCGTCCTGTGGATCCGCGACAACCTCGCCCATATTCTCGGTGCCGTGACGGCGCGGGAAACCGGCGGAACCGTTCGCGAGCCATGGGGCCGCGTATTCGTCGAGGAAACAGGGGAGGGCTACGCATGAGCCGCCCCGCCCCCACGTTCGACCGTTCGTCCATGACCGATCGCCCCGCCGAGGGAGAGAGCTGAGATGCCCACCGAAATCCTGATGCCCGCGCTGTCGCCCACCATGGAAGAGGGCACTTTGGCCAAGTGGCTCGTGAAGGAAGGGGACACCGTCTCCTCCGGCGACCTTCTGGCCGAAATCGAGACCGATAAGGCCACGATGGAGTTCGAGGCGGTGGATGAAGGCACCGTCGGCAAGATCCTCATCGAGGAAGGAACGGAGGGTGTGAAGGTGAACACCCCCATCGCCGTTCTTCTCGAGGACGGTGAAAGCAAGGACGACATCGGCGAGACCTCTGCGCCCAAGGGCGACGCGTCCTCCCATGCCGAGCCTGCCGGCTCCTCCGAAGTCACTGAGCCGGTCAAGGGGTATGGCCGCGGCCCGATGCCCGACAGCGGCGCCGGGGCGAAGGACGAAGGCGGCGCGCCTGCCAAGGCTCCGTCCGGCTCCGCGCCCGCATCCGGGTCCCGCGAGGATGGCGAGCGCATCTTCGCCTCCCCCCTCGCCCGCCGGATCGCGAAGGACAAGGGTCTGGACCTGTCGCAGCTCAAGGGCTCCGGCCCCAAGGGCCGCATCGTGAAGGCCGACGTGGAGGGCGCCGAGGCGCAGCCGCAGAAGGCCGCGTCCAAAGATGCTCCCAAGTCCGCACCGGATGCCGCGCCGGTTCCGCAGGCAGCCCCGTCCGGCCCCAGCGCGGACGCCGTTCTCAAGATGTATGCCGATCGGGAGACCGAGGAGGTCAAGCTCGACGGGATGCGCAAGGTCATCGGCCAGCGCCTGACCGAAGCCAAGCAGACCATCCCGCACTTCTATCTCCGCCGGGACATCAAGCTCGATGCCCTGCTGAAATTCCGCTCCACGCTGAACAAGCAGCTCGAAGGGCGCGGCGTGAAGCTGTCGGTCAACGACTTCATCATCAAGGCCTGCGCGTTGGCCCTGCAGGAGGTGCCGGACGCAAATGCCGTCTGGGCCGGAGACCGGATCCTGAAGCTGAAACCGTCCGACGTGGCGGTGGCCGTGGCCATCGAAGGCGGTCTCTTCACCCCGGTCCTGCGCGATGCCGAGAGCCGCACGCTCTCCTCGCTCAGCGCCCAGATGAAGGACCTCGCGTCCCGGGCCCGGGACCGCAAGCTCCAGCCGCAGGAATATCAGGGCGGCAGCTTCGCGATCTCCAATCTCGGGATGTTCGGGATCGATAACTTCGACGCCGTCATCAACCCGCCCCACGGCGCGATCCTCGCCGTCGGCGCGGGCGTGAAGAAGCCGATCGTGGGCGAAGACGGGGAGTTGACCACGGCGACGGTCATGTCCGTCACGCTCTCCGTCGATCACCGGGTCATCGACGGTGCCCTTGGCGCGGAGCTCCTGAAAGCCATCGTCGGCCATCTGGAGAACCCGATCGGCATGCTCGCCTGATCAAGGGGCCCCATGCGGCCAGAGGCGATAAAAGTCAGCGCCCCCGCAGACATCTGCGGGGGCGTCTTTCGTCAGTCACCGCGCATCATTGGGAGCTGGCGGAATGGTCCGTCCGCCCGGCGTCACGTCGCTGTCTGTTCGGCGAAGAACCGCAGCATTTCACCGGATGCGTCCGGCCCTGCCGGATCGGCATGGCTCCCCCCCGCATCGCCTCCGAACCACGCATGCCCGGCCCCCTCGACGATCCAGAGCTCGGAGCCGCCCGCCGTGGTCATTCGCGTCCATCGCCGTCCCTCACGCTCATGCTCCGTCACGACACCGTCCCCCGGAACCAAGGCCGCTGCGTTGGCGGGGGACACCGTGCGATCCGCCGTCCCGTGAAAGACGATGGCAGGGCGGGCCGCTGGCCGTCCGCCGCCCACCTGGCCCTGCATCGCGGCCAAGGCCGACGGCAGGTCCCGCGCCGCACCGGCCGGCAGACCCGAATGGATCCCCACCGCCGCGAAGACGTCCCCGTGCGTTTCCGCAAGCACGGCCGCCATGGCTCCCCCGGCCGACAATCCCGCGGCAAAAACACGGCCTTCGAGACTGAATTCCGCTGCCAGATCCTGCGCCAGTGCGCCCAGGATCGCGGGCTCCCCTCTCGCCCGCCCCTGGTCCTCGGGGCGAAACCAGTTCCAGCAGGATTGCGCGTTACTCGCGCCTGTCTGGGCAGGATAGGCCACGACAAAGCCCGCCTCTTCCGCCGCCTGATCCATCTTCGTGCCGAGCGCGAAATCCTCCGGCGATTGCGTGCAGCCGTGGAGCATGAGGACCAGTCCTGCGAAACCGCCCTCCCGCGGGGACGGCACGAAGAGACGGTAATCCCGTCCGCCGGCCGACCCGTCATGCCGGCGCATCTCCACCTGTGCCCCCTCGGGAACCGGCGCAGCCCGGCCACGCCGCGTTCCCCTCTGCGTTAGGCCGGAAAGCCCCGTCATCTTCGGCATTTGGGCCGATCCGGAAAGACCGGAGAGGCCGGAGAGGATCGTGCGCGAGCCCGATCGTGCCTTCGCCTTGGCCCGCTCTACCGCGGCGCAGGGGCCGCATTCCGTCCCGGACGCCGGGACCCCGGACAACGCCGCCTGGATCAGGGCCGTCGCTCCGGCGGGATCGGAGGCGCGCGTCTTCGAAAGCGCCCGGCGGAGCGCCGTCGCGAGATCATGTGTCATGTCATTTTGTCCTGAAAAGCGAGGGACGCGCCCTCGTCAGATGATGCGGTCCGACAGGGCCGCCTTGACGTCTTTCGATGCGTGAAGAGAACCGAGAACGCTCAGGGATCCGATGGCCTCGGCCGCAAGCTCCGGGGGTACGTCCTCGGCGATCCGGGCCAGCCCGACGACGCGCAGATGGAGCACCTCTCCTGCATCCCGCATCGTCTCGAGATCGGCCCGCGTGATGTCGAAAAGGCCCATTTCGAACCGGTGCCGCTCGACCGATTGGTCGACCGCCCGTGCTTCCGTCGCAAGTTGCCCCCGGATCGCTGAGCGGATGAAGTCAGTGCGGTTCGAGTAAAAGCCTTCTCGCACCAGAAGATCGATCCGCCCCAGGTCAACATGACCGAGATTGATCGTCACCTTCTCGGTGTCGGCCTGTCCGCTGCGTAATCTGTGTATCTTCGGCATGAGACAACTCCATCCACTTGGATGGTATATGGATGCCGCAGTGCAGCACGCAAGGGGCACGTGCAGAATTTGCGTGTCCGCACCGCCGAACGTTTTTGTGAGAACAGAGGAACGGCGCCCGGCGCCGAAGACGCGGCCTCAGTGCTCCAGAAGTTGATCCATCGAAATCGCGGGCTGATCACAGCCAGCCTCGCCCACGATCTTCGCCGGAACGCCGGCGACCGTCTTGCACGAGGGAACGTCGTGCAGAACCACGGACCCGGCTGCAATGCGGCTGCATGAGCCGATGCTGATATTGCCAAGAACCTTTGCCCCGGCCCCGATCAGGACGCCGTTGCCGATCTTGGGATGCCGGTCGCCATGCTCCTTGCCGGTCCCGCCAAGCGTCACCGAATGCAGCATGGACACGTTGTCGCCCACCACCGCCGTCTCGCCGATGACGATGGAATGCGCGTGGTCGATCATGATCCCCTTGCCGATGACGGCGTTGGGGTGAATATCGATCCCGAAGATCTCGGACACGCGCATCTGGATGAAATAGGCGAGGTCAACGCGCCCTTCGGTCCACAACCAGTGTCCCACGCGGTACGCCTGAATCGCCTGAAAGCCCTTGAAATAGAGAAGTGGCTGCAGGAGCCGATGGCAGGCCGGATCGCGGTCGTAGACCGCCGACAGATCGGCCCGCGCAGCCTCTCCGAGGCTCGGGACGGCCGCATGGGCCTCATCGGCGATTTCCCTCAGGATCTGCTCGCTCATCTCCTTGGAGGCAAGCTTCTGGGCCATGCGATAGGCCTGCGCGCGTTCGAGGCTGGTATGGTGCAGGATGCTGGAATGCATGAGCCCGCCGAGAAGCGGCTCGTCCGAGGCGGCTTTCTCCGCTTCAGCGACAATCCGATCCCAGACGGGATCGACACTTGCCACGCTCCGCTCGCTCTCCAGCATCGCGTCATCCTCTTGCCGCGGGTCCTTGGATCCCGAAATAAGGCGGCGAGCCCCGGGAGGGAACCCCCCGGGCACCCTGGGCATCTCGCAAGGCGCGCGGCGCGGCCCGCCACTTCGGGTCGCGGACGCGTCCGTCCGGCGCCAGACCGCACCGGCGGAGGGCCGAGGCCGGATCGCTTCGAAGCCGCATCCGCAAACCGTCCGCGATGCCGCGAAGAACAGGCCCGTGTTGCCCCCTCCCTCATCCGCACGCCCTCCTGCAAGACCAGCCGCATCAGGCCGCCGGAAGGTCCACCCGGATCAGGTGCAGTGCCACGCGCAGCGTCCCGCCGTCGAAATCGCCCCCCTCTGGCGCGATCCAGACCTGCGCTCCATCGTAGAAGGTCTGCGGTGTGCCCAGCAGTCCCGTCGCATAGGATCCGCTCAGCGGCCCCATGCCGGCACCGAACTTCGTCACTTCCGCCTGCGTTCCCAGCGACCACCCCGTCAGAGATGCGCCAAGATCTTCCGTGACCCTCGCGGAGCAGGCGAACACCATCGCTTCGGCGGGAATGAAAACCGGCAGGCCCTGCGCCCCGCCGGCCGAGACGCTGCACTCCGTCACTTCGCTCGCCAGCCGCAGCCCCGCATCGCCCGGCATTCCGGCCGACGGCGGCACGATCCACCCCTCTCCATCATGGACGACAACCTGTCCCGCCGATGCATCCCAGGCCCGCCACCCCGCGCGCGGGACGGCAAACACCCAACCGCCGTTCGACCGCACGGCAATCTCACCGCTATGCCCTGCCCAGGTCCCGGCAGCCCCCGGCGGCACGCCGTAGCACTCCCCCTCCAGGGCGGTGTTCGGCGGCATGGCGATGGCGCGCGAAACCAGAGTGAGCTGCGACAGCGCATCGAGCCGCATCAACGCCTCATTGACGGTGACGTGCTTCTGCGCCTGGCTCGGGGCCAGAAACGGCAAGGACAGGTTTGGCGTCTCACTCATGGATCTCGATCCTCGTCTGGGGTCCGTCGCCGAACGTCGTTGATATCTGCGCCACCGAGAGCGTGAGCGGGCCCGGCCCGTCCGCCGCCCGCTCCGCAGCGCCGTAGATGAAGGAAGGTGTTTCGGTCACGGTCTCGCGCAGAACCGCCCCCCCGGGCGCCAGCACACGGAGCCGGTAGCGCTCCGTCTCCTCCCCGAGCGGCACCTCCTCGCCCTGCCAACTGTCCCCTCCGATGCGCGTCCGCCGGATCCAGCCGATCTCGATATCTCCGTCCGGCATCGCCCGCGCCCGCAGATGCGCCGGAGCGTAGGGCCGCAGCCCCGTCCCGTCGAAGCTCTCTACCCGGTGGACGTAAGCCGCGTCCGACATCGGCAGGGAGGCGGGCCCGATCCGGTAGTGCCGCGCAAGTCCCCTCGCCGACAGGGCCGCCGGGATCTGCTCGGGCGTTCCGTCCAGCAACACGACGAGGCTTCCCGCGGGCCACTCGGCGGGCATGACGGCATCCGTTCCCGCCTGCCCCCTCAGCCGCCGCGACAGCTCCCACGTCTCCGCTCCGACGAGCACCGCCTCTGCGAACTGCACGATCTCCCAAGCTCCCGGCGCGCCGGATCCGATCGCCAGCGCGTTCGCTCCGCCGAGGACCGCGGGCCCATCCGCGCTCGACAGCGTTCCCCGCGCCATGCGAACCCGGAGCGGCGGGCCGAGATCCCAGCGCCCGGGAGAAGCGGCGAGCAGCGGCGCCTCCGTCACGCCGACGGAGGCCGGCGCCTCCACGACCGCATCCAGCCCGTAGCCGGCATCCTCGCCCGAGGAATAGACCGCCACCGCCCCGGGCCAGGGATCGCCCGCCACGGCCAGGTGCGGCGCATGGGGCACCTCCTCCCCCGTGAGAAGCGGCAGATCGAGGAAGATCGGCTCGACCGGCATCGGGGGCTGCCATGGCCGTGGCGCGCTCCGCGCGTCCGCGGCCTCTGACGGCACGTAGATCTGCGGCTCGACCCGAACCGCCTCCATGATCCGCACGTCCCCCTGCTCCACCCGGTCGATCCGGTAGCGCCCGTCGCCCCCTTCCGGGCCCAGAGCCACGACATCGCCCGCGCCCAGATCCAGCCGGGAGGGCGGCACCGCGAACCGGATCCCGTCCCGCGCAACCCGCGCCTCGGCCAGCCACCGCTCGACGACCCCACGCGCCTCCGCCGGGGTCAACGTCAGGGGACGCTCCGAATGGGACACCGTCGGTGCCGGCTCCCCCGGAAACGCAGCCTCCGCGGTCCGGACCTCGAAATCCGTCTCCGCCTCCAGATAGGTCAGCCGCACACGTCCCGCGATCTCCGCCTTGGGCGCGCGGATGCGCTCCACCGCGCCGTCGATCCCGTCCGCCTCGGCCAGTGCATCGAAGCTCAGCGCCACTGGCTGCGCGCCGGTCCGTGTCCGGAACATCAGTCGCCCGTCCCGCTCGATCGCCTCGAAGCCATAGGCCAGCATCAGCGGTTGCAGCACCCCGCGAGCCTCCCGCCCGTCCTCGACGGAAAACCCGCGCACCGTTCCGTGAAGCCCGGACACATCCGGCAGGCCTGCCCCCGCCCGCAGGCAGATCTCCGCGACGACGGCCCCGAGATCCTCGCCCGAGGTTCGCCCGTTGAGCCAATGCCCCCTGGCGTAGTTCTCCCCGTCACTCCAGACATCGCCCAGCGCCGGGAAATACGGAAACGGGCGCGCATCCCATGCCCAGACATGTGCCCGCGTCATGTCCACCATCGGTCCTCCATAGAGGTCCGAAACCGGGTTGGTCTCGGACCGCCCCCAGTAGGACGTCATCGCCCGCAGGTACTGCGCCTGAATCAGGTCGTCCCGCGTGCCGTCCGAATGGTGCGGCGTTCCGCTCTCCGAGGATTTGGCATCGACAAAGCGGTTCGGCTGGTTCGTCCCCTTGTCGATGGCCGCGCAGCCGATCTCGGTGAAACGGATCGGCTTCGAGCCCGGCACCCAATCCGTCGGCGCCGTCTGCCGGACCCCTCCGATCCGCTCGTGGTGCGGGTTCTCCCACCAGCCCCTCAGATCCTTGGGGCGGAACACCCAGGGCTCGGCATACGCCCCGTCCTCGATGGGCATACGTCGCTGCGCGACTCGCGCCTCCGTGTCAGGATAGTACCAGTCGTAGCCCTCTCCCCCCGCGACGTTCGCCTCGAGATATGCCGCATTGTAGATGCTGCCCCACTCCGCATCCGCATGCGCCTCGCCGTCCCGCCAGTCCGACAGCGGCATGTAATTGTCGATCCCGACGAAATCGATCGCCGGTTGCGACCAGAACGGGTCGAGGTGGAACCGGACGTCGCCGCTTCCGTCCTGCGGATGGTGACCGAAATACTCACTCCAGTCGGCGGCATAACCGATCTTGGTGTCGACCCCTAGAATCGAGCGCACATCGGCGGCCAGACGCACGAGCTCGGCAACCGCCGGATACGTTCCGCCGGCCCCGCGGATCTGGGTCACCCCCCGCATCTCGGAGCCGATGCAGAAGCTGTCCACCCCGCCGGCCAGGCTGCAGAGATGCGCGTAATGCAGGATGAACCGACGGAAGGACCATTCGTCCGGCCCATGATAGAGCACCTCGCCACCCGTGCGCTCGAAATCCCCCGGCTCCGCCGCGCCGAAGAACGCCGCGACCTCGGTCCCCGCAGCAACCGTTCCGTCAGGGCTGCCACCCAGACCGGGCGCGAGGGACGTCGTGACCCGGCCGCGCCATGGCAGGGCGGGCTGGCCCGTCGTCCCGCTCCACGGATCCACGAGATCGTTTCCCGCGACCTGATCCATCAGGATGAAGGGATAGAACATCACCTCCCGGCCGGTCTCGCGGATCGCCCGGATGGCCTCGATGACGGAGCCGTCCGCCGGCGTCCCGCCGTAGATCGGTCGCTCGTCAATCCGCGGCACGGTCCTCGCGGCACTGCGCCCGATACCGCCTGCGCGCCATTTCATCGGAACGCCGTCGATGTCCCGCTGCTCCACCTTGGGCTCGATGGCGCAAGAGCCGCATCGCAGGTCCCCTCCGAACCACGACACCACGAGGGAGACGGATCCGCACTCCGGCAACTCCTCCTCCAGGGCCAAGAGGGACGCCGCGAAGTCAGTGCGCCCCAGCGGCGAATGCGCGTTCACGGCCTCGTTCCGCCCGAGCCCGAACGCATGCCGCACGGGCGTCGTCGCCAGAGCGTACTCCCCCGTCCCCGGCACGAGCGCCACCGCCTTCACGACGTCCGACAGGCTCCGTACCGCGTCCGGGATCCCGTCCCCCTGCGCGGGCCGCACGACCTCGAATGTCAGCTGGGGAACCCGATTGCCGAATTCGCCCAGCGCCAGATCCTCGATGACGACATAGGCGATCCCGCGATAGGCTGGCGCCATCCCCTCGCCCTCGACCGCCTCGATCCGCGGATCCGGCAGCTGATCCTCCGAGCCGGTATAGACCCGCATGTCGAGCGATCCCGCAGGGAGCTCGATCCCGTCGGCCCAGACACGCCCCACCCTCAGGATCTCTCCCTCGCAGAGGGCCACGGCGAGCGAGACGCTGTAGCTGTAGCTCTTCGTCGTGACGGAGGAGCCACCGCCGCCGCCCTTGCCACCGCCGCTCTGCCGCGTCTTCTTGACGTGTTCCTCGAACTCGGTCGCCCAGATGACCTGCCCGGCCACCCGCACGCGCCCCCAGACGCGGCGGACCGGCGCCCCGTCGCTCGCCCCGGTGATGCGGTACCGGTCCAGCCGCGGCCCTTCGACGACCTCGCTGCCCGAGCCCATCAGGCGCTGGTCGATGACCTGACCGATGGACGCGCCGATCGCCCGTCCGATCACCGCGGACGACAGGCCGAGCACCGAACCGCCAACCATGCCGCCGACCGCCGCACCGGCCGCTGAAAGTAGGATTGTCGCCATCTTCTCTCGTCCTCAGGGCAGGATAAACCGCGCCACGATGCGGCGGGCCCAGGGCCGCGTCAGCGGGGATTCCACCACTGCGTGACCCTGGAATGCGTGAATGAAGCTGGGCCGGTCGCCCGTTTCGGCGGCGACGCCCAGATGCTTGGCGATACCGCCATGCCGCATCCGGAAGAGCAGGATGTCACCGGCCTCGGCGACCTCACCTCGCGGGCGTTCCGGCATCAATCGCCGCGCCGCAGCCCACATCCGCTCGTCGCCCTGCGGCTCCCCCCAGTCGAGCGTATAGGGCGGCACCCCGCCCGGCTCGTCTCCGTAGAGCGTGCGCCAGATCCCCCGCACGAGGCCGAGACAGTCGGTGCCGTGCCCCTGCACCGACGCGGCGTGGCGATAGGGCGTCCCGATCCAGCCTCTCGCGATCGCCACGACCTCGGGCCGCATCAATACCGATCTCTGGCAGCCTCGAACGCCGCCTTGATGTCCTCTGCGACCCTTCGCCCGGCACGGCTCCCCCCATGGTTCCCGCCCTTGCGCTTCGGATAGGAGGTCAGCCAGTCCTCGCCCGGGACATGCGGAAAGCCGCGGTAGTTGACGAAGTTGTCGAACTTGCCGATGCAGGTCGTATCGCGCTTGTCGCATCCCGCCTCGACCCTCAGCCGATCCCCCGGCGAGACCTCGGCGCGGATCTCCTCCCAAAGCTCGATCCGCCTGAGGATCCCCTCCGCCCGGTCCTCCTTGATCGCTCCGATGAGCCCGGCAGCGCGTCCCGACAGGATCTGCGCGCGGCCCCTCTCGAACCACCGCCGCGCATGGCCCTCCGCGCCCGCGATCCAGAAGATCCGTCCTGCCTCGACCACCGTGATCTCGGCCTCGACGGAAAGACCGGGCGCGTCCAGATCTACGCCGCAGGACGCATCCCCCAGCACCGCCGCGCACCCGGTCTGGTAGATGCGCCCGGTCGGCCGGTTGAGCGTCTCCGTCCGCCCCCTGAGATCCGCCCGAAACGCCCCGCCATCCCTGACGACCTCCCCGAGATTCCCCGCGAACACCACCGTCCTTGCTGCGGGATCGGTCCAGTCCACCAACCATTCCGTGACCTCGGCGCCATCGTATCGCCCGGCGAGGATATCCTCCTCCGTGATCGCGTCCGCAGACAGGAGCCCCGCCGCTTCCGTGTTGTCTACCGACAGTCCGGTGGACTGAGCGACCGCCCGCGCCGACAGCCCTGCATCCGCCCGGAAGACCGTTCCGCCGAATTCGAGCGGTTGATCGTGATCGGTGAAACCCAGCGTCACACCATCCCCCCGGACAATCGCCCAGGCACGGCAGACGGTACTGGCGCCCGCCTTCATCCGCGCCGCCAGCGTCTCCCGTCCCCCGCTCACAGCCGAACCTCGACGACGGGGACGTTCGGAACCTCGCCGGCCTGGAAGCTCGCGACGGACACCTCGATCCGGTCCGTGTCGAACCGCACCGGCACGTCGAACTCGAACCCCGCCGTGACACGGACCCCGATATCGGGCGCCTCGGCGAAGGTGAGGACACCGCGCGCTGCGTCGAGCTCCCAGTGGACCCCGTCCCGCAGCTCGTCCCCCTCGAGGCCCGCGCGCACGGTTCCGTCCACCGGCTTCAGGATCGGGCGAACGTACTCCGCATCTCCCGAACGGTAGGTCTTCGACAGGGCGAACTCGCGCCGGACCCCGTCCCCCTCGCCGATGATCTGGTCCTCGAAATCGATGTTTCCGGACGGCGCGCAGGACGTGAAGTCGGACCAGTCCTTCCAGCGAAAGCCGATGAGTTGCCCGCGCCGCGCCTCGAAGAACGAGATGAGGCGCGCGATGTCGTCGAGTGAGCACAAGGCAAGCCCCGCATCGTAGCGCCGCCGCGAATGGGCCCAGGGCGTGTTGCGCTCCTCGAAGCCGTTCACCAGCGCCGCAATCTCCGTCCGACGCTCCGGCCCGCCCACCGAACCGAAGGAAAGAGATGTCGGGAAGCGTATGTCGTGGAAATCCTTCATGTTGCCTCCTTCAGCGATTGCGCTGACCGCGTGCGAGCGCCCGGCCCATCTGCGCCGCGATCTGTCCCTGGCTGCGCTGGAAGCCGGCCACGTCCGGCGTCCGGACGTTCACGACCACATTGACCGGACGCCCCCCGCCGCCCGCCGAGACGCCGAGCCGACCATCCGCGCCGCGCGTAAGCGGCATGATCGCCTCCGGTCCCGCCTCGCCCATCAGCCCGCTACCGCCGCGCATCGCGAACGTCGTCGGGGATGTCACCACGCCCCCCTTCGCGAACGGCATGACGCGCCCCGCCGAGAACGTCCCGCCATCCGCGAACGCTGCCGCCGAGCCGATCCGGGCCAGCTGCTGCGCAACGACCCCGCCAAGGGTCTTCGTCACGGGTTTCATCGCCGCGGTGTAGGTCGCACCGGCGATCGACTGCGCCACACCGCGCAAGGTGTCCGAAAGCCGCGCCCCGTCCAGCGTCAGGTCCTTGAACGCCCGTCTCAGACCCCGGTCGATCCCTCCGCCGAGAGCACCGACGCTCCCGGTCGCCGCGGAGAGGCTTCCCCGCATCCGCTCGAGTTCGGCGCTGAAGACCGCCGTCATCGTTCCGGCATCGTCGAGCTGGTCCTCGAGCGCTTCCATCTCGGCGCGGATCGCATCCGTTTCTTCAGGCCCCATCGCCGCCTCCATCGTTACTATCGGGAAAGGCGCGGGCGAGCTCTGCAAGCCGCGCGCGCGTGAGTGGCGGAGCCTCAGTTTCGAGGCCGAGCATCAACGCAAGCTCCGCCGGGGTCAGGCACCAGAACGCATCAGGTCTCATCCCCAGCCCGCCAAGGCCGAGGCGCATCAGGCCCGCCCAGTCCATCAGCGTTCGGGCGGCGCGAAGGCGCGCGCCAGAAGCTGCGCCGCGAGCCGCGCGGCCTCCACCGGTCCACCCCGGATCTCCGCTCGCACGAGATCGGCCGCGCGTCCGTCCCAGCCGCCACCGCGGAGCCCGGCCACGATCAGCGCAAGGACATCCGTCGCGGAAAAGCAGCCGGCCTCGAAACGCTCGACCAGCTCCACCAGCGTTTCCGTCTGCAGCTCCGCCTCCAGCTCCGCCAGCGACCCGAGCGTCAGCTTCGCCCGATGCGCGACACCGTCGAGCACCACCTCGACTTCTCCGGCCCATGGATTGGCCATCAGGAGAGCGCCGTGAAGGACAGACGCCCCGCAGAGGCTAGCGACAGCTCGAACGTGGCCTCCCCGTCATGCGAGCCGGCATACTCGATGGCGACAATCTGGAACGCCCCCTCGATGATCCCGAAGGACGGGATCACCACCTGGAAGTCCGGCGTCGCCCCGTCGAAGAAAATCTGTCGCGCCCGCTCGTCGGTA
Source organism: Tropicimonas sp. IMCC34011 (assembly GCF_003390865.1). Taxonomy (GTDB): domain Bacteria; phylum Pseudomonadota; class Alphaproteobacteria; order Rhodobacterales; family Rhodobacteraceae; genus Tropicimonas_B. The sequence goes on from NZ_QMEJ01000002.1 coordinate 242,474, forward strand.
TCGGCATCGCGGAACACCCCCGATCCGCTGATCGACGCGCTGCGGGCGCCGGCCCCTGCCAGGAGCTCGCGCCAGCCCCCCTGGCTCTCGAGCGACGTGACGTCCACGGTCTCGGCGTTGAACGACAGACGGCTCGCCCGCAGACCGGCGATGGTCTGGAACTGCCCGGCTCCCGTCAGGTCGAGCTTGATCAGCAGGTCCCTGCCCGATTGTGCGGCCATGATGCCTCTCCCGATAGTTGTCTGAAATCACGCGCTCGCATCGACACGGATGTCGAAGCGCAGGTCGATGGTGCGGCCCTCGCCGCCCCGCTGACGCTTTGCGATGGCGCGGGCAAAGCGCAGGCTCACGACCCGGCCGCCCGCCAGGGCGGGTCTCGCTCCGTCGAGGGCGATCGAGATCGCAGCCGCCGCCTCCTTGGCCGCGGCGAACCCCGCCGTGACGGAGACGACCCGGAGGCTTACCCGGTGCCACGCCCCCGCCCCGCCGCTGTCCCCCGCCGCCCGTACGCTTTCCTCGCCGAGCGTGACGTAGAGCGGTGGCACGGCGCCCGGCGGCGCCGCGTCGAAGATGTCGCCACCGACGAGCGCCGTGAGTGTGGCGTCGGCCGTCAGGAGGCCGAAGATCGCGCTCTGGACCTCAAGTCCAAGGGCGTAGCTCATGACCGTACCCCCTCCTCGCTCGCGTGGCACAGAAGGTAGCGGCCCTCGATATCCCCTTCCGCCACGGCATTGATGCGAAACTTGCGCGCGCCCATGGCGAAGCGCTGCCCCGCAACCGGACGGGCAAGGTTGCCTTCGGGGGACGCACGGACCGTGATCCGCCACTGCACCCGCGTGCCCGGCAAGTCGCCGAGACCGGCCTCCCGCGCTGCCCCGGCCTTGAGTTCCCCCCAGAGCGAGCCGAGCGCTCTCCACCCGGTCCGAACGCCGCCATGTCCGTCCGGCACGCGCTCCCTTGCCTCGAGCACGAGGGAGCGATTCAGCCTTGGCACGGTCATGCCCGCCGCCCCCCGAGCCGCACCTGACGCCACGGACCGAGAAGAACGGAGATATCCGCAGGCGGCCCCTTCGCCTCGCCGGTGCGATACTCGTAGAACTTCGCCGCCTGGATCAGGACCGCCTGCGCCAGATCCGCGGGAACGCTCTCCCAGTCGTCGCCGAAGCCAGCCGTGAGATGCACCATGACCGTCCCGCCCTGCGGCGCAGACGGAAACGGCCGATCCCTCGCCACCAGCCGCGGGCGCCGCCAATCCGGGGCCAATCGCCAGCGGTCCTCCGCAAGGGGGATCTCAGCTCCCACCCGGTTCGTGTAGGTGATCTGCGTCACCGCCGCGATCGGCGCGATCGGCAGATCGACGCTCGCACCGCCGGGCCATCTCTCGGGAGCCCAGAGGAAACTGCGCGCGAGGAGCGACAGCCCCGTGCCGGCCTCGACGGCGGCCATCGCCGCCCGCAGGATCGTCTCCACGAGCGGGGTCTCCGCGCCATCGTCGGAAAATCCCCGTCCCAGACGGAGATGCGCGTTCAGCTCGGCCACCGGCAGGGCCGACGCGGGACACGCGCTCAGTTCGGTCAGCATCGGGGTATCCTCCTTGGCCGCCGCGACGTCGTCATGATGGAGGGGCGGCGCCCGGTCCCCCGGCCCGCCGCCCGGCTTCGGTTCAGCTTGCGGAGAACCGCATGACCTTGATCGCGCTGAAATCCGTGACATCCCCGCCGATCCGCTTGGTCGCGTAGAACAGGACATACGGCTTGGCGGAGAACGGATCGCGGAGCACCCGCAGGTCCGGCCGTTCGGCGATCGTATAGCCGGCACCGAAATCGCCGAAAGCGAGGGCCGCGGCGCCGGGCGCGATGTCCGGCATGTCCTCGGCGATCACCACCCGGTACCCGAGGAGCCGCGCAGGCTCCCCCTCGGCCAGGCCGTCGCTCCAGAGGAACCGCCCATCCGCGTCTTTCAGCTTGCGCACGGCACCCGCCGTTCGGGAGTTCATCACGAAAACGCCGTTCGCCCGGTACTCGGCTCCGAGTGCGTAGACGAGGTCGATCAGCGGATCGGCCTCGGCAAAGTCGCCCTCGGCCCCCGAGGCCACGCTGCCGATCTGACCCCAGCCCGGATCGACGTCTTCCGAGATCGGATGCGTCAGGAATCCCCGCGGCATGTCGAGGCCGTCCCCGAGGACGAACGCCGCCGCTTCGGCCCGCGCAAACCGCTGGGCGATCCGGTCCGCCAGCCAACCGTCGATATCGAAGGCGCTGTCATCGAGGAGCCGCTGACTGGCCTTCGGCATCGCCGACAGCTCGTGCAGCGCAATCGCGATCTTCTCGATTTGCGGCGTGTCGCTGTCGCTCGGCGCCGCAGTCTCGCTGCCCCAGCCCGACCCCAACTCGCCGTGATCCACGAGCACGTCGAAGCTGCCCGCCTCCACCTGGGCCACCGTTGCCACGCTCCGGATCGATGCCGAGGAGCGCAGAACGGTCGAGATCCGCTCCGCCGTGTCGGGATCGACGAGGTAACCACCATCGGCCGCCACCGTCGTCGTCATCGACTTGCCCTCGAGCTCCAGCCCGCGAAGGCCGTCATCGTCGCCGTTGCGCAGGTAGGTATCGAGCGCCTTGCGGTGGGGCGCGACATCATCCCGCGTCGTTTCAAGGGCGTGACGCGCGGTGGCGGAAAGGGTCTTGCGGTCCAGCATGGTCAGTCGCTCGTCCTGTTTGTTCAGTTTGCGGGTGATGTCGGCGCGGAACCGCCCGACTTCGCGCAGAAATCCGTCCATTGCGGCCCGGATGTCCCCGTCGGGCGCACCTTTCCCGCCCGTGGCTCGTGCCTCGGTCTCGCTCATCGCTCGTCCTTTTCGCTGCTGTCAGTTCGTCCGCCCGGAGCTGTCCGGGGTCAGGCTCCGTTGATCGCGGCAAGCCGCCGCCGCGCCGTCTCGAAGGCCCGGGCCAGCTCGTCTCCACGCTCCGGGGCCGAGCGCCCGGTCTTGACGGTATCGGCCCCCGCCGCCGCGATCCGCGCTTCGATCTGCATCGGGAACGTCACCAGAGACACCTCCCACAGATCGATCTCGCGCAGGACCCGGACGCCGTCCACGTCGCGCTCCGCCCGTGTCGTGCGGTATCCGATGGAAAGGCCCTCGATTGCCCCCGCCGAGAGGAGCGCAGCCGCTTCCCGCGCCCGTGCCACTTCGGGCAGGAGCCGTCCCTGAACGAGAAGCCCCGTCGCATCCTCCCGCACCATGTCCCAGACACCGATGGGCTGTGCCGGGTCGTGCTGCCAGAGCATCTTCACCCGCCGCCCGCTTCGCTCCAGCGCCGCGAGCCCCTTGGCGAACGCGCCTTCGGCCACCCTGTCCCCGCCGCGGTCCTGCCGCCCGAAAAGCGACGCATACCCTGAGATCCGAAGCCCCTCGCCGATCACCGGCCTGTCGCCGAGCACGCAAAACTTGCGCTCCAGCGCGATGCCCTCCGTCCTGTCGCCCGCATCCATCCGCATCTCCCCTCCGCTCAAGTGGCCGCCGCACCCGGCTCTGCGGGCAATCCCAGCAGAACCCGCTTTTCTCCATCCGTGAGGAAGTCCGCCTCGCCGATCCGCCGCCACTGAGCCTCTCGCTCGGCCGAAAGCGCCGGGATCCCGTCGGGATCGGGCCGGAGCTGGGCCGGCTCCCCCGCCCATTCGGACAGCCAGTCCGACAGCCCTGCCAAAACCCGCCCCGCGAGCGGGAGCACCGTGAGCCGGAAGAAGGCCCGGTTCGCCTCCTGATAATTGGCGTAGGTCGCCTCCCCCGGTATCCCGAGCATCATCGGCGGCACGCCGAATGCCGTTGCAATCTCCCGCGCTGCGGCCTCCTTCGTGCGCTGGAACTCCATGTCGGACGGGCTGAACCCCATCGGGCGCCAGTCGAGACCACCCTCCAGCAGCATCGGCCGGCCGGCATTCCTCGCGCCCTGGTGATGCGCTTCGAGCTCCGTCTGCAGGCGCTCATATTGATCCTGCGTCAGATGCCCATGCCCCTCCTCGCCGCGATAGACGATGGCACCGGAGGGGCGCGCAGCGTTGTCGAGGAGCCCCTTCGACCAGGCCGAGGCCGCGTTGTGCACATCGAGCGCCGTTGCCGCGGCCCTGAGCGGAGACAATCCGTAATGATCGTCCTGCGGATGGAAACTCCGGATATGGCAGACGGGCCGCGGCGCGTTCGGTGTCCACTCGAAGCGATGCGTTCTGCTGCCGACGTGGTAATCGAAAGCCTCCGGCCACCCCGTCGTCCCGGGCACCACGCTCATCCGGTCGGACCGCAACACATGCAGCTCGAGCGGCAACGTCGCCTCTTCCGCGCCCGGCACCGCCTCGACATACGCGTTCCCGGTCAGCAGCAATTGCCCGTAGAGCGCCTCCAGAAGCTCGGCCCCGCCCTGCCCCGCATTCGGGCGCCGCATCAGATCAAGGATCGGATGCGTCTCGTAGCGCCGCTCCGCATCCTGGCACAGGACCGGCACCGCCGCCGCCGCTTCCGCGATCAGCTTCACCGCACGGAATGCGATGGGATTTCCCAGAAAACCCGCCCGTGTCAGTGCCGGCACGTCTCGCGACGTCCAGGCCGCCCCACCGACCACCCCCAGCGGCCACCGGGCCGCCCGCGAGGCAGCGGATACCTTGTATTCGGCCGGCTGCGCCCCGCGCCGCCGGATCCTGTCCCAGATCATATGTCGCTCCTTGGCTTGAGGGTCGCTCACAGCGTGCGGATGAGTGGCCTCGACCGGTCGGACGCCGGCCGGATCAAGAGCTCGTGGATCGCCCAGACCAGCGCATCGAGCCGGTCCGGGCTGCCGCTGCCCTCCCAGCCCGCGACCGACATCCGCGTCATCTGGTCCTCGAGCTCCGAGAATTGTCCGACGTGGTGCACGCGCCCCTGCTCGTAGAGCGCGGCGACCGGTTCGGCTCTCGCGCTCTTGCCACGGCTGGCATGAACGGCCCGGAACGGCAGGAGCGGATCGATCCCGTGCATTACGGTCCGCACCATGTCCCCGCCCTGGTTCACCTCCGCCACCAGCCTGTCGGCGCCGTGGCGGCGGAAGGCCGCGATGGCGGCGACGGCCCAGCCGGTGGGCGTCTTGCCCTTGACCGTGCAATCCTCCAGCATGAATGCGCGCCACGTGTGCGGCGGACCCTGCATCTGGACGCCGGCGACGATGATCCCGCAGGCATCGGACCCCGGCCCGCTGCCCGCCGGGGGATCCACCGCGACAACGATCCGGTCAAGAGTGGGCGCCTCAGACATCCGCACCCCGTCGAGCCTCGCATGCGTCCAGAGCGCACCTTCCACCTCCTCCAGGAGCTGCCCGTCAAGCTCCTGACGGCCGAGCCGCGTGCCTGCGTAACGCCGCTCGATCTCCGCCATGAAGGATCTCGCGAGGTACGGCGCGTTCGCCGAGGTCGGCGCGTGGGTCATCACGGTCGACTCGCGTTTCAGTATGTCCCGCAGGACCGGCACGCTCCGCGGTGTCGTGGTCACGCATTGCCGGGGATCGTCCCCCAGCCGAAGCGCGAATTGCAGCATGTCCCAAGCGTCCTCGGCGCGCTTCCATTTCGCAAGCTCGTCCACCCAGGCCCCGTCGAATTGCGGACCCCGCAGAGCTTCGGGGTCATGCGCCGAATAGGCCGTCGCCGTCGCGCCGTTCGGCCAGACGAGGCGTCGCCGCCCTGCCTCCCAGGTCGGCTCCCGGTCATGCGGCGAACAGGCGAAGATCCCGCTCTCGCCGAACACCATGACATCCCGGACCTGATCGAAGGTTTCGCCGATCAGCGCGATGCGCCGGCATGGCCCCGGCGTCTCGGGCTCGGCCCCCTCCACCTGGGCGCGCACCCATTCCGCGCCCGCCCGCGTCTTTCCTGCCCCCCGGCCGCCGAGAATGACCCAGGTTTTCCAGTCCCCCGGTGGCGGCAACTGATGCTCATGTGCCCAGAATTCGAAGACCCACGGCAATCCGCAGATCGCCTCCTGGCTCAGGCTTTCAAGAAATGCCGCTTCCAGGGCGCTCCCCTTTGAGGCGAGCCAGGCGGCGCCCGATCTCCTCTCTGACTTTGGCGAGGTCGATTGTTCCGCAGGTCCCTTCATCCGTTCCCCCCTTGATGCGAGCACCTTGCGCCGCCGTGTATCGCCCCAGTTCATCCAGCAATCCGGCAGCCCGCCGGATCTCGGCGATGGAGCTGCCGAGCCGGCGTGCGCGTTCCGGGTTGCCCGCGTCGATTTCGCGAACGATCTCCGTCAGCTCCTTCGCATGGCTCCTGAACCGGATCGACGCACGTGCGAGTTCTTCGGCCGGATCTTCCGATCCGCCGGTCCCCTCGTCGATATTCAATGGAAAGCTCCCTTCTCGAAGGCGCCGGAGGAGGTGTGCAACAACGAAAAAAGCGGCGAGACCGTCTCCGGTCTGCCGCTTGCCCATGTCGTCCAGCTTGCCCTTGTTCTACCTAAGGGCGTTCGCAAAGTCAAGCACAATCTGAACGTGTGGAAGGAGGGCACCGTACGGTGCCCCCCATGATCGCCCGCGAACCGTGGTCAGTTGGCCGTCCGCTCGGCCTCGATCTGCCGCCAGCGCGCCACGTTCTCGTTGTGCTCGGCCAGCGTCTCCGCGAAGGCATGGCCGCCACTGCCGTCGGCCACGAAGAACACGTAATCGGTGTCTGCCGGGTCCAGCGCCGCCGCGATGCTCTCGCGGCCCGGATTGGCGATCGGCGTCGGCGGAAGCCCTTCGATCACGTAGGTGTTGTACGGCGTCGCCCGGTCCAGCTCGCTCCGGCGAAGCCCGCGTCCAAGCGCACCCTCGCCCTCCGTGATCCCGTAGATCACGGTCGGGTCTGTCTGCAGACGCATCCCCGCTTCGAGCCGGTTGATGAACACGCTCGCCACCTGGCGCCGCTCTTCGGGCACGCCGGTTTCCTTCTCGATGATCGACGCGAGGATCATCGCCTCTTCCGGCGTCTCGAGCGGAAGGCCGTCCACCCGCTCCTGCCACAACTCTTCGAGGATCGTTGCCTGACGCTCTTGCATCGACGCCACGAGCTCAGCGCGATCGGCTCCCGGCTGAACCTCGTAGCTGTAGGGAGCGAGCGAGCCCTCGGGCGGCACGTCTCCGCTCTCCCCGTCGAGGAAATCGGCCCGCTTCAGCGCGTCGATCACCTGCCAGCTCGTCGCCCCTTCGGCCACCGTCACCCGGAACCGCGTGCCGGTGGCGTTCGCCGCCTCGGTATATTCCGCCGGCGTCTCGACGCCTTCGGCTCCGGGGATGAAGTCGGCAACTTCCTCGTAGCGCTGCGTCTCGGGGTCGAGTTCGCGCACGATCATGTCCGCTTCCAGCACGCCGATCCGGAAGTTGATCTCCGTGCCGCAGGTCGACCGACCGCTCTCCGTAACAGCCATGGCAATCTGCTCCATCGAGGCGCCCGGCTCGATCAGGAAGCTCCCGGCCTTCAGAAGGCCTGCCCGATCGGTATAGTTCGCGCCCATCCGGAAGAGCGACGCGCTCGGAACCGCGCCCTGCTCCGCCAGATTGTTGCTGACCCGCAGCATGGAGGAGCCCGGCGGCACCTCGACGCAGATCGCCTCGGTCAGAGGCCCCTCTGAGGTCCAGGACGATTTTGCCCAGGCGATGGCACCCGCAACGGCGAGCAGCAGGATGACGAAGATCGTCAATGCGTTGGAGGCGATGGCTCTGCTCATCAGGTTGCGCGTCCCATCACGAGGCTGGCATTGGTGCCGCCGAAGCCGAAGCTGTTGGACAGGACAGTGTCGATTGTCCGTCTCCGCGCCTCGTTCGGCACGAGGTCGATGGCACTTTCCACGGCAGGCGTGTCGAGGTTGATCGTCGGCGGTGCGATGCCGTCCCGGATCGCAAGGATGCAGAAGATCGCCTCGACCGCGCCAGCGGCCCCGAGAAGATGCCCGATGGCGCTTTTCGTGGAGGACATGGAGGTCGCCCCGGCCGCATCGCCGAGCATCCGTTCGACCGCACCGAGCTCGATCACGTCGGCCATGGTGCTGGTGCCGTGGGCGTTGATGTAATCGATGGCGGAGGGCTCGAGGCCGGCGCTCCGCAGCGCCGCCCGCATGGACCGCTCCGCCCCATCCCCGGTCTCGGACGGCGCGGTGATGTGGTAGGCATCCCCCGACATGCCGTAGCCCAGAACCTCGGCATGGATCGTCGCGCCACGGGCCTTCGCGTGCTCGTACTCCTCGAGCACCACGACGCCCGCCCCCTCGCCCATGACAAAGCCGTCACGGTCGATATCATAGGGGCGGCTGGCCTTCTCGGGCTCGTCTGCCCGCTTGGTCGAAAGCGCCTTGCAGGCATTGAAGCCGGCAATCCCGATCTCGCTGATGGGGCTTTCTGCGCCGCCGGCCACCATCACGTCGGCATCGCCGAGCATGATCAGCCGCGCCGCGTCGCCGATGGCATGCGCACCGGTCGAGCAGGCCGTCACGACGGCATGGTTCGGGCCTTTGAACCCGTAACGGATGGAGACCTGGCCGCTGATGAGATTGATCAGCGCGCCCGGAATGAAGAATGGGGAGACGCGCCGCGCGCCCTTTTCCTTGATCAGAACCGCCGTGTCGGCAATCGAGTTCAAGCCCCCGATACCGGATCCGATCATCACGCCGGTGCGTTCCCGGTCCTCATCGGTCTCGGGGGTCCAACCGGAATCCTCGACCGCTTGCTGCGCCGCCGCCATGCCGTAAAGGATGAAGTCGTCGACCTTCCGACGTTCCTTGGCGGACATCCAGTCATCTGGGTTGAACGAGCCGTCGGAGCCGTCGCCGTACGGGATTTCGCAGGCGTAGGTCGTCGCGAGATGGCTGGCGTCGAAACGAGTGATCGGACCCGCTCCGGACTGCCCCTTGAGAAGCCGCGTCCACGTCTCCTCGACGCCGCAGGCCAGGGGGGTCACCATGCCCAGTCCCGTCACAACTACTCGCCGCATAAGCTCTGCCCCTCTCGGTCTTTATCGGTGATCCGAATACAGGACAGGGGCCGTGATCGGCAAGGCCCGGCGGCGAACCGCCGCCGGACGTGATCGTGCCCCGGATCAGGGGCGTTTGATGTGCGCTTCGATGAACCACATATCCTTGTCGATCTGGCGGGACACCTCGGTCAGCAGATCCTCGGAATCGTCTTCGCCCGCTTCGGAGCAGGTGTCGATCCCCTCGCGGATCACACCGCCCACATAGGAGAAGCGATCGGACAGAGCCTCGACATGGTCGAGCACGTCGACGAGATCCGTCGGGTAGGGTTTCATGCCGACGCCTTCGGCCGTCGTCTCCAGCGTGCCCTTCGCGACGCCGCCGAGGATCTGGATCCGCTCGGCGATGGTGTCGGAGGATTCATGGGTCCGGTCGTAGATGTCATCGAGCAGCTCGTGCACGCCGATGAACTGCGGGCCCTTCATGTTCCAGTGCGCCTGCTTAAGCGCGAGCTTGAGCGCGATGACCTCGGTGAGGCTCGTCTGAAGCGTCTCGATGGCGGTCTTGATGGCGTTGTCGTTCAATCCCTTCACGGGCATTGCGGTACTCCTTCCACAGGCAAGTCTTGACGGTGGAACGAGCCGGTGCCGCGAGGGTTCCGCCATGCCTCCGCATCGCCGCGTCACATGGCTGGTGGGGAGCGACGGAAGCGAAAGGCCGGAACGAAAAACGGCGCCCCCGGGGGAGCGCCGCCAATTGAAGCCGGGGGCCCCGAAGGGCCGGCCTGATCTTACTGGGCTTCCTTGATGAAGCGCACGGCATCGCCGAAGGTCTGGATCGTCTCGGCAGCGTCGTCCGGAATCTCGATGCCGAACTCTTCCTCGAACGCCATGACAAGCTCGACAGTGTCGAGACTGTCGGCGCCAAGGTCGTCGATGAAGGAGGCGCTCTCGGTCACCTTCTCTTCTTCAACGCTCAGGTGCTCGACCACGATCTTGCGCACGCGATCCGCGATGTCGTCGCTCATGTCATTTCCTCGTATCAGGCGGGACATCTGCCCCGGGGATGGTCCGTCCGCCGCGCGGGCGGGCTCTGGCGCCGTACCCGTGAGCGCGGGCGGTCGTCAATATCTATTCCCCCGAAACCCGAAGGTGTCAGGGTGCGCACTCCGATAGCATACCCGGTTTGCGATGCAAACGCTTTGTGCCGCACTTCGCCGTATGCGCCTGGGGCCCGGAACCCCCCTTCCCCAGGGCCGTTCGCCTCCGCAAGAGGGACGAGGATCCGCCATGGACACGCCGATGACTGAGCAAAGCGCCGGACCGAACGACGGACGCCCCCTGCGCATCGCCCTCCTTGCGCATCTGCGCCATCCCATCGCTCCGCCCTTCATGGGCGGCATGGAGGCCCATTCCTGGCACCTGTGCCGCGCCCTCATCGCCCGAGGCCACGATGTGACCCTCTTCGCCTCGGGGGACAGCGACCCCGCTCTGCCCCTCTCGGCGATCTGTGACGTCCATTACGATGCCGTCCTGCCCTGGCGCGACCACCACGGCACGGACCGCCTGAATGCGTGGCTGGATGACGCCCATGCCGCGGCGCTCGAGCGGATCGGGGCCGGCGGCTTCGACGTCGTCCACAACAACGGCCTGCATCGCTACCCGCCCCGCTGGGCGCGCGTCACGCGTCACCCGATGGTGACCTCGCTCCACGTCCCACCCTTCAACCCCCTCGATCGCGTCGCCAGGGATTCGGGCGCGCCCTTCGCCCCCTTCACGATCACCTCGAGGGTCCAGTCAGGGCGCTACTGGCCGGACGGACGACCGGACTGGGCGCATGTGGTCCCGAACGGGATCGATCCCGCGGACTGGCCCTACTCCCCGGTGGGAGACGGTACCGCGGTCTGGTTCGGCCGCATCGCGCCCAACAAGGGCCCCCATCTCGCCGCCGAAGCCGCCCGCATCGCGGGCATCCCGCTCACCCTCTTCGGCGCGATCGAAGACCCTGATTACTTCCAAAGCGCCGTCCGGCCCCATCTCGGCGACGCCGTGCGCTATGGCGGCCACCTGAGCGGCGCGGATCTCGCGCGGAGGATCGGCCGTGCCTCGGTGTGCCTCGCCACGCCCCTCTGGGACGAGCCCTTCGGGCTGACAGCCATCGAATCCCTCGCCTGCGGCACCCCGGTCGCGGCAACGGATATGGGCGCCATGCGAGAGGTTCTCGGCCCCTGCGGCACCTTTGCCCCGCCGGACGATCCCGGCGCCCTCGCCTCGGCCATGACGGCCGCGCTGCGGATCGACCGGGCCGCCTGTCGCGCGCGCGTCGAGGAGCGCTTTACCGCGGAGGCGATGACGCGCGCCTACGAGCGCCTCTATCGGTCCGCGATCGCCGCCCGCCACGCGGGCTGGCCGGACGCCACCTTCCCACCTTGCGAACTTCGCCCCGCCCTCGCGGCGCAGCGCGGGATGGTCGCCCGCCGGGGCGCTGCCCCGGACCCCGGGGTATTTGCCGAAAAGTGAAACGGGCGCAGCGCCCTGCCCCTTGGCTCCGCCCGAGGATTTTCCGGCGGTGGAGAGACTTCCCATCACGCCGCGGAAAGGCGCAGGATCCATCGGAATTCTCGCTTGCGCTCCCCGGCAAAATCGCTATCACGGCTCGGCGTCGGGCTATGGCGCAGCCTGGTAGCGCGTCCGTCTGGGGGACGGAAGGTCGCAGGTTCGAGTCCTGCTAGCCCGACCAATTCGAACGCCCGCGCCGGAAGGCGGCGGGCGTTTCGCTTTCGGGGGAGGCGGCGCATGACGATCTCTGACGGCACGGGCGTCCTGCCCGGACAGGCGATCGAGGCGATGGCGGCGCGCCGCGAGATCCGCGCGCCCGAGCCTTTCGCAGAGGGTCAGATCCAGCCTGCCAGCCTCGATCTGCGCCTCGGGACCCGCGCCTACCGCGTCCGCGCGTCCTTCCTGCCCGGACGGGGACGCAGCGTCGCGGAGCGGCTGGCCGACTTCACCATGCACGAGATGGACCTGACCGGCGGCGCGATCCTGGAAAAGGGATGCGTCTACGTCGTTCCCCTGATGGAGAGCCTGTCCCTTCCCGCCGGCCTGTCCGCCGTCACCAATGCGAAAAGCTCGACCGGCCGTCTCGATCTTCTGACCCGAACCATCGCCGATTGCGGCACCGAGTTCGACCGGATCCCGGAGGACTATAGCGGTCCGCTTTACGCCGAGATCTGTCCCCGCTCCTTCTCAGTCCTCGCAACGCCCGGACTTCGCCTCAACCAGATCCGCTTCCGGCGCGGCGAGGCGAAGCTGGACGACAACGCTCTGCGCGCCCTCCACGCGTCCGACCGGCTCGTGACCGGCGAGGCGACCATCGACGAGGGTCTTGCCTTCTCGGTCGACCTGTCCCCCGAGGCGGGCGAGATTTCCGGCTGGCGCGCCAAGCCCCATGCCGGGGTGATCGACCTGTCCCGGACGGGCGCCTACGACGCCTCGGACTTCTGGGAACCGGTCCGCGCCGATCGGGGCGGGATCATCCTCGATCCGGGCGCCTTCTACGTCCTAGTCTCCCGCGAGGCGGTGCACATTCCGCCCGGCTATGCCGCCGAGATGGCCCCCTACATCGCCATGGTCGGCGAATTCCGCGTGCACTATGCCGGCTTCTTCGATCCGGGCTTCGGTCATGCCGCCGCTGGCGGCGCCGGCGCACGCGGGGTGCTCGAAGTCCGCTGCCACGAGAGCCCCTTCGCGCTCGAGCACGGACAGGTCGTCGGGCGGCTGATCTACGAACGCATGACAGAGCCGCCACGGACGCTCTACGGCTCCGGCATCGCTTCGAACTATCAGGGTCAGGGCCTGAAGCTCTCCAAGCACTTCCGGCCGGCCTGAGACGTCACCGGCTCGGCGACAGCCGCCCGGCCAGGGCGATCATCAGCAGCGCCAGTACGGCCAGGAGACCGAGCGCCACGCGCAGCGAAGTCAGCCCCGCAATGGCGCCGAGGAGCGGTGGCCCCATGAGTATCGCGCCATAGCCCAGCGTCGCCACCGCCGCGAGGCCGCGCCCGGGGGAAACCTCGGGATCGTTCGCCGCGCGGGAATAGACCAGCGGCACCACGACGGCATACCCCACGCCCAGAAGCGCGAAGCCGGCGAGGATCGGGGCCACGCTCGACGACGAGACGGTCAGGAGAGCGCCACAGAGCGCCGCGATCCCGGAAAACCGAGCGGCGCGCACCGCCCCGAGCAGAGCGGTGATGCGATCCCCGAAGAGGCGGAGCGTCACCATCACCACCGAATAGGTCGCGTAGCCAAGCGCCGCGACACCCTCGTCTGCCCCCGCACTTTCCACGAGATAGACCGCGCTCCAATCCGCCATCGCGCCCTCGCCGACGGAGCCTGCGAGCGCGATCAGGCCGACGGCGAAGAGCGCGCCGGTCGGAAAGACGAAGAGCGGCGTTCCCTTCTGAGAGCGGGTAGCCTCCGCCTCCCAGGGTACGACGGACATCGAGAGGCAGAGGACGGCGAGCGCGAGGCCCGCGATCCAGAAATGCGGACCGGGCCCGAGGCCCATCTCGACGGCGCCGTAACCGGACGCGGCGCCGAGCCCTGCCCCGACCGACCAGAGCGCATGGAAGGAGGACATCATCGGCCGGCGCGCCCGGCGCTCTACCTCCGCGGCAAAGGCGTTCATGGAGACGTCGAGCCCGCCATGGCCCGCCCCGAAGACCAGAAGGACAAGGCCGAGCGTCCAGACGTTCGGCATCAGCGGAAGGGCCAGAAGGGCCGCGGCATACATCGCGCCGAGCCAGCGGGACACGGGAACGGCGCCGATGGAGTCGGAGGCGCGCCCGGCGACGGGAAAGGACAGGATCGCCCCGATTCCCATGCACAGGAGCAGCAGGCCGAGGACCGAGGGACTGAGCTCGTGCCGCGCCACGAAGGCCGGCACGCGGGAGGCCCAGATCCCGAACAGCCCCCCGTTGAGCAGGAAGAAGGCTGAAACGGCAACGCGGGGCGTGCGCAGGCGCGCCACGCGGCTGGCTGGCAGGTCGCTCATACCGGCCGGGTCAGAAGCGGCCGAAGCGCCTGAAGACGCGCATCGCCTGCTGCGCCCCCTTGCCCATCGATTTCTGCTGCTGTCTCCGGCGCTGCGCCTGCGCGCGCTCCTCGGGGGTCATGTCCGCGTTCGGGCGCTTGGAGCCCTCGCCCATCTTTCGGATCCCGTGGCGGACACCCTGATTGACGCCCTGACGGATCAGCGTGCGGACGATCATGCTGACGATGCTCATGTCTGCTCTCCCTGCTCGAACATCTCGGATTGCCCCGCGTCCTCGCCGGCCTCCTCGTCCGCGCCGCCCGGCATCGGACGACTGTCCAGAAGCCCCGCGGCGCGCAGCTCCCTGAGGCCAGGAAGATCTTTGGAACTCTCGAGTCCGAAATGATCCAGAAACTCCGTCGTGACAACATAGGTCACGGGCCGGCCCGGAGTCTCCCGCCGCTTGCCGAACCGGATCCATTCCAGTTCCATGAGCTGGTCCACGGTTCCGCGGGAGACGGACACACCGCGGATCTCCTCGATCTCCGCCCGCGTCACCGGCTGGTGGTAGGCGACGATCGCCAGGGTCTCGATCGCCGCGCGGGAGAGCTTGCGCGTCTCCGTCGTTTCCCGCCGCATCAGGAACCCCAGATCCGGCGCCGTCCGCAAGGCCCAGGCCTCCCCCACGCGGACGAGATGGACGCCCCGCCCCTTGTAGAGCTCCCTCAGCCGCCGAAGCGCGGCGGCGCTGTCCGAGCCGTGGGGCAGTCGGGCGTTCAACTCAGCAACGGTCACCGGCTCGGCGGAGGCGAATAGCACGGCCTCGACCATGCGGTCCTGCTCGGCCTCGGCCGGCGCTTCGAACAGTTCCTCTTCCAGCCTCTCATCGCTCATCGCGGCCCTCCGAACGTCTGATCTGAATGGGGGCGAACGTCTCCGTCTGCCGCAGGGAGATCCTTCCGGCCTTCGCCAGTTCCAGCGAGGCGGCGAAGGTCGCCGCCGTGGCGGAGCGGCGTCGGGCGGGCTCGCTCTCCCAGCCGTCGGGAAGGTACGACAGAAGGTCCGTCCACTCGCCCGCAAAGCCGACGAGGCCCCTCAGCCGGTCCAGCGCCTCCTCCATCGTGTAGACGCTTTCGCGGTCCATGACGTAGGGCCGGAACTCGTCCCGGGTGCGGATCCGGGCATAGGCTCGCATCAGGTCCATCAGGCTCGCCGTGTACCGGACGTTGCGCACGCGCTCCACGGTTTCGGGCACGCCGCGGGCGAAGAAGTCCTGCCCCTTGCGGTCCCGCCCCATGAGGCGGGCGGCGGCGTCCCGCATCGCCTGCAGGCGTTCGAGCTGGAAGGCGAGATGCGCCGCGAGCTCCTCGCCGGACGGCTCCTCCGCCTGCGGATCGGGCGGCAGTAGCAGGCGCGACTTGAGAAAGGCGAGCCAGGCGGCCATCACGAGATAGTCGGCCGCCAGCTCGATCCTGAGGCGTTTGGCTTCCTCGACGAAGGCGAGATACTGGCGCGCGAGCTGCAGCACCGAGACCTTGCGCAGATCGACCTTCTGCGTCCGGCCGAGCATGAGCAGGACGTCGAGCGGGCCCTCGAACCCGTCCACGTCGACGATGAGCGCCTCTGCTGCGACGCGGTCGGCGACGCTCTGAACCTCGCCCGCATCGTCTGCTGCGTCCTCGCGAGCGGCCTCGACGTCCCGGCCACCGACGAGGCGCACGGGCGTCTCAGCCATCGCCGGCCATCCCGCCGAGCGCGCGGAGCTCCTCCTCCGCCTCGGCGATGTCCAGATCCTCCGGCGTCCGCCGGGCGGCAATCGCCGCATCGGCCCGCCGCGCCGCTGCTCCCCAGAGGGTGCCGGAGCCGGCCACAACCTGCTCCATCTCCGCCATTTCGCCATTGCAGTGCAGGACCACGTCGCAGCCCGCCGCGATGCTGTCCTCGGCCCGCGCGGCCATCGGCCCGTGCAGCGCCTGCATGGAAATGTCGTCGGTCATCAGAAGACCCTCGATCCCGATCCCGTCGCGGATGTGGCGGATCATGCGGGGCGAGGTGGTCGCAGGACGATCCGCGTCGAAGGCGGAATAGACGATATGTGCGGTCATCGCGAGCGGCAGATCCCCGAGCGGGCGGAAGGCGGCAAAATCCTGCGCTTCCAGCTCGTCCTTGCTCGCCCGTACAACCGGCAGTTCAAGGTGGCTGTCCGCCCGCGCGCGGCCGTGACCCGGAACGTGCTTGAGAACCGGCAGGACGCCCCCCGCCATCAGCCCCTCGGCGACAGCCCGCGCCCGACGCGCCACGACGCCCGGCTCGCTACCGTAGCACCGGTTCTTCAGGAAAAGGTGCGTGGCCTCTTCGGCGACATCGGCCATCGGCGCGCAATTGGCGTCGATCCCGAGATCCCGAAGCTCGGCGGCGATGAGGCGGTAACGCAGGAACAGCGCACGGGCCGCGTCCGACGCCGCCTCGGCATGATCAAGGGGCGCGGGCCACGCCCGGCCGAGCGGCGGTGCAAGACGGTGGACGCGCCCGCCCTCCTGATCGATGAGGATCGGCGCCTCGCGCCCCACCGCCTCCCTCAGGTCGGCGCAGAGCGCGCGGAGCTGCTCGGCATCGCCCACGTTTCGGGAAAAGAGGATGAAGCCCCAGGGGGCCGCCTCCCGGAAGAAGGCGGCCTCCGCTTGAGAGAGCTGCTGGCCTGCGCAGCCGAGGATGGTGGCGCCGGTCTCACTCACGACGAGGCGAACCCGGTGCCCGACATCATCGCGCGACGACCGGGATGCACTCGGCCTGCTCGGCCACGAGTGCAGCGCAGAACCGGCGCGCATCCGCGAGGTTCTCGAACCCGACGGCCCGCAGGCGCCAGAACGGACGGCCGCCCGCCTCGGCTTGACGGATGAGCTGCTGCTTGTCGCTGAAGAGCGCGCCGAACCGGCCCGTCGCATCGGCCCAGGCAGCGCGCGCTTCCTCCTCGGAGGGGAACGCCCCGAGCTGCACGAGGCGGGTGCCCGGCGCGACCGTCGCGGGATCGGCGATCGCCGGTGCGGAGGTGTCCCGCGCGCTGGCGACGGCATCGGCGATGGCGGTCGGGGAATTCGACGCGATGCGAACCGAGGGGCGCTTCGCCGGACGCGGAGAAACGGACACGCCCTCCCCCGCCAGCGCGGCGAGAACAGCCATGTCGGTATCCGTCGCGGCCATGAAGCCAGCCTCTTCCTCGCCTTCGGCGGGCAGGTCCATCGACTCCCCGGCAAGGCGCTCCTCGTCGGTCTTCGCCGGCTGTCCGCCCATGTCGTCCAGCGTCAGGCCCCGCATCAGCGGCTCGGCGAGCTTCTCGGCCCCTTCCGCCCCGAGGGAGGCAAGCTGGATCGGCTCAGGCTTCGGCGCGCCGCCGATGTTGAGGGACGCGTTGACGATCTGGCTCGATCCGGCGCCCTCCGCCCCGGACGCGGCAAGGCTCCCGCCGGGCAGATCCTCGGAAGCGAGGTCCACCGGCTGCGGCGCAAGCGTCACGCGGTCGGAGGACTGGGCGGTGTTCCCCTCGGCCTGCACGCGGTTCACGGAGAGCCCCTCGTGCGAGGCGATGAGCCCGCCCGGATCCTCCGGCGCGGAGCGCATCGGCCCTTCGATGGCACGGACGACGGGAACGCCGGTCACGTCCCGCATGACCTGCTTGTACCCCCAGAGACCCAGGCCCGCGACCAGCGCCAGCGAAGCGATTGCGCCGGTGACATGCACCGCCATCGCACCGCGGGACGGCTCGGCCGCGGCGTAGGCGGCGGTGTTGTCCGTCTCGTAGCCGTGATCGCCCGGGTGCCCGGCGCTCGTGTGATACGTCATGCTTTGCCTCTATCCCTTTCGGACCGAGGCCGGATCTGCCTTCTGAAGAGGCGGCTGCCGGCTCGGCCTTCGATACCTGCTCTAGAGCCCCGACCGGCGCGCCAGTTCGCGTCAGCGCATCTCGTCTGCCGGGGTCACGCCAAGGATACCCAGACCGTTCGCGATCACAACCGCATTGGCGCGCGCGAGGGCAATTTTCGCGCGTGTTGTATCGGGGTCACCCTCCTGCAGGAAGCGCAGCGAATGATCCTCGTTGCCCCGATTCCAGAGCGCGTGGAATTGGCCTGCGAGATCATAGAGATAGAAGGCGATCCTGTGAGGCTCGTGGGTCCGTGCGGCGATCTCCACGATGCGCGGCCATTCGCCGAGCTTCGCCGCAAGCGCCGCCTCGGCCGGATGGGCGTTGACGGACAGATCCGCGGCCGCGAGCGCCTCGTCCCCGAGACCCTCGATCCCCGCCTCCTCCGCCTTGCGCAGGACCGAACAGATCCGCGCATGGGCATACTGGACGTAGAAGACGGCGTTGTCCTTGGACTGCTCCATCACCTTGTCGAAGTCGAATTCGAGGGGCGCGTCGTTCTTCCGCGTCAGCATCACGAACCGCGCGACGTCCGGCCCGACCTGCTCGACCACGTCGCGCAGGCCGACGAACGTCCCGGACCGTTTGGACATCTTGAAGTCCTTGCCGTCCTTGATGAGCCGCACGAGCTGGATCAGCTTCACGTCGAGCGGCACCTGCCCCTCGGACAAGGCCGAGACCGCCGCCTTCATCCGCTTGACGTAGCCGCCGTGATCGGCGCCGAGCACGTCGACGAGCTGATCGTAGCCGCGCTCGATCTTGTCGTAGTGATAGGCGATGTCCGGCGCGAAATAGGTCCACGAGCCATCGGACTTGCGGATCGGCCGGTCCACGTCGTCACCGTGCTCGGTGGAGCGGAAGAGCGTCTGCTCCCGCGGCTCCCAGTCCTCGGGCACCTTGCCCTTCGGCGGCTCGAGCACGCCGTCGTAGATCAGACCCTTGCCGCTCAGCCAGTCGATGGCCTTCTCGATCTTGCCGGTGCCGTAGAGCGACTTCTCCGAGAAGAAGTGATCGAACGACACGCCGAGGGAGGCGAGGTCCGACCGGATCCGCTCCATCATGGCGTCGGTCGCGAAATTGCGGACCTTCTCCAGCCAGAAATGTTCGGGCGTGCCGACGAAGGCATCGCCGACCTCGTCGCGGAGCGCCTCGCCAACGGGCACGAGGTAGTCGCCGGGATAGGTCCCCTCCTCGAAGGCGACCTCCTGCCCGTGCGCTTCGAGATACCGAAGGTACACCGAGCGGGCGAGCACATCGACCTGCGCGCCGCCGTCGTTGATGTAATATTCCCGCGTGACGTCGTAGCCGGCATAGTCCAGGAGACCCGCCAGCGCATCGCCGAACACGGCGCCCCGCGCATGGCCCACATGCATCGGCCCGGTGGGATTGGCGGAGACGAACTCGATGTTGACCTTCGTGCCGCTGCCCATGTCCGACTTGCCGTAATCCGGTCCCGCCTCCAGGATCGCGCGGGTCAGCTCCGCCCAGGAGGAGGCCGCGAGGCGCAGGTTGAGAAAGCCCGGGCCCGCGATGTCTGCGGTCTCGATCCGGGGATCGGCGAGAAGCTTCGGCGCCAGCGCCTCGGCGATGTCCCGCGGCTTGAGGCCCGCGGGCTTTGCGAGCACCATCGCGGCATTCGTCGCCATGTCGCCATGCGCGACATCGCGCGGCGGCTCCACCGCGACGGCGCCGAAATCCAGGCCATCGGGCAGGACTCCCTCCCGGACGAGCGTGTCGAGCTCGGCGATGACGAGCGTGCGGATATCGGCGTAGAGGTTCATCGGTCCCATCCCGGATTGGCAGGAGGCCGGTGTAGCACCTCGCCCCTTGGCGTCAACGCCCGCGAGGCTGCGGCGGGCCGCCGGGACGAAGCCTGCAATTATCTCGGAACTGCCCCCCGGTCCTTTTGTTATGGATCGGCGGAGGTTCCCCCGAACACGGCACCTTTCCGCATGGATATCCATGGCATTGGAGCCCTCCCACATGTCCGACACGCGCGAAGACCGGCAACGCGACGATACCGTTCACTACGATGGCGCAGCGGGCGGCTGGGGGAGCATGCGCGGCATCAAAGAGATCGCCCGCGCCGCAAAGCCGGATCCCGCCTTCGCCGACACGCTCCGCCGCCAGAACAAGCCCGGCGGGCACATGTGCACCTCCTGCGCCTGGACGAAGCCGGCACAACCGCACGCCTTCGAGTTCTGCGAGAACGGCGCAAAGGCGACGATTTGGGATCTGACGACGCGGCGCGCCGGGCCGGACTTCTTCGCCAGCCACACGCTTACGGACCTGCGCGCCCGCCCCGATTACGAGCTTGAGATCGAGGGGCGGCTCACGCACCCGATGCGCTACGATGCCGGCTCGGACAAGTACGTGCCGGTGTCCTGGGACGAAGCGTTCGCCGGGATCGGCGAGCGTCTCCGCCGCCTCGACCCCGCATCCGCCGTCTTCTACGCATCGGGCCGCGCCTCGCTCGAGACCTCCTACCTCTACGCCCTCTTCGCGCGGCTCTACGGCCACAACAACCTGCCCGACAGCTCGAACATGTGTCACGAGACCACGAGCGTCGGCCTGAAGAAGGTGATCGGATCGCCGGTCGGGACCTGCGTCCTCGAGGACTTCGATCATTGCGACATGATCCTGTTCTTCGGCCAGAACACCGGCACGAACAGCCCGCGCTTCCTGCACCCACTGAAGGACGCCGTGGATCGCGGCTGCCGCATCGTGACCTTCAACCCGGTGCGCGAAACCGGCCTCGTCAAGTTCGCCGATCCGCAGAATCCGTGGCAGATGACGGCCGGCAGCCCCACGGACATCTCGGAGCATTACCTGCAGGTCCGCCCCGGCGGGGATATCGGCGCGATCGCCGGCATCATAAAGCGCGTTTTCGAGCGGGAGGACGAGCGCGGCGACGTGCTCGACCGGGCCTTTATCGCCGAGCACACCCATGACTTCGAGACGTTCGAGGCGGCCATGCGCGCCGTCGACTGGTCGCTCATCGAGCGCGTCTCGGGCCTGTCCCGCGCGGCCCTCGAGCAGGTCGGCGACATCTACGTGGCCTCGCGGAACGTCATCGGCATCTACGGCATGGGCCTCACCCAGCACGTCCATGGCTCGCAGAGCATCGGCATGCTCGTGAACCTCCTCCTCCTGCGCGGCAACATGGGCCGCAAGGGCGCCGGGATCAGCCCGGTGCGCGGACATTCCAACGTGCAGGGCCAGCGCACCGTCGGCATCAGCGAAAAGCCCGAGCTCGTCCCGATGGACAAGATCGCGCAGATGTTCGACTTCGAGCCGCCGATGGAGACGGGCCGGACGACCGTTGAGGTCGTCGAGGGCGTTCTGGACGGCAGCGTAAAGGCCTTCGTCTCGCTCGGCGGCAACTTCGCCCGGGCCATTCCCGACACCGACCGCGCGGAGGAAAGCTGGACCCGTCTCGACGTCAACGTCCAGATCGCCACCAAGCTCAACCGGTCCCACCTTCTCGCCTGCCCGAACACATGGCTTCTGCCTTGCCTCGTGCGCGCCGAGGAGGATGTTCAAGCGACCGGCCCGCAGGCCGTGACGATGGAGGACAGCCTCTCCCACGTCCATGGCTCCCGCGGGCGCCGCACCCCGGCGGCGGACACGCTGAAATCCGAGGTCGCCATCGTCGCCGGCATCGCCAAGGCGACGCTGGCGCCTAATCCGAAGGTTCGCTGGGACGACTGGACCGGCGACTACGCCCTGATCCGTGACCTGATCGCCGAAACCTACCCGGACGAGTTCCACGACTTCAACGCGCGCATGTTCGAAGCGGGGGGCTTCTATCGTGGCAACCCGGTGCGCGATCTCGAATGGAAGACGGAGAGCGGGAAGGCCGAGTTCACCACTCCGGACGACGCGCTCAGCGCCCTGGGGCATGTTCCGGGCGAGGCGGAGTTCACCCTCATCACCCTGCGCTCCAACGACCAGTTCAACACCACGATCTACGGCTTCTCGGACCGCCTCCGTGGGATCGAGGGCAAGCGGGACGTGGTCCTGATGGCGCCCGAGGAGATCGAGAAGGCCGGCCTGCGCGCGGGCCAGCGCGTCACCCTTCACACCGTTCACGATGACGGTCACGAGCGCAGCGTGGGCGGGCTCGAGGTCGTGGCCTACGACCTGCCGCTGCATTGCGTCGGCGCCTATTATCCGGAGGTGAACGGACTGATCCCGCTGGACTATCATGACGAATTGTCGAAAACTCCGGCCTACAAGGGGGCCGCCGTCCGTATCGAGGCCTGATCCAGCTCCAGACGCGATTTTCCCGCAATGCCGCCCAGACGTACCGTTGCCGCGCTTGCCGCCATTGGGCTCCCCGGCCTGGCTGAAGCGGCGGGCGCTCTCAGTCCGAACGGGCCCGTCGCTGAGGCTCAGCTGGGCATTCTTCTGACCGCCCTCGGGCTCATGGCGATTGTCGTCCTGCCGGTCTGGCTCCTCGCGGCCGTCTTTGTCCTGCGCTATCGCAGTACGGCGGGGCAGACCTATCGTCCCGAGGAAGATTTCGATCTCAAGGTGGACCTCGTCATCTGGGCGGTCCCCGCCCTGATCGTCATTGCCATCGGCACCATCGTCTGGACACGGACCCACCAGCTGGACCCCTATGCGCAGATCGCCCCCGGCGACAGCCTGCGCATCGAAGCCGTCGCGCTCGACTGGAAATGGCTCTTCATCTATCCCGATCTCGGCATCGCCACCGTCAACGAGCTCGCCCTGCCGGCCGGCACCAATGCGGAGATCGCCCTGACCTCCGACACCGTCATCAATTCCCTCATCGTCCCCGGCCTCGCCGGCCAGATCATGGCGATGGCGGGAATGCGGACCGAGCTCAACGTGGTCGCGGACGCCCCCGCCCTGATGTGGGGGCGAAACACCCAGTACAGCGGGGAGGGCTTCGCGGATCAGGAGTTCCGCGTGCCCGTCACCACCCCTGAGGATTTTGCCGCCTGGGCCGAGACCGCGCGCCGCGAACGGCCCCTCGACCGCGCCGCCTATTGCAACCTTGCGACCGAAGGGGCGACAAGCGAGCCCCGTCGCTACTCCGCTCCGGAGGGCGGCCTCTTCAAGGCGATCATGATGCAGTACATGGACCAGGATCGAGGGCGCCTATGCTCGGACGACTGAGCTGGGACGCGTCCCCCTTCTACGGGGTGATCCCGGCCATCGCCGCCTCGGTGGTCGTTCTCGCCGCGATAGGCACCATCGTCCTTCTGACCGTCATGCGCCGCTGGCGCTGGCTCTGGTCGGAGTGGCTGACGAGCCTCGATCACAAGAAGATCGGGATCATGTACGTCGTCCTTGCGGCAATCATGCTTGCGCGCGCTTTCATCGAAGCGGGGCTCATGCGCACGCAACAGGCCCTGGGCGCTGGCGCCGGAGATGTCGGGCCGGTCGGCGCCGAGCACTTCGCGCAACTCTTCTCGACGCACGGGACGATCATGATCTTCTTCGTGCTGATGCCCTTCATGACCGGGCTCATCAACTTCGCCATGCCGCTGCAGATCGGCGCGCGGGACATGACGTTCCCCTGGATGAATTCCATCGCCCTCATGCTGACGATCGGCGGCGCCGGTCTCGTCATGGCGAGCCTCGTCATCGGCAAGTTCTCGACCGGTGGCTGGACCGGCTATCCCAACTTCACCGGGGCCGAAGTCAATCCGGGCGTCGGGCCCGATTACTGGATCTGGGCGCTGACCCTCGGCGGCGCGGGGTCGACACTCACCGGCATCAATATCGTCGCCACCATATGGAAGGAGCGCACCACAGGCCTCGATCACCTGATGTGGATGCCGCTGTTCTGCTGGACGTCGCTCTGCACCGCGCTTCTGATGATCTTCGCCTTTCCCGCCCTGACCGTCGCCACGGTGATGCTCTGGCTCGACCGGACCTTCGGCTTCCATTTCTTCACGCAAGGCGATGGCGGCAACATGATGCAGTACGTGAACCTCTTCTGGATGTGGGGGCATCCCGAGGTCTACATCCTCATCCTGCCGGCCTTCGGCGTCTATTCCGAGGTCATCGGCACGTTCAGCTCCAAGAAGCTGTTCGGCTATACCTCGCTCGTCTGGGCGACGATGGCGATCGCCGTGCTCTCCTTCACCGTCTGGCTGCACCACTTCTTCACCATGGGCGCATCGGCCAACGTCAACGCCATCTTCGGCATCGCCACGATGGTCATCGCCGTGCCGACCGGGGTGAAGGTCTACGACTGGCTTCTGACCATGCGCCACGGGCGGCTGCGCTTCGACGTGCCGATGCTCTACGCGGTCGGCTTCATAGTCACCTTCGTGGTCGGAGGCGTCACCGGCGTTCTGATGGCGATTCCGCCCTTTGACTACGTCGTGCACAACTCGACCTTCCTCGTCGCCCATTTCCACAACATGGTCATCCCCGGCTCCCTCTTCGGGATGATGGCGGGCGCGACTTTCTGGTTTCCCAAGGCCTTCGGCTTCCGGCTGGACGAGACATGGGGCCGCCGCGGGTTCTGGTTCTGGATCGTCGGCTTCTACCTCGCCTTCATGCCGCTCTACGTGCTCGGCCTCTTCGGCATGTCCCGCCGGATGGCGACGTACCTGCATCCCGAATGGCAGCCCTGGCTGATAGCGGCCTGGGCCGGAGCAGGGCTCGTCGGCTGCGGCCTGATCTGCCAGGCGATCATGCTCTACGTCTCGATCCGGGACCGGGAGCGACTGAGAGACATCACCGGCGATGCGTGGGACGGACGGACGCTGGAATGGCTCGCCCCGTCCCCACCTCCCGAATGGAACTTCGGCGCCCGGCCGGTCGTCACCGGCCGGGACGAGTTTGGGGAGCGCAAGCTGAACGACGAGGCCTACCCCGTTCCCGACCGCACCGCCTACCGCGACATCGAGATACCGGCCAATGCCGCGACCGCACCCCTCATCGGGATCTTCGCCTTCCTCCTCGCCTTCGCGGCAATCTGGTGGATGTGGTGGCTGGTTTGGATCTCGGCCGGCGCGATTTTCCTTCTGGTCCTCTGGCGCTCGATGCGGTTCGACCTGCATCGTCAGGTTTCTGCCGAAACCCTCTACCAGGCCGACATGGCGCACCGTCGCACGATACTTGCCCATGCAAATGGCGATATCGGCAGCGGCGCGCCCATGCGCCATGCCCGGGGAACCGAGGGCTATCTCGCCAAGGAACGTCGCGAGAGGGAGGGCCAGGCATGACGGACACGACGACGGATTCGCAGGGCGTCCGCCCGCATGCCGGCATTCCGCTCGAGCATCCGGACGCCGAAACCGCCCATGCCACCGAGCGGGCGGTCTTCGGCTTCTGGATCTTCCTGATGAGCGACCTCGTCGTGTTCGCGCTTCTCCTCGCGACCTACGCCGTCCTTCTGAAGGGCAACTCGTCCGCGCCCGGCCCTGCCGAGGTCATCGAGCTGGCCTACGCCTTTCCGGAAACCCTGCTCCTTCTGACATCGACCTTGACGCTGACCTTCGCGACCGTCGCCCTCCGCGAGGACCGGGCGCGCGGCGTCTATGGCTGGACCTTCCTCTCTCTCGCCCTCGGCGCGGGATTCCTCGCGCTCGAGGGCGCCGAGTTCGCCGGACTGATCAACAAAGGGCACGTCCCGCAGGTGAACGGGTTCCTCTCGGGCTACTGGCTCGCCATCGGCACGCACGGCCTCCACGTCGCGATCGGCGTGGTCTGGGGCCTGATCCTGATCGCGCAGTTCTGGATCTACGGGTTCTGCCCCGCGATCCGCTCCCGCCTCGTCCGCTTCTCGCTCTACTGGCACATGCTGGACGTGGTCTGGATCGCGATCTTCACCGTGATCTACCTGCCCGGGTCGCTCGTCTCATGAGGCGCGTCGATGCCATCCACCTCGCGGGCTACGCCGCGTCCCTCGCGCTCACGCTGGCGGCCTTCGGGATCGCGAAGTTCGGCTGGCTCGACGGAACGATTGCCCTCGTCGCCATCGGCCTCGCCGGGCTCGTGCAGGCGGCGATCCACCTGCGCGCCTTCCTTCACCTCGACTTCAAGGGCTCACAGCGGGAGGACCTGCAGCTCCTGCTCTTCGCGGCGGTCCTGATCGCGATCATGGTGGGCGGCAGCCTCTGGATCATGTTCGACCTCGGCCACCGCATGATGTGATCCCGGAGCCTGGCGCCTCACCGCGCCCGGTTCTTCAGCGCCTCCGCCCCGCCCAGGACCCAGGCCTCGAGGTTCGGCCCCACGATTTCGGCCGCCTGCTCGGCGTAGATATCGGACATGCCGCCGACATGCGGGGTCACGATCACGTTCTTCATCCCCCAGAGAGGCGATGCCTCGGGCAGCGGCTCCGTCTCGAATACGTCGAGCCCCGCCCCCGCGATCGTCCCGGCCCGCAGCGCCTCGATCAGGGCCGCCTCGTCGACCACCGGCCCTCGACCGAGATTGATGAGATAACCCTTCGAGCCCAGGGCAGTCAGAACGTCGGCATTCACGCTCCCCTTCGTCGCCTCCGTGAGCGGCGACAGCACGACGAGGAAATCCGCATCCGCCGCGGCCTCGGACAACCCGTCCCGCGTCCAGATCCGATCCACCCCCTCCATCTCGCTCCGTCCGTCCGAAATGCCGGTGATGCGCAGTCCGAACGGAGCGGCGCGCGCGATGAGCGCCTCCGCGATGCTGCCGAGCCCGTAGATGCACATCGTCCGGCCGACGAGCGGCGGCACCGGCCTCTGCTCCCATTTCCCTTCGGCCTGGTTGCGCGCGAAGGCCGGCATGTCCCGCAAGAGGCCGATCGCCATCCACAGGATCAGCTCCGACATCTGCGGACCATGGGCGCCCGAGAGTGTCGTGACCGGCAGATCCTCCGGCAGTGCCTCGATCCCGAGGATGCCTTCCACGCCCGCGGACAGGGACTGGATCCATTTCAACTTCGGCATCGCCTCGATCAGCCTGCCCGACACCTGGCCCGGCGGGGCGACCATGATCTCGGCCTCAGCCCCCTCCCGGATCGCGGTCTCCTCGTCTTCGGCCAGTCGCACGTCGAACCCGGCGAGAGACGCGCCGAGGGCATCGCGGAACCGCGCAGCAGATTTCGTGGCGATGAGAAGAACGGGATCGGACATGGGGAAGCGCTACCTGCGGCTGGGGAGGATCGGTGCCGGGACCCTAGCCCCGCCGCCGCCAGCTGCAAGTCGCACGTCGAAGCCTCAGCGGGTCAGCACCATCTGTCCGCCGCCGAATTCGACGCTGCCGAACGTGTTGAGGTAGCGCATTCCGAGGAGCGAGCCGGGCATCTCGCCATCGGTGACTACCGCCGGCACGTCCTCATCCATGAGCCCGCCGATGGAGAAACTGTCGAGCCACACCCGTGCGGTCCGCACCCGGCCATTCGCGGTCTGCGCCACCCCCGAGAAGCCGAGATCGTCGGTCTCGATGCCAGCGCGCGCGGCATCCTCGCCGCCGAGCACGATGTCGGATGCACCGGTATCGACGACGAAGCGGATCGGCTCGCCGTTCACCTCAGCCAGCAGATGGTAATGCCCGTCCGGCCCGAGCGGGATCTCGATCCGGCCATCCTCGGCCATGACAGCCTGCCGCGGCAGAACGGTGCCCTGTATGTCCCCCCAGAGGCCGTACCCCGCGATCACGCCGATGAAGATCAGCGCCCAGAGGCCCAGTTGCCGGAGGCCCTGCCCCATCCGTCCGCGATGGGAGAGGAAGAAATACCCGGCGATGACGGTGCCCAGCAGGCCGAGGTAGACGAAGGACGCGATCTGGTCGCCGCTCATGCGAGGCTCCGTGAGATGATGCTGCGGATATAGGGCGGGGCCGCGGCGGTTTCACGCGGGTCCCCGCCTTTCGGCCGATCACGCCCGCGTCAGCCGAAGACCCCGGCCCCCGCGAGACCGTCGAGGACGAACTGGACCGACAGCGCCGCAAGCAGCATTCCGAGGACCCGCGTGACCACCGAAACGCCGGTGACGCCGAGCCCCCGTTCGATGGCGCCCGAAATCAGGAACATGCCGAGCACGAGGCAGATCACGAGCGCCATGACGACGTGAATCCCGATCACGTCGATACTGCCCGGCGCCCGGCCCGTCAGGAGGATCATCGAGGCAATCGCCCCCGGCCCCGCGATCAGCGGCACCGCGAGCGGGAAGACCGAGGGGTCCGGCTCCTCCGCTTCGTCGAACGCCTCCTCCGTCGCTTCCTCGGCGCTCGACGCCCGGCGCTTCGTGCGCCGCTCGAACAGCATCTCGAGCGCGGTCAGGAAGAGGAGCAGGCCCCCGGCGATCCGGAAGGCCGGCATGGTGATGCCGACGAAGCCCAGCACCGCTTCCCCCGCCACGCCGAAGAGCGCGAGGATCAGAAAGGCAAGGACGCAGGCCCGAACCGCGATCGCCCGTCGCCGCGCCGCGCTCTGGCCCTGCGTCAGCGCCACAAAGACCGGCGCCATGCCGATCGGATCGATGACCACGAAGAGCGTGACGAAGGCGGAGATGAAGAAGGTCAGATCGGTCATGTCTGATGTAACCACCGATGATGCGACGCGGCGACCCCTTTCGGGCCCGTCCCCGGATCAGGCGCGCGCCGCGACCCGGGCCCCGGTTCGCTTCACGCCGCGCTTTCGGCCCGCTCCAGCTTTTCGGCGGCGGCGAGCCAGAGCGCTTCGGCCTTGTCGAGCGCGTCCATCACCTCGCCGTATTTCGCCTGCCAGACCTCGCGCTTCGACGCCATGTGATCCTCGTAGACCTCCGGCTTGCCGAGGCGGCGGGCGAGCTCGTCCCGCATCTCGGCGAGCTTCGCCATCCTCGCCTCGGATTTCTTCACGTCGGCCCTGAGGTCCTGAAGGGTGGCCTGACTCACGCGCTTCTTCGCGGGGGCGGGCTTGGCGGGCTTCTCCTCGGCCGACTTGCCCCCCTCGCCGAGCAGCATCTTGCGATAATCCTCGAGATCGCCGTCATACGGTTTCACCCGTCCGTCCGCGACGAGCCAGAGACGGTCCGCCACGAGGCTGAGAAGGTGCATGTCGTGGCTGACGAGGATCACGGCGCCCGAATATTCCGTGAGCGCCTCCACCAGCGCCTCGCGGCTTTCGATGTCGAGGTGGTTGGTCGGCTCGTCGAGGATCAGCATATGCGGCGCGTCGAGGGTCGCCAGAAGCAGCGACAGACGCGCCTTCTGCCCGCCCGACAGCCGTGCGACCTCCGTCTCCGCCTGATCGGCACCGAGCCCGAAGCCCGCGAGCCGGGCCCGGAGCTTCGGCTGCGCTTCCCCCGGCCGCTCGCGCAGAAGGTGTTGGAGCGGGGTCTCGTCTACCCGCAACTCCTCGACCTGGTGCTGCGCGAAGAAGCCGACGCGGAGCTTGGAGGCCGTAGTGATCCGCCCGCCCATCTTCTCCAGCCGCGCGGCAAGCAGTTTCGACAGGGTCGACTTGCCCTCGCCGTTGCGCCCCAGAAGGGCGATACGGTCGTCCTGATCGATCCGGAGATCCAGCTTCGAAAGCACCGCACGGTCGCCATAGCCGACGGAGGCGCTCTCGGTCGCGACGATCGGCGGAGACAGTTCCTCCGGGGCCGGGAAGGTGAACACGGTGCGCGCGGCATCTTCGGGCGCCGTGATCCGCTCCATCTTCTCCAGCATCTTCACGCGGCTCTGCGCCTGCCGCGCCTTGCTCGCCTTCGCGCGGAAGCGGTCGACGAAGCTTTGAAGGTGCGCCCGCTGAGCATCCTGCTTGCGGGCCATCGCCGCCTGCACCGCACGCCGCTCGGCCCGCTGCCGGGCGAACTGGTCATAACCGCCCTGCCAGAGCGTCAGCGTGCGATCCTCGAGGTGAAGGATCGCCCCAACCGCCCGGTTCAGAAGACCGCGATCGTGGCTGATGACGATGACGGTATGGGGATACTTCGCGAGATAGCTCTCGAGCCAGAGCGCGCCCTCGAGGTCGAGATAGTTCGTCGGCTCGTCGAGAAGCAGGATATCGGGCGCGGCGAAGAGGACGCCCGCCAGCGCCACCCGCATTCGCCAGCCCCCCGAGAAGGCCGAACAGGGCCGGTGCTGCTCCGCCTCGGTGAACCCGAGCCCCTTCAGGATCGCGCTCGCCCGCCCTTCGGCGGACCACGCATCGATATCGGCAAGCCGCGTGTGGACCTCGGCGATGCGCGAGGCGTCGGTCGCCGTTTCCGCCTCCGCCATGAGCGCGGCCCGCTCGGTGTCGGCGGACAGGACCGTGTCGAGCAGCGTTGTCTCGGAGGACGGCACCTCCTGCGCCACGCCGCCGATCTTCGCGCCGTCGGGCATTTCGACATGCCCCCCGTCGAGCGGAAGTTCCCCGCGGATCGCGCGGAACAGCGTCGTCTTGCCGGTGCCGTTGCGCCCGACGAGGCCGACCTTGTGGCCGGATGGAATGGTGACGCTGGCGCCCTCGAGAAGAGAGCGTCCGGCGACGGAGATGGCGAGATCGACGAGTTTCAGCATGGCATGCTGGTTGCCCGAATTGCCCACCGCCGTAAAGGGCGCCGGAGCGCGCGAGTGCTTCCCCCTCGCCCGGCCACATGATACGGCGCCGGCGCAAATCCCGACGGGAGCCGACAGACGGCCCCCCTGTCCCTCAACCGAAAGGCACGCCAATGGCCACCGAACGCACCCTGTCGATCATCAAGCCCGACGCCACCTCCCGGAACCTGACCGGCAAGATCAACGCCAAGTTCGAGGAGGCGGGCCTCCGCATCGTCGCCCAGAAGCGCATCCTGCTGACGAAGGCGCAGGCCGGCGAGTTCTACAAGGTCCATGCCGAGCGTCCGTTCTACGACGAGCTGTGCGAATTCATGGCCTCGGCGCCGGTCGTCGTGCAGGTTCTCGAGGGCGAGAACGCAATCGCCAAGAACCGTGAAGTCATGGGCGCGACGAACCCCGCCGATGCCGCCGAAGGCACGATCCGCGCCGAGTTCGCCCAGTCCGTCGGCGAAAACTCCGTGCACGGGTCCGACGCCCCGGAGACCGCGGCCGAAGAGATCGCCTACTACTTCTCCGGCCTCGAGCTGGTCGGCTGAACCGGCGACGGCTGATGGCCTGAATTCGGGGCGGTGCCTTTCGGGCGCCGCCCTTTTTCGTGTCGAGGGGTTGCGGCGCGTCTCGCTGACCGCCCTCCCGTCGCTAAGGCCTCTTTCGCGCCGCGTAGCATGTCCCGAGGATCGGCGCGCCGAACTCTCGCCGCAGGATCTCGGTGAACGTAACCTCCGGCGCCCCGAACCCGGCCTCGGACAGCGATGCCTCCACATAACCGCGCCCATGGCGGCAGCGCCCCGAGGAATACCGCTGCCACTCGAGGACCTCCGCGCCACCGTCCTCGACGGTGAAGACGAGCCATCCGCCAGGTACGAGATCGGCTGCGAGATTGCGAAGGACGCCCGGCAGCTCCCCGAAATACGTGAGCACGTCCGCCGCCACGACCACGTCCCAGGCGCCTTCGGGGTAGGAGGCGGGATCCGCGAGGTCGGTCCGCGTCAGCGCATCGAAGCCGCCGCGCGCGTCGGCCTTCGCCAGCATCCCCGGGGACAGGTCGCAGCCGTGAAGGAGGCGCGCCCGCGGCCGCAGGAAGGGCACGCAGAGCCCCGTCCCGCAGCCGGCATCGAGGATCGCAAGCGCCCCGTCCTGCGGCATGCCGATCTCCTCTAGCGCCCGCGCGACGAAGAGCGGACCGTTGTTTCCCAGCTCCTCGAGATTGCGGTCGTAGATCTCGGCGAACCGGTCGAACATCTCGGTCATCTGGTACGGGGACGCTTCCTCCGCGCCCGGATCCGCAAGGTAGCTCTCCAGCCCGACCGCCTGCCCCTCCGGCAGAAGGCGCCCCGCCTGCCGTACGGCCTCCGCGGCCTGCGCCTCGTATCCGAAATGGCAGAGCCCGGCGATCAGGTTGATCCAGAGGCTCCGCAGGTCCTCCGCAGACACGCCGCCATCCCGTCCCAGCTCGCTGAGATACGGAAGCCAGATCGCCATCGTCTCGTCATCCCGCCCGTCGAGCAGGAGGGCGCCGAGAAGCGTGCGGGCAGCATCGAAATTCTGCGGCGCGAGGGACATGGATCGCGTCAGCGCGGCGATCCCCCGCTCCTTCTCACGCAGGAGATAGAGCGTGTATCCGCAGACATGGCAGACGACGGGGTGGTCGAAATTCGCCTCGAGCGCGGTGTCCATCCCGGCGACGAGCGCTCGGCGGACCTCCTCGGCCCGCTCCGCATCGCCGAGCCGTACGGTCAACTCGTAGAGGCGCCCCGCCTCTTGTGCGGAGACGCGCCCCTCAGCGAGAATCCGTTCCGCAGCCGCCTTGGCCGCGCCGCGCCGCCCCATGACAAGGAGCCGCTCGGCATCGGCGATGCCAAGTTGCGGTTCGTCGGCCGCGGGATCGGCGCTGGCATCGGACATTGGGAGTTCCTGTCGTCACCACGGGACGACAGCAGCCTAACCGCAACCCACGGCGCCGATCCAGTGGCGCCGTTCGGGCGGCACCGTCAGATGCTGGCCCAGTCGGAGAAAACGGTCGCCTGCTCCACCGGGGGCGGATTGGTCAGGCGCGGTGCCTCTTGGACGCTGGCGCTCTGTATCTGCTGAATGTTCCGGGACGTACCGGAATGCGACTGGGGCTCACTTGCCCGCTGTTGATCTCTGGTTGCCATGATCTGCCTCGAAAGTATGCCGTCCGGTGTTGCCCGGGTTCGACGTGGGTGTCCTGCCATCAAGACGCTCGCTTCATGGCTTCGGCAAGTGGTCCGTGCGGCGGGGGCGCGCAGTGTTGCGACAATTCGACGCAATTTCTCGCGATGATCGGCGCGCGGGCGCTCATGACCGGAACTCATCGGCGCCGGAGCGTCGGTCCCGCCCCTTCCCCGCCCGAAGAGCCGGGCTCCCATCGCTCCCGAAAACAATCGGCCCGATCGGGACCATGAGGGCGATTCGTTCCGGCAGCGATCCCGATGCCTGAGCCGGCATCCGCCTGATGGGGTCGCACGGCCCGTTCGTGCGAGACGACAGGTCTGGTGAACATCAGCACGGGGGAACGCTCCTTCGGACTAGCTCGGGTCTCAAACCTGAATGACGCCAAGGTCTGAAGGATCGGTTGAGGTCACGGCTCCCTCCCGGCGCTGGACAGCACCGGCCGCCGCGCTTAGAGGAGATGCGTCTTCGCGGGGGGTGCGCATCGTCCCCCGGGCCCGGCGGACGTGGCGGAATTGGTAGACGCACCAGATTTAGGTTCTGGCGCCGCAAGGTGTGGGGGTTCGAGTCCCCCCGTCCGCACCAGCATGGCCTTGCGATAAAGGCGATCATCGACAAGCGGGCGGCCGGTTCCCGACCGGCCCTCGGGGGTCGTACCGCCGGGGACGGCCCACCCGCCCGGCACCCCATCCGACCCGGAGTGAACCCGGATCGGCCTCGCGGCTAGTTCACCGGCAGCGGCTGGGTCGCTGGATCCGCGTAGCCCGACCGCACCGCCTCCGCGATCTCGCCCAGGAGGGCCGGAAGGCGATCCGCGGGCTCGGGTCTGGCGAAGAGAAAACCCTGCAGCATGTCGCATCCGACGTCCTTCAGGGCATGGTATTGCTCTGGCGTCTCGACCCCTTCGGCCACGACGATCTTGCCGAGGTTGCGGCCAAGCCCGACGATCGCTTCGACGAGGACACGGCTCTTGATGTCGCTCATGTCCTTGATGAAGACGCGGTCGATCTTCAGTTTCTCGCACGGCAGGTCCTTCAGATAGGACAGCGCGCTGTATCCCGTTCCGAAATCGTCGATGGCGACGTGGACGCCGCGGGCACGCAGACCGTCGAACAGCGCCTTCGCAGCCCCGTCGCCGGGATCGAGAAGCAGCGTTTCGGTGATCTCCACCTCGAGATTCGAGCCGCTGATGCCGTGGCGCTCCATCGCGGCGTCGAGCGTGGTCAGAAGGTTGTCCCGCCGGGCGTCGATGGTGGAGAGATTGACGCCCACCCTCACATCCAGCCCGGCATCGCGCCAGATCCGTATCTGCCGGCAGGCCTCGGTGATGACCCAAGAGCTGAGCGCGTGAATGAGGCCGGTGGATTCGGCGATCGGGATGAATTCCTGTGGAGGAATGAGGCCGAGGCGCGGGTGCTTCCAGCGCACGAGCGCCTCCACCGTCGTGACACGTCCCTCGGCAAGGTCGAGCTGCGGCTGGTAGGCCAGCACCAGCTCCCCCCGATCGAGGGCGAGACGCAGATCGCTCTCGATCTCCCGGACGTTCCCGGTCTCCACCGTCATTGTCTCGTCGAACACCGCGCACGTCCCGCGGGCCGTGACCTTGGCCCGGCAAAGCGCGATATCCGCACGGTGCATCAGGGTCCGGTGGTCCTGTCCGTGGCGGGGAAAGATCGCCGCCCCCATGCTGACCGACGGCGTGACCTCGGTCCCGTCCAGCGCGAGCGGAAAGCAGGCCGCCTTCCGGATGCGGTCCGCCGCCGCCTCGACCCGGGCCACGGGACCGGTATGGCGAACGATGGCGGCGAACTCGTCCCCGCCGAGGCGGGCCAACGTCTCCTCCCCCTCAAGAGCGCCCTCGATCCGGTGGGCCAGAGCGTGCAGCAGCGCATCGCCCGCCTGTCGCCCGAGCGTGTCGTTGATACCCTTGAAGTGATCGACGTCGAGCCGCAGCAGGATCATCTCCTCGCCGGAGCGCCGGATCTGCGCGGCGACGGCGGCGAAGCGGTCCAGGAAAAGCGCGCGGTTGGGCAGCCCGGTCAGTGGATCGTAGAACGCCAGCTTTCGGAACTTCTCCTTGCTCCGGCAGAGGGCGGCCTCCGCCCTAACGCGTGCGAATTCGAGGAGCGCCACCCTCAGGACCTCGGCGGCCCGCAGATCACCGCCGGTCCAAGGGGCGCAGCGGCTGCCCGCGGCCTCGTCCCGGCGCTCCGAGCTGCGGGGGGAGCCGCCGCCCGTTTCGTCGCGGCCCTGCGCCTCGGGATCGTCCGTCCGGTTCCGCTGCGCCTGCATCCCGGAGCGGAAGAGCATGACATAGCCGCCTGCCCGCCCACGGATCGGCAGGGCGATGAGGCCGCCGATCCTCCGCTCTTCCGCCACAAGGCCGGGATGTGTCTCGGCGAGCGACGAGGTCGAGCTGATCCGCTCCCGGCCTTCCCGCGTCTCCAGATGGCGGGCCAGGGCCACGCATTCGGCCTCCGTCGGCGTGTGGCCGCAGGTTCGGTAGCGGCCGCCTTCGGACACCGCCAGGCCGTCGATCTCGATCGCTTCGCCGATGGTCCGTCGCAGCTCCCCGAGATCGCCGGGATTCTCCTCGTCCGCCTCGACGAGGGCGATCACCCGGTCGTACTGCTCCCGGGCACGGTCCGCCTGCGCTTTCTCGAGCAACTCTTCCCGACGGCTGATCTCGGCACTGGCGAAGCGCGTCAGCATGTCGGCCGCCAGGCGGATCCGGAAATCCGGCCGCAGCGGCCGCGGGTGGTGGCAGATCATCATGCCCCAGGGAGCCTCGTCCCTGAGGATCGAGACGGACATGCTTGCCGCGACGCCCATGTCGCGCAAGGGCCGAAGGTGCTCCGGGGGAACCGCCCGGTGAGCGGCCCGGGACAGATCGAGCGGGTCGGATCCGCTCGCTGCAATCGAGACGATGGGAACCGGCGGCGCCTCGACATCGTCAATCATGCTCGGAAGGTTGCGCGCGGTGAGCTCCCCCGCCTCCGGAAGGTTGTCTTCGGCGGGAAGGCGGCACCCGAGGACGCTCGGAAGGTCGCCGCCGAGGGATTCGCTAATGACCTCGCCGCCGCCGTCCCGGTCGAAGCGGTACACCATGACCCGGTCGAACCCCGTCAGCTCGCGCAGGAAATCCGCCGAGAGGGACCAGACCTGTTCGAGCGTCTCGCTGGACCTGATCCTGTCGAGAAGAGGCTGGATCACGTCGGCATCGTGGGTCGGACATTCGTCCGGCATGGGTTCGAACTCGATGATCGCCCGGGCCGCGTGGCGATGTATTGCGACGTCGAAGATGCGATTGTCCCCGAACAGATGGATGCCGAAGATGTTGGACCTGTAATACGGTGGCGGCAGGGCCTCGAAGCCCTGCTCCAGCCGCTCCACCGCTTCGGCGCTGAACCGCTCCGTCAGGGGTGTCCCCAAAAGGTCCCCGGCGTCGCTCCCAAGGACCGACGAGGTGTTGGCCGAGGCGCTGAGCACCCGTCCGTCGTCCCCGATCTCGACGAGGCAGCCGCCGGGCTGGATCGATGGCGTCTGCTCGCCATCCTTGCGCGCTCGATCGGCGAGGTCCGCCCCGGTCTCGTCTGCATCCTTCATCGCTCCACGTTGCCCTTCAGGTTCGGAAGCGGTCCCGGAGGTGGGTTCGCATTTTGCAACGTTGGATGCTCTTGGTTAAGAATGGATTAAGGACGGTGGGGAACCACCCGGCGGACCGCCCTGCCCCCGCCTTGCCCTTTCCCGGGATTCGCTCCATGCAGCCCCATCCGGGCAAGCCGGACCGCAGGACCACGGCTGCGGATGGACGCCCGGCGGGCGCGGCATCTGCTCGGCTCCGGTGGGGATCGGGGTCCGGCAGCCCGGGCCGGCCGGCCATTGTGCTTGCGCGGACACGGACGCGCCCCTAGAAGGGCGCCCAATTTCACGAACACGCGCCGCGCTCCGATTGCGCGGCCCCCGCAACGACAGCAAACGAAGGACGCTCCCCCATGCAGGTCACCGAGACCACAAACGAGGGCCTGAAGCGCGGCTACAAGATCACCATCCCGGCTTCCGAGCTGAACGAGAAGGTGGACGAGAAGCTGGTCGAGGCGCAGCCCCAGATCGAGATGAAGGGCTTCCGCAAGGGCAAGGTGCCGCTCGCGCTTCTCAAGAAACAGTACGGCGACCGTCTGCTCGGCGAAGCGATGCAGGAAACCGTCGACGGCGCGATGTCGAAGCATTTCGAGGAAAGCGGCGACCGCCCGGCCATGCAGCCCGAGGTCAAGATGACCACCGGCGAGCAGTGGAAGCCCGGCGACGACGTCGAGGTCGAAATGCAGTACGAGGCCCTGCCGGAGATCCCCGAGCCGGACCTGTCCTCCATCTCGCTCGATAAGCTGGTCGTGAAGGCCGATGACGAGGCCATCGACGAAGCGCTCCAGGGTCTTGCCGCGCAAGCCAAGAGCTTCGACGACAAGGACGGCGCAGCCGAGGACGGCGACCAGGTGGTCATCGACTTCATCGGCCGCGTCGACGGCGAAGCCTTCGAGGGCGGCACCGCGGACGACTTCCCGCTGACGCTGGGCTCCGGCCAGTTCATCCCCGGCTTCGAAGAGAAGCTCGTGGGCGTGAAGGCCGGCGACAAGCGCGATGTCGAGGTGACCTTCCCCGCCGAGTACGGCGCAGAGCACCTCGCCGGCAAGGACGCGGTCTTCGAGACCACGGTCAAGGCCGTGAAGGCGCCCTCCGACGCCAAGATCGACGACGAGCTGGCCACCAAGTTCGGCGCCGAGGACCTCGAGGCCCTGAAGGGTCAGGTCC
Organism: Tropicimonas sp. IMCC34011; assembly: GCF_003390865.1. GTDB lineage: Bacteria > Pseudomonadota > Alphaproteobacteria > Rhodobacterales > Rhodobacteraceae > Tropicimonas_B. The sequence goes on from NZ_QMEJ01000002.1 coordinate 279,889, forward strand.
GCGAGAAGCTGGAAGCCGAGTATGCCTCCGCCGCCCGCGCCGTCATGAAGCGCCGTCTTCTCGACGCGCTCGACGAGAAGGTGTCCTTCGACCTGCCGCCGTCGCTGGTGCAGGCCGAGGCCGACCAGATCGCCCACCAGCTCCACCACGAGGAGCACCCCGAAGAGCATGGCCACGATCACGGCAAGATCGAGCCCACCGACGAGCACAAGACGCTCGCCGAGCGCCGCGTCCGTCTGGGCCTCCTCCTCGCCGAACTCGGCCGCAAGCAGGAGATCGAGGTCTCCGACGCCGAGATGACGCAGGCCGTCATGACTCAGGCCCGCCAGTATCCGGGTCAGGAACGTCAGTTCTTCGAGTTCATCCAGCAGAACCAGCAGGCCCAGCAGCAGCTCCGCGCGCCGATCTTCGAGGACAAGGTCGTCGACTACATCTTCGAGCAGGCGACGGTCGAGGAAAAGACGTCCGACAAGGACGAGCTGAAAGCCGCGGTGGACGCCCTCGACGACGAGGAGTGATCCCCACGGGCTCCGCCCCGGTGTGAATTTCGGAAAGGGCCGTCCCGGAAGGGGCGGCCCTTTTCGCGGGTAGAGGGCACCGTCCCCCGCCTTCCCCCTCACCGCCCTATCCTGTAGTCCCTCGGCCTCACGGGTGGACGAGCCGGGCGGGAGACCGATGGCGGGCAGCATCTTTCAGAGGATCGGGGCAAGCGGCCTGCGGCTGACCGGTCCGCGTCGCGTGATCGCCGAGGTCCTGAGCACGGCCTCGGACCATCCCGACGTGGAGGAGCTGCATGCCCGGGCCACGCGGCGCGACCCGAGGATTTCGCTCGCCACAGTCTATCGTACCGTGAAGCTCTTCGAGGAGGTCGGCATCCTGGAGCGCGTCGAGCTCGGCGACGGACGCGCGCGCTACGAGGATGCCGAGCGGGACCACCACGACCACCTCATCGACCTCGCCACGGGCGAGGTGATCGAATTCGTCGATCCCGAAATCGAAGCCCTTCAGGAAAAGATCGCGAAGCGCCTCGGTTATCGGCTCGAGGGGCACCGTCTCAAGCTTTACGGCACGCGAATCGACAAGAGCTAGCTCCTCGCTCCGCCCGCTGCCCCTTGCGCCTCCGGTCCGGACCCGCCACGGGGGGACCGCAAGAAGGAGCCGGATCGATGGATAATATCAGGGGAATGCTGCTGATGATCGCCGCCATGGCGGGCTTCGCCATGGAGGACATGTTCATCAAGGCCGCATCGGCCTACCTGCCGACGGGACAGATCCTCGTCATCCTCGGCTTCTGCGGCATGTGCGTCTTCGGGGCGGCGGCAAAGGCCTCGGGCGCCTCCGTCCTCTCGCGCCACTTCCTGCATCCCGCGGTCATCGTCCGGAATGTCGCCGAGGCGGTGGCGGCGCTGTCGTTCATCTCCGCCATCACCCTGTCGGACCTCTCCGTCGCCTCGGCGATCCTTCAGGCGGTGCCTCTCGTCGTGACGCTCGGGGCGGCTCTCCTCCTCGGAGCGGATGTCGGCTGGCGGCGGTGGACGGCGATCACGGTCGGCCTTGCGGGCGTTCTGATGATCGTACGCCCCGGCGCGGCCGGGTTCGAGCCTGTCTCGCTGCTCGCCGTCGTGGCGGTGTTCGCCCTCGCCGCGCGGGACATCGCCACGCGCCGCGTACCGCCGGGGGTGCCGTCCCTCGTCCTGTCGAGCTACGGCTTCGGCGCCGCGATGCCGGCGGGGCTCTTCCTCATTGCGCTGTCCGGCGGGGTCTGGGAGCCGATGGACGGCGGCGATGCGCTGCGGCTCGCGGCCGCGCTTCTCTTCGGCACGAGCGGCTACTACGCCCTCGTCGGAGCGTCCCGCATCGGGGACATCGCCTTCATCGCGCCGTTCCGCTACGCGCGTCTGCTCTTCGCGCTCATCGTCGGCGCGGTGGTCTTCGGTGAGCGGCCGGATGCCTGGACGCTTCTCGGCGCCGCGATCATCATCGCCTCCGGCCTCTACACCCTGGCGCGGGAGCGGCTGAAAGCGGTGCGCCCGCCCGGTGGAGAAAGCCCCCTTTCGCCGCCCCGCCGCCGCCGCTAAGCATCAAGTAACGAAAAGTTGCCACGGGGAGCCGACACCATGAGCACCATCATCGACATCCACGCCCGCGAGATTCTCGACAGCCGGGGGAACCCCACGGTCGAGGTCGACGTGACGCTGGAGGACGGAACGCTGGGCCGGGCCGCCGTGCCGTCCGGCGCATCCACCGGTGCCTACGAAGCCGTCGAGCGACGGGATGGCGATGCCGCCCGCTACAAGGGCAAGGGCGTCCTCGATGCGGTGGCGTCGGTGAACGGCGAGATCGCGGAAGCCCTCGTCGGCTTCGAGGCGATCGAGCAGGTCGCGATCGACACCGCGATGATCGAGATGGACGGGACGGACAACAAGGGCCGTCTCGGCGCCAACGCGATCCTCGGCGTCTCCCTCGCCGTGGCGCGGGCGGCGGCAGATTATACCGGGCAGCCGCTCTTCCGCTATGTCGGCGGCACCTCGGCGCGCACCCTGCCCGTTCCGATGATGAACATCATCAACGGCGGCGAACACGCGGACAACCCGATCGACATCCAGGAATTCATGATCATGCCGGTCTCGGCCACCTCCATCGCCGAGGCGGTCCGCATGGGGTCGGAGGTGTTCCACACTTTGAAGAAGGAACTCGGCGCACAGGGCCTGTCCACCGGCATCGGCGACGAGGGCGGCTTCGCGCCGGACCTGTCCTCCACCCGCGAGGCCCTGGACGTGATCCTGCGCTCCATCGAGAAGGCCGGCTACACCCCCGGAGAAGACATCTATCTCGCCCTCGATTGCGCCGCGACGGAGTATTTCAAGGACGGTCGCTATGCCTTCTCGGGCGAGGACAAGGTTCTCTCCGCGGACGAGAACGTCGCGTATCTCGAGGCACTGGTGCGCGATTACCCGATCATCTCCATCGAGGACGGCTGCTCCGAGGATGACTGGGATGGCTGGAAGGCGCTGACCCAGGCGCTCGGCGACAAGGTGCAGCTCGTCGGCGACGATCTCTTCGTCACCAATCCAGAGCGCTTGGCCGAAGGCATCGCCCGCGGTGCCGCCAACTCGCTTCTGGTCAAGGTCAACCAGATCGGCACGCTGACGGAGACGCTCGCCGCCGTGGACATGGCCCACCGTGCGAGAATGACCTGCGTGATGTCCCACCGCTCCGGCGAAACCGAGGACACGACCATCGCCGATCTCGCCGTCGCGACCAATTGCGGGCAGATCAAGACCGGGTCCCTGTCGCGCTCCGACCGGCTGGCGAAGTACAACCAGCTGATCCGGATCGAGGAGATGCTGGGCGAAAGCGCCGTCTACGCCGGCCGCTCGATCCTTCGCGACTGAAGACGGCAGGCCGGGCGGAGCGATTACGTCTCCGCTCCAGCCAGCCGCGCCGAGGCTCGCATCGCGCACGAAAAAAGGGCCCGCCGGATCGGCGGGCCCTTCTTCATCTGTCAGGCATCAGGCCTCGGAGGTATCAAACCTCGGGCGTGATTAGTCCCACCAGCCTTCGTCGACGCCTTCGAGCTCTTCGAGCTGCTCTTCGGAGTACTGCGTCACGTAGGCGTATTCGGCATCATCGACGGGAACGAGGCGCACGTTGTCGACCGGGATGAAGACGTGCTTGTCGCCGATGTCGAGGAAGCCGCCGACCTCGGCCACGATGCCGACCATCTGGCCGCTCGTGTCGAGCACGACGTCTTCGATCTCGCCGATGTCGTTCCAGTTGTCGCCGACGCCGTCATACATCGTGTCGGACGTCCACTCTTCGTCGCCCATGCCGTCGTTCAGCGAATAGATGTCGCCGCCGGTGATGTCCCGGGTACGGATCAGGTTCGCGTAGTCCATGTCGCCGGCGGTGGCGGCGGTCGTCTCGGCCGCCATGTTCTCGTCGGTCACCGGCTCGGCGGCGTCCTGGGCAAAGGCTGCCGGGGCTGCCACGGTCAGGGCGAGGGCAGATGCGATCATCAGTTTCATTGGGATGCTCCCTTTGTTCGTTCAATTGCGATACCAACAGACCCGGAGGAGCGAAGGTTCCAACTACGCCACGGAAATCAAACGGAAACGAGAGTGAGCGATGCAGACAGCCGAGGAGATCATCGCGGGCCTGTCCCTCGAGCCGCATCCCGAGGGCGGCCATTACCGGCAGAGCTGGGTGTCGTGGGGCGCCGCGGGAGAACGGCCGTCCGGTACGGCGATCTACTACCTTCTCGCCGCGGGAGAGGTGAGCCGGTGGCACCGAGTCGATGCCGACGAGGTCTGGCATTTCTACGCGGGCGATCCGCTCGTCCTGGCGCTGTCGCGGACCGATGAGGGGCCGGCGACGCCCATGACGCTGGGCTCTGATTTTGCCGCCGGACAGCGCCCGCAGATCATCGTGCCGAATGGCTGGTGGCAGGCCGCCCGAAGCTCGGGCGCATGGACGCTGGTCGGCTGTACCGTCTCGCCGGGCTTCCGCTTCGAGGGGTTCGAGATGGCCCCCGAGGGCTTCGACATTCCGCTCGGCTGACGGCGGCGGCCGGGCTCACGCCGCCGGCCGTGCCACCTGCCCCCCGCCTACCGCGGCCCGCACGCCGGTGGTTCCGGGGAAACTCGTCGGCAGACCGCGCAGGACACGGACGGCGAGATGGCCGAACGCCTGCGCTTCTAGCATGTCCCCGTCCAGCCCGGCCGCCTCGACCGCTTCGACCCGCACGTTTTCGAGACCGCCGGCGATCATTTCCATCAGGGCGGGGTTGAGCCGCCCCCCGCCTGTAACGAGAAGGCGCGTGACGGGAGCCGGAAAATGCTCCGCCCCGCGCAGGACCGCCAGCGCGGCCGCGGCGGTGAGGGTGGCGGCGGCATCGGCGTCCGAAAGCCTCTCCACCGCACGGACGAGGCCGGGGAAATCGTTCCGGTCGAGCGATTTGGGCGGCATCCGGAAGAAATATGGATGGCTGAGGAAGTCAGACAGGATCGCCTCGTCGGGCTCACCGCTGATGGCGAGCGCGCCCCCCTCGTCGAACGGTCTGCCGAGACGCTGGCGCATCAGATCGTCCACCGGCGCGTTGGCGGGCCCGGTGTCGAAGGCGAGGACGGCGCCCGGCTCCTCGACCGCGCCGATGCGGGGATCGACCCAGGTCAGGTTTCCGACGCCGCCGAGATTGAGGAACGCGAGCGGCTCCTCCGCGCCGACATGGACCGCGAGCGCGTGGTGAAAGGCGGGGGCGAGCGGCGCGCCCTGCCCGCCCAGCTGTACGTCGTTGCTGCGGAAATCCCAGACCACCGGGACGCGCTGCGGCAGGACCTCGGCGAGGACATTGCCGTCCCCGGCCTGATGCGTCCCCCGTCCGCCCGGATCGTGCGCCAGGGTCTGGCCGTGGAAGCCGACCGCGTCGAACGGTCCGAGGCCGGAGAGCACTTCTGCATGGGCGGTCTCGACGATCTCGGCCGCTGCCTCCACGCCCTCCTCGCCGGGCCAGCGGCCGAGCGCGGCGCGGAGCGTGTCCCGCTCATCCTGCGAATAAGGCCTGTAGGCGCTTGGGCCAAAGCCCGTGATCGACAGACCGTCGGTCTCGACGATGGCGGCGTCGACCCCATCGAGCGAAGTCCCGGACATGGTTCCGGCCACACGCATGGCCCCGTGCCTCGACATCGGCTTTCCCTCTCCGCTGGCCCCCGGTAAGGAGGCGCGGACACGACAATGGACCGGGCCGCCATGACCTACCACCCGAAATCCGACTTTCTGACCGCGCTGATCGAGCGCGGCTACCTCGCCGACTGCACCGACCTGCAGGCCCTGGACGACCGCCTGGTCTCCGGCGATCCGGTCCCGGCCTATATCGGCTACGACGCGACAGCGGCGTCGCTTCATGTCGGGCACCTTCTGAACATCATGCTCCTGCGTCTTCTGCAGAAGACGGGGCACAAGCCGATCACGCTGATGGGCGGCGGCACGACGAAGGTGGGCGATCCCTCCTTCCGCAGCGACGAGCGCCCCCTTCTCGGGCCCGATCAGATCGCGGCCAACATCGAGGGGATGGGTGCCGTCTTCTCGCGCTACCTCGACTACTCGGACACGCCCTCGGGCGCGCTCATGCTCGACAACGCCGAGTGGCTGGACGGTCTGAACTATCTCGACTTCCTGCGCGATATCGGGCGGTACTTCTCCGTCAACCGGATGCTGTCCTTCGAAAGCGTGAAGTCGCGGCTGGACCGGGAGCAATCCCTCTCCTTCCTCGAATTCAACTACATGATTCTGCAGGCCTACGATTTCCTCGAGCTGAACCGGCGCTACGGCTGCGTCCTGCAGATGGGCGGCTCGGACCAGTGGGGCAACATCGTCAACGGGATCGACCTCACCCGCCGCGTGGCCGACCAGCAGATCTTCGGCCTGACGACGCCGCTCCTCACGACGTCCGACGGGCGGAAGATGGGCAAGAGCGCCGGCGGGGCGACCTGGCTCAACTCGGAGATGCTGAGCCCCTACGAGTTCTGGCAGTTCTGGCGCAACACCACCGACGCCGATGTCGGCCGGTTCCTCAAGCTCTACACCGATCTGCCGGTAGAGGAGTGCGAGCGGCTGGGTGCGCTCGGCGGCTCGGAGATCAATGATGCCAAGATCGTTCTGGCCGACGAGGTGACGACGCTCCTGCACGGCGCCGAGGCGGCGCGCGCGGCGCAGGAGACGGCGCGGGAGGTCTTCGAGAAGGGCGGCGCGGGCGCCGACCTTCCGACGCTGGCGCTGGCGCAGGACGAGCTGGCCGAGGGCATCTCCGTCGCCCAGCTCTTCGTGCGCTCCGGCCTCGCGAAATCCGGCAAGGATGCGCGGCGCCTGATCACCGAGGGCGGAGCGAAGATGAATGACGAGACCCTCACCGATCCCGGCCTGATGCTGGACGCGGTGGCGCTCGCCGATCCCGTCAAGCTGAGTGCGGGCCGGAAGCGCCACGCCCTCGTGATGGTTGCCCTCTGAGCGGACGCCGGGACGCCCGTCCCTAATGCTGCGTGAATTCCCCGGTGACGTTTCGCCACTCACCGGGGGAGATCTGCTTGCGGTGGGTGAAGCGCACGGAGTGCAGCGGCCCCTCGATCTCCCCTTTCCAGAAGTCGATGAACGCGAGCAATCGCGGATGGTCCGGCGCAAGGTCATAGCCCTGCCAGATGAAGGTGTTCAGGACGTTCCTGTAGTCCGGCATCCGGTAAAACATCTCCGCCGTCGTCAGTCCGTATCCCCTGAGCATGAGTTCGGTATCGCTGGCGTTCATCAAAGCCCTCCCCGCCCCTCTATCGCGCACCCCTGAGGGCAGCTTGCCACAGCTCCAAAACAGGTCAACGAAAACAGTATGTTGTCCAATGGACGCGTCGGCTGCCAATCGCGGCGCCCGCATTCCGTTGCACTCGATATGGCGTATGGGATAGAATGCCTCAACAATATCTAGAGAAGCGCTCGGAGCGCAGGCAATCTGATGAGCGACACGCCCGAACCCCCTGATTCCGAAGAGGAAATCCCGCAGACGCCGGGTCCCTCCGGGCCGACGATTTCCATCGCCGACGAGATGCGCACGTCGTATCTCGACTACGCGATGTCCGTCATCGTCAGCCGGGCCATTCCGGATCTGCGTGACGGGCTCAAACCGGTCCACCGCCGCATCCTCTACGCGATGCACGAGACCGGCAACACGCACGACAAGGCCTACCGCAAGTCCGCCCGCCCCGTGGGCGACACGATGGGGCGCTATCACCCCCACGGCGACAGCGCGATCTACGACGCGCTGGTGCGTATGGCGCAGGACTTCTCGATGTCCCTGCCGCTGCTGGACGGTCAGGGCAACTTCGGCTCGATGGACGGCGACAGCGCCGCGGCCATGCGCTACACCGAGGTCCGAATGGACCGCCCGGCGCAGGCCCTTCTCGCGGATATCGAGAAGGAAACGGTCGACTTCCAGGACAATTACGACGGCAAGGACAAGGAGCCGGTCGTCCTGCCGGCGCGCTTCCCGAACATGCTCGTCAACGGCGCTGGCGGCATCGCCGTCGGCATGGCGACGAACATCCCGCCGCACAATCTCGGCGAGGTGGTGGACGCGACGCTCGCACTGATCGAGGATCCGGACCTCACCTCGGAGCAGCTGATCGAGTACATCCCCGGCCCGGACTTCCCCACCGGCGCGATCATGCTCGGCCGCTCCGGCGCGCGCAAAGCCTATCTCGAAGGCCGCGGCTCCGTGATCCTGCGGGCCCGGACCCGCGTCGAGGAGATCCGCAAGGACCGCTACGCCATCGTCCTCGACGAGATTCCCTATCAGGTGAACAAGGCGTCGATGATCGAGAAGATCGCCGAGCTCGTCCGCGACAAGAAGCTCGAAGGCATCTCCGGCATCCAGGACGAAAGCGACCGCGTGGGCGTCCGCGTCGTCATCGAGCTGAAGCGGGACGCGACGGCCGAGGTCGTGCTGAACCAGCTGTTCCGCTTCACCCCGATGCAGACCTCTTTCGGCTGCAACATGCTGGCGCTGAACGGGGGCCGTCCGGAACAGCTCACGCTGCGCGGCTTCCTCACCGCCTTCGTCGATTTCCGCGAGGATGTCGTCGCCCGCCGGACGGCGTTCGAGCTGCGCAAGGCGCGCGAGCGGAGCCACATCCTGTGCGGTCTCGCCGTCGCCGTCTCGAACGTGGACGAGGTGGTGGCCACGATCCGCGCCTCCGCCGATGCCGCCGAGGCACGCGAGAAGCTGATGACGCGCCGCTGGCCGGCCGCGGACATCGCTGATTACATCCGACTGATCGACGATCCGTCCCACACGATGAACGACGACGGGACCTACAACCTCTCCGAGACGCAGGCCCGCGCGATCCTCGAGCTGCGTCTCCAGCGGCTGACCCAGATCGGCGTCAAGGAAGTGACGGACGAGCTCGAGGAGCTGGCCGCGAAGATCAAGGACTACCTCGAGATCCTCGGCTCCCGCGAGCGGATCATGTCGATCATCTCCGACGAGCTGCGCGAGGTGCGGGAACAGTTCGCCGTGCCGCGCCGGACCGAGATCGTCGACTGGTCGGGCGACATGGACGACGAGGACCTGATCGAGCGGGAGGACATGGTCGTTACCGTGACCCAGTCCGGCTACATCAAGCGCACGCCCCTCGCCGAGTACCGCTCCCAGAAGCGCGGCGGCAAGGGCCTCTCGGCGATGTCCACCAAGGACGACGATGTCGTCACGACGCTCTTCGTCGCCAATACCCATACGCCGCTGCTCGTCTTCTCCACCGGCGGGATGGTCTACAAGCTGAAGACCTGGCGCCTTCCGCAGGGCGGCCGCTCGGCCCGCGGCCGGGACATCCGCAACGTGATCGACGGCATGGCGCCGGGCACCTCGGTGGCCGCGATCATGCCGGTCGACCGTGACGAGGCGGACTGGGGCGATCTCCAAATCGTCTTCGCGACGACGGGGGGCGATGTCCGCCGCAACGCGCTCAGCGACTTCACCAACGTCATGCGCAACGGCAAGATCGCGATGAAGCTGCCCGACGATGTGGAGCTGGTGAATGCCCGCATCGCCTCCGAAGATGATGACGTGATGCTCATCAGCCATTTGGGCCGCGCCATCCGCTTCCGCACGACGGACGTGCGGATCTTCAAGGGTCGCGACTCCACCGGCGTGCGCGGCATCCGTCTCGCCGAGGGGGACCGCGTCGTCTCCATGTCCGTCATCCGCCACTTCGAGGCCGATGCGACCGAGCGCGTCGCCTATCTCAAGCAGCGCCGCGCCGTGGCGGGCCTGACCGACGAGGCATCCGAGACCGACGACGAGGAGGACAGCGTCGAGGCCGGCAGCCTCAGCACCGAGCGCTATGCCGAGATGAGCGCCTACGAGGACCTGATCCTGACGATCACCGCACGCGGCCTCGGCAAGGTCTCCTCCTCGCACGACTACCCGGTGCGCGGGCGTGGCGGCATGGGCGTCGCCGCGATCGACAAGGCGATGCGGGGGGGCGCCCTCGTGGCCTCCTTCCCGGTGCAGGGTGACGACCAGATCATGCTCGCCACGTCGCGCGGGCAGTCCATCCGCACCTCCGTCACCGGCATCCCGTTCCGCTCGAGGAGCGCAGGCGGCGTGAAGGTCTTCGATACGGCGCCCGGCGAAGAGGTCGTGACCGTGGCCTACATCGCCGAGCAGAGCGGGGAGGCCGAAATCGTCGAGGACGTCGCCGACGAGCTGAGTGCCGGCGGTTCCGAGGCGGGGACGGATGATGCGTCCGGCTCGCCGGATGGCGGCGGCGAGGACGGCACAAAGAACTGAGACAACAACAGCGCCGGGCCCGAGGGTCCGGCGCTTTCCGGTCCGGCTCCGGGCACGTCCCCCGGGCGCCATGGCGCGCCCGTCGCAAACCGCCTCTGGCCCCCGCCCGAATCCCCGGCTACGAAGGCCGAGATGACGATGCGCCCCCTCCTCTACCCCGACGCGCCGAGCTGGCGCGCAGCCCCGGAAAAGTCCGTGCTGCTCTTCGCGATGTCCGGCCTCGGCAAGACCCATCTGTCGAAGATGCTGCGCGGCTCCGGGACGTGGTTTCACTACTCCATCGATTACCGCATCGGCACCCGGTACATGGGCGAGCTCATCGCGGACGACTTCAAGCGCGCCGCAATGCGGGTGCCGTTCCTGCGGGAGCTGCTCCTGAGCGATTCCATCTACATCGGCTCGAACATCACCTTCGACAACCTGACCCCGGTTTCGACCTATCTCGGCAAGCCGGGCGATCCGTCGAGGGGCGGCCTGCCGATCGCGGAGTATCGCAAGCGCCAGGAGGAGTTCCGCCGCTCCGAGATCGCCAGTCTCCTGGACACGTCGCATTTCATCGACCGGGCCCGCGGGATCTACGGCTATCCCAACTTCATCTGCGACAGCGGCGGGTCGATCTGCGAATGGGTGGACCCTGAGGATCCGGCCGATCCGGTCCTGACCGCGCTTTCGGACTGCACGCTGATGATCTGGATCGAAGGCTCCGAAGCCCACCGGCAGGAGCTCGTCCGCCGCTTCGACCGGGCGCCCAAGCCCATGTCCTACCAGCCCGAATTCCTTGAGGCGTGCTGGACCGACTATCTCGCCGAGACGGGCCAGCCCGAGGACGAGGTCGATCCGGACGCGTTCGTGCGCTGGACCTATGCCAAGGCCCTCGCCCACCGCCAGCCGCGATATGCCGCGATGGCCCGGAACTGGGGTATTTCCGTCACCGCCGAGGAGGCCGCTGCCGTTACCGACGCCGCGTCCTTCGAGGACCTCGTTGCCCGCGCCCTTGAGCGGCGCTCCTCCTCCACATAGATCGCCTGTCCCACCACCAGGGAAGCCCCCATGCCCATAACGCTGCCAGAAGACCTTCCAGCCTATTCCATCCTCGACCGCGAGGGCGTGATGGTGATGGGGTCGAACCGGGCCGCGCGGCAGGAGATCCGGCCCCTCCGGATCGGCCTTCTCAACCTCATGCCGAAGAAGATCCAGACGGAGACGCAGTTCGCCCGCCTCATCGGCGCGACGCCGATCCAGATCGATTTCTCCCTTATTCGCATGAGCGAACACGAGACGCGGAACACCGCCGCCGAGCACATGGAGGCCTTCTACCGCCCCTTCAGGGACGTGAAGGAGGAGCGGTTCGACGGGCTCGTCATCACCGGCGCCCCCATCGAGCACCTGCCCTTCGCGGACGTCACCTACTGGGACGAGCTGCGCGAGGTCTTCGAGTGGACGCAGAGCCACGTCCATTCCACCTTCGGCGTCTGCTGGGGCGGAATGGCGATGATCAACCACTTCCACGGCATCGCTAAGCACCTCCTGGAGGACAAGGCCTTCGGCTGTTTCCGCCACCGCAACCTCGATCCCGCAAACCCCCTCCTACGCGGGTTCTCGGACGATTGCATCGTGCCCGTCTCCCGCTGGACGGAGATGCGCCGGGCGGAGATCGAGAGCGTGCCGGGCCTCTCGGTCCTGCTCGACAGCGAGGAGGTCGGCCCCTGCCTCGTCGAGGATCCGGGGCGCCGCGCCTATTACATCTTCAACCATTTCGAATACGACAGCACCACGCTCAAGGAGGAGTACGACCGGGACGCCGCCTCCGGCACCGCCGTCGCCCTGCCGTTCGATTATTTCCCTCGGAACGACCCCGCCGAGGCGCCGCTCAATCGCTGGCGGAGCCACGCGCACCTGCTCTACGGCAACTGGATCAACCAGATCTACCAAACGACGCCATTCGATCTGGCGCAGATCGGGTCCGAGGGATGAAGCGCCGGGCGGCTCTTGGGTTCGTCGGCCTCGGCCTTGCGCTCGCCGCCTGCGCCGTGCCGAAGGGCCCCCCGAAGGACGACGTTCCGGGAAGCCGCGTCGCCCTGATCGGCAAGGCCGCGCTCGATTATCCGCCGACCGGGCAGCTTCTCCAGATCGGCAATACCACCGTCCACGCCCACGTGGAGGGAACGGGTCCGGATCTCATCCTGATTCACGGCGCCTCCGGCAACACGCGGGACTTCACCTTCTCCCTCGTGGGCAAGCTGAAGGACCGCTACCGCGTCATCGCGTTCGATCGTCCGGGCCTTGGCCATACCGAGCCGATCGCGGCCGATGGCGGCTCGCCGGCGGAGCAGGCGCGCCTCCTCGACGTCGCGGCGGAGCGGCTCGGGGTAAAGAAGGCCATCGTGCTGGGACAATCCTACGGAGGCGCGGTTGCGATGGCCTGGGCGCTGGAGCGGCCGGAGCGGGTGGCGGGGCTCGTCATCGTCTCCGGCGCGACCATGCCGTGGGAGGGCGGCCTCGGCCCGCAATATGCGCTCATGTCGGGGAAGTTCGGCGGCGCTGTCATCGCTCCACTTGCCAGCACCATCGCGATTCCGCCGGTGGAGCGGCGGGCGCTGAATTCCGTCTTCGCTCCGCAGGACCCGCCGGAGGGCTACCGCGAGTATCTCGGCATCCCGCTGTCGCTCCGTCCGCATTCGGTTCGCGCAAATGCCCGGCAGATCTTCGAACTTAAAGGCGCATTGCTCGAGATGGCGCCGGATTACCCCGGCATCGAGGTCCCCGCCGAACTCATCCACGGCACAGCGGACAAGATCGTCCCCATAGACGTCCATTCGCGCCGCCTCGTGAAGATCCTTCCGAATGCGAGCCTCACCGAACTCCCCGGCATCGGTCATATGCCCCACCACGTCGCGCAAGAACAGGTGCTGGCGGCAATCGACAGGGTGGCCGCGAAAGCCTGGCCGCGGTAGCCGGCCCGCATCTGCCGATGAGCCTGGCCATAGGTCGGCCGCAGTTTTGCGTGGAGCGTTCCGGCGGACGGGAGGGACGACGTCGCAAGGCATCCCCCCTTCCCTCCATCCGTCCGAGCGTCCATCATGGCCCACCCGACGTGAGCGCTGGAGACCTGTTCGATGACACTTCCCTTCGATGGTGCGATCTCGGAATATGCAACGTCCGGCGCGCCGAAGGACGTGCGCAAGGCGCTCGAGGACGGTGGGAAGACGATCCTAGAGCCGCCCTATCCGTACGATGACCGCATGGACAAGGACGAGTACGAGGATCAGCTGGAGGCGCTCCAGCGAGAGCTCGTGCAGCTTCAGGCCTGGATCAAGGCGTCCGGCCGGCGGGTCGCGGTGGTCTTCGAGGGGCGCGATGCGGCCGGCAAGGGCGGGACGATCAAGCGGGTCCGGGAGAACCTGAACCCCCGCGTTGCCCGGCTCGTCGCCCTGCCGACCCCGACGGAGCGCGAGCAATCCCAGTGGTACTTCCAGCGCTACGTCGCCCACCTGCCCGCCGGCGGCGAGCTCGTGCTCTTCGATCGCTCCTGGTACAATCGCGGCGTCGTCGAGCGGGTGTTCGATTTCTGCACGGACGCGCAGCGGGACGCCTTCTTCCGCCAGCTTCCCGCATTCGAAAGCACGCTGGTCGATGACGGGATCATCCTCGTGAAGCTGTGGCTCAATGTCGGCCGGGCGGAGCAGCTGAACCGGATGCTGCGGCGCGAAAGCGATCCGCTGAAGCAATGGAAGCTGTCTTGGGTCGACGTGGAGGGGCTGAAGAAGTGGGACGCCTATTCCGAAGCGATCCGTGACACCTTCTCTCGCTCCCATACCGGCATCGCACCCTGGACCGTGATCCTGTCCGACGACAAGCGCCGCGCCCGGCTGGAGGCGATCCGCGCGATCCTGCGCGCTGTCCCCTACGAGGGCCGTGATGCAGCGCTGATCGGCGAGGCGGATCCCGAGATATGCGGCGGCCCGGAGATCTGGCGCGGATGACCGGCAAACGTGGCTATCACCACGGCAACCTGCGTCAGGCGCTGGTGGATGCCGCCCTGTCCCTGATCGAGACGAAGGGGCCGGAGGGTTTCACCCTGTCGGAAGCGGCGAAGACGGCGGGGGTGACGCCCGCCGCGGTCTACCGGCATTTCGAGGGCAAGGACGATTTGATCGCTGAGGCCGCTCTGCAGGGCTACGAGATCTTCGCGGACCTCATGGAATACGCCTTCGACACCGGGGGCCCATCCGCCCTCTCCCGTTTCGAGGCGACGGGCCGCGCCTACCTCGCTTTCGCGCGCAAGCATCCGGGGCATTACCAGGCGATGTTCGAAAGCGGTGTGAACGTGAACCGCACCTCCGCGCTCGCGGATGCCGCCGCGCGGTCCCGCTCGGTCGTGGAAAAGGCAGCCGAGCGCCTGTCCGACGCTATTCCGGAAGCGAAACGCCCGCCCCCCTCGATGGTCTCGGCGCATATCTGGGCGATGTCCCACGGCGTCGTCGAACTCTACGCCCGCGGCAATGCCGGCACCCGCGGGCCGTTCGAGCCGGAAGAGTTGCTGGAGGCCGGAGTGGGCATCTACCTGCGCGGACTGGGACTCATCCCGCCCGATCGCTGACAGGCGGACGGCCGACGCGCCCGGGCTACACTGCCTCTTCGCCGAACCAGACGATGGAGCGCGCATCCCATGATACGCGGGTGCGCGCGCCGCGTTCGAGGACTTCGCGGCCGATCAGGTTCTTCATCGAGATCGTGAGCGGGCGGTCGGTGCCGTCGAGGATCACGTCGTAATAGGTCATGTCGCCGTAATAGGTGACTTCGGCCACCTCTCCCTCCGCGACGCTCCGATCGGTCTGCTCTCCGGCAAAGAGGACGGACATGGTCTCGGGCCGGATCCCCGCCCAGCCTGTGCCGATCCGCGCCCCCGAGGGGGCCTGCTCCGGCTCGATCCGGGCGCGGCCGAGACCGTCCACGCGGACCTCGATGCCGGCAGGGCCCTTCTCCTTCACCTCGCCGGGCAGCACGTTCATCACGCCGATGAAGCGGGCGACGTCGAGTGTGCGGGGGCGTCGGTAAAGCTCCTGGGGCGGGGCAAGCTGCGCAATCCGGCCGCCGAACATCACGGCGATCCGGTCCGACATGATCAGCGCCTCTTCCTGGTCATGGGTGACGAGGATGAACGTGATGCCGACCTGGCGCTGAAGCCGGCGCAGCTCGGACTGCATCTGTTCGCGGAGCTTGCGGTCCAGCGCCGAGAGCGGCTCGTCGAGGAGCAGCACGGTCGGCTCCAGGATGAGCGCGCGGGCGAGCGCCACGCGCTGCCGCTGGCCGCCAGAGAGCGCATGGGCGGCGCGGGCGCCGTAGCCGCCGAGGCCGACCATGCCCAGTGCCTCTTCCACCTTGGCCGCCTTCTCCGCCTTGCCGAGCTTCGAGCGGCGGAGGCCGAAGGCGACGTTCTGGGCGACGGTGAGGTGCGGGAAGACGGCGTAGGACTGAAAGACCATGTTGGTCGGACGCTTGTTGGCCGGAACCCCCGCCATGTCACGCCCTGAGATGAGGCAGACGCCGTCCGTCACCTCCTCGAAGCCCGCGATGATCCGCAGGAGAGTGGTCTTGCCGCACCCCGAGGGGCCGAGAAGGGTCAGGAACTCACCTTCCGCGATGTCGAGATCGATGCCCTTCAGGACATCCACCTCGCCGTAGCTCTTGTGGACCCCGTCCAGCTTGATGATCGGTCCGGTCACAGGAACCCTCCGGTATCGCGGACCCCGGCCCGCGCGAGGCCCCGACGGCGGAAGATCTCCGCGACGGTCAGGAGCACGATGGACAGCGCGACGAGGATGGTCCCGAGCGCCATGATGATCGGCAGTGATTGCGGGAACCGCAACTGCGCCCAGATGTAGACGGGCATCGTCGGCTCCGCTCCGGTGAGGAAGAATGCGATGATGAACTCGTCGAGCGAGATGGTGAAGGAGATGAGCAGCGAGGACACGATGCCCGGCATAACGAGCGGCAGCGTCACGAGGCGGAACGTGTTCCACGGCGTCTCGCCGAGATCCACGGCCGCCTCCTCCAGCGACGCATCGAGGTTGTCGAACGCCGAGTTGAGGATCGCGATGGCGAACGGCATGCAGATCAGCGTGTGCCCGAGAACCACGGTCCAGAGCGACAGTCGCATCGAGAAGATATTGGCGATCACCACGAGAAGCGACACGCCGACGATGATCTCCGGCAGGACGAGCGGCACCATGATGAAGCCGAGAATGCCGGTCTTGAACGGGAAGCGGTAGCGCGCATTGGCGCGGGCGGCGCAGATGCCGAGCAGCGTGGCCAGTATCGCGGAGGTGACGGCGATCAGGAGAGAGTTGATCACCGCGTCATGGAGCGCCGGCGTCGTCGCGAGCCCGGCGAACCATTTCCACGTGAACCCCTGAAGCGGGAAGGCGATGACCGTCCCGTCATTGAAGGCGAAAAGCGGCAGGAGCGCGATGGGCGCATAGAGGAAGATCAGGTAGCCGATCGCGTAGAGCTTCAGCCCCCTCATTTCGGTGCCCTCACCAGACGGCCGATACCGAGGGAGACGATCAGCGCGACCACCGTCACCGTCAGCATCGCGAGGACCGCCAGCGCCGAGCCGAGCGGCGCGTTCGAGAGTTGCAGGAACTGCACCTGGATCATGTTCGCAATCATCGTCCCGTCCGGTCCGCCGACGAGGCGGGGCGTCACGTAATCGCCCACCGTCGGGATGAAGACGATGAGGATCGCGGCGATTACCCCCGGCGCCGCGAGCGGAAGCGTCACCCGCAGGAAGGTCATCGCCGTGCTCTCTCCGAGGTCGCGGGACGCCTCGAGGAGCGAGCGGTCGATCTTCTCCAGCGAGACGAAGATCGGCAGGATCGCAAAGGGCGCGAAGGCATGGGCGAGCGTGATGACGACGGAATTGGCGTTGTAGAGCAGGAACGTCATCGGCTCATCGATCACGCCGAGGCCCATCAGCGCGCTGTTCAGGACACCGCCGTAGCCGAGGATCACCTTCCAGAGAAAGACCCGGATCAGGTAGCTCGTCCAGAACGGAATGGTGATCAGGAAGATCCAGAGGGATTTCTTGTGCGGCGGGACGTGGAAGCTGACGAAATAGGCGATGGGGAAGGCCAGCAGGACCGTCACGATCGTCGTCGCGCCGGCGATCTTCACCGAGCGCCAGAGGAGCAGCCGATAGAGCGGGTCCGACAGGGCCTCGCGGTAGTTGGCGAGCGTGAAGGTGCGGTCGATGGTCTGGAATTCCTGCGACCAGAACGACAGCACCAGCACCGCCCCGAGGGGCACGGCCAAAAGGAAGAATGCGTATAGCAGCGGCGGGGCCACGGTTGCGTAGCCCTTTGTCGTCTCGCTTCTCGACTGCCAGAATGCCACCCGTGTTCCCTCGGACCGAAACTCCCGGAACGCCACCACAGCGCGGCGCCGGTGTAAAGCGGCGCCGGAGATTTTCGCCTCAGATCATGGCCATGCCGCCGTTCACATGCAGGGTCGTGCCCGTCATGTAACCAGCTTCGGAACTTGCAAGGTAGAGCGCGGCGGCGGCGATCTCTTCGGGCGCGCCCATCCGGCCCATGGGAATGTTCGCCAGGAGCTTGGACTTCTGCTCATCGCCGAGCTTGTCCGTCATCGCCGTCTCGATGAAGCCGGGTGCGATGCAGTTGACCGTCACGCCGCGGGAGGCGACCTCGGCGGCCAGCGACTTCGACATGCCGACGAGACCGGCCTTGGCGGCAGCGTAGTTGCCCTGTCCGGGATTGCCCGTCGCGCCGACGATGGAGGTGATGTTGACGATGCGTCCCCAGCGGGCCTTCATCATCCCCCGGAGCGCGGCGCGGGACAGGCGCATGGCCGCGGTGAGGTTCACCTCGAGAACCTGCGCCCAATCCTCGTCACCCATCCGCATGAAGAGCTGGTCTCGGGTGATGCCGGCATTGTTCACGAGAATGTCGCAGGCGCCGAGCGCCTCGGTCACGCGCTTCGGCAGGCCCGCCTGTGCCTCCGGATCGGTCAGATCGCAGGGCAGAACCGCGGTCCGGTCACCGAGCTCGGAGGCGAGCGCCTCCAGCGGAGCCTCCCGCGTGCCCGAAAGCGCGACCGAGGCGCCCGCCTTGTGCAACGTCCTTGCGATTTCGGCGCCGATGCCGCCGGAGGCGCCCGTGACGAGAGCCGTCTTGCCGTGAAGATCGAACATGCTGGTCCTTCCTGTCATGCGTGAATGCCGGCGCGAGGTCCTGCCTTCGGCCCGCGTCTTGGGATTACCCGAGGGCGGCCCGTGCCGCCGCGACATCGTCCGGAGTGCCGATGGCGCGAACCTCGGCGCCCTTCTCGATCCGCCGGATCATGCCCGAGAGCGCCTTGCCGGCGCCGATCTCCCAGAACTCAGTGACGCCCTCTGCCGCCATCCATGCGACGCTCTCGCGCCAGCGGACCCGGTGGGTCACCTGCTCCACGAGGAGCGCGCGGATCGTGTCGGGGTCGGACACCGCCTCGGCGCGCACGTTGGCAACGACGGGAACCTTCGGCGCCGAGATGGTGACGCTGGCCAGCGCTTCGCGCATCGTCTCGGCCGCGGGGGACATCAGTTCACAATGGAACGGGGCGGAAACAGGCAGCATCAGCGCGCGTTTGGCGCCCTTCTCCTTCGCGAGGTCCACGGCGCGCTCGACGGCGGCCTTGTCGCCGGAGACTACCACCTGCGCGGGATCGTTGTCGTTTGCCGCCTGGCAACATCCGTCCCCGGCGGCCTCCGCCGCGATGGCGCTAACTGCGTCGAAGTCGAGCCCCAGGATCGCAGCCATGGCGCCCTGCCCGACCGGCACGGCATCCTGCATCGCCCGGCCGCGAATGCGCAGAAGGCGCGCCGTATCGGACAGATCCAGCGCCCCGGCGGCGCAGAGCGCGGAATATTCGCCCAAGGAATGACCGGCGACGAAGGCGGCGCTGTCCACCGTGATCCCGTCCGCCTCCAGCGCCCGAAGCGCGGCGATCGACGTCGCCATCAGCGCGGGCTGGGCGTTCTCCGTCAGCGTGAGGTTGTCCGCATCGCCCTCCCAGATCAGCGCGGAGAGCGGCTCGCCGAGCGCTGCATCCACCTCGTCGAACACGGCCCTTGCGGCCGGGTAGGCCTCGGCCAGCGCCCGGCCCATGCCGACGGTCTGGGCTCCCTGCCCCGGAAATACGAATGCACGGCTCATTGTCTGCTCTCCTCGCGGGTCTCGCCCATCACGCGGCACCTCGGCGCCGGCGTCCTGTCTCTTTGCACGAGGCGTCGGCCCCGCGCGCCACGGCCGATCTAGCCCCGCCCCCGCGCGGCGGCAACCGAAGAGCTCCCGCTTGCAAAGGAAGCCTTGATCCCGTAAGGCGCGAGCCTCCGCTACTGCTATGACCGGCGGCGCCCCTCGTGGACGGGCAGCGGAGCCGATCTTCGGAACCGCCCGTCCTGTGAAGCCCGCCCCGTACCGCAAGGATATATACATGCCATTTTACGAGCATGTCTTCATCGCGCGTCAGGACCTGTCCAACACGCAGGCCGAAGGCCTCATCGAACATTTCGGCTCGGTGCTCACCGACAACGGCGGCTCCGTCGTCGATTCCGAGTACTGGGGCGTCAAGACGATGGCGTACAAGATCAACAAGAACCGCAAGGGCCACTACGCCTTCATGCGTTCCGATGCGCCGGCGCCCGCCGTGCAGGAAATGGAACGCCTGATGCGCCTCCACGACGACGTCATGCGCGTGCTCACCATTCGTGTGGACGAGCACGAGGAAGGCCCGTCCGCGCAGATGCAGAAGCGCGACGAGCGCGACACCCGCCGCGAACGCCGCTGACACCCCGCATCAGGAAAGGACTGTAAGACATGGCCTCCAAACCGTTTTTCCGTCGCCGCAAGACCGATCCGTTCGCCGGGGACAATGCTCCCGCGATCGACTACAAGGATACGCGTCTGCTGCAGCGTTACATCTCCGAGCGGGGCAAGATCGTCCCCTCCCGGATCACCGCCGTCGGCTCCAAGAACCAGCGTCAGCTCGCCCGTGCGATCAAGCGTGCCCGGTTCCTGGCGCTGCTCCCATACGCCGTGAAGTGAGGGACTGACCTATGGACATCATCCTTCTGGAACGCGTGGCCAAGCTCGGCCAGATGGGCGAAGTCGTCTCCGTCAAGGAGGGCTACGCCCGCAACTATCTTCTGCCCCAGGGCAAGGCGCTTCGTGCGAACGAAGCCAACCGCGCCCGCTTCGAGGCCGAGAAGGCCCAGCTCGAGGCTCAGAACCTCGAGACGAAGAAAGAGGCCGAGAAGATGTCGGGCGATCTCGACGGTCAGAGCTTCATCGTGATTCGCTCCGCCTCCGACGGCGGCGCGCTCTACGGCTCCGTCACGCCGCGTGACGCCGCCGATGCCGCGACCGAAGCCGGCTTCACCGTCGACAAGCGCCAGATCCGGCTCGAGAAGCCGATCAAGGATCTCGGCCTGCACACCGTGACCGTGGTTCTCCACCCCGAGGTGGAAGTGTCGATCCGGCTGAATGTGGCTCGCTCGCCTGAAGAGGCGGAACTGCAGGCTTCCGGCAAGTCGATCCAGGAACTCGCCGCGGAAGAGGAAGCCGCAGCCGAATTCGAGATCCAGGAACTCTTCGACGATATCGGTGGCGCCCAGCTCGACGAGCTGGAAAGCGAGACCGAGCAGCGGAACGACGAGCCCGCCGTTCTCGAACTCGACGAGCTCAAGGAACGCCTCGGCCAGACCGGCGACGAGTGATCTTCTCTCCGCCCTGACGGGTCGGCGGAACGAACGAGACAGGAACGCCCCCGCGGAACATCCGCGGGGGCGTTCTTCGTTTCGGGTACTGGCGCCCATGATTGTCCCGGCCGGGATACGCCCCCGACCGACGATCCCGTGATCCCTCGGAACATCGATCACCCCGCCCCGGTTGTCCTTTCGACAATCAATGAACGAAGGACGACGACATGACCTTTAGCCGCCGCCCCGATGCGCTGCTCGCCACTGCCGCCAGCGCGCTTGCACTCACCCTGGCCCTCCCCGCGATCGCGCAGACCGCAGATCCCGTGGATGTCGGTCCGAAGAACGCCCCCGATCAGGAGCCGGCTTTCGCCGAACAGACCCGCGCACCCCAGGCGGATAGCGGCGTCGCTCTGACGCAGGACACCATCGCCGAGGGGCTGACCCATCCCTGGGGCATCGCAATCCTGCCGGATGGCGATGGATATCTCGTGACCGAGCGGAGCGGCGATCTGCGCCATATCACGGCCGACGGCACCATCTCGGACCCCATCGCCGGCCTTCCGGATGTGCTCAATATCGAGCAGGCTGGCCTTCTGGACGTTGCCATCGGGCCCGACTTCGGATCGGACCGGATGATTTACTGGACCTATTCCAAGCCGCAGGGCGAGGGCATGTCCGCCACCGCTGCCGGGCGCGGTGTTCTCAGCGAAGATCTCACGGAGGTGACGGACGTCGAGGACATCTTCGTTCAGGAGCCCGCCTCCCCCTCGCCGATGCATTACGGCTCCCGCATCCTCTTTGACGGCGAGGGCCATGCGCTCATCACTACCGGGGAGCACTACACCGAAGAGGAGCGCGTCTACGCTCAGGATCTCGACAAGACCTACGGCAAGACGGTTCGCGTGAACCTCGACGGCTCCGTTCCGGAGGACAATCCCTTCGCCGATCAGTCGGATGCGCTGGCGGAGATCTGGTCCTACGGGCACCGCAACATCCAGGGCGCCGCGATCCGCGAGAACGGCGAGTTCTGGACCATCGAGCACGGCCCCAAGGGCGGTGACGAGCTGAACCACATCGAAGCCGGCACCAACTACGGCTGGCCGGTCATCTCCTACGGTATCAACTACGACGGCTCGGAGGTCAGCGGCGGCGACACCGCGCAGGACGGAATGGAACAGCCCCGCTACTACTGGGATCCGGTCATCGCGCCCGGTGGCATGACGTTCTACGACGGCGAGATGTTCGGTGACTGGCAGGGCGATCTTTTCATCGCTGCGCTGGTCTCCGACGGCATCGTCCGTCTCGAGCTGGACGGCGACACGGTCACGGGCGAGGAGCGCCTCGCAACCGATCTCGGCCGCGTCAGGGATATCGCGGTGGACGATGACGGCTCGTTCCTCCTGATCACCGACTATAACGACGGCGCACTCCTGCGCCTCTCCGCCGAGTAACGACCCGGCAGACCCCGTCCCCCGGATCGCCGGGGGGCGGGATTGGCGGCATGGAAATCGGGCATGCATTCACGGCAACGTTACCCGGGCCCCCGTATCTTCTCATGGGCAAGTCATGTCGTGACCTTAAGCTTCACTCTGAAGCCACTTAAAAATATTAGACAGGGATCCCCTTCATGCTCATCACCCGCCTTGCCAGCCTGACGCTCGCCGGCGCCATCGCGCTTTCCCCCCTCACCGCCGTGGCCCAAGACGGCGAGGCTGCAATTGAGGCCCGCGAGGGCGCGATGAACGTCCTCGGCCTGTCCCTTGGCACGATCGGCGGCATGGCAAAGGGCGAGGTCGAGTATGATGCGGAGGCGGCGACAGCGGCCGCCGAGAACCTCGCCGCGATCGCGAGCCTCAATCTCGGGCCGCTCTTCCCCGAGGGTACCAGCTCCGATGACATGGAGGACTCGCGCGCCCTGCCCGCCGTCTGGGCGGAATGGGACGAATTCCAGTCCCAGTGGGACGATCTGGGCGCCGCGGCGGATGGTCTCGTCGACGTCGCCGCAGACGGCCAGGAGGGCCTCGGCGCGGCACTCGGTCCCATCGGGCAAGCCTGCGGCTCCTGCCACCGCCAGTTCCGCCAGTCCAACTGATCAGGCAAGGGCGGGGTCGGATCGGCGGCTCCGCCCGCCACACAAGACATGAAAAAGCTTCTCCTCGCCGTCCTTCTCATTGCCCTCATCGTCGTTGCGGGCGGCCTCTGGCTGACGCGAACGAAGCCACTCGCGCCTGAGGCTACCGCTTCGCTGGACGGGGACGCCGAAGCGGGCGCTCTCATCTTCGCGGCAGGCGGATGCGCCTCGTGTCATGGCACCGAAGGCGGTAGCGAGGAGGACCGGCTGATCCTTGCCGGAGGGCACGCGATCGACAGCGATTTCGGCACTTTCTACACGCCCAACATCTCTCCCTCCGAGGCGGGCATCGGCGGCTGGTCGCTCGAAGAGTTCGCCGACGCCATGGTCCGCGGCGTGTCCCCGGAAGGCCAGCACTACTACCCCGCCTTTCCGTACGTCGCGTATTCGCGGATGGAGCTGCAGGACGTGGCCGATCTCTGGGCGTACATGCAGACCCTTCCCGAGAGCGACACCGCCTCCCGCCCGCACGATCTGCCCTTTCCCTTCAATGTGCGCCGCGGCCTCGGCCTGTGGAAGCTACGCTACATGCCGGACGGCTGGGTCATGACCGGCGAGGACATTCCGGAGCGCGGGCGCTACCTCGTGGAGGCCGTGGCCCATTGCGGCGAGTGCCACACATCGCGAGACGAACTCGGCGGGCTGATTACCGTCGATTGGCTCGGAGGCGCGCCGAACCCGTCGGGCGAGGGATCCATTCCCAATATCACGCCCGGCGCGCTCGACTGGAGTGCCGAGGACATCGCCTATTATCTCGAGAGCGGGTTCACCCCCGACTTTGACACCGCCGGCGGCTCGATGGTGGACGTGATCCACGGCACGTCGCAACTTCCGGCGAAGGACCGTGAGGCGATCGCCGATTACGTGAAAGCCGTGCCCGCGGTAGAGTAAAGCGCGCGCCCGGCCGACCGGATCGCCGCCCGGATCCCGGCCCCGAGCGTGGGCCGCTTGCACCGTCAGCAACCTGCTCAGGCGCCGGCCCCCGGTCTCGACATGGACCGTACGGGCATGCGCTCGGCAACCCTCCAGCCTCCGGTCCGGCTCAGCGGCAGCCGGCCCCCTCCTCAGGCGGCCGGCGACGCTGGGTCCTCCCGTCAGTTCCCGATCATGTCGGGCACGATGGTCACCACGCCCGGGAAGAACCACAGCAGCGCAAGCCCGAGGATCTGGATCAGCACGAAGGGAATAACCCCGCGATAGATGTGCCCCGTCGTCACCTCGCGCGGGGCGACCCCGCGCAGGTAGAACAGCGCGAAGCCGAACGGGGGCGTCAGGAAGCTGGTCTGGAGATTGACGGCGATCATGATCGTGACCCATTTGGGATCCATCGTGCCGCCGTAGATCACCGGGCCGACGATGGGGATCACGATGTAGATGATCTCCAGGAAGTCGAGCACGAAGCCCAGGATGAACAGCACCAGCATCACGATCAGGAACACGACCCATTCGCGATCGAAGCTCCGCAGGAAATCCTGGATGTACTCCTCCCCCCCGAAGGAGATCACCACGAGGTTGAGGAGCTGCGAGCCGATCAGGATGGTGAAGACCATGCTCGTGACCTTCGCCGTCTCCCGCACCGCCGGTGTCAGGACCCGCGTCCGGAACAGCACCCAGCACGCGTAAAGAACGCCGAAGAAGGCGAAGTACCAGCATGCATAGGCGGCAAGCCACGCCACCCGGTTCTCGAACCCGGTACCTTCGGCCGTGACGCGCAGGTCGAAATTCGCCCCGAGGAGGATCATCACGAGGACCGCGAAAGCCGCGTAGAGGATGATGCTTCCCGAGCGTCCTTCCTCCTGAAGCTTGCGGAATGCGGCGAGCATGATCGCGCCGCCCGCCCCCAGCGCCGCGGCGGGCGTCGGATTGGTGATGCCGCCGAGGATGGAGCCGAGGACGGCGACGATCAGCACCAGTGGCGGCACGACGACGCGGATGAGCTCGTTGCGCCCCAGAAGCGCCGCGGCATGGCGACAGCCGTAGAGCGTGAGCGCCAGCGGCAGGGCGAGGATGAGGAGCGTCGTGCCGGGGCTCGTCTGCGGACCGATGAGGGCGATGTCCGCCATCAGGCCGAGGACGATCCCGAGACCGCCCACGAGAAGCGGCGCCATGCGTGCGGAGGGCTCGGTGCCCCGCGCGGTGGTCAGCACGAGCGCAAGGAGCAGGAAGCCGGTGGCGATGCCGGTGCCGATCGGTGCGGCATTCGCGATCTTGGCGGCGCGGGCCTCTTCCAGCTCTTCGGCGTTCAGGCGGTGGGTCTCTCCCGTTGCCGTGCCGGCCAGAGCCTCGGTCTGCGCCACGGCGCGATCCCAGCGAGCCTGCCCGTGCAGCTCGATCATCGCGGCCTGGCACTGCTCGGAGACGTTCGTTCGCAGCTCCGGCGTCGCGGTGACCTCGGAGAAGGAGCGCACCGTGAGATCCTGGCTTCCGACGACGCCCGCCTGACCGAGTGCAAGCGTTCCGCCGATCAGGATGACCGGGATCGCGAGATACCAGACGAGCGCATGACGGCCGGACGTCTGCTCTCCCGTCTGCGCCCCGCCGCGGACCGGCGGCGCCTTGGCGGGGTTCAGCACCGCGTAGACGAAGGCGTAGGCGGCATAGAGGACCGCCAGCAGCACACCCGGCAGGATCGCCGCCTGAAAGAGCGTTCCGACCGAGACGACTGCCGCCTCGCCCAGATAGGTCAGCGCGTCGGTGCATCCGGCAGCCTGGGCGCGGGTCTCCTGCGCGGTGGCATAGAGGTCCCCGGCGAGCGTGCCCAGAAGGACGATGACGATGGAGGGAGGGATGATCTGGCCGAGCGTGCCGGACGCGGCGATGACGCCGGTCGCGATCTGCGGCGAGTACCCGGCGCGCAGCATGGTCGGCAGCGACAGGAGCCCCATCGTGACCACGGTCGCGCCGACGATGCCGGTGGAGGCGGCGAGAAAGGCGCCCACGATCACGACGGACACGGCGAGCCCTCCGGGCAGCGGGCCGAAGACCCGGGCCATCGTCGTCAGGAGGTCGTTCGCGATCTTGGAGCGTTCGAGCACGATCCCCATCATCACGAACATCAGCACGGCCAGGAGCGTCTCGATGCTCTGGCCCGCGAAGACGCGCTCGTTCATCCGGTTGGTGATGAAGGAGAGGTTGCGGTTCATCGCGTCCTGCCACCCGCCCTCGAAGAGCGGCTGGGTGATCTGCGGCAGGTCCGGATACCTGAAGCGCGATATGTCGATCGGCGCGACCCCTTGCGCCAACAGGGCGCGGTAGGCGTCCGATCCGCTGTCCACGGCCGAATGGGTGAGGATGCCGGCGCTGTCGAGCGCGGCGATGATGAAGAAGCTGATGACGCCCGCCCCGCCGATGGCGAAGGCGACCGGGAAGCCGGAGAGGATCCCGCCGAACAGGCACAGCAGAACGATGATGAGGCCGATTTCGACCCCGTCCAGACCGAAGATCATGTCAGTGCGTTCCCTCGTAGAGCTCTTCGCCGGCGCCGAGGCTGTCCCGGTCGAGATACCTGCCCTCGCTCTGGGGTCCCTCGCGGAACTCGCACCAGGCGCGGGCGAAAACGGCGATGGCCTGCAGGAAGACCAGTAGCGTGAAGGCCACCATCAGGATCTTGAACAGGAAATAGGCATCGAAGCCGTTGGGCGAGAAGCCGATCCGCTCGACGTTCCAGCGCACGATCTGCGCCTTGCGGAGCATCAGGTCGAGCGCGTCCGTGGCGGAGACCTTCGGCGTGATCAGGTGGCGCCAGAGGAAGAACCAGGAGTAGAGCCAGATCAGCACCGCCGCCGGCATCATGAAGAAGAGCGCGCCTGCCATGTCGATGACGCGCTTGGTGCGGAAGCTCGCCGGGCCGTAGAGCAGGTCCACCCTCACATGCGTTCCCTGAACGAACGTGTAGGAGACGCAGAGCGCCACGACCATCGCGTTATAGAGCTTCAGCTCCTCGGAAAACCAGCCGACGGACTGCGTGAACCCCATCCCGAAGGGGGACACCGTGATTTCGCCGAGACGGAAGACGGATTGCAGGAAGACCACGGCGATTTGCTGCAGGACCATCAGAAGACCCACCCAAGCGACGGCCCGTCCGATGGCGTTGGCCATGCCTTCGAGGACCCGCACGGTGCCCCACATGAAGGGCCGCCAGACCATGCCCGCGAGGAGCACGAAAAGCAGAAGGACCAGAACGGCGAAGAGCAGCTCCACGGAGGCGCCGTAATAGATGAAGCGGATGAGCGCCTCGGGGTCGGACCAGTCGAGCCACGCGCCCGGATGGGTCACGGCATAGGCGATGTTCCGTATGCCGAGGGCGAGGTTGCCGAGGGTCCAGAGGATGGCGTCGATCATCGGACCGGCCTTCTTTCGGGGGAGGAGACGTGCTGAAAAGACGGGTGTGCGCGGGGAGACCGGATCCCCCCGCGCAGCTTCGAGGCTCGAGCGAGGCGCGCGTCAGAGCGCGGCGAGCACCCGGTTGCGCTGCGTCGAATAGCGGTTGTCCGACACTTCGAGCCACTGGGCGGAGGACCGCATGGAATCCATCGCCGACTTGTAGATCTTGTCGTAGATCGGATCGCCCGCATACTGACCGAGGACCTCCTGGCTCGCCGAGCCGAAGGCGTCCCAGATGTCGTCCGAGAACTCCTGGATCTGCACGCCGGACTGAACGAGGCGCTCGAGCGCGGGACCGTTATTGGCGAGGAACAGGCCGTAATTGTGCTGGTGCGTCTCGGCGGCGGCGATCTCGATCGCCTTCTGGTGGGACGCCGGCAGCGAGTTGAAGACCTCGAGATTGGCGTTGACGACGAGCGCCGCGCCCGGCTCGTGGAAACCGGCGGGGTAGTAGTTCTTCGCGATCTCCTGCAGGCCGAGCTTCTCGTCGGACCACGGGCCGATCCATTCCGTCGCATCAAGCGCGCCGGTGGAGAGGGCCTGGTAGATCTCGCCGCCCGGAAGCACCTGGACCGAGGCGCCGAGCTTCGCCATGACCTCGCCGCCGAGACCCGGCATGCGGAACTTCAGGCCCTGGAAGTCGGCTGCCGAGTTCACCGGGCTGCGGAACCAGCCGCCGCCCTGCGCGCCGGTATTGCCAGCAAGGAAGCCGCGAAGGCCGAAGATCTCGCCCAGCTCGTGGTGCAGCGCCATGCCGTCTTGGCCATAGTACCAAGTCATCAGTTCCGGCGTGGTCATGCCGAAGGGCACCGTGGTGAAATAGGCAAGCGCCGGATGCTGTCCGATGAAATAATATTCGCAGCCGTGGTAGAGGTCCGCCTGGCCGGAGGTCACCGCGTCGAACACCTCGAGCGCGCCGACGAGTTCGCCGGCCGCCTTGGCGTCGATGGTCAGCTGGCCGTCGGTCAGCTCCGAAACGGTGTTCGAGAAGCGCTCGACCGAATCCCAGACGCCGGCGAGACCGCGCGGCCAGGTCGCGACCATGGTGAGCGTGCGGGTGCCTTGCGCGATGGCGGGCGCTGCAAGGGACGCGGCTGCTGCCGCGCCGCCGCCGAGCGCGGACGTGCGCAGGAATGAACGACGATCCATATGTATCCTCCCAGGGATTGCCGCGCTCCCCCGCGCGGCCTGTTCCGAGTGCCGCCCACACTACCCAGAGCGGGAACCGCCGCGGAATACCAAGAACTACGTAGGCGCGACATTTTCTTGCGCGAGTTGGACGGAGGCGCCGAGGGAGGGCGTGGGGATCGCGCGACTGGCCTCCCCCTCGCGCTTGATCGAACGCCCCTGCCCCGGTATCTTCGGGAACCTGCCCCGATAGCAGTCAGACCCCATGCGCCTAGACCTGCCTTCTTCCTTCGGTCCGGCCGTGACCCGCCGCGTCATGCTGGTGGCGGCAATCCCGCTCCTGATCGCGGCGGCGGTCATCGCGGGGATCGTATCGCTTCAGGCCGGGCGGCTGGCGGAGCGGGAGATCGCCGGGCTCGAACGTCAGCTCATCGAGGCCAAGAAGCGGGAACTGAAGAACTACCTGTCCATCGCCCGCACGGCCATCGCCAGCGAGTACGGCCGCGCCCTGCCCGACGACGAGGAGGCCAAGCTGCGGGTGACGCAGATCCTGGCGGCGATGATCTACGGGCAGGACGGGTTCTTCTTCGTCTACGATTACGACGGCACCAATCTCGTCAGCCCGCGACAGACCGAGCTCATCGGACAGACCCTCACCGGCACCACCGATGCAGAGGGCACCCCCGTCGTGGACCGGCTGATCGAGATCGCGCGGCAGGGCGGCGGGTACCACGATTATATCTGGGAGAGACCCTCGACCGGCGAGGACGCGCGGATGGTCTCGTACGTCGTCGGCTTGCAGGACTGGCAATGGGCGCTCGGCACCGGCATCTTCATCGACGATGTCCTGCATGGCGTCGATGCCGCCCGCGCCGATGTGCAATCGCGGGTGGAGGAGACGTTCCTCTGGACCGCCGCGCTGACCCTCACCGCCCTCGCCGCGGTCTTCCTGTCCGGTCTCATCACCAACATCCGCGAGCGCAGGGCCTCCTCGATCCGGCTCAAGACGCTGACGCAGCGCATCTTCGACACCCAGGAAGAGGAACGCGGGAGGGTGGCTCGGGAATTGCACGATTCCATCTCCCAGATCCTCGTCGGCACGCGCTACGCGCTGGAGCTGGCCAAACGCAGGGTGCGCTCGGGCGATGCGCGCGCGACGGAGAGCCTGGACACCGCCGCGGCGGCGCTCGCAGGGGCGATCCAGGAGGTGCGCCGGATCAGCCGGGACCTGCGCCCCGGCGTCCTCGACGATCTCGGCCTTGGCCCGGCCATCCAGGCGCTCTGCGAGGAATTCGGCGCGAGGACCGGCATCGACACGCGCTTCGATACTGTCGTTTTCCGCAACCGTCTCGATCAGGAGGCGAAGATCGCGCTTTACCGCGTCGCGCAGGAGGCGCTCACCAACGTGGAGCGCCATGCCCGCGCCACGGCCCTGGACGTCCGCCTGTTCGGCCATTCGGCGGGCGCCACCCTTGGCATTTCCGATAATGGTCAGGGGATGGCGCCCACAGGGGAAGCGGGATCCGCCGGCCTCGGCCTCCGGAACATGCAGGAGCGGCTGGAGCGGCTCGACGGGCGGCTCGAGATCGAGAGTTCCCGCAAGGGCACCACCATCCAGGCGCACGTTCCGCTCACCCACCTTCTCCCCCCGGAGGACAGCGCCGATCCGCGCGCTCCGGCCCATTCCCCAAGACAGGAGGCGACCCCGGCATGACGATCCGAGTGATGATCGTGGACGACCACCCTCTCGTCGCCGAAGGCATGCGCGCGCTGCTGGAAAGCGAGGGGGACATCGAGGTCGTAGCCTGCCTCTCCGGCGGCAGGGACGCGGTGGAGCAGGTCTCGCAGCTTGCGCCGGATATCGTCCTGATGGACCTCAACATGCCCGGCATCGGCGGGCTGGCAGCGACGGAGCTGATCCTCGAGCGTGCGCCCGCGACACGGATCCTGATCCTGTCGATGCACGATTCGCCCGAATACATTGCGACGGCCCTCAGCCACGGCGCCAAGGGGTACGTGCTGAAGGACGTGCCGACCGAGGAGGTGCGGGAGGCGATCGACGCGGTCATCGCCGGCGGAACCTACCTCTGCACCGGAGCATCCGCCGCGCACGGCGCCAGGACCGCGCGGCCTGACGCGCTGACCGGGCGGGAACAGACGATCCTGCTGCAACTCGCTCGCGGCAAGTCCAACCGAGACGTGGCTGAAGAACTCGACATCTCGGTCCGCACGGTCGAGACCCACCGCCGCAACATCCGCGAGAAACTCGGTATCAGCTCCACCGCCGGCCTCACCCGCTACGCCATGGAACATGGCGTCCTGCAGGGGACCGGTTCGGGCTTCTGACGGCCCCGGCCGGACGGGCGCGGGCGATCAGAGGGTCCGCTTGCGCTTGCCCTTCACCCTGCCCTTCGCCTGCCGCTCCATTTCCGCGTCGATCTCCGCGCCGATCAGGACGATGTAGGCTGAAAGCCAGAGCCACATCAGAAGGATGATGACGCCGCCGAGCGCTCCGAAGGTCTCGTTGTAGCTGCCGAAATTGGCGACGTAGAAGCTGAAGCCCAGCGAACCGATCACCCACAGGGCCGTCGCGATGGCCGCGCCCGGCGTGATCCAGCGCCAGCCGCGAGGCGACCGCGACGGGCCGAAGCGATAGAGAAAGGCGAGGCCGACGCAGACGACAACGAGGAGGATCGGCCACCGCCCGTAGTTCAGCCAGGTTTCCAGCGTCTCCCCGATCGGCAGGAAGGCTATGGCGGCGGGAACGATGGCGAGCAGGATGGCGATCAGCACCAGTCCGACGATCAGCGCGAAGGTCAGCCCGAACTTCATCGCCGTCAGCATGAAGAAGCCGCGGTCCTCCTCCTGGTCGAAGGCGACGTTGAGCCCTTCCATCAGGGAATTGACGCCCTTGGAGGCGGAATAGATCGCGACGAGGATGCCGAAGATGGCGGCAATACCGAGCCCGCCGCTCTCGGAGCCGGTCACGGCCTGAACCTGATCGATGAGAAGGGAGGCGGCATCGGCCGGCATCATCGCGGTGAAGGTCTCGATCTGCCCGGCCACCACGTCCGGCTCGGCGATCAGGCCGGCGATGGCCATGGTCGCCGTTACGGCCGGGAAGAGCGCCAGCAGGCCGTAGAACGCGACCCCGGCGGCAATCAGCCCGACATGGTCGTTGGTCTGTTCCGCCCAGACCCGCTTGGCGATGGCGATCCAGCCGGTCTTGCTGATGTCGGCGGGGCTGTCCGCCTGTCTTGAGGTGCTCATCGGGGCTTGGATCCAGTTGGGGCGGTCACGGTGTCGAGAGAATTGCGTCCATGTCAGCACAAGCGCCGCCCGACCATGCCGGTTCCTCTTTTATCTTCAAGGGGTTTGACGGCGGCGGAATTGTCGCGAAACATTCTGTCCCACCTGGCCAATTTGACGAAATAAAGTACAGAGCCGGCGTTGACCCGCCCTCCGCGCGCGATTAGTGTGCCCGGACCGCAGCAAAGGATCGGTAGATGACCGCTCTTCTCGTAATTGTAGGATTTGGGTGCATGGGCCGCTAGCGGCAGACCATAGGTCCGAACCATGCGCCCCCGTTCGAAAGATCGGGGGCTTTTTGTTGCGTGAATGACTGAGGATGGGGCGCTGTCACACGGGCCCCGAAACACTGGAGACGGCCCCATGGCGGAGGCGAAGATGACACGGAAGATGACCGGCGCGAAGATGGTTGTTCAGGCCCTTCTCGATCAGGGCGTCGATACCGTATTCGGATATCCCGGCGGCGCCGTGCTTCCGATCTACGACGAGATCTTCCAGCAGGAAGGCATCCGTCATATCCTCGTCCGGCACGAGCAGGGGGCGACTCATGCCGCCGAGGGCTACGCCCGGTCCACCGGCAAGCCCGGCGTCGTTCTGGTGACGTCCGGCCCCGGCGCGACGAACGCCGTCACCGGCATCACCGACGCGCTGATGGATTCGATCCCGATGGTCGTCCTCACCGGCCAGGTTCCGACCTTCGCCATCGGCTCCGATGCCTTCCAGGAGGCGGACACCGTCGGCATCACGCGTCCCTGCACGAAGCACAACTGGCTCGTGAAGGACACCGAGTCGCTGTCCCAGACGATCCACGAGGCCTTCCACGTCGCGACCTCGGGCCGCCCCGGGCCGGTCGTCGTCGATCTGCCGAAGGACGTTCAGTTCGCCACCGGCACCTATCACGGCCCCCGCGAGGCGCGGCGCAGCCATTACGCGCCGCAGATCAAGGGCGACATGGAGGCGATCACCGCCCTCGTCGAGGCCATCGAGACGGCGGAAAAGCCGATCTTCTACACCGGCGGCGGCGTCATCAATTCCGGCCCGGCGGCCAGCCAGCTCCTGCGCGAGCTCGTCGAGGCGACGGGCTTTCCGATCACGTCCACGCTGATGGGCCTCGGCGCCTATCCCGCCTCCGGCGACAAGTGGCTGGGCATGCTGGGGATGCACGGTCTCTACGAGGCCAACCTCGCGATGCATGGCTGCGATCTGATGATCAATGTCGGCGCCCGCTTCGACGACCGGATCACCGGCCGCGTCTCCGACTTCAGCCCCAAGAGCAAGCGGGCCCATATCGATATCGATCCGTCTTCGATCAACAAGGTCATCCGGACGGACATTCCGATCATCGGCGATGTCGGCCACGTGCTCGAGGACGTCCTGCGCGTCTGGAAGAGCCGCGGGCGGCGGGTGAACGGCGAGGCGCTGGCCAAGTGGTGGAACCGGATCGAGGCATGGCGCGACGTCGACTGCCTGGCGTTCAAGCCGTCGGAAAAGACCATCAAGCCGCAGCACGCCCTCGCCCGCCTCGAGGCGCTGACCAAGGACCATGACCGGTACATCTGCACCGAGGTCGGCCAGCATCAGATGTGGGCGGCGCAGTATCTCGGCTTCGAGGCGCCGAACCGCTGGATGACCTCGGGCGGGCTCGGGACGATGGGCTACGGCTTCCCGGCCTCCATCGGCGTTCAGGTCGCGCATCCCGATGCGCTGGTCATCAACGTCGCCGGCGAGGCGTCCTGGCTGATGAACATGCAGGAAATGGGCACCGCGGCGCAGTATCGCCTGCCTGTTAAGCAGTTCATCCTCAACAACGAACGCCTCGGCATGGTCCGCCAGTGGCAGCAGCTGCTGCACGGCGAGCGGTACTCGCACTCCTGGTCCGAGGCTCTGCCCGATTTCGTCAAGCTGGCGGAAGCGTTCGGCTTCAAGGGGATCCAGGTGAAGGATCCGTCCGATCTCGATGACGCGATCCGCGAGATGATCGAGCATGACGGCCCGGTGCTGATGGACTGCCTCGTCGAGAAGCACGAGAATTGCCTGCCGATGATCCCGTCCGGCGAGCCGCACAACAAGATGCTGCTCGGCGAGATGACGGCCAAGGACGCCATCGGCTCCAAGGGCGCCGTTCTCGTCTGACACCTCTTCGCAAGCCGTCCGGGCGGGCCACCACGCCCGCCCGGACGATGCCTACCGGTTTGCAACACTTCGTCGGTTGCGGCATGGAGCGCCTGTCGCCCGCGCCCATCTTTGTCGCATTATGAGCGCCGGGTGCCGCATTTGAGGACAGGTCTGCCCCCTGTCCGCCCAAGATGGGCGCACGAACGCTAAATCCGAAGATCCTGCGGGGCCTGCGCGGTCCGGCCCATTCCGCAAGGATCCATCCCTACGACGAAGGAGGGTCATCCGTGACAGACGACGAAACACAACCGGGCATCCCGGCCCCTGACGGGCCCGTGAACCCGATCGAGACCGATTACGAGATCGGCGAGCAGAACGTGGAAGGCTCCGTCGGACCGTTCGGCTTCGACGTCCACAACCCCGTTTTCGTGATTTCCGGCGCCGCGGTGGTGCTGTTCACGCTGCTGACGCTGCTTCTGCCGGATCAGTCCGGGCAGGCCTTCTCGTGGCTCTTCGCGAGCGTCACGCAAGGCTTCGACTGGTTCTTCATCGGCGCCGCCAACGTCTTCGTCGTGTTCTGCATCGCGCTGATCATCCTGCCGGTCGGCAAGGTGCGCCTCGGCGGCAAGGATGCCACGCCCGACTTCAGCTATCCCGGCTGGTTCGCGATGCTCTTCGCTGCCGGCATGGGCATCGGCCTCATGTTCTACGGTGTTTCCGAGCCCCTCACCCATTTCGGCACCGCCTCCGGCGGCACGAGCTACGGCGTGACCTATTCGGGTGACGATCCGGGCGACGGTGCGGTTCCTCCGGGCTTCGCCGACCGCGAGAGCTTCGAGCTGGCCACCGGGGTCACCGCTCCCTCGCCCGACGCGGTCCTGCAGCTCCTCGACGAGCAGGTCCCGGCCGATGCGCGCGGCGATTTCGACGTCACCCCCGGCCGGACCGACTGGTCCCCCCTTGGCGCCTCCGCCGGAGACGAACGCGAAGCGGTCCGCATCGGCATGGCCGCCACGATCTTCCACTGGGGCCTCCACCCCTGGGCGATCTACGCCGTCGTGGCCCTGGCCCTGGCGCTCTTCTCCTACAACAAGGGTCTGCCGCTCTCCGTCCGGTCCGCGTTCTATCCGATCCTCGGCGAACGCGTCTGGGGCTGGTGGGGTCACCTGATCGACATCCTCGCGGTGTTCGCAACGCTGTTCGGCCTCGCGACCTCGCTTGGTCTCGGCGCCGCTCAGGCAAATGCCGGCCTCAGCGATCTCTTCGGCATTCCCATGGGCGCGACGACGCAGGTGGTCCTCATTTGCGTCATCACCTCCATCGCACTGATCTCGGTTCTGCGCGGCCTCGAAGGCGGCGTTCAGATCCTGTCCGAGATCAACATGGGTCTCGCGGTCCTTCTGCTGCTCTTCGTGCTGATTGCCGGGCCGACGCTGGCGATCCTGACCGGCTTCGTGGACAGCCTCGTGGCCTACGGCCGCTACCTGCCCGAACTGTCGAACCCGGTCGGCCGTGAAGACGTCAACTTCACGCAAGGCTGGACGTCCTTCTACTGGGCGTGGTGGATCTCCTGGTCACCCTTCGTCGGCATGTTCATCGCCCGCGTCAGCCGCGGCCGGACCGTGCGAGAGTTCCTGATCTGCGTCCTGCTGATCCCGAGCCTCGTCTGCGTGTTCTGGATGGCGGTGTTCGGCGGCACGGCGATCAACCAGGTGATCCAGGACGGCTACACGGCCGTGCAGGACGCCGATCTGCCGCTGCAGCTCTTCCGCATGCTGGACGCCCTGCCGCTGACGGCGATCACGTCCTTCATCGGGATCGTGCTCGTGATCGTCTTCTTCGTCACCTCGTCCGACTCCGGCTCGCTGGTGATCGACACGATCACGGCGGGCGGCAAGGTCGACGCGCCAGTGCCGCAGCGGGTCTTCTGGTGCATCTTCGAGGGGGTGGTGGCCATCGTGCTCCTGCTCTCCGCAGGGGGCCTCTCCTCGCTGCAATCGATGGTGATCTCCACCGGCCTGCCCTTCACCGTGGTGCTTCTGCTGATGTGCTACGCGATCTACCGCGGCCTCGCGACCGAGCCGCGCTGACAAGAACGGGCCGCCGCGCATCCTGAGGCGCGCGGCGGTCCCCCTCCTGCCCTTCGGCCTTGCCGAACGGCCAAGACCGGGCTACCGCCCGGGTCCAGTTGAAATTTCCTGCCAAAGGCCCGATGCCATGCCGCCGCTGAAGATCAAGAAGGGTTCCTCCAAGCATTCCGCCTACGATCTGCGCGATCCCAACGCGGAGGTCCTGGAGGCTCATACCCTCGCGGTGGTGGTGGACAACGAGGCCGGTGTACTCGCCCGCGTCATCGGGCTCTTCTCGGGCCGTGGCTACAATATCGAAAGCCTGACGGTCGCCGAGATCGACCATGAAGGTCGCCGCAGCCGGATCACTATCGTCACCACCGGAACGCCGCAGGTGATCGAGCAGATCAAGGCGCAGCTCGGCCGCCTCGTCCCGGTCTATTCCGTTGCCGACCTCACCGTCGAAGGGCCCTCCGTCCAGCGCGAACTGGCGCTGTTCAAGGTGGCGGGCCAGGGCGATAAGCGCGTCGAGGCGCTGCGCCTTGCGGACATCTTCCGCGCCTCGGTGGTGGATTCGACGCTGGAGAGCTTCGTGTTCGAACTGACCGGCACGCCCGAGAAGATCGGCGCCTTCGCGGACCTGATGCGTCCCCTCGGCCTCATCGAAGTCGCCCGGACCGGTATCGCCGCGCTCGCCCGCGGCGCGCAATCCGAGACCGCGTAAGCTTCGAGCCGCTCCTTCGGAACAGGGACGCGCCCGCTCTCGTGGCGAGTGCTCCCGCGCCGCTTTCACGAAAATCGTCGCATGTCGGACCGCGCGCCCGCGACCCGGCCGCGCCATCCCCCCGAACCGGCGCTCGCGCCTAGCCCCCCGCCGCTTCCAGCGCCGGCAGGATCTCCCGCTCGACGATCTCGGGCGTGAGCGGGCCGGCATGGCGCAGGACGATGGTACCGTCCCCGTCCAGAACGAAGGTCTCGGGCACGCCATAGAGGCCCCATTCGATGCCGGTGCGCCCGGTATCGTCCGTGGAGGCCGCGTCGAACGGGTTACCGAGTTCCGCGAGGAATGCGAGGCTGTCCGCCTGCTTGTCCTTGTAGGCGATGCCGTAGAGCGGTGCCTCCTCGGAGAGACCTTCTAGAAGCGGATGCTCGGCGCGGCACGGCACGCACCAGCTCGCCCAGAAGTTCACGAGCTTGGGCCCCGGCCTTTCGAGCGCGGCGCGGTCGAGCGCCGGCAGATCGCCGAGTGGCGTCAGGTTCATCTCGGGCGCCGCCTGCCCGACGAGGGCGGAGGGCAACGCGTCGCCGCTCTCCTCACGCTCGGCGAGGCCCGCCAGGAGGAGGCCTGCAAAGGCGGCGAAGACCAGCGGCACGCCGAAAAGCAACACGGTTTTCATCAGGCCCCCCGTCCCTTCGCCAGCTCGTCCTCGGCCTTCGCCAGCCGTGCGCGCATCCGCCGCCCCGCGATCACCGACCACAGGACCAGTCCCGCCAGGAGGGTCAGCGAGATGCCGTAGGCCGACAGGACTTCGGCCGCGTACTTACCAAGCTCCGGCATCACGACATCCTCGCCCGGGCCACCACCGCCTTCAGCCGCCGCGCGCGGATCTCGGTCCGCGTCCTGAGAAGAACCAGCGCAACGAAGAGGCAGACGAACCCCGCAAGCGTGACCATGGCCGGCCACCAGAAGACGTCTGCCACGTTCTGTTCCTTGTCGAGCGACAGCGATGCGCCCTGATGCAGCCCCTGGTTCCAGAAGACGAGCGCATAGCGCGACAGGATCGCGAACACCGACCCCACGAGGCACAGGACCGAGGTAAGGTCCGCCGCGGCGTCGGGATCGTCGATGGCTTCCCAGAGGGCGAGGTAACCGAGGTAGAACAGCCCGAGGATCAGGAACGATGTCAGCCGCGGATCCCATTCCCACCAGGTGCCCCACATCGGCTGGCCCCAGATCGCACCGGTCACCAGGGTCACCAGGGTCATCGTCAGTCCCACCGGCGCGGCCGCCTTCGCCGCGAGGGCGGAGACGTGGTGCCGCCGGATGAGCCAGATCAGCGAGGCGACGAGCATCATCAGCCACGCATTGATGGCGATCATCGCCGCGGGCACGTGGAGGTAGAAGATCTTGACGGTGGAGCCCTGCCGGTAATCGTCCGGCGTGCCGAAGAAGCCCCATGCGAGGCCAAGGGCGACCAGCACCGCCGCCAGCCCGGAGATCCAGGGCAGGACGGCGCCGGAGGCGGCCATGAAGCGGCGCGGATTTGCGTATTCCCAGAGCGACATCGGCGCTGACCCTATCCCTGCCCGCAGGCGGCTTCCAGTGACATCGAGGCGAGGTGCTCAGCGCAGGTTGATACGGATTGCCGCAGCCGCCGCGAAGGGCATGGCAGCGAGCGATCCGAGCGTCAGCGCGCCAAGAAGGGCGAGCGCCGTCTCCGTCTCCATCCCGGCGGCGCCCCGCCGCGCGACCTCGGATCCCAGGATCAGCACCGGCACGTAAAGCGGCAGGACGATGAGGGACAGAAGCAGCCCGCCCCGCCGCACGCCGACCGTCAGCGCCGCCCCGAACGTGCCGATGGCCGAGAGCGCCGGCGTGCCGACGGCGAGCGACAGCGTGAGCCAGAGGAAGCCTTCGGGCGCGAGGTTGAGAAGGACGCCGAGGCCGGGCGCCGCGAGCGTCAGCGGAAGGCCCGTCGTCACCCAGTGCGCCAGCGCCTTGATCGCGGCCACGCCCTCCATAGGGATCGGCGCCGTGGCGAGAAGGTCGAGCGAGCCATCTTCCCAGTCGAGCGCGAGGATCCTGTCGAGTGAGAGCAGGCAGGCCAGAAGCGCCCCGAGCCAGAGGATGCCCGGCGCGATGAGCGAGAGCGTTGTGGTCGCCGGGCCGACGGCGAAAGGAACGAGCGCGATGACGATGAGGAAGAAGGCGAGCGCAAGACCGAACCCGCCGCCGGCCCGCACCGAGAGGGACAGATCACGGACCAGGAGCGCCCTCACAGGAAGGCCTCGTCGAAGTCGCTCGTGCCTGTCGTGGGCCTCGCCCGGAAGGGGGCGAGGTCAAGCACGGCGGCGTCCAGGCTGAGATCCACATGGGTGGCGATGATGGCCGTGCCGCCGTCGCTCAGGTGAGCCTTCACGGCGCGCGCAAAGAGCGCGACGGAGGCCGCGTCGAGGGAGACGGTCGGCTCGTCCAGCAGCCAGATCTCCCGGCCGGTCAGCATAAGGCGCGCGAGGCCGAGCCGGCGGCGCTGCCCGGCGGACAGCGTTCCCGCCCGACGCTCGGCCAACCGCTCCAGATCGAAGGCCGCAAGCGCCGGCGCGATGTCCGCCCTGCCGTGGATCCGGGCCCAGAATTCAAGGGTTTCGGTGACCGAAAGCGCCGCCTTCACCCCGTCGGCATGGGAGGCGTAGGCCATGTTGCGCGGACCGGGCGTCACCTCCCCCGCGACGGCGGGCTGAAGTCCAGCGAGCGTGCGCAGAAAAGTCGTCTTTCCGATCCCGTTCGGACCACGCAGGGCCAGTGCGCCGCCGGCGGGCACACGAAAACTCACACCGTCCAGAACGGTGATCCCGCCCCGCTGGCAGGAAAGATCGTTGCAGACCACATCCATCGCCCCCGCCTACCCCGCCAGACCCGAACTGCCCAGCCCCGGCCGGGGTTCAGGATGTCGCGGGGCGAACGGTCGGTGATCTGCCGGCGATCTACGGGGGAACGTGGGTGCGCCCTAGACCGAGACGTGTCGCAGGAGCTCGGCGCGGTCCACTTCGCCCCGGCGGCCGGCGAGGGAGACGGACCCGCGGTCGAGGGCGTAGACGCGGTCCGCAAGATCCCAGGCGAAGTCGAAGAACTGCTCCACCAGAACGATGGCCATGGTGCCCCGCTCGCGCAGGATGCCGATGACGCGGCCGATCTCCTGGATGATGTTCGGCTGGATGCCCTCCGTCGGCTCGTCGAGGAGCAGCACCTTCGGCCGTGTCACCAAGGCGCGCGCGATGGCGAGCTGTTGTTGCTGGCCGCCGGAGAGATCCCCGCCGCGGCGTCCCTCCATCTTCCGCAGGACCGGGAACAGCTCGAAGATCTCCTCGGGCACCGCCCTCTCGCCTCTGGGCAGACAGGCGAACCCGGTCTCGAGATTCTGCCGCACGGTGAGCAGCGGAAAGATCTCCCGTCCCTGCGGAACATAGCCGAGCCCGGCCTTTGCGCGCGCGTGCGAAGGCATCCGGGAGATGTCCGCGCCGCCCAGCTCGATCGAGCCGCCGGACGCGGGATGCGCGCCCGAAATGGCCTTGAGAAGACTGGTCTTGCCGACGCCGTTGCAGCCCATGAGGCAGGTCACCTGCCCGGGCTCGGCGATCAGGTCGATGCCGTGGAGGATCTGCGAGGAGCCGTAGTGCAGCGTGACGTTTCGGCAGTCCAGCATGGTTCAGCGCCCCAGATAGACGTCGATCACCTGCGGATCGGACGTGACGTGGTCGATGGAGCCCTCGGCGAGGACGGAGCCCTCGTGGAGAACGGTGACGCGGCAGCCCAGACGGCGCACGAAGTCCATGTCATGCTCGACGACGACCACGGCGCAGGAGCTGGCGGCGCGCTTCAGAAGGTCCGTGGTGTGCTCCCGCTCGGCGGGGGTCATGCCGGCGGCAGGTTCGTCCACCAGCATCA
Source organism: Tropicimonas sp. IMCC34011 (assembly GCF_003390865.1). Taxonomy (GTDB): domain Bacteria; phylum Pseudomonadota; class Alphaproteobacteria; order Rhodobacterales; family Rhodobacteraceae; genus Tropicimonas_B. The sequence continues at coordinate 320,782 of NZ_QMEJ01000002.1, forward strand.
GGCGCGGCTCCTGCGCGAGCAGCATCCCGATCTCCAGCCACTGCTTCTGGCCGTGGGAGAGCTCGCCTGAAAGCCTGTCGATCTGGGCCGCGAGGCCGATCTGGCCGGCGAGCTCCCGGACCTTGTCCGCATCCTCGGATGACGGGCGGTAGAACAGCACGCTGAAGGGACCACGGGTCTTCTTCAGTGCCATCAGGAGGTTTGCGAAGACACTCTGGTCCTCGAACACGGTGGGGCGCTGGAACTTCCGCCCGACACCCGCCCGCGCGATCTGCGATTCGCTCATCTTCAGGAGGGAGCGGTTGCGCGCGCCCCAGAGGACGGACCCCGAATCGGGCTTCGTCTTGCCGGTCACGATGTCCATGAAGGTGGTCTTGCCGGCACCGTTCGGCCCGATGACTGCCCGCAGCTCAGCCGGACCGATGGAGAAGGACAGGTTGTTGATCGCCTTGAACCCGTCGAATGAGACGGAGACGCCGTCGACCTCGAGAAGCTGTGTCATTCGGCCGCCTCCGGCGCGCGCAGCGATCCGGCGTCAGGCCCGGTGCTCGTCTTGCGGCGCCGACGCGTCGCGAGGTCGAAGAGCCCGCCGATGCCCTGCGGTGCGAGGATGGTGACGAGGACGAAGGAAACGCCGAGGAGGATCAGCCACCAGTCGACCCACTGGATCGTATAGACGCCGAGGTCGATATCGGGCGCCTGCCCCCCGGTGAACCATGTCGAGACGAGGGAGACGAACGCCGCCCCGATCACCGCTCCGTAGAGCCTCCCCCGCCCACCGATGGCGACCCATACGGCAAGGTAGATGGAGGCGATGGGAGCCAGTTCCGCGGGGTTGATGATGCCGGCCTGCGGATAATAGAGGGCGCCCGCGATGCCGGCGATGATGCCGGTCACGGTGAAGACGAAGAGCTTGAAGCCCTCCACCGGGTAGCCGAGGAACCGCACCCGCGCCTCATCGTCGCGTATCCCGCGGATCACCGAGCCGAACTTGCCCGACACGATCCACGCCGCGAAGATGTAGCCCAAGGCCAGTGCCAGCGCCGAGCCCCAGAAGAACCACAGCGAGATCACCGATTGCGGCAGGCCGGAGAGGCCGGGGATGTTCTGCAGGCCCGAGAGGCCGTTATTGCCGCGCAGGCCGCTGTCGTTCTGAAAGAGGTAGAGCGAAAGGGCCAGCGTCATCGCCTGCGTCAGGATCGACAGGTACACCCCCGTCACCCGGCTGCGGAAGGCAAGCCAGCCGAAGACGAGCGCGAGGAGGCCCGGCACCGCCACCACCAGCGCGAGCTGCAGCGGAAGGCTGTGCGCGAACATCCAGACAAGAGGGAAGTCGGACGATCCGACGACGCCGAAGATCTGGCTGGCGATCGCGGAGACGATTTCCCCGTCGGTGGGCGGGATCGGTGCGCCGGCGAGGCTCTCGGCCACGATCAGCCGCGTGCGCTCGTACATGAGCCACATCCCGATCATGTAGCCGCCAAGCCCGAAGAACGCCATGTGCCCGAGGGAGAGAATGCCCGTATAGCCCCAGACGAGATCCATCGCCACGGCCACGAGGCAGAGACAGAGCGTCTTGCCCAGCGTCTTGAGAAACGAGGTGGAGATCGCGCCGGTGCCCGCGGGTTCGCTCATCAACGTGACGACGAGAACGAGAACGGCGAGACAGATCAGGAATATCGGCGTCGAGCGGCGGCGGGTAAGGAAGGTATCGCCCATGTCTCAGGCCTCCGCCGCCCGGCCCTTGAGGGCGACGATGCCCCTCGGCCGGACCTGGATGAACAGGATGATGAAGAGGATCATGTAGGTCTGTGCGGCGAGCGTGTTCGACGGGTTGAGCCACTCGATTCCCTTCTGGAAGAAGCCGATCAGTACAGCCCCGGCGAGCGTCCCCCAGATGTTGCCGACGCCGCCGACGACGACCGTCATGAAACTTTGCACGATGTAGCCCTGCCCCAACTCGCTCGTGACCTGCGCGAAGAGCCCGATGGCGACGCCGGCGATCCCGGCGATCCCGGAGCCGAGGCCGAAGGTCAGCATGTTGATGCGGGACGTGTTGATCCCCATCGCCGCTGCCATGCGCGGGTTCTGCGTCACCGCCCGCACCTCTAGGCCGAGGCGGGTCCGGTTCAGCACGAGGAGGATGAAGGCGAGGAACACCAGCGCGAGCACGAAGATCGCCACGCGGATGTAGCTGATCGAGATGATGTCGTTGAACGACAGCGCCCCGTCCAGCCATGACGGCGCGGTGAGCGGCCGGGCCTGTGTGCCGAAGATGTTCTTCGCCAGTTGCTGAAGGGCGATCGAGATCCCGAACGTCGCCAGCAGCGTCTCGAGGGGGCGATGGTAGAGCCACCGGATCACGAGCCGCTCCAGAGCGACGCCGGCGGCAAAGGTCACTGCGAAGGCAAGCGGCAGCGCGACGACGAGGGAGATCGTATAATTCGGCACGAATTGCTGCACGACATACCCTGTATAGGCGCCCATCATGATGAACTCGCCATGCGCCATGTTAATGACCCCCATGACGCCGAAGGTGATGGCAAGACCGATGGCGGCGAGGAAGTAGATCGACGCGAGTGAGAGCGCGTCGAGCAGCAGGTCCGCTCCTTGGCTGGAGGCGAGCGCAAGCTCGATGGACCCGAGCGTCGTTTCGGCCGCCCGGGTGATGTCGGCCGACGGGGTACGGTACCATTCGAGGAAGGAATGGCTCTCTAGCGCGGCGTCGATCTCGGCCTCGGTCGCCGCCGGTGCCACCGTTCCGGCCGAGGCAAGCGCGATATACGCCCGATCCCGCGCCTTCACCGTATTCAGCTCCGCCACCGGGATGCCGCCGACCCGCCCGTCCACGATATTCGCGGCGAGCGCCGATTTCTGGGCGGATGCGTCCATCGGCGCCGGCGCGAGATCTGCCGAGACGAGCATGGCATAGGCGTCCATCCGGGACAGCGCTTCCGATCCGGGCCGAAGCTCCCGCGCCAGATTGCCCTCCGGCTGCTCGGGCGCTTCGCCCGCGATCACCTCCCGGCGCGTTGCGAGGAGCGGGTTGAGGGCCGCGCGCACATCCACCCCGGTATCGCCGCGGAAGGACGCGATGGCCTCGATCCGCGCATCCTCGCTCTCCCCGAAGGAGATCGTCATAAGACGCTCGAGCCGCTCCGCGCGGGCGGCGAGCGTGGCGTCGCTCTCCTCCTGGATCATCGTGCGCAGGATCCCCAGATGCCCCTCTTCGGGGCCCCGCTCGATGGCCTGCAGGCCCTCGGCGCGCATCGCCGGATCGTCGTCCCGGAGCTGGAACTGCACCAGAGCGCCGCCGATCAATCCGCGGATGCCGCTGTTCGGCTTGAGCTGGTCGAGGTCGCCATCGTCCACGGTCCCGACGACCTCGCCTGTGGCGATGTCGATCAGGTGCACCATGTCGTCCCCCTCCGCCTCGCGGACGAAGAAGAACAGACCGTCGCTCTGTCGTTGCCAGAGCTCCTTCTCCTGCCAGTTCCGCAGCACCTCCCGCGCGGCCGGCAGCCCGGAAGAGGCGAGCGCGTCGATGGCGGGCGCGATGGTCCTCCGGGAGCTTTCCTCGATCAGCTCGCGATGCTCCTGGAGCAGCGCCTGGATCTCGTCGAGATCCGCTGAAGCCTCCGCGGGAGCGAGCGACGCACCTTCCTGCGCGGTGAGGGCCGGCGGCATGAGTGCCACGACGAGGACGGCAAGGATCTGGACCCAACGCATGGAATGGCAGTCTCCGGGGGGAAAATTCGCTTGAGGGGCGGCCGGGCGAGGCACATCTGCCCCGCCCGGCACGGATCCCGTCTCGGGCGATCAGTAGTTGGACTTGATCTGCACGCAGGTCTCGGTCTCGGTATTGTACATGCCGCACCCGAGCTCGGCCCAATCGGAGGTCAGAACCGCGGATTCGGGCAGGAAGTCCGTCCATGCATCGCCCGGCACCGGGTCCGTCTCGGACACGATGTCGAACTGGCCGTCAGCCTGGATCTCGCCGATCAGCACCGGCTTCGTCAGGTGGTGGTTCGGCAGCATCTCGGCGGTTGAGCCGGTGAGGTTCGGGAAGGTTTGGCCGATCATCGCCTCTGCGACGGCGTCCACATCCGTCGTGCCCGCCTCCTCGACGGCCTGCACCCACATGTTGAAGCCGATGTAATGGGCTTCCATCGGATCGTTGGTCACGCGGTCGTCGCCCATGCGCTCCTTCCACGCGGCAACCCACTCCTCGTTCGCATCGGTCTCGGCGGACTGGAAGTAGTTCCACGCCGCGAGGTGACCGACGAGGTTGGAGGTGTCGAGACCCGAAAGCTCCTCCTCGCCCACCGAGAAGGCGACGACGGGGATGTCATCGGCGGAGACGCCAGCCGCTGCGAGCTCCTTGTAGAAGCCCACGTTCGCATCGCCGTTGATGGTGGAGATCACGCCGACCTTCTTGCCGTCCGCGCCGAGCGCGACGACGTCCGAGACGATCTTGGACCAGTCGGAATGGCCGAAGGGCGTGTAGTTGACGAAGATGTCCTCCTCCGCGATGCCCTGGTCTGCGAGATAGGCTTCGAGGATGTTGTTCGTCGTGCGCGGGTAGACGTAATCGGTGCCCAGAAGCGCGAATTTCTCGACGCCGAGTTCCTCCAGGAAGTAATCCACCGCCGGAATGGCCTGCTGGTTCGGCGCGGCGCCGGTGTAGAACACGTTCTTGGAGCTTTCCTCGCCCTCGTACTGGACGGGATAGAACATCAGGCCGTTCAGCTCCTCGAGCACCGGGAGAACCGACTTGCGGGAGACCGACGTCCAGGATCCGAAGATCACGTCGACGTCCTGTACCGTCAGAAGCTCCCGCGCCTTCTCGGCGAACAGCGGCCAGTCGGAAGCGGGATCGACCACCACTGCCTCGAGATCGCAGCCCAGAAGCCCGCCCGCCTCGTTCTGCTGTTCGACCAGCATCTCCATGGTGTCCTTCAGCGTCGTTTCCGAGATCGCCATGGTCCCCGAGAGCGAATGAAGGACGCCGACCTTGATCGGGCAATCGGCGTCCTGCGCGGATGCACCTCCGGCAGAGAGCAGTGAGGCGATCGCGAGTACGGACGCCTTCGAAGTCAAACGTGTCATTCTTACCAACCCTGTTCTCCGGGCAGGCCTCGAGACCCCGCCGGGGCGGGGGACAATCGAAGCTTGCCGGTTTTTATGATGCGCCGGCCGTATCCCCCACGGGCCCTGTCCGCCGCGCCCCGACCTGCATCGTTCAGGGGCGGGGCACGACGATGCTAGAAAGCCGTGATCGGATTGGCGCCGCTGACATCGTGTTCATCTGCCTCATTCGGCGCCATTGTCCAAAGAGGAGGCAGTTTGCCCTTTTCCTGCCCGACGTTTGCGCAGCCGTGCAACAGAGGGGAGCGGGTTGGCCCCACATACGCAAAAGGCCCGCAGTTTCCTGCGGGCCTTTCGGAAATCGTAGTCGTCTCTTCGCGATCAGCGCTTGGAGAACTGGAAGGAGCGGCGGGCCTTGCGGCGGCCGAACTTCTTGCGCTCGACGACGCGGCTGTCGCGGGTAAGGAAGCCCGCGGCCTTCAGCGCGCCGCGCAGCGACGGCTCGTAGGTCTGCAACGCACGGGAGATGCCGTGCTTGACCGCGCCGGCCTGGCCGGAGAGGCCGCCACCCGAAACGGTGGCCATGACGTCGAACTGGTCCTCGACGCCGGCAACCGTGAAGGGCTGGCGCAGGATCATCTGCAGCACCGGACGGGCGAAGTACTCGCCAATCGGCTTGCCGTTCACGGTGACCTTGCCGGAGCCCGGCTTGATCCAGACGCGCGCGGTGGCGTCCTTGCGCCGGCCGGTCGCGTAGGAGCGGCCGAGGCTGTCGCGAACGGGCTCGCGCGGGGTCGCCTCTTCGGCGGAAGTGCCCTGAACGCCGCCGATGTCGGAGCCGACAGCGTCCTTCAGGTCTTCGAGAGAATTGATCTGGTCGGCCATCTGGATCAGCTCCGGGTGCGGGTGTTCTTGGAATTCAGTGCCTTCACGTCGAGCACTTCGGGCTGCTGGGCCTCGTGCGGATGCTCGGCGCCGGCATAGACGCGCAGGTTGGTCATCAGCGTGGCCGACAGACGGTTGCCCGGAAGCATCCGCTTGACCGCCTGCATGACGACGCGCTCGGGATGTGCGCCCTCGAGGATCTGGCCGGTGGTGCGGCTCTTGATCCCGCCCGGATAGCCGGTGTGCCAGTAGTTCGGCTTGTCGCGCTTGCGGCCGGTCAGCTGAACCTTGTCGGCATTGATGATGATGACGTTGTCACCCATGTCCATGGACGGGGTGAACGTGGCCTTGTGCTTGCCGCGCAGGCGCATGGCGACGATCGAGGCGAGGCGGCCCAGCACGACGCCCTCGGCATCGATGAGGATCCACTTCTTGTCGATCTCCGCCGGGGTGATCGTGAAGGTTTTCATGTTCGCTCTTTCCCGAAAGAAATGGACGGGCGGACCCGCCGTCGTGTTTGAGCGTGTCTTCTATCCGATGGCGCGGTACGGTCAAGGCGCGTCAGTGGAATTAAGGTGAGTGAAATCAATGCCTTGCAATATAGGTGTTATAATACCCCAGCCTAGACCCCGATTTTCGCTCGCCAAACCGGCTCCGTTGATCGTCACGCTGGGCTTTGATGCGCGCAGTTTCGCCCGGCTCGATGCCGAGCGGCAGGCCCTCTTCCCAGACCGGGGCTACCGCCTGCCGGCGCACCTGACGCTGTTTCACCACCTGCCGGGCGCGCGGCAGGATCTCGTGCAATCCCGCCTGGCGGTCCTTGCCGCGCGGACGAGACCGCCGCGTCTCGCCTTCAGCGGCATCCGGGAGATCGGCGGCGGACAGGGCTCGGCTTACGCCGTTCGCTCCCCTGCCCTCCTGCGCCTGCGCGCAGACCTGGCGCGGCTCTGGGCGCCGTGGCTGACCCGGCAGGACAGGCGGGCCTTCCGGCCCCACATCACCGTTCAGAACAAGGTGCCGCACGAGGAGGGACGCGCCGCGCGGGAGGCGCTCCTGTCCCGCTTCGTGCCGTTTCGGGGCACGGGAACGGCGCTCATCCTCTGCCACTATCGCGGCGGTCCGTGGGAACGGGCCGGGGAATGGCCGTTCGGGGCGCCCTAGCGCAGGCCGGTCGCCTCGAGAAGTCCCATGCGCTTGGCTTCGTAGTAATAGCCGCGGGAATACCAGCCCACCGCCTCATCCTGGTCGCCGCCGGACACCATCCACGCGCCGCGCAGGTACTTCACCGCATAGCGAAGGTTCGTGTCCGCATCGAGAAGGCCGGACGGCTCGCCGCGATAGCCCATGGTCCGGGCGGTCTGCGGCAGGATCTGCATCAGGCCGTAGTAAGGTCCGTTGCGGGCGCCGGGATTGTAGGTGCTCTCCCGCTTCACCACCCGGTGGATGAGCGGCTCCGGCACACCATAGACCTTGGAATATTTCGAGATCAGCGAGCGCAGCTCGGGCGTCTCGTTGGGGTGGAGGGTATGGATGTCCGCGCTCTGGCCCCGTGTCACACGCTCCGGGGTCGAGCATCCAGATACGAGCGCGGCAATCGCCAGAACGCCGGCAATTGCGGCGCGCGAGGTGGTCCTCATCGTGTGAGTCGCTTTCAGCTGTCCCTATTGACGGGGAGACTGCCCCGGTCTGCCGCGCGGGCAAAGCCTCTCGGTGAGGCGTCGGCAGGAGCCTGCCGATGGGGCCAGTTTGGGTGCTCGGCCCGGCTGCGGCGGCGGAACCAATTCGCGCCCTGTAAAATGAGGACAGGGCCTTGCGGACGGAGGCAAGGGCTTGCGACATTGCAGCTTCCGATCTTCCTGCCGAAAGCGATGTGGATCTTGGGCTTTTCCCGTCTCGTCACCTGCGTGGCCACCCTCGTCCTGCTGGCGTCGCCGGCCGCGGCCGATCACGTGACGGTCTTCGCGGCGGCATCGCTGAAGACGGCGATGGACGAGATCGTGCCGCTCTGGGAGGCGGCGTCCGGCCACGAGGCGGCCGTTTCGCTGGCCGGCTCCTCGCTCCTGGCGCGACAGATCACGGCGGGCGCGCCGGCGGATCTGTTCATCTCCGCCAATGCCGCCTGGATGGACGATCTCGAAGCGCGCGGGGCGATGGCGGAGGGATCGCGGGTCGATCTTCTGACGGGCGAGCTCGTTCTCATCGCACCGGCCGGATCTGGCGCGGTGTCGCTGGAGGCGGGGGCGCTCGAGACCCGGCTCGGGGACGACGGGCGGCTTGCGATGGCGCTGGTCGAGGCGGTGCCGGCTGGGATCTACGGCAAGGCCGCGCTCGAGACCCTTGGCCTCTGGGGCGCGCTCTCCGGCCGTGTCGCACAGGCTGACAACGTGCGCGCCGCGCTGGCGCTGGTCGCGGCCGGTGAAGCCCCGCTCGGCATCGTCTACGCCACCGATGCCGCGGCCGAGCCGCGCGTGGAGGTCGTCGCGCGGTTTCCCGGTGGCAGCCATCCTGATGTCGTCTATCCCGCGGCGCTGACCGCCGGGGCGCCGGAGGCAGCGGCGGATCTGCTGCGGTTTTTTCAGGGCGAGGCCGCCGGGGACGTGTTTGGCCGGCTCGGCTTCGGGCGGCCGCAGTGACGGCATGGCTCGGCTCAGAGGAATGGCAGGCGGTCGCGCTGTCCCTGCGGGTGGCAGCCGTGGCGACGCTGGTGTCGCTGCCCTTCGGCGTCGCCATGGCGATCCTGCTGGCGCGGGGGCGGTTCTGGGGGCGCGGTCTTCTGAACGGGCTGGTGCATCTGCCGCTCGTCCTGCCGCCCGTCGTGACCGGATACCTCCTTCTGGTGACACTCGGGCGCACGGCGCCTCTCGGGCGCGCGCTCGAGGACTGGTTCGGACTCGTCTTCGCGTTTCGCTGGACCGGCGCGGCGCTCGCGGCGGCGGTGATGGCCTTTCCCCTGATGGTCCGGTCGATCCGTCTGTCGGTGGAGGCTGTCGATCCGGGTCTTGAGGCCGCCGCGGGCACGCTCGGCGCAAACCGCCTGCGGGTGTTCACGACCGTGACGCTGCCGCTGATCGCCCCCGGCATCCTTGCGGGCTGCGTTCTGGCCTTCGCCAAGGCGATGGGCGAGTTCGGCGCGACGATCACCTTCGTGTCCAACATTCCCGGCGAAACGCAGACCCTGCCGACGGCGATCTACGCCTTCCTCCAGGTGCCGGGGGGCGAGGGATCGGCGCTGCGGCTGGTGGCGGTCTCCGTCGCGATCTCGGTGGGCGCGGTCCTGCTCTCGGAGGCAATCTCGGTCCGGCTCGCGCGGCGGGTGGCGGGACGATGACGCTGAAGGTGCGTATCCGGCATGCCCTGGGGGCCTTTACCCTCGGCGCGGCATTCGAGGCCCCCGAGGGCGTCACGGCGCTCTTCGGCAGGTCGGGCGCGGGAAAGACAACCATCGCACATGCCGTGGCCGGGCTGATCCGGCCCGAGGACGCGCGGATCGAGGTGGCGGGACGAGTGCTGACGGACACCAGCCTGCGTCTGCACGTCCCGCCCCACCGGCGACGGATCGGCTATGTCTTCCAGGACGGGCGTCTCTTCCCGCACATGAGTGTGGCGCGGAACCTCGACTACGCGCGCCGCGCCGATCCCGCCGAGCGTGCGCGCGTGGTGGAGATGCTGGGGATCGGGCACCTTCTGCCCCGCCGGCCGGGCGGCCTCTCCGGCGGAGAGAAGCAGCGCGTCGCCATCGGACGGGCGCTCCTCTCCCGCCCGGATCTTCTGGTCATGGACGAGCCGCTCGCGGCGCTCGACGAGGCGCGGAAGGCGGAGATCCTGCCCTGGCTCGAACGGCTGAAGGGCGAAGGCGGCGTGCCGATCCTCTATGTCAGCCACTCCGTCCCGGAGGTCGCGCGGCTGGCGACGACGGTGGTCGCGCTCGGCGGCGGACAGGTGATCGCCGCAGGTCCGGCGGAGCGCATCCTCGCCGATCCGCGCCTTGCCCCGGCCCTGGGCCTGAGAGAGGCGGGCGCCGTGCTGACCGGGATCATCGCGGCGCAGGCCGAGGATGGTCTGACGGAGATCGACGTGCCCGGAGGCCGCCTCGTGCTGCCGCGCATTGCCGGGGCAATCGGGATGCGCGTCCGAATCCGGATCGCGGCGTCCGACGTGATCCTGTCGCGCGCGCGGCCCGAAGGCCTTTCCGCGCTCAACATCCTCCCCGCGAGGGTCTCGGAGATCCACGAGGGAGACGGCCCCGGCGTCATGGTGGCGCTGGAGACCGGCGGCGCCCCGATCCTCGCCCGCATCACCCGGCGTTCGGCCAACGCGCTGAACCTCGCCCCCGGCGAGACCTGCCACGCCGTCGTCAAATCCGTCTCGGTGGCCCAGGGCGACGTCGGCACGGTCACATCTTCCGTGATCGACAGCCCGGGGCACCAGGCGTAAAGGCAGTCGCATGACCAATCCCGCGCCCATCCCCGCCAAGACAAAACGCAACGTCACCGTCCTCGTCGCAGCCCAGGCCATCCTCGGGGCACAGATGCCGATGATCTTCACGGTGGGGGCGTTGGCGGGCGGGATCCTGTCGAGCAATCCCTGTTTCGTCACGCTGCCGATCACGATGCTGGTCTTCGGCTCGATGACCACGGCGCCGTGGCTTTCCTCGCTGATGCAGGTTGCGGGACGGCGCACGGGCTTCCTCGTCGGCACGCTCGGAGGCACGCTCGGCGCCCTGACGGCGGCGCTGGCACTCTGGGTCGGAAGCTTTCCGCTGCTGCTCCTCGGCTCCTACCTCTCCGGCATCTACATGTCCGCCAACGGCTTCCTGCGCTTTGCCGCGGCGGACACAGTCGAGGGGGACTTCCAGCCCAAGGCGATCAGCTACGTCATGGCCGGCGGCCTCGTCTCCGCCCTCATCGGCCCGCCGCTCGGAACGGCCGTGGCGGAGAGTTACGCCGTGCCCTTCGTCGGCACCTATCTCGCGGCCGCGGCGATCAACGTCGTCGGGGCGTTCCTCTTTCTCGGGCTGGACATCCCGCGCCCGCCGAAACCCGAGCCCGGCGCCGATGGCGGGCGGACGCGGATGCAGCTTCTCTCCTCCCCCACCATCCTCGTCGCCATCATCTGCGCCATGGTCTCCTATGCGTTGATGAACCTTGTGATGACGTCGACGCCGCTCGCCGTCGTCGGCTGCGGCTTCGCGACGAGCTCGGCCGGTCTCGTCGTCTCGGCGCATGTCATCGCAATGTACGCCCCGTCTTTCTTCACCGGCCACCTGATCGCCCGCTTCGGCGCGCGCACCATCGTGGCGGTCGGCCTTGCCTGCCTCGCGGCGGCGGGAGGCGTGGCGCTCATGGGGGTGGAACTGGCGAACTTCTTTGGTGCGCTGATGCTGCTCGGCCTTGGCTGGAACTTCGGCTTCATCGGCGCGACGTCGCTTCTGTCGAAGGCGCATACCGCAGCCGAGCGGGGCCGCGTGCAGGGCATGAACGATTCGATCGTCTTCGGCTGCGTCACCGTCGCGTCCCTCGCCTCGGGCGGGCTGATGAACTGCTCCGGCGGCGACGTGATCCAGGGCTGGACGGCGGTGAACCTCGCGATGCTGCCCTTCCTGGCATTGGCCGGCGGGGCGCTGATCTGGCTGGCCGTCATGCGCCCGAACGGCTCGCGCTTCAGCTGATCGCCTGCGCGCTCCAGCGGGAGCGGGCCGCAAGGCGCAGGAGCCGCCAGCTTTCGCGGTGGGGGGAGAGGGCAAGCCCGCCCCGGTCCACGAGGTCCGGATCGCGCTCGGCCATGCGCAGGATCGGTCCGGCCGTCCACGCCTCCAGCATCGGCGCAGAGGCGGTGCGCCCGAGCCGCGCGCGCCACGGGGCGCCGGCCGCGAGCCGCGCCCGCGCCTGTCGCGCCAGGGCCGGGATATCCACACCGGCGGGAAGCGCTGCGCGTCCGCTTGACGCAAGCTCGGGCACCGCCGCGAAGTAGCGCGCAAGACCGCCCGCCATGCCGAAGCCGATGAGCGCGTCCTCCGCCTCGGCCGGAGCGCCAAGGGCCCGCGCCGCGACCCAGAGCGGAACGCCGGCCGTGCCGCGCAGGAACCCTTCCAGATCGTCCGCTGCGACCACCTCGCCGCCCACGATGTCTCCGCGCCGTGCGACCACCGCTGCGTCCAGCGTTCTCGCCCCTTCGGCGCCGACCGCCGCCGCAAGAGGCTCCACCACCTCGTGTCGTCGCGGCCCCTGCCCGTCCGCGATTTCCTCGAGAGCATCGCGCCACCACTGAAGGCGCATCTCGGCGATCATCGGCTCCTTGGTGACATGGGGCGCGCGCGCCACTTCGAGCGTGAAGGCATGGACCGGAAAGAGCACGGCCCGCGCCGCGACCGGTGCGGCCATCACGGCGCGGAACCGCGCAGGATCCCCCCGCTCCACGATCCCGGCGCAGGCGGCGATGGCGTCCGGCGCGGCGCTCACTCCGCGGCGAGCCCGGCCATGGTCGTCGCGCCCTCCTGCGCCAGTTTCCAGCGCACCGCATCGCAGAGCGCCTCGAAGGACGCGTCGACTATGTTGGGAGAGACGCCGACCGTGGACCAGCGCCGGCCCTGGTCGTCGGCGCTGTCGATGATGACCCGCGTGACCGCCTCGACGCCGCCGCCGGTGATCCGCACCTTGAAGTCCACCAGCCGCATGTCCTCGATCAGCGGCTGGTAGGGCCCCAGGTCCTTTGCCAGAGCCTTCGAGAGGGCATTCACCGGGCCCTGGTCGCTGCCCTCGGGCCCCATGCTCTCGCTGACCGAAAGGGTCGTCTCGCCGCCGATGGAGAGCACGACGACCGCCTCGGAATGGCATTCCATCCGCCCGCCCGCTCCGCGCCTTCGCTCGACGATCACCCGGTAGCGCTCGATCTCGAAGAAGTCCGGCATCCCGCCGAGCGTCCGCCGCGCGAGAAGCTCGAAGCTCGCCTGTGCGGTATCGAAGGCGTAGCCGACATCTTCCCGCCGCTTCACCTCGTCGAGGATCTCGGCGAGGCGCGAATCCCCCTTCTCGACCTCGATCCCCGCCTCGAGCAGGCGCCGGCGAAGATTCGACTGCCCTGCCTGGTTGGACATCGGGACGATCCGCTCATTGCCGACGAGTTCCGGCTCCACGTGCTCGTAGGTCGAGGGGTCCTTCAGGATCGCGCTGGCATGTAGTCCCGCCTTGTGGGCGAAGGCCGAGCCGCCGACATAGGGCGCCGTCTTTGCCGGAACCCGGTTGAGGATGTCGTCGAGCTTGCGGGAGATCCGCGTGATTCCGGGGAGGGCCTCCGGCGGAACGCCGGTCTCGAAGCGCTCGGCATAGGACGGCTTCAGAAGAAGCGTCGGAATCAGGCTGGTGAGGTTGGCGTTGCCGCACCGCTCGCCGAGGCCGTTGAGCGTCCCCTGGATCTGGCGCACGCCCGCCTCGACGGCCGCCAGCGTTCCGGCGACCGCCATACCGGTATCGTCATGGGTGTGGATCCCCAGCCGCTCGCCCGGAATGCCGCTCTCGATCACGGCGCGGACGGCGCTGGCGATATCCTGCGGCAGCGTCCCGCCATTCGTGTCGCACAGGACGATCCAGCGCGCGCCGGCGTCGTAGGCCTCGTGCAGACAGGCCAGCGCATAGTCGCGATTGGCGGCGAACCCGTCGAAGAAATGCTCCGCGTCGAACAGCGTCTCCCGCCCCTCGGCGACGAGGTGGCGGACGCTCTCGCGAATGTTCTCCCGGTTTTCCTCCAGCGTCACGCCGAGCGCCGCCGTCACGTGGAAATCATGCGTCTTGCCGACGAGGCAGATTGCGCGCGTCCCCGCGTTCAGGACCGCGGCCAGGACATCGTCATTCGCCGCGGAACGCCCGGCCCGCTTGGTCATTCCGAAAGCGGCGAAGGTGGCGTGGGACAGGGCCGGTGCCTCGTCGAAGAAGGCGCTGTCGGTGGGGTTCGCCCCCGGCCAGCCGCCCTCGACATAGTCGAGCCCGAGCCCGTCCAGCATCTCGGCGATTTGCCGCTTTTCCTTGAGGGAGAACTGCACGCCCTGGGTCTGCTGCCCGTCGCGCAGGGTGGTGTCGTAAAGCCAAAGCCGCTCCCGCGTCATGCCGCGTCCCCTTCCTCTTTCCTCAAAGCCCCACCGGAGATGCGCCGGGCGGGCAATCCCCCGGACCGGTCAGTCCCCCGCGGCGCCCTCATCGGGGGGCACTCCCGCTTGCCGCGAGGGCGTCCAGCCGCGCGGGATCGAACCCCTCCCCCGCCACCAGCTCGATTCCCTCGCGGGACATGCGCACCTCGACACCGGCCGCGGCGAGATCCGTCTTCATCTGGTCGACCGCGGAAAAGTCCTTGCTCGCCTTCGCCGCCTCGCGCTTCGCCTCCATCGCGCGCGCGAGTTCGGCCAGCATCTCGCCCTCGCCCCGATCCTCCGCCCAGGCCCCGAGCTCTTCGGTCAGGATCCCGATCAGCCGCCCCGCGGCAAGGAGCGCCGGCGCATTGCCGTCGCGGGACAGCTCATGCATCCCCGCCACGAACCCGGGCACGTTCAGATCGTCCCGCAGGATGTCCAGCATCGCGTCCGGAATCTGGCCCGGTTCGGCACCCGCCGTCTCCTGACGCCAGCGGCGCAGGAGGGTCTTCGCCTGCCCCGCCTTGTCCCCGGTCCAGTCCATCGGCTTGCGATAATGGGTACCGAGGATGACGAAGCGAATGACCTCGCCCGGGATGCCCTCGTCCAGCAGGTCGCGGACGGTGAAGAAGTTGCCGAGGCTCTTCGACATCTTGCGCCCCTCGACGCGGAGCATCTCGTTGTGCATCCAGATCCGCGCGAAGCCGCCCTCCGGGTGTGCGCAGCGAGACTGTGCGATTTCGTTCTCGTGGTGCGGGAAGGTCAGGTCGCTGCCACCGCCGTGAATGTCGAAGGACGGGCCCAGAAGCTCGTAGGACATGGCCGAGCATTCGATATGCCAGCCCGGACGCCCCCGTCCCCAGGGACTGTCCCATCCGGGCAGATCCGCGCCCGAGGGTTTCCAGAGCACGAAATCCATCGGATCGCGCTTGTAGGGCGCGACCTCGACGCGGGCGCCCGCGATCATGTCCTCCACCGAGCGGCGGGACAGCCGTCCATACTCCGGGTAGGAGGAGACGGAGAACAGCACGTGCCCCTCGGCCTCGTAGGCGTGCCCGGACAGGACAAGCCGCTCGATCATCGCGATCATGGAACCGATATGCTGCGTCGCGCGCGGCATCTCGTCCGGCTCCAGAACGCCGAGCGCGCCCATGTCACCCAAGTACCAGCCGGTCGTTTCGTCCGTGATCTGCGAGATGGGACGCCCCGTCTCGGCGGCGCGGGCGTTGATCTTGTCATCGACGTCGGTGAAGTTCCGGACGTATTTGACGGCGCCCGGATGATCGTGGCGCAGGAGCCGGTAGAGCTGGTCGAAGACCACCGCCGAACGGGCATTCCCCAGATGCGCGCGATCGTACACCGTCGGCCCGCAGACGTAGAGCGATACCGGCTCTCCGGCACTCTTATCGAGCGTCGCGGGGGCCTTGGTAAGGGAGTTCCAGAGCGTGATCTCGGACATGGGAAGGGGCGCTCCTTGGGGCGGCGCCCGGTCCCCGAATGTCCCGATATGGGTGCGAGTGTGACCGGCCGCCGAAACGTTCAGCGAATAATGCAGGTCAGAATGCAGGCGGGACGGGTCATGGCCTCCCCATATCGTGCCCCGTCAGTCCTGCCAAGCCTTGCCACGTCGCCGGAGCGCGAACGGCGCCCGCAAGGCAGAACCGCCCGTGACCGCGGCGGGACCGGCAAGGCCGATCTCTGCCGCGACACGGACGACGGACGGCATGAAAACCGCCCGAATCTCCACTCGGACCCTGTCCACTCGTACACAGGATAGGGCACTGCCCTCCCCCGGGCGCACCCTGCCGCATTTTGGCCACGATTCGCAGGGCGCTCTCCAAAAAACTCGGCCCCTGTGACCCCGCGGCAGCACCTGCACCACGCGCACAAAAAAGCGGCCGGGATTTCTCCCGGCCGCCCTTGTCCTGATCCGCCCCGCACATCGGCGGGACGCGATATCAGAAGCGGAAGCTGACGCGCGCCTGGGCGGTCGTCATGTCGAGGTCGACACCGCTGTCGTCGTAGTCGTCGAACTTGTGGCCGAGGATCTCGCCGCCGACGGAGACGCTGTCGGTCACCATGTACTCGGCGCCGAGGCCGAGGAAGGTGCCCTGGTCGTCGCCGATGTCGTCGGACTGGGCGAAGGACGCACCGCCGGTGCCGTAGATCAGCGTGCGGCCAGCGTCGTAGCCGGCGCGGATCTTGGCGAGGTGCAGCGCGTCGATTTCGGCGTCGACGTCGTCGAACTCAACGCCGGAGGCGTTCAGGTCAACGGCGGCACCGAGGACGAACGAACCGAAGTCGTAGTCGTAACCGGCGTGCACACCGCCGAGGGCGCCGTCGCCATCTTCGTCGTCGAAGTCGACGAACGCGTCATCATCATCATCACCGTCGTCGACGGAGACGTTGCCGTAGCCGAGCTGGCCACCAGCGTAGAAGCCGGTCCAGTTGCCGACGGGGGCAACGGCCACCGGGGCGGGAGCCATCACGACAGGCTCGGCGACAGGGGCGGTGAGGCCGCCGGCGAAGGCGGGAGCGGCGAGGCCGAGAGCGGTGGTGGCCGCGAGGATGCCTGCAAATTTCATGAGTCACTCCTTTCAGGAGGTCTGCTTCGTTTCGTGACTAACGGGGTCTGCCCCGTGCCACGCTCATCTAGGTGCCGTGAGCCGGAATGTCAGTTCACGAACCGCGTGATTGGCAAATTTTTTGCATTTGGATACAGAAGTTTGCGCGTCATCCCGCCCGCGGCGGCAGAATCCGGCCGACAGGTGGCCCTCCAATACCCCGCGATCAGGAAGTCCGCTTCTGAGGCTTTTTCGACACACCCCCGGAAGCGGGCTGAAACGGCCTCTCAGCCGGCCTTCTCCTCGAGCGTGAGCCATTCCGACTCGGCACTCGACAGCGCGTCCTGCCGGGCGGCGAGGGCCTCCGTCGCCTTCCGGAACTTCATCGGCTCCTTCGTGAAGAGCTGCGGGTCGGACAGGAGCTGTTCGAGCTTTGCGATTTCGGCCTCGATCCGTTCGATCTCGCCCGGCAGTTCCTCCAGGCGGTGCTTCTCCGTGAAGGAGAGGCTCCCGCCGGATTTCGCCGCGGGCGCGGGCTCCGCCTTCGTCTTGGTCGCCGGCGCAGGCGACGGTGCCGACGCGGCGGCGGCGAAGATCGCGTCCCCCTCGGGGCGCTGCGCGAGCATGTCGGTCCAGCCGCCGGCATAGAGCGTCGCCGTCCCGCCGCCCTCCATTACCACGGTCTGCGTCGCGATACGGTCGATGAAGTCCCGGTCGTGAGAGACCAGAAGGACGGTGCCGTCGTACTCGCCGAGAAGATCCTGGAGCAGGTCCAGCGTCTCGATGTCGAGATCGTTGGTCGGCTCGTCGAGCACCAGCAGGTTCGCCTCGTGCGCCATGATCCGGGCGAGCAAGAGCCGCGCCCTCTCCCCGCCCGACAGCGCGCGAACGGGCGCGCGGGCCTGGGACTCGTCGAAGAGGAAGTCCTTCAGGTAGCTCACCACGTTCCGCGGCGTGCCGCGCACCATGACCTGATCGCCCTTGCCGGCAATGCGGGTCGCCGGATCGCCGGTGAGACTTTCCCAGAGCGTCGCGTCCGGATCGAGCTGGGCGCGGGTCTGATCGAAGACCGCGAGTTCAAGATTGGTGCCGAGGCGGATCGTGCCGCTGTCCGGCGCCTCGTTGCCGATCAGCATGTTCAGAAGCGTCGTCTTCCCGGCGCCGTTGGGGCCAACGAGGGCGAGACGGTCGCCGCGCTGCACGCGGATCGTGAAATCGCGAAGGATGTCCTTGTCGCCGAAGCGCTTGGAGATGTTCCTCGCATCCACCACCAGCTTGCCGGAGGTCCGGCCGCTGTCGATCTCCAGATCCGCGGTGCCCTGACGCCGGATGGCGCCGGCCCGCTCCTCCCGCAGCGCCTGAAGCGCGCGGACGCGGCCCTGGTTGCGCTTGCGGCGGGCGGAGATCCCTTCGACCGCCCAACGGGCCTCGGCCTTGATCTTGCGATCGAGCTTGTGAAGGGCCTCGTCCTCCTCGGCCCAGGTCTTCTCCCGCCATTCCTCGAAGGAGGCGAAGCCGGCTTCCTGCCGCCGCACCTGCCCGCGGTCGAGCCAGAGCGTCGCGCGGGTCAGCCGGGAGAGGAACGCCCGGTCGTGGGAGATGAGGACAAACGCGGCGCGGGTTTCGGCGAGGCGATCCTCGAGCCACCGGATCGCGCCGATGTCGAGATGGTTCGTCGGCTCGTCGAGGAGCATGAGATCCGCATCCTCCGCGAGAAGGCGCGCGAGGGCGGCGCGGCGGCGCTCCCCTCCCGATGCCGTTGCAACGGGCCGGTCCGGATCGAAGTCCAGACCCTCGGCGGCGGCTTCGACGCGCCATTCCTCGGACGGATCGAGTCCGGCCATCGCGTAGTCCCCGAGGGTTTCGCAGCCGGCCATGTCCGGCTCCTGCTCGAGACGGGCGACGGTGGTCCCGGCCGGAACCGTGCGCGCGCCGGTATCGGGCTCGACCACGCCGGACATCACCTTCATCAAGGTGGACTTGCCAGAGCCGTTGCGGCCGACCAGGGCCACGCGGTCCCCTGTCTGCACCACGGCGTCGAGGCCGGAGAAGAGAGGATCGCCGCCCCAGGTCAGGGAAACGTCGGAGAGCTGCAGGAGAGGTGCTTTTGCCATGCCGCGCAGCTATGCGGGCCGGGCAGCGGCGTCAACGTCCCGCGGCGGTCCAGGGATCGTACTCGTAGAGCCAGGCGAAGCGGTTCGGCAGGGTGTTGGGGGAGATGCGCTCCATCGCCGACAGGCTCGCATGGGCGATCCGGGCGAGCCCGCCTCCCAGGTGATAGTTCCGCGCATTCGCCGCCGCCGCGGCCGTGACCTTGCGCACCCGCCCGATCCGGAGCGCGCTGAAGGCCGCGAGGGCGGTCGCATCGGGAGAGGGGCGCTCGATCAGCGTGGCGAGGACAGCCGCATCCTCCAGCGCCATCGTCGCGCCCTGTGCCAGGAACGGCAGCATCGGATGGGCCGCGTCCCCGAGGAGCACGACACCGCCCGAAGACCAGGACTTCATCGGCTCCCGCAGCCATAGTCCCCAGGGCCGCGCCGTCTCCACCGCGGCAAGCCAGCCGGGCACCGGGCCGCCGAAGCCGGCAAAGGCCGCGCGCATCGCCTCGGGCGCGGCGGAATGATCCCAGCCGTCGGGCCGCCGCTCGTCCCTCGCCTCGACGCCGACGAGGTTCAGTTCCTTACCGCCCCGGAGAGCATAGGCCACGAGATGCTTGCCCGCCCCGAGAAAGACCTCGGCGCCCGAAGGCATCTCCAGCTGGTCCCCCGGCACAGTCGCGCGCCAGGCGATCTGCCCCGAGAAGACGGCCGGCATCTCGCCGACCACCGCCTCCCGGCCCTTTGAATGGATGCCGTCCGCCGCGACGAGCAGGGAGGTGCGGATGCGCTCGCCATCGACGAAGTCGATTTCCGCGCCCTCGGCCAGCGCTCGGACGTTCGTTGCCTCGCGCCCGGTTTCGATGGAGACGCCGGCGCCCCGCGCGGCCCGCTCCAGGACGGACAGCAGATCGGCGCGGTGGAACTGGCGGAATTCTCCGAAGCGGGTGAGATCGAGGGAGACGATCCGGCGGCCCTTGCGACTGTCCCTGAGGGTCACGCGGCCGGCGGCCACGGAGGCATCGCGGGCCGCCGCTCCGCAGCCGAGGCCATGCAGGACACGCATCCCGTTCGGCCCGACCTGAATCCCTGCACCGACCTCGGACAACGCGTCCGCCCGTTCGAGGACGCGCACACGGGCGCCACGCCGGGCGAGCGCTGCCGCCGCCGCGAGGCCGCCGATCCCGGCGCCGAGGACGATGATGTCCCGGCCGCTCAGCATTCCTCCCCCCTTACAGGCGGACGCCGGGACCGAAGGCCCCGGCGTGTCGTCGTATCAGGTCGTCGCAACTGGGTCAGTCGTCCCTGTGAACCCGCTCGCGACGCTCGTGCCGTTCCTGGGCCTCGAGACTGAGCGTCGCGATGGGCCGCGCGTCCAGCCGCTTGAGAGAGATCGGCTCGCCGGTATCCTCGCAATATCCGTATTCACCCTCGTGGATCCGGCGCAGCGCGGCGTCGATCTTGGCCACGAGCTTGCGCTGGCGATCCCGCGTGCGCAGCTCCAGCGCCCGGTCGGTCTCCTCGCTGGCGCGATCCGCGATGTCGGGGATGCTGCGGGTCTGATCCTTCAGGCCCTCGATGGTGTCGCGGCTCTCGTCGAGCAGGTCCGCCTTCCACGCGAGCAGCTTGCGACGGAAGTACTCCGTCTGCAGGTCGTTCATGAAGGGTTCGTCCTCCGCCGGCCGATAATCGTCGGGAAGAAAGGTTTCCTGCTTCATGACCGCTCCCTTGCGTCCTGTGACGTCGTCATCCCGCCTGTCAGAGATGTCATCGTGAAGTCTGGCGAGCTGAGACATACCGGCTTCCTTTGCGGCGGTGATTACTCCAACGCCCCGCTCTTGTCACTAGGGCTTGAGGGGGCACCGCGCCGTGCGTCACGCGCGCGGTACAAGTGTCGCGGTGGCTTCTCAAAGGGTTATAGTCAAATGACTTTTGATGGAACGGCAAACTATTTTGCATCCCCTGATCTTACTTTGGCGGTCAACGCCCCGGTGAAGCTGCAACGTCCGCGTCTCGCCAGAGGCGAGCCTTGCACCAGCGAGACCGTGCGCGCCCCTTCAACGCCCCCGTGACAATCAAGACGGGCAATACCGAAAAGAAGCTGCCGGGCGCAGTCCTGCGCCGCTGCGTCTTCCGGTAAATCCGCGCCGCGGACCTCGGGACGATGAAAAGACCTGACGGAAGCGGCTCTGATGCGGTTCTATGCACTGCGCGAAAAGGCTGGTCTCTAGAAAACGCCTCCACCTCGTAGGTGCTGCACTGGCTGAAGCCGCTCCTCGCCGAGAACCCGCCCCCAGCCGATATGCCCGGAGAGGCGACGAACGCCCTGCCCCCGTGGCACCGCTGAAGACGAGCAGGACGTGCATCTGCTCGAAAAGCCCGCCTTCATGGCGCGCCGGGATAGGCGCCGAGGCTCAGGCGCCGGCGTCCAGCGTCACCGCCTCCTGCCGCGCGGTCCCGGACCGCTCGAGGGTGAGCGTCACCTCCTCGCCGACCCGGTGCTCCTCCAGCGCGGCCTGAAGGGCCTCCAGCGTCGTCACGGGTGTGCCGTCGATCTCGGTCAGGATGTCGCCGGGCACGATCCCGCCGCGGCGCGACAGGCGGGCGGGCTCGATTCCCGCCTCCTCCGCACCCGAGCCGGGCCGCACCCCCATGATCACGATCCCCTCCAGTCCCTGACGCCGGGCCAGCGCGTTGACCCGCGGATTGGCCTCTATGCCGAGATCCGGCGGCGAGTAATGTCCCCGCTCGATGAGCTGCGGCACCACGCGGGCGAGGGTGTCCACCGGAACGGCGAAGCCGATCCCGGCACTTGCGCCGGACAGCGAGTAGATCGCCGAGTTCATGCCGATTAGCCGGCCCGACGAATCCAGCAGCGGACCGCCCGAATTGCCGGGGTTGATCGCCGCATCCGTCTGGATCAGGCCGCGAAGCGCCGGCCCGCTCTCGCTCGGCAATTCGCGGTCGAGGGCAGAGACGACGCCGGTCGTCAGCGTCCAGTCAAGGCCGAAGGGGTTGCCGATGGCGAGGACCGACTGCCCCACCCGCAGAGGCGCGCTCGTCCCCCGCGGCAGGGCCGGCGGCACGGAGTCGGCGTCAATCCGGAGCACCGCGATATCCCGGCGCGCATCGACGCCGACCAGCTCGGCCTCGTAGGTCTCCCCGCTCGCAAGACCGACCCAGGCCCGGGACGCCCCCTCGATCACGTGGGCGTTGGTGATGATATGCCCGCGGTCGTCCCAGACGAAGCCGGACCCGGTGCCCCGCGGCACCTCCCGCGATCCGTACCCGAAGGCCCCCGCCAGCCGCTGCGAGGTGGAGATGGCGACGACCGATCCGCGCGTGGTCTCGAAGGTCTCGATCACCGCCTCTTCGTTCGGCGCGAGGTCCCGCGACACCGGTGCAGGGTCCGGCAGGGCCGCAACGCTGGGCCGGTCGAAGGCCCGCACGATCTCGGGCGTGTTCCAGGCGAGGATGAGAGCGGCGGTGGCGGCAAGAAGGAGGATCAGGCGGGACAGGACGCGCATGGGCAGTGGCTCGCAGGCAAATGCGGAGCGACCTCGTGGCCCCGCCGGCAGCTGATGTGGCGCCTTCCTCCTTCCGCGGCAAGGCCGGTGCGCCGGAGCGTCGCGCCCTTTTCCCCGTCATGGTTACTCTCCCGTGGTCGCCGGCACCGGCGGACGACGGCCGGCGTCCCTCCCGGCGCCGGTTCGGGCTTGACGCGGGCGCCCATGCAACGAACAACCGCGGCCATGGCAGGCGGAATTCTCTCGATCGATCTCGACGCAATCGCAGCGAACTGGCGTGCGCTGGACGCGATGTCCGGCCGCGACACCACGACGGCAGCGGTGGTGAAGGCGGATGGCTACGGCCTCGGCGCAAGCCGGGTGGCCAAGGTGCTGAGGTCGGCCGGCGCAGAGAGCTTCTTCGTCGCCATGCCGGAAGAAGGTGTCGCGCTCAGGCTCGCCCTCGGCGGCGGCCCGGAGATCTTCGTCTTCAACGGCCACATGCAGGGCGATACCTCCATGATCCGGGATCACGAGCTGATCCCGCTGCTCAATTCCATCGAGCAGATGACCTTCCATTTCGAGCACCTGCCGGACGCGCCCTTCGGCGTGCAGCTCGATTCGGGAATGAACCGTCTCGGGCTGGAGCCGGGCGAGTGGGAGGCCGTTGCACCCTTCGCGCTGCCCCGCGGCCCGAAGCTCCTGATGTCGCACCTCGCCTCAGCCGACGAGCCCGGCAGCCCGCAGAATGAGGACCAGCTCGCCGCCTTCCGCGACATGACCGACGGGACCGGCATCCGCCGCTCCCTCTCGGCCACCGGCGGAACCCTCCTCGGACCCGATTATCATTTCGATATGACCCGCCCCGGCGTCGGACTCTACGGCGGCCTGCCCTTCGCCGAAGCGATCCCGGCCGCGCATCTGCGCCTGCCGGTGATCCAGACGCGCCTCGTCGCACCCGGCGAGGCGGTGGGGTACAACGCGACATGGGCTGCGCGGGAGGAGTCCCTGATCGCCACGGTCGCCGGCGGATATGCGGACGGCCTCCTTCGATCGCTGTCAGGGCGCGGAGCCCTCTTTCAGGGCGAGGTCCCCTGCCCGATCCGCGGCCGCGTTTCCATGGACCTGATCGGCGTCGATATCAGCCATCTCGACGAGATCCCTGACCATCTCGACATGCTTTCGCCGGCGCAGACGGTGAACGACGTGGCAGATGCAGCCGGGACCATCCCCTATGAAATCCTGACCTCCCTCGGAACGCGCTACCGCCGCTCCTACCACCAGTCAAACTGAGTCACTGCCTAGTCGGCGGGTCCGCCCTCGAGATCATCCGCGGGGGGGTCGGCCTTCGGCAGATCGAAGACCTGTCCGGGATAGATCAGGTCGGGATCGCGGATCTGGTCCCTGTTCTGCTCGAAGATCTGAACGTAGTCGTACCCGCTTCCATAGCGGTCCGATGCAATGCCCCAGAGCGTGTAGCCGGGCTGAACCGTGATGACAGAGGCGCGGACCACGTCGGGATTGCCCTCCTCCGCCTCGATCCGGGTGGCCTCGATGGTGCTCGGCGCTTCGCGGCGGAAGGGCGTCTCGAACCGGGAGACGACGCTGCCGCCGCCCCCCACCTGATCGACGCGGACGGTGTAGGTTCCGGGATCGACCCCCGGAAGCGGCGTCCGCCACGAGCCGTCGCCCGCGATGGCGACCCGCTCCACCGGCCGGTTGTCCACGTAGATGCGCACTTCACCGTCACCGTCCTCGTCGCCCGCATGCGCTGCGGTCCGGCCTTCGAGCAGGACCTCGCCGTCATCGCCATACGAGATCGCGTCGATGACGACCCGATCCCCCTGCCCCTGCTCCGAGTCGCCGGGTTGAAGGACGCTGACGCCCTCATCGCTGGCCAGAAGAACGGTCGGCGCCCGCGATGTCCGCTCAGCGTCGGGCAATGGCGCTTCGGAGCGGGCGGCATTGTCCGCAGGCGCCTCATCTGCCTCGGCAAGCGCGGTCTCCGGATCGGACTCTGCGACGGGCTGCCGAGGCTGGACCTCCGCCTGCGTCTCGCCTGTCGGCACGTCCATGGTTCGCGTAGCTTCCGGCAGCGGCGCCTCGGGGCGATCGGCTGAACCTGCCGGGGCCTCGACCTGTGCGACTCTGTCCGGAGCCGCTTCGGGATCTGCCTCGGCGACCGAAAGCTGTCTCTCGGGCTCCGGCGCGGCCGCTGCAGTGGCCTCCGTCTCCTCGGTCGGTGGCGCGGCCGCTGCATCGAGCTCCGACCCACCGCTGGCCGAGACGGACGCGAGCGCGACAGCCTCGCCTTCGTCGGTCTCTCCCGGCGATTGGGCCTCCCGACCGACAGGCATCTCCGGTGCGACCGCGGCGGGGTCTTCCACCAATGCAACGAGGTCATCGCCCTGCATCCCCGCCTCCGGCGGACTGGCAAGCGTCTCACCGTCCTCGGGATCGCTCTCGGCGAGCGATGGCACAGTGTCACCAAGCGCGGCGGCATCGAGTTCGGTTACCGGTGTGTCCGCTTCGGACAGCTCCTGCTCGGGCGCGTCCAGAACGCCGGGCGCCTCGTTCACGTCGTCCGCGGCGCGGCGCTCTGAGACAACTGGATCCTCGGGCAGCGCCGCGAGTTCCAGCGGGTCTGCCATGGCGAGATCGTAAGCGGGATCATCCTGCACCGCATCGTCCGGGGACGTATCGCCCGCGAGACTTGTCTGCGGACCCGGCGAGGGCGGCAGGTCCGCCTCGAGCCCGGCAAACTGGTCCTCCGTCCCGTCCTCGGCGTCGCCATCCGCGAGGAGCTCTCCTTCGCCGGTTCCCTCGCCGTCCGCCGGGGTCTCGCCGGGCGGCGGGGTCAGGATGACGGATTGCTCGGAGCGGATGACGGCGCCGTCATCCCCCCGGGCGACGATCTCCATGACCTGAGCGCCGGAGCCGAGCGCGATATCGAAGAGAGCGGCGAAGGTCCCCGACGCGTCGGTCGGCGCCATGGCGACCTTGGAGCCGTCGAGTTCGATGGTGACGGTGAACCCGGACGGAGCGGAGCCCGAAACGACCGTGTCCCCGTCCGGCCCGACGCGCACGAGATCGAAGACTGGCGGAACGAGATCCTCTTCAGAGGACGCCTCGCCGCGGTCTTCGGCAGCGTCATCAGCGGATCCCCCGGGCGTTTCAGGGTCGCTGTCGTCCGCACTATCTTCCAGCGCTGTCGACATCTCCGCCTCGCCCGCGGAGGACGAGCGATCTTCGGACGGATCCTCTTCAGGCACGGCAAATGTCGCCAGATCGTCGTCGTCCGGAACATCGCGGACCGCCGTGATGTCATACCAGGCCAGAACGGCGGCAATCAGCGCCGCGACCCCGAGCGCAAGGCCCGCCTTTCGGCCGAAGCCGGTCTTTCTCGCCATCGTCGTCCCCCAGATGCACCCAGACGTCCCGCACGGGACCGACTGCGCGGTCGGCAGAAGATAGCAACGTCTTGGAGGGCGGTCAAAACCCCGTGACGCCGCGGATTTCCGCCACGTGCCGAACCCGGCCCTAGATGGGTCGGTTTTACGAAGACACGCCGGGGACGGCACAAGGTTTCGGGGGCAGGTCCGTCTCGGACCAGGGTTGTCCCGGCGGCGTGGCAGAACCGGCGCCGCCGGGACGTCTTGGATCAGGCGGCGTCGAGCTCGCCTTTGACGATCTGCTCGATCTCGTCGACCGGATGATTCGTCAGCGTTTTCGGCACTTCACCGATCACGCGGCCCTGCACTTCCTTGTGCAGGTGGCTGCGCAGATCGCCGAGAACACGCGGGGACGCGACGAGCACGATCGACTTGAAGGCGTTCTGGTGCGCGCGCTTGTAAAGAAGCTCGGACAGCTCCTCCGCGAAGCGCTCCTTTTCCAGTTGGTGCCAGTCGGTATCCTCGAGCGCGGAGCGCTGGCCGACGCCGGTGTCGTTCATCCGGCCAGGCTTGTGCGAACCCTGCTCGCGGGTGGGCGGATTCTCATGGTGCTCCTCCCGGCGAACCTCAAAGAACGGGTTCTCGTGGTCCGTCTGGTTCTCCAGGATCAGGGCCTTCTCGCCATCTGCGATCAGGACCCAAGTGCCTTTTTCCAGATGTGCCATGCTCATTCCTCCTCGCCGGTTCCGTGAAGACCGCCGAGGCCGCCCTCACCTTTCTCGTCGGACTTCGTGACGCGAGTCGCGCCGCCGCCCTTCAGAGCCTGCTTTTCCTCATCCCGCGTCGCGACCTTGCGCTCCAGCTCGCCCTGCGCCCGGCCCTGCTCGGAGGGGGTGGGCAGGTCGGTGGTGAATTCGTCTGTCTCGCGGGTTCCGTCCTGCGAACGCTTGCGATCAGGCATCGTCGCCTCCTTGGCTTGTCTTTCCCTTCCAGAACGCGAGGTGGCTGGGCCGGGTTCCTGCGGGACGACGTGGCGGGAAGCGGGCCGAACGGGAGGGCGGGCAGACGATTCGATGCGGCTCCAGCTTCAGGTGAGGCCCCCTCAAACGCGAAGCTGCCCCGCGCCGGGGGCGCGGGGCAGCAAATCTTTCACCTTGCCGAAGGTCGGCCTCACATGCGGGAGGCGACGTTTTCCCAGTTCACGAGGTTGTCGAGGAAGTTCTTCAGATAGGCGGGACGCTTGTTCCGGAAATCGATGTAGTAGGAGTGCTCCCACACGTCGCAGCCCAGAAGCGCGGTCTGACCGAAGCAGAGCGGGTTCACGCCGTTCTCGGTCTTGGTGACCTTGAGCGATCCGTCCGTGTCCTTCACGAGCCAGGCCCAGCCGGAGCCGAACTGACCGCCGCCAGCGGCGGAGAACTCGTCCTTGAACTTGTCGACGGACCCGAACGCCTCGGTCAGCGCGCTCTCGAGCTCGGAGGGCATCGCTTTCGGGCCGGGGCCCATCATCTCCCAGAACTGGCTGTGGTTCCAGTGCTGCGAGGCGTTGTTGAAGATGCCGGACTGGGCGACGGCGGACTTGTCGTAGGTGCCCTTGACGATCTCCTCGACGGGCTTGCCGGCCCACTCGGTCCCCTCGATCAGCTTGTTGCCGTTGTCGACATAGGCCTTGTGGTGAATGTCGTGGTGATACTCGAGCGTCTCCTTGGACATGCCCTGACCGGCCAGCGCGTCGTGGGCATAGGGAAGCTCGGGAAGTTCGAAGGCCATTTTGGAAACCTCTCTCGTATCTGACTGAATGAGTGTCTGCGTGCTATCTGATGTGCATCGCTGTGGCGTCAACCCGCGGACCGACCCGGCGCGGGGTCATCTGCGCTCGCATCGGCCCGTCCCGCGAAAGATCTCGGTGAAGCCGGCAGCCTGTACCAGAACCGCGATCCCGCCCGTGTCGCGGCGCAGGCCGGCCCGGTACATGACCTTGGGAAGATATTGGCGGGTCGCGCTCTTGAGGCCGTAGACCTCCCAGTGGAGCGACACGCGGGGACCGGACTGCGAGGCGATTCGCCCCAGGATGGGCCGATCCGAGACCTGCCCCGTGATCTCGTCGGAGACGAGAATTCCGCTGCCATCGTCGAAGATCTGGAGCGTGGTGCGCTCCGGAACGTATCCGTACCTGCTGCCCTGCTCCTCCAGATCGCAATCCCAGATCTCCGCGACGGCCTCGGGGGCGAAGGCGAAGAGGGTCACGGCGACCGGAACAACCAACAGGCAACGCATCTCGTACTCCGTCCGAACATCGGTGGGCGTGGCGCGCCCTTACCACGTCAGCCTTGCGTCCGAAAACGCCCGTACCGCCAAACGGGTCGTCCCGTGGCCTGTCGTGGCGGAATGGCGCCCATTTGACGCCGAATGTCCCTGTCCTTGCCGCAAAGGAGGGGTGACGTGCTCGGGCACCTGTCGTTAAGGTCGGCGTCGGTATGACCCGCCCGCCCGGACCCCGGCAGGCAGGCCCTCCGGTGCGATCCCGCCGGGCGCATGGCCAGAGGGACAAGACCCGTCGCCGGATCGGGCGCGAGGCAGAAGAGGCGAGCCAGCATGACAAAGACACGTCCGCCCGAAACTCCCGGCGCCGCGCCGGACCGCGCGCGCTACACGATCCTGTCGATGATGAAGGATGAAGGCCATTCCGTGATCGAATGGCTCGCCTATCACCGCGAACTCGGCTTCGACAACATCTGCGTCTACACCAACAACTGCAACGACGGCACGGATGCGATGCTCATGCGTCTCGAGGCGCTCGGCTATTGCCGGCACTTCCGCAATGACGTGCCCGAGGGCAAGAAGCCGCAGCCGAACGCGCTGTCCCTGGCGGAGAAGAACCCCGCCGTGATGAACAGCGACTGGATCCTGACGATGGATGCCGACGAGTTCCTTGCGGTGAAGACGGGCGACGGGCGGATCGGCGATCTGGTGGCCGCGCTGCCCGGCGGCACCGACGCGATCGCGATCACCTGGCGCTTCTTCGGCTCCTCCGGATTGACGGACTGGAACCCAGGCCTCGTCACCGAGAGCTACACCCGTGCCGCGCCCGACCAGTTCAAGAAGGGCTGGGGCGTCAAGACGCTGTTCCGCCCGTTCGAGAACATGAAGCTCGGCATCCACCGCCCGCACATGCGCAAGGCCAAGCAGATCCCCGAGCGAGCGCAGGCGATGCTCAAACAGTCGTGGGTCAACGGATCGGGGCAGCCGATGCCGGAGGAATTCGCCCTATCCGGCTGGCGTTCCACCAAGCCGACGCTGGGCTACGATCTCGCCGAGATGAACCACTACGCCGTGAAGAGCATGGAGGCGTACCTGCTGCGCCGGATGCGGGGCAACGTGAACAACAAGGCGGACAAGTACAACGGCGCGTATTTCTCCATCTTCGACCGCAACGAGATCGAGGCCCGGACCGCGATCCGGCATTCCGCCGCGGTGAAGAGGATCATGGGGGAGATGCTCGCCGATCCCGAACTGGCGCGGCTCCATGAGGCGGCGCTGGCCTATCACGAGGCGCGGGTGCTGCAGCTGCGGCAGACCGGCGAATACGACGTCTGGCTGGCGGAACTGACACAGGCGTCCGAGGTGTCCATCGACAAGCTCGACGAGGTGCTCTTCACCCAGCACCTGCCGAAGGTCTGGCAGCAGAAGGTTGAGGAAATGCGCGCCTCGGGCGTGTCCGACAAGGCCATCGCGCTGATGATCGCAAGCAGCCAGACCGCGCGGAAGAAAGAAACCCGCGAGGCGATGCGCGCCGCGGCCGAGGGCCGCCCGGCGCCAGAGGGACAAACCAGCGCCGATGCAGCCGAAGAGGCGACAGCGCAGCAGGCCGAGCGAATGGCGAATGCTGCGATCGCTGAGACCGAGCGCCGCGCCGCTCTTCTTGCCTCCGACGTACCGGATCCGGCGCCCGCTCCCCGGCCGGACGAAACCCCGCCGGACGCGCCAACCGAGACGCCCCCTGCCCCCGGGCCGGATGCGCCGGATCCTGCCCGCCCGCCCGAGCCGGACGAGACGCCGCCCGATGCGCCGACGGAGCTGCCGCCGGGGGGACCGGGCGAGGATGTTCCGGGGGGACCGGCCGAGGTCCCGCCGGGCGGCCCGAGCGAAAGCCCGCCAAGCGCGCCACCCGAAATGCCGCCACAGATGTCGGGGGGCCCGAGGCCTGCGCGCCTGCGCCTCGTCCCGGCCGGACCGCTCTCCGGCGCGATGGAGGCGCCGGGAAAGCCACGGGCCCCGAAGATGTTCGGGGCAGCCCAAGGGTAGCGAGCTCGGGGACCGACACGGCTGGCGCGCCCAGGATCCACGTCGTCACCACGATGAAGAACGAGGCGCCCTACATTCTCGAGTGGATCGCCTATCACCGCATGATCGGCGCGACCGACTTCACCATCTTTACCAACGACTGCACCGACGGGACCAACCTGATCCTGAACCGGCTCGATCAGCTCGGGATCGTGCGGCATTTCGACAATCCACTCGGCCCCCGGATGGACCCCCAGCGCCGCGCCTATTCCCGCGCCGGCGGAATGGAGAAGGTTCGGGCCGCCGACTGGGTCATGATCGTGGATGCCGACGAGTTCGTGAACATCCGCGCGGGCGACGGCACCTTTGCGGACCTGATTGCGGCCTGCTCCTCCGGCGGCGATCCGGCGGCGATCTCCATCCCGTGGCGGATCATGGGCAGCTCGGGGGAAGCGCATTGGCGCGATGCCCCCGTCACCACCCGCTTCACCGCCGGCTCGACCTTCGAGGCCCCCGAGAACGGGCTCGTCTGGGGCTTCAAGACCCTCTTTAGACCGCGCGTCTTCGACTTCTTCGGAGTGCACCGGCCGAAATTCCGCCAGACCGAGGTCGATCCCGCCGAGATCCTCTGGGTCAACGCCTCCGGGCAGGACATGGGAGACCGGATCGTCCAGAAGGGCTGGTGCTTCAACGCCTCGACGATCGGCTGGGACCATGCCCAGGTGAACCACTACGCCATCAAGAGCCGGGAGGAGTTCCTTCTCAAGCGCCTGCGCGGCACCGCCAATTCTAAGAACAAGGGGCGGATCGACATGGGGTACTGGGAGAAGTTCGACCTCAACGCCAACGAGGACCGCTCGATCCGCACCGATGCGCTGGAGCGCGAGATCGCGTCCCTGCTCGAGGACGAGGCGCTGAAAGCTCTTCGCGACGCCGCGATCGAAACCTGCCGGCGCACCATCGACGCCCAGATGCAGGATGAAGCCCTGCGCCGCTTCGTGGAGACCGGGATCTACTCCGAGGAGGACGGGGACACGGGCGACGCCCCGTTCGGGGAGCGCCCGCACCCGGCTCCCGCGCTCCACCCCGCCGGCACTCCGCGGCTTCTCTGCATCGGCGCTCACCACAAGTCGGGCACGAACTGGCTTCGGCGCGCGCTCCACGCGATCCGGCGCGACCAGGACCTCCCGCTCCACCATATCGGCTCCCCGCGCGCGATGCGGAAGCTGGAGGGGACCGGCACCGCCCTGGCGGTCAACTGGTCGTCCAGCTTCCCCGAGGCGCTGCTGAACGATCCGGAGGCCCGCTTCATCCATATCGTGCGGGACCCGCGAAACGTTCTGCTGGCCGGCATGGCGTATCACCTGATCGCGCCCGAAGGCGCCCACACATGGCTCGACGAGCCGCAGGGCGCGCTTGCCGGGTCGACCTACCGGGACCATCTCAGCGCGCTGCCGGACAACGAAGCGCGTCTCCTCTTCGAGATGGAGGGCAGACACGCCGAGACGGTGAAGGAGATGCTGGCCTGGCCCTCCGGCCATCCGGGCGCCGTCCAGTTGCGCTACGAGGACATCCTGGCCGACACGGACGGAACGCTCCTCCGCGGCGCCCTGGAGACATGCGGGGTTGCAGGGCTCGACATCGACCGCGCGGTGGAGCAGATCCGGGCCCATGGTCCGCTCGGAGAGGCGATCCCCTCACCCGGCCGCGAAGCGGAGCAGGCCGAACAGGAGCGGCGGGACGCGGCAGCCAATTGGCAGAGCGACCTTCCCCGCCCCGTCGCCGTGAGCTACGCCGCCCGCTGGGGCGATGCCCTGAAGCGCCTCGGATATGCCGATGACGATACCTGGCTGGACGAGCTCGCCCCGCCGGCCCCCGCCCGCCGCTCGGGCGCGCGGTGACACTGCGGCTGGAAGGCCGGCTGCTCTGCGCCGATGACGCCGAGGCGGAGGCGGTTCGAGCGCATCTGCCGGAGCACGTGCGCCTGACCCGCGCGGAGCCGGGCTGCCTGTCATTCGAAGTGACGCCGGCCGGTCCGCTCGTCTGGACCGTCGAGGAGACGTTCACGGACCGGGAGGCCTTCGAGGCGCACCAGGCGCGCATTCAGGGCACCCCTTGGGCGAATGCGACGGCGGGGATCGTCCGGGACTACCGGATCACAGAGGATCCGCACGCCGTCACGCCCGAGTGAAAGCACGGGCACTGGCCGTTCGCAAAGTTGCGTCTATATCGGCTCCCATGTTCAGTGATCTTCTCAAGCGCCTGTCCGGCGACACGTCCCCGGAGCAGCTTCCCGACACCGACGCGCGCCTTGCGCTGACTGCCCTTCTCGTGCGCGTGGCCCGTGCCGACGGCTCCTACGATGCCCGGGAAATGGCGCGGATCGACCGCATCGTGGCCAGGCGCTACGGGCTGTCCGCCTTCGACGCCGCGACCCTGCGCGGCGATGCCGAGGGGCTCGAAGCCGAAGCCCCGGACAACGTCCGCTTCACCCGCGCCATCAAGGATGCAGTTCCCTACGAGGAGCGCGAGGCGGTGATCGAGGCGATGTGGGACGTGGTACTCGCCGATGGGGAGCGGAGCGAGGATGAGGACGGACTGATCCGCCTCGTCACCAAGCTGATCGGCGTGAGCGACAAGGATTCCGGCCTTGCGCGCCAGCGCGTGGAAGCCGCCCGCTCGTGATCGCCGCCCTGCCTGCCCTTGCCGGCGCCGAGGCGGAGACCGCCGAGTTTTGGTCCCTGATCCGCGATCACCTGCGCGAGCATGCGATCACGGCGCCGGGCGAGCTGGAGGATACCCGACCGGTCGGGGTGATCGGGGACGAGCACCTTCTCCTCGCCGAGATCCCCGCCCATGCCTACCTCTCCAACCGCGCCGATCTGACGCTCATCGGCACCTTCGACCGCGACATCGACGGCGTTCCCGCGGGGTTCTCCTGCCGCATCCTTCTGAAGCGGACGAGCGAGGAGACGCCGGTGGGCCCTGTTGCGGCCACCGACGCGTCGCTTGCCGAGATCTTTGAGCGCCGTCATTCGGCGGCGGAAACACCGGCGGAGGCCGCCCGGGCCGTCGCGGAAGGATCCGCCGATCTTGCCGCGATGGATGTCACCGAATGGCGCCGCATCCGTCATACGGACACGGACCTTGCGGAGAAACTGGAAGAGGTGGCCCGTTCGGACGCCCTCGCCGGCCCCGCCCTCGTCACCCGGCAGGACCGGCTTGCAGGCGCGTTGCGGATCGCGATCGCCGCCGCAGTGACGAGCTTGCCGCCCGAGACCCGAACCTCCCTCGGAATCTCGGGGCTTCTCGGGGTGACGGACGCGGCCTACGACCGGATGTCGTCGCAGAACTGACGCAAGGTTCAGGGGCGGCCACGGTCCCGCGGGCCGCAGATCGTTGCATTCGGTCGAAAATTGGGCCTCACTGTCGTTAACCCAAAACGATGGTCGAGCCGCTTCAACCGTGACATCCACTCCCCCGCCCGTCATCGAGATCCGCGATCTCCACAAGGCCTATGGCGGCCTCGAGGTGCTCAAGGGAGTCGATCTGTCGGCACCGAAGGGGCATGTCGTCTCGCTGATCGGCTCGTCCGGCTCCGGCAAGTCCACCCTCCTGCGCTGCGCCAATCTTCTCGAGGACAGCCAGTCCGGGGACGTCGTGTTCGAGGGGGAGCCGGTGCGCTGGCGCGGCACTGGCGGTCATCGCCGCCCCGCCGATGCCGCGCAGGTCCGCCGCATCCGCACGAACCTCTCGATGGTGTTCCAGCAATTTAACCTGTGGGCGCACCTCACCATCCTGCAGAACGTCACCGAGGCGCCCGTCGTGGTGCTGAAGGAGGACCGCGCGGAGGCCGAGGCGCGGGGGCGGGAGCTTCTCGCCAAGGTCGGAATCGGCGACAAGGCGAACATGTACCCCGCCCAGCTCTCCGGCGGCCAGCAGCAGCGCGCCGCGATCGCGCGGGCCCTTGCCATGCGGCCCCGCGCCCTTCTCTTCGACGAGCCGACCTCGGCGCTCGATCCGGAGCTGGAGCAGGAAGTCGTCCGCGTGATCAAGGCGCTGGCCGAGGAGGGCCGTACCATGGTCCTCGTCACGCACGACATGAACATGGCCCGGGACGTCTCCGATCACGTCGTGTTCCTCCACAAGGGCAAGGTGGAGGAAGAAGGCCCACCGGACATGCTGTTCGGCGGGCCGCGAACCGAACGCCTGCGCGGCTTTCTGTCCGCCGGGCAAGCTGCCTGAAACCAAAGACCCAAGACCAACAGGGAAACAAAGCAATGAAAACGCTTCTCCTCGCCGCCGCTGCGGCAACCCTCGCGACCTCCGCCATGGCCCAGGACGTCGTCCGCATGGGCACCGAGGGCGCCTACCCTCCGTACAACTTCATCAACGATGACGGCGAGATCGACGGCTTCGAGCGGGAGGTCGGTGACGAGCTCTGCACCCGGGCCGAACTGACCTGCGAATGGGTCAGCAACGACTGGGATTCGATCATCCCCAACCTCACCTCCGGCAACTACGACACGATCATCGCCGGGATGAGCATCACCGCCGAGCGCGACGAGGTGATCGACTTCACCGATCCCTACTTCCCGCCCGCCGCCTCCGCCTACGCCTCGACCATGGACATGGACCCGATGTCCGCGGATGCCGTTGTCGCGGCACAGACCAACACGATCCAGGCCGCCCATGTCGCCGAGAGCGGCGCGACGCTGCTCGAATTCGCCACCCCCGACGAAGCCGTCGCCGCCGTGCGCAACGGCGAGGCGGACGCGATCTTCGCGGACAAGGACTTCTTGGTCCCGATCGTCGACGAGGACAGCGACATGTCCTTCGTTGGTGAGGATGTCGCCCTCGGCGATGGCATCGGCATCGGACTGCGCGAAAGCGACGACGAGCTCGAGGCCACGTTCAACGAGGCCATCGCCTCGATGAAGGAGGACGGCACGCTGAACACCATGATCACCGAGTGGTTCGGCGAAGACGCCATCACCTTCGAGTAAGCCGGGGCCGACGCGCTCCAGATCCGGGTGGGCCGCCTGAGGCGGCCCGCCCCTCCCCGCTTCCGGGCCTTTTCCTGATGTTCGAGTATTGCTCAGATCCGTCGGCACTGGACGGCGCGAGGTGGCTGTCCTGCTACCTCACGAACGGCGTGCATCTGCGCTTCTACAGCTCGTTCGGCACCGTCCTGCTCTTGCTCGCGATCACGGCACCGCTGGCGCTCGCCTTCGGCTTTCTGGGCGCGGCGGCGAGCCGGTCGAGCGTCGCGCCGCTGCGGTGGGCGGGCAAGACCTACACCGCGATGGTGCGCGGCGTGCCCGACATCGTGTTCTTCCTGTTCTTCGTGATCGCGCTCGACCAGGCCTTCGAATGGATGCGTCACCAGGCGCTCTGCCCCGGCTGGGATGCCCCGATCCGGCAGGGCGCGGAGTTCAACGTCTGTCCCGAGGCCAAGCTGCCCCGCTCCTCGGCGCCGCAGGCCTGGCACGAGGCCTACAACTTCTCCCTCGCCATCGTCACCTTCGCCATCGTGTTCGGCGCGTTCGCCGCCAACGTGCTCTACGGCGCCATGCGGGCCGTGCCCCGCGCGCAGATGGAGACGGCCGCGGCCTACGGCATGACGGAGCGGCAGGCCTTCCGCCGGATCCTCGTGCCCCAGATGTGGGTCTATGCCCTGCCCGGCCTGTCGAACCTCTGGATGATCCTGATCAAGGCGACGCCGCTTCTGTTCCTGCTCGGCGTGGAGGACATCGTCTACTGGGCGCGGGAGATCGGCGGCTCCAAGACCTCCGCCTTCTCCTACCCGCATCCCGACTGGCGGATCTGGTACTTCTCGGGTCTGCTCGTCTTCTACCTGATCTTCACCAAGATCTCCGAGATTGTGCTGGCGCAGCTCACGGCCCGCCTCTCCGCCGGTCAGGCGACCGCCGAGGGGGAGCGCCTGCGCCGCGCCGCACCCGCGGGGCCGGCCGCATGATGTGCGCGGAAGAACTCGGCGCCTACGGACTGCGCTCGCTCGGGATCGGCGAGCGGCTCCTGCCGCGGTCTGACATCACGCTGTGCGATCAGGTCGTCCTGATCGGGTCGGGCATGATCTGGAACGTCTATTTCGGGGTGCTGGCGCTCGCCGCGGGCTTCTTCCTCGCCACGCTCCTCGCGCTCGGCAAGGCCGCCACCTCCGCCTGGATCCGCAAGCCGGCGGACTGGTTCGTGTTCCTCTTCCGCGGCTCGCCCCTCTTCATACAGTTCTTCCTCGCCTACGAGGCCTTCGTGCGGCTGCCGGACAGTATCGGCGTCGGCCTCTTCGGGGCGGAGGGCGCCGATCTCGGCTGGCTGACGCGGGCCTATGCCGGAGCGCTCGTCGTGCTCTTCTTCAACACCTCCGCCTATGCGGGAGAGATATTCTACGGCGCTTTGCGGTCCGTCCCGAAAGGCGATCTCGAGGCCGCGGACGCGTACGGCCTGACCGGGTTCACCCGCTTTCGCCGCATCGTCTGGCCGACCATGCTGCGTCTCGCCTGGCCGGCCTATACCAACGAGGCGATCTTTCTCTTCCACGCAACGACGCTGGTCTTCTTCTCGGGCTTTCCGGCATGGCGCCAGCAGGGCGATGCGCTCTATTACGCCAGCTACTTCGCCGACAAGACGTTCAACCCCTTCATTCCTTATCCCATAGTGGCTCTCTACTTCATCGTGCTCACACTCATCGTCATCTCGCTGTTCTCCGCCGCCGGCCGGCGGCTGAACCGGCATCTCCCCTCCTCCGAACGGCCCCGCAGACCGCGCGCCATAGGGCAGCTCATCCGATGAGCTGGCTGGAGGAGAACCCCCATATCCGCACGATCCGCGTCGCGGCGGCGGACCTCAACGGCATCGCCCGCGGCAAGCGTGTTCCGACCCGCTTCGCGCAGAAGGTGGAGACGGACGGAACGCGCTTCCCCCTCTCCGTGCTCAACCTCGATATCTGGGGCGAGGACATCGACGATTCCCCCCTCGTCTTCGAAAGCGGCGATCCCGATGGGGTGCTGCGCCCGACGGAGCGGGGCTTTGTGCCGATGCCGTGGCTCGGCTCCCCCACCGCGCTCCTGCCGCTCTGGATGTACCGCGAGAGCGGCGTGCCCTTCGACGGCGATCCGCGCCATGCCCTCGCCCGCGTTCAGGCCCGCGCGAAGGACAAGGGCCTGACGCCGGTGGTGGCGACGGAGATGGAGTTCTACCTCGTCGACGACAGCGGCAAGGACATTCGCGTGCCGCCCTCCCCCCGCTCGGGCAAGCGCCGTCCGGGGGCGGAGGTGCTCTCGCTCCGCGCGCTCGACGCGTGGGATATCTTCTTCACCGATCTCTACGACGCCTGCGAGGCGATGGACATTCCCGCCGACACGGCGATTTCGGAGGCGGGCCTCGGGCAGTTCGAGCTGAACCTCGTCCACCAGCCGGACGCGCTCAAGGCTGCGGACGATGCCTGGCTTTTCAAGCTGCTGGTAAAGGGGCTGGCCCGCAAGCACGGCTTCGCCGCCTCCTTCATGGCAAAGCCCTACCCCGACTATGCCGGCAACGGAATGCACATGCATTTCTCGATGCTGGACAAGGACGGGCGCAACATCTTCGACGATGGCGGCGCCCGCGGCACCGACAAGCTGAGACACGCCATCGCCGGCTGTCTCGAGGCGGTGCCCGGCTCCTCCATCCTCTTCGCCCCGCACGGCAATTCCTACGACCGCCTCGTGCCGGACGCGCATGCCCCGACGGGCCTCTGCTGGGCCTACGAGAACCGAACCTCCGCGATCCGGGTGCCCGGCGGCGCGCCGGTGGCGCGGCGGATCGAGCATCGCGTGGCGGGCGGCGATGTGAACCCCTACCTCATGGTCGCCGGCATTCTGGGCGCGGCGCTCAACGGTCTGGAAGACGGCGCCGAGCCGCCCGATCCCATCACCGGCAACGCCTACGATCTGGACCTGCCGCAGATGCCGTCCGACTGGGGCTCCGCCATCGACGCCTTCGAGGCCTCGCCGGAAATCGCGCGGATTTTCCCTGAAGAGCTGATCCGCAACCTCGTTCTGACCAAGCGTCAGGAGCTGCACTACTACCGCGAGTTGTCGGACACCGAGAAGGTGGACCTCTATCTCGACACGGTCTGACGGGGCCCCGGCGGGGGGAGGCATCTGCCCTCCCCCACTTGCCGCGCGAGACCGCCGCAGATACCGTCCGCCCGACCAATATACCAAGGACCAGACATGCTGATCGGCATCCTGCAGACCGGCCATGCAGCGGACGAGGTTCGCGCCGAGCATGGCGACTACGACGACATGTTCGGGCGCCTTCTGGGCGGGCGCGGGCTGACCTTCCGCACGTGGAACGTGGTGGACATGGACTTCCCCGCGAGCACCGACGCCGCCGATGGCTGGCTCATCACCGGCTCGCGCCACGGCGCCTACGAGGATCACCCGTGGATCGGGCCGCTCGAGGACTCGATCCGCGCCATCGTCGCGGCGGGCAAGCCCCTCGTCGGCATCTGCTTCGGCCACCAGATCATCGCCCAGGCCCTTGGCGGCCGGGTCGAGAAATCCCCGAAGGGCTGGGGCGTCGGCCGGCAATTCTACAGCTACGGCAATGAGGAGGTGTCCCTCAACGCCTGGCACCAGGATCAGGTCGTGCAAAAGCCGGAGATGGCGACGACGGTGGCGAGGAACGCGTTCTGCGAGCATGCCGCGCTCGTCTATGGCCGGCAGGTCTTCACCGTTCAGGCGCATCCGGAGTTCTCGAATGCCGTCATGGCCGGCCTGATCGAGCACCGCGGCGAGAGCGTCCCGGCCGATCGGCTGGACCATGCGCGCAGCCAGCTCGAGGCGCCCAACGACAGCGCCCGCATTGCCGGGGACATCGCCGACTTTTTCCTGACGGACCGAACCGTGGAGGCCACCGCATGAGTTCCGCGGACGACTGGCAGGAGGTTCTTCCGGAGGCCGCGCAGGCCTATCTCGAAGGTCGGCGGCTCGACGAGGT
Source organism: Tropicimonas sp. IMCC34011 (assembly GCF_003390865.1). GTDB lineage: Bacteria > Pseudomonadota > Alphaproteobacteria > Rhodobacterales > Rhodobacteraceae > Tropicimonas_B. The sequence goes on from NZ_QMEJ01000002.1 coordinate 359,722, forward strand.
GGAATGCATCGTCGCGGACATCGCTGGCGTTGCGCGGGGCAAGGCGATGCCGGCCTCGAAGTTCGCCAAGCAGACCCAGTTCTACCTGCCCAACAGCATCTTCCTGCAGACCATCACCGGCGATTGGGCCGATGTCGAGGAGATGCCCTATACCGAGCCGGACATGGTGCTGACGCCCGATTTCAGCACGGCGACGGCGGCGCCATGGACGGCGGACTACACCATCCAGGTGATCCACGACATCCACGATCAGTCCGGCGCGCCCGTGCCGATCGCCCCGCGCAACGTCCTGCGTCGTATCTGCGATCTCTACGCCGCCGAGGGACTGACCCCCATCGTCGCGCCGGAGATGGAGTTCTACCTCGTCGCCCCCAATATCGACCCCGCGCAGGAGGTCATGCCGCCGATGGGCCGGACCGGCCGGCGCGCGGCGGCGCGGCAGGCCTACTCGATGTCCGCCGTGGACGAGTACGGCCCGGTCATCGACGACATCTACGATTTCGCCGAGGCGCAGGGCTTCGAGATCGACGGCATCCTGCAGGAGGGCGGCGCGGGCCAGGTCGAGCTGAACATGCGCCACGGGGATCCCATCCGCCTCGCGGACGAGATCTTCTTCTTCAAGCGCCTGATCCGGGAGGCGGCGCTGCGGCACAATTGCTACGCCACCTTCATGGCCAAGCCGATCCAGAACGAACCGGGCAGCGCGATGCACATCCACCACTCGGTGGTGGACAGCAAAACGGGCCAGAACATCTTTTCCACCGAAGGTGGCGGCGAGACGCCGGAATTCCTGCATTTCATCGCCGGCATGCAGCGTCACCTGCCCTCCGTGATCGCGCTCATGGCGCCCTACGTGAACTCCTATCGCCGCTACGTTCCCGACTTCGCCGCGCCGATCAACCTCGCCTGGGGCCGGGACAACCGCACGACCGGCCTGCGCGTGCCGATCTCCGGCCCCGAGGCGCGGCGCGTGGAGAACCGTCTCGCCGGCATGGACTGCAACCCCTATCTCGGCATCGCGGCATCGCTGGCCTGCGGGTATCTCGGCCTGAAGGAGAAGGTGCCGCCCGAGAACGAGTATACCGGCGACGCCTACAGCCGGATGGCAGACATCCCGGGCACGTTCGGCGAGGCGCTCGCAGTCTTCGAGCGCTCCGAAGCCGTTCAGAGGATCCTCGGCCGGGAGTTCTGCCGCGTCTACAAGTCGGTCAAGGCACTGGAATACAAGGAGTTCCTGCAGGTCATCAGCCCGTGGGAACGCGAGCACCTGCTGCTGAACGTATGAGCTGGCTGTTCGCCAACGAGCCGGACGGGGCCTATCCGAAAAGCTGGTATGCCGCGACGGCGGACCTGCCGAAGGCGCGCCCCTCGCTCGAGGGCGAGACGCGGGCCGAGATCTGCGTGATCGGGGGCGGCCTGACCGGGCTTTCGGCAGCCCTTCATCTGGCGGAGGCCGGCCGGGACGTCGTGCTTCTCGAGGCAGCCGGGCCGGGCTTCGGCGCCTCTGGCCGCTCCGGCGGACAGATCGGCAGCGGCTACAACAAGGACCAGCTCTGGCTTGCAAAGTCCCTTGGAGAGGGTGCGGCGCACCGGCTCTGGGACCTCGCCGAGGACGCGAAGACGCTCGTCCGGTCCCTCATCGAACGCCATGCGCCGGAGGCCGAGTATCGCCCCGGCATCATCCATGCCTGCCGCACCGAGGCCGAGGCCGAGGAGGAGCGGACGTATGGCGCGCTCCTCGCCCGCGACTACGGCTACGACAGGATCACCCCGCTGGACCGCGCCGGGATCGCCGCCATCACAGGCAGCCCCGTTCATGCCGGCGGCTCGCTCGACGAGGGCGCCGGCTTCTGCCATCCCCTGCGCCTCACCCTCGGCGTCGCCCGCGCGGCCATCGCCGCGGGCGTGCGGATCCATTGCCGGAGCGCCGCGACGCGCATCGCCGAGGGCCGCGTGGAAACGCAGAACGGTGCGGTGACGGCGGAGCGGATCGTTCTGGCCTGCAACGGCTACCAGTCCGGCCTCTCGCCTGCGCTCGCGAACCGTGTGCTGCCCATCAACAACTTCATCGCCGTGACCGAGCCGCTCGGCGACCGCGCCCCCATGACCAGACCCGTTGCCGTGGCGGACAGCCGCTTCGTGGTCAATTACTGGTGGCAGTCCGGGGACGGCCGGCTCGTCTATGGCGGGGGAGAGAATTACGGGCGGCGCTTCCCGAAGGATATCGCATCCCGCGTCCGCGCGAACCTCGCCCGGACCTATCCGGACCTCAAGGACGTCCGCTTCGATCATGCCTGGGGCGGGACGCTCGCCGTGACCGCCACGCGCCTGCCATTCGTGCGCAGGCTGGAGGCCGGCCTCTATACGGCAGGTGGCTATTCCGGCCACGGGATGGCGCTTGCTCCGCTTTCGGGGCGCGCCATCGCGCAGGATATCCTGGGGGACCCCGCCGCGCTCGACACGCTGAGCGCCCTGCCCGTCCCGCGGCTCCCCGGCGGGCGACATCTCGGCCCGGCGATCACGGGGCTTGGGCTGCTCGCCTTCGCCCTCCGCGACCGCACGGGCCTCTGAGGCTCAGAGGTAATCGGCTCGCTGGAGCCCGTACTTCGCCATCTTCTCGTTCAGCGTCCGCCGCGGCAGGCAGAGTTCGTCCATCACGGCGGAAATCGAGCCTCGATGGCGACGCATGGTGTTGTCGATCAGCATCCGCTCGAACGCCTCGACATACTCCTTCAGCGGCTTGCCCTCGGTGGTCATCACCGGCTGCTGGCTCTCGTCATCGCTCATGAGGAGCGAGGCGATTGTGCCCGTCCCGCGCCGGTTCTGCAGAACCGCGCGCTCGGCCACGTTGATGAGCTGGCGAACATTGCCGGGCCAGGGGGCCTGAAGAAGCTGCGCGGCCTCCTGCGCGGAGACTGCCGGGGCATCGCAGCCATACTCGTCCGCAAATTGCTCCGACAGACGCGTGAAGAGGAGCAGGATGTCCTCTCCCCGCTGGCGCAGCGGCGGCAGGGTGATCTTCATCGCTGCCAGGCGATAATAGAGATCCGGCCGCAGCACGTCCTCGCTGGTCTTGCCCTGCTCCTGCAGGTTGGAGACGGCAACAATGCGCGTCTCGGCCGGGCTGCCCTGATCGTTGATGAAGGTCAGAAGACGCGCCTGCAGGACCGGAGGCAGCGCCTCGACATCCTCGAGGCAGAGCGTGCCGCCCCGAGCCTGTTCGACCAGCGGCATCAGACCGGCATCGGGATCGCCGTCGAACAGGCGTCTGGCGAGATCCTCGCCGGTATGCGCGGCGCAGGAGATCAGGATGAAGGGTTTCGACGCCCGGGTCCCGACGGCATGAAGCGCATGCGCTGCCAGCGTCTTTCCGGTCCCGGTTTCGCCATCGATCAGGACATGCCCGTCCGCCTGTCCCAGATCGAGGATATCCTCGCGCAGGCGCTCCATCGCCGGGCTCGCACCGATCAGCTTCTGCATGATCTGCGAGCCGTCGGAGAGGTCCCGGCGCAGCACGCGCGCATCGAGGGCAAGGCGGCGACGCTGGGTCGCGCGCTTGGCCAGCTCGTTCATCTTGTCGGGGCTGAACGGCTTCTCGAGGAAGTCGAACGCCCCCACCCGCATCGCTTCGACCGCCATCGGCACGTCGCCGTGGCCGGTAATCATAATGACGGGCAGCGCGCTGTCTTGGCTCATGAGGCGCTTGAGAAACGCCATTCCGTCCATGCCGGGCATGCGGATGTCGGACACGACGATGCCCGGAAAATCGGACCCGATCTGCTTCAGCGCCTCGTCGGCGGTCGAGTATGTCTCGGTGTCGTAGCCGCTGAGAGCGAGCCACTGGGAAATCGACTGACGCATATCCTGTTCGTCGTCGACAATCGCGATCTTCATCGCCTTGGCCATTGGGGTCTCCCGTGCCGTTTCACTCTGGCGTCCCTCATTCGGCGGCCCTCATGGGCTGGTCCCGGCGCAAGGGTAGCTGCAATTCGAACACGGCGCCGCCTTGCTTGGCGTTCCGTGCGGTCAGGCGGCCTCCGAAATCCTTCACGATGCCGGAGGATATCGCGAGGCCGAGCCCGGTGCCATCTCCGGGTTGCTTGGTCGTGTAGAAAGGCTCGAACAGGTGGTCGAGATCGGCGATACCGGTCCCGTTGTCCCTCACCGTGAGCGTGGCGGTCTCTCCTTCGAACAACATGAGTTCGATCAACGGCTCATCACGGTCCTTGGTTGCATCGATGGCGTTACGGAAGAGGTTGATGAGGACCTGTTCCAGCCGCAACCGGTCGCATTCCACGAAGACGGGGTGATCTGGCAGCGAGCGCAGGACCTTGACCCGGCGGGCCTTCAGCTGCGGCTCCATCATGGTCAGGGCGGAGGAAATCGCTTCACGGATATCGAGTTGCTCGAAGGCGATCCCGCCCTTGCGCGCGTAGGACTTGAGCTGCCTCGTGATCGACCCCATCCGCTCGATCAGGTCGTCGATCCGCTGGAAGGAGGAGAGCGCCTCGGACGGGCGCTTGCGCTGCAACAGGAGGCGCGCACCGGCGAGATAGGTCTTCATCGCCGCGAGCGGCTGGTTCAGCTCGTGGGACACCGCGGCGGACATCTCCCCGAGCGCGGCGAGCTTGGAGGATTGCTCCAGCGTCTGCTCCGCGACCTCGAGGTTCTTCTCCGCCTTCTCCCGCTCAGCGATCTCTTGCTGGAGGCGGAAGTTGAGAAGCCGGAGCTCGGCGCTCTCCCGCTCCGCCTGAAGCGTCCGGGAGGTTGCGCGCCGGCTCATCAGGTAGAAGGCCGCAGCAAGGACGAGCGCGAAGCCCATGATTTCCAATGCCAAAACGCCGTTCACCCGCTCGCGCACCGAGGAATAGGTGGTGAAGGATGTGATGCGCCAGCCGCGGAACGGGATGCGCGCGTCGGAGCGCAGGACGCCCTCACCGAGGAGGTAAGCGTCGGGCGGCAGGAAGGACCAGTCGGAGGTGGCGCTCAGCGCACGATCAATGGCGGTCGGGGCCGATTGGGTCGCCAGCGCCTCGTCGATGGTACGTCCCCTCCAGCGCGGCTCCGTGGCGAGGATGATGTCCCCCGAGGAATCGGTCACGAGGACCGCGTCCGAGATGCCGGCCCAGCTCTGCTCGAACTTCCGAAGATCGACCCCGACGACGATGACCCCGACGACCGTTCGGTCCGACATGACCTTCCGGCTGTAGGTGAACGATTTCGTCCCGGCATCGGTCTCGACGACGGTGAAGACCGTATCGGTGGAGCGTTGGGCATCGACGAAGTAGGGGTCCGTCCGGTGCTGGGCACCGAGCTGGCTGCGATCCGTCGCGGCGACGGTGCGGCCATCGGAATCCAGAAGCTGGAGGGAGGCGGCTCCGATCTCTTCACGGAAGGAGATGAGCCGCTGGGAGGACTGGCTGAAATCGTCGCTGTTCAGCGCGTTGATCAGGGCCGGATCCTGCGCGAGGAGCAGCGGCACGACGGAGTTGCGCTGCAGCTCGCTGATGACGTTTCCGGTGTAGAGCGCAAGGCGGAGCTCGGCGCGGTTGCGCGTGGTCTCCGTGAAGCGCTGCATGAGAAGGAGATTGGTGACGTAGAGCGTCGCCACGGCCACGACGAGGATCGTGGCGACGACGGCGCGCAGGCGCCATGTGCCCGCCCGCTCACGCTGGCGTCGTCGTGGGATCTCGTCCTTCATGCAGGAGTCCTAGAACCAAACGCGCCGCCTTGGAAGACCGCGGGCCCGCGGGCTCTGTCAAATGCGAGGACGGCGCGGGCACAATGCCGCGAGAACGCTCCGCGGCCCGGCGATCACGCCGATGCGAAGGCGGAGGCGATCCCGTCGAAGATGGCGGCGCCGGCGGAGGAGCCGGTGGCTGCCTCGGACGCGCGTTCGGGGTGCGGCATCATGCCGAGGACGCGGCGGTTCTGCGACAGGATGCCGGCGATATCCCCGGCCGAGCCGTTCAGCGGATCGCCGTAGCGGAAGGCGACGCGCGCCTCGCTGTCCAGATCGCGGATCAGCTCGGGGCTGGCCTGGTAATTGCCGTCGTGGTGAGCCACCGGAATATCGAGCGTGGCCCCCTCGCCCAGCAGGGTCGTGAAGGGCGAAAGCGCCGTCTCGACCCGAAGCGTGACGGTCTTGCAGATGAACTTGAGGTTCGAGTTGCGCATCAGCGCGCCCGGCAAGAGCCCCGTCTCGAGGAGGATCTGGAAGCCGTTGCAGATCCCGAGCACATGCCCGCCGCCTTCGGCGAACCGCACGACCTCTCGGCAGATCGGGGAATTGGCCGCGATGGCGCCGCAGCGCAGGTAGTCGCCGAAGGAAAACCCGCCCGGCAGACCCACGAGGTCGATCCCGGCGGGGAGGGCCGTGTCCTTGTGCCAGACGCGAACAACCTCGAAGCCGGACCGCTCCAGCGCCAGCGCAAGGTCGCGGTCACAGTTCGATCCGGGGAAGGTGACGACCGCGGCGCGCATCAGGCGATCTCGACCCGGTAGCTCTCGATCACCGTATTCGCCAGCAGCTTGTCGCACATCCGGGTCACACGCTCCTCGGCGGCCTCCGGGGATTCGCCGGCGGCGAGGTCGATCTCGATGACCTTGCCCTGCCGGACGCCCTCGACGCCGTCGAAGCCGAGCGCCGTGAGCGCATGTCGCACAGCCTCGCCCTGCGGGTCGAGAACGCCGTCTTTAAGCATCACGTGAACGATGGCCTTCATCGAAGCGTCACCCCCGCCGGTTCTGGTCGGTTCAGTTGATCAGCGTCGGCTTGCCAACCGACGCGGTGTTCCTGGGCAGGACGCCGAGCCGCCGGGCGACTTCGGTATAGGCGTCCGCGAGATTGCCGAGATCCCGGCGGAAGACGTCCTTGTCGAGCTTCTGGCCCGTCGCGACATCCCAAAGGCGGCAGGAATCGGGACTGATCTCGTCCGCGACGACAAGGCGCATGAAATCGCCTTCCCAGATCCGGCCCACTTCGATCTTGAAGTCCACCAGCCGGATGCCGACGCCCATCATGATGCCCGACATGAAGTCGTTCACCCGAAGCGCGAGCGCAACAATGTCGTCGAGGTCCTGCTGACTGGCCCAGCCGAAGGCGAGGATGTGTTCCTCGGAGACCATCGGATCGCCGAGACCGTCATCCTTGAAGTAGAATTCCACGATCGGCCGCGGCAGGGGCGAACCTTCCTCGAGGCCGAGGCGCTTGGAGATCGAGCCGGCGGCGACGTTGCGCACCACGACTTCCAGCGGAATGATTTCGACCGACTTGATCAGCTGCTCGCGCATGTTGATGCGGCGCAGGAAATGCGTCGGCACGCCGATATTGTTCAGCCCGGTCATGAAGTACTCGGACAGGCGATTGTTGAGCACGCCCTTTCCGTCCACCACGTCGTGCTTCTCGGCATTGAAGGCGGTGGCGTCGTCCTTGAAATACTGCACGAGCGTGCCCGGTTCGGGGCCTTCGTAAAGGATCTTGGCCTTGCCCTCGTAGATCTTCTTGCGACGCGCCATGGCGAGATCCCCTTGCGGCCCTTTGCCTGTCCCGGTGACGGGACGGCCGCCTTTCAGTTGCGCGATGCCTATAGGACACCGGGCGTCCTGCCGCAAGGCAGCACCGCCGTTGACACCGCCGCGCCCCCGGCTACCCTGCGCCCTTCTCCTGGATTGCCAGCAATGTCCGACGATTACGCCCTGGTGGACTTCGCTCTCACCCAAGCCGAGCCCGCCGCCGTCATTCCCGCCCTCGGACGGTCGTTCGCAACCGTCGCGGCCGCCGCCCTGGCCCGGAGCGCGGATGCAAGCGGCCCCGAGCGGGGCTTCCTCGCTCGACTGAGAGGCCGACGCCGGCGCCCGGCCGAGTTGCCGGCGCTGCGCGTCCAGCCCGCCTCCAGCCTTCCCGACGCCCCCCTGATGCAGCCCGTCGCGACCGATCTCGGCTTCTCCGCGCGCGGCGGCGCGATGCGGGTGACGGCGCCCCTCGGCAGCGCGCGGCTGACCCTGATCGAACTCCACGAAGGCAACGAGGGCATCTCTCCCATCTGCCAGGCGCTCAGCCGGGAGCTTGGCGGCGCGGAGGTCTTCTATTTCCGCAATTCGGGCCCCCGGCATCCTGGCGCCGATTATGCCTTCCATGTCTACGAGGGCGGCCGGGCGACACGCCGTGCCTCCTCCCGCTCGCCGCTCGGCGACGCGCCCGAAGCGCCGTGGGAAGCCATCGACGGCGGGATGCCGCACCCGGTCGAGGTGGACAGCCTCCCCCGTCCCGACCCGCCAGCCTGGCAGGTGATGACGCCGGAGCGGCAGGCCAGCATCCTCGCCGCCCTCGGGCTCGACCCCGCCACGCTCTTCGATCCGCCGGCCCCCGGCGCAGTTCAGGTCGCCCTTGGCACGGATCCCGGCGGAAAGCCCCTGTCGGAGGCGCTGACCCGGTCCGGCCTTCGCGCACCGCCCGGCTTTGCCGGCCCGCCTGCCGCGCCGCCCGACCCCGAGCCGCAGCAGGCCATGGGGCCGACCGATGCGCTGGAGACGGACGCGGAGATCCCCGACCCCGGCAGCTCGGATTGGGAGGAAGAGGTCACGGCGCTCCTGATCGAGGCGGTCGAATCGGGGCTGCCGGAGGAAAGCCAGATCGCCTGGCTGAACGACCTCACGCGCCGTCTCGGCGCCGGCGACATCGACGGTGCGCTGTCGGACGCGCGGACCCTGATGGAAGCCGGAGGGCAGGACGAAAACGAACGCCGCGCCACCGCCGCCCGCCTCTACAGGCTTTTCGGACGCGCGCTGGACTGAGCCGCGTCCCGAGACTACCTCGGGACAAACGGCAAATTGCCACGACCCCAGTCAGGAGCCCGAAATGGCCACTTTCGACGACCGCGAGAACGCTTTCGAGAACAAGTTCGCCCACGACGCCGAGATGCAGTTCCGCGCAGAGGCGCGGCGCAACAAGCTTCTGGGCCTCTGGGCCGCCGATCTGATGGGCAAGACCGGCGAGGACGCCGACGCCTATGCCCGGGAGGTGGTGAAATCGGATCTCGAGGAAGCCGGCGAGGAGGACGTCTTCCGCAAGGTATCGGGCGACCTTCAGGGCAAGGCGGACGAGACGACCATTCGCGGCAAGATGCGCGAGTTGCTCGCCGAGGCGAAGGCGCAGCTCGTAAGCGAGAGCTGATCTTAACCAAGTCGACGGATGGCGGCCGGGCAATCGTCCGGCGTTAGCCGTCCATACACCTTTGGCGGTCTATCCCCGTTCGGCAGAGCGGACGGGGGTGGACGGACATGAACGATCCGGCGCAGCGCGGTGGCGCAGTGATCGAAGGCCTGCGGCAAGCGGGTCAGGCCGGCCTCGTCAGGCACGCGTTGCCGTTTGTAGCTGCCCTGCTCTGCGCCGCGCTTCTGGCAGGCCGCGTGCGGGAGATGGACTGGTCTGAGGTCGCCGCATCCCTTGCGGCTACGCCCCCGGAACGCTGGATCATCGCTGCACTCTTCACCGCGTTCAGTTTCTGGGCCGTCGGCCGCTATGACGCCGTCCTTCATGGCCTGCTCGGGACCGGGGTCGACCGGCGCCGGGCCTCGGCCGCCGGTATGATCGCCATCGCGGGCAGCCAGAGCATCGGGTTCGGCCTGATCAGCGGCACCCTCCTGCGCTGGAGGCTGCTGCCCGAGATCTCGATATGGCAAGCCGCGCGCCTCACTGCCCTCGTCGGGATATCCTTTCTCGCCGGCTGGGCCGTCGTCGCCTCGGCCTTGCTGACCCTCCTGCCGCCGACGCCGATGTTTCACGCGGCCGGACTCGCCGGTCTAGGGCTGGGTGCGCTGGCCCTCTGCTACAGCGTCGCGGCCCCCTGGTTTCACCGCCCTGCCCCGCCCGTGATGGCCATCGGAGCACTCCTCCTCTTCGTCGCCCTGGACACGCTCGCCGCAGGGCTTGCACTCCATGTCCTGCTGCCCGCCGGAACCGTCCCCCTCGCCGCGCTCCTGCCGGCCTTCCTCGTTGCCTTCGGCGTCGGCCTCCTCTCCGGCGCACCGGGCGGGATCGGACCATTCGAGGTCCTGCTCCTGGCGCTCCTGCCCGCTGCGCCGGAGGCGACCCTCGTTGCCGGCATCATCGCGTTCCGGGCGGTCTACTATGCCCTCCCTGCGTGCATCGGTCTGGCCGCGCTGCTGGTCATGCGCCCCTCTGCCCCGGCCCCCGCGCCCTGTCGCCGGGCGGCTGCCGAGGCCGCGCTCGCGCGCGCGCCACGCGCCGAGGCTCGCCTGGCAGGCCATGGTGGCGCGAGGTACTCGGCCTTCGAAACCGGCGGCGCGACGCTCTTCCGCACGGCCCATTGCGAGATCGCGCTCTTCGATCCCTGTGGCGAAACATCCCCTGACGAACTGCTGACCGCCCTCACCGCCGAGGCACGGTCCGCCCTGCGCATCCCGGCGATCTACAAGTGCGGCGGGCGCCTTGCTGCCGCCGCGCGCCGCCGCGGCTGGACCATCCTGCCCATCGCCGAGGAAATGACCGTCGATCCTGCCACACACGATCCGGCATCCCCCGGCCTGCGCCAGCTTCGGCGCAAGTTGCGCCGGGCCAGCCGTGCAGGCCTCAGCGTGACACGTGCGGGTCCGGTGCTTCCGGCGGAAGAGATGGCCCTCGTCGCAGCGTCATGGGCCGCCGCGAGAGGCGGCGAACGCGGCTTCTCGGTCGGTCGTTACTGCCCCGACCACATCGCCCGGCAAGCCGTCTTCCTCGCCCGGCTGAACGGCACCCTCGTCGCATTCGCGACCTTTCACGTGACCGAGGCTGAAATGGCCCTGGACCTCATGCGCTTCGAGCCCGATGCGCCGGAGGGATGCATGCACGCGCTTGTCCAGGCCGCCATCGAGGAGGCAGCCTCCCGGGCGCTTCCCCGCCTGTCCCTCGCCGCGCTGCCACCCCGGGAGGACCGACGCCGCCGAAGCGCCGCCTCAAACCTTCTCGCAAGGTCCCTGCGCCGCAGATCCACCGGCCTCGCCCAGTTCAAGACCAGCTTCGCTCCGACCTCCCGCCCTCTCTACATGGCAGCGCCGGGCCCCTTCGCCCTCTCGGTTGCAGGAGCGGAGGTCCTGCGGGAAATTCACCGCCCGCCGAGGCTGCCGATCCGGGCCGCCGATCACGCGCAAGCGTCTCCTGCCCCGCTTCTCTCCAGCATTGCGAAGCCCCGCGCGGCGTGAGAGGGATCGAATGACGCTCCCAGATCCATCCCGAGGCCGCACATGACCGACGCCCTGACCGCCCGCCTGTCCGAGACCGACTGGCTCCTCGCCGACGGCGCCACCGGCACGACGCTGTTCAACATGGGCCTCGAATCCGGCGATGCGCCGGAACTGTGGAACGTCGATCACCCGGACCGGATCGCGGCGCTCTACCAAGGCGCGGTCGATGCCGGCAGCGACATGTTCCTGACGAACAGCTTCGGCGGCAACGCCTCCCGCCTCAAGCTGCACAACTCGGAGGCCCGCGTGCGCGAACTGAACCGCGCTGCCGCCGAGATTGGCCGCGAGGTCGCCGACAAGGCGGGCCGCAAGATCATCGTCGCAGGCTCGATGGGTCCGACCGGCGAGATCATGGAGCCAATGGGATCGCTGACGCACGCCTCCGCCGTCGAGATGTTCCACGAGCAGGCGGAGGGTCTGAAGGAGGGCGGCGCCGACGTTCTCTGGGTCGAGACGATCTCCGCCGAGGGAGAATACCGCGCCGCGGCCGAAGCCGCCGGCCTCGCCGGAATGCCCTGGGTCGGCACGATGTCCTTCGACACCGCCGGCCGCACGATGATGGGCCTGACCGCCACCGACATGGCCCGTCTCGTCGGCACGCTGGACCACAAACCCGTTGCCTTCGGCGCGAATTGCGGCGTCGGCGCCTCGGATCTGATGCGCACGATCCTCGGGTTCGCGGCAGCGGCCCCCGAGATCCCTATCGTCGCGAAGGGCAATGCCGGTATCCCCAAATTCGTTGACGGCCACATCCACTACAACGGCACTCCCGAACTCATGGCCCGCTATGCCTGTCTCGCCCGCGATGCCGGCGCGAAGATCATCGGCGGCTGCTGCGGCACCGCGCCCGAACACCTGTCCGCGATGCGCAAGGCGCTCGAGGAGACGCCGCGCGGTCCCGTCCCTACACTGGACAAGATCGAAGCAGAACTCGGTGGCTTCTCTTCCGCATCCGACGGCACCGGCGAGGAGGCCGAAGCCCCGACCCGGCAGCGCCGCCGCCGCCGCTGAGGTCGGGCCCCTTGCCCACCCGTCCATTTTGGTGACTGCCGCAGCAAAAGGCTGCATCCGGCGCCGAACGCAGAGTCTCCGGTGCCGCCTCTCGGGCGACGGACCTCGCGCGGGCCGCACCGTCGCGGCCCGATGACACTTGCTTTCCCAACGTCAGATGAAACTCTTCCACGCCGATCTCCGTGATTGAGAAGCTCAAGGGGCCTTGCACGGTCCGAGCGGCTCATCCGAGGGGCGGACGACTTGATGACATTGGTGGAAAAAGCGGTCTCGGCCTACGGGGCGCAAGAGGAAACCGCCGCGCGCGCGGCGAAGGCATGCGAGCAGTGCAAGGCTGTGCGAGAAAGCCTCCGCGTCGGAGCCCCCATCACGCAGGAGCATTTGGACAGGGTGGCGGGTCTCGAACGCCAGCTGAGACTTCTCGAACATAACGTGGGGCATGCTCGGTCACTGCTCCGGGACATTGCCCAAAGCGCCCTCGTCGAGGAAGGGTGCGACTGAGATCCGCCCCGGGGCATCCGAAAATTGCCTCGCGCATGACACAAAGTCGCTCGGTGTTCGATATGAGTGGCCGGCGGAACAGCCAGCTCGACAAAAGGCCGACTAAAAAAGGACCTGACAATCGCATGCCATGGTGGGTGAGAATGGCGGCCGCATTCGGTGCGGCCGAAAGCACGACGAAGCAGATGGCGGATGTCAGCACCGCTTATGGCGGGATCCTTGACGGTCTGTCCGCCGGAGACCGGCTCAGCGACGCGCAGATCGCTGATCTCGAAGCAATCCGGCGTCAATTGGCGCTGTCGGAACGCCACTCCCTCGAGACGCAGGAGGCGATCATCCGGCTCGGCGAGAAGGCTCTGGCAGAAGATCGCGCCGTGACCCTGCGCGGCAGCCACGATCTCATCAAGACCGACCTTGGCGCCCCTGTCCTGCAGTCTCGCGAAGACCCCAGTATCACGATCTGTCCGGTCTGCGCTGAACGCGGCTTGCGTGCACCCCTGCAGCCGCACCAGCGCGGATCGCAATGTCCCAGCTGCAAGTTCACCTATCAGGACCCGGCCAACAATGCGCCCGCCGAGCCACACCAGTCTACCATATCCGGACGCTGAGTGGTGCCTTCAGAGGGTTGTTCTATTCCCGTCACAGGCACCCTCGACGGGGCCTTGCTGCGCAAAGAGGCCTCGGGAGTCACATCGTGAATTCAATGTAGTAGCGGGCTGGGATGAGCAGACCGCCGAGACCGACCCGAAAGACGTCCAACTGGCCCGGATATAACTGCGCGCTGAAGCAGCGTGGATCGCTGAGGGTCCGGTTCGATCCCTCGATGAAATGCGACGCGGTTTCGTCCGGACGGCGTGGCCGCCATCAGGACTGTAGTAACGAACGCGATCCAGGCCTGTCTCACCATGAAGGTCCTACTCGGCCTGCCGCTCCGTCAGACGACCGTTCGGCAAGCCTCACCATGGCGAGCCTGCTGAAGCTGTCTCGGTTGGGCAGGTCGGTGCCGGCCTCCAGCATCCTGCCACGCCGCCAGAAAACCGCGAACGTGAACATTCCGTATCGCAGCTCCAAGGGACCGTTGCACCTGCTCGTCGACAACGCGCCATAGTCCGCCATCGGTCCGAAGACGATGGCGAGTGGCATCAAGGTCGCTCGGGACCCGAAGTGAGAAGTAGAAGATGCCCTGCTTCACACATGTGAATGGGGCCAATTTGGTCTTCAGCATGGCCCACACCCCAGCTTTCATTGGCGAAAACTAGAGAGAAATAGCAGGTTACCTTTAGAGATGGTGCCCCCAGAGAGACTCGAACTCCCGACCCTCTGATTACAAATCAGATGCTCTACCAGCTGAGCTATAGGGGCGCCTGAGGTGAGGAATAGCCACGTAGGCGGCTGTCTTGCAAGCAGGTTCAGCGATTGGCGCGGGCGAGGAAGATCACGGCGACGGCGCCGACGGCGCAGATCATGAGGGCGGGCGGCGCGGCGCCGGCAAGGTTCTCGAGAGACGCCGTTTCGTGGGTGCGCGTGGCGAGGGTATCGAAGTTGAACGGGCGCAGAAGGAGCGTGGCCGGCAGTTCCTTGACGCAGTCGACGAAGACGAGGAGCAGCGCCGTACCGATCGAGCCCCGGATAAGCGGCACGTAGACAGTCCTGAGCGTGCCGCCGGCACTCCGCCCGAGGCTGCGCGCGGCCATGGGCAGCGACGGGGAAACCTGCCCCATCGCCGCATCCGCCGCCCCTTGCGCAATGGCGAAGAACCGTACGGCATAGGCATAGATGAGGGCGGCCGCCGTGCCCGTCAGCAACAGCCCCGGATCCACGCCCGTCGCCGCGAAGATCGCGTCAGCCAGCGCGTTGTCGAACGAGGCGAGCGGGATCAGCACACCGACCCCGAGGACCGCCCCCGGCGCGGCATACCCGATCAGCGTCACCGGCAAGAGCAGCCGCGGAAGCCCACGGCCGGCCAGGCGCACGCCGTAGACCATGAGAAGCGCCGCGAGGATCGTGACGATCGACGCGATCCCCCCCACTGTAAGCGTGTTGACGAGGGCCGAAACGAGGGCCGGCTCGCTCCAGTCCGCCTTCGCCCCCATCGCGTGCCAGCCGATGACGGAAACCGGCAGGACGAAACCGAGGGCGACCGGAAAGGCGCAGGCAGCCGAGGCGATCCAGCCCGAAACGCCGGCAAGCCGAACGGGCATCACAGGGCGCGTCTGCCGCGACAGCCGGAACCGCTTGGCCCGCTTGCGTCCGGCCCGCTCGATGAGCGCAAGGCCGAGAACGACGCCAAGGATGACGAGCGAGAGTTGGGCCGCGCCTCCGCGATTGTTCTGCTCCAGCCAGACGGAGAAGATGCCGCGGGTCAACGTCTGGACGGCGAAGAAATCCACGGTACCGAAATCATTGACCGTCTCCATCATGGCGATCGCGACGCCGACGGCGATGGCCGGGCGGGCCAGCGGCAGCCCGACGCGGAAGAAGCGGGAGAGCGGCCCGGCTCCGAGCGCCCGCGCGACATCGAACGCGTCGGACGATTGCTCCCGGAACGCCGCCCGCGCGAGAAGGTAGACATACGGATAGAGCGCGGCCGACAGGACCACGATGGCCCCGCCAAGGGAGCGGATCTGCGGAAAGGCATAGTCCCGCGCGCTTTCCCAGCCGAAGGCCGCCCGCAAGGCGCCCTGCACAGGACCGGCATATTCGAGGAAATCGACCAGCGCGTAGGCGCCGACATAGGCCGGCACGGCGAGTGGCAGGAACAGCGCCCATTGCAGCCAGCGCCGTCCCGGAAAGTCGTGCATCGTCACGAGCCAGGCGGCCCCCGTGCCCGCGGCGGCGCAGATGAGCCCCACCCCGGCCATCAGCCAGAACGTCGTCGAAAGGTAGCGCGGCAGCGTGGTGGCCATCAGGTGCGGCCAGATGTTCTCCGATGGGAACAGCGCGATCGTCACGACGGCGACGAGGGGAAGGAGCACCAGCGCCGCGATCACGACGGCCAGGATGGACCAGACGTCCACGCCGCGGCGCATCGGCCGCGCGTCGGTTTCCGCATGTGCACTTGTCATGGTAACCTCGCTAGGACAAAGCGGTTTACCTGTCCAGCCGGCCGCCTATGATGCGCCGGACCGAACAGGGGCGACGTGGCTCACGGGACCAGAAAACGGAACGCCATGCGGATCGTCTATCACATCGGGCTTCACTGCACTGACGAGGACCGCGCGCTGCGGTGCCTTCTGAAAAACAGCGAGATGCTGCGCGCGCATGGCACCGTCGTCGCCGTGCCGGGCCGATTCCGGCCGGTGCTGCGCGAAGCGATGGTGACGTTGCGTGGTCAACCCGCCGGGGCGGATACGCAGGAGAGCGTCCTCGATGCGGTCACGGATGTGGATTCGCCCGAACGCATCGTCTTCTCGTCGGACAGCTTTCTGTGCGTGCCGGCCCGCGCCGTCGGCGCCGAACGGCTCTATCCGCAGGCCGGCGAGCGGGCGCCCTGGATCCGCAATCTCTTTCCGGACGACCCGGCGGAGTTCGCCCTCTCCCTCCGAAACCCCGCGACGCTCCTGCCCGCGCTGCACGAGCGCATGGGCGAGGACCACGATTTCGCGGAGTACATCTCCCGCATCGCACCGGAGAAACTCTCCTGGGCCGAAATGGTGGAGCGGCTCGTCGCCGCGGTGCCCGGCTGCCCGGTCACGGTGTGGGCCAACGAGGACACTCCGCTGATCTGGCACGATGTCCTGCGCGCCCTCGCCGGCCATCCGGAAGACATGACCCTGGAGGGGGAAACCGATTTTCTCGGCACCATCATGAAGCCCGAGGGCGTCACCCGGATGGACTCCTACCTTGCAAGCCATCCGCCGAAGACGCCGGACCACCGTCGCCGCATCACCGCCGCGTTCCTCGACAAGTTCGCCCGCCCCGGTGCGGTGGAGGAGGAGTTCGAGTTGCCGGGATGGACGCAGGAGCTGGTCGGCCGTTTGACGGAGACGTACGAGGCAGACCTTGCCCGCATCGCCGGGATGGACGGCGTACGCGTCATCGCACCCTGAGCCTACCGCGCCGCCGATCCGGGACGGGTCTGCGCAAAGAAAAATCCCGACGTCACGGGGGCGCCGGGATCAGGATCTGTGCGTCGGTTGCCCGGACAGAGGTCAGCCCATGCCGAGCGCTTCCTTGTACATCTCGAGGACGGCTTCCTCTTCCGCTATATCGTCCGGCTCACGCTTGCGCAGCGCGATCACCTTGCGCATCACCTTGGTGTCGTAGCCGCGGGACTTGGCCTCGGCCATGACCTCTTTCTGCTGCTCGGCAATGTCCTTCTTGTCCTGCTCGAGACGCTCCCAGCGCTCGATGAACTGGCGCAACTCGTCGGCGGTGACCCGATAGGTCATGTCGCCGGAGCTTTCGATCACGTTGTCATCCGCCTCGCCCATATGCATTCCGTCCTTCATTGCCTGCCTCTTTCAATCGCCTCCTCTAGCGCCACGGCCGGACGTCCCGCAAGGCCTGCGGCGGCGATCGGCGCCTCGCCGCGACTTGCCCGCCGGGGCGGGACAGGCTAGCGGAGATTGGCACTTGCAGTGGGAGCGCATCATGGAGTGGCTGATCTGGACGGGAGCCGTGATTTCCGTCGTCGGGCTTGTCGGCATCATCGTCTGCGCCGTTCAGGTTGCGCATGCGAGGGCCCGTGAGACGGATGAAGCCGCGCTCCGCGCCAAGCTGCAACGCGCCGTCGCGATCAACATGGCGGCGCTTCTTCTGTCGATGCTCGGCCTCGGCATGGTCGTCGTGGGCGCCATTCTGGGCTGATCCCCGTATCCGTCAGCCCTCGTAGAGGGGCGTCTCCGTCCGGACGTGCTCCTCGATCAGATCCGGCACGGCCCAGTGAAGAGCATCCTCCTCCCGCGCCAGCTTGAGCAGCCGGGCCCGCGTGGACATGAGAGGTCCGATATCGGCCCGGTGAACCGGCCCGCCCGCGGATTGCGAGAGCGCCAGCCCGTGGATGACGGCGACATCCACATCGGACGCCGCCCCCAGGATCCCGGCATCCACCAGCCGGATCCCTTCGAGGAGGAGCGACAGCATCGCACGTTCCACGATTTCCTCCTCCGGAACGGGACGCGGCGCGATCCCGGCCTCTTCCCGCGCGGCGGCGGCGAGCGACGGGATCACCGGATCGGGGCGCAGCCGGACGCCCTCATCATCCCAGATGTAGTACCCCCGTCCCGCGCTGCGCCCAGTGCGGCCCTCGGCCACGAGAAGATCGCCAAGGAGCGTGTAGCGCCGCCGCGGATCGCGGCCCGCCGCCATGGCTCGCCGCCGCGCCATGGCGGGCCCGTGCCCATCCCGGTCCAGCGCCTCGAACGGTCCGACAGCGAAGCCCGCCCGGACGAGGGCCGCGTCGACGGAGTCCGGAGCCGCGCCGTCCTCCACGAGGTGATCCGCCGCCTCGAGGAGCGCCGCGCCGAGCGCCGGCACCACCGCCGCGCCGCGGGAAAACAGCGGAACGAGGCCCATCGTCTGAAACAGGGCGGCGGCACGCCGGCCGAGCGGCCCCTCGTCTTCGGCGGTCTCGGGCAGGATGATCTCGGCAAGCCGCCCGCCCTTCAGGGGATCGGCGAGGCGCAGGCCGAGGGCGCCCTCTTCCACACCCGCCTCGCGCGCGCACCGTACCGGATCGGGGCTGTCCGATGCATCGATCAGCAGCCCCCCCTGCGGCAAAGCCGAACCGATCCGCGCGAGCGCTTCCGATCGCCATGGCGGAGTGCCGTCGGTGCAATCGGCGATGGTCGCAGCGCCCTCCGCCGCCTCGATCCCTCCCGTGGTCAGCCTGTCCAGCGCGCCGCCGATGGCTGCGGCAAGTTGCCGGCGGGATGTCTCGAGAGCCTGCGGATCCGGATCGCAGAGCCGCACGTCCAGATCCGCCGCCAGCGCGATGGCCGCAAGCTCGATGCCGGCCGGTCCGGCGCCGAGGATCGTGAGCTCGCCGGTCTCGGCCGCGCCCTCCCCCAACCGCGCCGCGCGGGCTTCGGCGACAGCGAGGGCCCGCAATGCCCGGCTCTCGGAGCTGCCGGCGAGGTCGGACAACGCGGCCCGTTCGTAATCGAGCGCCGCGTCGAACGGCAGCAGCAAGGCGACTTCCACGCAGTCGACGGCCCTCCGGGCCGCGATTTCGGCGGGCGAAAGCCGTGCGCGGGCATCCGCCACCGCCGCGCTCCATGCCGCCGGGTCCGCGAGATGCCGGGCGCGGTCACGAACGCGCTCGGCGCCCTCCCCGGCCAGCTCCGCGGCGAGCGAGGCCGCCACGCCCACCGGATCCTCCTCGATCACGGCATCGACGAGGCCCAGAGCCTCGGCCTGCTCCGGAACGATCGGCGCCCCCTGCAGAACCGCGAGCGCCGCCGCAGCCCCGCAGAGCCGGGCCATTCGCTGCATCGCACCGCCGCCCGGAATGAGACCCAGCCGGGTTTCGGGACAGGCGAGGCTTGCCCCGGTCCAGGCCAGCCGGACGGGACAGGCGAGCGCAAGGGAGAGCAGCGGTCCCGCCGCCGCGCCGCGGATGACGGCAACGACGGGCCGCGGCGAGGTCTCGATGGCAAGGGTCGCGGCATCGAGCGCCGCGGCAAAGTCGGGATCGGGTAGCCTCTCCGCCGGGCAGGACGCGGCGGGGGAGATCACCAGAACGATCCCCTGCGGGGCGTCCTCGTCCTCGAGAGCCCGGACGATGTCCCGCATTGCACCGGTTTCGTCGCCGCCCCCCTTGAGCCGAAGGAGCCGCGTGCCGTCCCGGGATCCGGTCTCGAGGCTCAGTCCGCTCATGCCGCCTCCGATCTTGCAGTTGCGCTCATCCGCGCGCGAAGATGGCTTTCCGGCGGCGGGATGACAAGCGCAGCCGCGGGATACCCCGGTACGCGGGCTTGACCCGGCGCGCGCGGGACGCAATCGTCCGCCTCATGGATATCCGCCAGCTCACCCC
This sequence comes from Tropicimonas sp. IMCC34011, assembly GCF_003390865.1. Classification (GTDB taxonomy): domain Bacteria; phylum Pseudomonadota; class Alphaproteobacteria; order Rhodobacterales; family Rhodobacteraceae; genus Tropicimonas_B. The sequence goes on from NZ_QMEJ01000002.1 coordinate 379,454, forward strand.
CGCCCATTCCGTATCGCCGCAGATCGAACCGGACGACGTTCCAGCCCTCGCCGCGGCGGGCTTCGTCTCGATCATCTGCAACCGACCCGATTCGGAGGTGCCTCCCGGCCTTCAGTCCGCGGACCTGAGGAAAGCGGCGGAGGCGGCCGGACTTCAGTTCTTCGACAATCCGATCACCCATCAGACGATGACGCCCGAGAAGGTGGAGGCGCAGGTTGCGGCGATTGCCGGAGCCGGGCCGAGCCTCGCCTACTGCGCCTCCGGAACGCGCTGCACGGTGGTGTGGATGCTAGGCGCCGCCCCCTCCACCCCGCCGGACGAGCTGATCGAGACCGCGGCGCGCGCCGGCTACAACCTCGAACAACTCCGCCCGCAACTCGAGGCGTTGCACCGCGGCTGACCCTGCGCCGCCGCCGCGCTTCGGCTGGTCCCGGCGGGGCACCGATGCCACGGATGAGCGCGCGCCCTCCCCGATGCCGACCGGGAGAGGTGAAGACACGGTCTCTGCCTGCTCCTAACCAGCAAGGGGCGGCAGGCCCGGAATATTGAGCAGGGCGCCGCCCGCCTCGCCCGACTCCGAGCTTTGAGTCGCGCCCCCATCGCCGTCGCCGAGATCGGACATTGGTTCAACGTCAGGCACCGGCATCCGGAGGGCCCCGTGCGGGTCCATCGCCGCGAGCGGTGGAGCGGGCGCGGGCCGCGAATCGGGGCCGGGATGCGGGCCCGGCATCGCCTCGAAGGCAGGCCCCGCGGGGGCCTCATCCGTCACCGGAGGCGTGCCATCGGCCGGACCGAGGCGAAGGGCACGGAGGCCGTGGATCTGTCCCAGACAGCCGCGCCGGATCGCCCCCGCCTCCCCCGCCACGAGTTCCACCTCGCCAAGCGCCGCGACCGGGATCGGCAGCACGTCCCCCACGGCGAGCCGGCCGGCCTCGGACAGGCGCATCGGCAAGCGGCAGAGGATCGCATCGAGGGGAACGTCGGCCTCCAAAACGTTCTGGCGCAGGCGATCCCCCCAGCTGTCCCCCGCATCCTCGTCCCCACCGCCGGGCGAGGTGCTGACAGGACCGCGGCCGATGGCGGGTACGAACAGGCGCAGCTCCCCCGTGCGGCCGGTGCCGACGCCGAGAGACATCTTCAGCGTAATGCTGCGGTACTCCGTCTCTTCGAGCATCAGGCCGAGGGGACGGATTTCGGGCAGATGGGACGAGTACCCCCAGCCGGCAGCCCATCGCGCCTCCTCCCGCCCGGCGAGCATCGCGCCCATTCCCGAGAGGGCGCCGTCGATCAGGTCGGCAAGGAGCGCAGCATCGGTCCGCGTGGGCCGGCGAGGCTGCGGCGCGACGCGCCCGAGTTCGCTCGTCATCTGCATCTCGATGGCGGCGCCGAACAGAGCCTGGTCGAGACTGATCACCCCTTGCGCCCCGTCGAACCCGTCGAGAAGCGCGAGAAGGCCGTCCTCGGGCAGCAGTTCGAGCAGTTCCGGCAGGCTCGCACGGGCCGTTTCTACGCCGGAGACCTGCAGGACGAGGCCGATCTCATCGTCGGCCACCTTCGACAGCGCGTGCGACAGAGCGCGTTCCGGCGTGGGCACGCGGCCACCGGGATCCGTCCGCCGGGACGTATCAGCCATGCGCCGAAGGACGGCTGTTTCGCTCTTGTCGTCTCGGTCGGACACCGCCCCAAGCCTCGCCTGTCCAGAAGCCCGTTTCGGGGCCGCACATCCCGGGGTCTAGCCGATCGCGGGTAAGCGGGACGTTAACGCGCGCCGGAAACCGCGCGTCCTCCTCCCGCCGCGTCGTCATTCGGTCGCGTCAGGCCGCGCGGAAGCATAACGCGGAACGCGCCACCCTCCCGCTCCGGCAGATAGGCGATCCGGCCGCCGAGACGGTGGGCGATCTCCCGGCAGATGGCGAGGCCGAGCCCTGCCCCGCCGGCGGCACCGGGCTCCCCGAGGCGGGAGAACTTCTCGAAGACGATGTCCCGCGCACCGGGCGGAATTCCGGGGCCGTTGTCGATCACGTCGGCGCGGATCGTCTCGGCATCGGCGACGACCTCCACGCTCAGGACCGGAGAGGCGGCGTCGCAATACTTGTAGGCATTGCCGATGAGATTGATGAACACCTGCGTCAGGCGGTCGGCATCGGTGACGAGGGAGACCGCCTCAGCGTCCCTGTCCCGCCGCACCTCGACACGCGTCGCACCGGGCACGGCGGAGGCGGCGTCCACCGCGCGGTCGATCAGATCCACGAGACGCACCTCGGCGAGGTTGAGCGAGACCTGCGCGTTCTCCAGCACGGAGAGGTCCAGAAGATCGTCGAGCAGGCGCGTCAGACGGATGGCCTCGTCGTGGACGATCCCCGCATAGCGCTCCCGCTCCCCGACGGTCAGCCCGTGATCGCGCAAGATCTCGGAAAAGGCACGGATCGAGGTCATGGGCGTGCGAAGCTCGTGGCTGATCTGGCTGAGAAAGGCGTCCTTCTGCGCGCTGATCGCGGTGAGCTTGGCATTGCTTTCGCGCAGGGCCTTCGCGGTGCGGCGAAGTTCGTCGGACTGGGCCTCGAGACGGCTCGAATACTCCATGATCTGCTGCGCTTCGTCGGCCACGCGCAGAAGGTCCTCCACCTGCACCGCGGCGGAGCCGGTGATCTGCGCGACCATGGCATGGGCGGTGGCGGCGCCGACGGAGCCCGAGAGCTCGCGTTCCAGTCGGCCGAGGAACTCCGGGGTCGTGTCGGGAAGGCCGTCCGCCTTACCTTGGCTCCGCGCCTCCTCGGCGAAGAGGGCGCGGGCCTCCGAGGGGCCGAGAATGCGCTGCGCCATCGTCAAAAGGTCTTCTGCCTCTGCAGAGCCGTGGCTCCAGCCGCGGGCGCCGAGCGTGCGCTCGAACACGTTGACCATCTGGGCGCCCTGAAGCCGCTCGAGGGGGCTCGGAAAGCTCGCGAGCGAGACAACGCAGAAGACGCCGACATTCAGCAGCATCGACCAGACGAGCGCATGGATGACCGGGTCCAGCCCCACGATGCCGAACAGCGCCTGCGGGCGGAGCCAGTGGAGCCCGGCGGGGCCATCCGCGAGGACACCGGCGGAGATCAGCCCCTCCGGCCCGAAGCTCGGCAGGAAGAGCGCATAGACCCAGACGGCGAAACCGATCCCGAGCCCGGCCGCGGCGCCGGTGCGCGTCGCCCCGCGCCAGAAGAGCCCCCCCATGAGAGCCGGAAGGACCTGTGCGACACCGACGAAGGAGATGAGGCCGATGGACGCCAATGCCTCCGAACCACCGGACATTCGGTAGTACAGATACCCGAGGAGCAGCACCCCCGCGATCGAGAGGCGCCGCGCACGAAGGACAGCGGCGCGCACGTCCCCCGACATGGTCGCCCCCGCCGGGCGCCGGGCGAGATAGAGCGGCATGACGATGTGGTTCGAGACCATGGTGGACAGCGCAATCGCCGCGACGATGACCATGGACGTGGCCGAGGAGAAGCCGCCGAGAAAGGCGAGCGTCGCGAGGGCACCCTGCCCTTCGGCGAGCGGCAGCGTCAGTACGAAGAGGTCCGGGTTCGCGCCGTCCGGCAGCCGCTCCAGTCCCATCGCTGCGATTGGCAGCACGAAGAGCGAGATCAGCATCAGGTAGAGCGGGAAGGCCCAGCCGGCGATCGCGAGGTGGGCTTCGTCGGCATTCTCGACCACCATGACCTGAAACATGCGTGGCAGGCAGAGGATCGCGGCGGCGGAGGTGAAGGTCAGCCCTGCCCAACGGCCGCCGGCCAGCTCCCATCCGGGATGGGCGGCGGCGTCGATCCGCGCCAGCGTCTGCGAGAGGCCACCGCCGATCCCCCAGACGACGAAGATGCCGAGGGCGATCAGCGCCACGAGCTTGACGACGGCCTCCACAGCGATGGCCATGACGACGCCCGGATGCCGCTCGTTCGCATCGAGGTTGCGCGTGCCGAAGAGAATCGTGAAGGCGGCGAGCCCCGCCGCGACCCAGAGCCCCGTGGCGGTGGGATCCGCCGCCACCCAGCCCGTCGTTCCGGGCAGCGCGAAGACCCCGAGGGAGAGGGCGACGGACTGCAGCTGGAGCGCGATGTAGGGCGTGGTGCCGAGCACTGCGAGGAGCGTGACCATGACGCCGAGAAGCGTCGACTTGCCGTAGCGGGAGGAGATCAGATCCGCGATGGAGGTGATCCGCTGCGTCCGTCCCACCCGCACGAGCTTGCGCAGGATGAGCCACCAGCCGGCGAAGACGAGGGTCGGCCCGAGATAGATCGTCAGGTATTCGAGGCCGGACCGCGCCGCGTATCCGACCGCGCCGTAGAACGTCCACGCGGTGCAATAGACCGACAGGGAAAGGGTGTAGACCAGCGGCGAGGACAGCCAGCGGCCCTGCCCCCGCTGGGCCCGGCGATCCGCCAGGAATGCGATGAGAAAGAGCGCGGCGACATAGACCAGCGCGATGGCGAGGAGGAGGTTGAAGGGCATGGCCCCTTTTGCCTTACGGCTCGCGCGCGCGCGGCGGCTCCGCCCGCGGCACGGTGAGGTAGCGGGACAGGATGGCCGCCCCGGCGATCAAGAGGACCCAGACGGCGAAGACGTAGATCGCGTCCGTCGCCGGACCCGGCCCGCTCTCCGCGCCCCCCGAATGCCATAGCAGCGGCAGGATCAGCAGAATCGCACCGGCGACGGGCAGGATGCGCGCGGCATCCATGAGCCGCCGGCGGCGATAGGAGCCGCGCTCGAGAAAGAGCGCGCGCCGCTCACCGGCGGGCGTCTCCCCTGCGGGCGTCTCCTCGGCGTTCATCCCTGCGCACCGGCGTAGAGATCCGACAGGCTCTGCAGGATCTCGGCATTGGCGAACGGCTTGGTCATGAACCGGGTGGCGCCCGCCTCTTCGGCCATGGCGCGGTCGCGATCCTGCCCCTTGGCGGTCAGAACGAGGATCGGCAGTTTCGCCGATGTCCCGTCCGCCCTGAGACTGCGCAGGATGTCGAAGCCCGAGCGGCCGGGCAGCATCACGTCGAGCACGAGCACGTCAGGTGCGGCCCGTGCCACGGCCTCGACCGCCGTTGTCCCGTCCGAATGGGTGAGCACGGTCCACCCGTCGCGGGACAGGATGAAGCGGATGGCCTCGAGGATGTTCGGCTCGTCCTCGACGAGCAGGACACGCTTGTCCATTTTGGGTGGCCCTCCCCCGGCCGCCGCGCGCGGAACCGCGTGGTCGGCCTCCCCACCGGACCACACGCGCGGCGTGCATCTTGGCCCGCCGCCGACGACTTGTCAAAACGCCGTGAGGCGCGGGTCAGGCTCCGGGAAAGCGGGCCGTGACCACGGGCGGGACTGCAACCGGCGGAAGGGGACGCCCCGTGCCGGGATCGCCCCCTCCGGCGCGAGGTTCGCCCCGACGCACCGCGCGCCGGCGCGGCCCCTACCAGACCGCCTTGCGGCTCAGGAGCGGGCGAAGCTCGCCCGGAAAGTCGATGGCGTCCGGCCGTCCGCGGGTGACGGCGCTGACGCCGACGAACAGAAGGGTCGAGGCCGCGATGACACTGCCGCAGAGCACCGGATCGAAGACCGAGATCCCTGCACCCAGCGCCATCCACAGAGCGAGGGCAGCACCACCGACGAGGGAGGCCAGCGCCCCGGCCGCCGTTCCGCCCCGCCAGAAGAAGGCGCCGACGATGGCGGGCACAGAGACGATGAGCCCGGCCGCCGAGAGAGCCGCGAGCTGATCCACGATGCTTGCCTGCTGCACAGCGAATATCGCGGCGAAGACGATGACGAGGACGACCACCAGCCGGCCGACGAAGACCTGCCGCGCATCCTGCGTCTCCCGCCCCGCGAGATCCCGAGCGACCATCGCGCCGAGCGTCAGGGCGATGGAATCGAGGGTGGAGACCGCCGCTGACAGGATGCCGATGATCAGGAGGAGCGATACCCAGACCGGCACCGCGCCGGAGGCCAGAAGCGCAGGCGTCGCCTCGGAGCTGTTTTCCAGATCGGGCGTCAGGATCAGCGCGGCGAAGCCCCAGACGACGGAGATCAGAGTGAAAAGAAGACCGAAGCCGAGCACCCAGAGGATCATGGACCGCATCGCGGGAAGGTCGCGCACCGCGAACAGGCGCTGGCTGACCTGCGGGTTCGACAGCGGGAAGAAGAACCACGGGACGGAGAGGGCGAGGAAGGTCGGCAGGGACCAGAGGCCGGGCCCGGGAACGCCAAGCCAGGCCGCCCGTTCCTCCATCAACCTTTCGGCGAAGGCCCCCGGCCCCCCGATCGCCGCGACCACGAAGCCGACGGCGAGAAGCGCCGCGACCATCATCACCGCGGCCTGACCCGCATCCGTCCACGCGACAGAGCGCAGGCCCGCGACGAGCGTCCAGAAGATCGCCAGGATCGCGCCGACGGCCACCGCAAGGGGAAGCGTGATCGCGCCCCCGGTGACGCCGGACAGCAGAAGTCCGATGCCGGCCATCTGCGTCGTGCAATAGGGCATGAGGAACAGCAGCGAGACCACGGCGGTCGCCCGCGTGACGCTCCGCGAGCCGTACCGTCTCCCCAGCATCTCCGCCGGCGTCACGAAACCCCAGGTCTGCGAGGCGAGCCAGTAGCGCGGCCCGAAGACCACGAGGAGCGACAGGCCCGAGAAGTAGATCAGCTCGAAGCCGAGCGCGCCGACCCCGCCCCTGTAAGTCAGTCCCGTCAGGACGACGAGCATGAAGGCCGAATAGGTCGTCGCGGCATAGCTGAGGCCGGAAACCGCCCCGCCGATGGCGCGTCCGCCGAGATAGTAGTCGACGGCGCTGCCGGTATTGCCGCGGGATGCGGCGAAGGCGACCGCGAAGCCGATGAGGGCGAAGGCGCCGATGGCGCCCCAGACGAGAATGGGAGAGATCATGTCAGTGGCGCCATCCGGAAATACCGACGAGAATGGCCCCGATCACGGCGAGAGCGAAAAGGCTCCAGAAAATCAGCACCGCGAAAGATGGCTCGCCCCCTGAAAGCAGGCCGTACGGCACCGCGATTCCCATAAGAATGAGCAGACCGGTCCCGGCCAGCCACCCGCGAAATGCGCCCATGACGCTCCCCTTGTCCCTCGGCGGCGCCGCTCCGGGCGCCAAGCCCCGGGTCCTTCACGGCTAATTCACCCAAGGTCAAGCCGCCGGGCCGGTAATTTCGCGGAGGCGACGCCTTTTCGCTAGATTCCCGACGACAAAGGAAATTCTTCGACGAGCCCCCCGCCGCGTGCTCCCTGCCCACTGGCCCGGACCTTGACGTCATGAATGGAGCGCTACAACAAAAGGCACAGCTGAAACCGATTAACTCTCGGTTTTGCAAAGCAAAAAGGGAGACAAAATGTCTTTTCCGACCAAAACCGCCACCCTCGTGGGGTCCATCAGCGCCGCTCTCGTCATGGGCGGCACGGCCTTTGCGCAGGACATGGAAACGGCCTCCGTCGCGACGGATCCGAGTTTCGTTCCGTTTGAAATGATGGACGAGGAAACCGGCGAGATGACCGGTTTCGACATGCAAATGATCCGCGAACTGGCCGACCGTGCCGGCTTCGAGGTCGACATCAACACGATGGATTTCAACGGGATCATTCCCGCGGTCCAGACCGGCAGTGTCGACATCGCGATTGCGGGGATCACGATTACCGACGAGCGCGCGGAAATCGTCGATTTCTCCGATCCGTATTACGACAGCGGTCTGCAAATGCTCGTCTCCGCCAACAATGACGAGGTCCAGACCATCGAGGATCTCGAGGGCATGACCATCGGGACCAAGATCGGCTCCACGAGCTACGATTACCTCACCGAGGAATTCGGAGATTCGGCCACGATCACGCCCTACCCGGGCTCGGGCGACATGTATCTCGCCCTGATGGGTGGCAGCGTCGACGCGGTCTTCTACGATGCGCCGAACGTGAGCTACTTTGCCAAGACCCGCGGCGAAGGCCGCGTGAAGGTCGTCGGTCCGCTCTATGAAGGCCAGCAATACGGTATCGCCTTCGCCAAGGGCAGCGAGCTCGTCGCTCCGGTGAACGAGGCGCTCGCCGAAATGCGCGAGGACGGCACCTACGACGAGATCTACGCCGAGTGGTTCGGCAGCGCTCCGTCCGATGACGACGCCGCCACCTCTACCGACGCCGAGACTGAAGACATGGACGCCGAGGCCGGCGACATGGAGGAAGACGGCGCCGAGAGCGAAGATTGATCCGCATCGGGGCAGCGCTTGCAGGCGCGGCCCCCGCGTGAATAATTGGCCTCTCCGGAGAGCTACGGCGCTCCGGGGAGGTTTTTTTTGACAACGTCGATCGCAGACGGAGCCCGGTCTTGGATTCAAATTTCGATTTCAACTGGGAGGCCGCCTTCCAGTCCATTCCCTATCTTCTCAAGGGCATACCCTTCACCCTGATGATTTCCTTCGGCGGGCTCGCCATCGGCTTCGTCATCGGGATGATCTTCGGGCTCATGCGTCTGAGCCGCGCCGGCTGGCTGCGCTGGCCTGCGATCGCGTATATCGAGATCTTCCGCGGCACGCCCGTGCTCGTGCAGGTCCTGTTCATCTTCTACGGCCTGCCGCAGCTTCTGGGCGGTCCGATCAATGCCGTCGTCGCCGGGATCGCGGCCATTGCGGTCAATTCCGGCGCCTACATCTCCGAGATCGTGCGGGGCGGCGTTCAGTCGATCGAGCGTGGACAGCGGGAGGCGGGCCTGTCCCTCGGCCTGTCCAGGACGCAGACGTTCCGATACATCATCTGGCCGCAGGGTTTCCGGCGCATGATCCCCTCCCTCGGCAACCAAGGCATCATCAGCATCAAGGACACCTCCCTCTTCGCCGTCATCGGCGTGGGCGAGCTCGTTCGGCAGGGTCAGATCTACATCGCGACGACGTTCCGCGCGCTGGAGGTCTACCTGATGGTTGCCCTTCTCTATCTGGCGATCACGCTCACGCTATCGCTTCTCCTGAGACTTCTGGAACGCAAGGGGCTCGTCGGACAATGAGCGATCGTACCGTGGACAGCACCGCCACCCCCATCGTTAAGATGGAGAAGCTGAACAAGAACTTCGGCTCGCTGCACGTTCTCAAGGACGTCGATCTGTCGGTCACGCCCGGCGAGGTCGTGGTGATCATCGGCGCCAGCGGCTCCGGCAAGTCGACCCTGATCCGCTGCATCAACGGGCTCGAGGAGTTCCAGAGCGGTTCGCTCGAGGTTGACGGCCGGAGGCTGGAACCCGACGGACGCGCGTCCAAGGCGCTGCAGCAGATCCGCACCGAGGTCGGCATGGTGTTCCAGCAGTTCAACCTCTTTCCCCACCTCACCGTCCGGGACAACGTGACCCTCGCCCCGCGCAAGGTCCGCAACGCAAGTACCGCCGAGGCGCGCAGGACCGCCGATCGGCTGCTCGACCGGGTCGGCATCGCCAATCAGGCGGAGAAATACCCCTCGCAGCTTTCGGGCGGACAGCAGCAGCGCGTCGCGCTCGCGCGCGCGCTTGCGATGGAGCCGCGCCTCATGCTGTTCGACGAGCCGACGTCGGCGCTCGACCCCGAGATGATCGGTGAGGTGTTGGACGCCATGCGCGAGCTGGCCCGCGAAGGCATGACCATGGTCATCGTCACCCACGAGATGACGTTCGCCCGCGAGGTGGCGGACCGGGTGATCTACATCCACCAGGGCGAGATCGTCGAAGAGGGAGCGCCCGAGCAGGTGTTCGACGATCCGCAGCACGAGCGGACCCAGAGCTTCCTGTCCCGCGTCCTGACCCATTGAGGAACGGACGGGCTGCGCAAGGCAGTCCGGTCCTCAGGCTGACCCGGCGATGAACGGCTCCCGCCGCGCCGGGCAGGCGTCCCGCGTGCACAGCCGGCAGGCCGCGCCGACGGGGAGCGCGGCCTCCGCCGGCCCTGCGGCCGCCGGCAGAAGCAGCATCGTCGCCTCGATGACCGGCGGACGGCCGAATGCAGGCGGACCGGACGGCTCGGCCAGCGCATAGGCCGCGAACCGGGCGGGAGGGCGGCCGTCCATCTCGATGTCACGGGCGATCGGAACGCCGGGGCGGAGCAGCGCTTCGAAGAGGGGCCAGAGAGGACAGGCTGCACCGAGGCGCGGCGCGGGAAAGCCCGGCGCCGGCTTGCGCAGGATCATCGTGCCCGACAGATCGCAGCTCAGAAGCGCTGCGCCAGCCTCCGGCACGCTCGCGATCCGGCGCAGAACCGTGCCGAGGCCGCAGCCTGCCCGGACCGCCACGGCCGCGGGATCGAGACCCTCCCTGAGCGCCTCCCTCAGGGGCCCCAGCGGCAGGGCGCGGGCGTCCGCAGCGGCGCGGGCAAGATGACCTCGGGCGAGACGCTGCGCGGCCGCGCTCTCCAGCTCCTTCGCCTGCGACAACTCTTCCGCGATCCGGTCTGCGTCCCCCGCGCCCGCAGTCTCGATCTCGAGGATGTGCCAGTTCCGCGCAGCGAGGAAGCGCTCCAGCTCCTCCAGTGGACCGGCAGGAGCGGCATCCTCGGAACTGGCATCCAGATAACGCGCCAGGTCCTCCGCCGCGCCGGCAAGACGGTCGCCGTCTTCGGCGAGATTTCGGTGGAAGCGCTCGGTCCAGACGGCCTCCAGATCCCGCGTCTCGGCGAGGATCGCGGCGGTGGAGCGCATGGCGGTCACGACCGACAGCACCTCGTGCAGCGAGGCGGACAGGATCGGATCGTGCGCGAGCCGGTCAGACAGAGTCGCAACCGTCCGCTCCAGCCGCCGCACCGCACCGCCCTGCTCCGCCATCAGGCGCGCGAGGTCCGGGAACCGCGCGGCGAAGTCCTCGAGCTCCGCGATATCCGCCGCCGCGCCGGCATGACCCGCCACCGCATCCTCGAGGCCCGCCACCAGCGCCCGCCCGGCGCCTTCGGACAGCGCCTGCGCCTCGGTGCCGAGCTCCCGCGCGATCGTGGCGAGGAGCCCGCCGCCGATCCGGCGGCGATTGTGCTCGATAAGATTGAGATAGGAGGCGGAAATTCCGGCCGCCTTTGCCAGATCCGCCTGCTTGATCCCCGCCATGATGCGCCGCTCCCTGATGCGGCTTCCGGCATGCCCAGCGCTGGCCATGGATGGCGTCCTTTCCCGTCAGGGACTTACCGCGTTGCAGCATCAAGAACTTTACAAAATGCTGCACCGCACTGTCCAACAATTTACTAAATTCCTACCGTTTCGTAATGGGTTGTTGAATTGTTTTCTCAAAGAACTGCATAAAAATTACAGCCCACGGAAGCGGGGCGTGCCCCCTCTCGGGAGGAGAGCGCGGGGCAAATCAATGGGAGGAAATTCATGTCGTTTCGCAGACAGACACGTCGCGGTATCCTGAAAACCGGCATCGCCGCCGGCGCGGGGCTCGCCCTGCCGACGATCTTTACCGCCCGATCCGCCAGTGCCTTCACCAACGAGCCCACCGGCAGTTCCGTGACGCTCGGCTTCAACGTGCCGCAATCCGGCCCCTATGCCGACGAGGGCGCCGACGAGCTGCGGGCGTTCGAGCTCGCGGTCGAGCACCTCAACGGCGAGGGCGACGGCGGCATGATGAACACCTTCTCCTCGAAGGAGCTCACGGGAGAGGGCATCCTTGGCAAGCGGGTCGAATACGTCACCGGCGACACGCAGACGAAGTCCGACGCAGCCCGCGCCTCCGCCCGCTCGATGATCGAGAAGGACGGCGCGGTCATGATTTCGGGCGGTTCCTCGTCCGGCGTCGCCGTCGCCGTGCAGGGTCTCTGCCAGGAAGCGGGCGTGATCTTCATGGCCGGCCTCACGCATTCGAACGACACCACCGGCAAGGATCGCAAGGCCAACGGCTTCCGTCACTTCTTCAACGCCTATCAGTCGGGCGCGGCGCTCGGCCCCGTTCTCGAGACGCTGTACGGAACCGACCGCAAGGCCTACCACCTGACGGCGGACTACACCTGGGGCTGGACGACGCAGGAATCCATGCAGGCCGTCACCGAGGATCTGGGCTGGGAGACGGTCAACAACGTCCTCACGCCGCTCGCGGCGACGGACTTCTCCTCCTACATCACCCCGATCCTTCAATCGGGCGCGGACGTGCTCTTCCTGAACCACTACGGCGGCAACATGGTGAACTCGCTCACCAACGCCGTCCAGTTCGGGCTGAAGGACGCGATGGCCCAGACCGGCAAGCAGTTCGAGATCGTCGTGCCGCTCTACTCGGAGCTTATGGCGCGCGGCGCGGGCGAGAACATCCGCGGCATTCCCGGCTCCCAGAACTGGGACTGGAAGCTCGAGAACCAGCTCGGCGAGCGGTATCGCGGCACGAACGTCTTCACCCAGTCCTTCGGCGAGAAGTACGGCTTCCCGCCGTCCCAGGCGGCCCATACCTGCTACGTGCAGACGCTGCTCTATGCGGACGCGGTCCAGCGCGCCGGCTCGTTCAACCCCTGCGCGGTGGTCGAGGCTCTGGAGGACTTCGAGTTCGACGGTCTCGGCAACGGCCCGACGCTCTACCGCGGCGCCGACCACCAGTGCCTCAAGGACGTCGTCGTCACCCGCGGAAAGGAGAACCCGGACAACGAGTTCGACCTCGTCGAGATCGTCGAGGCGACCCCCGTGGAGCAGGTCACCTACCCGCCCGATCATCCGATGTTCGCCGGCGGCGCGCTCGGGGAGTGCAACGAGGGCGCCTGACGCGCTCGCGGAGGGGGCGCCAGGCACCGGGCGCCCCGCTCATCTCCGACGCCGCACCTGACCTGCCGTGCCCGCACCCCGGGCACGGCGCCTTCCTCATACCAGGATAAAAGCACCCGCGATGGACGCGATACTCCTTCAGATCCTGAACGGCCTCGACAAGGGCTCGGCCTACGCCCTGATCGCCCTCGGCCTCACCCTCATCTTCGGCACCCTCGGCGTCGTCAACTTCGCCCACGGCGCCCTGTTCATGATCGGCGCCTTCTGCGCGGTCACGCTGCAACGCATCTTCACCATTTCGCGCACCACGGTGGACGAGAGCCGGACGGACTTTCTCGGAAATCCGATGGAAGTGGACACGCCCTATCTCGAGATCTGGTTCGGCCCCGAGTTCGGCGCCGCGCTGATTGACTGGTCCGTGCCGCTGGCGATCCTCTTCGCGATCCCCGTCATGCTCCTGATCGGCTGGATCATGGAGCGCGGTCTGATCAAGCACTTCTACAAGCGCCCCCATGCGGACCAGATCCTCGTGACCTTCGGCCTCGCGATCGTGCTGCAGGAGATCATCAAGTACTTCTACGGCGCCAATCCGATCCCGACGCCGGCCCCCAGCGCCTTCGCGGGCTCGTTCGATTTCGGCGCCGCGCTCGGCTTCGATCCCATGACGATCATCTACCCCTACTGGCGCCTGATCTACTTCGCCTTCGCCGGCCTCGTGATCGCCGGGGTGTTCTGCTTCCTGCAATTCACCACGTTCGGGATGGTGGTCCGTGCCGGCATGGCGGATCGGGAGACTGTCGGCCTCCTGGGCATCAACATCGACAAGCGCTTCACCATCATGTTCGGCATCGCCGCCGCCGTCGCCGGGCTCGCGGGGGTGATGTACACGCCGATAAACTCGCCTAATTACCACATGGGGATGGACTTCCTCGTCCTGTCCTTCGTCGTGGTCGTCGTGGGCGGAATGGGAAGCCTGCCGGGCGCCGTCCTCGCGGGGTTCCTGCTCGGCATCCTCGAGAGCTTCGCCTCGATGAACGAGATCAAGTCGATCATTCCCGGCATCGACCAGATCATCATCTACCTCATTGCAATCGTGATCCTTCTGACCCGGCCGCGTGGCCTGATGGGGCGGAAGGGCGTCATGGAGGACTGATCCATGCTCGGTCTCGACCGCAAGGATACCGGCCTTCTGGCCGTCGTCGCGATCCTGGCGCTCTTCGCGCCGTTCATCCTCAACCCGTTCCCGCAGGGCTCCGAGCTGGCGCAGTTCAACGCCGGTTACCCCGACCTGATGCAGCGGTTCGTGATCTTCGGGATCTTCGCCATCGGCTTCAATCTGCTCTTCGGGCTGACGGGCTATCTCTCCTTCGGCCATGCCGCCTTTCTCGGAGTCGGGTCCTACGCCGCGGTGTGGATGTTCAAGCTTCTGAGCATGAACGTCATTCCGGCGATCCTGCTCTCCATCGCGGTGGCCGGCCTGTTCTCCGTCGTGATCGGGTACATCTCCCTCAGACGGTCGGGCATCTACTTCTCGATCCTGACGCTCGCCTTCGCGCAGATGTCGTTCAATCTCGCCTATTCGGTGCTGACGCCGATCACCAACGGGGAGACGGGCCTGCAGCTCTCGCTCGACGATCCGCGGGTGCTGGATGGCGGCGGGGTCGCGACGTCCCTGCCCCTGACCAACTTCTTCGGCATCGAGATGCGGGCGACCGAAACGCTGAACCTCGGCCCCTGGGCGTTCCAGTTCAATGCCGGGTACTATCTCTGCGCGATCCTGCTCCTCGTCACCTTCTACATCTCGATCCGCATCTTCCGCTCGCCCTTCGGGCTGATGCTGCGGGCGGTGAAGTCGAACCAGCAGCGTCTGAGCTATACCGGTCTGTCGACCCGGCCCTACACGCTCGCCGTCTTCGTGATCTCGGGCATGTATGCCGGCCTCGCGGGCGGTCTCCTTGCCTCGATGGATCCGCTGGCGGGCGCCGAGCGGATGCAGTGGACCGCCTCCGGCGAGGTCGTGATCATGACGATCCTCGGTGGCGCCGGCACGCTGATCGGGCCGGTCCTCGGCGCGGGCGTCATCAAGTATTTCGAGAACATCTTCTCGAAGATCAACGAAGGCGTCCTGCACGGCTGGTTCGGCGCCCTGCCGGACGGGCTGGAGAACGCCATCGTCTGGGTGCTCGCGCGGTTCACCGGCGAGGGCTGGCACCTGACGCTCGGCCTGCTCTTCATGGCCATCATCATCTTCCTGCCGGGCGGACTGGTCGAAGGCGGACGCCGCAGCCGCGCCCTCTTCCGCCGCCGGGGCCGCCGCGGCGGCGCGGCGGAGGAAGACGCCGCCAAGCAACGCGCCGCCCGCCCGGCCGAGTGAGGAGAGAGACCATGGGAATTCTCGACGTCAAGGATGTCGGCAAGCGCTTCGGCGGACTTCAGGCCCTCTCGGACGTGAACTTGTCGGTCAGGGAGAACACCGTCCACGCCATCATCGGGCCGAACGGGGCCGGCAAGTCGACGCTGCTGAACTGTCTCGTGGGCAAGCTGATGCCGGATACAGGCTCCGTCCTCTTCGACGGGCAGTCCGTCCTCGGGCGCAAACCGCACGAGATCAACCAGCTCGGCATCGCCCGTGTCTTCCAGACGCCGGAGATCTTCGGCGACCTGACGGTGATGGAGAATGTCCTCATTCCCTGTTTCGCCCGGAGGGACGGCGCGTTCGAGCTGAACCCGCTGGTCTCCGTCGCCTCCCAGAAGGACATGGCGGCGAAGGCGGAGGCCATCCTCGCCGATGTGAACATGGCGCAGAGCCGGGGCGTCCACGCCGCCTCCCTCTCCCGCGGGGACAAGCGCCGCCTCGAAATGGCGATGTGTCTCGTGCAGGAGCCGCGCCTGCTTCTGCTCGACGAGCCCACCGCCGGCATGTCCCGCGCGGACACCAACAACACCATTTCGCTCCTGAAGGAAATCAAGGCCAAGCGGGACATCACGATGGTCATCATCGAGCATGACATGCACGTCGTGTTCTCCCTTGCGGACCGGATCACCGTCCTCGCCCAGGGCACTCCGCTCGTGGAGGACACGCCTGAGCGCATCAAGGGGCACCCGAAGGTGCAGGAGGCCTATCTGGGCACCTCCGACGCCGCGGCCTGATCCCCTTATGCCCAAGGATATGACCCCCAAGGATATCACCATGGTCGCCAGACCCGATTTCAGCCAGCACGCCAACCATGCCAGCACCGCGCCCGCCTTCTTTTCGGTGTGGGACCTGCACGCCTATTACGGCGAGAGCTACATCGTGCAGGGCGTCAGCTTCACCGTGCACGAGGGGGAGATCCTCGCGCTTCTCGGTCGCAACGGCGCCGGCAAGACCTCGACCCTCCGGGCCCTCGCACGCACCGGCAGCCCGCAGCTCACCCACGGTGAGATTTGGCTCGACCACCAGCCGCTCCACCGCATGGCCAGCCACGAGGCGAGCGCGGCGGGCCTCGGCCTCGTGCCAGAGGACCGGCGGATCATTCCGGGGCTGACGGTGGAGGAGAACCTGAAGCTGGCGCAGATCGCGCCGCCCATAGGCTGGTCCCTCGAGCGGCTCTACGAACTGTTCCCCCGCCTCGGGGAGCGGCGGAAGCAGGAGGGCGTGACGCTGTCGGGCGGGGAGCAGCAGATGCTGGCCATCGCCCGGGCGCTTGCGCGGGACATCAAGGTCCTGCTTCTCGACGAGCCCTACGAAGGCCTCGCGCCCGTCATCGTGGACGAGATCGAGAAGACGCTGGCCCTGATCAAGAGCCAGGGCATCACCACGATCATCGTCGAACAGAACGCCATTCGCGCGCTGAAGCTCGCGGACCGCGCCGTGATCCTCGACACCGGGCAGATCGTGTTCGACGGCAGCGCGGAGGAGGTGCTGAAGGACGAGGCGCTTCGGGCCGAGTATCTCGCCATCTGAAAGCCCGTCCCGGGCCTTGCACCTTGCCGCCCGGGAACCGACAAGGGGTATGAGGACAGATCTGGGCGCGGGAGCGGGGGGTCACCCCCGGCGGGAGGCTCCGCCCGCGCCATCCGAGGGAGGACAGACATGCTGGACGACAAGAAGGTCCCCGTTCCGGGCAGCTTCGCGGAAGGCGCACACGTCACCGCCGAGCAATACGAGGAACGCTACGCCCGCTCCATCGCCGACCCCGAGGCCTTCTGGGCCGAAGAGGGCAAGCGGCTCGACTGGATCGAGCCCTATACCCGGGTGAAGAACTGCAATTTCGACCTCGGCTCGGTGTCCATCAACTGGTTCGAGGATGGCATCCTGAATGTCGCCGCCAACTGCGTCGACCGTCATCTGAAGACCCGCGGCGAGCAGACCGCGATCATCTGGGAGCCGGACGAGCCGGGCGACGCGGCACGGCACATCACCTACAATGAGTTGCACGAGCAGGTCTGCCGTTTCGCGAACGTCCTCAAGAGCCAGGGCGTAGTGAAAGGTGACCGGGTCGTCATCTACCTGCCGATGATCCCCGAGGCGGCCTATGCGATGCTGGCCTGCGCCCGGATCGGGGCGGTTCATTCCGTCGTCTTCGCCGGCTTCTCCCCCGACGCGCTCGCCAACCGGATCAACGATTGCGCCGCCAAGGCCGTGATCACGGCGGACAGCGCCCCGAGGGGCGGCAAGCGCACCGCCCTCAAGTCGAATACCGACGCCGCGCTGCTTCATTGCTCCGACAAGGTGCGCTGCCTCGTCGTGAAGCATACCGGCGATCAGACCACCTGGATCGACGGACGGGACGTGGACGTGCTGTCGATGATGGACGACGTCGCCCCCGACTGCGACCCGGAGCCGATGGGCGCCGAGGATCCGCTCTTCATCCTCTACACGTCCGGCTCCACGGGCAAACCCAAGGGCGTGGTCCACAGCTCGGGCGGTTACCTCGTCTACTGCGCGATGACGCACGAGCTGGTCTTCGATTACCATAAGGGGGACGTCTACTGGTGCACCGCCGATGTCGGCTGGGTCACGGGCCACAGCTACATCATCTACGGGCCGCTGGCGAACGGCGCGACGACGCTGATGTTCGAGGGCGTTCCGACCTATCCCGATGCCGGTCGCTTCTGGGCGATCTGCGAAAAGCACGATGTCGCGCAGTTCTACACCGCGCCCACGGCGATCCGCGCTCTGATGGGACATGGCCGCGAGCCGGTCGACAAATACGACCTGTCCTCCCTCAAGGTCCTCGGCACGGTGGGCGAGCCGATCAACCCGGAGGCCTGGAACTGGTACAACGAGGTCGTCGGCAAGGGTGAG
This sequence comes from Tropicimonas sp. IMCC34011, assembly GCF_003390865.1. Taxonomy (GTDB): domain Bacteria; phylum Pseudomonadota; class Alphaproteobacteria; order Rhodobacterales; family Rhodobacteraceae; genus Tropicimonas_B. Next base: position 397,435 of record NZ_QMEJ01000002.1, read on the forward strand.
CGCCCGATCGTCGATACCTGGTGGCAGACCGAGACCGGCGGGCACCTCCTGACGCCGCTGCCCGGCGCCACGCCCCTCAAGCCCGGCTCCGCGACCAGACCGTTCTTCGGCATCGAACCCATCGTGCTAGACCCCCAGTCCGGCGCGGAGATCGAGGAAACCGAGTGCGAGGGCGTCCTGTGCATCAAGGCATCCTGGCCCGGCCAGATGCGGACCGTCTGGGGCGATCACGAGCGGTTCGAGAAGACCTACTTCTCCGACTACAAGGGATACTACTTCTCCGGTGACGGCTGCCGGCGAGATGCTGACGGCTATTACTGGATCACGGGCCGCGTCGACGATGTCATCAACGTCTCCGGCCACCGGATGGGCACGGCGGAGGTCGAAAGCGCCCTCGTCGCGCACAGGGACGTCGCCGAGGCCGCGGTCGTCGGCTATCCGCACGACATCAAGGGTCAGGGCATCTACGCCTATGTCACGCTGATGAACGGTGTCGAGCCGACCGACGATCTCCGCGCCGAGCTCGAGAAATGGGTCCGGACCGAGATCGGCCCGATCGCCAAGCCCGATCTGCTGCAATGGGCGCCGGGCCTGCCCAAGACACGGTCCGGCAAGATCATGCGCCGCATCCTGCGCAAGATCGCCGAAGACGATGCCGGCAGCCTCGGGGACACGTCGACCCTCGCCGATCCGGACGTCGTGGACGACCTCGTCGCGAACCGGATGAACCGCAAGGGCTGAGCACCTGAGCGAAGCTCCGCAGCGGGCGCCGGCTCCGGCCTGCGCCCGTTTGCCTGTCCAGTGCGCCCATGGAAGACGCGGACCGAAGCATTCTCGTAAGGGATTTGTGGAATCGTTCGAATCGTGGGGCATCCGAAGCAGACGAGGGCTGTTCAGATGTCAGAAATCGACGCGTTCCGTATCCCGGCGGGCCAGCCCTTGCTACAGGCCGGGTCTTTCTCAAGCGCTGCGCCGGAAGATGGTCGGCCGGCGGCGGCGGTGAAAGCCGGACCGGTGCCGAAAGGGGCGCTCTCTGCCGCGCCGGAGGCGTCCGATAGCAGAGGTGGAGGCTTGCCGCCCGCCCCGGCATTGCAGGCAGCCGGGACACCCGTGTCGGCCCCCGCAGGGCAATCGGAGTACGCCGAAGCGCTCCTCGGCCGATACGCCGTGATCCCGAGCGAAGCCACGATTCGGATCGCCCGGCACCGCGAAGAAGCCCTCCTCCGCCCCACCCTTACCGACGCCGCAAGGATCACCGGGCCGTCCCCCCGCCCCGCCCGGCTGGATACGAGCAGGTAGGCCCTTGACGATGCGGGTGCGCGCCGCCGCGAAACCTGTAGTTTGAGCGGGCAAAACACGGAAGGCGCGCGCATGACAGTCAATTCCCTGATCGTTCGGACAGGCCCCGAGCCCTGGAAGCGGAAGCGCCGGAAGATCGTTCTCGGGCGGCCGTTCCTTGGGGGGCGGCGCAAGAATGTCCTGATCTTGTACAAACCTCAGAAGATTGCATATGCGCAGGTGCATCCCCTTCTTCGGCAGGAGGGCACCGGCAGCGCCGCAGCCGTACGTTTTCGACTGTATCCAACCAAGGACGCTGAAACCGGTATCCCGAGCCGCTTGAAGAACGCCGATCATGTCATCGTTCAACCCTGGGATCCGGATCCGGACCGGATGGATCGGCTTCTGGAGAGCGTGCGATCCCCTCCATCGCGCCCGGGCATGACCGTCTTCGACAGCGTCGCCAGTCTTTCGCTATCTTTTGGAAGACTGCTTCCGGAGGCCGATTTCTACTTCAAGAAATCGCTTTACGCGGACCCCTCCCGCTACGCGCAGGACCGTCTCGGCGGCTCGAATCTCAGCGAATTCTACGGCACGCGTTACGATCTGGACATGGACGTGGCTCCGGGCCGGGACCTCGGCGGCGACATCTCGAAACTCCGCCTGTCTCCCAATTTCCTGACCGAGCCCACACTTTTCGAACGGTTCCGCAAGGGCGGAGAGCCGGCGCGCCAGGGCGGAGAGGCGCGCCCCATCGACCTGCACGCGCGCCTTGGCGGTAAGTCTCGCGATGGCTGGTACGGGCGGATGCGGCAGGACGCCGAGGCGCAGGTGGATCGGATCGGCGACATCTCGGCGGCGACGGGCGGCGGGCTTCCCTGGGCCGAGTACATGGCCGAGCTCGGTCGCTCGAAGCTCTGCTTCTCCCCGTTCGGCAGCGGAGAGCTCTGCTGGCGCGATGTCGAGGCGATCCTTGCGGGCGCGGTGCTGCTGAAGCCCTCCATGGATCACCTGAGGACGCTGCCCGATCTGTATCGCCCTTGGGAGACCTACGTTCCGCTGGCCTGGGATTTCTCCGACCTCGGCGAGAAGGTCCGGATGCTGCTCGGCGCGCAGGACATGCGGGAGGAGATCGCCCGCGAGGCTTACTGCACCGCGCGCGACTTCGCCCGGTCGACCGGGCCGGTCGACGCCTACCGCGACATGCTCGCCTCCTAGTCCAGGGCGGAGAGCACCTCGCCCAGCGTGCCGATCAGCTCGTCGATATGGGCCTTCTCGATGATCAGCGGCGGGGACAGGGCGATGATATCCCCAGTGGTGCGGATGAGGATGCCCTTGTCGTAGGCATTGAGGAAGGCCTGGAACGCGCGCTTGGTCGGAGCGCCCTCGATCGGCTCCAGTTCGATGGCGCCAATGAGGCCCATGTTCCGCACGTCGATGACATGGGGCAGACCGGCAAGGGAATGCAGGGCCTCCTCCCAGTAACCGGCAAGGCCGTCCGCCCGTTCGAAGAGGCCGTCCTCGCGGTAGGTGCGCAAGGTCGCAAGGCCGGCCGCCGCGGCGATGGGATTGCCGGAATAGGTATAGCCGTGAAAGAGCTCGATCAGGTGGCCGGGCCCCTGCATGAAGGCGTCGTGGATCTCGGACGTCGCCAAAACCGCGCCCATCGGGATCACGCCGTTCGTCAGGCCCTTGGCGCAGGTGATGAGGTCGGGCATCACGTCGAAACGCTCGGCGGCGAATGAGGCACCGAGGCGGCCGAACCCGGTGATGACCTCATCGAAGATCAGGAGGATGCCGTGCCGCTCGGTGATCTCGCGCAGGCGCTTCAGGTATCCCTTCGGCGGCAACAGGACCCCGGTGGATCCGGCCATCGGCTCGACGATCACCGCGGCGATGGTCTCGGCGCCATGGAGGGCGACGATCCGCTCCAGCTCGTCCGCCAGATGTGCGCCGTGCTCGGGCTGGCCGCGGGTGAAGGCGTTCTGCGGGATATGGGTGTGCGGCAGGTGATCGACGCCGGCGAGAAGCGTGCCGAACGCCTTTCGGTTGGTCACGATGCCGCCGACGGAGATCCCGCCGAAATTCACGCCGTGATAGCCGCGCTCGCGCCCGATCAGGCGGGTCCGGCCGCCCTCGCCGCGCGCCTTGTGATAGGCCAGAGCGATCTTGAGGGCGGTCTCGACGCTCTCGGACCCCGAATTGGTAAAGAAGACGTGCTCGAACGGCTCGGGCGCCATGTCCCTGAGCGCGGAGGCGAGTTCGAAGGCCTTGGGGTGGCCCATCTGGAAGGCCGGGGCGTAGTCGAGGATACCGGCCTGCTCCCGGATCGCCTCGATGATGCGGGGCTGACCGTGCCCGGCATTGCAGCACCAGAGCCCGGCCGTGCCGTCGAGAACCTGCCGGCCGTCCTGCGTCGTGTAGTGCATCCCTTCCGCGGCGACGAACATGCGCGGCGCCGCCTTGAATTGCCGGTTCGCCGTGAACGGCATCCAGAAGGCGTCCAGATCGTTCGGCGTCGCACCGTGGCTCCCGCCCCTACCATCGGCCATAATGCGATCCCCTTGTGATACTTGGATAAAATGGCCGAACCATTTGACCGACCCCGGATTTTGACGCTACCAATCGCGGTGTACCAGTCAAGCGGTCTGCGTTCCGGCCGCGTTTTTTTCGAGTGAGAGCCAATGTCACCCAAAATACAAGAGCCACGACTAGGTGGCGAGCCGCGGCGCGCGGAAACCCTGATTCAACAGCGCAACCGGAAGATCATCCTCCGCGCGGCGCTCGACGAATTCTCGGCCCACGGGTTCCACGGCGCCTCGATCGCGAACATCGCCCGCGCCGCGGGGCTCTCCAAGGCGAACCTGCTGTATTATTTCTCGCGAAAGGAGGAGCTGTACCGCGCTCTTCTGACGAGTCTGATCGACACATGGGGCGTTCCGCTCACCTCCATCGACCCCGACGGCGATCCGAGGGAAGAGCTTGTGTCCTACGTCCGGCGCAAGCTGCAGCAGACGCGCACGATGCCCCGCGAAAGCCGCCTCCTCGCGAACGAGATCCTGCAGGGCGGGCCTCATCTCGAAGGAGAGACGCTGGAGTCCCTGCGCCGGATCGTACAGTCCAAGATGGACCTCATCCGAAGCTGGTGCGCCGAGGGACGCATCCCCCCTGTCGATGCACCGCACCTGCTGATCTCGGTCTGGGCCCTGACCCAGAACTACGCGGATTACGATGCGCAGATCCGCCGCCTGCTCGGCGAAGAGGCGGACACCTCCGATACGCCGCAGACCTTTCTTGAAACGCTGTACGGCCGTCTGCTGACGGCCTGACCGCGCCTCACCCCTGCCCGATCACCCGGATGTCCTTCGGGGGGAAGACGGACGCGTCGGTGAGGATGACCGGCTCGGCCTGATGGATGAGGGAGATCGCTTCGAGCGCCGAAGCGGGCCGGAAGTTCTCCGCGGACCGGGGCCCGCCGAGGGCCGGATGAAGCTTCGGGGCGTAGATCTGCCCGTAGTCCAGCGGACCGTGCAGCTTGCGGATCTTCGGCAGGAGGTCCCGCCCCTTCTCGTCATAGGGGTCTGCCCCTGAATCGTCGGCCATGGAGAAGACGGTGCCGAGGTCGATATCGTCGCGCTGCGCCTCTCGGTGGATGAACTTCTCGGAGATCAGTCGGTTCGGGAAGGTCCCGATGGACAGATCGCCCCAGGTCTCGGACCAGCAGTCGAGGCCCCCGGTCGCGCCGATGGCGAAGACGTGGGTCGTCGACGCTTCGAAATCGGGATCACCGCGAAACAGGGCCTCGAGAAGCGGACGATACTCCTCGGGATCCACCACCTGAAACTCGCCGTTCAGGATGCTGCTTTGACCGTAGCGCCTCCACCACGCGACAAGCGTGTCCGGAACGCGGCCGCCTAGCCTCGACAGGGTCGACGCAGGCATCGGGGCATGCTCCGAGACGGGGCCGAATTTCTCGATGGCGTATTCGAGGTCCTCGCCGATGTCGTCTGCCATGTCAGCTTCCTTCAGTCATTCGAATATCCGCCCGCGCAAGAACCGGGGCGTCTGGGAGGAGGACAGCGGCGGCCTCCCCTTCTCCGGACATGGCCTGGATCCGCCTGTCCGTCATTGGGTCCGATGGGATCACACCATCGGCGTATCGCCCTGTCCGCTCCCATCACCGTCGCCCGAACCCGCGCCGGACTCGGTCCCACCACTACCCGCTTCCCCGTCTTCGGGACAGATATCGAGCTCGACATCCATTTTCTCCATTCCTTCGCGCTGGGATTGCTCGGCGATATCCTTCAGCTGGTCCGCCCGTCCGTTCTTCCACTGACCACCGATGGAGCGATTGACCGAACGGTTGCCAAGGCCTGAAATCGTACCGTCCCCGCCGGCGATTCCGTCCGGGGCGTGGAGCGCATCGAGCGACCGCATCGCCTCGGCGACCTCTTGTCCCGCCTGCGCTTCGGCATCCGGACGGCTGAGACCCTGGCGGCGCAGTTCGGTTGTGCGGTTCCGCGTCTCGCGCGTCCTGTAGGCATCGCGCGCCGCGCGCCGGGCCGCTGCATCTCCTGCCCCGCGCCCTTCATTCGCGTAGCGCTCCATGTTGCCGAGGATCTCGTCCGGGGACATCTCGTTGATGGCGTCCTGCTGCTCCTTGAGCTGGCGGCGGAATTCCTCGGGATCCGCGCCGTCCGGCGGAGTGAAACAATCGATTTCTCCGCACTCGGCGCAGGAGGTGGAGGCATCCTCGTCGGACATCTCCTCGGCATCCTCGTTCGCGTCCGTCATGGCGCTGGCGACCGCTTCCGCCGCCGCCCGTCCGGCCATGCCGCCCAGACGGGAGCCGATGGCCCGGCCCGCGAGCGTTCCGAGGGGTCCGAGGAACGAGCCGATCGCCCCGCCGACCACACCGCCGGCGACGCGCCCGCCGATCGCGCCGGCCTCGCCGTACCCGCTCATCGCGCGCCTCCCGCGGAAGCAAAGCCGTCCCGCCGGATCGCCGCCGCCGCTTCATCGATCAGTTGCCGCACGCGGCGTTCGGGATCGGGACCGGAGCGGACGAAGTCCCGGGCGGTGTCATCTTCGGCGACCTGGCCACCCGTCATCATCATCAGGTAGGCCCACCGGGAATGAGCCTTCTCCGATTTGAGCCCGAGCGGCCGTCCGGACGCGTCCGACCGCTTGGCGATATCGAGAAGCGCCGCCTCGTCGAGATGCTCCATCCCCTCAAGACGGTGCTTCGCCAGATACGCCGCGATGCGGACATGGCTGGCATGGAGGCGCGCATTCGTGAGCGCATTGTATTGCGGCAATTCGAGGCGCAGGAGGCCCGTCGGTGCAGGTGGCAGGTCCGACGGCCTCGCGGCATGGCGGAGGCCGCCGTTGCGCGTTGCATCGAAATTGATCGCCAAAGCCTCGCCGAGGAGCCGCGCGGCCTGCGCCGGCGTCATCACCGGCAGAAGATGGACCAGAACGTTGGGATCGGCGTGGCGGAACAGGACAGCCTCGTAGCCCTCCGCCCCGCCGGCCCGCGTCCGTGCTCCCGCATCAGGACGATTGCGGGGAATCTCGACCATGCCGAGACCCCGGATGTGCCGAAACGCCGTCTCCTCCGCACTGGCTGCGCTCTCGCCCGGAAAGGACCACCAGACGATGGCCTCCGGCGGAATGGCCTGACGCACGAGATCGAGCGCGTGACCGGTCGGGCAGTTCACCAGGTGAGGGCCCGACATCATCGAGGCCGTGCCGCTCCCGCCGAGATAGAGGGGCCTTGGATCGAGGTCCGACAGGTGCAGCGGCGCGCCCGGCGCCAGCGCGCCATCGACGACGGCGAAAAGATGCCCCGGGAGCCGGCGCAACAGGTCGAGCAAGGGGTCCTGCGGAAATGGACACACGTTCTAAAATCCGCCGTCTGAAAAGGGCTTATGTCTGACGAGATCACGTCCGCGCGGGCACCGCAACGTCAATGTTCCCGTCATGGCGGGTTGCCGCCTGAGCGTCAGCCCCGTCGCCGGTGCGCGCGCCAGAAGAACGCCGACCCTGCGCCTGCGGATGGTTCCGGAGCAGCGCGGACAGCTGCGTCCGGCGCCGCGCGGCTCGGTGGTCATGCGCCGCGAGAGGACGGCAAGGGACCGCTCATGGACGCTTTCATGTCTTAAGCGCTTGGGTTAGAGGGGTGCGATCTAAAGAACCTGAGCGGGGTACGCATGACGAGGGAAAGTCAGGATGCCGACGTAGCCTTTATTGAGGCTCTGGCGGAACTCTTGCGCGCGAAGGACCTCACGGAGATCGAGGTCAACCGCGAGTATGGGGAAGACGATTCCCTGAATGTGCGCGTCAGCCGGCATGCGCAGGCCGCGCCGCAGGTGCAGCACATCGCGCACGCTGCACCGGCCGCGTCCCCGGCGCCGACCACGGCGCAGCCGCAGCCCGCAAGCGGCGCGCCTGCCGAGCCCGAGGATCCGGCCGAGCATCCGGGCGCCGTCACCTCTCCCATGGTCGGCACGATCTACCTCGCGGCCGAGCCGAACGCGGCACCGTTCGTTTCGGTGGGCGATGCCGTCAAGGAGGGACAGACGCTCCTCATCGTCGAGGCGATGAAGACCATGAACCAGATCCCCGCGCCCCATTCCGGAACCGTCCGCCGCATCCTCGTGGAGAATGGCGGGCCGGTCGAGTTCGGCGCTCCCCTGATGATCATCGAGTGATGTTCGACAAGATCCTGATCGCAAACCGCGGCGAGATCGCGCTGCGCGTCATCCGGGCCTGCCGGGAAATGGGCATCGGCTCCGTTGCCGTGCATTCCACCGCCGACAGTGACGCGATGCATGTCCGCCTTGCGGACGAGAGCGTCTGCATCGGGCCGCCCTCCTCGGCGCAGAGCTACCTGTCCGTCCCGGCCATCATCTCCGCCTGCGAGATCACGGGCGCCGAGGCGATCCATCCGGGCTACGGCTTCCTGTCCGAGAACGCCGCCTTCGTGCAGGTGGTGGAGGATCACGGCCTGACCTTCATCGGCCCGTCCGCGGAGCATATCCGCATCATGGGCGACAAGATCACCGCCAAGGAGACGATGAAGGCGCTCGGCGTGCCGTGTGTCCCCGGCTCCGATGGCGGCGTTCCCGACGTGGACACCGCGCGCAAGGTTGCCGAGGAGATCGGGTACCCGGTCATCATCAAGGCCACGGCCGGCGGCGGCGGACGCGGCATGAAGCTCGCCAAGACGCCCGCAGACATCGACAACGCCTTCCACAGCGCCCGCAGCGAAGCCCGCAACGCCTTCGGCAACGACGAGGTCTACATCGAGAAGTATCTCGGTCAGCCGCGTCACATCGAGATCCAGGTCTTCGGTGACGGCAAGGGCAGCGCGGTGCATCTCGGGGAGCGGGATTGCTCGCTCCAGCGGCGCCACCAGAAGGTTCTCGAAGAAGCGCCCGGCCCGGCGATCGACGCCGCGACCCGCGCCCGTATCGGCAAGGTCTGTGCCGACGCCGTCGCCTCCATCGGCTACTCCGGTGCCGGCACGATCGAGTTCCTCTACGAGAACGGCGAGTTCTACTTCATCGAGATGAACACGCGGCTTCAGGTCGAGCATCCGGTGACCGAGGCGGTCTTCGGCGTCGACCTCGTGCGGGAGCAAATCCGCATCGCGCAAGGCCTGCCGCTGTCGTTCACGCAGGACGAGCTGGTCCCCTCCGGGCACGCCATCGAGGCGCGGATCAATGCGGAGCGGCTGCCCAGCTTCTCCCCCTGCCCCGGCACCGTGCGCACCTTCCATGCGCCGGGCGGCCTCGGTGTGCGGATGGATTCGGCGCTCTATGGCGGCTACAAGATCCCGCCCTACTACGACAGCCTGATCGCCAAGCTGATCGTCCACGGCCGGGACCGCCCCGAAGCGCTTGCGCGCCTTCGCCGGGCCCTTGGCGAGCTGGTGGTGGACGGGATCGACACCACGGTTCCGCTCTTCGACGCTCTTCTCGACAACGAGGACGTCCAGGCCGGAAACTACGACATTCACTGGCTCGAGACCTGGCTCGAAAACGCCGGAGCCTGAGAAAGCGGGCTCGCCCGCCTGGCGCTCCGGCAGGACCTCCGACATCAGCGGCGTCGCTCACGTCATTGAGCGGCGCCGCGGATTGTCGGCCTATCGGAGACCCGAATGGAGCTCGCGCTCACACCGTCGATCCTCCTTCGTGCCTACGCCGCCGGGATCTTTCCCATGGCGGAGAGCAGTACGTCCCCCGAGATCTACTGGGTCGATCCGGAGGTCCGCGGCATCCTGCCCATGGGCGGCCTCCACATCTCCCGATCCCTTCGCCGCACGATCCTGCGCGACGAGGTTTCGATCAGCTTCGATACCGATTTCGATGGCGTGATGGCCGGCTGCGCTGATCGCGAGGAGACCTGGATCAACCCTCAGATCCGCGCCCTCTACGGCAGCCTCCATGAACGCGGCTTCGCCCATTCGATCGAGGTGCGGCGGGGGACGGACCTCGTCGGCGGGGTGTACGGCGTCTCGCTCGGCGGCATCTTCTTCGGTGAGAGCATGTTCAGCCGGCGGACGGACGCCAGCAAGATCGCCCTCGTCTACCTGATGGACCGGCTCCGCCAGTCAGGCTTCGTGCTATTCGACACGCAATTCACGACCCCGCACCTCAAGCGCCTCGGCGCGTGCGACGTCCCCCGCACGGCCTACCACCAGATGCTCCGGGAGGGACTGGACGTGGACGCGACGTTCGATGCCGCCTCCCCCGCCCCGTCCGCTCAGACCGTGATGCAGCGCAGCACCCAGACGTCGTAACGCACGTGGTCGAGCGCATTCAGCGCCGGTGAGGAAGCGACCATCCAGCCCGTGAAGGCTGGCTCGTCCATCGCGTCATCCCGGATTTCCAGCCAGGCATAGGCGTCGGACGAGGGGTCCTCCTCGGGATACCGGCAGTCGCCGAGCACGATGTTCAGCCGGCCGTAGGTTCCCATCGTACCACGGGCGATCTGCAGATCCTTGAGATCGCCCGTCAGCTTGTCGAGCACGCGGATTTCCGCGGCGACCGCCGAGGCGGCGCGCTCCGGGCCGGTATACTCGGGGATCTGATCGTCCTGCGCCACTGCTGCATTGGCAGACAGAAACAGCGCTAGACCTGCGCAAGCGCGTGCGATCATTCCGGGCTCCATGCCTCGTAATCGCTCCGCGGGGCCGGCTCGACGCGGCGGATCGATCCCGCCGGCGCGTAGGCCTCGTCCGTCCCGGTCAGGTTCGGCAGGTGCGGCTTTTCCCAGGGCTTGTGCTGAAGCGGGCGTTCGGCTGGCGGATCCTCGAAGGTGTGGTGCAGCCACCCATGCCAGTCGGGGCTGACCCGGCTCGCTTCGGCCATGCCGTTGAAGATCACCCAGCGACGATCACCGGTCTTGGAACGGTAGAAGATGTTCCCCGCATCGTCCTCTCCGACCTTGACGCCATTGCGCCAGGTGAAGAATTGCGTGTTCAGCGTCTGCCCGTTCCACCACGTGACGGCGCGCAGCAGCGTGTTCAGAATGCCCATATCCGCCTCTCGTTCAGTCCGCCCAGCTATGCAACGCCACGCGCCCGCCGTCCAGTCACGAAGGGGAGCCGGCGCGGGGATGCGGCTTCAGGATCGAAGGGTCTCCGTCACTCGTGCCCGAGAGCAAGACGGGCCGGACGCCATGACAGCGCCCGGCCCGCATATCGCATCCTGTCAGGAGGGATCAGCCTGCGCTGGCGCTGTCCTTCTTGGCATCAGCGTAGATCATCAGCGGCGAGGCCTCCGAGTTCACGGCTTCCTCGTTGACGACCACTTCCTCGACACCGTCGAGCCCCGGAAGCTCGAACATCGTCTCGAGCAGGATGTCCTCCATGATCGAGCGAAGGCCGCGCGCGCCGGTCTTGCGGGCGATGGCTCGGCGGGCGATGGCGCTGAGCGCATCGTCGGTGAAGGTCAGCTGCGTCTCTTCCAGTTCGAACAGGCGCTGGTACTGCTTGACGATCGCGTTCTTCGGCGCCGTCAGGATGGTGACCAGGGCTTCCTCGTCGAGGTTGGTCAGCGTCGCGATCACCGGCAGACGGCCGACGAATTCGGGAATCAGGCCGAACTTCAGCAGATCCTCGGGCTCGAGCTGGGTGAAGAGCTCGCCGATGTCCTGGTTTGCCTCGTCCTTGACATCCGCCCCGAAGCCCATGGCGCTGCCCTTGCCGCGCTGGCTGATGATCCGGTCGAGCCCCGCGAAGGCGCCGCCACAGATGAAGAGGATGTTGGTCGTGTCCACCTGCAGGAACTCCTGCTGGGGATGCTTGCGCCCACCCTGCGGCGGCACGGAGGCCACGGTGCCCTCCATGATCTTCAGGAGCGCCTGCTGCACGCCCTCCCCCGACACGTCGCGGGTTATGGACGGATTGTCCGACTTGCGGGTGATCTTGTCGACCTCGTCGATATAGACGATGCCGCGTTGCGCCCGCTCGACGTTGTACTCGCTGGCCTGGAGCAGCTTGAGGATGATGTTCTCGACATCCTCGCCGACATAGCCCGCCTCGGTCAGCGTCGTCGCATCCGCCATGGTGAACGGCACGTCGAGGATCCGGGCGAGCGTCTGGGCAAGGTAGGTCTTGCCGCAGCCCGTCGGGCCGATCAGCAGGATGTTCGACTTCGCCAGCTCGATCTCCGCGGATTTCGAGGCGTGGTTCAGTCGCTTGTAATGGTTGTGCACCGCGACGGACAGCACGCGCTTGGCATGGGTCTGCCCGATCACGTAATCATCGAGGACCTCGCAGATCTCCTTCGGCGTCGGTACGCCGTCGGAGGATTTGAGGCCGGCGGTCTTGGTCTCCTCGCGGATGATGTCCATGCACAGCTCGACGCATTCGTCGCAGATGAACACTGTCGGTCCCGCGATCAGCTTGCGCACCTCATGCTGGCTCTTTCCGCAGAAGGAGCAGTAGAGCGTGTTCTTGCTGTCGCCGCCGGAAGAATTCGCCATCGGTGTCTCCTGGGCCGGGGCCCGTTTCTTCGCATCAAACGCCGGGCCGCCGCGCATGGAGCGCGGCGTCCGGAAAGGTTAGGCCAGCGGTCCGGGCACTACAACGCCGAATCTGGCGATGGATCTGCGGCGGCGCAAGACCGCCGCGGACCGGCACCGCGGCGCGGCGCTCCTGCCGTGGTTCGCGCGCGCCCCGCGACCCCGGATCATCAGGAGGCGCCGCCGCCCGTGCGATCCTCGACCGCCTTGCGGCTCTCGACGATCTCGTCGATCAGGCCCCAGTCCTTCGCCTCCTCGGGGGACATGAAGTTGTCCCGCTCCAGCGCGGCCTCGACCTTCTTCAGGGTCTGTCCGGTATGCTTGACGTAAATCTGGTTCAGCCGCTCTTTGAGCTTCTGCGTTTCCTGGGCGTGGATCATGATGTCCGTCGCCTGGCCCTGGTAGCCACCGGAGGGCTGGTGGACCATGATCCGGCTGTTGGGCAGGGAGAACCGCATGCCCTTTTCGCCAGCGGTCAGCAGAAGCGAGCCCATCGATGCGGCCTGGCCGATGACGAGGGTGGAGACCTTGGGCTTGATGTACTGCATCGTGTCGTAGATCGACAAACCGGAGGTCACGACGCCACCCGGAGAGTTGATGTACATCGAGATTTCCTTCGACGGATTCTCAGCCTCGAGGTGAAGGAGCTGCGCCACGACGAGCTGGCTCATGCCGTCATGGACGGGGCCGTTCACGAAGACGATCCGCTCCTTGAGGAGGCGGGAGAAGATGTCGTAGGCGCGCTCGCCCCGGCTGGTCTGTTCGACGACCATCGGCACGAGGTTCATGTAGGTTTCTCTGGGGTCTTGCATGAGATCTGCCTCGTGTGGTGCGGCCCGGTCGGGCTTCGGGTCTCGGGATGGTCGAGTCTTAAGGATGGCACGGAGGAGCCGCAAGGGCCGCCCCGGTCGCAAGCGCGTGCCCTGCGTGCCGGACGGCCCTGCCTGTCGGCGCTCAGAAGTCCTCCCAATCGGCATCCTCGGCGAGCGCGGAGGAGCCCGCTGTCGCCCCACGTGACGCGTAGGCGACGGGGGCTGGCGAGGGCGTCCGTGGCTGCGTCTGTGGCCGCGGACGCGTCTCCGCGGCGGGGCGCGCTCCGATGTCGAACCGCTCGACGGCGCGGGCGAGCCCCTCGGACACCGCGTTCAGCGAATGAGCGGCGGCGCTCGTCTCCTCGAACATGGCGGCGTTCTGCTGCGTCGCCCGGTCGAGTTGTGTGACCGCCGTGTTGATCTCGGAGACGCCGAGGGACTGCTCGTTCGCCGATGTGGCGATCCGTTCGACATGACCGGAGATGTCGGTGACCGAGGCGACGATCTCGGAGAGCGCCTTTCCGGCACGGTTCACCAGGTCGACACCGCGGCCGACCTGGGTCGAGCTCGAGGAGATCAGGCCGTTGATCTCCCGCGCGGCCTCGGAGGAACGCTGAGCAAGCGCCCGGACCTCGGAGGCGACGACGGCGAAGCCGCGGCCTGCCTCCCCGGCCCGTGCCGCCTCGACACCGGCATTGAGGGCGAGCAGGTTGGTCTGGAAGGCGATATCCTCGATCACGTCGATGATCTTCACGATCTTTTGCGAGGACGTCTCGATCTCGGACATGGCCTGTTCGGCCTCCCGAACGACTTCACCGCTCTGAAGGGCCCTGTCCCGCGCATCGCCGACGATGCGGTTGGCCTCGTCGGCGCCTTTCGCGGATGAGCTGACCGAGGCCGTCAGCTGCTCGAGGGCCGCGGCGGATTGCTCCAGCGTCGCGGCGTTCTGCTCCGTGCGCCGGGACAGGCTGTCCGCGGAGGAGCTGATCTCGCGGGCTTCGCCGCGGAGCGTGCTGGCGCTCTCCGCCACTTCGGTGACGGCACTCGAGAGCGCGTCGAGCGCCGCGTTGAAATCTGCCTTGAGTTGATCGTAGTCCTGCGGCAGCGAGTCCGACAGGCGAGTGGTCAGATCTCCTTGCGCAATCCGGCCGAGAGCCACGCCGAGCGCATCGACGACCTCTTCCTGACGCCGGACCATCTCCGCCTGTCGCGCTTCTGCGGCGGCCATCTCGGCTTCGGCGGCGGTCACGTCCCGGCCGAGAAGAACGATGCGGTAGGGATTGCCGGCGCTGTCCTTCACGAGGCCGAGGATCCCGTCGACCACACCGCCGCCTTCGAGGCGGAACTTGTCCGGAATGCTCCCATTCTCGATCAGGGAGCCGACGAGATCGTTCCTCCGGCGCAGGTGGTCCTCCTCGGCGGTCGAGAGGGCCAGCATCGAGCCCAGCTGGCGGCCTTTGAGAGCCTCGGCGGCCTCGCCCATCACCGCGCAGAACGGGGCGTTGGCACGGGCAAGGGTGCCGTCGGGGTGGAACTCCGCCTTCACCTGCTCCGACTCGATCATCTCGACCAGGGCCTCGCGCGTCCGAAGCTCGGTCACGTCCTGCCACTCCACCACGACCCCGGCAAAGCTGCCCGCATCGTCGTAGATCGCATTGATGTCGAGGTGGAAGCGGGCGTCGCCCATGGCAATGTCCGTCTCGAAGGGAAGCCGCGCGGGATTGTCGAGGAGATCCCGGATCCTGTCCGGGCGGTCATGAAAGCTGGCGATCTCGAAACCGACGAGGTTGGCGGCGTCGAAGCCCGGGACGGTTTTCGAGAAGACCGGCTGGTAGGCCGTCATAAGCTCGCAGACGGCGCCGTTCACGTAGCGGATCCGGTGGTCCCGGCCGACGAGCATCATCGCGGCCGAGGATTGCGTGAAGGCGGATGACTTGAAAACCGCCTCGAGGCGGGCCGCCTCGCCCGCTTCCAGCGCGATGCGCATCTCGTCGACCGCGCAGGCGATCGCGCCGAGTTCGTCCCGGCGGTCACGGCCGGGAACCGGTGCCTCGTACTCTTTCGCGGCAAGGGTGACGATCCGTCCGCTCAGACGCCCGAGCGGACGGGTGATGCCGATCACGACAAGACACATCAGGATGCTCACCATCGCGGCCAGGTCGATCAGCGCGATGCGTGCCTGGTGCATCACGGTCGCGTCCGCCTCGGCTAGCATTCCGGCCGGATCCCAGCGGCTCACGATTGCTCCGAGAACGGCGCCGTCGTTGCCACGCACGGGCACGGCAACGACGAGACCGTCTTCGGCCGACGCGATCTCGCCGGACAGCGCCTCCCCCGCCACTTCTGTCATCCCGGAACCGGCGGCGTTGCCGGATGCCGCGACGAGATCCCCGTCCGCACCAAAGGCCGAGACTGCGACCGCCGCGCCCTGCGATGCGTCGATCGCGCTCGCAAGAAGATCGTCCAGTCGATCCGATGCGCCGAACTGGAGGATCCGGGCGGCTTGCCCGGCGACGAGTTCGGTGGTCGAGGCGGCTTGGTCGGCGAGCTCACCAACTGCCGACTGCCGCGCGTCGCGGCTCGCGGTGATGTGTTCGACCGCGGCCGCGACCCCGCACACGAGCAGAATCGCGAGGGCAGCGGCCGCGAAGAGCGTGCGGCGGGGATCTAGTCTGCGCATGGGAGGCTCCCGGACAGGTTGCGGGTCAGTCTTGGGCGACGATGCCGGCGGTGACGGCACCCATGGGCTCGCCCGTCTCGGGATCGAGGAGCGTGACGGAGAGCTGGCGCTGATCCCGCTCGGTCGATTCGTCGAACGAGATGTCGCCGACATGGACCGCGTCGCGCCCGGTGCCGAAGGTCTCGGTGAACTTGGCCTCGTCACCCTGCCAGTAATCCGATGTGGTCGCCGAGGCAGCGACGTTCAGCCCCACCATATCCATGATGAAGATCTCGGTGATGCGCCCGCCGGAGCCGTCCACGACCTCGCGCAGGCGATCCGCGACCGCGTTTTCGACCACCGATGCCACGAGCGCCGCGTCGGACATGCCGACCTGGCCCCGCCATTCGAGGTCCATGGCGATGATCTTGTCCTCGGTCAGCCCCGCATGGCGGGCGTTCTGGGCAGCGACGGCGGAGACGACCTCCGGCGCGAGAAGCGCGGGGGCGATCTCGGCATCGAAGATGGCGCGCATCTCGCTCTCCGAGATATCGCTCGCCTGCGCGATGGAGACGGATGAGATGGCGATTGCGGCGGCGAGATGAATATTCCAGGCCATGATGGCAACTCCTTGAGACGGTGCGCCGAGGGGCCGACGCGAGGGCGGACCCTAGAGGGCATTCGCAAAGTCTCCGTTAACGAGGACGTCAGAACCGGGCCAATCGCGTTGGCAAGCCCCGCTTGCGCGGGTACACCCTGCCCAAGCCCCGCCCGACGGGGTGTTTTCTTGTGACGCAATCCCGGGACGCCGATGGAGCCTGACACAGACTCGACCCTCATCCTGATTGCGGCGCTGCCTTTCATCGGCGCGCTCTTTCCGGGCCTGATGATCCGCGCGGGGCGCACCGCCTGCGCCGTCTCCGCAGGTGCGGCGACGCTGGCCGCGCTGGTACTGCTCGTGACGCTGATGCCGTCCGTGCTGCATGGCGACGGCGTCGCCGCGGGACTGGACTGGATGCCGCAGCTCGGTCTTCAGCTGTCCTTCAGGCTCGACGGGCTCGGGCTGCTCTTCGCCTTCATGATCCTCGGCATCGGGCTTCTGATCATCATCTATGCCCGCGGCTATCTCAGCCGCGAGGATCCGATGGGCCAGTTCTACACCTACCTGATGCTCTTTCAGGGCGCGATGCTCGGGATCGTCCTGTCGGACAACATCCTGCTGCTGACGGTGTTCTGGGAGCTGACGTCCCTCTCCTCCTTTCTGCTGATCGGCTACTGGAAGCACCTGCCCGAGGGGCGCCAGGGCGCCCGCATGGCCCTGACGGTGACCGGCCTCGGCGGCCTTGCCCTCATCGGTGGCGCGCTGCTTTTGGGACGGATCGCCGGGACCTACGAGATCAGCGAGATGCTGGCGATGCGGGACCAGATCCAGGCGTCGCCGCTCTACCTGCCCGCGCTGATCCTGATCCTGCTCGGCGCGTTCACGAAATCGGCGCAGTTCCCGTTCCACTTCTGGCTGCCCCACGCGATGGCTGCCCCGACGCCAGTGTCGGCCTACCTGCACTCCGCGACCATGGTGAAGGCGGGACTTTTCCTGATGGCGCGGCTCTGGCCGGTGCTGTCCGGCACGCCCGAATGGTTCTACATCGTCGCCAGCGCGGGGCTGATCACGATGGTGCTCGGAGCGCTCATTGCCATCTTCAAGCACGATCTCAAGGCACTGCTGGCCTTCTCGACGGTCAGCCATCTCGGCCTGATCACCATGCTCCTCGGCTTCGGCACGGAGGCCGCGGCGATCGCGGCGGTCTTCCACATCCTCAATCACTCGGCCTTCAAGGCGGCGCTCTTCATGACCGCCGGGATCGTCGATCACGAGGCGCATACGCGGGATATCCGTCGCCTCGGCGGGCTCATGCGCCTGATGCCGATCACTGCGCTGATCGGAACGCTCGCGGCACTGTCGATGGCCGGCATTCCGCTGCTCAACGGCTTTATCTCGAAGGAGATGATGCTGGAGGAGGCCTCCCACACCTACTGGATGGGGAACGAGTGGCTGATCCCGGTCCTGGCAACGCTCGGCGCGCTTCTGTCCGCCGCCTACTGCTTCCGGTTCATCGCCCACACCTTCGGAGGCAGGGTCCGGACCGATTACCCGCATGTCCCGCACGATCCGCCGGGCGTGCTGTGGCTGCCGCCGGCGCTGCTGGTCGTGCTGGTGGTCGCCATCGGAGTTGCCCCTGCCCTCTTCGCGGGCTGGCTCGTGGATGCGTCGGCCTCTGCCGTCACCGGGAGCGATGTCCATACCCATCTCGCGCTCTGGCACGGGATCACGCCGGCGCTCTTCATGTCGGGCATCGCCGTTGCCGGCGGCCTGCTCCTCCTGGCCCTCTTCGGCCCGCTCGGCCGGACCTGGGACCGGACGCCGCGGCCCGAGGCGAAGCGCATGTTCGACGGTGTCATAGCTGGCGCCGTCCGCGCGGCCAACGGCGTTGCGGACGGATTGCATGACGGGCGGATCTCCCGGCCGTTCGTGGTCCTGACGCTGGCCGTCCTCGCCGCCGCAACCGGCGCCTTCTTCCGGGGTGGCCACGAGGGCCCGCAGACCGAGATGCTGCCCGTGGGCGGGCTCGACGTGACCGTGTGGGCGCTCCTCATCACGGCCTCGGCCGCCGCCGTCTCCTTCCACCGCAACCGCCTCATCGTGCTGATCTCGATGGGGATCATCGGCCTCGTCGTCTCCCTCGCCTTCGTGCGCCTCTCGGCGCCGGACCTCGCGCTGACGCAGGTCTCCGTCGAGGTCGTGACGATCATGCTGATGCTGATCGCACTGCACTTCCTGCCCAAGCGCACGCCGCTGGAAAGCCCGGTTCTCCGCCGCTGGTGGCACGGAATGATCGCCGCGGCGGGCGGTCTCGGCGTGGGCGCGCTGTCCTACCTGCTGATGCTGGGGGACACCGCCAAGATCTCCCCCTACTTCCTCGAGAACGCCAAGTCCGGCGGCGGCGGGACCAACGTCGTCAACGTGATCCTGGTGGACTTCAGGGGCTTCGACACGTTCGGCGAGATCATCGTTCTCGGCATCGCCGCGCTGACCATCTTCGCCATCGGCGAGGCCCTGCTCGACGGACGCGCCAGCCGCCGCCTCGCCAACTGGCGGGACGACGTGCCGCGTTCGAAGGACCGGCACCCGCTGATGATGGTGGTCGCGACCCGCGTGATGATGCCGATCGCGATCATGGTGGGCGTCTTCATCTTCCTGCGGGGTCACAACCAGCCGGGCGGCGGCTTCATCGCCGGTCTGGTCATCGCGATCGCGCTTCTGATGCAGTACATGGCCAGCGGCTTCGCCTGGAGCCAGGAGCGGCAGAAGTACCCCTATCACTCGATGATCGGGATGGGGGTGCTGATCGCCGCGCTGACCGGGATCGCCTCCTGGTTCGCCGGGTATCCGTTCCTGACGAGCGCCTACACCTACGTTCACTTCCGTCCCATCGAGGAATTCGAGGTGGCCTCCGCCATCGCCTTCGACATCGGCGTGCTCCT
This sequence comes from Tropicimonas sp. IMCC34011, assembly GCF_003390865.1. Classification (GTDB taxonomy): domain Bacteria; phylum Pseudomonadota; class Alphaproteobacteria; order Rhodobacterales; family Rhodobacteraceae; genus Tropicimonas_B. Next base: position 416,761 of record NZ_QMEJ01000002.1, read on the forward strand.
GACCGTCGTCGGGGCCGTGATGCTGGCGCTCTATTCGCTGTCGCGGCTCGCCCGCCGCACCGGCGAGACGGTGAACGAGGAGGCGATGGACTATGATCCGGCCGGCCCTTCGGGCGCCGGCGAGAAAGGAGCCCGCTGAGATGGAACTGCTCGTTGCCTCCGCCATCGGTGTGCTGACCTCGGCGGGTCTCTACCTCATCCTGCGCCTGCGCACCTTCCCCGTCATCATCGGTCTGTCGATCCTGAGCTACGCCGTGAACGTCTTTCTCTTCTCCACCGGCGGGCTGTCGCTGAACCAGCCGCCGATCTACGGCCCCGAGGTCGAGAATTATGCCGATCCGCTGCCGCAGGCGCTCGTGCTGACCGCCATCGTGATCTCCTTCGGGATGACCGCGCTGGCCGTTCTGATCGCGCTCGGCGGCTTTCTCGAGACCGACACGGACCGGATTGACATGGCCCTCGACGAAGATGACCGCGATGTGCCCGATCCCGGCGCTCAGCCCGGCGTCGAGGCCAAGCGGGACCGGTCTGCGCAGGAAGCGGGGGTGCTGCAGTGAACCACTGGATCGTTGCCCCGATCGTCCTTCCGGCGATCCTCGCGCCGATCATGGCGCTGGCCATGCGGCATGACCTCGTGCTGCAGCGCGTCTTTTCCCTCGTCGGCACCATCGCGACCCTGCTGATCGGGATCGGCCTCTTCCTTCTCGCAGGCGGAGACGACATCTCGGTCTACCGCCTCGGGGACTGGCCGGCGCCCTTCGGGATCGTCCTCGTCCTTGACCGGCTGTCGGCGATGATGGTGATGCTGACCTCCGCGCTCGGTCTCATCGTCTCCGCATATGCCATCGGCAGCGACTGGGACCGGCGCGGCTGGCACTTCCACCCGCTCCTGCTGTTCCAGGTGATGGGCGTGAACGGCGCGTTCCTCACCGGCGACGCGTTCAACCTCTTCGTCTTCTTCGAAGTCCTGCTCATCGCATCCTACGGGCTGATGATCCACGGCGGCGGCGGCGTGCGGATGCGCGCGGGCATCCAGTATGTCGCCTTCAACCTCGCCGGCTCGACGCTCTTCCTGTTCGCCCTCGGCACGCTTTATGCCGTGACGGGAACGCTCAACATGGCGGACATGGCGGTGCGCATGGCCGAGCTCGATCCCGGCAAGGAAGCGCTCGCCATGGTCGGCGCGACGCTCCTGCTCGTGGTCTTCGCGATCAAGGCGGCACTGTTCCCGGTGCAGTTCTGGCTGCCCGGCACCTATGCCAATGCGCCCGCGCCCGTCGCGGCGATGTTCGCGATCATGACCAAGGTCGGCGCCTATGCGATCCTGAGGATCTTCACCCTCGTCTTCGCCCCGGCGCTCGGCGAGGTGGGATACTTCTTCTCGGACATCCTGCTGCCCGCCGCGCTCGTGACCCTGATCGTGGGCACGCTGGGGACGCTCGGGGGGATCGGCATCGGCCGGATCGTCGCCTTCTCCGTCGTCGGCTCCATGGGGACCCTGATGATCGCCATCGCGCCCTTCAACGAGGCGGGCGCGGCCGCGGCGATCTACTACGTCGCCCATTCCACCTTCGCGACGGCGGCGCTCTTCCTCGCGGTCGATCTCATCCGACACCGCGGCGAAGTGGGGGAGGTCAAACCGAGCGGCCTCGTCGGCGCATATTTCTTCGCCGGCGCCATCGCCATGGCCGGGATGCCGCCGCTGTCGGGCTTCATCGGCAAGCTGCTCATCCTCGATGCCTCGGCGGACCATCCGCTGGCGCCATGGATCTGGGGGATCATCCTCGCGACCTCGATCCTCACCATCGTCGGCTTCGCCCGCGAAGGCTCCCGCGTCTTCTGGAAAACCGCGCCGACGCCGGGCGAGAGCCTCAAGGAGCCGGAAATCGAGATCGAGGAGCAAGAGGCGCAGGCCGCATCGCGGGCCGTGACCGCCCCGATGCCCGCGCCCCTGTCCCTCGTCGCGGCCGCGCTGCCGCTCGGCATGATCGTGCTTCTGACGATCTTCTCCGGTCCCGCCTTCCGCTACGCCGAAGCCACGGCCGCCCAACTGTTCGAGCGCGAGGCCTACATCTCCGCCGTGCTCGACTACGAGGGCAGCGCCAAGCGGCCCGCCGAGATCGGCGCCGCCAAGCCTTACGGCTACGGCGATGCGCATGACGGCGGCAATGCGCATGACGGGCCGGAAGACGAGGGCGGCGAGCCGGGCCTTGCGCCCACCGAAGAGACCGAAACGGGGACCGACGCCGAGCCGCCCGCGCGGCCGGTCCTTCAGGTCGCCCCGGACCAAGGAGGGAACTGACGCATGGCCTATACCGTCGGACCCAAATACCTCCCCCACCCCCAGCTCACCCTCCTTCTGACGGTGGTCTGGCTGATGCTGAACAACACGATCACGCTGGGGAACATCCTCCTCGGCCTGATCCTCGGCCTCGTGATCCCGATCATCACGCGGCCCTACTGGCAGAGCAAACCGGTGATCCGGTCCAGGGGGCGCTTCCTCGGCTACATGTTCGTGGTTCTCTGGGACATCGTCGTCGCGAACGTGGTCGTGGCCTACACGATTCTCTTCAAGTCCAACGCAAAGATGAAGTCCGGCTGGGTCGCGGTCCCGCTGGAGCTGACGCAGCCGGAGGCGATCACGATCCTCGCCGGGACCATCACGATGACGCCCGGCACGGTGACGGCGATGCTGGCAGCGGATGGCCATACGCTCCTCATCCACTATCTCGACGCCCCAGATCCCGCATCCGTCCGGGACGAGATCAAGTCGCGGTACGAGCGCCGGCTTCTGGAGATTTTCGAATGATCACCTTCGCGCTCTGGTTCGCCGTCGCCTGCTTCGCCCTTGCGCTCGTGTTCAACCTCGTGCGGCTGGCGAAGGGTCCGGACATCACCGACCGGATCCTCGCCCTCGACACGATGTTCATCAACGGCATCGCGCTTCTGAACCTCTACGGCATCGCCGAGGGGACGGAGGTCTATTTCGAGGTTTCGATGCTGATCGCCATGACCGGCTTCGTTTCCACCGTCGCCTTCTGCCGCTTCATCCTGCGCGGCAACATCATCGAATGAGGAGGGAGTCCCGATGAGCGAAGAGCTGATCTTCGAGATTGCCGTGTCCTTTTTCCTCGTCGCCGCCGGGGTGTTCGGCCTTGTCGGGTCCTTCGGCCTCGTGAAGCTGCCGGATCTGATGCGCCGGCTGCACGGGCCGACGAAATCGACCACCCTCGGCGTCGGCAGCGTGCTGATTGCCGCGATGATCTATTCCTACGGCTGGAACGGGGAAATCGTCGCGCACCAGCTCCTGATCACGGTGTTCCTGCTGCTGACAGCGCCGATCACCGCGAACTTCCTCGCCAAGGTCTACATGCATCGGCACGTGGCCAAGGAAGACCTGCCGGACGCGTCCGGCGATCACGGCTGGTCCGGTTACGATACCGTTCCCGAAGAGATGAAGAAGATCGACACGAAGTGAGCCGCAGGCGCGCTAGCTCCGCACCATGAGCCTGACCCGCCGACGCATCCTCGCCCTTCTGGCCGCCCTTCCCGGCAGCCGCGTCTCCGCGCAGGGGTTCGCCGGGATGGGCACCGCGGCTGAGGGCTTCGCGGTGCCCGATCGCACTCCCCTCGCCTTCCCCGCCGATCATGGCGCACATCCCCGCTTCCGCATCGAATGGTGGTACCTGACCGCCAATCTCGAAGCGCCGGACGGCACGCCGATGGGCCTGCAATGGACGCTCTTCCGATCCGCGCTGTCGCCGGGCGGCGGAGACCTCTGGTCCAGCCCGCAGCTCTGGATGGCCCATGCCGCGGTGACGACTCCCGATCGTCATTTCAGCGCCGAGCGTCTCGCCCGTGGCGGCGTCGGACAGGCCGGCGTCGAGGCCGACCCCTTCGCCGCCTGGATCGACGATTGGCGCCTCGCCGCGCGGGATGGCGGCACGCAGGCGCTCTCCGCGCTCGACGTGGGCGCGGGGGGCGAGAACTTTTCCTATCGCCTGGCCCTCCGCGCAGACGGGCCGCTGATCCTGCAAGGCGACGACGGGTATTCGGTGAAGTCCGCCGAGGGGCAGGCAAGCCGCTACTATTCCCAGCCGTTCTATAGCGCGGAGGGGGCGTTGCGGCTCGATGGCGAGGAGATCCCGGTCACGGGACGCGCCTGGCTCGACCGGGAATGGTCGTCGCAGCCCCTCTCGGAGACGCAGGAGGGGTGGGACTGGATCTCGCTCCATCTCTCCGGCGGCGCGAAACTGATGGGGTTCCGGCTCAGGGAAACGGGCGGCACGTTCTACGGCTCGGGCACCTGGATCGCCCCGGACGGCCGCGCGGTCCCCCTGCCGGACGGTGCGCTTGCCATGGATCCCCTGGGCAACGCCGAGGTGCAGGGGCGGCAGATCCCCGTCCGCTGGCGCGTGCGCCTGCCGCAGGAGGATCTCGACATCACGTTGGAGGCGATCAACCCGGACGCCTGGATGGACGTCTCCTTCGCCTACTGGGAAGGCCCCGTCCGCATCGAGGGCTCCCACCAAGGGGTGGGGTACCTCGAGATGACGGGCTACTGACGCCTCCGACCTCCCCTCAGCGAACCTTGAGCGTCGCGAGACCGATCAGCGCGAGGATCAGCGAAATGATCCAGAACCGGATGACGATCTGCGGCTCGGCCCATCCACGCTTCTCGAAATGATGGTGGATCGGCGCCATGAGGAAGACGCGCTTGCCGGTGCGTTTGAAGTACATCACCTGGATGATGACGCTGAGCGCCTCGGCGACGAAGATGCCGCCGACGATGGCCAGGACGATCTCGTGCTTCGTCATCACCGCGATTGAGCCAAGCGCCCCGCCAAGGGCAAGGGAGCCGGTATCGCCCATGAACACCGCCGCCGGCGGGGCGTTGAACCACAAGAAGCCGAGGCCACCCCCGATCAGCGCGGCGACGAATATCAGAAGCTCCCCGGTACCGGGCACGTAATGGACGCCGAGATACTCGGTGAAGTCCGTCCGGCCGACGGCGTAGGCGATGACGCCAAGCGTGCCGGCCGCGATCATCACCGGCATGATCGCCAGACCGTCGAGACCGTCCGTCAGGTTCACCGCGTTCGCGGCACCGACAATGACCAGCATCGAGAACGGCACGAAGAAGATGCCCAGGTTGATCAGAAGCTCGGCGTAGATCGGGAAGGCGAGTTGCCCTGTCAGGTCCTCGGGGTGGGACCATGCCGCCGCCGTACCTGCGATCCCCGCGATCAGGAGGCCGAGAAGGATGCGCACCCGCCCGGACACGCCCGCATGGCTGTTCTTCGTGACCTTCGCGTAATCGTCGGCGAACCCGAGCCCGCCGAAAGCGGCGGTGACGAAGAGCGTGATCAGTACATAGGGATTGTCGAGCCGTGCCCAGAGAAAGGTCGCGAAGCCGAGGGCGGAGAGGATCAGGAGCCCTCCCATCGTCGGCGTACCGGCCTTGGTCTGGATATGGGATTCCGGCCCATCCGTGCGGATCGGCTGACCGAAGCGCTGACGGCGACGCAGGAAGTCGATCAGCGGCCGTCCGAAAATGAAGCCGAAGATCAGCGCGGTGAAGAAGGCTCCGCCTGCGCGAAATGTGATGTAGCGGAAGAGATTGAAGAAATCGCCCCCGTCCGAAAGGCCGGTCAACCAGTAGAGCACGCGCTCCGCTCCCTTGTTTCTCTAGATTTCGTCGGTCTCGTCGGCCGCGCGGGAGTGACCGATATTTCGGATCGCGTCAACGACGCGCGCAAGGCCGACGCCGAGCGATCCCTTGACCAGCACGATATCGCCGGCATCGACCAGCGCCCGCACCTCAGCCGCGAGATCGGCGGCGGCCTCCACCGCCATCCCCTGCTGGTCCTCTGGCAGCACCTCGTGAAGCGCAGCCATGCGCGGCCCAACGACATGCACAAGGTCGATCCGTGCCATCGACGGATCCTCTGCCAAGGCCGCGTGGAGCTCTTTCTCTCCCGACCCGAGCTCCAGCATGTCGCCGAGAATCGCGATCCGCCGCCCGCGCCCGACGCGTCCTTGCCCGTCCTGCGGGGTGAGCGCGACCAGCGTGCCGAGGGCCGCGGAGACGGACGCCGGGTTGGCGTTGTAGGAATCGTCGATCAGGTCGAAGCCCAGACCGGGCTCCGCGCGCGGATCGAGCTGGACCCGTTCCCGCGCGCCGCGGCCCTCGTACGGCGTCCAGTTGCCCAGATCGCCGAGCGCGATGGCGGTGTCGGCCCCGGCGGCGGCGGCGGCGGCGAGCGCCGCAAGCCCGTTCATCGCGAAATGTGCGCCGGCGGTTCTGAGGCGGAAGACGAGAGGTCCGCCCTGCCCCGTCGCCTGCACGACCGTCACGCCGCCGGCGATCTCCGCTGAGCCGAGATGCCAAACCGCGCCGTCCTCGCGCCCGAACGTCACGATCCGCGCGCCAGCGGACCGGGCGGCCTCGAGCAGGATCGGGGTCGTTTCGAGGTCGGCATTGACGATCGCCACGCCGCCCGGCTGCAGACCGCCGAAGATCGCCGCCTTCTCCTCCGCGATTCCCTCGATCCGTCCGAAGGCGGCGAGATGCGCCGGCGCGACCGTGGTCACGATCGCAACGTGCGGGCGGGCGAGCGCGGCCAGCGGAGCGATCTCGCCCGGGTTGCTCATGCCGATCTCGATCACGGCGAAGTTTGCATCGGCCGGCATCCGCGCCAGCGTCAGCGGAACGCCCCAGTGGTTGTTGTAGCTCTTCTCGGCGGCATGGACGTCGCCCTGCCCCGCAAGGATAGCGCGCAGCATCTCCTTGGTGGAGGTCTTGCCGACGGAGCCCGTCACGCCGATGACGCGGGCCCGGCTTCGCGCGCGCCCGGCAGCGCCGAGGGCTCGCAGGGCCTCCATCACGTCGCCGGCGAGAAGCAGCGGCGCATCCTCCGCAACACCTTCCGGGATGCGGGAGACGAGAGCGGCGGCGGCTCCCTTCCGCAGGGCGTCGGCGACAAAATCATGCCCGTCGCGCATATCGGTCAGCGCGACGAAGAGATCGCCCGGCTCGATCGTTCGCGTGTCGATCGAAAGACCCGTCGCGGTCCAGTCTCCGCGCGCTTCCGCACCGGTTGCCTCGGCGGCCTCTGCCGCGGTCCAGAGGCTCACGAGACGTGCCCGTCGAGAGCGGCCACGGCGACGGAGGCCTGCTCCACGTCATCGAAGGGATAGACCGTGTCGCCCACGATCTGTCCGGTCTCGTGTCCTTTTCCGGCGATCAGGAGCGCATCTCCCGGCTGCAGGGCATCGACGCCGCGCAGGATCGCCTCCGCCCGGTCACCGACCTCGATCCCGCCGGGGCAGGATGCCAGAATCGCGGAGCGGATCAGGGCGGCGTCCTCGGAGCGGGGGTTGTCGTCCGTCACGATGGCGACGTCCGCATGCTCGGCCACGGCCGCGCCCATCAACGGACGTTTGCCCCTGTCCCGGTCCCCGCCCGCACCGAAGACGCAGATGAGGCGCCCCATGACATGCGGGCGCAGGGCCTGAAGGGCGGTGGCGAGGGCGTCGGGGGTGTGGGCGTAGTCGACATAGACCGGTGCCCCGCTTTCCCGCGTCGCCGCGAGCTGCATTCGCCCACGCACGCCCCGAAGCTGCGGCAAGGCGTTGAAGACCTCGGCCGGGTCGGAGCCGCCGGCGATGCAGAGGCCGGCTGCGACGAGAACGTTCTCGGATTGGAAGCCCCCGATCAGCGGCAGGCGCACCTGACGGACGGTGTCGTTCCAGACGAAGCGCAGGTCCTGACCCGTCGGATCGAAGCGGAGGCCGGCAATCCGGAGATGACATTCGGCGCCGCGGCCGACGCGGATGACTTCCTGCCCGATCCCGTCGGCGATCGCCTCCAGAACCGGGCCCTTCTCGTCGTCCATGTGGATGACGGCGACCCCGTCCTCATCCAGAACCCGGGTGAAGAGGGAGGCCTTGGCGTCGAAGTACTCGTCGAAACCCGCGTGGTAGTCGAGATGATCCTGGCTGAAGTTCGTGAACCCCGCCGCGGCGAGGCGCACCCCGTCGAGCCGCCGCTGGGACAGGCCGTGAGAGGAAGCTTCCATGGCCGCATGGGTGACGCCGGCCTCCGCAGCCCCGGACAGCATGCGGTGCAGCGTGATCGGCTCGGGCGTGGTGTGAGCCAGCGGCGCCTCCCAGGATCCCTCGATCCCGGTCGTGCCGACATTGACCGCCGAAAGCCCCATCGCCATCCAGATCTGACGGGCGAAGGAGGCGACCGAGGTCTTGCCGTTCGTCCCGGTCACGGCAACGACGACATCGGGCTGCGCGCCGAACCACAGCGCGGCGGCATAGGCCAGCGCCTCCCGCGGGTCCTCGGTGACGATCAGCACAGCGTCCGATCCGGCGAGGGCCGGCGCCGCGACGCGCGCCCCCTCGCTGTCGGTCAGGAGTGCGACCGCGCCGCGCTCGAGGGCCGTCTCGGCGAAGGTGGCACCGTGGATCGCCGTTCCCGGCAGCGCGGCGAAGAGATCGCCCGGCCGGACCTGCCGACTGTCGACCGCGAGGCCCGTGATCCGCGCCTCTGCGCCGCCCTGCCCCGTGAGGCCGAGATCGGCCAGCGAAGCCTCGTGCGTTCGTCCGTCCATGTATGCAAGGCCCCCTGCCATGCTTGTGGCGCGGCCGTCCGCGGCCTGCGTCAGAGATTGGCCGGTATTAACGCAGCCTCCTGAGAAGGTTCAACGGCCGGTCTCAGCCCCAGGAGCGGCGCGATGCGTTCGATCATGGCTGCCGCTACGGGAACCGCGGTCCACCCCGCGGTCCGGCGCGGCATCGAGCCGATCGTGTCCTCGCCCTCGTCCAGCGTGACGATGAGTACGTACTTCGGATCGCTCGCCGGGAACGTCGACGCGAAGGTCGCGATGACACGGTCCTTGTAGTAGCCGCCGGTGGGCTTCGGCTTGTCGGCGGAGCCCGTCTTGCCGGCGACCTCGTAGCCGACCACGTCCCCGAAGCTGGCCGTCCCTTCGGTCACCACCGCGCGCAGCATGTCCACCGACGCCCGCGACGTCCGCTCGCTGATGATGCGCTCGCCGTTCTGGGGCCCGGCCTGCTTCACCAGCGTCGGGTGCACGCGCGTGCCGCCGTTCACGATGGTGGAATAGGCCGCGGCGAGGTGCAGCGGGCTGGCGGACAGACCGTGGCCGTAGCTGATCGTCATGGTCGAGATCTCGGACCATTTCGGCGGCAGGAGCGGCTTGCCGGTCGGCGCTTCGACCATCTCGATCTCAGTCGGCTTGGTGAAGCCCAGGGAGGCGAGGAAGTCCTTCTGCCGCTCTGCTCCGATGTCCATCGCGATATGCGCCGTGCCGATGTTGGAGCTCTCGACGATCACGTTCTTGACCGAAAGGGTCGGCCCGTAATCGTGGAAGTCGCGTATCCTGTAGCGCCCCCAGACCAGCGGTCCCTTCGTGTCGATCATCGTATCGGGGTTCACGAGGCCGAGTTCCATGGCCTGCGCCACGGCGAAGATCTTGAAGACGGAGCCCAGCTCGTACACCCCCTGAACCGCGCGGTTGAAGAGAGGGCTCTCTGACGGGTCGTTGCCGGAGGCGAGCGGCCGGGGCCGGTCGTTGGGATCGAAATCCGGCAGCGAGAGCATCGAGATGACCTCGCCGGTATGCACATCCATCAGGACGGCGGCGGCGCCGCGGGCATTCATCAGACGCATCCCGCCGCCGAGGACCTCGCGCGCCGCGCTCTGAACTGTCATGTCGAGGGAGAGGGCAAGCGGCGCCCCGCCCTGCGCCGGATCGCGCAGATACTCGTCGAACGCCTTTTCGACGCCGGCGGTGCCGATCACCTCGGCGGCGTTCACGTCCTCCTTCTCGAAGCGCGATCCGCCGAGGATGTGCGCCGCGAGCGGGCCGTTGGGATAGAGGCGCATCTCGCGCGGGCCGAAGAGCAGGCCCGGCTCGCCGATGTCGTGGACCGCCTGCATCTGTTCGGGGCTCATCTGGCGGCGCAGCCAGATGAACTTCCGCTCCCCGGTGAACCAGCCGCGCAGGCGCTCCTCGTCCATCTCGTCGGGAAAGAGCGCAGCCAGCTCGCGCGCGGCCCGCTCGGGCTCCACCATCAGGTGCGGCTGTGCATAGAGCGAGCGCGTCACGAGGTTGGTGGCGAGGATCCGTCCGTTGCGGTCGGTGATGTCCGCGCGCTGCGTGACGATCTGCTGCCCCGCGCTCGCGACCTTCGGCTCGGCCGGTTCGACATTGGCCAGAATCCCCATCCGCACGCCGATCGTGGCATAGGCGGCGAAGAAGCAGAGGCCGAGGACGAGGAGACGCCCCTGCGCCCGCAGGCGCTTGCGATCCCGGTCCGCATCACGGCGCTTGCGGCGATTCTCGCGCTCGATCAGGCCGGGATCCTCACCGTCCTCGCGGGCCTTGAGGATACGGGCGAGCGGACGAAGGGGCGTGCGGATCATGGCCAGTCCTCACCGTCGGGGGCGAATTGGGGAACCACGCCGACGAGGTCGACCGTCGCGCCGACGCGCGCCAGCCCCGCCGGGGGATAGGGAAGTTGATCGGGCCGTGCGAACTGGGTCTTCTCGACCGGCAGGAGCCCGAGCTTGTCGAAGTTCATCTCCGCGAGGTCCGCAAGCCGCGAGGGCCGGTTGAGATACGCCCATTCAGCCTTCAGGATCGACAGCGTTTCGCGCAGGCGACCGATGTCCCGGCTGACCTCCGAGTTGGCGCGGATCGACGCCTGCGTGCGGTAGTTCTCCTGATACGCCCAGAATGCCAAAGCCATGACCGCGAGTGCGGAGGCGACGTAGAGAAGTCCTCTCATTCCCTGTTCCCCGTTTCCAGCCACCAGTCTTTCGGCCCGGGCAGGCCGAGCGCGCTGCGCCGGGGCGGATTCGCCTCGGCTTCTGTTCTGAACGCGACGCGCAGCTTCGCCGAGCGCGCGCGCGGATTGCCTGCGATCTCCGCGTCGCCGGGCGCAGTTGCCTTGCGGCGGCGCTGTTCGAATCGCGGCGTGCGCGGCGCCATCACCGGCGCATGGCGGCTGCCCTGCCCTCCGGCGCCGGTCTGCTCCGTGAAATATCTCTTCACCACGCGATCCTCCAGCGAATGGAAGGTCACGACAGCTAGCGCGCCGCCCGGTTTCAGAGCGCGCTCGGCGGCGGCAAGCCCGCGGGCCAGCTCGCCCATCTCGTCGTTCACCGCGATCCGGATCGCCTGAAAGGAGCGCGTCGCGGGATGCATCTGGCCCGGCTTCTGGCGCGGCAGACAGGACGCGATCACCTCCGCCAGCTGCCCGGTCGTCTCGAACGGCCGGGCGCGCAAGATGGCCCGCGCAATCCGGCGGGACGCGCGCTCTTCGCCGTAGTGGAAGAGGATGTCGGCGAGCTCCTCCTCCTCGGCGGTGTTCACGAGGTCCGCGGCGCTCGGGCCGTCATTGCCCATGCGCATGTCGAGCGGGCCGTCCTTCTGAAAGGAGAAGCCGCGCTCCGGGCGGTCGATCTGCATGGAGGAGACGCCGAGGTCGAGCGCGACGCCGTCCAGCGCATCTCCCTGCGCATCCAGCTCGGAAAACCGGGAGAGGCGGAGGTCGAGCCGATCCCCCCAGCGCGCCTGCATCGCCGCGGCGGCTTCGATGGCGGTGGGATCCCGGTCGAGCCCGATCACCCGGTCCGCCCCGGCCTGCAGCAGTCGCTCGGTATAGCCGCCCGCGCCGAACGTCCCGTCGAGCCAGGTCCCGCTGACCGGAGAAACCTCTTCGATCAGCGCATCGATGAGCACCGGAACGTGCGGACCCTTCGGTGCTTCGGAAGCCGTGCCGGCCGATGCCATGGCTCAGACCCCCCCGTCCGGATCGAAGAACAGCGATTGCGGGTCGAAATCGGTATCGTCATCCTCGTCGATCGGCGCATCGAAGATCGGGCCGCGGAGCCGTTCGAAGACGGCGGGGTTCCAGATCTGGAAGGTCGCGCCGGCGCCGGTCATGTAGACATCCGTCGTGTCGCCGAGTTTCGCGCGCATCCGGGGATTGAGAACGAGCCGGCCATTATCGTCGAGACGAACCTTCGCGGAGAGACCGTAATAGATTCGCTCGACCTTGCGGCGGGTTTCGGACCCCATCGGCATCGCCGAAATGCGGCGGTCGACTTCCTGAATTCCCTCGGCCGAATGGCATTCGAGGTACTTCTGGGCCGGGTGGCCGTAAACGACTGTAAGTTCTGGATTTTTTCCGTCGACCGCGCTGGAATCCTGGGCAAGGAGCACACGACGAAAATCAGCCAGGATCGAGATCCTGCCCTTTCCGTCCAATTTGTGCAGGCCTTCGCCCCGGAACGTTTCCTGCAACGCGTGCCACGCCCTCAATTACCGCCCCAGGAAAAGAAAAACGGCGGATCGGACTGCTGCCATTGTCCGATCCGCCGCCCTCGTCCCATTACTGGGTTCGTCCGATCGCGGAGCCACCTGGGGGGATGTCTGCTCGCTGCGCGCCGGATCTCTTTTTTATCGAGTAGCGGATTGCCTGTATGAAACCTGACTTGGGGAAGTCTTTGCGGTGCTCTTTGTCGGCCCGCTTTTTTGGTTCCGCTCTCAACGTAGGAAAGTTTTGGCATGGAGCGGCTGCCCACGCAAGCCCATGAAATGGGAGATGCGTCCATTGGTGGAGATTCGCGCTGACTCACGGGGCGGCCCGGAGTCAAGCGCAGGCCGCCAGACCATGCCGATGTTGATGTAAAACGGCCTCTTTTCACCACATATAGCGATGCGCCCTATGAAATCGACGGGGAGGCTGACGTGGCTGGATGACCCGGCTGCAACAGGTCGAAGGGCAAAATGCCAGTGCGCTGGAAAGCGTGCTTGACGGGTTACCCACAGAATCACGCGCGATTCACGACTGATCGCGGCGCTGTGATCTCTGAAATGGGTTCAGGATGGAAGGTGCGTGGGAATTTGCCCCACGCCGCTGGGACAAATTCGCAACGTCTGCAGCAAGATCAATGTGTTATAGGGGGTTTGCGCCCGCCGGGGCGGGCGGACCGGGCCGCCGACCCGGTCCGGTCACCACGAAATCCGCCCTGCGCCGCGACTCGCCGGCCAGGCCGGGGGGCGGCGATGGGATTTCAGCCCATTCCGCCGCCGATGAGGCGCCGGGCGAGCTCCGAATAGGCCTCTGCGGCCTTTCCGCTGCCTGCGGCGACGGGCGTACCGGAATCGCCGGCGAGCCGCGTCTCCAGTTCGAGCGGCAGTGCGCCGAGGAACGGCACATCGATCTTCCGCGCCTCGGCCTCAACGCCGCCATGACCGAAGAGGTGCGCCTCGTGCCCGCATTGCGGACAGACATAGGTGGACATGTTCTCGATCAGTCCGAGCACCGGCGTCTTGAGCTTGCCGAACATGTCGATGGCCCGCCGCGCGTCGAGCAGCGCGACGTCCTGAGGGGTGGAGACGACGATGGCGCCCGTGAGCTGGTACCGCTGGCAGAGGGTGAGCTGGACGTCGCCCGTGCCGGGGGGCAGATCGACGATGAGGATATCGAGCCTGCCCCAATTCACCTGGGTCATGAGCTGCTGCAGCGCACCCATCAGCATGGGCCCGCGCCAGACCAGCGCCTCGTCTTCCTTCATCATGTTGCCGATGGACATGAGGGTGACCCCGTGCGCGTGCAACGGGTCGATCCGCTCGCCGTCCTCGGACGACGGGCGCTTCATCGTTCCCATCATTCTTGGCTGGGACGGCCCGTAGATGTCGGCGTCGAGCAGTCCGACGCGCCGCCCCTCCCGGGCGAGTGCGACGGCAAGGTTGGACGCCACCGTGGACTTGCCGACGCCGCCCTTGCCGCTGGCGACGGCGACGATCCGGTCGATTCCCTCGAGCCGCGCGGGACCGCCCTGCTGCGGCGTGGGATGGCGTCCCACCTTCATCTGGGGCGGCGGCCCCTTCTCGGCGGGACCATGCGCGGTCAGCACGGCGGCCGCGGAGGTGACACCGGCCACCCGACTCACCGCCCCTTCCGCCGCGACGCGGACACCCTCGAGCGACCGGGCCATTTCGGCACTCGGCGCCTCTATGACGAAGCGCACCGCTCCGCTTGGCTCGACGCCAAGGGCACGGACCATATCGGCCGAGACCAGGTCGCCGCCGCCGGGCAGCGCCACTCCCTTCAGAGCTTCCAGAATGTCCTCGCGTCGTGCCGCCATGATCTACGCCTCCCTGTCCTTCAGGCGAGCGCACCCTTTAGAACTGCCGGGCGGAAGGCAAGCGGGCGACCGTGTCCGGCAGGAAGCCACGGTAACGGTTCAGTGACGATAGGTCAGTATGACTTATGCAATTGCCGCATGGCGGCGTTGAAGCTTCGTGCGTTGTGCAAGCGCAGCAAAAGTCGCAAATTCGATCTCGACAGCGGGACACGGAGCCCGCCGCCACATCGGATAGAGGACGAAGCCTCTGGTGGCGTTATGAGACGAAGAGGATTGAGCAGATGGCATACGCAGCAAACACAGACCGCATGAGCGGCACCACGGGCATCTTCGGCTGGGCGACGGCCATGTTCCGCCGCGACGAGGCGACCCGCACCAAGATGAAGCTCTACCGGCAGACCCGCCGCGAGCTGAGCAACCTGACGGACCGCGAGCTCGCCGATCTCGGCATGCACCGCTCCAACATCGAGGGCATCTCGCGCGAAGCCGCGGGCCTCTAAGGACTTCTCATTCGGGACGCGCCGTCCTCCTCCCTGGCGCTTCCGGATACGGCTAACGGCACCTCTCCTCCTCCCTGGTGCCGTAGCCCTCCTTCCCTCCTCCCGGGAAGGCCAGTTTCAGATCGGGGCGCCCTCTCCTCCTCCCTGGGCGTTCTGACAATGGCGGCGGCACCTCTCCTCCTCCCTGGTGCCGTCGCCCTCCTTCCCTCCTCCCGGGAAGGCCAGTTTCAGATCGGGACGTCCTCTCCTCCTCCCTGGGCGTTCTGACAATGGCGGCGGCACCTCTCCTCCTCCCTGGTGCCGTCGCCCTCCTTCCCTCCTCCCGGGAAGGCCAGTTTCAGATCGGGGCGTCCTCTCCTCCTCCCTGGGCGTTCTGACAATGGCGGCGGCACCTCTCCTCCTCCCTGGTGCCGTCGCCCTCCTTCCCTCCTCCCGGGAAGGCCGGTTTCAGATCGGGACGTCCTCTCCTCCTCCCTGGGCGTTCTGACAATGGCGGCGGCACCTCTCCTCCTCCCTGGTGTCGTCGCCTTTTTGTTTCCAAACATTCTGGTTCAAGACACGCCGGACGCTGGGAGCATCTCCCGTCGTGACGGCTCGTGCGCCCCGCGAACCTGTCGGAGGCGTGATCTGCGAATGGAGGAAGGACGGGCCGCCCCGGGAGCGGGGCGGGATCAGGCCTCAGCCTGTTGTGGCGCAACGCGCCGCTGGATCAGAACGGAACGTCTCCGGCCGAGGCGGCAGGAACGACGAATTTCGCAACCACCTTCTTCGCACCGGCCTTGTCGAAGGAGATCTGGAGCTTGTCTCCCTCGATCCCGATCACATCGCCATAGCCGAACTTCTGATGAAAGACGCGGTCGCCCTCGGTGAAGGCGCTTACCGCCTCGAGATCGATCACCATGTTCCGCGATTCCTGCGGCTGCGAGACGGATCGTTGCGCCGAGCGGGACTGCATCCTGCGCCAACCCGGTGAATTGTAGACGTCGGCCTTGCTCGCCTTCTCGTGCATGTCCGAGCCCATGGCGCCGGAGATGGCCGGCGATGCGCTCGCCGCCATGCCCGCAGCCCCGAATCCGCCACCGTAGAGACCCGGCGGGGTCAGAACGTCCACATGGGCTTCGGGTAGCTCGTCGATGAAGCGGGAGGGCAGCGCGGATTGCCACTGTCCGTAGATGCGCCGGTTCGCCGCGAAGGAGATCGTGCAGAGCTCCTCGGCGCGGGTGATGCCGACATAGGCCAGACGGCGCTCCTCCTCGAGGCCCTTCATCCCCTGCTCGTCCAATGCGCGCTGGTTCGGGAAGAGCCCATCCTCCCAGCCCGGCAGGAAGACGGCGGGAAATTCGAGACCCTTCGCGGCGTGGAGCGTCATCAGGGTGACCTTCGCCTCGGTATCCTCCGATTCGTTGTCCATGATCAGGGAGACGTGTTCGAGGAAGCCCTGGAGGTTGTCGAAATTCTCCAGCGCCTTCACGAGTTCCTTGAGGTTTTCGAGGCGCCCGGGGGCTTCGGGTGTCTTCTCGTTCTGCCAGAACGTGGTGTAACCTGATTCGTCGAGGATCATCTCGGCGGTCTCGATATGGGAGCCACCGGAGCGAACCTGCGCGTGGCAGCGATCGATCCCGGAGACGAGCTCCGCGAGCGCGGCGGCGCCCTTGCCGGTCAGTCCCTTGGACGCCAGCAGGATGCGTGCGCCCTCGAGCAGGTTCACGCCGTTCGAGCGGGCCGCAACCTGAATCTTCTGCTGCGCCTTGTCGCCGAGGCCGCGTTTCGGCGTGTTCACGATCCGCTCGAAGGCCAGATCGTCATCGGGACTGACGGCGAGGCGGAAATAGGCCATCGCGTCCCGGATCTCGAGCCGCTCGTAGAATCGCGGGCCCCCGATGACGCGGTAGGGCAGACCGATGGTCAGAAACCGGTCCTCGAAGGCCCGGAGCTGGTGCGAGGCCCGCACGAGGATGGCGCATTCGTCGAGGGAGACGGGCCGCAGGCCGCGCGTGCCCCGGCCCATCGCCTCGAGCTCCTCCCCGATCCAGCGGGCCTCCTCCTCACCGTCCCAGTGGCCGATCAGGCGGACCTTCTCGCCGTCCTTCTCCTCGGTCCAGAGCGTCTTGCCGAGGCGCCCCTTGTTGCTGGCGATCACGCCGGAGGCGGCCGCGAGAATATGGGGCGTGGAGCGATAGTTCTGTTCGAGCCGGACCGTATGGGCGCCCGGGAAATCCTGCTCGAATCGCAGGATGTTTCCCACCTCGGCGCCGCGCCAGCCGTAGATCGACTGATCGTCATCGCCGACGCAGCAGATGTTCTTGTGCCCGCCCGCCAGGAGCCGCAGCCACATGTACTGCGCGACGTTGGTATCCTGGTACTCGTCCACGAGGATGAAGCGGAAGTAGCGGCGATACTGCTCCAGAACGTCGTCATGGGTCTGGAAGATCGTGACCATGTGCAGAAGCAGGTCGCCGAAATCGCAGGCGTTCAGCGTCTTCAGCCGATCCTGGTACGCGGCGTAGAGGCGCACGCCCTTGCGGTCGAACGCGCCGGCATCGGCGGCCGGGACGGCATCCGGGCGCAGCGCGCGGTTCTTCCAGCCGTCGATGATCGACGCAAGCATCCGAGGCGGCCAGCGCTTCTCGTCGATTCCCTCGGCCTGGATGAGCTGGCGGAGGAGCCGCAGCTGGTCGTCGGTGTCGAGGATGGTGAAGTTCGACTTCAGGTCCACCAGCTCGGCATGCCGGCGCAGCAGCTTCACGCAGATCGAGTGGAACGTGCCGAGCCAGGGCATCCCCTCAGCCCCCTCGCCGAGGAGCTTGCCCACTCGGGTCTTCATCTCGCGCGCGGCCTTGTTGGTAAAGGTGACGGCGAGGATCTCGTTCGGGCGCGCCGTTCCGGTCGCCAGCAGGTGCGCGATCCGGGCGGTCAGCGCGCGAGTCTTGCCGGTGCCGGCCCCCGCGAGCATTAGGACGGGCCCCTCGAGGGTCTCGACCGCTTCCTTCTGCGCGGGGTTCAGCCCGTCGAGATAGGGCGCGCCGCGCCCGGCCATCGCGCGCTGCGACAGGGGAACGGCGGAGGCGAAGGCGTCATGATCGTCGAAGCTGCTCATGGGACGACAAACTAATCGCTGCAGGTCGGAATGGAAAGCCCGCGTTCGCCTTCCGTTCCGCCCAGATCCCCGTGAGGCGCCCGAATTGCGCCACGCCACCGGAACCCCGCCAGTTCCCAGGGCTTGCCCCGTGGGACATCAAGTGCCGATGGCCATTCCTTCGCGCATGAGGACTTTGATGCAGAACACGCTCTACACACCGGGCTCGGAGAGATCGGGCCTTCTGCGCATTCTGGCCGTCATCGCGTTCGCGGGCGTGCTGGCCCTCGTCCTCGGCGTCCTCATCGGGCCCTTCGTCGTGCCTGCGGAGTACAACTGGATCTCGGATTCGATTTCGGACCTCGCGGCGGGCCAGGGAGAAATCGTGATGGACGTGGCGCTCTACGGGTTTGCGGGAGCGCTCTTCGCCCTCGCCCTCGCAGCGGCCCACTCGCATCTGGGCGGGGACGGCTGGACGGCTGCGATCTTCTGCCTCGTTCTCCTCGCGGGTCTCGTCGTCGTCATCGGCGCGCGCAACGAATACGGCGACAACGACACGGGCGGCGTCGTCATCCACAGCTACCTCGTCTATGCCCTCGGCGTCCTGTTCGCCGCGGTGCCCGTGCTGATGTCCGCCGGCGCAGGGCGGGAGATCGCTTGGGCGCGGCCGGTGCTGCTCGGCCTCGCCGTGCTATGGGTCATCTCCTCCGCGATCTACCTGCTCTCGCCCGATCATATCGACGGCCTGACGGAGCGTCTGGCCGGACTGGTCGCCTGCGCGATCGTCCTCGTCCTCGGCGCCGTCTTCCGGTCGCGCGGGCGCTACCCCCGCCGCTGACCGCCGCCGCTGCAGTCTTTACCCCCCGGAGCATCGCCCCTACACCTTATGCTGCAAATGCATAATGCGGGGACGACGATGGCCGATTTCCAGAAGATCCTGATCGCGAACCGAAGTGAAATCGCCATCCGCATCATGCGCGCGGCGAACGAGCTCGGCAAGAAGACGGTCGCGGTCTACGCCGAGGAGGACCGGCTCTCCCTTCACCGCTTCAAGGCCGACGAGGCCTACAGGATCGGCGCCGGGATGGGCCCCGTCGCAGCCTATCTCTCGATCGAGGAGATCATACGGGTCGCGAAGCAGTCGGGCGCCGATGCGGTTCACCCCGGCTACGGGCTGCTGTCCGAGAACCCCGCGCTCGTGGAAGCCTGCGCCGAGGCCGGCATCACCTTCATCGGTCCCCGCGCCGAGACCATGCGCGCGCTCGGCGACAAGGCCAGCGCCCGGCGCGTGGCGATCGAGGCCGGTGTCCCCGTCATCCCGGCGACCGAGGTCCTGGGCGAGGACATGGACGAGATCGCCCGCCAGGCCGAGGAGGTCGGCTATCCCCTGATGCTGAAGGCGTCCTGGGGCGGCGGCGGCCGGGGGATGCGGCCGATCATGGGCCCGGACGAGCTCAAGGAGAAGGTGCGCGAGGGCCGGCGCGAAGCGGAGGCCGCCTTCGGCAACGGCGAGGGCTACCTCGAGAAGATGATCACCCGCGCCCGCCACGTCGAGGTGCAGATCCTCGGCGACAAGCAGGGCAACATCTACCATCTCTGGGAGCGCGATTGCTCGGTGCAGCGCCGCAACCAGAAGGTCGTCGAGCGGGCGCCGGCGCCGTACCTGTCGGGAGCGCAGCGCGAACGTCTCTGCAACCTCGGCCGGAAGATCTGCGAGCATGTCGGCTACGAATGCGCCGGCACCGTCGAGTTCCTGATGGATATGGAAACCGGCGAGTTCTACTTCATCGAGGTGAACCCGCGCGTGCAGGTCGAGCATACGGTGACCGAGGAAGTCACCGGGATCGACATCGTCCGGGCGCAGATCCTCATCGCCGAGGGCAAGAGCCTGACGGAAGCGACCGGCGTCGCCTCGCAATACGACGTGCAGCTCGACGGACACGCGCTGCAGTGCCGTGTGACCACCGAGGATCCTCTCAACAACTTCATTCCCGATTACGGCCGGATCACCACCTACCGCTCCGCCACCGGCATGGGCATCCGGCTCGACGGCGGCACCGCCTATTCGGGCGCCGTCATCACCCGCTACTACGATTCGCTTCTGACCAAGGTCACCGCCTGGGCGCGGACGCCCGAGGCCGCGATCGCGCGGATGGACCGGGCCCTCCGGGAGTTCCGCGTGCGCGGCGTCGCGACCAACATCGCCTTCGTGCAGAACCTGCTGAAGCACCCGAAATTCGTCTCGAACGAGTATTCCACGAAGTTCATCGACGAGACCGAGGAGCTCTTCCACTTCCCGCCCCAACGGGACCGCGCGACGAAGATCCTGACCTACATCGCCGACATCACCGTGAACGGGCATCCCGAGACGGCAGGGCGCGTGCGGCCGGCCGAGGGGATCAGGGAGCCGGTCGCGCCCGAGGCGCGCGCGGAGCCGGCCCCCGGCACCCGCACCATCCTCGACGAGTTCGGCCCGCAGGCCGTCGCGGACTGGATGCTGGACCAGAAACAGCTCCTGATTACCGACACCACCATGCGGGACGGGCACCAGTCCCTCCTTGCGACCCGGATGCGCTCCATCGACATGATCCGCGTCGCGCCCGCCTATGCTGCCAACCTGCCGCAGCTCTTCTCGATGGAGTGCTGGGGCGGCGCGACCTTCGATGTCGCCTACCGCTTCCTGCAGGAATGCCCGTGGCAGCGCCTGCGGGATCTGCGCGCCCGGATGCCCAACCTGATGACGCAGATGCTCCTGCGAGGCTCAAACGGCGTCGGCTACACGAATTATCCCGACAATGTCGTGCAGTCCTTCGTGGCCCAGGCGGCCGAAAGCGGCGTCGATGTCTTCCGCGTGTTCGACAGCCTCAACTGGACCGAGAACATGCGCGTCGCGATGGATGCCGTTCTCGAAAGCGGCAAGGTCTGCGAGGGGACGGTGTGCTACACCGGCAACCTGCTCGACGCCGATCGCGCCAAGTACGACCTGAAATACTATGTCGGCATGGCGCAGGAGCTGAAGGATGCCGGCGCCCACATCCTCGGCCTCAAGGACATGGCGGGGCTTCTGAAGCCTGCCGCCGCCCGCATCCTCGTCAAGGCGCTGAAGGAGGAGGTCGGCCTGCCGGTCCACTTCCATACCCATGACACCGCCGGCATCGCCTGCGCCACGATCCTCGCCGCGGCCGAAAGCGGCGTCGACGCGGTCGATTGCGCGATGGATGCGCTGTCGGGCAACACCAGCCAGGCAACCCTCGGCACCATCGTCGAGGCGCTGGCGCTGACGGACAGGGACACCGGGCTCGATATCGGCGCGGTGCGCGAGATCTCCAACTACTGGGAACATGTCCGCAACCATTACGCCGCCTTCGAAAGCGGCATGCAGGCGCCCTCCTCCGAGGTCTACCTGCACGAGATGCCGGGCGGTCAGTTCACCAACCTCAAGGCACAGGCCCGCTCCGTCGGTCTCGAGGAGCGCTGGCACGAGGTCGCCCAGACCTATGCCGACGTTAACCAGATGTTCGGCGACATCGTGAAGGTCACGCCCTCCTCGAAGGTGGTGGGGGACATGGCGCTGATGATGGTGAGCCAGGGCCTCACCCGCGCCGACGTGGAGGATCCCAAGCGCGAGGTCTCCTTCCCCGATTCTGTCGTGGACATGATGCGCGGCAATCTCGGCCAGCCCCCGGGCGGATGGCCGGACAAGATCCAGAAGAAGGTCCTCCGCGGCGAGAAGCCGATGACGGAACGCCCCGGCGCCGCCCTCCCGCCCGCCGACATCGAGGGCACGCGCAAGGAGCTTCAGCAGACGTTCGAGCTGAGCGAGATCGACGACGAGGATCTGAACGGTTACCTCATGTATCCCAAGGTCGTCTCCGACTACCTCGGGCGGCATCAGGAATACGGGCCCGTCCGGGTTCTGCCGACGAGCACGTTCTTCTACGGCATGGAGCCGGGCGACCAGATCCAGGCGGAGATCGACCCCGGCAAGACGCTGGAAATCCGCATGGCCGCCCGCGGGGAAACGAATGACGAGGGCATTGCCCGGGTCTTCTTCGAACTCAACGGCCAGCCCCGCACCATCCGCGTCACGGACCGCAGCGTGAAGGCGACCGCGGCCGTCCGGCCGAAGGCGGAGATCGGCAATGCCGCCCATGTCGGCGCGCCGATGCCCGGCGTGATCGCCTCCGTCCCCGTCTCCGCCGGACAGAGCGTCGCCGCGGGCGATCAGCTCCTGACCATCGAGGCGATGAAGATGGAAACCGGCCTCTCCGCCGACCGCGACGCCACCGTCAAGGCGGTGCACGTCAAGCCGGGCGACCAGATCGATGCCAAGGACCTGCTGATCGAACTGGAATGACAGGTCCGGCCACCGGAGCTTGCAACCCGCCGGGAGGCCTCTATCTCCCGGCGGTCATACCTGCATCCGGTGCATCATGCTCGAGCTTCTGTCCGACCCCGCTGTCTGGGCCTCGTTCCTTACGCTGACGATCCTCGAGATCGTCCTCGGGGTCGACAACGTCATCTTCATCTCGATTGCCGCGGGTCGCCTGCCCGAAGCGCAGCGCCGCCGCGCGCGGCTCGTCGGCCTCTCGGGGGCGCTGATCCTGCGGATCGCGCTTCTGGCCTCCATCGCCTGGATCGTCTCGCTGTCCGAGCCCATCCTGACGATCCTCGGCTTCGATCTGTCCTGGCGGGACGTGATCCTGATCGCCGGCGGTCTCTTCCTGATCTACAAGGCCGCCACCGAGATCTTCGCTGAGGTCGAGGGCGGCCCCCACGGCGAGACGAAGGTCGCCGAAGCGACATTCGCCGCCGTCATCGCGCAGATCATGGTGCTGGACCTCGTCTTCTCCCTCGACAGCGTCATCACCGCCGTGGGGATCGCCGACCACCTGCCGGTCATGATCGCCGCCGTGGTCGTCGCGATCCTCGTCATGATGGCCGCCGCTACGCCGATCGCAAACTTCGTCGAGGCCCATCCCTCGACCAAGATGCTGGCCCTCGCCTTCCTCGTCATGGTCGGCATGGCGCTGGTTGCCGACGGCTTCCACCAGCACATCGAGCGGGGGTTCATCTATGCCGCCATGGTCTTCGCCGGCGGCGTCGAGGTGCTGAACCTTATCCGCGGCAAACGTCGTCGCCGCGGCGAGGCCGCGCTTGCCATGGGCGAGAGGAAGCGGGCCTGAACCAAGGCCCGGAAGGCCTCGCGCGGGTCTTCCGGCCTTTTCCTCCAACCTTACGCCACGGCGGCGGAAATTGGCGGAAAAAACCTCTTGCAGCCCTCGGCCACAAAGTCTAAATCCCCGCTCACCGAAAGGAAGCGGGCGTAGCTCAGGGGTAGAGCATTACCTTGCCAAGGTAAGGGTCGGGCGTTCGAATCGCCTCGCCCGCTCCATTCGGTCCTCCCATCAAAGTGCTGAAGACGGATCATTGGTCCGCGTCGTGCGTCGCGTCGTCCGTAGCGCTGGCAGCTGTTCGGGTTGCTCCGCCCGTGAAGCTGGCTGCACTGCGCCGGAGGACGCTCTCAAATCAGGCGGCGACAATACCAGTCTCGTCTGGTCCCTAGGACACGTCCGCGATTAGAGTTCCCGGGACCGATCCCGTGACGATCCCTCGCGGCACCGCCATGTCACACTCCGCCTTCGGTCCGGGCGGACAAGGAGGGCTCCATGAGCTATACCCGCATCCCCTGCACCTTCATGCGCGGCGGCACGTCCAACGCGCTGGTCTTCCGGCGCGGGGACCTGCCTGACGACGAGTCCCGCTGGCCAGCGATCTTCCTCGCCGCGATGGGATCCCCCGATCCCAACAAGCGTCAGCTCGACGGCATGGGCGGCGGCATCTCGTCGCTCTCCAAGGTCTGCGTCGTCGGCCCGCCGAGCCGGCCCGACGCCGATGTCGATTACAGCTTCTATCAGATCGGCGTCGCGGACGAGATTGTCGATGCCAGCGGCAATTGCGGCAACATGTCCTCAGCGATGGGGCCGTTCGCCTTTGACGAGGGAATGACCACGGGCGCGGACCGCGAGGCCGCCGTTCGCATCCACAATACCAACACCGGTAAGATCATCGTCTCCCGCTTCGAGGTCAGGGACGGGACCGCCGCGGTGTCAGGCAATCAGGCCATCGATGGCGTTTCCGGGACCGCCGCGCCGATCCGTCTGGAATTCCTCGATCCGGGCGGCGCCGGAACAGGGCACCTCCTGCCGGCAGACGGCGAGGCCGAGAGCGTCCTCGATGTGCCGGATATCGGCAAGGTGACCCTGTCCATGGTGGACGCGGCAAATCCCTGCGTCTTCCTCGAGCCCGCCACCGTCGGCAAGACCGGAACCGAGCATCCCGAGGCGCTCGAGGCGGACGAAGACTTCATGAAGACGATGGAAGACATCCGCCGGGCCGCGTCCGTCGCCATGGGCATCGCCGAGACGCCCGAGGCGGCCGGCGGCATCCCGTCGATCCCCAAGGTCGCGATGGTTTTTCTGCCCACGGACTATACGCTTCTGTCCGGCCAAACGATGCAAGCTGACGCGTTCGACATCGGCGTGCGCATGATCTCCATCGGCAATCCGCACCGCGCGGTACCGCTCACCGGCGGGCTCTGCCTCGGCGTCGCGGCCCGTCTGCCCGGAAGCCTCCCCGCCCGCATCGCGCGGCAGAGGGAGGGGAGCCTGCGCATCGGGCATCCTTCGGGTCTTCTCGAGGTCGATGCCAGAATCGAGGACCGGAACGGAACGCCCCACGCCGTCCACGGCGCTGTCATCCGGACCGCGCGTCGCCTCTTCGAAGGGCATGTCCTCATTCCGAGCTGACCTGATCGCTGCGACAGGCTTAGGTGCCCGGCGTCATGCTCACTTCCCGACCGCGGAGACGCTGTCTTAGGAGCACCCCGGATCCTCTCGCCCAATGCGGCGGTGATCGTCGGGCCTTCAACCTCGCATTGCGCGCCGTGGCGATTTTGCCGCGAGCGAGCGCGGCCGCACGGAATCGCTTGCCGGAACGTGCGGTGAAAGCTACGCCGATCAGGCTTCGGTCCGCGCCACATGCGCGGTGAATAGGGAACGCGGTCAGGCTTCGGGAACGGGGCCGATTCCGCGGCTGCCCCCGCAACTGTAGGCGGTGAGCGACGTCGGAACATGTCACTGCGCGATCCTCGCGCGGGAAGGCCCGGCGAAGCTGCGACCCGCAAGCCAGGAGACCTGCCGAGGTGATCACCCTGTTCGGCCGCGGGGCGCGCGTCGGGCTACGGAAAAGACTTCCGTCAGCGGTGACTTCGTCGTGCCCGTGGCGTGGTCCTGTCCCTTCCCCGTCCGGCACAACCGCAGCTGGCGCCCCGGGAAGGTCCCGGGGCGCATCACGGGAGCCCCGCCGATGCGCGCGTCCTTACTGTCCGCCGGCCTTGTCGCCACAACGGCCCTCACGCCGATCGCCCTTCACGCACAGGAGGTGCTGGCCACGGATGCCTTCGATCTCGACACGATCTTCGTCTCGGGCGGGCTCACGCCGCTGCGCTTCGGGGATTATGCCCGCGCCGCCAGCATTGTCACCGGCGAGGAACTCGAGGCCCGCGGCATCGCCACCGTGCAGGAGGCGCTGACCGCCCTGCCCGGCGTTTCCGTCAACGGCACGTCCTCGAACCTCTCCCAGATCCGGATCCGTGGCGGCGAGGCGAACCACACGCTGGTACTGATCGACGGAATCGAAGCCGCGGCGGGCGACGGCGAATACTACCTCTCCGGGCTCTCGGCGCGGAACATCGAGCGCATCGAGGTTCTGCGCGGGCCGCAATCGGTCTTCTACGGCTCCAACGCCTCCTCCGGCGTCGTAAACATCATCACCCGCACCGGATCCACCGGCACGCAATATGGCGGCTCGCTCGAGGTCGGCGCCGGGAGCTACAATTCCTCCGGCTACGTCTCCTTCCGGGATGATCGGGGCGGAATGTCGCTGTCATTCACCGACCGCGAGGACGAGGGCGTCGACCTCTCCGGCGAGGGCGAGGAACGCGACGGCACCGAACGCCGCTCCGTCGTCGCCAAGGGCGATTACGAAGTCCTGCCCGGGCTGACGATCGGCGCCATCGGCCGTGTCGCCGAGGAAGACTTTGGGTACGACGCCACGGTCTTCCCGGCTCCCACCGCGGACGACTACGTCATCAACTCGGATGACGAGACCCATGTCGAGGAACAGACCGCCGGCATCTGGGCGGAGTACGAGATGCTGGACGGTCGCCTGACCCACCGCCTCTCCTGGAAGAACACCCAGAACGAGCGGGCCCAGAACGACGAGGCGCCCACCAAGACCGAGACGACGTCCGCCGAGTACATCCTGAGCTTCGGACTGGACGGGCGCTCCGTCGCCACCACGGATCACCAGCTGAATCTCCTTCTGGAACAGAAAGAAGACAGCTCCTCCACCGATCCCGATTACGACCGGTCCTCGGACTCCATCGCCCTCGAATATCGCGGCGCCATCGGCGCGCTCGATCTGCAGGCGGGCGTACGTTACAGCGAGAACGATCCGTTCGAGGATGAGCGGACCTACACCATCGCGGCGTCCTACCAGCTCGAGAACGGCCTTCGCTTTCACGCCTCCGCCGGCCGCGGCGTGGTCAATCCGTCCTATATCGAGCTCTACGATACCCAGTTCAGCACCGGAAATCCCGATCTTGAGCCGGAGACGAACCGCTCCTGGGATGCCGGCATCGAGGTTCCGGTCCTCGGCGGGCGAGGCACGGTGGACGTGACCTATTTCCGCGAAGTTCTCGAGAACGAGATCATCTACCAGTTCACGCCGGGCGGTCCCGATTATCGCAACGAGGACGGCGAGAGCGACCGCCGCGGCGTCGAGGTCGCGGCGCTGCTCGACGTGTCCGAGGATCTGTCCTTCCGCGGCGCCTACACCTGGCTCGATGCCGAGGACCCGGACGGCGACACCGAGATCCGCCGCCCCGAGCATGAGCTGTCCCTCGGCGTCACCTACGCCTTCCTGGACGACCGCGCCCTCGCCGCGGTGGACGTGCGCCATGTGAGCGGGCTCTACGACACCGAGTTCTTCACCTTCGACGCTGATGACATCGAACTCGACGATTTCACGATCGTCGATTTCTCCGGTCGGTATGCCCTCACGGACGAGGTCTCCCTGACCGCGCGGATCGAGAATGCCTTCGACGAGGACTATACTGAGGTGCTCGGCTACGAGACGCGCGGGCGGACGGCCTATGTCGGTCTTCAGGCGGATTTCTGAAGCCCTCCTTGCTGGGGTGGTCCTTGCGGCTGCCCCGGCCCTGGGTGAGACGGCCGCCCCCGAACGGGTCGTCTCCCTCAACGTGTGCACGGATCAGCTCGCCATGCTTGTCGCCGGAGAGGGACAGCTCGTCTCGATCTCGCGCCTGACGCGCGATCCGGCCTATTCCGCGATGGCGGATGAGGCGCTGGCCTACCCGGTCAACCAGGGCCGGGCGGAGGAAATCTACCTTCTCGCCCCGGACCTCGTCCTTTCCGGCAGTTTCTCCTCCCTTGCGACGACGGAGATGCTCCGCCGCCTCGGGATCGCGGTCGAAGTCTTTCCGCCCGCCAATTCCTTCGCCGATGTCGCAGGCCAGATCCGCCGAATGGGCGAGATCTTGGGTCGCGAGACGGTCGCGGAGAAGATTGCCATACGCTTCGATCAGGATCTGGACGAACTCCGCGCCGACCGGGCCTCCGGCCCCAGGGCCGCCTTCTACGGCGCCGGCGGCTGGACCTCCGGCAGCCGCACGCTCGACGGGGAAGCGCTTTCGGCGGCCGGGTTTTCGAACGTGGCCGAGGAGGCCGGCCTCTCGGATGGCGGCATGCTCCCCCTCGAACTTCTCGCGCTCCTGGAGCCGGACCTCGTGATCACCGGCGGCGATGACGGGCCCGGCTTCTCCCGCCGCCAGGAAATCATGTCCCACCCGATCCTCGCGCGCATCCGCGCCGCCGGGCGCGATGCCGGGCTGCCGGGCGCGGACCGGGTTTGCGGCACGCCCCATATCCTGCGCGCGGTACGGCGCCTCGCCGAGCTCAGGCGTGGGCTGGAGGCGCGATGAGCCGCGTGACCGCCGCCCTCGCCGGGCTCGTCGTCTTGCTCTTCCTCGTCTCGCTGAGCATAGGCCCGGCCGGGATCGGGCCCCTGACGTCGCTGAACGCGCTCTTTTTGGGAAGCGACGGGCCGCTTGCCCTCGTCATGCGGGAGATCCGCCTTCCCCGCGCGCTGCTCGCCGTCCTCGTCGGCGGCGGCCTCGGGCTGTCAGGCGCCGCGTTGCAGGGCTACCTGCGCAACCCCCTCGCCGAGCCCGGACTCATCGGCGTCTCGGCCACGGCGGCCTTCGGCGCGGTCCTCGCGCTTCAGACCGGGCTCGCCGCGGCCTATGCGCTTGCCCTGCCCGCCTTCGCCCTCGCCTTCGCGGCGGCGGGCGTCGTGCTCGTCCTCCTTCTCGCCGGACCCCGCGGCGGCAGCGTCACGCTGATCCTCGCCGGGATCGCCGTCTCCTCGCTTGCAGGCGCGCTGACGGCCCTTGTCCTCAATCTCTCGCCCAACCCCTTCGCAGCGAACGAAATCGTCTTCTGGATGATGGGGTCGCTCGCCGACCGCTCCATGCGCCACGTCTGGCTCGCGGCGCCCTTCATCGCGGCAGGGGCGCTTCCGCTCCTTCTGGCCCGGCGGGGCCTCGACGCGCTGACGCTGGGCGAGGATGCGGCCGAGGCGATGGGGATCCGTCTCGGCCGCCTGCGCCTCGCCCTCGTCGTCGGCGTTGCCGGAATCGTCGGAGCGGCCACGGCTGTCGCGGGGACCATCGGCTTCGTCGGCCTCGTCGTGCCGCATGTCCTCCGGCCGTTGACCGGCGCGCGCCCCTCGCGCCTTCTGCCGGCGTCGGCGCTCGGCGGGGCGGCGCTGGTCCTTGCCGCGGATATCGCGGTCCGGGTGGTTCTGCCGGGAGAGGATCTGAAGCTCGGTGTCGTGACCGCCCTCATCGGTGCACCAGTCTTCCTGC
Organism: Tropicimonas sp. IMCC34011; assembly: GCF_003390865.1. Taxonomy (GTDB): domain Bacteria; phylum Pseudomonadota; class Alphaproteobacteria; order Rhodobacterales; family Rhodobacteraceae; genus Tropicimonas_B. Next base: position 445,545 of record NZ_QMEJ01000002.1, read on the forward strand.
GCCTGATCCTGATGACGCGGGCGGAGGGCGCGCCATGAGCCTCCTCACCCTCCGGTCCTTGCGGGTTACGCTCCGCAACAGGCCGATCCTGAACGATATTTCTCTTCAGGTCGAACGTGGGGAGCTGGTCGGGCTCATCGGCCCGAACGGCGCCGGCAAGACGACGCTCCTGCGCGCCGCCCTCGGCCTCGTGCCCTCATCGGGGCAAAGCTCCCTCGCGGACCTTGCGCCGCGGGAGCGGGCCCGCGCGGCGGCCTTCCTGCCGCAGGCGCGGGAGATCGCGTGGCCCATCGCGGTGGAGGATGTGGTCGCCCTCGGCCGGACCCCCCATGCGCCCGGGCCGGACGACCGGAATGCCGTCGAGGCCGCCCTCGCGCGTACCGGCCTTCTGGACCTGCGCCGCCGCGCCGCGACGCGGCTGTCGGGCGGCGAGCAGGCTCGCGTCCTCATCGCCCGCGCGCTGGCGCAGGAGGCCCCCCTTCTGCTGGCGGACGAACCGGCAGCGGGTCTCGATCCCTCTCACGCGATTTCGACGATGAAGGTGTTCCGCGCGCTGGCGGGCGAGGGCCACGGTCTCGTCGTCACGCTTCACGACCTCGGTCTCGCGGCGCGGCACTGCACCCGCCTCGTCGCGCTGAAGGACGGCTGCATCGTGGCGGACGGCCCGCCGTCCGAGGTCCTGACGCCTGCCCGGATGCGCGCGATCTTCGGCGTCACCGCCTTCCACGGAGAGGCCGATGGCGGACCGGTCTTCCAGCCGCTCGACGTGACGCGGGACTGAGCGCCGCCGAGGCCGTCGAATAGCGGGCGGTCAGGAGGCCGAAGCTGCGCGCAATCCTCAGGAGAGGATCGCAAGGAGAAGCACCCAGAGGGACAGGACGAAACCGCAGGTCAGCGCGTAGACGCTGTTCCAGCGCAGGCCCACATGCGTCGCGCTCACGCCGCCCAAGGAGCCGATGAGAAGCGTGGACGCGGTGAAGGGGGAGGTCGACCCGCTCAGCGCCCAGCCGCCGGTGATCGCGACGATCACTGTTGAGGGCGCGACGCCGAGCGCCTCTGGCGTCGGCAGGAGCGGCGCCATGAGGGAGACCGCGAGAATCGGGTTCATGCCGATCTGCCCCGCGACCGGGATGAGCCAGAACAGGATCAAGAGGACCGACCACGTGGGCAGGGCCGCCAGATCGAAGCCCGTGCCCGGCACGACCGCCGCGGCGAGCTGCCCGCCGATCGTTCCTATGAACCCCGCCATGACGAGAAGGACCAGTTCCGGTCCGTTGCCGGGCAGGTCCCGCACGGCGAAGGCGGCGGCGCGATTTCCAATATGCCGGAGCGCGCCCTCTTCGCCCTGCCCCTGGATCCCCGCCCAGACAAGCGCGATGATCGGCACCACGCTCATCACCGCGGCAATGATGCGCAAATCCGCCACGGCCCAGATTGCGGTCACACAAGAAAGCAGGATCGCAAGAAGAACGAGGAGCGGCGCCATCGCTTTCAGCCAGCCGCCCTCGGCCCGCGCGGCGGGGCGCGGCACGGTCAGGCGCGGCTTGAAGATCGTGTCGAGCGCCCAGCCCGTTCCGGAGAGAATCAGGGCGCTGACGAGGCAGGGCAGGACAGCGCCCGACCACGAGGCGCCCGGCACCAGCGTCGTGGAGATCGCGACGGCGAACGCGAGCGGCGACCAGGGCAGCGTCGAGACGAAACCGCGCTGAATCGCCACGAGCATGCGCCGTTTGCGGTGGGCGCGGATCTCGGGATCCGGCTCCTTCGCCACGCTCGACGCGGCCAGCGATCCCAGAAGCGAGATGGCGCCGTAGCTCAGGATGAGCCCGAAGAGGTGGCCGCCGATGGTCAGCGCGAGGTAGCGCCGCCCTGGCGGCTGCTGCGCGAGAAACATCCCGCATGCCTGAATGGAGGGTGAGCTTGCTGCAACGCTGCGGATCGTCATGAGGGCGGTGAAGAAGGCGGCGATGAAGCTGGCGGTCCCGAAGGCCGCTGCCGCCGCGTCCCGCCACCCCGGAAGCACCGCGACAACGACGGCGAAGAGGGCGACCCCGATCAGCAGGTAAAGCCTGCGCGACCAGGCCACGCGCAGGGCCAGAAGTGCGATCGCTCCGAAGGTCGTGATGGCCGCCGGCAGGGCGAAAACCGCAAGGCCGGACCATTCGTGGCAGATGACCAGGATCGTGGTGGCAATCAGAAGCCCGCCCGCGATCGCCTGCGCGGGATGTCCCTGCGCCCTCGGTCGGCCGGTCTGGGGATTTCTAAGGTCCAGGGCGATCACCTGCGAATGGCGGGGCAGAAGGCGTTACCGCCTCCCGTCTCCTCCCGCCCGGATCAAGAGCACGCCCGGTCCCAAAGGACCAGAGCCGCGCGCCTCGCGAGGGCTGGACTGCCGTCCTTTCACAACGGTTGGGCGTACGAGGCCGTCCGGGACCGCAATGCCGGCTCAATCACCGCCAACGAAAGGCTGGTGGCGATCCTCCGGTGCGACAAACGTGGCGTTGCCGCGCCTTCGGTGCATCCTAGCTTGAGAAGGATGCCGCGCCCGGCGACCGGGCCTGCACCACGATGAATGCGGAAAGTACGCATGTGACGACACAGACAGTTTCCTGCGTGACCTGGAACGTCCACCGTGCGGTCGGACGCGACGGGCGGTGCGACGGAAAGCGGATCGTGGACGCCATCGCGGAGGACATCCGGCCCGCGGCGCCCCGCATTCTCGCGCTTCAGGAAGCAGATTCGGACGACCACCCGCACCGGGCGCTGCTCGACGGCGGCCGCATCGAAGAGCTCACCGGACTTCGCAGCCTGCATGACGAGGAGGACATGCGGTGGGGGCCTGAAAGCTCGGGATACCTCGGAAACGTCCTCTATCTCGGCCCGGAATTCGACATCACATCGCGCCGCATCGTCGAGCTTCCGGGGCATTGCCCTCGCGCCGCTGTTCTGGCGGAGACGCGGATTGCCGGCCGGGCCTTGCGCATCGTGTCCTGTCACCTGTCGCTCCTGCAGGTGCTCCGCGTGGCCCAATTGCGGCTGATCGCCCAGGTGATCGCGCGGCGTCCCGTCATGCAGACCGTGCTCCTCGGCGATCTGAACGAGTGGCGCCCCTGGGGCGGGCTGGCCCTGCACCCCCGCGCCACCGGCCTGCGCCTCGCCGGCCCGCGGCGGTCCACCTTTCCGTCCGGCCGGCCCGTCCTGCCGCTCGACCGGATCCTGACGGACCCTCCGGGCGCGGTCCGAAACGCGCGGGCCCTGAACGGTCCGACCGTTCGCGCCGCCTCGGACCACCTTCCGCTGGGAGCCGACGTGACCGTCCAGGCACTTGCCGCATGAGTGCCGATGTCGGTCCCTCCGGCGCCTCTCCGGCGTGGCGCATGGCGCTTGCCTGCACGGCGATCGCGCCGCTTGCGCTTGCCCTGGGCTGGGGACTGGCTCCCGTCGGCGTAACGGTGACGGCCGCAACCTTCCTCGCGGGCGCGACCATCGCGACGCGCGGCATGTCCCATCACTATCCGCACGATCGCGTCGGCGCCTGCAACTTCGTCACCGCGATTCGCCTTGCGATGACGGCGGGGCTGGCGGCCAGTCTCACCGGTGGCGTCCTGCCCGGCTGGCCCGTCTTCGCGCTTGCCATCCTGACGCTGTCGCTCGACGGGATCGACGGATGGCTGGCGCGGCGGCAGGGACTGTCCTCCGCCTTCGGCGCACGCTTCGACATGGAGGTCGATTCGGCTCTCGCAGCCATCCTTGCCCTCGCACTGATGCTGAACGGGCGCGGCGGGCCGGAGCTCCTCGTCCTCGGCTTCGCCCGCTATGCCTTCGTAGCGGCGGGGGCCGCGCTCCCGTGGCTCCGGGCGCCGCTCCGCGAGAGCTTTCGCCGGAAGACCGTCTGCGTTGTTCAAATCGGCACGCTCGCCGCCCTGACGGCACCTCTCTTGCCGGAGATCCTCGCGCGGCCGGCGGCCCTCGGCGCAGCGGCGCTCGTCGCGTGGTCCTTCGGGCGCGATATCCTGTGGCTGGCGAGGACGCGGTGAACCGATCCCTCCGCCTCGCTGGATCGGTCCTCCTGATCGCCCTCTTCATCTGGGCCGTGGGCCGCGCCGAGGTGATCGAGCGGCTGCAATCCGTGGCGCCCGTCTGGATCGCCGTGGCGGTGGCCTGCCTTCTGACGCAGACCCTTGCAATGGCGCTGAGATGGCGGCTGGTGGCGCGCTGCCTCGGAATGGAGTTCTCGGCGGGCTGGGCGGTGCGCGAGTATTTCCTGTCGCAGCTGGCCAACACGACCTTGCCGGGCGGCGTCATCGGCGACGGAGCCCGGGCGGTGCGCTCCCGGATCGGGCAGAACGGCCTGAGGCGCGCCGGGCAGGCGGTGATCTTCGAGCGCGCCCTCGGTCAGGCCGGGATGCTCGCGGTTGCGCTGGCGGGGCTCATCTCGGTCCTCCTGGTCCCCGGCGCCATCGCGTGGCCGGTCGGCCGATGGAGCGCTCTGGCCATCGCTGTCGTCGTGGCCCTTGTTATCGCGGCATTCGCCCTGCGCGGCAGCCGGATCGCGGGCTTCGTGGCGCAGTGCCTCCCGACCGCGAGGGTGCGTCTCGCCCATGCCGCGCTCTCCGTCGGGGCCGCGCTTCTGAACGTCGCCGCCTTCGCCGCCTGCGCGCGGGCGACCGGGGTGGAGCTGCCACTCGGCGCCGCTCTTCTTCTCATACCGATGATCCTCCTCGCCATGGTCATCCCGCTGACCGTGGCGGGCTGGGGCTGGCGCGAGGGCGCCGCCGCCGCGCTCTTCCCGATCGCTGGCGCGAGCCCGGCGGCCGGCGTCGCCGCCGGGATCGCCTTCGGTCTCGCAATGCTGATCTCCGTTCTGCCTGCGCTGGCGCTTCTGCTCACCTCCCCCGGTTCCGGCGTGCGGGATATAGAGTTGGCGGATCGGCGATGAGGGGCCGCGCAATCGCAAATGGCCTCGCAATCGCCCTCGGCGTCCTCATCCTGCATCTCGTGCTGGTCATGCCCTCGCACCCCGCGGGCCTCACCGCCTCCCGTTTCCTGCGGCCGACGACGGAACTGCCACTCGCCCTCGTCGCGCTGGCGCTGCTGCCGTGGCGGATTACGCGGGGCGCGCTTGTGCTGCTCGCGGTCGGGCTGATCGTGCTCAGGGTCTCGAACCTCGGCACCTACATGGCCTTCAGCCGCCCGTTCAATCCGCTCCTCGACCTGCACCTTCTCGTCTCTGGCTGGTCCCTCCTCGCCTCCAGCGTCGGACGTCTCGAGGCCGCCCTCGGAATCGCGGCGATCCTCCTCGCCGTGGCACTCACCGCGACCACGCTCTGGATCGGCCTCTCCCGCCTCTCCCGCCTTCCGCCATGGGCTCGAGCTCTACCGGTCATCCTTGCGGGCGCCCCCCTCGGCCTCAGCTACGTCACGCCCGGCTGGTCCGCCTTTTCCGCGACACCGATCGTGGCAGAGCAGATCGGCCGGATGGGACGGGGCGTCGCGGATCTGGCGGAGTTCACCGAAGAGCTCCGGACCTCGCCGTCCGAAGAGGCCACCTTCGCCGCCCTCGAAGGCCGCGACGTGATCCTCTCCTTCGTCGAATCCTACGGCCGTACCTTTCTGGACGAGCCGGATTACGGCGATCTCTCCGGCCCGCGCCTCTCCGCGGTGAGCGAAACCCTCGCGGACGCCGGATGGCACGCCCGCTCTGCCTGGACGGCCGCGCCGACGCGGGGCGGGCAGAGCTGGCTTGCTCACGGCACGCTGCTTTCTGGACTATGGGTCGACAGCCAGGTCCGCTACGATCGCCTGATGACCTCTGACCGCATGTCCCTGAACGCCCTGTTCGGCGCCGCCGGCTGGCGCACCGGAGCGGCGATGCCGGCGATCACGCTGGATTGGCCGGAGGCGGGCTGGTTCGGCTACGACATCACGCTCGATGCGGACGGTCTTGGCTATGCGGGCGAGCCGTTCGAATGGGTCACGATGCCCGACCAGTACACCTGGACCGCCATGGACCGGCTCCTGCGCGGTCCCGGCCCGGACATGATCGAGCTCGCCCTCGTCACCTCCCATGCGCCGTGGACGCCCCTGCCCCGGCTCGTTCCGTGGGAGGATATCGGAGACGGCGCGATCTTCGACGGGCGGCAGCGCGACGGCGATTCTCCGCGCGAGGTCTGGTCCGATCCGGATCGCATCCGCGCGCAATACGCCAGGTCCCTCGATTACGCCCTTGAGGTGACCGGCCAGTACATCGCCCGCTTCGGGGACGGGGCGCTCTTCATCGTCCTCGGGGACCATCAGCCCGCCCCGCTCCTGACCGGGCAGGACGCGCCGCCGGACGTGCCCATCCACATCATCGCCGACGATCCCGCCCTTCTGGACCGCCTGCCGGCTGAGGTCTTTACCCCCGGCCTGATCCCGGATGCCGGCGCGCCCGTCCTTCCCATGGACGCGCTCCGCCCCCTTCTCACGACCGTCTTCGAGCGGCCCTTGACTGAACCCAATCGGGAGAACTGACATGAAGACGCCTATCCTCGCTGCCCTGTCCGCCTTCGCCACCATCGCTGCCCTGCCGGGCACGTCCCATGCGCAGGATCTGATCGGACGGAACCGCGTCGGCCTGCCGGATGCGCCGAACACGCTGACCTTCCGGCTGACCTCCTATGACCTCTACTCCTCGGATCCCTCTACGAAGGAGGCCTTCGAGCGGCTGTTCTCGGAGTTCATCTCCGAGCGTCCGGACTGGAAGATCGAGACCCAGCTCCAGACCGGGAATATCGGCCAGGAGCAGGCCCGGCTTCTGCAGCAGACGCAGGCCGGTCGCGGGCCAGATTGCGCGATGATCGATTCGAGCCAGCTCGCACTCTTCAAGGAGACGGGCGTCCTGCGTCCCATGAATGCCGTGTTCAGCGAGGAGGACGTGGCCGATCTCTTTCCCTTCGTTCGGGATGCGGTGACGAACGAGGCAGGCGACGTGCTGGCCTGGTGGTGGTTCACGGATCTGCGCGTCCTCTACCGCGACACTACGCTGGTCCCCGATGCGCCGCAGACCTGGGCGGAGGTCGAGGCCGCCGCGCTCGCCGTAGCCGAGGAAGGCCGGGAGGGCATCCTGATTAACGGCGGACGCTGGGAGGGAACGGCCTTCGACTGGCTGGCGAACTTCTGGGCGCAGGGTGGCCGGCTCGTGGACGAGGATGGCGCGCCGATCTTCGCCGAGGGCGAGAACCGCGAGAAGTTCCTCGCCGCGATCCGCTACTACGAGGGCCTTGTGGACAGTGGCGCCGCGCCGGCCCGGATCACCTCGATCACCGATTATGACGCCTTCACCGCTGCGGCCGCGGCCTCCTCCGCAGCGATGTTCGTTGGCGGCAACTGGCAATACGGCCAGCTGCGCACCACGCTGCCCGAGGACCGGTTCGCCGATTGGGCGGTCTCCGAACTGCCCGGACCCACGGCGGACCAGCGCGCAACCGGAACCGGCGGATGGTCCATCGCTGCGCTGTCGGACGATCCGGAGAAGGCCGCTCTCTGCGGCGAGATCGCGAAGGAGATCTATGCCGGGCCCGGCAATGCCGCCCAGGGGCTCTTGCCCACATCCGCGTCGATCTACACCGAGTACGACGCCTATGACGGCCCGGAATTCGAGCTCTTTGCCGAGGCGCTCGAGAACGGCGTCGCGCGGCCCGGCGCGGCGATCTATCCGGAGATTTCGAACCAGATCCAGATCCTGCTCGGCAATGTCCTCTCCGGCACGCAGGAGCCCGAAGAGGCGCTGGATGCCGCTGCCGCAGCCGTCGAGTCGGCCTACGCGCGGCAATGACGGCAGCCAGGGCCCTCCGCGAGCGACCGCCGGGTCAGGGCCAGCCGTGGCCCTGGCTCCTGCCGGCCGTGGCGGTCCTGGCCCTATTCTACGCGATCCCTGTCCTCGATGTCGTCCGTCTCGCCTTCAGCGATGCGACCCTGATCGCCCCGGCGACCGGCCTGTCCCTCGACGCGATGCGCGCGATCCTCGGTGACCCGGCGCTGCGCAAGGTGCTGGCGACGACGGCGATTTTCGTGGCGGTCAACGTCGTCGCGCTCCAGCTCGCCGGGCTGTCCATCGCGCTCCTGATCGTGCGGGGAGAACGGCGGGGGCTGAAGGGCATGGCAGCGTTCCGGACGCTCGTTCTCGCGGCCTGGGTCGTGCCGGGGATCGCGAACGGGCTGATCTGGGGGCTGCTCTTCGACGAGGCGCCCTACGGCACGCTCAACAGCCTGCTCGGATACGCGGGTCTGGGACCTGTCGCTTGGCTCTCCGATCCGAGGATGGCGCTGGTCTCGGCGGTCATCGCGAACCTCTGGCAGGGCACGGCCTTCTCCATGATCGTCTTCTACGCCGCCCGCCGCGGCATCCCCCCGGTGCTCTACGAGGTGGCCGAGCTCGACGCCGCCGGCCCGTGGCGCACGTTCAGGTCTATCACTCTGCCGCTCATGAGACGGGCCATCGCGGTGAACTCCGTCCTCGTTTCGGTGCAGACGCTCAACACCTTCGACTCGATCTTGGCCCTCACAGGCGGCGGGCCGGGCCGGGCGACCGAGGTCCTCGCGCTCTTCACCTTCAATACGGTCTTCTACAATCTCGACCTCGCGGGCGGCGCCGTTCTGGCGCTCCTGCTCTTCGCCGCCGGGATGACGCTGACGCTGCTGATCGGGTGGATCGGCCGCGACCGGGGCGCGTCGTGAGCGCCGCACGCTGGGGCGATGTCGCGAGCTATGCCCTCTTCGCACTCCTCGCGGCCTTCTTCCTGCTGCCCTTCGCCTGGCTCGGCAGCCTTGCGATCCGAACCCCGGCGGAGGTCTATCTCGGCGCCGCGCGCTTCGTTCCCGAGGCGCCGACGCTGGACAATTTCGGGGCCGTCCTGTCGGACCGCGCCTTCCTGACCTACCTCTGGAACGGCCTCAAGCTCTCGGCCTGCGGCGGCGCGCTGGCCCTCGCCTTGGCCATCCCGGCGGCCTATGCCTGCTCCCGCATCCCGTTCCGGGGTCAGGGCGCGGTGCTCGTCGGCCTTCTCGCCGTGCAGATGATCTCCCCCCTCGTGATCCTCGTGCCGCTGTACCGCTGGATGAGCACGCTCGACCTTCTGAACCTCGACCTCTCCGTCATCGCCGTCTACGGCGCCATCGGGATGCCGCTCGCCGTCTGGCTCCTGAAGGTCACGTTCGACGCGATTCCGGTGGAACTCGAGGAGGCGGCCCAGATCGACGGGGCGTCCCGCTGGATGATCCTCGGCCGCATCGTCCTGCCCCTGGCGCGGTCCGGCCTCGCCTCGGCCTTCGTGCTGACGATGGTGATGAACTGGTCGCAGTTCCTGGTCCCGTTCATCCTTCTGGAGCGCGATCAGGACTGGCCGATCTCCGTCGCGATCTTCAACTTCGCCGGCTCCGTCAGCGCGTCCACCACCCAGCTTCTCGCCGCAGCCTGCCTGATCGCGGTCCTGCCCGCCGTCCTGGTGTTCGTGGCGCTGCAACGGATGATCGTGACGGCGCTCATCTCGGGCGCGGTGAAGGGGTAGCGGAAGCGGGCACCGGTTCGGCCGCGGCGCGATCACGACTCAAGATCAGCGAAGACGGCATCCTCGCTGCACGGAACACATCACGTCGCCACGCTGAATCGTTTTTAGCCTATCCGCCCAGCCCGATGGAAAGCTCCTTCGCCGCATCCATCATCTGCGGCCGCATGCGCGCAATGTCCTCTTCGCGGAACCGCTCCCTCGGCCCGGAGAAGGACAGGGCCCCCAGCAAGCGCTCCGATCCGGCAAAGACAGGCGCGGCGATGCCGGCACACAGCTTGTCCCTCTCTCCAAGCGAGATGGCGAGCCCCTCCTGCCGGATCTCATCCATATCGCTGCCCTGCTCTGGAGGATCACCGAACGCGCGCAGGATCTTGCCTGCCGCGCCTCGATAAAGCGGCAGTCGGTCCCCGACATGCACACGGTCGAGGGTGGAATGATGCGAATCCAGCCTGAACAGGCACAGCCGCTCGGTCTCGGTCTGGCGCACGTGGAAAGACGGGCTTTCCGTTCCGATCGATACAAGACGTTCCATGACCGGCAGGATGTGATGGCGCAGAGGGTTGCTGCGCTCGTAAGCCAGGCCAAGCTGCATGATCGTCGGGCCCAGCGCATACTTGGAGTCCTCGATCCGGATCACGTAGCCGGCCGATTGCAACGACTCCATCAGTCGCAGGATCGTGCTCTTGTAGAGCCCGGTCGCACGAGCGATCTCGGAGAGGTTGCGCGGGATCGTGCTGGCTTCGAGAGCCGCGATGATCGAGAGCGCTCGGTCCACCGCGGCAACGCCGCGCGATGATTTATCCTTGTCGGGACGTGTCGTGTCCTGGGCTGTCACATCTACCTCGACCTATGCGTTGGTTGGAATTGGCATTACGCCTCAATTCGTCCTGATCAAACCGCGAGATCGAGACGCGGCCACCGGCTCTCAGACGGCCCAATAGAGGCTCTTCATCTGCTGGTAGGCGCGCATCCCTTGAAGGCCCTTCTCCCGCCCCTGCCCGGACAGCTTGAAGCCGCCGAAGGGGGCCGCGATGGAAAGCTGCTTATATGTGTTGATCCAGACTGTCCCGGCCTCGAGGGCGCGGGCCACCCGCCAGGCGCGACGATAGCTTTCGGTCCAGATCCCCGCCGCGAGGCCGAAGTCGCTGTCGTTGGCCGCGCCCACCAGGTCCGCCTCGTCCTCGAAGGTCATGAAGCAAAGTACCGGGCCGAAGATCTCTTCCTGCGCGATGGCGGCGGAGTTATCGAGCCCGCCGATGATCGTCGGCTGGAAATAGGCGCCCTCGGCGAACAGCTCGCCCTCCGGGCGCTGACCGCCGTAGAGGATCTCGCCCCCCGCAGCGACACCGGCCTTCACGAAGCTTTCGACCCGGTCGCGATGCGCGAAGGACGACAGCGGGCCGATCACGCTGGAGGGATCGCTTGGCGGGCCGAGCCGCATCGCCCCGGCCGCCTCGATCAGCAGGGCGCGGAAGCGATCCGCCACCGAGGCCTCGACGAAGAGCCGCGATCCGGCGACGCAGGACTGGCCCGTGCCGCCGAAGATCCCGCTCGCCACCGATTTCGCCGCAGCCTCAAGGTCGGCATCAGCGAAGACGATATGCGGCGACTTGCCTCCCAGTTCCAGGATCATCGGCACCAGCCGGTCCGCCGCGCCGCGGGCGATGCTCTGCCCCGTGGCGGTGCCGCCGGTGAAGCTGATCAAACCGATACCCGGATCCTCGACCAGCGCCACGGCGGTCTCGCGCCCGCCGGCGATGACCGAGAGCAGCCCCTCGGGCAGGCCGGCCTCGATGACGCATTGTCCCAAAGCCAGGGTCACGAAGGACGTGGTCTCTGCGGCCTTCAGCACCACCGCATTGCCCGCCGCGAGGGCCGGCGCGATCTTCTGCGCCCCCATGGTCAGCGGAGAGTTCCAGGGGGTCAGGGCGGCGACCACGCCCACCGGCTCGTAGACCTGCATCGTGTAATAGTCACCGCGGGCCGGCGGCATCGCCTCTTCGCTGCATTCGCAGACGGCGGCGTAGTAGCGGAAGATCCCGGCGGCCGACATGGCCTGGGCATGGCTTTCCTTACGCGTCTTGCCATTCTCGCTCATCTGGAGGACGGCGAGATGATCGGCCTGACGCTCGATCTCGTCGGCGGCGCGCGACAGGATGCGCGCCCGCTCATGCGGCGGCAACTGCGGCCAGCCGGTCCGGCGCACTGCCTCGTGGCCGGCGGAGATCGCCTCGGCCACCTGCGCCGGGGTCGAGGTTCCGACGCGCCCGAGAAGCGCGCCCGTTGCCGGGTTCACCACACGCAGCGGCGGTCCGTCTCCGGGCACGGCTCGCCCGGCAATCAGCAGATCCTGCACCTGATCAGCCGGAGGAACCGTGGCCTTCTTTGCGAGCAGCGACATGTTCTGATCTTCCTCAAGTTCCAAGATAGGCAGCCCGGACCTCCGGGCTTTCCAGAAGTTCACGCCCCGTGCCGGTCAGCACGACGCTGCCGGTTTCCAGCACCACGCCGGTGGCGGCGATCGACAGGGCCATCTGGGCGTTCTGTTCGACCAGCAGCACGGTCATGGACATGTCGCGGCTGATCTCCTCGATGATGACGGCAAGCTCGGCGACGATGATCGGCGCAATCCCCAGCGAGGGTTCGTCGAGCAGCAGGACCCGCGGCAGCGCCATGAGCGCGCGGCCGATGGCGCACATCTGCTGCTCCCCCCCCGAAAGCGAGCCGGCCATCTGCCGACGCCGTTCCTTCAGCCGCGGGAAGTAGCCGTAGACCCGGTCCATCATCTCGCGGCGCGCCGCCTTGTCGCGCACGGCGTAGGAGCCCATGATCAGGTTTTCCTCGACCGAAAGCTGGCCGAACAGCCGCCGTCCCTCTGGCGAGAGCGCAACGCCGTGGCGCAGCGGATCGCCCGGGCGGGGCTGTAGCAGTTCGTCGCCGACGCGGATCTCGCCTTCGACGGGTTTCAGCAGGCCGCAGATCGACTTCAGCACCGTGCTCTTGCCTGCCCCGTTCGAGCCGACCAGCGCGGCCACCTGGCCCTCGGGCACGTCGAAGCTGACGCCGTGCAGAGCCCGCACGGGTCCGTAGTTCACCACGAGGTTGCGGACGGAAAGATCACTGCGCATGGTCGCCCCCAAGGTAGGCTTCGATGACTTTCGGATCGTCGCGCACCTGAGCCGGTGCGCCCTCGGCGATCTTCTCGCCGTGATCCAGAACGACCAGGTGATCGCAGACCCGCATGATCAGCCGCATGTGGTGCTCGACGATCAGCACCGAGACCCCGAAGCTCGCGCGGATCTCCTTGAGCATGGAGCCGAAGCGATCCACCTCGTCGGGATTGAGCCCCGCGGCCGGTTCGTCCAGCAGCAGCAGCCCGGGCTGCGTGGCCAGGCCGATCGCCACGCCGAGGCGTTTCTGATGGCCGTATGCCAGCGTTCCGGCCGCGCGGTCGGCATGGTCGGTCAGATCCAGCGCCTCCATCACATGCTCGACCCTGCCCCGCGCCTCCTCCTCGGCGCGCCTGGCGGCCGCGCCGCCGAACAGCATCGTCCCCAGCCCGAGCGGATGACGCAGCATCGCCCCGCGAAGGATGTTCTCGCGTACGCTGACTTTCGGGAAGGTGGTGGCGGCCTGGAAGGTCCGCGCCAGCCCGTGTTCGACAATGCGGTGCGGCGGCAACCCAGAGATGTCCTGATCCCGGAAGCGGATGGTGCCGGAGGTCGCCGGGAAGGTCCCGGTGATCAGGTTGAAGCAGGTCGTCTTGCCGGCGCCATTGGGGCCGATCAGGCCGGTGATCGCGTCCCCGGCCACGGAGAAACTGACATCCGACAGGGCCGACAGACCGCCGAAGCGCTTGGTGAGGCCACCGATTTCGAGAAGCGTGCTCATGCCCGGCCTTCCTTGCGTGAAAGCTGCGCCGGCAGTCCCGCCAGGCCCTGCGGCAGGAACCGCAGCACCGCGATCAGGATCACGCCGTAGATGATGTGCTGATACTCGACCGCGCCGCGCAGAAACTCGGGCAGCGGTGTCAGGAAGAGTGCGCCGACAAGCGGGCCCCAGAGCGCCAGCCGTCCGCCCGTCACCAGCATGATCACGTAGGAGACCGAAAGCTGGAACCCGAAGGTCTCGGGCGAGATGAAGCCGACGTAATGCGCGAGGAAAGCTCCCGCGAATCCTGCGATCGCGCTGCCGATGGTGAACGCGAGGTTCTGGGTCCGCGCGGTCGGGATGCCCGAAGCCTCGGCCAGGGCAAGGTTCTCCTCGACCGCGCCGAAACGGCGGCCAAGCTGGCCTTTCCGGATCAGCACGAGCAGTCCCATGACCAGCGCAAGACAGACCAGGGCGAAGGGATAGACGGCCTCGTAGCTCGACAGGGTCGCGCCGAAGATCGAGAGCTTGGGAATGCCCGCGATGCCGCTCGATCCGCCTGAATATTCGGGAATTTCCAGCATGATCAGGCGGAACAGCTCATTCAGCGCGAAGGTGATCAGCACGAAGTAGACACCGCGCAGCCGCAGCAAGGGGGCTCCGATCACGAAGGCCACGCCCCCCGCGACCAGCGCGCCGGCCGGCAGTCCCAGAAGGACGGGCAGGTCGAGCCGGGTGACGAGCAGGACCGAGGTATAGGCCCCGATCCCGGCGAAGGCCGCATGGGCGAGTGACAGCTGGCCGACCCAGGCGGTGACGGCGAGCCCCCCCGTCGCCATGGCCGAGATGCAAACCATGATCGCGATATGGAAGTGGAAGGTACTGCCGGTAATCCAGGGGATCAGTGCGACCGCCACCAGGGCCACGGCCCAGAGCAGCGCCATCGCCCCCGGGCCGGAGGCTGTGCGGGTGACTGCGGAGCTCATGCCTCGGCCCTCCCCAGAAGACCGGCGGGCCGCACCAGAAGCACGCCGATGACCAGCGCGAAGGTTACGATATCGGCGGCCGAAGCGCTGATGAAGGACGAGGTGAAGCTCTCGATCAGCCCCAGCAGGATCGCCGCGAGGGCAGCGCCCGGGATCGATCCCAGGCCGCCGAGGATCACCACGATGAAGGCTTTCAGGAGCGGCGTCGCACCGATGAAGGGAGAGACCCCGAAGAGCGGCGCCATCAGGCCGCCTGCCACCGCGGCCAGCGCGATGCCGAGGCCGAGGCCGAGCGGATACATGATCTCCAGCCGCACCCCGAAGACCGCGGCGACCTCCTGATCCTGGACCAGGGCGCGCAGCGCCCGTCCATGCCGGGTGTGCATCAGGAACAGGTAGAAGATCAGCAGGATCACGATGCCGATGCCGAGCGCGAGGGCCCGCGACTTCGGCACGATCAGCGCGCCCCACTTGAACACACCGGTGACCATCGCCGGGAAGGCCTGCGGATCGGGCCCGAAGAGAATGAGCGCCCCGTGCTGCAGGATCATCGCGAGCCCGAGCGAGGCGATCATCCCCGACAGCTCGTCATTGCGGAAGGGGCGGAAGACCAATCGCTCGACCACCGCGCCCATGAGGATGGCAAACACGATGGTGAGTGCCAGGGTCACCGGATAGGGCAGCCCCAGCCAGGTCACGCCGATCAGCGCGCAGAAGGCGCCGATCATGTAGAATTCGCCATGCGCGAAGTTGACGATGCGCATGACGCCGAAGGCCAGCGTGAAGCCGATCGCCATCAGAAGGTAGAGGGTTCCCAGGATCACGCCGTTGATCAGCGACTGGGCGATGAGGAAGCTCACGGATGCCGGTCCTTATACTTGAGGGGGCCGCGCGCCGCGCCGTGCCGGCGCGCGGCTGCAGGGCGCTTACTCGCAGCCGGCAGAGGTGCAGCGGGCGACGATCTCTTCCTCACCGCCGGTCACCCGGGCGATGTAGAAGGGACTGTCGAGCTGGTGGGCGATCCCGTAACGCTCGCTCCCGGTCCAGTTCATCATGCCGAGGATGCCTTCGTAGTCGGAGATGTTCTCGTAGGCGGTCGCGACCGCTTCGGTATCCTCGACCGTGCCGGCATCCTGCATCGCCTGGAACAGCATTTTCGTGCCGTCGTAGAAGAAGGGCGAGAAGCCGTTCATCGGCTCGTCGTAGGTCTCGACGTAGCGCTCCTCGTAGGCCTTTGCGCTGGCCACGCCGGGGTCGAAGGCGGAGTGGACGAACATCCCCTCCGTCGCGGCCTCGCCGGCGACGTTGACGATCTCCTGGGTGGCGGGGCCACCGGTACGGATGATCACGCCTTCGAAGCCCAGATCCCGGGCCTGCTGCACGATCTGACCCGCCGTGACCGGAGAGTTGCCGTCAAGCTCGATCGCATCCACGCCCTGGGCGATGATGCGGGTCAGCAGCGGAATGAAGTCGACGCGGTCACGCTCGAAGAACTCGGTTGCGGCAAGGGTCGCGCCTGCCTGCTCGTAGGCGCTGCCCAGGTCTTTCGCGATGGCCTCGCCGGTCTCGTCCTTGGGGAAGAGCGCCCCGACAGTCTTCACGTCCTGGGTGCGCACGATCCAGTCGATCTGCGGCTGGGCCACCTCTGCCGTGGTCGGATTGGGGCGGAAGGTGTATTTCTTGTCTGCCCCGAGCGCCTGGGCGGTGAACCCCAGCGTCATGGTGATGACGCCGTTTTCCTCGGTGATCGGCTGGATCGCCAGGATCGGCGCCGAGCCGACGGTGCCGATGATGTATTTGACCTCGTCCTCGAAGACGAGACGGTTGGCGGCGGTCACCGCCTCGTTGGCCTTGTAGCTGTCGTCGTAGGCGATGATCTCGACCTGGTACGTGGTGTCACCGACCTCGAGGCCACCGGCCTCGTTGACGTCCTCGGCGGCCAGCTCGGCCGCGCGCTTCATGCCGTTGCCCCAGCTCGCGCCGGCGCCGGACATGGTGACGAGCGCCCCGATCTTCAGGGTCTCCTGCGCAACTGCGCCTGTCGCGACCATCGCAAGCGCCGAAGCCGCCGCGAGAATTGTCGTACGTTTCATGTTAAGTCTCCTCCCGTTTCTCTTCACGTTTCGTGGCTCACCCGGGCGTCCTGCGCCCTTGGAACCGGCCCCGATATCTCCTCGAGGATCGGGGTCAGGCTGCGGGCGAACTGCCCGTAGTTTTCGCTCATCGGAAAATGCCCCAGCCGTTCCATTACCACCGCCTGGCAGCCCGGAATGGCGTCCGCGGTGGCGATCATGTCCTCCGGGCGGCAGGAGAAATCGTATTCCCCTGCCATCAGCCAGAGCGGGCAGCATGCGGTGTCTATCCGTGCGATGGTGTCCCGCAGATCGCCGTCGACGCGGTAGAACCACAGGTCGCCTTTGAAGACCCCCGGACCGCCCTGCATGTAGTGCCAGAGCGTCTCGTGCCTGTCCGCCGGGGGACCGCCCGGCGCGATCAGGCCGGAAATCAGCGCGGCGCACACCTCTCCGCCATGTACGTCGGGACGGTGCAGCCAGTCGGTGTCGTACCAGGGATCCTGCCATGCGGCGCCCTGGGCTCCGATCAGCCCCCGGAACCTCTCGGGATGATCGGCGGCCAGCTGCAGCACGATTCGCCCCCCGATCGAACATCCAAGAACCACCGGGCGGTCGAGCTCGAGCGCCGCGCAGACATCCAGGATCATCCCCACATAGGCCTCGGTGCTCAGGCGGTATTCCTCGTCCTGCCAGCCGTCCGGCGGACTGGACTTGCCATGCCACGGCATGTCGAAGGCGATCACCCTAAAGCGCGCCGTGACGGCCTCGTCCAGCAGCAGGTCGCGATATTGCCGACCGTCCGCCCCGGCCGTGTGCAGGCACAGCAGTGGAATGCCCTGCCCCGCCTCCTCGACATAGAGACGATGCGGCCTGCCGCCGATGTCGAGGCGCAGGTAGCGCCCCGTGACGGGATCGAAACGCGGGCTCATGCCGCTTCCCTCGGCAGCGCAAGGATGTCCTTCACCACCTGCAAGTGCCGCATGAGAGGCGCGAAATTGCCTTCGATCCGCATCCGCCCGTAGCGGACCATGCCGAGGATATCGAAGGCGTCCGGCGCGGGAACGGCCTGCCAGTGATCAGCCCAGGCCTCTGGCGCGGCACGCAGGGCAATATCCCAGCCCCGCATCGGGCCCTCGGCCGTAAGCACCTCCGCCCGGCCCTTTTCAATCTGCAGACGCACCCCTCGGGACCCGGCCTCAAGCAGCAGCACGATACTGGCCCGATCCGCCCGCCGGGCAATCTCGGGATGGCCGATCAGGAGCGCAGGAAGGCGCATGAAGCTGGCGATTATCTGGTCGGCCATGTCCACCTCCCTGTTGCACCTAGCAGAACTCATGTTCTATTAAGTAGCGAGTCATCGATCGAGATTGCAAGTTTAATCTTCCGGAAAGTTCGATAACGGCGGCAAACCTGTCTTCCCAAGGCGATGCGGCCGCGGCCCGAAACAGAACATACCAACCGTTTTCATGGAGCCTCAAAACATGACTGACACGGCAGGCAAGCCGCTTCTCTCGGTGGATGACGTCGCGCGCATTGGCCAGGGACTGGATCGCCCGGAATCGGTTCACGTCACTGGCGACGGTAGCCTAATTGTCTCGCATCGGGCGCGCGGGATCAGCCGGATCTCCCCGGGCGGTCAGGTCCAGACCGAGGGCCCCATGCCTGCGGTGGCAGGCGGCGCTGAACTGGTGCCCAACGGGATCGCGCCCCAGCCTGACGGCAGCGCGCTGATCGCCAATATCGGAGAGGGTGGCGGGATCTGGCGCCTCGGAGCAGACCAGAGCCTGACCTGCGAAGTCATGGAGGCCGATGGCGTCCCCCTCGCAGCGGCGAACTTCGTCATGACCGACGACGCCGGCCGGATGTGGATCACCGTCAGCACCATCCAGCAACCGCGCTTCAAGGCCTATTCGGACAAAATCGCCGACGGTCTGATCGTAATGGTTGAGAAGGGCACGGCGCGCATCCTGGCGGATGACATCTGCTTTGCCAACGAATGCCGACTGACGCCGGATGGCTCCGGCCTCGTCATCTCCGAGACCTTCTCACGCCGCATCACCCGCTTCGACCTCGGGCCGGGCGGGCTGAGCAATCGCCGCACCATGGTGCAATTCGGCCGGGGAGACTTCCCCGACGGGATCCGCTTCGACAGCGCCGGGAATCTATGGGTCACCTGCATCGTCTCGAACCGGCTGTGGCGCGTCGCGCCGGACGGCAGGGCCGAGCTGGTTCTGGAAGACTGCGACCCGGACCTGGTCGACCGGGTCGAGAGCGCGCTGACCGAGGGCCGCATGGGCCGGGAGCACTTCTACGACACCGGTCGGAGCCGCCTCGGCAACATCGCTTCCATCGCCTTTTCCCGGGACGAGACGCGCGCCTTCCTCGGATCGCTTTGCGGCACCTCGATCCTGTCCATTCCCGTTCCCCAAGGAGAGCAAGCATGACCCCCAGCACCACCACCTCCACCGAAGCCGCGACCCTCGGCTTTGCCGGTCTCGGCGTGATGGGCGAACCGATCTGTCGCAACATCCTGCTGGGGTCGCGCGCGCAGATGCAGGTCTTCGATCTCTCCCCGGAGCCTGTCGCCCGCCTGGTCGAACATGGCGCCCTCGCTGCCGAGAGTCTGGCCGCGATGGCGGCCGAAGTGGACATTCTCTTTCTGTCGCTGCCCGGCGGCGCTCAGGTCGAGAAAGTGGTTCGCGACGAAATCCTGCCGTCGGGCAGGGCCGGGCTTCTGGTCGTGGACATGTCCACCTCTCCGGTCGGCCTGTCGCGGGACCTCTCCGAGGCGCTCAAGGAAAAGGGAATGCGCTTTGCCGATGCCCCTGTTGCCCGCACGCGGCAGGCAGCCGAGGACGGCACCCTGTCGATCATGGTCGGCGGCTCGGACGAGGACGTCGCAATCATCCACCCCCTTCTGGCCCATGCGGCAACCGACATCACCCATTGTGGGCCTGTCGGATGCGGACAGGTGGTGAAGATCCTCAACAACATGGTGCTGTTCGAGACCGTGGTGGCCCTGTCCGAAGCGCTCTCCCTCGGGCGCGCCGCCGGTGTCGATGATGCCCTGTTGTTCGACACGCTGTCCAAGGGATCGGCCGACAGTTTTGCCCTGCGCAACCATGGCATGAAGGCCATGCTGCCCGACGTCTTCCCGGCTGGCGCCTTCCCGACCGACTATGCCCTCAAGGACGTCAGCTACGCCCTCGAGTTGGCCAGCCTGACCGGGTTCCGGGCCCACGGCGCCGAACTGGCAAGGGCACGGATGGAGAAGGCACGCGAGGCGGGGCTGGGCGATGCCTATTTCCCGGCCCTGGTCCGCGTGATGGATCGCGCGTGACAGCAGTCCACGATGTCCCGGAGGCAGGCGGCGGCTCGCCGGATCGAACGCCCCCGGGACGTCGCCACGCCCGGAACCGCTTGCAGCCTCTGAGCGAGGCGTCTCGGTCCTGATCGGAGAGAGGCACATCAGGATCTCAGGCCGTCCAATATCGTCGACCGGCATTCTCCCGATCAACGGGCAGGCATCGTCTCACGGTTGGTCCATTGCTTACCCTGTTCGACCAGCACGCTCTCGTAGCATTGCTGCAGGTGGCAGAACCGTTCGGCCGGCGGGTTTCGGAGGATGAGCAGCGCGGCATCGTGACCACCGACGGCGTCTGTGACACGCACCGCTGCCACAGGACCATCATCGGCAGAGCTAAGGGCGGTTTCGATGGAGTGACCGGCGTTGATGATACCCCCCCGATGTCTGGACGCTGGCCCGAGCGCTGCCTCCTCGCATGCCAGCGTTAGCGTTCTGGCCAGGGTCGCTTTGGTGATCCGCCTCGCAATATCTTGATTGGCGACCGCCTGTTGATCTTGGAAGAAGACTGAATGCACCGGATTAGGCCCGTTCTTGTCACGATCTTGATCATGTTGCTCCTGCCATGGGGTGCCTTCAGTGCGACCTCGGCGAAGATCGGCGCACGAGACCTTTCGGTCAGAACGACGGTCGCAGCGAACGACCAAGTAGCACCGACACATCGTAAATGCCGTCTCGGTTCCCTGCTGAAATCGCCCTGTAGTTCCGCCCTCGCGGCAAACGTGCCGACCTCGGCAGATTCCCACGAGCGTGCCGCTACGACTCTCAACTTCCGATACAGCGAGTGGCTTGGCGACGATCTTGGCCGGACACCTCCAACGGAACCTCCCCGATTTTCGTGACCGAACCCGCGCCCCATGCGCAGATTCCGTCATGAAAACAAGGACAAGTTCCATGCTCACACGTCGCACCTTCGCCGCCCTCGGGGTGGCTGCGGGGCTGGCTGCCTGCGCCCGGCCCGAAACCGACCTCGCAACGCGTGCGGTTCCGCCCGAACCGCAATACCCCCCGCTTCCAGACTTCTATGGCGCCATCACCGATGAACCCTACCCCGTGCCCGCGATTCCCGAGGGTTCAGTTGCACCGGAATACTGGCGCCAGGAGGTCGAAAACCTGTGGCCTGAACATGCCAGAGGTACGATCATCGTCGATCCGGACGCGGCCATGCTGCATTTCGTGGAAAGCCAGGACAAGGCTACACGCTACGGCGTGAGCGTGGGTGCGGCAGGCTTTTCATGGGAGGGTACGGCGCGACTTCAGTTCTGCCGCAAATGGCCGCGCTGGAACGTGCCCGATACGATGATCGCCCGTCAGCCTGACCTTGAGCCCTACTCCGTGGCAAACGGTGGAATGGACCCTGGTGAAGGCAACCCGATGGGCGCCCGAGCTCTCTACCTGTTCCAGAACGGTGTCGACACACTGTACCGTGTCCACGGAGATGCCTCTCCGAGAGAACTTGGTCAGGCGGTGTCGTCCGGCTGCATCAGGATGCTGAACCAGGATGTGATCCACTTGCACGAACGGGCCGTGCACGGAGCGTCGGTCATCGTTCTGCCGTCGATGAAGCCAAAAGGCGTGCCGGAACTCTACTGATCACCCGTGGTGAGAGTGATGTGCCCCCGATCGCCAGACGATGGGGATTGGGGGCAACACATGGTCTGGTCCGGGCAGCGACCTTGTCCGCCGCCGATCAACTCGGCCGGGGGGATCATGCGAAACGCGACGCCCGTTTCCGGTGCCGCGTGGCCGGATCAAGTTATGCATGTCCTCATGCCTTGCTCGCGCGGTCCATGACGGACAACGGCTTGCTGGACATCGACACGATTTCTCGTGCGTTTCTAGGCGCTTGGGGAAAATGGCGGAGAGACAGGGATTCGAACCCTGGAGACGGTTTCCCGCCTACACACTTTCCAGGCGTGCGCCTTCGACCACTCGGCCACCTCTCCGTTGGACGGGGGTTTAGCGTGAGGCGCGGGGCGGGCGCAACCCGATTCAGCCGGCAAAGACGCGCGGCAGATCGGATGCGTCCTTCTCCAGCCAATCGGGGACGGGGAGGCCCTTCTCGCGCAGGAATCCGGGGTTCCAGACCTTCGACTGGTAGCGGGTCCCGTAGTCGCAGAGGACCGTGACGATGGTGTGACCCGGTCCCATGTCCCGCGCCATCGCCATCGCGCCCGCAACGTTGACCCCGGACGAGCCACCGAGGCAGAGACCTTCGTGCTTCAGAAGGTCGAAGGTGACGCGCAGGGCCTCGTCATCCTCGATCTTGGCGAGGAAATCGGGGGTGAAGCCTTCGAGATTGGCGGTCACCCTGCCCTGCCCGATCCCCTCGGTGATCGAACTGCCGGAGGCGTCCGCCTCACCGGTGCGGTAGATCGAATACATCGCGGAGCCGCCCGGATCGGCGAGACCGATCTTCACGCCTTTGGGCTGCAGCGCCATGCCGACGCCCGCAAGCGTTCCGCCCGTGCCGACGGCACAGATGAAACCGTCGACCTTGCCGTCGGTCTGCGCCCAGATCTCGGGGCCGGTTCCGTCGATATGGGCCTCGCGGTTGGCAGTATTGTCGAACTGGTTGGCCCAGATCGCGCCCTCGGGAAGCGTCTTCGCAAGTTCTTCGGCGAGGCGGCCCGAATACTTCACGTAATTGTCCGGGTTCTTGTAGGGCACCGCCGGGACTTCCACGAGCTGAGCGCCGGCTAGGCGGATCATGTCCTTCTTTTCCTGGCTCTGCGTCTCGGGGATCACGATCACGGTGCGGAACCCCATGGACGCGCCGACGAGGGCAAGGCCGATGCCGGTATTCCCCGCCGTCCCCTCGACGATGGTACCGCCGGGCTTCAGCTGGCCCTTGGCCACGGCGTCCCTGATGATCCAGAGGGCGGCGCGATCCTTCACGGACTGTCCGGGATTGAGGAACTCCGCCTTGCCGTAGATTTCGCAGCCCGTGGCCTCGCTGGGGCCGTTCAGCCGGATGAGCGGGGTGTTCCCCACCGCATCGGCAAGGTTCTGTCTGATCTGCATGGGCGTCGCTCCTCTGTCGCGTCCCACAGCTACAATCGGGCGGACGGGAGTCAACTCCGCAGCAACGGCCGGAGCGCCGCGAGCCGGAGCGCCGAGATGATCAGCGGCCCGGTCTGGGCTTCCCCGCTCTCGATGAGGGACATCAGGCGGTCGAAGGACAGAACGTGGGCGCGAATGTCTTCCGCCTCCTCGGCCGCGCCGCCGAGGCCCCCGGCGCCATCCGGCAGGTCGGCAAGGCCGATGTAGGAATAGACGAATTCGGACTTCGCCCCCGGCGACGGATAGTAGCGCCCGCACGGGATGAGCTCGGTGAGCGCAAGGCCGGCCTCCTCTTCGGCCTCCCGGCGGGCCGTCGTCCCGGGGGTCTCGCCGCCGTCGAGACGTCCGGCGATGGGCTCCAGCGTCCACGGGTTGGGATCGCCGCGCCCGAGGGGGCCGAGGCGGATCTGTTCCACGAGGAGGACCCGATCGCGGGCCGGATCGTAAGGCAGGACAGTGACTGCGTCCCCCGACACGAAGACCGCCCGTTCGAGGCGACCGCTGCGGGTCCCGTCGAAGCGGACGTGATCGATGTCGTATTCCTCGACGGCGAAGAAGTTCGCGTAGGGCTGCCGCCAGCCTTCGATCACGAGATCGCCTTGGCTCCGCGCGCGGCGCGTCGTCGCTGGCGGCGTCCCGTTCCGGGCATTGGCGCGGGCCTGCGCGCGGACCATCAGCTTGGCGTAGCGCCCACTGACGACGTCTGCGGGCACGCCGGCAGCAAGAGCCGCCAGTGCCTCCTCGGCGGCAAGGGGCGCGATGGGGCCGAGCCGACGCGCCCAGGACGTCGCGTCATGCGAGCGCAAGGGCGCTTCCTCGTTCAGGGGAGCCAGCGCAGCCTCCCCGCCCACGCGCAACTCCCGAAACTCCGCCCCGAAAAGTGCGACGTACGTGGCAAGACGTTGCGCGGCATCGCCCGTGAGCTCCGCCAGAACGCCCCCCACGCTGCCATCCGCGCGTCGCAGGCAGACGGGGCCACCGCTCTCCTCGTCCGGACCCGCTGTTCCGAACCCGTCGAGGCGCCCGGGCCGAAGGCGGGGCCGGTCGCCGGTCACGGAGTGCAGGAGGCCCGGATCCGAGAGCGGTCCGGCGAGGAAGTACATCGTTCGATCAGCCAAGATTGCGTGCAGCCCATTCCGAAAGACAAGCGGCAACGACGCCGCCTCCGACGACGATCAGCGCCGTCCGCGGATCCGTCGCCGCCATGACGGCGTATTCGCCGATCATGCCCATCATCGCAACAAGCGCCTCCATGGGCCCGTCGTAAAGCAGTCGCATGGACTTGCGGATCATCTCGTAGGCGGCCCACCCGGTCAGGATGTAGAACACCGCGACGGCCGCCGTTCTCAATCCCGAAGACACCGCCTCTCGGTACCCACGCCCCGCAAGGCGGCCCATCACGAGCCACCCCGAGAGCGCCCCGATGCCCGCGTTGAGGGGCGACAGAAGATGCACCCTCGTCCCCTCCGGCAGCAAAGGCTTGAACGCCTCGGAGGCCATGTAGGCCATCAGGGCAAAGCCTATTGCGGCGACGAGCTTGGCGGCGGTGGGCATGGAACGTCCCGGCGAATTCATTGATACCGCCGGGGTTTCACCATGCGTTCCGGACGAAAATGTGGCGCGATGCGCACGGCGGCGAGGCCCTCCGCGTCACCGCGCGGGCGATGCGCTTCCTGCTAGGGACCGCTCCGCTGGCGGCGTCATCCTCCACCCAGGCCATGGATCTGCGCCTCTTGGCAACGCGTCAAGCGCCCTGAGCCGCGTCCGCGACGAGACGGAGCGCTCGGGCGCGGGCCGGCGGAATACGGGCGATCTCAACGCCGGT
Organism: Tropicimonas sp. IMCC34011; assembly: GCF_003390865.1. Classification (GTDB taxonomy): domain Bacteria; phylum Pseudomonadota; class Alphaproteobacteria; order Rhodobacterales; family Rhodobacteraceae; genus Tropicimonas_B. The sequence goes on from NZ_QMEJ01000002.1 coordinate 470,276, forward strand.
GAAGACATGCGTGGTGCCGAGATCCCTGTCGATCACGGCGTGATCGGAGGTCCAGCCGCCGAGGCCCAGATAGCTGCGCAGAAGCGGCGGAAGGGCAAGTAGCCCGCGGCGCTGAGGCGCGTCCGGGGCGAAGCGGGCGAGCGGCACCGTGCCGGATGTCCCGATGCCGGGCGCCCAGTCCGGCGGCGCTGGAGGCCGCCCCGCAAGGTATCCGAGGGCGGGGGCGTGGTCGGCCGGGTCGGTCCCCGGAAAGGAGCTGCATCCGAACAGGAGCGTGACACCGGCGGCATCCACTTCGCGCGTCAGCGCAGCCAGGGCCAGACGCAGGATGTCCGCATCCGGCGCGCCACCGCGGATGCAGAACCGGCCGAGTTCGAGAAGGACGCCGGGAAACCCTGCAAGACGGGACAGGTCGTAGCGCAGGCCGGAATAGCTCCGCGCGATCCCATCCCCGCGATAGAACGCGAGACGAAAGGTGCAGGCGGCTTCCCCGGTCCGGCGGTCCTCGACCATGACGTGGCGAGACGCGCCGTCGAAGGCATCCTCGTCCGGCGCGCCGCCCCGGAACGCCGCGGCCCGCAGGGCAAGGCAGGCGGAGAGATCCGAGGAGGTCGTGGCCGGACGGGCGACGTAGCGCCCTTCCCCTAGCTCGAGCATGACCGCTCCCCTCCGCTTGGAAGCTCCGCAGGATTTCCTACCTATGGGCAAGAGACGATGCATCAACAAGACAGTTCGCGCCGGGGCCGGACCCCGAAGTCGCGGGAAAGCGGGAGACGATGGCGGAGAGCACCGAAATTCAGAAGGTCGAGAAGTCGGACGAGGAGTGGCGCGCCCAGCTCGGGGACATGGGGTACAAGGTGATGCGCAAGCACGGCACCGAGCGCGCCTTCACCCATGACGATTTCCCGAAAGAGCCGGGCGTCTTCGTCTGCGCCGGATGCGCGGCGCCGCTCTTCGATTCGGAGACCAAGTTCGACAGCGGCACCGGCTGGCCCAGTTTCTATGCGCCGAAGGATTCGGATCTCGTCGGCGAGCGCGTCGATCGCAGCCTGTTCATGAAGCGCACCGAGGTGCACTGCAATCGCTGCGAAGGGCATCTCGGCCATGTCTTCCCCGACGGGCCGCGGCCCACGGGCCTGCGCTACTGCATCAACGGCGTCGCGCTCGAGTTCAGGCCGAAGACAGACTGAGACCGCGGACACGGCCCCCACGGGGTATGCTCAGGAAAGTTGAAGGGGGGGCGCCGGCTGACGCGCCCCTTCCCTTAATTGCCGAGGAGATTGTCGGCAGTGAAGTTGCCGATGGAGCCCACGAGCTGGCGCAGGAAGCCGACATTCTCGATGTTGCTGTCCGTGACGCGACGGGACAGCGCGACCATGTTGCCGTCCTCGAGGCCGAAGCGCTCGACGTTGGACACGGTGCCGGCCTCGCTGAAGGAGATCGCCACGACCTCGCGCTGGATCACCTCGGGGGCACGGTAGCCGTAGGACCGGACGCGCTTCGAGACGTAATAGTAGCCCTGTTCGCCGATCGCGCCGGTGGCGGAGGGGCTGCCGATCTGGGCGGCGACCGTCTCGCGCGTGTCCCGGCCGACCTGGATCTGTGCAAGATCCGCATCAGACGGCGTGTAGCCATGATTGTTGTAGATCGGCTGACAAGCCGCCATCACGCCAAGTCCGCCGGCCAGGGCGACTGTCCGAATACCGCGTACCAGCTTGCTCACTCGGCCCATCCACGCCCTCACGCCCCCGCGTGGCCCGGCCCCTCTCTGGAGCCGATGTCCACATTATTCCCCGGCTCCTTGCGGGCCGCGGCTATGGAGGGCTTATATCAGGGCAAGTTTCGGGATCAAGAAAGGAAGGTCCGGCATGAGCGAGGATAGAGCAAACGATGCGGTTATGCGCCTGTCATCCCTGCCGCGGCGGGATGCGCACAAGGTAAGCTACGCCCCTGACGAGGCCGGCCTCGAGGCGATCCGGGAGCGCCTGAAGATCGAGGCCGTGACCTCGGCGCGGCTCGAGGGACAGCTGATCCCGGCGGCGAGGCGCGACTGGCGCCTGGAGGCGACGCTCACGGCGCGTGCGGTACAGGCATGCGTGGTGACGGGAGCACCGGTCGAGACCGTGGTCTCGGAAAAGGTGGTGCGCCGTTATGTCGAGGACTGGTCCGAGCCGGAGGAATCCGAGGTCGAGATGCCGCAGGACGATACGGCGGAGCCCCTGCCCGCCATGCTCGACTTGTCCGACGTCCTCGGCGAGGCGCTCGATCTTGCGCTTCCCGAATTCCCCCGCGCCGAAGGGGCCGAACTTGGAGAAGCCGTATTCGCCGCGCCGGGCGTGGAGCCGATGCGCGACGAGGATGCGCGTCCGTTCGCGGCCCTCAAGGCGCTCCGGGAGGGGGGCGGAGAATCGGGTAGCGGAGGGCCGCACTGAGCCCCCTTCTCGGGCTTTGTCTTGCGCCGCAGCGTAAAAACGCTATGGTGCGGCCTCTTTTGAGACGGCTCCCCGCTTGATTGCCGGGGAGACCGGGCGTATGAGGCGCCGATACGAGAAACGCGATGAGCCGTTGGACGGCGGTGACGCAAGGTGCGCACCGGGCCCGCTTCGGCCGAATTATTCGGGGTTGAGACATGGCCGTCCCTCAGAACAAAGTCACGAAATCGCGCCGCAACATGCGTCGCGCCCACGATTCTCTGGTTCCGGGGAACCCGGCGGAGTGCCCGAACTGCGGTGAGCTGAAGCGCCCGCATCACGTCTGTGGCGCCTGCGGGCACTACAACGACCGTGAAGTCGTTGCCGCCGCGGACGAAGTCGATATCGACGAAGACGCGGCCTGATCCCGGCCATTCCGGGAGCGGACATGACCTCCGACCTCGAGGTGCAGGACAGCGCCGGCGTTCCGGCGGCCCTGTCCGGCCGAATCGTGATTTCAGTCGATGCGATGGGCGGCGACCGCGGAGCGGAAGCCGTCGTCGCAGGCATGGCTGAATCGGCGGCGAAGAACCCGGATATCGGGTTCATCCTGCACGGCCCGAAGGCCGATCTGGAGCCGCTCGTGGCAAAGCGCAAGCTCACCGAGCGCTGCGTGATCCGCGATGCCGGCGACGTCGTCACCATGGACGAGAAGCCCAGTCACGTCATGCGGCGCGGCAAGGGGACGTCCATGTGGTCGACCATCGAGAGCGTCCGCAACGGCGAGGCCGCGGTCGCGGTAAGCTGCGGCAATACCGGCGCGCTCATGGCAATCTCCATGGTTCGCCTGCGCAAGCTGCCGGGCGTCGACCGCCCCGCCATCGCCTGCCTCTGGCCCTCCCTGAACGCGAACGGGTTCAGCGTCATGCTCGACGTCGGCGCGGATATCCGCGCCGATCAGCGCGACCTGATGCAATACGCCCTGATGGGCTCCGCCTATGCCCGCGACGGGCTCGGGATCGAGCGTCCGCGCATCGGCCTCCTCAACGTCGGCACCGAGGAGCACAAGGGTCGGGCGGAATTGAAGATCGCCTACGACCTGATCGAGACTGCCTCGAAGCGGGCCGATTTCGACTTCCACGGCTTCGTCGAGGGCGGCGATATCCCAGGTGGCGAGGTCGACGTGATCGTCACCGACGGCTTCACCGGCAACGTTGCGCTCAAGACAGCCGAGGGCACGGCAAGCCTGATCCGGACGTTCCTCACCGAAGCGTTCAAGCACACCCCCCTCTCCCGAATCGCCGCGCTTCTAGCGATGACCTCGCTTCGGCGCCTGTCCAAGCGGATCGATCCGCGGCGGAACAATGGCGGGGTGTTCCTTGGGCTGAACGGAACGGTGGTGAAGAGCCACGGCTCGTCAGACGCGACCGGCGTGTCATCCGCCATCAAGCTGGCGTTCAAGCTGTCCGAAACCCGGTTCAACGACCGCCTCGCCGCCAGGCTATCCGAGCTGGGCGAGGCCGATACAGACACCCAGGACCGGAGTGCGACAGATGCCTGACGCCGGGGCGGCCGCCCACCGACAGACCACGGGCGAGACGCGGCAGATCCGCGCCGTCCTCAAGGGCGTGGGCCATTACCTGCCGGAGCGCGTGGTTCCCAACTCCGAGTTCGAGGCCAGCCTCGAGACGTCCGACGAATGGATCCGGTCCCGCTCCGGCATCGAGCGGCGTCACTTCGCCGCCGAGGGCCAGACGACGGCGGACCTCGCCTCCCGCGCCGCGCGCGCGGCCCTGGCGGATGCAGGGATCGAGGCTACCGAGATTGACGCGCTGATCGTCGCCACCTCGACGCCGGACCTCACCTTCCCCTCCGTCGCCACCATGGTGCAGGCCGAGCTGGGTCTACTGACGGGATTCGCGTTCGACATCCAGGCGGTCTGTGCCGGATTCGTCTTCGCGATGGCCAATGCGGACGCCCTGATCAGGGCCGGCACCGCCCGCCGCATCCTCGTGATCGGCGCCGAGACATTCTCCCGAATCCTGGACTTCGAAGATCGCGCGACCTGCGTCCTCTTTGGCGACGGTGCCGGCGCGGTTGTGCTTGAAGCCGAGGAAGGCGCGGGAACATCCGCCGATCGCGGCATCCTCGCCACCGACCTGCATTCGGACGGCCGCCACAGGGACATCCTCTACGTCAATGGCGGCACATCCACGGGCACCAGCGGCGTTCTGAAGATGCAGGGACGCGAGGTCTTCCGCCATGCGGTGGAGAAGCTCGCGGCCACGGCCCACTCGGCCCTGGACAAGGTCGGCCTGACAAGCGCGGACGTGGCCTGGATCGTGCCCCACCAGGCGAATTCGCGCATCATCGAGGCAACGGCGAAGAAGATGGGCCTCGGCATGGACCGGGTGATCCTTACCGTTCAGGACCACGGCAACACGTCCGCCGCCTCCATCCCTCTCGCGCTCTCGGTGGGCGCGTCGCAGGGGCGGTTCAAGCCCGGCGACCTCGTGGTGATGGAAGCAATCGGCGGCGGTCTCGCCTGGGGCTCCGTCGTCCTGCGCTGGTAGAGGCGCTCTCACCTAAATCCTGCGAATGCAGACCGTTTCCCCGCTTGAAGGATGCGGGACGAGCGACTATTTCTGTCTCGTCCCTTCGGGGACTATGGCAATAAACGCGCCTGTAATAAGCGGTTCGGACCCGGGGGCGGTACCCGGCGGCTCCACCAAATATCCACATTGGCGGGATCATGGGGCCGAAATTAGGATCGACGGACGTCTAAAGAGGTCAGCTTTTGCTCGGTGAGGTACCACCGTTATCGGTCCAAGCATGATAGTTGCCAATGACAACCGTGCTCCGGTCGCCGTTGCTGCGTAAGCAGTAACAAGACCGAAACTTAAGCCCTGTCCTCTAGCAAGGGCAGGCGGGGTTCGCAGGCACCTGGCAACAGAAGCCTGCATTTTACTCCCCTTTTCGATGCTCTACCGGCACCGCGCCTGCAAATGGCAGCGGCGCTTTCGGGCGTCCGGCCCCCTTCTCTCTCGCAGGCCCCCAAACGGCAAACCGCCCGCCAGGAGGACCTGACGGGCGGTTTCGCGTTTTCGGCTTCAAGCTTCAGCGTGCGAGGGACCACCACCCGCGACGCTTGGGCTTGCTGTCCTTTTTCTCGCTCTCGTCCTCAGCGGCCGGTGCGGGCTGGGGCTCCGGCTCGGGCGCGCTGGTAACGGGGGCCGGCTCCTCGGCGGGCACAGGGTGCTCAACGGGCGCGGGCGTCGTCGGGGCCACGTCTTGCTCAGGCGCGGGCGCGCTTGCCTCCTCGGGCATGCGCGGGGCGAGCGGCGCGGCTTCGGATGCCGTATCGGCGATCTGCGGGGCGCCTTCGGGCGCGATCGCCTCGGCTTCGACGACCGCGTCGGGCGCGGGGGTCGCGGCCGGCGTTTGCGGCGTGTCCGCAGTCTGCTCGGCGTCCGTCACGGCCGGCTTGCGGCTACGGGAGCGACTGCGCGTGCGGGACCGGCTCTTCTTCGGCTGCTCCTCCTGCGACGGCTCTTCTCCGGAGCCGGTATCGGACCCGTCCTGCGCCTCCGAAGCCGTTTCCGCATCGGAGCTCTCGCCTTGCGCGCCAGTCTCGGACGTATCGCCCTGCTGATCGCCGCCCTGCTGATCGCCGTTGCCGTTACCCTTGCCGCGCCGGCGCCGACGACGACGCTTCTTCTTCGGCTTGTCCTCGTCGGACGAAGGCGTCTCCGCATCGGATCCGCCCTGGACCTCGGCCGGAGCCTCGGCGCCGGGGAGGTTGTCCGTCGCGTCCTCCAGCTCCTCCTCTTCGGGAAGGAGCTCCGGCATGTCCGACGTGTCCACGGAAATGACGGGCGCCGTAACCTCGGCCACATTGCGCGTCGCCGTCTTGAACTTCTCGATCGTGTAGTCGGGCGAGATGAGCATCGGGTCGCTCTCGATCCTGACGGCCATGCCGTAGCGCGCCTCGATCCCGGCGATGTGCTCGCGCTTGTCGTTCATCAGGAAGTTGACGATGCCGGTGGGCGCCTTGATCAGCACTTCGCGGGTGCGATCGCGGGTCCCCTCCTCCTCGATCTGACGCAGGATGATCAGGCCGAGCGAGTCGTCGGAGCGCAATAGTCCCGTGCCGTGACAATGGGGACAGGGCTGCGTCGTCGCTTCGAGCATGCCGGGCCTGAGGCGCTGGCGGCTCATTTCCAGAAGGCCGAAGCCGGAGATGCGGCCGACCTGAATGCGGGCGCGGTCGGTCTTCAGCTTGTCCTTGAAGCGCTTCTCGACGGCGGCGTTGTTCTTGCGCTCTTCCATGTCGATGAAGTCGATCACGATGAGGCCCGCAAGGTCGCGCAGACGGAGCTGGCGCGCCACTTCCTCGGCCGCTTCGAGGTTGGTCTTGGTCGCCGTCTCCTCGATCGAGCCTTCCTTGGTGGCCCGGCCGGAGTTGACGTCGATCGCGACGAGCGCCTCGGTGATGCCGATGACGATGTAGCCGCCGGATTTCAGCTGCACCGTCGGGTTGAACATGCCCGACAGGTAGCTCTCGACCTGATGCCGCGCGAAGAGCGGCATGGGATCGGTGTACTGTTTCACGTTCTTGGCGTGGGACGGCATGATCATCTTCATGAAGTCCTTGGCCACGCGGTAGCCGGTTTCGCCTTCGACCCAGACCTCGTCGATCTCACGGTTGTAGAGATCGCGGATCGAGCGCTTGATCAGGTTGCCTTCCTCGTAGATCGGCGCGGGCGCGATGCTCTTCAGCGTGAGCTCCCTGATCTGCTCCCAGAGGCGCAGAAGGTACTCGTAGTCCCGCTTGATCTCGGCCTTGGTGCGCTGCGCGCCGGCGGTACGGATGATGAGACCGGCGCCTTTCGGAACCTCGATGCCCGAGGCGATTTCCTTGAGCTTCTTGCGGTCGGTCGCGTTGGTGATCTTGCGGGAGATGCCGCCGCCGCGGGCGGTATTGGGCATCAGCACGCAGTAGCGGCCGGCGAGCGACAGGTACGTGGTCAGCGCGGCACCCTTGTTGCCACGCTCTTCCTTGACGACCTGCACGAGAAGGATCTGGCGAACCTTGATGACTTCCTGGATCTTGTAGCGGCGAGCCCGCGGCTTCGGCGCGCGGATCTCTTCGCTCACATCCTCGTCGGCGACGGATTCGATATCGTCCCCGCGGGTATCGCGGGACGCGCCTTCGTCCCCTTCGGTGTCGGCGGCGACGGGCGGCTCGGGTGCGTCGGGCACCTGCGCCGGAGCATCGCTGTCCTCCTCATCGCCGAGATCGACGACGTCCATGCCGGAGGGGCCGCCCTCGGCGGACGTCTCCTGCGTGGCGACGGCATCGCCGTCCGTGCTCGCCTTCTGGGAGCGGGACCGACTGCGCGAGCGGCTGCGACCGCCGGACGACTTCCCGCCCGACTTGCCGTCCTCGTCGCCGTTCTCGTCCTGTTCGGCCTGGGCCAGCGCCATTTCCTCGGCGAGGAGCGCGTCGCGGTCCGCCTTGGGGATCTGGTAATAGTCGGGGTGGACTTCGGAGAAGGCGAGGAAGCCGTGCCGGTTGCCGCCGTAATCGACGAAGGCGGCCTGAAGTGACGGCTCTACCCGTGTGACCTTCGCGAGGTAGATATTGCCGGCGAGCTGCCGGCGGTTGACGGTTTCAAAGTCGAACTCCTCGACCTTGTTTCCGTCCACCACCACGACGCGGGTTTCTTCCGCGTGGGTGGCATCGATAAGCATCTTTTTAGCCATGAGTCTCTCAAGACCCCCCGTGACCCGGGCGGCGACTTGGCCGTGCGGAATTGTCGGGGGTGTTGTGTTGGGGCGATGGCGCGCTCATGGAACGCGGCGGCCGCGGCGCTGTGAAGCACCCTGCCTGCCTGCTCATGTCCGACCGCGCCTTGCATCGCGTTTGATCTCCGATGCGGTTCGGCCATCGGCCCTGACGCATCCAGTTCGGTGGACCCTTTTCCGCGGAACGCGGGACCGGGCGTGGCCGCACGAGGGTGCGGCCGGGTGACGCTGACCGGGCGGGGGAGGACCGACTATTGCGGGCTCACCGTCTTCCAGATCAGTGAAATTTTCGTAAGGAAACGCACGGCTCGGCCGCGCAGGCCCTTCCAACGACAGTAGCGGGTTCTCGCGCTCAAGGGCAATGCCCAATCGGCAGAGCGCGGAACGGAGGGCCGAAGCCTTGGAACGCGGGCCTCTTACTTTCCCTTCGCGGCGCGCAATTCTTCCTTGAGTTCAGCGAATTGGCGGCGGATCTCCTCGAGTTCGTCCCCGCTGGCGGAGGCGGCCCCGGAGGCGCGCGTCTCTTTCGTCTCCTCGGGGCTCGGTCCGGACCAGCCGGAGGGCATACCGCCGGTCATCGCCTTCATGAACGCTTCCTGCTGCTTCACCATCTGGTCGAAGCCCGGCATCGTCGCCATCGGATTCATGCGCGTCATGTTCTCGACCGCCTTGGACGGCCCTTCGCGGAGCATGTCGAAGGACATGGCCAGGAACTGCGGCACCACGGAACTCGCCTTGCTCTGGTAGGAGCGGACGAGATCGGTGAGCACATCGAGCGGAAGGACGCTTTCGCCCTTGCTCTCGTTCTCGGCGATGATCTGGAGAAGGTACTGGCGGGTCAGGTCGTCGCCCGATTTCAGATCGACGATCTTCACCTCGCGCCCGGCGCGGATGAACGACGCGATATCCTCGAGCGTCACGTAGTCGCTCGTCTCGGTATTGTAGAGCCGCCGGCTCGCATAGCGCTTTATCAGAAGCACAGACGTTTCGTCGGACAAATCACGTCCTCCTCTCGGCAGTGGAGGAAAGGTAGGGCAGCGATTTGGGAAAGGAAAGCCGCGTCGCACGAAAAGGGCGGGTGCGCCGGCATGGCGCCCCGCCCTTTCCCCGGATCCGTGCAGGAGGGAGGCGCCTGCACGGGTCCGCGTTCTTCTCGTCGTCCGGCGCCCGATCAGGCGGCTGCGGACGTCGCTTTCTTGGTGGCCGCGGTGGCCTCGGTCGTCGCCTTCTTCACGGCGGCGGTCGCGTCCTCGGAGAAGTCCTTGCCGGCGGCGAGCATCAGTTCGACCGTCTCCATCTGAACCTTCTTCGCGACTTCGGCGAAGGCAGCCATGGTCTCGGCGGTCATCTCGGCCTGAGCGGAGGCGAAATCGGTCATCGCCTTCGAGTAGTCCTGCGGATCGTCCTTCACCTTGGTCATCTCGGACACCTTGGTCAGGCTGTCCTTGGTCCAGCGCGCGGAAATCTCGGTGGATTTCTCGGCAGCCTCGATGGCGACCCGGGACATCTTCTCGCCGAGCGCGGCGGACGTCTTGAACGCGTCCTGCAGGGAAGAGGCGTCATAGGGGAACGCCGCCATCATTTCTTGCATCATCTTGTTCATGTCGTCGGCCTTGGTCACGATATCACTCCTTAGCATCAATGCGCCGGGTGTGCGGCCCCTGTGGCCGTCCCGCGCCCTTGCCCAACGTAAATAGATGCCGCACTGCAGCATGACAAGGGGTTTTTCTGCACTGCAGCAAAAAAGTTCCCCTTAGGTCACCCGGCCTCTGCGCCGCAACGGCGGGAGTACCGCCCTGCCCCTGCCGCGGCCGGCCCCGGGCCGAGGGGCGCGTCGTAGCGACGTTTCAGGCCGCCTTGCCGGGGAGGACATAGGTCCCGGGAGCGGCTGCAAGCGCGGGGCGGGCGGTCGTTCCCGGTGTCCGGGCCGGCACCTGCGCCCCTGCGCGGGACTTGATCCAGGCCCCCCAGCTCGGCCACCAGGAGCCGCCTTGACGCGCCGCCCCCTCCTTCCAGTCCTCGGGCAGTTCCGGCATGTCCTCGTTCAGAAAGAAGCCGTACTTGTTCTTGGCGGGCGGGTTGACGATGCCGGCGATGTGGCCGCTCTCGGCCAGGATGAACGTCTTGCTGCGGCTGCCCATCTGGCGGATTCCGCGGTAGGACGAGCGCCAGGCGGCGATGTGGTCCGTCTCGCAGGCGATGGCGCAGAGCGGCACGGACACATCGGACAGCGCCACCGTCTCGCCGCAGAGCCGGAACGTGCCCTTCGCCAGCCGGTCCTCCTGACAGAGCCCCCTCAGGTACTCCACCGCCATGCGCGCGGGCAGGTTCGTCCCGTCCCCGTTCCAGAAAAGCAGATCGAAGGCGGGCGGCCGTTCGCCCATCATGTAGCTCTTGATCGCGGGGCGATAGACGAGGTCGTTCGCGCGCAGGAAGGAGAACGTGCGGGACATGTAGAAACTGTCGAGCACGCCGCTGCGCGTCACCTCTTCCTCGATCCCGTCCACGAAATCGTCGTCGAGAAAGACGCCGACCTCGCCCTGATCCGAGAAGTCCGTCAGCGTGGTGAAAAAGGTCGCGGACCGGACGGAGGCATCGCCCCGCTTCTTCATCAGCGCGAGCGTCGCGGACAGCGTCGTGCCTGCGATGCAATAGCCGATCGCGTTGACCTTCTCCTCGCCGCAGATGCCCTTCACCTCCTCGATGGCGGTCAGGAAGCCCTCCTCGACGTAATCGTCCATGCCGACATCGGCGTAGCTGGCGTCCGGGTTCGCCCAGGAGACGACGAAGACGGTATGCCCCTGCTCCACCGCCCAGCGGATGAAGCTCTTCTCGGCGTTGAGATCGAGGATGTAGAACTTGTTGATCCAGGGCGGAAAGATCACCAGCGGCGTGCGATGCACCGTCTCGGTGCGGGGTGCGTACTGGATCAGCTCCATCAGCCGGTTGCGGAAGACCACCGAGCCTTCGGTGCAGCCGATGTTCTCCCCCACCTTGAACGCGTCGGGATCGGCAAGGGTGACAAGCAGGTCCCCCCGGTTCGCTTCGAGATCGCGCACGAGGTTCTCGAGCCCGTCCACGAGGCTCTGCCCGTCGGTCTCGACCGCCCGGGCCAGCGCGTCCGGATTGGTGCCGAGGAAATTCGCCGGCGAGGCCATGTCCACGATCTGGCGGGAGAAGTACTCCAGCCGCTTGCGGTCGCGCGGCTCCAGGTGATCGAGCTTCTCCACCGCCCCGGTGATCGCTTCGGAGGACAGAAGGTACTGCTGCTTGAGCCAGTTGTAGTAGGGATGCGTCTGCCACAGATCCCCCGCGAAGCGCCGGTCGCTCGGCCCCGGATCCTCGGGCGCGGCGAACTTGCCGGAGGTCAGCGACTGCTGTGCCTCCACGTAATGCTTCAAGGTCTTGCCCCAGTACCCGACCTGGTGCTCGATCATCTTCGAGGGGTTCGACATCATCTCCGCCATCCAGGCGGAGGCCGCTTTCATGTAGAGATCCTCGCCAGGCCCCTGGAGCGACGGCGGGATCTTCCGGCGCTGCGCGAGGGCCGAGACCAGTCTCTGCGACAGATCCTCGATGCGCTCGATGTTGGCGTTCAAGGCCTCCAGGTTCGGACCGCTTCCGTCATCGTCGGTTGTCATGCCCTGCTTGCCCCCCTAGTTTCACTTCATCGTAACGTCGCCTGCGTAGGGAGGCAAAGCGGCGATTTTGCCCGGCCGTGCGCCGAAGAGAGGGAGACCGCCCATGAAGCCCATGGCGACCTACGACCTTATGGAATCCGCCCGCATCACAAACGAATGGTTCGGATCGACGGCGAAGGCGATGTTCTCGCACCCCGCATTCGGCCTCAGCCTCAACCCGATGGTGCGCCTCACCGCCGCCTGGGGCGAAGTCACTGAGCGCAGCTTCTCCCGCATGGCGATGAAGCCGGACTGGGAGATCGACACCGTCGTCGGCGAGGACGGCCGCGACCACCTCGTCGAGATGGAGACGGTCATCGCGGCGCCCTTCGGCGATCTTCTGCACTTCTCCGTGCAGGGCCGCGAGGAGGCCGAGCGCAAGGTGCTGCTCGTCGCGCCCATGTCGGGACATTACGCGACGCTCCTGCGCTCCACGGTGGCCTCGCTGCTGCCCGATTGCGACCTCTACGTGACGGACTGGCACAACGCGCGGGACATTCCCGTCTCCAAGGGCAAGTTCGACGTGGAGGACTACACCCTCTATCTCGTCGACTTCATCCGTCACATGGGGCCGGACACCCATGTCGTCGCCGTATGCCAGCCCGCGCCGCTGGCGCTCGCCGCAACGGCCTACCTTGCCAAGCATGAGCCCGAGGCGCAGCCCTCCACGCTCACGCTCATCGGCGGCCCGATCGACCCCGGTGCCGCGCCCACGGAAGTGACCGATTTCGGCGCCTCCGTCACCATGGGCCAGCTCGAGCAGCACGTGATCCAGCGGGTGGGCTACAAGTTCGCCGGCGCCGGGCGTCTCGTCTATCCGGGCCTCCAGCAGCTTACCTCGTTCATCGCGATGAACGCGGACACCCACGCGACGGCCTTCTTCAACCAGGTGGTCAACGTCGCCCGCGGCACCGCCTCCGATCACGACCGGCACAACAAGTTCTACGACGAGTATCTGGCCGTGATGGACATGACGGCGGAGTTCTACCTCTCCACCGTCGAGCGCGTCTTCAAGGAGCGGGAGATCGCGAAGAACGTCTTCACCGTGAACGGCGAGCATTGCGACATCGAGGCGATCCGCGACGTCGCCGTGATGACCGTGGAAGGCGCGAACGACGACATCTCCGCGCCCGGCCAATGCGTCGCCGCGCTGGAGATGCTGAAGGGCCTGCCGGATGACATGAAGGCGGAGCACCTCGAGCCCGGAGCCGGCCATTACGGCATCTTCGCCGGCCGGTCCTGGCGGAACAACATCCGTCCGCTCGTGCTCGACTTCACCAAGAAGAACGCCCGCTCCAACCGCCGGCGCGAAGCGGCGTGAGGCGCGCCACCCAGGACTGAAAAGACAAAGGGGCGCCCGCGAGCGCCCCTTTTGCCGTCTGTCCCACAGCGAGGTCCGGAGCGCGCCGCGGGGAGCGGCGTCTGCCCCCTCGCCGTTACTCCGCCGTGACCGGCTCTCCCGCTTTGAGGACGGTCACCGGATCGATCTCCCCGTTATACGTCGCGTCGATCTCGAAGCCGGTCAGGATGTACCCGCCGGAGGTCAGTTCCCACGTGCCGGACGTGCCTGCATCGCCGATGCCCCGCCATTTTTCCTCGGCAACGATCTGCCCGGTTTCCTCGTCGGTGACGGGCGTGGTCACAACGCTCTTGGTGCCGTAACCGACGATTTCGATCCTCTCCACCGGGCCGACCGGGGCGTCGACATCGCTGCCGCCCTCGTAGGTGATGTCCATCGCGGGATAGGCGAAGCTCTGCACGCGCAGGCCATCGATCTGCGTGTGCACGAGAACCGCCTTCACGACGTTGTAGGCCGCGGAAACGCAGGTGAATTCGAAGGTCGTGACCGTCTCCGGCTCCGCGCCTCCCTCGACGGTGAACTCCCTCCGCTGGGGCGCGGGGCGGCTCTCGTAATAACTCCAGCACTGGTCTTCGGGATAGGCCGCCTCGAAGAGTGCGACGGCCTCCTCCTCGAGCTCGTCCGCCAGGGCGGGAAAGCTGACGAGGGTCGCGAGGGCGGTGCAGGCGATGAGCCGCATGGCAAACAGATCCTTCCAATGCGTCGCCTCCAGGGGGCGACTTTCGCGGGACATAATCGGGACGGACGCCCCCCGCAATCGAAGGGGGAGCGATGTTAACCTATCTGCCCCGGGTGATCCGACGCGCGGAGAGGGACACGAGCCCGCGCCTCCGCACACGCCCCTCACCTGTCCAGCGGACCACCCTCGCGGATCATCCGGGCGTGGGCCTCGGCGATCTCGGCATCGCGCCCGGCGCCGAAGAGGGCCATCACCTTGCCGCCCTTGATGTACCGGGCGACGAAATCACCGCCATCCTCGGGAGCGCCGTCGATGACGATCTCGTCCCAGTCCTCGGCATGGCCGAGATAGCGGTACTGGCGCTTCAGCGCGGTCCAGAAGAACGGCACCCCGACCTCCTCGACGCGCTCGCCTATCATCGCCCGCGCCGCACGCATCCCGTGCTGCCGGGCGACGCGCCAGTGCTCGATCCGCACGCGGCCCCATGCCGTCGGCACCTGCGCCACGTCCCCAGCGGCAAAGAGACCCGGCGCGCCGGGGACGGAGAGGTCCGGCCCGGTGACGACACCGCCATCGGCCTCGGCGTTCAGACCGTCGATCCGGGCGGTCGCCGGCGTGACGCCGATCGCGACGAGAACGAGATCCGCCTCGAGACTGTCCCCGCTCTTGAGCCGGGCTGCGCTGACGCGGGCCTTTCCCTCGAAACCGGTCACCTCGCCTTCGACGAAGGTCACGCCCTCCGCTTCATGCTCGGCGCGGATCGCCCGCCCGACGCGCTCGCCCACCACGCCCCGCATCGGCACAGGATCGCGCAGAACCACCGTCACGTCGATATCGCGCTTGGCCAGCGACAGCGCGGCCTCGAGGCCGATGAAGCCGCCGCCGACGATCACGGCGCGGCGGGCGCCTTCCGCCTCCTTCGCGATTCGCTCCGCCTGCACGCGGGAGCGCAGGCCGTGAATTCCTGGAAGATCCTCGCCCGGCGCGCCGAGCGTGTTCAAAGTCCCGCCCGGCGCGACCAGAAGCGCGTCGAATGCCTCCGTGCCGCCATCCTCCAACGAGAGGGTCTTCTCTTCCGGCGAGACGGCGCGCACGGTGCCCCGCACCCGCTCGATATCCCGCGCAGCAAGCATGTCGGTCCCGGTGATGGTCGGCCCGCGCGGACTATCGCCTCCCGCCAGAACGGCCTTGCTCATCAGGGTCCGGTCGTAGGGCGCCTCCTCCTCGGGGGAGATCATCGCGATCGCGCCCGAGAACCCGTTCTCCCGCAGGGTCAGGGCGGCCGCATCGGCTGCGGCTCCACTGCCGACGATGACGAAGCGCCTCGTGTCAGCCCCGCGCGTGGTGAACGCGGGCTCGAGATGAGCCTCCGCCCCGTCCTCGACCTCGACGAGGACGCGCCCGTCCCGGACCTCGACCTCATAGCGGCGAAGATCGCCATGGCCCGGCGGCTCGGTCTGCTTGCCGGTGCCGACATCGAAGCAGGCGTGGTGAAAGGCGCAGATCAACCGATCGCCATCGAGATAGCCCTTGGAGAGCGGCAGACCGAAGTGAGGGCAGGCATGGGCCAGCGCCGTCACCTCGTCACCGCGGCGGATGATGAGAATGTCCGTGCCGCCGGCATCGGCCTTCACCGGCGTGTTCTCCTCGATGCTCTGAAGCGATCCGATGTCGTGCTTGGTCATGTCGCGTCCCCTGGCGTTCGGCTGGAATGGGGCGCGCGGCCCCGCACTTCGGGGAATTAACGACGCGGCGGCGGATCGGGTCCGGGCCGTCAGACGCTGCCGGCGAAAGCGGCGATGCGGGCGGCGAGGGCCTCCGTCGAACCCGGGCTGAGGATACGGCCACCGAGGACGTGGCCGTCCGGGTCGTCCCCCGGCTTCAGCTCCCAGCTTTCAAAGGTCGCGGGCCCGCCCCAGCGCAGCGACATCTCGCGCGTGGCCTCGGGGGACACGACGGTATCGGTGGGCGAGACGAGGAAGAGCGCGGGCGCCTCGATCCCCGCCACGTCCGCCTCCCGCGCCGCCTTGACGAGCGCGGCCATCGGCATGAGGGCGCGGCTGGGATAGGTCTCGGTCCAGTGGGCCGCATGGGTCTCGCTCTGGGGGTCGAAGCCGCGGCTGTCGCCCAGCAGAACGGGCACGAAGGTCCGCGCGAAGGGCCATGTCAGAAGCGCCGATCCCGTTGCCTTCATCCTGAAGTTCGGAGACATCATCACGACCCCGTGGAGGTCCCGGCGCAGATCCGGGTTTGCGGAGAGCGCGAGCGTGAGCGCCGCGCCGCCCGTCGACGTCGCAAGAACGAGGACGCGCTCGCCGAGGCGCCGCCCGACGATGAGCGCCTCTGCCACGTCATCCACGTAGTCTCCGGCGGTCGCCTCGGCCATGGCGGCGCCGTCCCGGCCGTGACCCTTGAAGCGCATCAGGAAGAGGTTTGCCTTCAACTCCGCCGCGACCAGATCGGGAACCGGACGCAATTCCGCCGGGCTGGCGGAGAAGCCGTGCAGGTAGACCACGGACAGAAGCGTCGCGCCGCCCTCCTCGCCATGCCAGACGACCTCCTTGCGGGCGTCGTCGCGCAGGTCGGGCGTTTCGTCCTCCCGTTCGTCGAGCCACCGGCTGAGGTTGGTCTCCGGCACGTCCCCGGCATCGACTTCGGAGACCACGCGCACCGGCTCGCGGGGCCCGAGCCCCCAGGCGAGACCGAAGATCAGCACCGCCGCGCAAAGAAGGCCGAGAACCCACATGACGGCTCTCATTCCGCCCCCTCCGCGGCAAGGAGAACCTCGCGAAGCGCCTGTTCGATCAGCGCCAGCTCGGCGGGGGACGACATGCGGTGATCCGCATCCTTCACGAGCGTCAGGCGCATGTCGGGGCCCTCCGCATGGTCCAGAAGGCGCATCGCCACGGAGACGTCGACGGCATCGTCCGCCGTGCCCTGCAGCATCCGGACCGGCATCGGCAGGGAGAGCGGCGTGCGCAGGACGAGGTGGCTCCGGCCATCCTCGATCAGGCGGCGTGTGATGATCATGTCCTCGCCGTACTCGGAGGCGCGCGCGATGCGGCCCTCTCGCTCCAGCTTCGAGCGTTCGGCGGGAGTGAACGATGCGGCGTAGCCGTCCTCGGTGAAATCGGGGGCCGCGGCGATCGTGACGAGGCCCCGGACCCGATCCGGCATGGCGCGCGCGGCGAGGAGCGCCTGCCAGCCGCCCATGGACGAGCCCACGAGGACGATATCGCCCGGCAGCGTGTCCAGCATCGCGGCGGTGTCCTCCGCCCAGTCCCCGATCGCGCCCTCCTCGAAGGTCCCGGAGCTCGCGCCGTGGCCCGAATAGTCGAACCGCAGGAAGGCGCGTCCCTCCCGCTGCGCCCAGGCTTCGAGATGGAGCGCCTTCGTGCCCTCCATGTCGGAGCGAAGCCCGCCGAGAAACACGATCCACGGGCCGGCCCCGTCCGTCCTGCGATAGGCAAGGCGGCGGCCCTCTGCGGTATCGAGGTAGTCGGGGGTCTCGGGCATGTCACGGCTCTCCGGTCGGTTCCGCGGGAGGGTAACGCTCTCCGTTCCGTGAGCAAGGCGATGGGGACGGGACGCGACAAGGAAGCGCGGTTCCGCCGAAACGGGGACGGCGAAGGGTGCCGCGGGCGGGACGGCGTCGGGATCGGCACCACCCTCGCCGCCGCTCCTACCCGCCCGTGCCGAAACACGCTTGCCGCCCCGCCTCCTTGCGGGCAAGTCTTCCGTCCCATGAGTGATCCCAGATTGACCGCCCTCGCCCGATCCCTGCCCGAGACCGTGCCCTTCGTCGGCGCCGAGGTGCAGGAGCGCCAGCGGGGCCGACCCTTCGCCGCCCGTATCGGGGCCAACGAAAGCGGCTTCGGCCCCTCGCCCGCCGCGGTGAAGGCGATGCAGGACGCCGCGACGGACGTCTGGATGTACGGCGACAGTGCGAGCTGGGATCTCAGGTCCGCGCTCTCCGCGAAGCTGGGGATCGACATCGAGGCCATCGCCATCGGCGCCGGGATAGACGGTATCCTCAACGATCTCGTGCGCCTCTTCGCCTCGGACGGATCCGCAGTGGTCACGTCGGACGGCGCCTACCCCACCTTCGCCTACCACGTCGCGGCCCATGGCGGCCGGCTGGAGACGGTTCCCTACCGGGACGATTTCGAGGATCCGGAAGCCCTCGTCGCGAAAGCGGCGGAGCGTGGCGCACGCCTCGTCTATCTCGCCAACCCGGATAATCCGATGGGCACGTGGCACGAGCCGGAGACCATCGCGCGGATGCTGGACGCGTTGCCGCAGGACGCGCTTCTGGTGCTGGACGAGGCCTATGCGGAGTTCGCCCCCGGCGGGCGGAACCTTCCCCTCGATACATCCGACCGCCGGCTCATTCGCCTGCGGACATTCTCCAAGGCCTACGGTCTCGCGGGGCTCAGGGTCGGCTATGCCATCGCTCCTCCGGACATCATCCGGGCCTTCGACAAGGTGCGGGACCATTTCGGAATCCCGAGGATCTCGCAGGCCGCCGCCCTGGCCGCCCTCGGGGACGAGGCGCACCTCGCGCGCGTGATCGGACAGGTCGAGGCCGCGCGGGAGCGCATCGCCGAGATCGCTGCAAAGAACGGCCTCCTCGCCCTGCCCTCGGCCACGAACTTCGTCGCTGTCGATTGCAAGGCGGACGGCGCCTTCTCCCGGCGGCTGGTACAGGCCCTTGCCGCTCAGGACGTCTTCGTCCGGATGCCCTTCCGTGCCCCGCAGGACCGCTGCATCCGCGTCTCGACGGCGCCGGACGAGGTGCTGGACATCTTCGCCGATGCCCTGCCGGCCGCGCTCGCCGAGGCGCGGAAGGGGTAGCGCAGAGGAGGTGGCGCCGGCTCAGCCGGCCGCCCCCTCCGCGATCACCTTTGCGGCCGCGGCCACGGCGCCCTCGCCCCGCGGGATGTCGAGCGCCTCCAGTCCCGCCTCGATGCTGCCCAGAACGCCCATGATCATCTGTGCGTTGACGTGTCCCATGTGACCGATGCGGAAGTGACCCTCGGAGCGGGGATCGTCGGGCCCGCCGATCTGGAGCGCGACGCCGAGGGTCAGGCCGACATTCGCCTCGAGCCAATCCTGCAGCCGCTTTCCGGCCCCCGGCAGGCGCACGGCGGTGACGGCATGGCTGCGCAGGTGCGCCTGCGGGATGTTCAGTTCCATGGAGCCGCCCTCACCCCAGGTCTCCACCGCGGCCCAGATTGCGGAGGCGAGGATCTCGTGCCGCCGCCAGACCGCCTCCAGCCCCTCCTCGAGGATCATGTCGAGCGCCGTGCGGAGCCCGTAGAGGTGGTGCGTCGGCGCGGTCCCGAAGAAATACTGGTAGAAGCCCTGCGGCCGGGTGCGCGGCACCCAGTCCCAGTAGGGCGTTGCCATGTCGGAGCGCTCGCGCGCCGCCGCGGCCTTTTCGTTGAACCAGATGAAGGCGAGGCCCGGCGGCGTCATCAGGCCCTTCTGGCAGCCCGCCAGGAGCACGTCGGCGCCCCAGCCGTCCATCTCCACCCTGTCGCAGGCGAGCGAGGCCATCGTGTCGACCATCAGGAGCGCGGGATGCTCCAGACGGTCCAGGATCTCTCGGATGGGCGCGATCTCGTTGCGGACGCCCGTGGAGGTATCGACGTGGCACACGATCACGGCGCGGATCTGATGGGCGGCATCGGCTTTCAGCGCATCTTCGACGCGGGACGGATCGACGGTGCTCCGCCGTCCGAAATCGATCAGCTCGGGGATCAGTCCGAGCCGCGCGCCGACCTCGGACCAGTGCTCCGTGAAGCGCCCGGTGGACAGCGCGAGGATCCTGTCCCCGCGGCGACAGACATTGCACAGCGCCCCTTCCCAGATGCCGTGGCCATTGGCGGTGTAGATCGCGACATCGCCGCTCGTCCGGGCGATGCGCTTCAGATCGGGGATCAGCCCGTCGACCAGATCGTGCAACGGCCCGAAATAGATGTTGGGCGCGCTGCGGTGCATGGCGCGCAGGACCTCCTCGGGCATGACGGAGGGGCCAGGCGTGGCGAGGTAGCGGATACCGTTGGAAAGGGTCATGGGAGGCCTCGTCTCAAAGCGGCGCTCATCGCGCCCCGATCAGGTAACGCGTTAGGCCGCTGCTTTGCGCCGGTCAATGAGGGCCGCGCTTGCCCCTGCCCCGCGCCATGCGATAGAGCCGGGCGGACCCGCGGGGAGAGGGCGGTGCTTTCCTGCCCCGCACGCCGGGACGATTGACGAAGGACGAGATGGTGCAGCGCGTCGCGACGTGGCTTAAGGGGATCGAGAGGCGCGTCCGGAATTCGTTCGGCGACGACATCTCGACACCGGCCAAACGGCGCCAGGCGCTTGTCCATTTCCACCTGATGGACCACGCGGTCCTCCGCCTGCCCTGGACCAATTTCGACAAGGTCGCCGAGGGCGTCTACCGCTCCAACCATCCGGGCCCCGCGCGCCTCAGGCGCTACAAGGAGATGGGGATCACGACGATCCTCAACCTTCGCGGCGAGGACAGGTATTCGCCGTGGCTGTTCGAGAAGGAGGCCTGCGACGCGCTCGGCCTGCGGCTCGTCACGGCCAAGATCTACGCCCGCAAGGCCGCCAAGCGGCGGGAGATCCTCAAGCTCGTCGACACGCTGAAGAGCATCGACAAGCCGTTCCTGCTGCATTGCAAATCCGGTGCGGACCGGGCGGGCTTCGCCGCCGTCCTTTACCGCGTGATCGTGGAGGGCGTCCCGCTCGAGGAGGCCCGCAGCCACCTGTCGCTGCGCTACCTGCACCTGAAATGGACGCGCACCGGCATCGTCGATCACATCCTCGACGTGTATGAAGACCGCAATGCCGAAGCTCCCATCGGCCTCGAAGAGTGGTTCCGCACCGAGTACGATCCGAAGGCGATCGAGGCCAGTTTCAACGAGAGGCCCCGCTTCAGGCGGGCACGCAGCGCATGAGCAAGCTCGACGACCGCCCGGACCTGTCATTCAAGGATCAGCGTCGCCTCTTCGCCTGGGCGTGGACGACCTATGTCCGCCGCTTCCTCTGGGTGATCATCATCGCCGGCATCCTGATGTCGGTCGAGGGATCCATGCTGGGCCTGCTCAGCTACATGATGAAGCCGATGTTCGACAACGTCTTCATCTCCGGCAACTACGACGCGCTCTACTGGGTCGCCGGGGTGATCTTCGGCATCTTCGTGGTCCGTGCGGCGATGAATCTCGGACAGCGCATCATCATCACCCGCGCCTCCAACCAGATCGTCTTCAACGTCCAGCACGACCTGCTGCGGCACCTGATGATGCTGGACACGCTCTTCCACTCCGCCAATCCGCCCGGCGCGCTCATGGAGCGGATGAAGGGGGATACCGGCTCCATCAAGTCGGTGGCGAACGTGGTCATCACCGGCGTCGGGCGTGACATCGTCAGCCTGATCTCGCTTTTGACGGTCGTCATGGTGATCGACTGGAAATGGACGCTGATCGCGCTCGTCGGCACGCCCTTCCTCGTCCTGCCGTCGCTCCTGATTCAGAAGCTCGTCCGCACCGTCACCCGGGAAAACAGGCAGATCGCGTCGGACATGTCCACGCGCCTGAACGAGGTGTTCCACGGCATCGCGCCCGTCAAGCTGAACGAGCTGGAGACCTACCAGTCCGACCGCTACCGCGCGCTCGCCGACCGGCGGATCAACAGCGAGGTCCGCGCGTCCATCGCCAAGGCGCTGATCCCGGCGATGATCGACCTGATGTCCGGCCTCGGCTTCTGCGCGGTGCTGCTCTTCGGCGGCTCCGAGATCATCAACGGCGACAAGACGGTCGGCGAATTCATGTCCTTCTTCGCCGCAATGGCCCTCGCCTTCGACCCGATCCGCCGTCTCGGCGCGGTTTCGGGCACGTTTCAGGCGACGGCGGTCAGCATGGACCGCATCAAGGCCGTCTTCGATACCCAGCCCAATCTCGTCATGACCAAGTCCCCGAAGAAGATGCCAGAGGCGCTCGGCGATATCGAACTGAGGGACGTGGAGCTGGCCTATGGCGACCTGCCGGTCCTGCGCAAGGCGAGCTTCGTCGCGAGGTCTGGCGAGACGACGGCCCTCGTGGGTGCATCCGGCGCCGGCAAGTCCACGGTCTTCAACGTGCTCACCCGGCTCGTGGAGACCGATGGCGGCGAGGTGACACTGGGCGGCGCCAACATTCGTGATCTCGATCTCGCGGACCTGCGCTCCCAGTTCTCGATGGTGAGCCAGGACGCGCTCCTGTTCGACGAGTCGCTGCGGGAGAACATCCTGCTCGGCCGCACCGACGTCTCCGAGGAGCGGCTGCGGGAGGTCATGGAAGCGGCGCATATCACTGATTTCGTGGACAACCTCGCCGATGGCCTCGACAGCCCCGCCGGCCCGCGCGGCGGCAATCTCTCGGGCGGTCAGCGTCAGCGCGTTGCCATTGCCCGCGCGCTACTCCGGGACCGTCCGATCCTGCTCCTCGACGAGGCAACGAGCGCCCTCGACATGCGCTCCGAGGCCGTGGTGCAGGCCGCGCTCGATCGCCTCGCGGAGGGCCGCACCACGATCGTCATCGCCCACCGCCTCTCCACCATTCGCAACGCCGACCGCATCGTGGTCATGGATGGCGGCCGCGTCGTGGAGGAAGGCACCCATGACGAGCTTCTGGTGCAGGACGGGCGCTATGCCGAACTCTACCGCCTTCAGTTCCGCAATTCGGAGTCGTCGGGCGATGCTGAGGACGGCGACGAGGAGACCGGCGCGGCATAGTCCGCCCGGAGCCGTGCGGGATCGGCGCCGCAGAGATAGCGGCCAAGCCTCAGGAGGTTCCGCGCCCCCTGCCCCGCCCAGCCATTCGCCTCGTAGCGCTCGGCCGAGGTCGTCGCGGTGGCGGGCATCAGGCGGATGCGCCCTTTGAGGGATCGCGCAAGCGCAACGTCCTCCATCAGGGGCAGCTCCGGGTAGCCGCCCACCTCGTCCAGAAGGTCGCGCGCGATCAGAAGGCCCTGGTCGCCGTAAGGCAGACCGAACCAGCGGCTGCGAAGATTGGCCCACCCTGCCGTCCAGACCGCGCCGGCGCTGTCCGACCGGAAGGCCAGGCGGAAGGCATGGGCGGCAGTGGGGCGCTCGAGGGCGGACCGCACCGCCTCCGTCCAGCCGGGCGGCAGCCACGTATCGGCATGAAGGACGAGGATCCATTCCCCCCGCGCATCGCGGATCGCACGGGCCACCTGGCCACCCCGCCCCGCAGCCCCGGTCACGATCTGCGCTCCCGCAGCGTCGGCGATCGCGAGCGTCGCGTCCGAAGAGCCGCCGTCCGTGACGATGAGTTCCCGGATCAACCCCTCCTTCAACCCCTCCATCAGGCGCTCCAGCGTCTTCGGAAAAACCGCTTCGGCATTGAGCGTCGGCACGATGACGGTGATCGGAGCTGGCATGGGTCGTCCATCTGAGGGGAGGCCGCTTTCGACCGGGCGGTGCCTCCCCTATATCGGGCAGATCAGCAGAGGGGAAAGACGATGACCGTCAAAGAGACCGCGCCCGGACGCAAGGTTCTGGCCATCGGCGGCGCCGATGCCGCCGACTTCCTGCAGGGCCTCGTGACGTCCGACGTCCGAAAGCTTTCTGAGGGGCCGATCTACACCGCCCTCCTGACGCCGCAGGGCAAGTACCTCGCCGATTTCTTTCTGATCCAGGACGGCGATCGGATCCTGCTCGACGTGGCGGAGCCGCTGGCCGCGGACCTGCGAAAGCGACTGGCCATGTATCGCCTGCGCGCCAAGGTGCAGATCGAGGAGACGGAGCTCTACGTCCTGCGCGGGCTTGGTGAGGCGCCCGAAGGGGCCTTCGCGGACCCGCGGGACCCGGCCCTCGGGTGGCGCATGATCTCGGCGACGCCGGGCGAGGCGTCCGGAACGGATTGGGACAGTCTGCGCGTGGAGGCGGCGATCCCCGAAAGCTGCGTCGAGCTGGTGCCCAACGAAAGTTATATCCTCGAGCACCGCTTCGCCGATATCGGCGGGGTCGACTTCCGCAAGGGCTGCTATGTCGGTCAGGAGGTCACGGCGAGGATGCGGCACAAGACCGAGCTGAAGAAAGGTCTGGTGCAGGTCGAGGTCGAGGGGGCCGCGGAGCCCGGCACGCCGATCACCTCGGGCGGCAAGCCGGCTGGGACCCTTCACACGGTCGCAGGCTCCCGCGGGCTGGCCTATCTCCGGCACGACCGTATCGGGCCAGAGATGGAAGCGGGCGGGGCGCGCATCAGGGCCGTGCCGAAGGACTGACGGCAGGGCCGCTCGCCGATCCGCAGCGGCAGGCGCATCACGGGTTCGGGCGAAACGCCGCCCGCTGGGCCACGTCCGATCACTTCAAAGAGAAGCAGCGCGCCGGGATCAGCTCCCAAGGCGCGCCGCCAGCACTCTTCGCATCATGACCCCAAGGTCAGGCGCGTTCGGAATATTCCATGGTCTCGGTGTTCACCACGATGTCCTCGTCCTGCCCGACGAAGGGGGGGACCATGACCTTCACGCCATTGTCGAGGATCGCCGGCTTGAAGCTGTTCGCCGCCGTCTGACCCTTCACCACCGGCTCGGTCTCGACGACCTTGCAGGTGACCTTCTGGGGCAGCGACGCGCTCAGGGCCTCGCTCTCGTGATACTCGATCTGGATCGTCATGCCGTCCTGCAGGAACGGGCGACGATCACCGAGGATCTCTGCGGGAAGCTCGATCTGCTCGTAGGTCTCGGCATCCATGAAGACCAGCATGCCGTCGCTCTCGTAGAGAAACTGCTGATCCTTCTGCTCCAAGCGCACCCGCTCGACCTTGTCGGCCGACCGAAAGCGCTCGTTGAGCTTGGAGCCGTTCCGGAGGTTCCTCATCTCGACCTGGGCGAACGCGCCGCCCTTGCCCGGCTTGACGTGGTCGACTTTCACGGCGGCCCACAAACCGCCATCATGTTCAAGTACGTTACCCGGACGAATTTCATTGCCGTTGATTTTCGGCATCGCAGCGCCATCCCGCCTATGTAAGTTGAAGCTTGGTTGTCTGCCCCTATATCGCCGGACCAGTAGCCCCGCAAGCTTACCATATCTTGGGCTCGGAGGCAGTCGGGCATACAGGGAGCCATGCACTGGGCGCAACGTAGCAATGCGTTTGATGGCATACCGAATCGCTGCAAAAACGTCATATTCGGCGCCAAGCCGGAAAGGCAAGACCGGGAATAAGGATAAGAAATGCGAGATTTCATCGATGGCACGGCCTTCAACCATGAGCAGGGCCAGCGTGCCCGAAAGCTTTTTGCTGCCGTGGTGCTGGCTGCGCTCGACGACGCGATTGCCGACGACAAGAAGTTCGGCAACGGTCCCGACCAGATTGCCCGCTGGGCGCGGTCCAAGGACGGGCGCGAAGTTCTGAGCTGTGCCGGTATCGACCCGAACGAGCGTGTGGTCTCTGGCCTCATGGAGTTCGTGGGCAAGGGTGTAAGGACGTCCGTCGCCCTCTCCCGCGAGGAAAGCGAGCGGCGTCATGCTGCCGAAGCTGCGGCCGAGCAGGCCGAAGCGGCCTGATGACGGATGGGCCGGCGGCGATGCGCCGCCGGCCCCCGCCTCCCTCTCCGGGACGCGATTGCTCCGAGACACGCCCCGCGGCATCAGCCGGCGGGGTTTTTTCACTGTGACATTCGGGCTGTTGTTATCTGTCGCATGTCCAGCCCATGCGACGGGGTCCGGCCGATCACGGGGCTGGGTCCGGCGCGGCCTCCCGGCGTGTGAGCGTCAGTCGAACCTGCGCAGCTCGAGAGCCCGCTCCACCTCGCGGCGGACGAGTTTGCGGACATTGCGCGTGATGCGCTCGCCGAGACTGCCCTGAAGCTCCCGGTGGACGATTCGGGTCACCAGCTCGGACAGCGCTGCCTCATCGAGGCCATCAAGGACGTCAGCGCCTGACAGGGCATGTTCGAGGGACGTCGAGAATTCCTGCTCGGACGGCGCCGTGTGACCGGGCGCGAGGGAGTCGAAGTCGTCCTCGTCACCGGGCCAAGGCAGGTCGTATCCGGGATCGAAGCTGCCCAGGGTATCGAGTTCGCGTGGAGCCTGCTCCACGGGCGTCTCCGGCGCGTAGAGGGCACCCTCCTCCGCGCGTGCCCCGGCCTCCCCATCAGGGTCTTCGTCTCGGAGCGCACGTGCGGCGTCCTCTGCGGCCCGTCCAAGATCGAGGCGTCCGCCGCGGTCCGGCCGGCGATCTGTGTCACTCTCCGACGCGCCGCCATGATGGACGGAGGCGTCGGGCTTGAACGTCGAGCGGAAGAAGGCGGCGATCTCGTCGTCCGGATCGCCCGTGCGCGTGGCGGCGTCGCCCCTGTCGGGCTCCCACGCCGCGGGCGCACTGTCGGTATAGGCTTCGATCTCCTCCCACGGGCGCTGCCTGGTGGGCGCCTCGGGGCTGGAGCCCGCAGGCCCAGAAGCCGGCGCTTCGGCCGGTTCAGGCCCGCTCAGGACCTCTGCCACCTGCGTCAGCGCTGCGGCATCTTCTGCAAAGGGGGCCTCGGGTGGGTATTCCGGCGCGCCCGGGATGTGCTCGATCCGCTGTGATGGCATCAGGATCAGTGCAGAGGGACGCGGGGCGGGATCATCGTCCCGCCCGATCGCGGGCCGAGTTGCCTCACCCGGACCGAGGACAGGGTCCGCGGCAACGAGCCGGCGGATGGACGACAACACATCGCCGGAATCCCGCGCATTGCTTTGTCTGGACATGGCCGCTCCTCAGTC
Source organism: Tropicimonas sp. IMCC34011 (assembly GCF_003390865.1). Lineage (GTDB taxonomy): Bacteria > Pseudomonadota > Alphaproteobacteria > Rhodobacterales > Rhodobacteraceae > Tropicimonas_B. The sequence goes on from NZ_QMEJ01000002.1 coordinate 496,992, forward strand.
CCCGATAATAAGTAGGTTACCGAAGCTCACCACGTCCGACAACGGGGTACGGACCCGGGTGGTATAAGGCGTTGCCCCGATAGGCAGGCCGATCACTGACGCCCGAGACGCTCCAGCACCTTGTCGAGCTTCTGACCGCGCGGCGAAAGGTAGGCCGGCGCATCCCTGACGGCATTGTAGTAGGCCGCCGGATCGTAGGTCTGAACGCCAAGTTCCAGGTGTTCCGCGGTCAACAGACCCATGGCGGACAGCAGCGCGAAGTTCGCGACGTAGCCCTGCGCCTGCGCGTCCACCAGAATGACGCGGGCGTTCAGCAGATCCTGCTCCGCATCGAGCACGTCGAGCGTCGTCCGCGCACCGAGCCGGGCCTCCTCGCGGATGCCGTCGAAGGCGGTCTGCGCGGCGACGATCTGGCGACGGGAGGCATCCACGAGGCCGGCGGTCACGGTCCGCTGCGCCCAGGCGTTGCCGACGGATTGCTCGACCTCCCGCACCGTGCGCAGGAGGCTGGAGCGGGCCTGATCGCGGCGCGCTGCGGCCTGGCGCTCCAGCGAGGCAAGCTGTCCCCCCCGGTAGATCGGCTGGGAATAGTTGAGGGACGCCGTGCGCTCCTCGTTCTGCTGGTAGGAATCGGTGGAGCCCGTGATCGACCCGGTGACGGTGGGCATGTAGGCCCCCTCGGCGATCTCGATGCCGATCTCGGCGACGGTGACCTGCCGCTGCGCCTGAAGGATCGCCGGATGCGTGCGCACAGCGATCTCGCGGGCTTCGGCTTCGGTGGCCGGCAGGGCCGGCGGCGGCGGCGGATCGGCCAGATCGCCGGGGAAGCGGCCGACGGCGAGCTTGAAGGCTTCGCGCGCGGTGGCGAGGTCGCCCTGCGCGGAGGTCAGCAGGGACCGGGCTTCGGCCAGGGCGCTTTCGGCCAGCGCCACGTCCGTCCGCGTCACCTCACCCACCTCGAAGCGATCCCTTGCGGCGTTGAGTTCCTGCGTGATGAGCCGGTTGTTGTTCTGGCGCAGCTGGACGAAGGACTGAGCGGAGCGCACGTCCTGATAGGCCTGCACCGCAGCCAGGAGCACGTTCTGCTCGATGCCGCGAAGGGCCTCCCGGGTGGACAGCACGGTTTCCTTGGTGCTCTCCACGGCCAGGCGGTTGCGGTTGCCGGCGTAGAGCGTGATGGACGCCTGAAGCTGGGCCGTCGTGATCACGGGCGGCACGCCGGCAAGACGCTGGGCGGGCGCCTGCGGGAACGTCCGGTTGGACGAGGCCACGAAATCGAGCGTCGGACGCAGAGACGCCATGGCCTGCGCCACGTCCTCATCCGCGGCCCGCAGAACCGCGCGGTTCTGCTCGAGCAGGTTGGAATTGCGGTAGGCGTCGCGGAGCGTATCGGTCAACGTCTCGGCGTAGAGAGGGGTCGACAGGATTGCGGACATCGCGAGCGCTCCTGCAACGGGAGCGACAAGGCGGCGCAATCCGCGCGCCAGCAAATTCGAATCAGCCATGATATCCTCGTAGTCTCGGCCTGGTACCGGCCCGCCGTCACTCATCACGTGTGGCCGCCGGCCCCGCGCCAGTCAAAACACGAAGGCGCGCTCGGCCAGAAAACCGGGCATGATCGGTGCGCCCGCATTGAACAGGTCCCGCCATGAGATGCGACCGTCGACCTTGAGGCCAAGCCGGACCACGCCGAGACGGCCCTCGTTGAAGAGCGCGACGATACGCCCCTCCTCCTTCAGCTGCGCGAGAAGCTCCTCGGGGATCGTCTCGACGCCGCCCTCGATCAGGATTGCATCATACGGGCCGTGCTGCGGCGCACCGTCGGCCAGGGGCCCCTCGATCACCGCGACATTGTCCACGCCCTCGGAGGACAGCGTCGATTCCGCCTCGGACACCATCTCGGGCTCTTCCTCGATGGCAATCACGGCCTCGACCATGCGGGCAACAACCGCGGGCGCGTAGCCATAGGCGCCTCCCACGACGAGGACGAGCGCGTCCGTGTCGAGATCGAGCGCATCCAGCATCTTGGAGAGCGTTCTGGGCGCCAGGATCGTGCGGTCGCCGCCGAGGTCGATGTTCTCGCCGATATAGGCCGTCTCGCGCTTCGACGCAGGAACGTAGAGTTCCTTCGGCACGGCCAGCATGGCCTCGATAACGGGATATCGCGTGACGTCTGAGGGGCGGACCTGCGTGTCCACCATCACCGTGCGTCGCGTTGAATGGGTGCTCATCGAACTGGACCGATCGGTTCGGATTATGCTGTCCTTTGTCTTGCACAGGTCTGCATGGCGCGCAATCCCGGATGAGGACCGCCCTGCCCCGGACACGGCCCGAGCCGCCCCACCCTCAGACCGGCAGTTCGGTCGTGTCCCGCACGCGGCGGAGCGAGAAGCTCGATTGCATCTGCGCCACGCCGGGAAGGCGTGCGAGATGGCGCCGATGGAGAACGGCGAAGGCCTCCGCGTCCTTGACCACGACCTTGAGCAGGTAATCGGCGGTGCCGGCCATCAGGTGACATTCCAGAACGTCCGGGATGCGGGCGACAGCCGCCTCGAAGGCATCGAGAATCTCCACGGCCTGACCGGACAGCGTGATCTCGACGAAGACCGTGGTGCGCCGGGACAGGTGCGTGCGATCGAGGAGCGCCGCGTATCCCCGGATGACCCCTTGCGCCTCAAGGCGTGCGATGCGGCGATGGCAGGCGGAGGCGGACAGGCCGACCGCGTCTCCCAGCTCCGCGTTTGAGATCCGCCCCGTTCGCTGGAGTTCCCTCAGGATACGGCGATCGATTTCGTCGAAGGGTGTCACCGCACGTTTTTCCTGTCTCGGAGTTATGGTGTGCACGATTGTTGCATGTCGGTCCGATATTGTCCCGCATTTCGCAGTCATTCGTCAGTCTTCGCGCGCTACGCTTCTTCTCAGGGGGAGCGAAAGGAGAGGACCATGCGCATTGCGTCGCCGAAGGAAATCAAGAACCAGGAATATCGCGTCGGGATCACGCCTATGGCGGCCCGCGAGGCCGTTCAGCGCGGCCACGAGGTCCTGATCGAGCGCGGCGCCGGGGCCGGTGCGGGGTTCGAGGATGCCGACTACACCGCAGCCGGAGCGCGGATCGCGGACACCGCCGAGGAGATCTTCGCCAGCGCCGAGCTGATCGTGAAGGTGAAGGAGCCTCAGGCGTCCGAGCGGGCGCAACTTCGTGACGGGCAGGTCCTCTTCACCTATCTCCACCTCGCCCCGGATCCGGATCAGACGCGGGATCTCGTCGCGTCGGGGGCCACCTGCATCGCCTATGAGACGGTGACCGATGGCCGCGGTGGTCTGCCTCTCCTCGCGCCGATGTCGGAGGTCGCGGGCCGCCTCGCGCCGCAGATGGGTGCGTGGACCCTGCAGAAGGCCAATGGCGGCCGTGGCGTCCTGATGGCCGGCGTTCCGGGCGTGACGCCGGCGCGCATCGCCGTGATCGGCGGCGGTGTCGTCGGAACGAACGCGGCGCGGATCGCGGCCGGGATGGGCGCCGACGTTACCGTGCTCGATCTCTCCCTGCCCCGTCTCCGCCAGCTCGACGAGACCTTCAGCGGATCCTTCCGCAACCGTTACGCGTCAGCGCAGTCCATCGAGGAGGAGGTCTCGGCGGCGGACATGGTGATCGGCGCTGTCCTGATCCCGGGAGCGGAGGCGCCGAAGGTCATCCGACGGGAGCATCTCGCGGCGATGAGGCCGGGCTCCGTCATCGTGGATGTCGCCATCGACCAGGGGGGCTGCGCTGAGACCTCGCGCGCGACGACCCACGACGATCCGATCTACGCGGTGGACGGCATCATGCATTACTGCGTGGCCAACATGCCCGGCGCCGTGGCCCGGACCTCGACCATCGCGCTCGGCAACGCCACGATGCCCTTCATGCTTGCTCTGGCGGACAAGGGCTGGAAGCGAGCCTGCGCCAACGATCCGCACCTCGCCGCGGGGCTCAACGTTCATGCCGGCCAGGTCACCAACGCGGCCGTTGCGGAGGCGCAGGGGATCGCCGTGACGGACATCGCTTCGCTCCTCGCCTGACGCCCGGAGAAAGCGGGGCGAGATCCAACCGCCTTGCCCGAAGCAGTAGCGCCACGAAAAAAGACCCCCGCACCGTTCAGGCTGCGGGGGTCTTTTCTTCTCCGGCCATCAGACCGCGTCAGCTGGTGGGCTTGGGCTCCAGACCCGCATCGGGGCGCGGGCGCGGCTTGGTCTTCGGGATCGAGGCGACGGAGGGTGCATTGCCGCTGCCGGCATCGTCGTCATCGCCCCGAGTCAGCGCCTCGCCGTTGATCACCTTCATGATCTCGGGTCCGGTCAGCGTCTCGTATTCGAGCAGCCCCTCGGCCAGACGGCGCAGGTCCTCGGACTTCTCGGTCAGGATGCGTTTCGCCGTCTCGTACCCCTCGTCCACGATCGCCCGAACCTCCGAGTCGATCCGCTCCTGCGTCGAGGGGCCGGTGCTCGACCCGCCGGAATAGGAGCCGAGATAGCTCTGCTGCTCGTTGGCGTAGTCGATGTTGCCCAGATCCTTGGACATGCCGAACTGCGTCACCATTGCGCGGGCGATCTTGGACACCTGCTGGATGTCCGACGCGGCGCCGGAAGTCACGTTCTCCGCTCCGAACGTGAGCTCCTCGGCCACCTTGCCGCCCATCGCCATGGCGATCTTGGACTTGTACTTGGTGTAGGTCACCGAAAGCTGGTCACGCTCGGGGAGCGACAGGACGAGACCGAGCGCACGGCCGCGCGGGATGATCGTCGCCTTGTGGATCGGATCATGCTGCGGGACGTTCAGGCCGACGATGGCGTGGCCGGCCTCGTGGAAGGCGGTAAGCTTCTTCTCGTCCTCGGTCATCACCATGGAGCGCCGTTCGGCCCCCATCATGACCTTGTCCTTGGCATTCTCGAAATCGTCCATCGTCACGAACCGCCGTCCGACGCGAGCGGCCATCAGCGCCGCTTCGTTGACGAGGTTCGCAAGATCGGCGCCGGAGAAGCCGGGCGTACCGCGGGCGATGATCCGCAGGTCCACGTCGGGGCCGAGCGGCACCTTGCGGGCATGGACACCGAGGATCTTCTCGCGCCCCTTGATATCCGGGTTCGGCACCTGGACCTGACGGTCGAAGCGGCCGGGGCGCAGAAGCGCCGGATCGAGCACGTCCGGACGGTTGGTCGCGGCGACGATGATGATGCCTTCGTTCGCCTCGAACCCGTCCATCTCGACAAGGAGCTGGTTCAGCGTCTGCTCGCGCTCGTCGTTGCCGCCGCCATAGCCGACACCGCGGGAGCGGCCGACCGCGTCGATCTCGTCGATGAAGACGATGCAGGGCGCATTCTTTTTGGCCTGCTCGAACATGTCCCGCACGCGGCTTGCGCCGACGCCCACGAACATCTCGACGAAATCGGAGCCGGAGATGGTGAAGAACGGCACGCCCGCCTCGCCCGCAACGGCGCGGGCGAGAAGCGTCTTGCCGGTCCCCGGAGGGCCGACGAGCAGCGCGCCTTTCGGGATCTTGCCGCCGAGGCGGGAGAACTTCTGCGGGTTGCGCAGGAATTCGACGATCTCCTCGAGGTCGTCCTTCGCCTCGTCGATGCCGGCGACGTCATCGAAGGTCACCCGTCCATGCTTCTCGGTCAGCAGCTTGGCCTTGGACTTGCCGAAGCCCATCGCGCCGCCGCGTCCGCCGCCCTGCATCCTGTTCATCAGGAAGATCCAGATGCCGATCAGGATCACGAAGGGCAGCAGCGTTCCGATATAGGACAGAAGCCCGTTCTGCTGCTGCGGCTCGCCCACGATCTCGACGTTCTGGTCGACGAGGCGATCGGTGAGGCTGGTGATGTCGACGCCTTCGGGAACGACGGTCGAGTAGTTCGTCCCGTCATTGCCGCGAACGCGGACGCGTTCGCCGTCGATCGTCACCTGATCCACGTCGCCGTCGTTCACGGCCTGCACGAATTCGGTGTAGCTGAGCTGGCGGGCGTTCATCGTCGACTGACCGCCGGAGAAAAGATTGAACAGCGCCAGGATCAAGAGAAACAGAACGACCCAGAAGGCGATGTTGCGCGCGTTACCCAAAGGAGAGCTCCAATCTGCCTTCGGACCCGCCAGTGGGGCGGCTCCGTATCGACGCTAAGATAAGGATTGGGCCAGCCGGTTCAATGCGACATCGCGGATGAGGCGAAATCCCCCCACGGCGGATCGAGGAAAAGGCGCGTTTTCGCCCCCCACCCGGCCAGAGGTGCGGCGATAAGCTCGCCATCTGTGCGGCGAAGCGCCGGCGAGGCGAGAAGCGACAGCCGCGGCAGGCCGCCCTTCGGCGCGCCGCCGATCGCCCGCACTCCGGCCGCCCCCAAGGGGCCGATCTGCAGGTCCGGCTCGGGCGCGGGGCCGATGCGCCAGCGATTGTCCCAGACGACCGGCCCGTCCGTGGAGGCGGGCAGAACGTGAGCGGCAACGGCGGCTTCTTCGCGCAGGATCCTGATCCGCTCCGGCCCTGCGCGGAGGAGGCAGCCGTGAAGCGCACCGTGGCGACCCTCGAGCGCGTCCGAGGCCAGTTGATCCAAGGCCTTGGCACGGGGGCGATAATCGGCGGAGGAGACCCAGACGAGCGCCAGGGACAGAAGGCGGAGCCGGGTTTCGGCATCGAGCGCGGCCAGGCCGTCCCGGTCCAGAACGATGTCCCCCGACTGGACGTCCGCGATCTCCATCGCCGCGTCGCGGGTCCGCGCCTCGAGCGCCGCCCTCGCCCGCGCCATGCGCGTGGCGGTCGCCGTCAGTCCCGCGGTCTCGAGGCCGAGAGGCGCCGCCGCAGCAAGGAGCTTGCGGGCGCGGACGCGGTCGAATCGGTCGTCGTCGTTGGACGGGTCTTCCGCCCAGGACAGCCCCCGTTCGCCAAGCCAGTCCCGAAGCTCCTCCCGCCGCATCTCCAGGAGCGGACGCAGGATCACGAATCCGGGCGCCCGGCCGGGATCGGGCGGCGGCCCCTCCCCGTTCGATGCCACGGGCTCCACTGCGAGCGGCGGGCGAATCGGTGAGGTGGCCGACATCCCGGCAAGACCGTCGACGCCCGATCCCCGCGCGAGGTTGAGCAGGACCGTCTCGGCCTGATCGTCCGCCGTATGGCCGGTGAGGATCTGCCGCACTCCGCCCCGCCAGCGATCGATGAGACCGTGACGCGCGCGGCGGGCGGCGTCCTGCAGGTTCCCCTGCCCGTCCCACCCGGCCCAGCGGAGGGTGGCGTGCGGCAGGTCAAGGTCGCGGGACTGCGCCGCCACCGCCGCCGCTTCGATGCGGGCGGCCGGGCGCAGGTTGTGATCGATGGTCAGGACCCAGAGAGAGATGTCCCGGCCGCGGGCCCAACCGGCGGCGAGGTGCAAAAGCGCCGTCGAATCGCCGCCGCCCGAGATCGAGAGGCCGAGGGCGCGCGGCTCCTCGGGCACGAGCTCGGCCATGGCGGCCGCGAACCTCGCTTCGAGGCTCACGACACCGCCACGGCCATGACGCTCAGAAGCACCCGGCCGCGTCGCGCGCCGAAGCCGCCTCTGCCGCCGCGTCGCTGCCCGGAAAACGCGTGCCGACTTCGCCCAGGGTCACGCAGGCCTCCTGGTTCTGCCCCAGCGAGGACAAGCTCTGGCCAAGGCTCAGAAGCGCCTGCGGCGCGACGGAACTGCCCGGATCGGCGCTGAAGCTCTCGAGATAGGCCCGCGCGGCCGGAGCGGTTTCGCCGAGGCCCGCGAGGGCCTCGCCGCGGTAATAGTTCGCCTGCGCGTTCAGCGGTCCGCCGGGATAGGTTTGGGTGAAGGTCGCAAAGAGGTCTGCGGCGCTGCGAAAGCTACCGGAGTCGAGGGCCTCCTTCGCCCGGTCGAAGTCCTGCTGTTCGCCCACGGCAAGCTGTGCGCCGCCACTCTCCGCGCCGGACGCGGCCCCGCTACCGCCATCGATCGGCGAGGCGATGTCACCCGCCCCGATCTCACTGCCGCCGAAGGCCGGCGCACCCGCCGCGCCGCCGCCGGTCGCCGGCATGTCGCCGCCGCCGATGGTCAGCGTCTCGCCCACCTCGGAGATATCACAACCCGGCTCCAGCTCGCAGATCCGGAATTCGAGATCCCCGACGCGGTTGGTCCCGTCCGTGACGACGCGGTCCACCCGAAACTGGAGCTCCTCGGCGCGGGAGGTCAGGCTCTGGAGCTGCTGCTCCATCACGTCGACCCGCTCGAGGACGGAGGCCGGCAGGGTCTCACCGCCCGCGGCCCCGGTGGTGGAGAGCTCTCGCTGGAGGCGCTGGAACTCGACGAAGAGCACCGAGAGTTCCTGCCGGAGATCCGCCAGCGTCCCGGCATCGGCCTGTTGCGCGTGGCTCGCCCCCGGAAGGGCGAGCGCCGCGGAGAGCAGGAGGGCGGCTGCGAGCTTCATCGGATCAGAACCCCGCGCCGCCGCTTGCGTTCAGCACTGTGACTGCACGGCGGTTGCGGCTGTAGCAGGCTTCGGTCGAGCACACTTCGATGGGACGTTCCTTGCCGTAGGAGACCGTCTTCAGGCGCGATCCGGCGACGCCCTGGCTGATCAGGTATTCCTGGACCGAGTTGGCGCGGCGCGCGCCGAGCGCGAGGTTGTATTCCCGCGTGCCCTGTTCGTCCGCGTGGCCCTCGACGGTGGCGGCGTATTCCGGGTTGCGCTGCATCCACTGCGCCTGCTGCGTCAGGGTGTTGCGTGCTTCGCCCGTGAGCGTGGACTGGTCCACCGGGAAGAGAACCCGGTCACCGATCGTCTGCTGGAAATAGGCCGTGGAGGTCGGATCGTTCGCGCCACCGGCCAGCGGATCGACGACGGTGCCGGGTCCGCCCGGGCCGCCGCCCATGGTCCCGTCCCCGAAGCGATCCGCGTTCTGGCAGGCCCCGAGGCCGAGCGCGCTGAGGATCACCAGCGCTTTGATCGCCGTTCTCGCCATCCCGTTTTCCTTCTCTTTTCTATTATCGGGCGGCGCCGGTTTCTGCCGGCGGCCGCGTCCCGATCACGTTAACAACTCCCCCCGGTGCCGCCTAGGCGCCGCCGGGGGCATTTCGCCAAATCAGGGCAGAAGCGGCGACCAGGCCGGGTCTGACGCCGCGCCGGGCGTGGAGACCTGCTTGAGGTTCCGGCCCGAGATGTCCACCGAGAAAAGCTGCGCCGTACCGCCGGCACCGGCGCTCTCGCGGGTGAACATGATGACCCGCCCGTTCGGCGCCCAGGTCGGACCCTCGTCGAGGAAGGAGGCCGTCAGGAGCCGCTCCTCGGAGCCATCGGTGCGCATCACGCCGATGTGGAAACGGCCCTCGTTCTGCTTGGTGAAGGCGATGTAATCGCCCTGCGGGGACCAGACGGGCGTTCCGTAGCGGCCCGGGCCGAAGCTGATCCGCTGCGCTTCACCGCCGGAGGCGGGCATGATGTAGAGCTGCTGACTGCCGGAGCGGTCGCTTTCGAACACGATCTGCGAGCCGTCCGGCGAGAAGCTGGGCGCCGTCTCGATGGCCGGTGTGCTCGTCAGGCGGATCGGCTGACCGCCACCGAGATTCATCGCGTAGATGTCGGTGTTGCCGCCCTGGCTGAGCGAGAAGACGACCGAATCGCCGGAGGGCGAGAAGCGGGGCGAGAAGGTCATCGCATCGCCCGGCACCGGGATCCGCTGACGCTGCACCGAGCCCACGTTGAGCACGAAGATCTCCGGCTGGCCGGTCTCGTAGGATGTGTAGAGGACGCGGTCGCCGGAGGGCGAGAAGCGCGGTGCGAGCACGATGGACGCGCTGTCCGTCAGGTACTGCACGTTCGCGCCGTCGTAATCCATGACGGCAAGGCGCTTGCGGCGGGCATCCTTCGGGCCTTCCTCGGAGACGAAGACGACGCGGCTGTCGAAATAGCCGCCCTCGCCCGTGATCCGGGAATAGACCTGGTCGGCCACCTTGTGCGCGAGGCGGCGCCACGCATTCGATCCGCCGTCGAGCTGGAGCCCGTCGCCGAGCTGCGCCTCGGAGAAGACGTCGTAGAGACGGAACTTCACCGTGACGTTCCCGGCGCCGTCCACGTTGACCGCGCCCGTGACGAGCGCCTGCGCGTTGATCGCCTTCCAGTCCGCATACTGGATCGTCTGATCGAATGCCGAAACGCCGGAGATATAGGCGCTCTGCGGGATCTCGCGGAACAGCCCGGTGCCGGTCAGGTCCGCCGACACGACGCGGGTGAGGTCCGCGGCCAGCTGCTCGGCCGCCGGGCTTTCCGCGATGAAGGGCGGGATCGCGACGGGGAGCGGCTCGATCACACCTTCGGTGATCTCGATCCGGAGCGGACCGCCCTGGGCGTTTGCCGGAGCGGGAAGGCCCGGCATCGCCAGCGCGGCCGTGATGGCGAACGAGGCAAGAAGTCGCGAGAGGGTCATGGACGGGCCTTTCCTGATGCGGGCCGAACGAAGAACGCGAAGAGGGGCTGGGGCCATTACCTGACCCTCATGTTGTCGGGGTTGAATACCATTTCGATCTCCGCCCAGGCCCCATACTTTTCGGCCGGGAGGGAGAAGCCGGACGCGCCGCAGCGGATGATCGCGCGGCGTGCCGCCTCGAATGCCTGCCGCGCGGCTGTTTCGCTGCCGCCGGAGAAGTCGGTCATGCGGATCGTGCCCGTGTCCGGCGTCGAATCCTCGTTCATCGTGACGAGAACGGTCACCGTTGTGCGGAGCGCCTCGGTCGAGAGCGAGCCCACGTTCCAGCAGCGCTGCACCGCCACGCGCAGCGCATCCTTCTCGCCGGCGGTCATCGGCGGGCCGCTATACTCGGACGGAGACGGGGACGGCGCAGGGGCGGCATCGCTGACGGCGTCGGCCACGGCATCGGCGATCGCGTCGGCCATCGGGTCGGCGGCGGGCTCCGGCTCATCCTGCGTTTCGGGTTCGGGCTCGGCGGCCGCAACCTGCTCGGGTTCGGGTTCGGGCTCCGGCTCGGGGGTTGGTGCCGGCTGCGCGGGGCGGGTGCGAGGACGCGGCGAGCCTGCGGGCGCGAGCGCGGCCACGACCTCCCCGGCCTCCTGCGGCTCGTCCGCCTCCGTCACCGTCTCTGTCGTCGCCTCCTCGGGAGCGGTCGCGTCCTGCGCCTCCTCCACGGGGGTTTCGGGCTCCGCCTCGGCATCGGGGTCGACCGCGGCCTGCACGGTGTCCGACACCTCTGCCTGGGCGTCGGGCTCTGGCGCGGCGAGGGGCGCGACACGTGGCGCCTCGCGGGGCACAGGCGTCTCGTCCGGGGCGAAGGTCACGGCGGCCCCGTCGGGGCTGTCGGGGGCGGGCTGCTGCCCGGGGGCGTCCGGCTGGACCTCGGCCTGGGGCGCTGCGACGCCGCTGACATCGGGCGCCGGGTCCGGATCTTCCGCCGGCGTCGCCTCGGGGGCGGGCTGCGGCGCGGGCGCGCTGTCCGCGGCGGGCACCTCCGGCGCCTCCGCGGCCTCCTCCGGCGCGGCCGGAGCCGCGGGCTCCTCGCCCACCTGGGGCGCATCGGGCGCGCCGCCGCCGGCGACCAGCGCGGCGAATTCCTCGCCGGAGATCACGGTCACATCGGTGAAATCCGCCTCGTCCGGACGACGGTCGGGAAGCCAGCCGCCCACGAGCAGCCAGACGGCGAGCGCGAGATGCCCTGCGCCGGAGATCTGGACGCCCCTGCGCATGGGTCTCAGCCGCCTCCGCCGTCGAAGGTGGGCCCGCCCGTCTCGGTCACGAGGCCTATGTTTGAGAAGCCGCCACGGTTCAGGGCGCCCATGACCTCCACCACGCGGGCATAGGGAATGGCCCCGTCCGCGCGGAGATAGATCTTGTCGTTCTCACGCTCGGCGGCGATTCCCTGCAGCCGACCGATCAGCTCGTCCGCCGCAACCTCGGTGGTCTGGATCGCGATCCCGCCATCGGCCGTCAGCGTCACCGCCAGCGGCTCCTCGGGATCCTGCGGAAGCGCCTCGGCGGCGGTCTTCGGAAGCTCGACGGGCACGCCAACGGTCAGGAGCGGCGCGGCCACCATGAAGACGATGAGGAGCACCAGCATCACGTCCACGAAGGGCGTGACGTTGATCTCGGACATCGCACCGGCCCGACCCCTGCGACGTCCGCGGCGCCGGCCGCCTCCGCCGCCGGCCGGTTTGATGACACCGGCTCCCATGTCAGGCGACCGCCTCGAGTTGCCGGGAGAGAATGGTGGAGAACTCGTCCGAGAAAGCCTCGTAGCCGCCGATCAGGTGGTCCGCGTCGGCATTCAGCTTGTTGTAGGCGATGACCGCCGGGATGGCCGCGAGAAGGCCGAGGCCGGTGGCGAGGAGCGCCTCCGCGATGCCCGGCGCGACGACTGCGAGCGACGTGTTCTGCTGTTCGGCGATCTCGACGAAGGCGTTCATGATGCCGAACACGGTCCCGAAAAGGCCGATGAAGGGCGCGGTGGACCCCACCGTCGCGAGGAAGCCGAGCTGTGAGTTCAGCTTCTCGGATTCGCGGGTGATGGCGACATCCATAGACCGCTCGATCCGGCTTTCGGCGCCGGGGATCAGCCGCCCGTCGGTGCGATGACTGCGCTGCCACTCGGTCATGCCGGCGGCGAAGATGCGCTCCGACGCGCCGGCCGGTTCGGGGCCGAGGCGCTCGTAAAGCTCGTCCAGCGGCTCGCCGGACCAGAACGCCTGGTCGAACTCCGCCTGCTCGGCGCGGGCTTTTCGGAACGCGATGATCTTCTGAATGATGATCGCCCACGCCCAGAAGGACGCGCCGATCAGCATCAGCATCACCAGCTTCACCGTGATCGTGGCGCGGAAGAACAGCGCCCAGAACGAAAAATCGATCTCGGAGGCCGCTTGAAGGGTCGAGGGGTCCATCTGCCTGCTCTGCTCTGCTTTGCCACTCTGGCGGTGGCACTGTTAGGCGTGTTTTTACAAGCTTTGCACGTGGAATGCCAACACGATGGCGTTATTCCGCTCAAAAGGGTCTGCGAGGCCCGATGCGCGGGCCACGGGCCCCATGCCCCGGGGGCATCCGCGCCACCGCAAAAGCCACTCAGGTGGCGCCGCTCAGGACATCCCGAAGCATGGCGGGAAGGCGCGTCGGGCGTCCGGATGGGCCCATGGCGACAAGGGTGACGCGGGCATCGAAGAGCACCGTCTCACCGCGCAGCACGCTCTGTCTCATGTCGCAGCGCGCGGGGCCGATGCTCCGGATGCGGGTCTCCACGACCAGATTATCGGCGAACCGGGCCGGAGCGAGGTAATCCGCCTCGATCCGCCTGACGGCGAAGACGGTGCCCGTTTGCCTCAGCGCCTCCTGGTCGATGCCGAGCTCGGCGATCCACGCGGAGCGGCCGCGCTCGACGAACTTGAGGTAATTGGCGTGATAGACGATGCCGCCCATGTCCGTGTCTTCGTACCAGACGGTCACGGGAAGCCGGTGCGCCGCACTCACCCTGTCGCTCCCATCCGGGCGAAGAGACGAAGGGCGTGCGCCGGATCGTCCGCCATGTCCGGCATGACGGGATCGTAGGCCGCCCGGATCACGTCCGCGATCTCGGGCCGCAGGATCGTGTGCCCGGCCTCGGTGCGTGCGAGCGGCGAGGTCCCCGCAAAGGCCGTGTCCGACCAGAGGAGAGCGGACTGGACGACCTGGCCAAGCGCGATTGTCTCGGCCGGCAGCTCCGCCAGATGCGCGTCCATGCGGATGAACGCGAAGCAGGCCCGGATGGCACCGGCGGCGTCGAAGCGGAAGACGCGGTACTGATTGGCCTCGGCCGACGTCAGCCGCGGCAGGAGGCCGCCCAGGTCCGGCACCAGGCGATCGAGGTCCGGCACGTCCGCCAGCTCGTCCCATCCGGAGACGAAGAACATCATCAGGTTGCTGCCGAGTTCGGGATCCGTCTCGGCGAGGGTCCGACCAGACAGTCGTGCCACGGCCTCGGCGGCGCCCTTGACGACCCCGAGCGTCGCATCGTCGGTGCCGAAGACCACCGGTGCGACGGGACGGCCCCACCGGGCGAATCGGTAGGAGCCATCGCTGCGGGTGAAGAGGGCCTGGATCTCGTCGGGTGTCATGAGCCCTACATGCCGGCTCGGCGTCCGGGCGTCCAGACGCCCTGCTCCTCCGCACCGCTTGACCGCGCGGGCGCCCTCCCCTACCCGGCGTGAACCTCAAGCCGCGGAGCCCCCGGATGCCGACTTATACCGCTCTCACCACCCTGCCCGGACAAGATCAGGCCGAGGCGCTCGGCGACGCGATGGAGCGGCTGGACCCAGAGCCCACGGGCGTCGGCGTCTTCGAGATGGAGGACGGGTCGGGCCTGTGGGAGATCGGCGGCTACTTCACCGAGGAACCCGACGAGACCGGCCTCGCCCTTCTGGCGGCGGCGTTCGGCGCGAAGCCCTTCGCGGTGTCCGAGCTGCCGCAGACGGACTGGGTGGCCAAGGTGCGGCGGGAGCTGACGCCAGTGAAGGGCGGGCGCTTCTTCGTCTATGGCAGCCACGATGCGGACCAGGTCCCGGAGGGGAGCGAGCCCCTGCTGATCGAAGCAGCGATGGCGTTCGGCACGGGGCACCATGGCACGACGCTTGGCTGCCTCGAGACGCTGGACGCGATGATCGAGGACGGCACGGCGCGGACGCCGGTTCTCGACGTCGGCTGCGGCACGGCCGTTCTGGCCATGGCGGCGGCGCGGGTTCTCGACGGGCCGGTCGTGGCCTCCGACATCGACGAGGTCGCGGTCGAAGTGGCAAAGGCGAACCTCGCGGCGAACGGGCTTTCGGAGCGCGTGACCTGTGTCGAGGCGGCGGGCCTCGGCCATCCCGACATCGCGGCCCATGCGCCCTACCGCCTCGTGCTGGCCAATATCCTGAAGGCACCGCTGATCGACCTCGCCCCCGATATCGCCGGCGCCCTCGAGACGGGCGGACACGCCGTTCTGTCCGGCCTGCTCCTGCGGCAGGCGGACGAGGTCATCGAAGCCTATGACGCGGCTGGGATGCAGCTTCGGTCGCGGCGGGAGATTTCGGGCTGGGCAACGCTCTGCCTCGAAAAGGTCTGAGGACAATCGGGACCCGGCGCTCCCCGCGCCGCTTGCAAAAGTCAAAGGCGCCGGATCCGATGATCCGACGCCTTTTTTTCGTGTCAGGCGACGTCCGCTGCGGCAGAGGGGCGGTTGGGGCTGCTCCCCCCGGCGCCCGTCTTTGCCGCCTCGGCGTCAGAGGCTGCGGATCGCGCGGCGCGGCATCGCTTCGATCTGGCCGCGGGTCAGGCCGATATCGTCGAGAGCGTCGTCGGACAGGGCAAGCAGATGCTTGCGTGTCACGGCGGCATCGCGCCAGGATCGGAAGGTTTCGAGGGCGTCCATGACGAACGGGCGGATGGAGATTGTTTCGCGCGGGGCGCGGGGGGTGAGAAGCGCGTAGGACATCTGGTGGTCGCCTGTGAATCGAAGTGTGTCGGGCCTGTTTCGGAGAGGCGCAGGTATCCGTGGCTCTACGCCCGTTCAAGAGGCATAAACGCCATATGTTAAAGGCCGGTAACGGTCCCTGGGAGGCCGCTTGGACTGGAAACGACACCCCGGATGTCGCTTTCGTTCTGCCGCGCCGCGGCATTGCCACGAAGCGTCGTTTTCGGACCGTACACGCCGCGCTGCGCGCTGGCCGATGTTCGCGCTTCGTGCTAGAAGGAAACAAAACGTGATAATAAAAGAGGCAGAGACATATGCGGGTCATCGGGATCGATCCGGGGCTGACCGCCCTGGGATGGGGCGTGATCGAGCAGGTGGGCAGCCGCCTCGTTCATGTCGCGAACGGCATTTGCCGCACCCAGCCGGGGGTGCCGCTGGCCGTCAGGCTCTGCGCGCTGCATTCGGGACTGACCGCCGCGCTGAGGGAGCACGCGCCTGACGCGGCCGCAGTGGAAATGACGGTGGTGAACCGGGACGGCGCGGGGACGCTGAAGCTCGGCCAGGCCCGCGGGATCGCGATGCTGGTGCCGGCGCAGGCCGGGCTCGACGTCGGTGAATATGCGCCATCCGCCGTCAAGAAGGCGATGGTCGGCACCGGCCGCGCGGCGAAGGCCCAGATCGACCACATGGTCCGCCTGCAGTTCCCCGGCATCGAGCTGGCCGGCGCCGATGCGGCCGACGCCCTGGCGATTGCCGTCTGTCACGCGCACCACCTGCAAACGGGCGGCAAGCTCGCAGCCGCGATGGCCCGCGCATGATCGGGCGCGTTGCCGGCCGGGTGGTGCACAAGGGCCTCGACCACGCGATGATCGACGTGGGTGGCCTCGGCTATGTCGTCTATTGCCCCGAGCGGGTGCTGGCAGGGCTCGCGGTCGGTGAGGCCGCGGCGCTCTGGACCGAACTTGCTGTCAGGGAAGATGCGCTGACGCTCTACGGCTTCCCGACCCTGCTGGAGCGCGAATGGCACCGGCAGCTGATCTCCGTGTCCGGCATCGGCGCAAAGGCCTCGCTCGCGATCCTGGGTACGGTGGGCGCCGAGGCGCTCGGCCGGGCCATCGCCACGGGGGACTGGGCCATGGTGAAAGCCGCGCCCGGGATCGGCCCCAAGATCGCCCAGCGGGTGGTGAACGAGCTGAAGGACAAGGTGGGGCATGTCATGGCGATGGGGGGCCTTCTGGAAAGCGAGGCGCCCGCGCTGGTTGCGTCCACGCCCTCACAAAGCGCCCCCACCCCTGCGGATCCCGCGCCCGCCTCTCGCGGGGCGTCCGAAGCGGATGCCCTGTCGGCCCTCGTCAATCTCGGGTATGGGCGGAGCGAAGCGGCCGGGGCGGTGGCGAGCGCCGCGGGAGACGATCCCGAGGCCGGGGCCGCCGGCCTGATCCGGTCCGCGCTGAAGCGGCTTGCGCCGAAGGAATGACCCCGTGACGGACGACCCCGACCCGATCCTGCGCCCGGAGCCGCTCGAAGACGACGGCCCGGCCCTGCGCCCGCAATCGCTGGATGACTTCACCGGCCAGGCGGAGGCGCGGGCGAACCTGCGCGTCTTCGTCGAGAGCGCGAAGCGGCGCGGCAAGGCGATGGACCACGTCCTCTTCCACGGCCCTCCGGGTCTCGGCAAGACGACGCTGGCCCAGATCGTCTCGAAGGAGCTCGGCGTCGGCTTCCGCATGACCTCCGGACCCGTCCTCGCGCGGCCGGGCGACCTCGCCGCGATCCTGACCAACCTCGAGGCGCGGGACGTTCTCTTCATCGACGAGATCCACCGCCTGAACCCTGTGGTCGAGGAAGTCCTCTACCCGGCGCTCGAGGATTTCGAGCTCGATCTTGTGATCGGCGAGGGGCCAGCGGCCAGGACCGTGCGGATCGAGCTCCAGCCGTTCACCCTCGTCGGAGCGACGACGCGGCTTGGCCTTCTGACGACCCCGCTGCGGGACCGTTTCGGAATCCCGGTGCGCCTCGATTTCTACACCGAGGACGAACTCGCGAGCATCGTCGCCCGCGGGGCGCGCCTGTCCGGGATGGGCGCCGATCCGGACGGAGTGCGGGAGATCGCCCGGCGCGCTCGCGGCACGCCCCGGATCGCCGGGCGGCTCTTGCGCCGCGTGTCCGATTTCGCGCTGGTCGAAGGGGACGGGACCATCACCCGCGCGCTCGCGGATCGCGCCCTCACCCGCCTCGGCGTCGATGCGCGCGGCCTTGATGGGGCGGATCGGCGTTATCTGAAGCTCATCGCCGAGCATTACGAGGGCGGGCCAGTCGGAATCGAAACGATGTCGGCCGCCCTGAGCGAGAGCCGCGACGCACTCGAAGAAGTGATCGAGCCCTATCTGCTGCAACAGGGGCTCATCCAGCGCACCCCCCGCGGACGCATGCTGACACAGGGGGCATGGTTGCATCTGGGGCTTCCGGCCCCCACCCCCGAAGCGCCGCCCCGGCAGGGCGGCCTCTTTTCGTGACGGTTTCTTAACCCAACACTGTCAGTTTCGGGGAACATCGGCGCGCGAGACCACTTGTCGATGAAGGAGCCCTTAGCCGACAGGAGCGGCCGATGACCCAAGTCGATCGCCTGAACCGGCTGGCAGAGGATGCCGGCCGAGCCTTCGCAAGATTTCCGGGCGATGCGCCGATGGAAGCGCTGGCTCGCCACCTGCTCCTGCTGAAATCCCGCGCGGAGTGGTTTCCCGAAACCGCCGAGACCGACATCGCTACGGACCCTCACTGAGCCGTTCCGCCGGCGAGTGATGCGCGGGCGCGACCAGCGCGCGCCTCATCTCGTTTTGCGGGGTTACTTAAGCCCTCAGGACACGCCGACGCCGGTGCCCACCGGGCAGGTCACTCCGGTGCCGCCGATGCCGCAATAGCCGCCGGGGTTCTTGTTCAGGTACTGCTGGTGATACTCTTCCGCGAAGTAGAAGGTCGGCGCCGGGACGATCTCCGTCGTGATCCCGTCATAGCCCTTCTGCACCAGCTCCTCACTGTAGGCCTTCCGCAGGCGCCTCGCCGCTTCGGCCTGCGCGTCGTTGAAGGTGTATATGCCGGAGCGGTATTGCGTACCGGCGTCATTGCCCTGCCGCATCCCCTGCGTCGGATCGTGGCCTTCCCAGAACGTCTTCAGAAGCTGCTCGTAGCTGATCACGGCCGGATCGTAGACCACGCGGACCACCTCGTTATGGCCCGTCATGCCCGTGCAGACCTCCTCGTAGGTCGGGTTCGGCGTGTAGCCCCCGGCGTAACCGACCATGGTCGAATGCACGCCCGGCAGTTTCCAGAAGATGCGCTCGACGCCCCAGAAACAGCCCATGCCGAACATCGCCTGCTCGAGCCCCTCCGGAACCTCGTGCGCCATCTTCGTGCCGAGAACGGTGTGGGTACCGGGGTTGGTGATCGCGGTGTCGCGGCCGGGAAGCGCATCGGCTTCGCTGACCATCTCCATCTTCTTGCGCTGGAAGAGAAACATCGGGGACTATCCTCCTGAGGGCCTTGGCACCGGATATAAGGCGCCCCGGGCGGATTTACAGCCGCCGCCCGGCTCACCGCCGCGTCAGTAGAAGCTCTGCGGATCGATATCGACGGCGAGGCGCAGGTTCGTCGGCAAACGGAACTGCGCCACCCACTCCGCCACGGCCGGCTGGAGCGGCGCGCCCTTCGCCGCCTTCACCAGAAGGCGCACCCGGTGCCGCCCCCTGATCCGCGCGATCGGAGCGGGCGCCGGCCCGAAGACCTGTGCCCCGATCTTCCTGAGAGGCCCGTCCTGCCGCGCCATCGCCGCCCCGAGGTCGAACACGGACGCGACATCGGGGGAGGACAGCACGATCCCCGCCATGCGGCCGTAGGGCGGCATGCCGGCGGCGCGCCGCTCCTCCGCCTCCGCCTGCCAGAACCCCTCCTCGTCCCCCGACAGGATCGCCCGGATCACCGGATGCTCCGGCTGCCAAGTCTGAAGGAGCGCGGCCCCCTCGCGGCCCGCCACCCGCCCGGCGCGCCCTGCGACCTGACGCACCTGCTGGAACGTGTGCTCCGCCGCGCGCAGGTCCGACCCCTGCAGCCCCAGATCGGTGTCGATGACGCCGACGAGGGTCAGGAGCGGAAAGTTATGCCCCTTCGCGACGAGCTGCGTGCCGATGATGATATCCGCCCCGCCCTCGGCAATGTCCGCCACGCGGGCCTTCAGCGCCCGCGCCGAGCCGAAGAGGTCGGAGGAGAGAACGGCGATCCGCGCTTCGGGCCAATGCGCCGCGGCTTCCTCCGCCAGCCGCTCGACGCCGGGACCGACCGGAGCGAGCTTGCCCTCGACCTCGCAGGCGGGACAGGCCGGCGGGATCGGCTTCGTCTCACCGCATTGATGGCAGACGAGACGCTTCTGGAACCTGTGCTCCACCATCTTCGCGTCGCACTGATCGCATCCGATCTGGTGCCCGCAGGCCCGGCAGACGGTCACCGGCGCATAGCCCCGGCGGTTGAGGAAGAGGAGCGCCTGCTCTCCCTTCTCCAGCCGCGCCGCGACGGCACCCTTGAGCGACGGAGAAATCCAGCTGGACGCCTCCATCGCCTCGGCGCGCATGTCGATCGCGTCCAGCCGGGGCATCCGCGCTTCGCCGTGACGGGCGGCGAGGTCGAGCCGGTCGTACTTTCCCGCCTCGGCGTTCGCCCATGTCTCGAGCGACGGCGTCGCCGAGGCGAGGATCACGCGTGCACCGTTCAGCGAGGCGCGGAGCACCGCCATGTCCCGCGCATTATAGAGGACGCCGTCTTCCTGCTTGTAGGATCCGTCATGCTCCTCGTCGACGACGATGAGGCCGAGGTCATGGAACGGCAGGAAGAGCGCCGAGCGCGCGCCGACCACCAGCGAGGCCCCGTTCGCCGCGACCATCCGCCAGACGCGGCGTCGCTCGGTCTGCGTCACACCCGAATGCCACTCCGCCGGCTTCGCTCCGAACCGCGCCTCGACGCGGGAGAGGAACGCGCCCGTCAGCGCGATCTCCGGGAGAAGGACGAGCGCCTGCCGCCCCCGCGCGAGGCATTCGGCCACCGCTTCGAGATAAACTTCCGTCTTGCCGGACCCGGTGACCCCCTTCAGGAGGGTCGTCCCGTACTGCCCCGAGGCCACCCCCTCGCGCAGTATCCCGGACGCCGCGGCCTGCTCCGCGCTCAGCTCCACGCCCGGTCGGCTCGGATCGAGCGTCGGGAACGGCCCGTCCCGCGGCGTCTCCACCTCGGCGACGACGCCCTGCTTCACCAAGCCCTTCACGACGCTCGTGCCGCAGCCCGCAAGCTGTGCGAGTTCGCCAAGGGCGAACGGCAGCCCGCCATATTCGTCCAGCACATCCAGAACGCGGCCGCGGGCCTCGGTCATCCGGTCCGGCTCGCCCTCGCCCCGGACATAGACGCGCTTGAGCGCCTCCCCCTCCCCGAGGCCCGGCGCACGGGTGGCAAGCCGGAGCATCGAGGGAAGCGGTGTCAGCGTGTAGTCCGCGGCGCGGGCGATGAACTCTCGCAGCTCGGTCCGCACCGGCTCCGCCTCGAGACAGCCGGAGACAGGGCGCAACCGGGCGCGATCGACCTCCCCCGTCCCCGGGCCCCAGATCAGACCCATCACCTGGCGCGGCCCGAGCGGCACGGAGACGAACGCGCCGAGGGTGCAGCCGCCCTCCGGCGCGAGATAGTCGAGCGGACGTCCCAGGGGCTGGGTCGTCAACACCGACACCGGAGCGCCGGCCGGGAAATGCCGCTGATCGTCGTCGTGGGAGCGCAAGGCGGGTCGCCCTCCGGCCGCATGGGGGATGGGAACGGCGAAAATGCGCCCCGTGAGGCCGGACCGCAACCGCCTGCGGACGCCGCCGGGGGTTTTTATGCCCCGGCGATTGCGCTACCTCCAGACGGGAAACGGCGGCGCCGACGGCGTGTCGCCGATACGACAGGAGTACCCGAGATGAAATTCTTCGCCGACACCGCCGACGTCGACGCGATCCGCGAGCTGAACGATGCAGGTCTGCTCGACGGCGTGACCACGAACCCCTCGCTGATCATGAAATCCGGCCGGGACTTCAAGGAAGTCGTGACCGAGATCGCGGGCTTCGTCGAAGGCCCCGTCTCCGCCGAAACCGTCGCCACCGATCACGAGACCATGCTGGCCGAGGGCCGTGAACTGGCCAAGATCGGCGACAACATCGCGATCAAGGTGCCGCTGACCCTCGACGGCCTGAAGACCTGCAAGGTGCTGTCGGGCGAGGGCCGCATGGTCAACGTCACGCTGTGCTTCTCCGCCAACCAGGCCCTCCTCGCGGCGAAGGCCGGCGCGACTTTCATCTCCCCCTTCATCGGGCGCCTCGACGACATCAATCTCGACGGCATGGAGTTGATCTCCGACATCCGGACGATCTACGACAATTACGGATTCGAGACCCAGATCCTGGCCGCCTCCATCCGCACGGTGAACCACGTCACCGAGGCTGCGCGGATCGGCGCCGATGTGGCGACGATGCCACCCGAGGTGATCAAGAAGCTCGCCGACCACCCGCTGACGACCAAGGGGCTGGACACGTTCCTCGCCGACTGGGAAAAGACCGGCCAGAAAATTCTCTGACCTGTCGGCCTCTTGACGGGCGGAGTTGAAGCGATGGACGAGATGGGTGACAGCATGACGGACCCTGCGGTCGATCTGGGGGAGCTGCGCGACCGGATCATCGACGCGCCGGACGTGATCCTTGAGGATCGCGACATCATGCGCGCCCTCATCGCTGCCAACGAAAAGAGCATGGGCCACAACATCGTGGATCTGCGCGGCATCGCGATGGAGCGGCTCGAGGCGCGGCTCGACCGGCTGGAGGATACCCACCGGTCGGTCATCGCCGCGGCCTACGAGAATCTCAGCGGCACCAACCAGATCCACCGTGCCGTTCTGGCCCTGCTCGCCCCGGCCGATTTCGAAGGCTTCCTCGCCGCTCTCGGCGGGGAGGTCGCGGCGACCCTCCGGGTGGACGCCGTCCGTCTCGTTCTCGAGAGCGCGTCCGAGGAAGGCGACGCCGCGATCCAGCGCCTCGACGATGTGCTGACCGTGGTGCCGCCCGGGTTCATCGAAGGCTACGCCTCCGGGCGAGGCTCCGCCCCCGTCCGTCCCGTCACCTTGCGGCAGGCCCGCCCCGAGGAGGGCACCCGGCTCTATGGCGGCACGGCGGAGTGGATCAATTCCGAGGCGCTGCTGCGGCTCGATCTCGGCCCCGGCCGCCTGCCGGGCATGCTCGCCCTCGGCGCCGAGGACCCGCACCAGTTCAAGCCGAGCCAGGGAACGGATCTCCTCGGCTTCCTTGCCAGCGTCTTCGAGCGGCAGATGCGCCGCTGGCTGGGCTGACACACCACGCCCTCTCCCCCGCCCTGTCGGACGCGCTCGTCCGCTGGCTGGACCATCTCTCCGCCTCCCGCGGCGCGGCCGCCCATACCGTCACAGCCTATCGCAGAGACGTCTCGCAGTTCCTCGGTTTCCTCGCCGGGCATCTGGGCGGCGCTCCGGGCCCGGCGGATCTGGAAACGCTGCGCACCGCCGATATCCGCGCCTTCATGGCGCACGAGAGGGAGCGAGGGACCGGCGCCAGAAGCCGCGCCCGCGCCCTCTCCTCGGTCAAGAGCTTCGCCGGCTGGCTGGCGGAGCGGGAGGGGCTGGACCTGACCGCCATCCTCTCCGCCCGCGCCCCGGCCCATCGCCGCCGCCTGCCTCGCCCGCTCGAAGAGGAGGCCGCGAAGACCATGCTGTCGGCCATCGGGGACGACGCCGCGGAGCCCTGGATCGCCGCGCGGGACATCGCCGTCGTGACCCTTCTCTACGGCTGCGGCCTGCGGATCTCGGAGGCGCTCTCCCTTGTGGCCGCCGAAGCGCCGCTCGGTGAAACGCTGCGCATCCGCGGAAAGGGCGGCAAGGAGCGGGTCGTTCCCGTGCTGCCCGCTGCCCGGGACGCGGTCGAAGCCTATCGCCGCCTCCAGCCCTTCCCGCTCCGGGCCGCGGACTACCTCTTCCGCGGGGCCCGCGGCGGCCCGCTCAATCCCCGTATCCTGTCGGGCGCCATGGCCCGGACCCGCGCCGCGCTCGGCCTGCCCGCCACCGCGACGCCGCACGCCCTGCGGCACAGTTTCGCGACCCACCTGCTCTCCGCCGGCGGCGATCTGCGGGCGATCCAGATGCTGCTCGGCCATGCCTCCCTGTCCACCACGCAGGCCTATACCGCCGTGGACACCGCCCGCCTGATGGAGGTGTACGACGCCGCCCACCCGCAGGGCCGCAGGGACTGAGCCTCCCGCAAGGGGGCCGAGTTGCTGCCATTGTGGTTTGCACAGCGTTCCGCTTTCCTCCATGACAACGGGATGACATCAGCCGCCAGAGCCGCCCTCAGCGTCCACCTTCTCACCGCCACCGGCGCGGTCTTCGCCATGCTGGCGATGCTCGCCGCAACCGTGGGGGACTGGTCCACCATGTGGACATGGCTCGTCGTCGCCTTCGCGGTAGACGGCATCGACGGCCCGCTCGCGCGGAAATACGACGTGAAGACCAACGCACCGCAATATGACGGTGTGCTGCTCGACCTGATCATCGACTACCTGACCTACGTCTTCATCCCCGCCTACGCGCTCTTCATGTCCGGCCTCCTGCCGGGCTGGACCGGATGGCTCGCGATCATCGTGATCACCTTCGGATCGGTGGTCTATTTTGCCGACACGCGGATGAAGACGACGGACAATTCCTTCGCCGGCTTCCCGGGCTGCTGGAACATGATGGTCCTCGTGATCTTCGCGGTGGAGCCGAACTTCTGGGTGATCCTGGGGCTCGTCATCGCGCTCACCGCGGCGATGTTCACCAACCTGAAGTTCATCCACCCGGTGCGGACGAAACGCTGGCGGGCCGTGTCGCTGCCCGTCGCGCTCGCGTGGACGGCGTTTGGCGCGTGGGCGGCTTGGCTGGACTTCACCCCCGGAAGCTGGGCGTCCTGGGGGCTGGTCGCGACGTCGGTCTACCTGATCCTCGTCGGGATCGTGCAGCAGATCGTTCCCGAACGCCGCGCCTGACGCCGGCCCGTTCATCTTTCCATAAATACCCCGGGGGAGCCTGCCGCGGCAGGCGGGGGCAGCGCCCCCTCCCCGGCACCGCCCTAGTCGGCGCGTGCGAGCCGGATCGGGCCGGTCGCGGATACGGGATCTGCGGAGACGCCCTTCTGCGTCGCCCTGAGTTCACCCCCGCTCACGAGATCGCCCGCCACCCGGCGCACGTCCTCCATCAGGGGGCGCCAGTCGGACGCCATGGCCCGCGCGACCTCCGAGGGGCAGAACGTCTTGTCCGCCCCCCGCTCCCGCGCCAGCCGGCGCAGCTCCGCCGCGATGGCCGCATCGTCCGCCTTGCTCAATACCCAAGCTCGGTCAGGGCGGCGTCGCACCGGCCGCAGACGCCGGCATGGTCGTGCCCGCCGACATCGGGCAGCACCTTCCAGCACCGTCCGCATTTCGCGCCATCGGCCCGGACCACCTCGACGCCCACGCCCGGCACGTCCTCGGAGCGGAACGCGTCCTGCGGCGCGGGATCGGTGGTCAGGCGAACGCCCGAGGTGATGCAGTAATCCGCGAAGAGCTCGGGATCCGTGACCTCGGACGCGTAGTCCTCGCTCAGGTGGACGATGGGGGCCGCTTCCAGCGAGGCGCCGATCTCCTTGTCCCGGCGGGCGATCTCCAGCGCGCCCGTCACCGTGCGGCGCGCGGCGCGCAGCTTGCGGATATGTGCCGCAAGGGTTTCGTCCTGCCAGCCCTCGGGAGTGTCCGGCATGTCGACGAGGTGCACGGAGCTGTCCTCGCCCGGATGCCGCTCCAGCCAGGCCTCCTCCATGGTGAAGGTCAGGATCGGCGCGAGCCAGGTCACGACGCGGTCGTAGATCGCGCCCAGGACCGCCTCACACGCCCGGCGCCGCTCGGAGGACGGCTCATCGCAATAGAGCGCGTCCTTGCGCACGTCGAAGTAGAACGAGGACAGGTCGAGGGTGCAAAGCTCGAAGACGCTCCGCCACGCCCGCTGGAAATCGTAGGCGGCATAGGCCGCGCGAACGTCCCGGTCCGTCTCCTGAAGCCGGTGAAGCACGAAGCGTTCGAGATCCGGCAGTCCGGAGATGTCCTCGGGAAGCGCCGGCACGTCCTCGGGCAGCGAGCCCAGGACGAAACGCAGGGTGTTGCGCAGGCGGCGATAGGCGTCCGCCGTGCCCTTCAGGATCTCGGGCCCGATGCGCTGGTCCGCCGTGTAGTCCGACTGGGACACCCAGAGACGCAGGATATCGGCGCCGTACTGGTTCACCACCTGCTCGGGCAGGATGGTGTTGCCGAGCGACTTGGACATCTTCATGCCCTTCTCGTCCAGCGTGAAGCCATGGGTGACGACGGCGCGATAGGGCGCCCGGCCCTTGGTGCCGCAGGCCTGCAGGAGGGAGGAGTGGAACCAGCCGCGATGCTGGTCCGTGCCCTCGAGATAGACATCCGCAATCCCGTCGGGGCTGCCATCCTCGCGATCGCGCAGCACGAAGGAGTGGGTCGAGCCACTGTCGAACCAGACGTCGAGGATGTCGAACACCTGCTCGTAGTCGTCCGGATTCGCCGCATCGCCGATGAACCGCGCCTTGGCGCCCTCCTCGTACCATGCATCGGCGCCCTCGGCCTCGAACGCCTCGACGATGCGCGCGTTCACGCTTGCGTCGCGCAGCAGGAAATCCGGATCGTCAGGCTTGGCGCCCACCTTGACGAAGCAGGTCAGCGGCACGCCCCAGGCGCGCTGGCGCGACAACACCCAGTCCGGCCGGGAGGAGATCATGGAGTGGAGGCGGTTGCGGCCCGTCTTCGGGGTCCATGTCACCAGCTCGTCGATGGAGGTCAGCGCACGCTCGCGGATCGTCTGACCGTACTCGTCGAGCCCGTCGCCGACCGGACGGTCGATGGCGGCGAACCACTGCGCCGTGTTGCGGAAGATCAGCGGCGCCTTGGAGCGCCAGCTGTGCGGGTAGGAGTGCGTGAGCTTTGCCCGCGCGACCATCCGCCCCTCGGCGGCGAGGCGCTTGATGACGGCCTCGTTCGCGCCGCCCTCCTTGCCGTTCGGCTTCACGATGACCTCGCCGCCGAAGAGCGGCAGATCCTCGCGGTAGGAGCCGTCCTCCATCACGTTGTAGGTCATCGGCAGACCGTGTTTTAGGCCGACCTGGTAATCGTCGTCCCCGTGGCTCGGCGCCGTGTGGACAAAGCCCGTGCCGGCATCGGAGGTGACGTGATCCCCCGGCAGGAGCGGCACATCGAAGTGCCACTCGCCGCCAGCCTCCTCGACGTTGCACAAGGGGTGGCCGAGGGAGATGCTGCGCAGCATGGCGGGGGTGATGTCCCGGACCTTCTTCCAGCCCGTCACCTTGGCCGCGGCGAAGGTGGCCTCCGCCAGATCGTCGGCGAGCATCACCCGCCGCCCGGTCTCGATCCAGTTGCCCTCGGGCGCCTCGGTGACCTCGTAGAGACCGTAGGCGATGTCCGGACCGTAGCAGACGGCGCGGTTCTGCGGGATGGTCCAGGGCGTCGTGGTCCAGATCACGACGGAGGCCTGCTGGAACTCCGCCGCAAGATCGGTGAGCGCATCCACCGGGTCCTCGCCGGTGACGGCGCCCGTCTCGATCAGCTCCTTGAAGGAGCCGTCCACGTCGGCGAAGTACCAGATCGGGAAGGCGACCCAGATCGCCGGGCTCGTCCGCTCGTGGTACTCTACCTCGGCCTCGGCCAAGGCGGTCTTCTCCACCGAGGACCACATCACGGGCTTGGAGCCCTGGTAGAGCGTTCCGTTCATCAGGAACTTCTGGAACTCCGCCGCGATCACCGCCTCGGCATGGAAGTCCATCGTGAGGTAGGGCGCGTCCCAGTTGCCGGTGATGCCGAGGCGCTTGAACTCGCCCCGCTGAATGTCGATCCAGCCTTCCGCGAAGGAGCGGCATTCGCGGCGGAGGTCCAGAACCGGAACCTCGTCCTTGCTCTTGCCCTTCGCGCGGTAGGCCTCCTCGATCTTCCACTCGATCGGCAGGCCGTGGCAGTCCCAGCCGGGAACGTAGCGCGCATCGCGGCCCATCATCTGCTGCGACCGGACGATCATGTCCTTCAGGATCTTGTTCAGGGCGTGACCGATATGCAGATGGCCGTTCGCGTAGGGCGGGCCATCATGCAGGATGAAGGGATCGCGCCCCGCGGCGCTCGAGCGCAGACGATGATAGACGTCCAGCCGCGTCCAGCGGTCGAGCCATTCGGGCTCCCGCTTCGGCAGGCCGGCGCGCATCGGGAACTCCGTCTGCGGCAGGTTCAGCGTGGATTTGAAATCGGTCTCGGGGGTCGTGGTCTCGGCGCACATCGGGCGGCGTCCTCGGATCTGTCGGGCGAAGGTAGGGCGAAGAGAGGCGCGGCTCGTAGGCGCGCCGAACGGGTCCCGGCGGCTGGATCAGCGCGCCGGGCCGATAATTCGCCGAAATGCGATCTGCTGCCCTGTCATGCGCCCCTCTTAATCGCGCCGCATCCAAGGGTCCAGCCTTGCTCAGTGGCCGAAAAGAAGCCCCGCCGCGATGGCCCACATCACCGCCGCGACGAGCAGGTCGAGGACGCGCCAGGCGGAGGGCCTCGCGAAGAGCGGCGCGAGGAGCCGTGCGCCGTAGCCGAGCGAGGTGAAGAAGACGAGCGAGGCGGACATCGCACCGAGCGCGAATTCGAGCCGCTGCCCCTCGAACCGCGCGCTGACCGAACCGAGGAGCACCACCGTGTCGAGGTAGACATGCGGGTTGAGCCAGGTCAGAGCGAGGCAGACGCCGATCGCGCGCAGTCGCGAGCCCGTCCCCTCCTCTGCCGCCTCAAGGGCCCCGGTGCCGCGAAGGGCGGATCGCAGCGAGAGCGCACCGTAGACGACAAGGAAGGCCGCCCCGCCGAGCCGCGCCACGGTGGCGAACCAGGGCGCGAGCTCCAGTATGGCGGCAAAACCGGCGACGCCCGCCCCGATCAGGGCCGCGTCCGAGAGCGCACAGACCGCGACCACCGAGAAGACGTGCGCGCGCCGCAGGCCCTGCCGGAGGACGAACGCATTCTGAGCCCCGATCGCCAGAATGAGCGACAGACCGATCGCGAACCCCTGAAGCGCGGCATTCATGCAGGATCAATCCTCTTCAGAACCTGTCATCCGATCCCGGGCGCCACCCGTGGTTCGGGCGGCATTCCCGCATGGCCGTGGGCGTCTCCGGCATCGAGGCGGCTTTATAGACAGCCCCGAAGCGGTGCATCTCGGGAGATTGCCCCGGCACAGTGACGCGAGTCAAAACGGCGGGCCGTAGCCCGCCGCGGTGATAGGTCGTGCCGCGCGGGAACGCCTCTCAGAGCTGCGCCATCACCTCGTCCGACACTTCGAAATTCGCCGTGACGCGCTGAACGTCGTCGTCATCCTCGAGCACGTCGATCAGCTTCATGAGCTTGGTGGCGCCGTCGAGGTCGAGCTCGGTGGTCGTCGTCGGCTTCCAGACGAGCTTGGTCGACTCGCTCTCCCCCAGCTCTTCTTCCAGCTTGGACGAGACGTCGTTGAGGTCCGTATCGGCGCAGTAGATCACGTGCCCCTCCTCGGAATGCTCGACATCCTCGGCGCCGGCCTCGATCGCGGCCATCATCACCGTGTCCTCATCGCCGGCGGCCGCGGTGTACACGATCTCGCCCTTGCGCTCGAACATGAAGGAGACGGAGCCCGTCTCACCGAGATTTCCGCCATGCTTGCCGAAGGTGGAGCGCACGGTGGAGGCGGTGCGGTTGCGGTTGTCGGTCATCGCCTCGACGATCACGGCAACGCCGCCGGGGCCGTAGCCCTCGTAGCGGATTTCCTCGTAATCGTCGCCGTCGCCGCCGGTCGCCTTGTTGATCGCGCGGTCGATCACGTCCTTGGGGACGGAGTTCGACTTGGCTTCCTTCACCGCGAGGCGCAGACGGGGGTTCTTCTCGGGATCGGGATCGCCCATCTTCGCGGCGACGGTGATCTCCTTGGAGAGCTTGGAGAACAGCTTGGACCGCGCGGCGTCCTGACGACCCTTGCGGTGCTGGATGTTGGCCCATTTGGAATGGCCGGCCATGGATGCCTCCCGAACTCGTGCCGATGAGAGAAGTTTGTGCGAGAGCGTCCTATACCGGCGAGTGGCCGCTTGGGCAATATGGCGCTGCGCCTGCCCTCACATCGGCCAGATCAGCGGGATGAGAACGCTCGCCGAACAGGCCAGCAAGAGGTTGAGCGGGATACCGACCTTCAGGAAGTCCGCAAAGCGATATCCTCCGGGGCCGTAGACCATCATGTTGGTCTGGTAGCCGATGGGGGTCGAAAAGGCGGACGAC
This sequence comes from Tropicimonas sp. IMCC34011, assembly GCF_003390865.1. Lineage (GTDB taxonomy): Bacteria > Pseudomonadota > Alphaproteobacteria > Rhodobacterales > Rhodobacteraceae > Tropicimonas_B. Next base: position 526,866 of record NZ_QMEJ01000002.1, read on the forward strand.
GCGGCGAACATGACCGCCACCACGAGGGGACGCGGGTCGAAGCCGAGCGCGAGCGCCACCTCGATGGCGATGGGTGTGACGATGACGGCCACCGCGTTGTTCGAGATCGTCTCGGTCAGGATCGATGTGATGATGTAGACCGCGAAGACCACCGCCATCGGCGGCAATCCGGTCAGCCAGGGCTCGATCCCGCCGACGAGATACGCCACAGCGCCGGACGCCTCGAGCCCCGCACCGACGACGAGCATCGCGAAGATGAGGGCGAGGAGGCGTCCGTCCACGAAGGAGAAGGCCTCCTCGGCATCGACGCAGCGCGCCAGAAGGATCAGCGCGACGGCGCCGAGGGCGAGGACCAGGATCGGCGCGACCCCGCTGGCGGCCAGGAGCACGACGCCCGCAAGTGCCCCGACCGCGATCGGCCAGTGACCGCGGCGGAAGGCGCGTTCGGTCGGCCTCGAGACGTCCACGAGGTCCATGTCCGCGGCGAGCCGCTCGATATCCGCCGGCGCCCCTTCGAGCAGGAGCGTGTCACCGACGCGGACCACCACATCGTCCAGCTTCCGGCCGATGTTCTGGCTCCGCCGGTGGACCGCGAGGGGATACACGCCGTATCGGCGCCTGAGGCGCATGGCGCCGAGCGACCGGCCGACCATCCGCGCGCCGGGCTGGATCAGCACCTCCACCGTCTGCGTCTCGGTCGAGGACAGCTTGTCCAGCGCCCGGAGCTGCTTGTTCTCCTGAAGCGAGAGGAGTTCCGCCATCTCGGTCCTGAGAACGACGCGGTCGCCGACCTCCAGGACGACGGCGGCCATGTCCCGGCGGAGGGAGGCATCGCCGCGCAGCACGTCCACGAGGCGGACGCCCTCGCGGCGGAACGCATCCACCTCGACCGCATGCTTGCCGATGAGGGGGCTGCCCTCCGGCAGGGCGACCTCGGTGAAGTAGCGCATCTTCCGGCGGTTCGCGAGGGTGCCGCCAAGGGACGTCCGCTCGGGCAGGATCCGCCGCCCGACAAGGGCAATGTAGAGCAGACCGAGCGCGAGCTGGACGAGGCCGAGGGGCGCGATCTCGAAGATGCTGAACGGCTCCATTCCCCGCTGCCGCGCGACGCCGTCCACGAGGAGGTTCGTCGAGGTGCCGATGAGCGTTATCGTGCCGCCGAGGATCGCGGCATAGGACAGCGGGATCAGGAGCTTGGACGGCGCGACGCCGAGGCGGTGGGCGACCTGGACGAAGACGGGGATCATCACCACGACGACGGGGGTGTTGTTCATGAAGGCGCTGCCGAGCGCGACGCAGACGATGAGCCCCGCCAGCGTCACGATGGGTCGCGCATCCACCTGCCGCTCCGCGAGCTGGGTCAGCGCCTCCAGCGAGCCGGTGCGCACGAGGCCGCCCATCACCATGAACATCAGGAGGATCGTCCAGGGCGCGGGGTTCGCCAGCGTTTCCCGCGCCGTCTCGTAGGGCACGATGCCGGTCAGCAGCATCGCCGCGGCGCCGCCCAGCGCCACGACCTCGGCCGGAAAGCGCTCCCGCAGGAACATCACGAACATCGACGCGACGATCACGCCCGCGAGGATCGCCTCCCCCGGACCCGAAAGGAGATCGGCGATCACCCGCGCCTCCGGACGCCCGGGCCGGGCGGACGCGTCATGGACCGGCCGGCGGCAGGAGGCCGCCCTGCCGCACCATCTCGACCCGCGTGGCGGCGCCGGTGCGGTCGTCCGTTTCGACATAGAGACCGGAGAGGGTCGCCTCCCCCGCCGCGGGCTCGAATCGGCCCTTGGACATGCCGGAGATGAAGCGCCGCATCGGCTCGTCCTTCTTCATGCCGATGACGCTGTTGTAATCGCCGCACATTCCCGCGTCCGACAGGGCCGCGGTGCCGCCGGGCAGGATCCGCGCATCCGCGGTCGGAACGTGGGTGTGCGTCCCGACGACGATGCTCGCCCGGCCGTCGCAGAAATGGGCGACGCCCATCTTCTCGCTCGTGGCCTCGGCATGGATGTCGATGAGGGAGGCCTGCACCATTCCGCCGCGCGGGTGCTTCGACAGGACGGCATCGAGGGCGGAGAAGGGGTCGTCGAACGGCCGCTTCATGAAGACCTGCCCCAGCACCTGCGCCACCAGCACCTTCTTGCCGCCGGCGGCGGTAAAGACCCGCGCGCCGACGCCGGGCGCCGTCTTTGCGTAATTGATCGGGCGGATGATCCGCGGCTCCTGGTCGACGTAGCGGAGCATGTCGGACTGGTCGAAAGCATGGTCGCCGAGTGTGACGCAGTCGGCCCCCGCCTCGAAGATCCCCTTCGCATGGTCCGCGGACAGGCCAACGCCGTGGGTGGCATTCTCGCCGTTGACCACGACGAAATCGAGCTTCCACGCTGCCCTCAGGCCAGGCAGCCTTTCAGTGATCGCGGCGCGCCCCGCGCGCCCCATGACATCGCCAAGAAATAGAATACGCATGATCCATCCAGACCATGCGCCTGCCGCATTGGCAACCTGAGGCGCGCCGTGGACGCGACAGGCGTGGCACGGGCGCCCCGCCGGCCCCCAAGAGCGTCAGAGGCCCTTGGCGCGGTAGCTCTGGGCGATCCGGTCGATCGAGACGAGGTAGGCCGCGACGCGCAGGTCCGGTACGTCCTCCCGGCTGTGCCAGACCTGCCGCATGGCCTGATATGCCGTGCGCATGGTGTCATCGAGGCCGGACCGGACCAGTTCCAGCTCGTCCGCGCCGCGCAGGTAGCGCTCCTTGAAGCCGGGGCTCAGGGTCCAGCCGACGCCGCTGTCGGCCGACAGGCGTTCCAGCTCGTCCACGATGACCTGGTGCCGCGATTCCTCCTGCCGGCGTTGCATCCGGCCGAACCGGATATGGGACAGGTTCTTCACCCATTCGAAGTAACTGACCGTGACGCCGCCGGCATTGGCGTACATGTCCGGAATGATGATCGTGCCGCGCTTGCGCAGGATCTCGTCCGCACCCGCGGTAACGGGGCCGTTCGCCGCCTCGATGATCAGAGGTGCCCGGATACGCTCGGCGTTGGACAGGTTGATGACGCCTTCGAGGGCGGCAGGGATCAGGATGTCGCACTCCGTCTCCAGCACCGCCGCGCCGTCCTCGACATAGGTGCCAGAGCCATAGCCGCGCACCCCGCCATGAGCCCCGATCCAGTCCCTGAGTGCTTCGATGTCTATGCCGTCGGGATCGGTGATCGCGCCGTCCCGCTCAATCACGCCGACGATGAGCGCGCCGTCTTCCTCCGACAGGAACTTCGCGGCGTGGTAGCCCACGTTGCCGAGGCCCTGAACGACGATACGCTTGCCCGCGAGCTGTCCTGAAAGCTGAGCGATGGCGACATCCTCGGGATGCCGGAAAAACTCCCGGAGAGCGTATTGCACGCCCCGTCCCGTCGCTTCCACGCGGCCCTTGATGCCGCCGGCATGGATCGGCTTGCCGGTGACGCAGGCATTGCCGTTGATGTCGGTGGTGTTCATCCGGCGGTACTGGTCGGCAATCCAGGCCATCTCCCGCTCGCCGGTGCCCATGTCCGGCGCGGGGACGTTCTGGCTGGGATGGATCAGGTCGCGCTTGATGAGCTCGTAGGCGAAGCGGCGGGTGATGCGCTCCAGCTCGTGTTCGTCCCACTCGCGCGGATCGATGCAGAGCCCGCCCTTGGAGCCGCCGAAGGGCGTTTCGACCAAGGCGCACTTGAAGGTCATCAGCGCCGCCAGCGCCTCGACCTCGTCCTGGTTGACGTCCATCGCGTAGCGGATGCCGCCTTTCACGGGCTCCATGTGTTCCGAATGGACGGAGCGGTATCCGGTGAAGGTGTGGATCGAGCCGCGGAGCCGGACCCCGAAGCGCACCGTGTAGGTCGCGTTGCAGACCCTGATCTTCTCCTCGAGGCCGGGGGAGAGGTCCATCAGCGCGACAGCGCGGTTGAACATCAGATCCACGCTCTCGCGGAATGTCGGCTCCTTAACGTCGCTCATCTCGTTCTCCTCCTGCCACCGACCGTTCAGGTAGACGCCGCCCGGTCCGGGTCCAGCGTCCGAATCGGCACGGCCGGGGACGGCATACCACCCTTGTGGAGATGAATTGCAAATCTTGCGTTAAACCTCCGCGGTCATTTGCCGGAAAGTCGGGCCGATACCGGGGTGTTTTCACCCGCTCTCCCCACCCGTGCCGCAATTTCGAACGGTTTCACCGATCTAGAGACACTCGTGGAAGAGTATCCGCCGATCAGAGTGCAGGTGATCCATGGCCAAGGGGCCCACCAAGACCAGTGACGAGAGTTCCGTTCTCCGCCGCGCCCTCGCGCGGTTCGTCGGGGAGCAGCATGGCGGGCTCGTGATCTTCTCGCTTTTCCTGCTCTCGGGCATGTTGCTCGCGGTCAGCGTCGGCCTCGACACCATGAGGTTCGAGCTGCGGCGCACCCAGCTTCAGAACACCCTCGACAACGCCGTCCTCGCCGCCGCCGATCTCGACCAGACCCTCGAGCCGCAGGACGTGGTGCGGGATTATTTCGACCGCGCCGGCCTCGACAATCTGTCCGTGGACGTGAGTGTGGAAGAGGGGCTGAACTACCGCTCCGTCAGCGCCTCCACCAGCGACGAGATCCGCACCCTCCTGATGCGCCTCGTCGGGATCGACACGCTGAAGACCCCGGCCGCCGGGACCGCGAACGAGACGATCATGAAGGTCGAGATCTCGCTCGTTCTCGACAATTCAGGCTCCATGGGGAGCTACGGCCGCCTGAACCTGCTGAAGGATGCGGCGAAGGACTTCGTCGACACCGTCCTCGGCAAGGCCACCGAGCAGGACCGCATTTCGATCAACATCGTGCCGTTTGCCACGCAGGTGAATGCCGGGGAAGATCTGCTGAAGCACTACAACGTCTCGCAGGAGCATCGTTACTCGTGGTGCGTCGACTTCCGCAGCGAGGACTTCACGACGCCGGCGATCCTTCCCAATCAGCGCCTCCAGCGCACCGGGCATTTCGAGATCTCCACCTACAGCAAGCCGCCCGACCCCAACATGTTCGTATGCCCGATCCTCGAGAGCCGGGAGATCACCGTGATGGAGAGCGATATCCAGGCGCTGCACGACCGGATCGACAGTTTCTGGGCGCAGGGCAACACCTCGATCGACATCGGCGCCAAGTGGGGGGCTGCGCTGCTCGATCCCGCTACCCGCCCGATCATCGCCGACATGATCGGGGACGGGGCGGTCTCGAGCCAGTTCAACGGACGCCCCTACAACTACGACGAGGAGGACGCGCTCAAGGTCCTCGTCGTCATGTCCGACGGCGAGAACACCAGTCAACATTACCTCAGGGACGAATTTTCGTCCGGCACGGCCGACATCTACTACGACCGGACTAACGGACGGGAATCGCTCTACTACCGCTATTACGGCAATAACTACTGGTACTGGTTCACCGACGGGGATTGGCATTCCGCTCCCTACCGGAACTGGGACCGTGCCCGCACGATGACCTGGCCCGAGCTATGGGCGAGCCGTTCCGTGGCCAACTACGCCTATTACGACCGGACTGAAGCGCTCGGCGGCAACTGGCGCAACTACTACGACGAGGTCTATTCCTCCATCGGCACGAACACCAAGAACAGCCGGACCTCGGCAATCTGCGAGGCGGCGAAGAATGCCGGCGTCGTCGTGTTCACCATCGGCATGGAGACGCGCGGCAACGGTGACGATACGCTGAGCGATTGCGCCTCCACCACCTCCCACTTCTTCGACGTCAGGGCGATCGAGATCGCGCAGGCTTTTTCCTCGATCGCGCGCCAGATCAACCAGCTGAGGCTGACCCAATGAGCGCCGCGCGACCCCGGCACTCCGCGCTGCGGCATGCCCTGCACCGCTTCGCCCGGGACGAGACCGGGACGGCGACGATCGAGTTCGTCATCCTCTTCCCGATCTTCATGGTCGTCTTCCTGTCCACCCTCGAGGGGGGGTTCCTCCAGGTGCGCCAGGTCATGCTGGACCGCGCGACGGACCTGTCCGTGCGGGAGCTGCGCCTCGGCCTCGAGGCCAGCCCGACCCATGAGAAGCTCCGCGACCGCATATGCGAGTATGCCACCGTCATCCCGGATTGCCGAAACAGCCTCGTGGTGGAGCTGACGCGGGTCAGCAAGGACGACTGGACGGCGGGCACGAGCGGCGTGCGCTGTGTGGACAAGGAGGAGGACGTCGCCCCCGTCACTGCCTTCGTGCCCGGCGGACAGCACGACATGATGCTGCTCAGGGTCTGCGCCGTGGTCCGGCCGATCTTCCCGACCACCGGCCTCGGCCTTGCCCTGCAGCGACAGACCGAGGATTACTACGCCCTCGTTGCCCGCGCCGCCTTCGTCAACGAGCCCCGCTCATGACCGCCCGCCCCTGCCCCGCTGGCCGATCTCGGGCGCGCCTCGCAGTCGCGCGCGTCCGGGCCGCCATGGCCGCATTCGCCGCCGATTGCCAAGGCTCGCTTTCGGTGGAGGCCGTGCTCGCCCTGCCGCTCCTGTGCTGGTTCTACGTCGGCTCCTTCGTCTGGTTCGACGCGTACCGTGCCCAGACGACGAACGCCCGCGCCGCCTACACCATCGCGGACATGATCAGCCGCGAATCGGGCGTCGATACCGGCTATCTTGCCGGCCTCGTGAACGTCTTCGACTTCATGACGGTGAAGGGCGGGCCGCCCACCGTGCGGATCAGCTCCGTCCGCTGCCGGGGCAATTGCGACGATCCTTCCGGCCGTCAGCTGGATGTCTGCTGGTCCTGGGTGAACCGCGAGGGGAGGGCCGGACTCGGCAGCGGCGATCTTGCGGGCCTCGACGGTCGCATCCCGATGATGCCGCTCGGTGACACGCTGATCCTCACCGAGACCGCGCTGTCCTACGAGCCGGCCTTCAACGTGGGATTGCCGACGTTGGATCTCGAGCAGTTCGTCGTGACCCGCCCCCGCTTCGCGCCCGAGGTCGAGAACGGCAGCGAGAGCTGCTACTGAGCCGTCCGCTCGGCCACGAGGAGAGACAGCCCCTCGGCCATCGCCTTGGTGCGCGACGGTGCCGTCAGTCCGCCGACGCCGACGCGCCGACCGACCCGCCACCACAGGCCGGGGGACCAGTGCATACCGCCCGGCTCCGACAGCCGCACCAGGAAGCCGTTCGACGGCTTCACAGCAAGGACGCCCCGGTCCACGCCCACCACCTTGGAGACGCGGAAGATCTCACGCCCCTCTCCGTCGGTCAGCGCCTCCCGCGTCAGGATCAGCTCCGCCCGGCCCGCGCGGAAAAGTGCGACGGCGCCTGCGAGCGCTCCCGCGGCAAGCGCGATCACGAAGAGCCGCCCGACGAGCGACAGGGCCGGTTCCGAGAGCGCGAGCCAGAAGCAGAGCGCCGCGAGGACGCCGAGGGTCGCCGTGCCGAACAGGGCCCGCGGCCGCGATGCGCTCGTCCGCGCGAGGATCTCGCTCTCCATGCCTGTCTCCCCGGTCTGGCCCGCGGCAGGTATGACCCGCGCGGGCGGCGGCGCGCAAGCTCCGCGGTCTGGACGGCACGGGCCCGCGCGGGGTACCTTCGCCCCGCCGACGCCCGGAGTGCCCGCTGATGCCTGTCCGATCGATCTCCCTCGCGCTCGCGCTCCTCGCCGGGGCCGCCTGCGCCCCCTTCCCGGATCTCGATGCGGTCACCAGCGATCAGGCCCGCGCCGCGCCCTACCCTTCCCTCGTCGCCCTCGATCCCATCCTCGCCGAGGCGCGCGCGGCCCGCGCCGGCACCGATCCCGGCCCGATGACCGCCGCCGAGGCGGAAGCTCTCCGCCGCCGGGCGGAGCGCCTCGATGGCCCGGTGGTCGACGCAGAGACCAAGCGGCGCATGGCCGAGGCCCTAGACCGGCGGGACGGCTGAGGCGACGCCGCCCGTCTCACTCGCCCCGGCCGCCCCGCGTTGCGCCCCCTTCCCGAACCGGCTATCCCCTCCGCGCCTGTAGATTTCGGGGCCAGGCGCCCCTGCACGACGAGAGGATCACTGCCATGACCGAGCCGCTTCGACTGGGAATCGCCGGGCTCGGGACCGTCGGCGTCGGCGTCGTGCGGATCCTGCGCCGCAATGCCGAGATGATCGCCGCCCGGGCCGGCCGCCCGGTCCAGATCGTCGCCGTCTCGGCCCGCGAGCGCGCCCGCGACCGGGGCGTCGCTCTCACCGGGTATGACTGGGAAGACGATGCCGTCGCCCTCGCCCGGCGGGACGATATCGACGTCTATGTCGAGCTGATGGGCGGATCGGACGGACCGGCGAAGGCCTCCGTCGAGGCTGCGCTCGACAGCGGAAAGGATGTCGTCACCGCAAACAAGGCGCTCCTCGCGGTTCACGGCCTCGACCTTGCGGGCCGCGCCGAGGCGGCCGGCCGCACCATCCGCTTCGAGGCCGCCGTCGCCGGCGGCATCCCGGTGATGAAGGCGCTGACCGAAGGCCTCGCGGGCAACGAGATCACCCGCATCATGGGTGTGATGAACGGCACCTGTAACTACATCCTGACCCGGATGGAGAGCGCCGGCCTGCCCTACGAGGCCGTCTTCGAGGAAGCGAATGCACTGGGCTATCTCGAGGCCGATCCGACGCTCGATGTCGGCGGGATCGACGCCGCGCACAAGCTCACCCTTCTCGCCGCGGTCGGCTTCGGCGCCCGCGTGCCCTTCGAGGCGGTGCAGATCGAGGGGATCGAGCGGGTCTCCATCGAGGATATCGAGGCCGCCGCGCGCATGGGATACCGCGTGAAGCTGCTCGGCGTCGCGCAGATGACCGGACGCGGCCTCGAGGCCCGCATGTCGCCCTGTCTCGTTCCCGCCAATTCGCCGCTGGGCGAGCTCGACGGCGCAACGAACATGGTCGTCCTCGAGGGCGATGCGGTGGGCCAGATCGTGCTTCAGGGCGCCGGCGCCGGCGAAGGGCCGACCGCGAGCGCGGTCCTGTCTGACATCATCGACCTCGCGCGCGGCCTTCGCGTGCCGACCTACGGCGCGCCGACGAAAACACTGGGAGAGCTGAGGACCGCCGCCGCCGCCTCCCCCGCCCCCTACTATCTCAGGATGCGCCTCGAGGACCGGCCCGGCGCCCTCGCCCGGATCGCGACCGCCCTCGGTGAATGCGGCGTCTCCATCGACCGGATGCGCCAGACCGGACATGACGACATTTCCGCGCCCGTTCTCATCGTCACGCACAAGGCAAGCGCGGCGGACCTGCAGGCGGCGCTCGAGGCGTTCAAATCCACCGGCGTGCTGATTGGCGAGCCGGTCGCCCTGCGCATCGAGGACGTCTGAAGGGGGGGCGCCTGCGCCCCCCTCCTCCTCCCTCAATCTCGCACCCGCCCGAGGCGGACAAGCGGGACTGGCGGGTCTTCGCCCCGATCCTTTGCGCCCCCGTTTCCACGGGCTCCGCTTGCGGCTAGTCTGCACGAAAATCAGGGGCGGAGAGCAGACCCATGACCTTCACGAGACGTATCTTCCTCGCCGGCGCCGGCGCCGCGACCCTCGCCGGTTGCGGCGGCCCAGCAGGCCTCATGACGCGTGCGGCGGTGTCCGACGAGTACCGCCCGGTGCCGAACGCAGGCTTCGACCGCTGGCTCGCGGCATATCGCGGCCGGGCCGCCGCGCGCGGCATTCCCGAGGCTGCCATCGCGGCGGGCCTGCGCAATGCGGGCTACCTTCCGGGCGTGGTCGAGCGGGACCGGGGGCAGACCGAGTTCAAACGCTCCTTCGAGGATTACATCGCCATCGTCGCCTCCGAGGAAAAGGTCGCGGCGGGCCGTGCGGCGTTCGCGCGCCAGCGCAGCACGCTTCAGGCCATCGAGGCGCAGTACGGCGTGCCGGCCGAGACCGTCGCCGCGTTCTGGGGTGTCGAGAGCAGCTTCGGCACGCGCCGCGGGGACATTCCCGTGACGTCCGCCGTCGCGACCCTCGCATTCGACGGTCGCCGCGGAGCGTTCTTCGAGGACCAGCTCGACGCCGCGCTGCGCATTCTCGCCCGGGGCGACACGACGCCTGCGAACCTCACCGGAAGCTGGGCCGGCGCGATGGGGCACACGCAGTTCATTCCGACCTCCTACCAGGCCTACGCGGTGGACTTCACCGGCGACGGCCGCCGCGACATCTGGTCCGAGAACCCGGCCGACGCGCTGGCCTCCACCGCCGCCTATCTCACCCGCTCCGGCTGGCAGCGGGGCGCCATTGCCGCGGTGGAAGTGCCCGCAGGTACCGGGGGACGGACGGTGCAGCCCGACGGGCGCGGTCCGGTCTTCCGGCTCGGGCCGAATTTCGACGTCATCAAGCGTTACAACAATTCCAACAGCTACGCTCTCGCCGTCGCCTATCTCAGCGGCCGGATCGCCGGACAGGGCCCGCTGTCCGCCTCCTTCGGACCGGACGCGACCGGCCTCACTCAATCCCAGCGGCGGGACCTCCAGCAGCGCCTGACCGCCCGCGGCTTCGACACCGGCGGCACGGACGGGGTGATCGGGCCGAAGAGCGAGGAAGCGATCCGCGCCTACCAGCAAAGCCGTGGTCTCGAGGCCACCGGGCGCCCGTCGCCGGCGCTCCTGTCCTCGCTGAGATAAGTTTTCTCGCCATGGCAGCGCTCACATCCGGAGCCGGCCCTTCCCCCCTCGGGCGCCGGGCGGTAGGTCTTTGCGGAACTGTGAACTTCCCCGAGGACAGGTGAATGACCGATCAGCCCGAATTCCACGACCGAATGCTCTCCCTCGGCCTCGCCCGGGTGTCGGAGGCGGCGGCGATCGCATCGGCCCGCCTGATCGGCCGCGGGGACGAGAAGGCAGCGGACCAGGCCGCCGTCAACGCCATGCGCGAGCAGCTCAACAAGCTCGACATCGCCGGCGTCGTGGTGATCGGTGAAGGGGAGCGGGACGAGGCGCCGATGCTCTTCATCGGCGAGGAAGTCGGTACCGGAAACGGACCGGCGGTGGATATCGCGCTCGACCCCCTCGAAGGCACCACGCTCACCGCCAAGGACATGCCGAACGCGCTGACCGTGATCGCCATGGGCCCCCGCGGCACGCTGCTCCACGCGCCGGACGTCTACATGGATAAGCTCGCCGTCGGGCCGGGTTACCCGCAGGACGTTGTCAGCCTCGAGATGTCTCCCGCCGAGCGGATCCATGCGCTGGCGACCGCGAAGGGCGGCACGGCACACGACATCACGGTCTGCGTGCTCGACCGTCCCCGGCATCAGGAGATGATCGACGAGATCCGCTCCACCGGTGCGGCGATCCGCCTGATCACCGACGGCGACGTCGCCGGGATCATCCACTGCGCCGAGGCCACGCGGACCGGCATCGACATGTACATGGGCGCCGGCGGCGCACCCGAGGGCGTCCTCGCCGCCTCCGCCCTGAAATGCATGGGCGGACAGATGTGGGGCCGCCTGACCTTCCGCAACGACGACGAACGCGGCCGCGCCGCGAAGGCCGGCGTCACCGATCTCGACCGGATCTATGCCCGCGACGACATGGTGACCTCGGACGTGATCTTCGCCGCGACGGGCGTGACGGACGGCTCGATCCTGTCCGGCATCCGGCGCGAGGTCGGGTATCTCACCACCGAGACGATCCTCATGCGCTCCAAGACCGGCTCCGTCCGGCGCATGAGCTACCGCAACCCCACGAAGCCGGTGCAGGACTAGGATCTCTCGCGGCGCCACCGCTCGGGCGGCGCTGCGCGGGAAAGAGGAACCGGGCGCTGGCGTTTTCGCAACGGCGCGCCTCCGGGACGGCCGCCGCGGCTTTCCAGTCGCGGCGGCGCGCCCTATAGGGTGGCCGGGCCAGTTTTCCGGGAGACCTGTCATGCGGCGCGCCGAGATCAGCCGAGAAACCAGCGAGACGAAGATCACGGTCGCCATCGACCTCGACGGCACCGGACTCTACGACAATCGCACCGGGATCGGCTTCTTCGATCACATGCTCGACCAGCTGTCCCGGCATTCGCTGATCGACATGGAGATCCGCGCCGAAGGCGATCTGCATATCGACGATCACCACACGGTCGAGGATACCGGCATCGCGCTCGGCCAGGCGCTCGTCCAGGCGCTCGGCGACAAGGCCGGAATCCGGCGCTACGGCGCGTGCCTCCTGCCGATGGACGATGCGCTCGTGCGCGCCGCGCTCGATCTGTCTGCACGTCCCTACCTCGTGTGGGACGTCGAATTGCCGTCAGCATCCATCGGAAGCTTCGACAGCGAGCTCGTGCGGGAGTTCTTCCAGGCGCTCTCCACCCATGGCGGGATCACGCTGCATGTGAGCCGGCTCGCCGGGATCAATTCGCACCATATCGCCGAGGCTGCCTTCAAGGCGGTGGCGCGGGCGCTCCGGGAAGCCGTCGAGCCGGACCCGCGGAAGCCGGACGCAGTGCCCTCGACCAAGGGCGCGCTCTGATGGCGCGGACGGTTCTGATCGATGCGGGCTTCGGCAACCTGCACTCCGCCGAGAAGGCCTTCCAGCGCATGGCGCGGGAGACGGATGGCGGGGAGATCGTCGTGAGCGGGACCGCCGAGGACATCGCGGCCGCGGACCGGCTCGTCCTGCCGGGCGACGGCGCCTTTCCGGCCTGCATGCGCGCCCTGCGCGGTCCTCTTGAGGAGGCCCTTCGGGAGGCCGTGGAGCAGCGCGCGATCCCGTTCCTCGGCATCTGCATCGGGATGCAGCTCATGGCGCGCGAAGGGCATGAATACGAGACGGTGCCGGGCCTCGGCTGGATCGACGGTCACGTGGTGAAGATAGAGCCGTCCGAGCCCGCGCTCACCGTGCCGCACATGGGCTGGAACGACCTCGTCATCGAGCGGCCGCACCCGCTGCTCGACGGGATCGCGACCGGCGACCACGCCTACTTCGTGCATTCCTACCACATGGCGATGGACCGTGACGGCGAGCGGCTGGCTCATGTCGATCACGGCGGGGACATCACCGCCATCGTTGCAAAGGACAATGCCGCCGGGATGCAGTTCCACCCCGAGAAGTCCCAGGAGGCGGGCCTGCGTCTCATCGCCAACTTCCTCGGCTGGGCGCCCTGACGCGGGCGCCCAGTTCAGGTCACTGGACGCGCACCCAGTTCTGGCCGCGACAGATCGGCCCGACGCAGCCCGAGACCTTCAGCGAATTGCCGGAGAGCTCCATCTTCGAGCGATAGACCTTGTCGCGGTCGGGCGCCCAGATCTTGCCGCCCGAATAGGAGCCGCCGCCATCGGCGGTCATGTCCCAGATCATCCGCGCGCCAATGTTCTTCGACTGGATCTCGGTTCCTCCGGCGTCGAAGCCGCGGGCGATCACGCCGCAGATATTGGCACCGCAGGGCCGGATGACCACGTGGGCATAGGCGCCATCGTCGCCGGGTTCGGTCTTCCACGTGCCTTCCACCGGGTCGGCGAAGGCAGCGACGGCAGACAGCGCGAGGGCCGCGGCCGCGAAAGCTAGTCTCTTCATCGGGTTCTCCTCCCTAGATCTCCCTGCCGGCAAGTGTTCTCCATGTCCGGCCCCCACGGCAATCCTGACGTACCGTCGCTTGATGCCGCGCATGCGCCGGAGGTGCGCTTGGCAGCGGGGCGGAGCCGTGGCATCACGCGCGCGATCCCGCGATGAGAAGGAAACGCCCGCATGATCCTCTACCCCGCCATCGACCTGAAGGACGGCCAGTGCGTGCGGCTGCTCAGGGGCGAGATGTCCGAAGCGACGGTGTTCGGCGAGGATCCCGCGGCGCAGGCGAAGACCTTTGCCGAAGCCGGCTGCGAATGGCTGCATATCGTCGATCTGAACGGTGCCTTCGAGGGCAAGCCGGTGAACGGCGCGGCGGTCGAGGGGATCCTCGGCGCGGTGGAGATCCCGGTGCAGCTCGGCGGCGGCATCCGTGACCTCCGGACCATCGAGTTCTGGCTCTCCCGCGGGGTCGGCCGGGTGATCCTCGGGACGGTCGCGGTCGAGGAGCCGGATCTCGTGCGCGAGGCGGCGAAGGTGTTTCCGGGGCAGATCGCCGTGGGTCTCGATGCGCGAGGCGGAAAGGTCGCGACGCGGGGATGGGCGACCGAGACGGACATGGAGGTGACCGACCTCGCCCGGGCGTTCGAGGATGCCGGGATCGCAGCGATCATCTACACCGATATCGACCGGGACGGCGCGATGGGCGGGCCGAACGTGCCGGCGACCGCCGCTCTTGCCGGTGCCGTCGACGTACCGGTCATCGCCTCCGGCGGCGTCTCCTCCCTGGACGATCTCATGGCTCTCCGCGATGCCGGGGGGATCGCTGGCGCGATTTCGGGCCGGGCGCTTTATGACGGCAAGCTGGATCTTTCGGAGGCCCTCGCGGCGCTCCGCGGCTAGCGCGGAACGCGGAGCCGGCGGCTCAGCCCGCCGCCGCGCCCGTGAGAGTGTCCAGAGCGTCCTCGATGCTCTCGATATAGGCCGCGTCATCGTCGATGGTCAGATCGCCGAACATCTCCTCCGGCTCTTGCCAGAGAATCACGGTCTGACCGGCATCGTCGTAGACGAGAACGCGGAGAGGCAGGACAAGGCCGGCGCGGATGTCGTCCTGCATGGCTTGCGTGCCGAGTTCGGGGTTGCCGAAGATCAGCACCTCCGCGTCCGGCAGCTCCATGCCAACGCCCGCCGCGCCTTCGGCATGGTTCACGCGCGCGAACACGGTGGCACCGGCGCCTTCGACGGCGGAGACGAGCCGGTCCATCGTTTCGCCCACGCCGTCATCCGAGGTGCGGCTCTCCCAACCCGCGAGCGCGGGGGACGCGGCAAGCGCCAGCGCGGCGGCGGCGAGTGTCTTGCGGATCATGCTTCGGTCTCCTCTCCCATACCGGGGGCGAACCGATGCCCTCCCCGCACGGTTCCGGCTGGTCAAATCACGGGGGCGTCTGTAAGCCTCCGCCCATGCTGAAGACCCGGATCATTCCCTGCCTCGACGTCGCCGACGGGCGCGTGGTCAAGGGCGTTAACTTCGTGGACCTTGTGGATGCCGGGGACCCGGTGGAAGCCGCCCGCGCCTACGATGCCGCCGGTGCCGACGAGCTGTGTTTCCTCGACATTCGCGCCACTCACGAGAATCGCGGCACGTTGTTCGACCTGGCGACCCGCACGGCCGAGCATTGCTTCATGCCGCTGACCATCGGCGGCGGCGTCCGCAGCCCCGAAGACGTGCGCGCGCTGCTCCTTGCAGGGGCGGACAAGGTCTCGTTCAACTCTGCCGCCGTGGCCGATCCGGACGTCGTGGCCCGCTCCGCCGACCGCTTCGGCAGCCAGTGCATCGTCGTTGCGATCGATGCCAAGCGCGTCGAGGACGGTCGCTGGGAGATCTTCACCCATGGCGGGCGGAAGGCGACCGGGATCGATGCGCTGGACTTTGCGACCAGAATGGCCGCGAAGGGCGCCGGCGAGATCCTCCTCACGTCCATGGACCGCGATGGCACCCGCGCCGGCTTCGACCTCGAACTGACCCGCGCCGTGGTGGATGCGGTGCCGGTTCCCGTCATCGCGTCGGGCGGCGTCGGCACGCTCGACCACCTGTCCGACGGCGTTCTGAAGGGCGGCGCGAGCGCGGTTCTCGCCGCCTCGATCTTCCATTTCGGCACCCACACGATCGGCGAGGCGAAGGCGCACATGGCGGCCGCCGGCATTCCCGTCCGCCCCACCTGAGGAGCGCCCCCATGTCCGACGGCAGCACCATAGCCCGCCTCTCCGACCGAATTGCCGAGCGCGCCGGGGCCGATCCCGAAAGCTCCTGGACGGCGAAGCTCCTCGCCCGCGGCCCAGAGAAATGCGCCGAGAAATTCGGCGAGGAATCGGTGGAAGCGATCATCGAGGCGGTGCGCGGCGATCGTGAGAAGCTCGCCAGCGAAGCCGCCGACGCGATCTACCACCTCCTCGTCATGTGCCGCGCCAGGGACGTATCCCTTGCGGACATCGAAGCCGTCCTCGAGGCGCGCGAAGGCCGGTCCGGGATCGACGAGAAGGCCGCACGCAAGTCAGGCGGCTAACGCTCAGCCCTCGATCTCGTCCACCCGAATGGTGCCGAAGAGGCGCGGGTAATCGATCGCGGGGCAGCGGTCCTCCACGACATCGATGCCGCGGGACCGGGCAAGCTCGGCCGCCTCGGCATTCATCACGCCGAGCTGCATCCAGATCGTCTTGAGCTTCGGCAGGACGTTTAACGCCTCCTCGACCACCGGCAGGACCGCATCCGAGCGGCGGAAGATGTCGAGAAAGTCGATCTCGGCGCGCGCCGCGGCCTCTTCCATGGAGGACGCCACCGGCTCGCCGTAGAGCTCCGTCCCGGCCTGCCCCGGATTGACCCCGATCACGCGATAGCCGCGCTCTGCGAGGAAATGGCCCACGCGGTAGCTTGCCCGGTCGGGCTTCGGCGAGGCGCCCACGAGACAGATCGTGCGGGCGCGGGCGAGGATGCGACGGATGTCGTCGTCGGTCTGGTTGATGCTCATGTGCGAAGACATAGCCCCTATGCTGGACAAAAAAACGCCCGGTCCTCTAGGGGGCCGGGCGCCAGTCACGGAACGAGGGACAGTGAAGCGAAACACGACTGTTCCGGTGTCGTATTTCCTGACCCACCAACTAAGCATGCTCCCATTTCGTTCCAGACTGAGGCGATTTTGCCTCGGTCACTTAAGCGTGACGGCCCTCAGGAGAGCGTAGAGGACTGAGTTCGCGGGACAATCTGGATTGTCGCCCGAAGGCACCGGACAAAATTTTCTCTCCCGGATGGGCCATATTGGCTGCGGCGACCCCATCCGGTCAGGCAATCGGCGCGTTTTGACAGGCCCCGCTCACGTCGCCGGACGGCGCTGCGCCAGCCAGACCGTGTGCCCGGTACAGTCCGGATCCTCCGCCACATGGTTCACGACGTCGAAATCGTGACGGCCCAGAAGCTCGCGATATTCCTCTGGATCGAGACTGGAATGATAGAGCGGATCACCCTCGAGCGTCCCCATTGCCTCACCGAAGGCGGGGCCGCTGGTGAAGAGAAGTGGGGCCCCCGGTTTGGCATGGCTCCGAAAGACGGCGAACATCCCGCGCTGATCGTCCGGCGTGAGGTGGAAGAAGCTGTCCCAGGCGATCAGTCCGTCGAATGTCCGTCCCAGCTCGAGGGATCGCATGTCGGCCAGCTGTGCCGCCTGGTCCGGCAGATTGACGCGAAAGCGCGCGATCATCTCGCTAGACGCGTCGACGCCGGTCACCCTGCACCCCTGCCCGGAAAGATGGCGGGCAATGGGCACGCCCGCTCCGCACCCGATGTCCAGCACGGAAGCCTCCGGCCGCATCATGCCTGCGAACCTGTCCAGCCACACCCCTTCCGTCAGCCTCGTTCCCCGCATCGCGATCCATGCGCCTGCATGGCGGCGATAGAGGTCGATGATGTCGGCGGCGGCGTCGGTCATGGTGGCAATTGTTCCACTGGCCCACGCGCAAAGCCCGCCAGGCCGCTAAGAAACTTTATGATCAAAAGCCCGCCCAGGCTTGGCCAGAACAGGTCAGCGCGGGCGGGTGGCATAGAGTGATACGGCGGCGGCGTTCGAGACGTTGAGCGAGCCGAAGGCCCCCGCCGCCTCGATCCTTGCAAGTATGTCGCAGGTCTCCTTCGTCAGGGCGCGGAGCCCCGGCCCCTCGGCCCCCAGGACGAGACCGAGTGGACGGTCCGACATCTCCGAGGCGGCATCGGCAAGGCCGGTCTCCGCCTCACCGTCGAGTCCGATGAGCCCGTATCCGAGGCCCCGCAACTCTTCCATGGCCCGCGCGAGATTCGGCACGCGGAGGTAAGGCTGCCGCTCCAGCGCACCCGAAGCCGTCTTGGCCAGTGCCCCGGTCTCTGGCGCCGCGTGACGCGCAGGGGCGATGACCGCCCGTGCCCCGAAGACCTCCGCCGAGCGAAGTATGGCGCCGACATTGTGCGGATCGCTCACCCGGTCGAGCAGGACGACGCGCGGAGTCTCGGCGGACGGCGCGCAGACATCGGCGAGAGAGCCCCAGTCCAGAGCGCGGACTTCGAGCGCGGCCCCCTGGTGTACGGAGCCGGGATCGAGCGGCACGGGGAACTTGCGCGGATCGGCGATCTCTGGCTCGGGGCCGTGCGACAGCGCCTCCCCCAGCCGATCGGCCGCGTTGCGCGTCACCACGAGACGGAGTTTCTCGCGTCGCGGATTGAGAAGGGCGTCGCGAACGGCATGCAGTCCGAACAGCCAGAAACTGGCCCGGGCCTCCCCGCGCTTCGCCTTTTCCTTGTCTATGACCCAGGTCGGTTTCTTCATGCCCCTGCCCTGCCCTCACGGCGCGACAAAGGCAAGACATTCACCGCTTGACCCCTCCGCCCCGCTTCGATATCTCGCCCCAGCGTCGGGCGACGTGCTGCAAGGTGCGGCAGCGGACTGTAACTCCGCCGGGGAGACCCACGCCTGGTTCGATTCCAGGGTCGCCCACCATTCTCCCCCATCTCGACGAGCCGGCCGCGCCGGTGCCGGCACACCGGTGGACACCCTCCGGGTTGCACAAAGCGCTGACGGCGTCCGCCCCCCGAGGCTGACTCTGTCGCCGGGTAAGCGAATCTTAGTCTCTCCGTGGGATGGTTTCGCCATCGCAAAGGTGGAGGCCTCGATGGAGACGAAGCGTAAGGGAATTGTACTGGCCGGCGGATCCGGAACGCGCCTCTGGCCGATCACGATCGGCCTCTCGAAACAGCTTCTGCCCGTCTACGACAAACCGATGGTCTACTATCCAATCTCGGTCCTGATGCATGCGGGGATCCGGGAGATCGCGATCATCACCACCCCGCAGGACGCGGCGCAATTCCGGCGGATGCTGGGCGACGGCGCCCAATGGGGCATCGAGATCACGTGGCTGGAGCAGCCCCGCCCGGACGGCCTCGCCCAGGCCTACCTGATCGCCGAGGCGTTCCTCGACGGCGCCCCCTCCGCGATGGTCCTCGGCGACAACATCTTTCACGGGCCGGACCTCGCCCGCCTCGCAGGCCGCGCAGCGCGGAAGGCGCGAGGCGCCAGCGTGTTCGCCCGCCGCGTGTCGGACCCCGAGCGCTTCGGCGTGCTGTCGTACGATGCGGCGGGGCGCCCCGCCGCCATCATGGAAAAGCCGCCGATCCCGCCGTCGAACGACGCGGTGACGGGGCTGTATTTCCTCGACGGCACGGCGCCCGAACGCGCCCGCGCCGTTCGCCCCTCGCCCCGGGGCGAGCTCGAGATCACCAGTCTGCTGGACACCTATTTCGCCGATGGATCCCTCGATGTGCTGCATCTCGATGGTGCGCATGCCTGGATGGATGCCGGCACCCATGCCAGCCTCCTCGACGCGGGGAACTTCGTGAGGGACGACATCGCCCGCACCGGCCGGCAGGTCGCCTGCCTCGAGGAGATCGCTTTCGAGCAGGGCTGGATCGGGCTCGACGACCTTGCCGACCACGCGCAGCGCCACGCCAAGACCGAGTACGGGCGCTACCTTGCGCGTCGTCTCATGGACGCGCAGACGGACTTGCCCCTCTCGGATAGTGGACGTGCCCCGGCCTTCGGAGCAAAGGTGGCCTGACACAGGCTTCGCGGTCGCGAAAACGTTGCGTGTCAGCGCGGCGCGCGACCTTGATGGACACGCCGCCCGGCTTAAAATTCTTCCATGAGCCACATCCCAGATCAGCCTCGTTCCGCACCACTCTCCGCCCGCGTGGTCCGCCCGGCATACAGCCGTGCCGAACAGGTATCCGACGGCGTTGTCCACGTCATCGGAGTTGCCGCGGCGGTGGCCGCCGTTCCGGTCCTTATTACGCTCACGGCATTCTGGCGCGGTGACGTGACAGCGATTGTCGGCATATCGATCTATGGCGGGACATTCATCGCCATGCTGCTCTGCTCGGCGCTCTACAACATGCTGCCCGCGCAGCGCTGGACGCCCGTCCTCCGCGGGCTGGACCACTCCGCCATCTACTTCAAGATCGCCGGCACCTACACGCCCTTCACCCTGCTGTCAGGATGGCCCGGCGCCTACCTCCTCGGGGGCCTCTGGACAGCCGCAATCGCCGGCAGCTCGCTGCGGATCCTGGCGCCGGAACGCTTTCGGCCCGTCGCCATCGGGCTCTACCTCGTCATGGGATGGGCTGGCCTCTTCGGCGGATGGGCCCTCCTGCAGACGCTTTCCCCGGTCGTGCTGTCGCTGATCGTGATCGGCGGGCTGATCTACACCACCGGCGTCGTCTTCTATCTCACGGACAGGTTGCCCTTCCACACGACGATCTGGCACGTCTTCGTCCTCGTCGCCTCGTTCGTTTTCTACGCCGCCGTCCTGACGCACGTCGCGCAAACCTCCTGAGGCGACGCCATCCCGTCGGGCGGCCTCAATCTGCCAACGTCCTCCCATCGATCACGGAGTGTGGCGCGATCTACGGGCCCTAGCCGGGCGCGGATCGATCCACGTGCGGTTCCTCTCGAGCAAGCGACGCTTTCCGCATCTCGTTGCCACGACGTCCGCTCCCGACTCGACACCCAGGATGAACCGGGCAACCAGACGGGAGCGAGATGTTACCCTTCGCCGGCGCGCGCAAGGAGGGAGACGTTTCCGCCGGCCGCCGTCGTATCGATGCAGACATGCCGCTCGAGCCGGGCACGGGCGGCCAGGTCCTCTTCGGCCCAGAGCGGCAGAACGGCCCCTTCCCGGCCGGCGAGCGCCACGCGGATCGCGCGGAGCCGCGCCTCGTCCTCGCTCCAGCAGGCCACGCCGGCGAATCCCGTGAGCCGCCCGAGCGCCTCGGCGGACAACCGGCCCTCCACGGCATCCGCCCCCGTCGCACCCGGTGTGACGAGTACGGCCGCGCAGCCCGCCCTGCGGACAATCTCCGCCTGCTCCGCCGACGCCTCGCGCCCCGGACCAAGACAGAGCACCGTTCCGCGGCCGAGGGTCGTCAGGCGGTTGGTCTCCCCGGTCGGCCCCGGCATCTCCCGCACCTCGGCCTTGCGGCCTTCCGGCGGGCGGGCGGCATCGATCGCAGCCTGAACCGCGGCTTCATCGGCGACCGGCCCCTCGACCTCTACTGCCGCCCGGCGTCCCGGATCCGCAAGACGTGCGACATAGGACGGTCCGCCCGCCTTCGGACCGGTTCCCGAAAGCCCCTCGCCACCGAAGGGCTGCGAGCCCACCACCGCACCGATCTGGTTTCGGTTGACGTAGGTATTGCCGACCCGGATCCGCTGCAGGACCTCCTGAACGCGGTTGTCGATCCGCGTATGCAGTCCGAAGGTCAGACCGTATCCGGCGCCGTTGATATCCTCGATCACCCGCTCGAGATCGTCGGCCTTGAACCGGGCCACGTGCAGCACCGGGCCGAAGACTTCCCGCTCCAGGCTCCAGATTCCGCCGACCTCGATGACGGCCGGCCCCACGAAATGCCCGCCTTCCGGCGCGGCGACTTGCTTGAGCAGGCGCCCGTCCCTGCGCGCGGCCTCGATATGGGCCTCGATCCCGGCCTTGGCCTCCGCTCCGATGACCGGCCCGACATCGGTCCGGATGTCCGACGGATCGCCGAGTCGAAGCAGATCCATTGCGCCGAAGAGCATGTCGAGAAGGGCATCGGCCACATCGCTCTGCACGTAGAGGATGCGGCACGCCGAACAGCGCTGGCCGGCGGACTGGAAGGCGGAGGTGATGATGTCCCGGACGGCCTGCTCGTGCAGCGCTGTCGAATCGACCACCATCGCGTTCAGTCCGCCGGTTTCCGCTACGAGAGGCGACGTCGGGGCGGCATGGGCGGCGAGCGCCCGGCCGATCGATTGGGCCGTTCCGGTCGAACCGGTGAAGAGCACGCCGTCCACCCGCGGATCGGACACCAGGGGCGCGCCGAGCGCGGCGCCGGTGCCGGGCAAAAACTGCAGCGCACCTCGCGGCACGCCGGCCTCGTGCAGAAGGTCAACGGCGAGCGCGGCGATGAGCGGCGTCGCTTCGGCGGGCTTGGCGAGAACCGCATTGCCGGCAGCAAGCGCCCCGGCGATCTGGCCGGTGAAGATCGCAAGCGGGAAGTTCCACGGGCTGATGCAGACGATCCGGCCGCGCGGGGGACCCGCAAGTTCGGTTCCCCGACGGGCGTAGTAGCGCAGGAAATCGACGGCCTCGCGCAGCTCGGCGATCGCGTCGGCGCGTGTCTTTCCGGCCTCGCGTGCGAGCAGATCGAAGATCTCCGCCGCCTGCGCCTCCATCAGGTCTGACGCTCTGACAAGCACCTCGGCGCGGCGCTCCGCCGGAGCGTCCCAGACAGTGGCCGCCTCGAATGCGGCCGTCGCCTCCTCCGGCGTCGCTTCACGCACGGACCCGACGCGAGCGCCTGTCGCGGGGTTCGTGATGTCGATCGGGACGGGCCCGCCCATGGGCTCGATCGCCAGGCGCGGGCCTGACTCGGGCTCGGCCTTCGTCTCCGCCACGGCGGCTTCCAGCGCCTGCAGTGCGGCCCGGTCCTCGAGGTCCCATCCTTTGGCCGCCCGGCGATCCGGAGCGTAGATGTCGGCAGGCCGAACCACGGCGCGGTTCTCGCCGGCCACCTCGACGGCCGCAAAGGGATCCGCCGCGACCTTCTCCGGAGCGACGGATTCGTCGGTGAGCTGGTTCACGAAGGAGCTGTTCGCACCGTTCTCCAAAAGGCGCCGGACGAGATAGGCGAGCAGATCGCGGTGCGCCCCGACCGGAGCGTAGATGCGGCATCGCGTCCCCTCGCGCGCCATGACCGCATCGTGGACGGCGCTGCCCATGCCATGAAGCCGCTGGAATTCGAACCCGTCCCGATCGTTCCCGGCCATCTCCACCACGGTCGCGATGGAGTGCGCGTTATGGGTGGCGAATTGCGGGTAGATCCGGTCACGTGCCTCAAGCAGACGATGGGCACAGCGCAGCCAGGAGACGTCGCTGGCCGGCTTGCGGGTGAAGACCGGGAATGTGTCCAGCCCGAGCTCCTGCGCCCGCTTGATCTCGGCATCCCAGTAGGCCCCCTTCACAAGACGCACACAGATCCGTCGCCCGGCCGCTTCGGCCGCATCGTGCAGCCAGTCGATCACGGGGCCGGCGCGCAAACCGTAAGCCTGAGCCACGAATCCCAGGCCATCCCATCCCGACAGGGCCGGTTCGGTGAGGAGCGCGCCGAAGACGTCCAGCGTCATCTCGAGGCGCCCCGATTCCTCCGCGTCGATATTGAGGCCGATCCCGGCGTTCGCGGCATCCCCTGCAAGCTCCGCCACGCGGGGAACGAGCGCCGCGACGGCGGCCTCCCGGTGGGTTTCCTCGAAGCGCGGGTGAAGCGCGGAGAGCTTGATCGAGATGCCCGGATCCTCGGTCGGACCGCGTCCCTTCGCGGCGCGGGCGATCCGGTCGATGGCGGACTTGTAGGACGCGAAGTAGGCATCGGCATCCGCCTGCGTCATCGCGGCCTCGCCCAGCATGTCGAAGCTGTGTGTATAGCCTTGCCGTCCCTGCGATTTCGCGCGGGACAGAGCTTCGTCGATGTCCCGGCCGAGGACGAACTGGGCGCCCATCACGCGCATCGCCTGCCGCGCGGCCCTCGAGATGGCAGGTTCACCCAGCCGCCTCACGGCGCCGCGCAGGGTCCCTGCGATCCCGCCGCCGTCATCGTCCCTGAGGATACGTCCGGTGAGCATCAGCGCCCAGGTCGAGGCGTTGACGAGCGAAGAGGATGAACGGCCAAGATGCGTTCCCCATTCGGACGGCGCGATCTTGTCCTCGATAAGCGCATCCATGGTGGGCGAGTCGGGCACGCGCAGAAGCGCCTCGGCGAGGCACATGAGCGCCACGCCCTCCTGCGTCGAGAGGCCGTATTCGGCGAGCATGGCCTCCATCAGGCCCGGATCGCCGTCCGAGCGGACCTTGCGGACGAGGTCGGCGGCGCGGGTTTCGGCCCGGGCGAGCAGGTCGGACGGGAGCGGATCGCGCGCCGCGAGATCGGCCAGGACATCCACTTCGGTCTTGCAGTGGGCGGCGCGAATCGTGTCCCGCCCCGGAAGTGTCATGTCTCTATCGAGGGCCATCGGTCACGCTCCTGTCCGCTTTGGTCAGGCGGCATCATCGGGGCGGGCGTGCTCGCGGTCAAACAGCTATTTTACCCCGGGGCAGCCTGGGTCTTCAGGCCCCCTCGGACGGCTCGGACATCTCCAACAAAACCTCGCGCAGCGCCGCCTTCCAGTCCGGCCGCTCGAGGCCGAAGCGATGGAGTGTGCCGCAGTCGAGCCGGGAGTTCATCGGACGCCGCGCCGGCGTCGGATAGTGCGATGACGGGATCGGCGTGACGGTGACGGACCGCCCCGACTGACGGAAGATTTCTTCGGCAAAGCCGGCCCAGCTGACATCGGGCGCACCGCTGAAATGATACGTTCCGGCGAGGGACGGATCGCGCGCGAGCTGGGCCGCGATGGTCAGGCAGGCCTCCGCGATGGCGCCGGCGGGGGTCGGCCCGCCGATCTGATCGCCGACGATGGAGAGCGTGTCCCGCGTTGCGGACAGTCGCAGCATGGATGCGACGAAGTTGCCGCCATGAGCGCTGAAGACCCAGCTCGTGCGTAGGATCGCGTGGACGCCGCCGGCCGCCCGGACGCCCTCCTCGCCGGCCAGCTTGGTGCGGCCGTAGGCGCCGAGAGGGGCGGTGTCGTCCTCCGGCGTGAACGGCCTCTCGCCGTCGCCTGCGAAGACGTAATCGGTGGAGACGTGAACGAAGGGGCAGCCGACGTCGGCGGAGGCGCGGGCCAGGGCGGCAGGGGCATCCGCGTTGATGCGGCGGGCCGTGTCCTCGTCGCTCTCGGCGCGGTCGACGGCGGTATAGGCGGCGGCGTTGATGACGGCGGACGGCCGGTGATACCGGATCAGTCGCGCGCAGCCCTCGGGGCGCGTCAGGTCGGCATCCTCGCGGCCGAGGCAGAGGGCATCCGGCGCCCGGCGGGCAATTTCACGGGCGAGTTGTCCCGACTTGCCGAAGACGAGGATCATGCTGCCATCCCCATCCGCTCCCCTGCCCCGCTTCTGGTCATGAGCGGGCGCCACCAGTCCTCGTTCACGATATACCACCGAACCGTCTGCCGCAGCCCCTCCGCAAGGGAGATGGACGGCCGCCACCCGAGCTCCTCGCGGATCCGGGCGGGATCGATCGCGTAGCGTGCATCGTGGCCGGGACGGTCCTCCACGAACCGGATCAGGGAGGAGTGCGGCGCCCAGGCGGGGCGCTCCTCGTCGAGGATGGCGCAGATCGTGTGGACGAGGTCGATATTGCGGGCCTCGTTCTCGCCGCCGATCGCGTAGCTCCGTCCGTCCTGCCCCTCGCTCAGCACCTCGAGGAGCGCGTCGGCATGGTCCTCCACGTGCAGCCAGTCCCGCACGTTGCGTCCGGCGCCGTAGACCGGGATCGCCTCCCCCGCCAGCGCCTTGAGGATCACCACGGGGATCAGCTTGTCGGGAAACTGGAAGGGACCGTAATTGTTGGAGCAGTTGGTCAGGACCATGGGCAGACCGTAGGTCTCGTGCCAGGCGCGCACCAGATGGTCCGACGCTGCCTTCGTCGCCGAATAGGGCGATCGGGGATCGTAGCGGGTATCCTCGGTGAACGCCCCTGTGGCGCCGAGGGAGCCGAAGACCTCGTCGGTCGAGACGTGGTGGAACCTGAAGCCCTCCGGCCTGCCCCTTTGGATCCAGTGGCCGCGGGCGGCCTCGAGGAGATGAAAGGTGCCCATCACGTTCGTCTCGACGAACGCGCCCGGCCCGTCGATGGAGCGGTCGACATGGCTTTCGGCGGCGAGATGCATCACCGCGTCCGGGCGATGCTCCGCGAAGATCGCATCGAGGCGTCCGCGATCCCTGATATCGGCGCGCTCCAGCGTGTAGCGCCCGGTTTCGGCGGCACGGCCCGTATTCGCTTCGCAGGCCGCGTAGGTCATCGCGTCCACGTTCACGACCTCATGCCCGCGGGCGACGGCGAGGCGCACGACCGCCGATCCGATGAAGCCCGCACCGCCCGTGATCAGGATCCTCATGCCGGCACTCCCGCATGGACGAACGGCGACTTGAAGGCGTTGAACCGCACGGCTGCCGCATCCTTTTCCGACAGAAGCGGCGCCAGACCCGTCTTCGGCCATTCGATCCCGCAGCTTTGCCAGTGCACCGTGCCATCGCAGTCCGGCGCGTAGTGATCGGAGCACTTGTAGACGATCTCGGTATCGTCCTCGAGCGACATGAAGCCGTGCAGGAAGCCCTCCGGGATGAACAATTGCAGACCGTTCTCGAAGGACAGCTCATACCCGACCCATTGACCGTAGCTCGGCGAGCCCGCCCGCGCGTCGACGGCGACGTCGAACAGGCGTCCCTTGCCGCAGCGCACCAGTTTGGCCTGCGCATGGGGCGGCGACTGGTAATGCAGCCCCCTGACCGTCCCGGCAGCGTGGGAAAGGGAATGGTTGTCCTGCACGAACTCCGTCTCGATCCCCGCCTTGCGCAGCGCGTCGCGGCGATAGGTCTCGGCAAAGAACCCCCGGACATCCCCGAAGCGCTTCGGCGCCAGGAGGAAGACCCCGTCCAGTTTCGTCCGCATAACGTCGACCACAGCGCGACCCTCCATCCGTTCTCGGACCGAGCCATCGCACGACAGAGCTTACAGCGAGGTTAACCGCTCCGGACTTTCAGCTGGTGCGCTGCGGTCGGCGTGAGGGTTCTCCCCGGACCACGGCCTGCGTCTGACCCTCAGGTCAGTCCGGAAGCGCAGGTCGCTCCGGCGAAGGGCGGCGCGCATCGATGACAGGTCGGGGCGCGGCATCTGCGAGAGCCGTCGCTTCGGGCGCAAGGGCCGTCATCGCCTCGTGATGGGACAGGAACACCGTTCCGCCCAGATGCTCGATGAAATCGGTACGGGCGAGCCGATCCATGACCGGCCCCTTCACTTCGGACAGATGCAGCGCGATCCCCTGATCCGCAAGCCGCGCGCGCGACCGCTCGAGGCTTTCGAGCGCGCTGGCATCGACACTGTTCACCGCGGCGCAGTTCAGGACCAGGTGCCGCAGCTTGTCGCGCCCCGCCACCGCATCCTGCAGGACGTCTTCCACCGCCCGCGCATTGCCGAACCAGATCGAACTGTCGATCCGCAGCGACAGGACGGCCGGGTCCATCGCCACGTCGTGCCTCAGGCGATTGCGGAAATGCCGCGTCCCCGGCACCTGCCCGATCTCCGCCACGTGCGGCCGGGAGCCGCGCCAGAGATGCAAGAGAAGCGAGAGCGAGACGCCGGCGAGGATCCCTGCCTCCACACCGACCCCGAGCGTCACGAGAATCGTTCCGGCCATGGCGATGAAGTCGATCCGGGAATAGCGCCAGGTCCGCAGGAGGGCGCCGAAATCGACCAGCGACAGCACCGCCACGATGATCGTCGCGGCGAGGACGGCGACGGGCAGGTTCCGCAGAAGCGGCGTCAGGAAGAGCGAGGCCAAAGCGATGCCGACGGCGGTATAGGCACCGGCGGCCGGCGTCTCGGCCCCAGCATCGTGGTTCACGACCGAGCGTGCGAAGCCGCCCGTGACGGGGTAGCCGGCCGAGATTGCCGCGGCGAGGTTCGCCATGCCGATGCCGATCAGCTCCTGATCGGGCCGGATCGACTGCCGCTTCTTCGCCGCGAGCGTCTGGGCGACGGAGACCGACTCGACGAACCCCACCACGGAGATGAGGAACGCCGCCGGCAGGAGGCGCGCCCAGAGCGCAAGGTCCGCCGATGGCAGGGACAAGGGCGGCAGGCCCCGCGGCACGTCCCCCACGACCGCGACGCCCCTTCCGGCAAGGCCCAGGACGATCACCGCGAGGATCGACAGGACCACCGCCACCACCGGCGCCGTCCGGGCGAGGAGCGCCGCACGCCGCTCCGGCATCCCGGCCCGCCTCAGCACGGGCGAGAGGCGGGACCGCGCGTAGAAGAGAAAGCCGATCGTCGCCCCTCCGATGATAAGCGTGGGCCAGTTCGTCTCCGGCAGGGCCACGAGAAGCGCCAGGATCGTTTCGGGAAACGTCCCGCCACCGGCGGAGACGCCGAGGATATGGCGCACCTGCGATGCCGCAATGAGAAGACCGGACGCCGTGATGAACCCCGAGATCACCGGGTGGGACAGCAGGTTCGCGAGAAACCCGAGACGAAAGAGCCCCATCGCCAGAAGGATCGCGCCCGACAGGAGCGCCAGCGCCACTGTCGCCTCGATATAGGCCGCGCTTCCGGGCACCGCGACGGCCCCCGCAGCGCTCGCCGTCAGGAGCGAGATCACCGCAACCGGCCCGACCGCGAGGGAGCTTGATGTGCCGAAGATCGCGTAGAGCGCCAGCGGCAGGATCGAGGCGTAAAGGCCCACCACCGGCGGCAGCCCCGCGAGCATGGCATAGGCCAGCGATTGCGGGATCAACATGATCGTGACGATCACCGCGGCCACGAGATCGCCGGTCAGCGCCGCGCGGTCGTAGCGGCGGCCCCAGTCGAACACGGGCAGGTACCGGGCGAGGCTCATCCGGGGATCAGAACTTGTTTACGGGGATCTTGAGGTAGGACGCCCCGTCCGCCTCCGGCTCCGGCAAGCGACCGCCGCGCAGGTTGATCTGGAGCGCGGCGAAGATCCGGTCTGGCAGCGCCAGCGTGGCATCGCGCGCGTCTCGCCGGTCGATGTAGTCCTGCCTCTTCGTGCCGTCCTTAACATGCGGATTGCGCGCCTTGTGCTCAGCGACCGTCGCCTCCCACTCCGGCTCCCGCCGCTCGGAGGTGCCGTAATCGTGGCCGACGAAGCAGCGCGTCTGCGGCGGCAGGGCGAGGATCGCCTGGATCGAGTCCCAGAGCTCCTCTGTCGTGCCGCCCGGAAAATCGGCGCGGGAGGTCCCCACGTCCGGCTGCATCAGCGTGTCATGCGTGAACGCCGCGTCCCCGCAGACATAGCTGATCGAGCCGAGCGTATGGCCGGGCGAGAGCATCACCTGCATCTCCAGCTGTCCCAGCGGGATCCGTTCTCCTTCGACGAAGAGCCGGTCGTAGTCCCGCGTGACGTCGAACGCGCCGGGTGTATTGTAGATGCCCTCCCAGATCTTGGCGATCCGGGGGACGAGGGCGCCGATACCGGTCGGCGCGCCCGTCCGTTCGCCCGCGATCGCGGAGGCCGTGACGTGATCGGCATGGGGGTGCGTGTCGAGCACCCAAGTAACGTTCAGCCCCTCCCGCCGGGCCAGCGCGAGCACCTGATCCAGGCTCTCGGTGGAGAAGCGGTAATGCTTGGGATCGAGGTTCCAGACGATGTCGATCAGTGCCGCGTCCTTCGTCGCGGGATCGGCGCAGACATACTGGATCGACCCGGTATCGGGTTCGTAGATCCCCCAGACATCGGGGCTGCCCGCCCCGCGGCTCGGCGAATGCCGGACGATACGCTCTTTGAGGGGAGAGGTCATGCGTGGGTCTTTCGTGACGAGGAGGAGAGAGCGCCCGCCCGTGCGCCGAGCCACAGGCCGATCAGCATGGAGGGCACGAAAAGGAGCGTGCCGGGCGCGCCGAGTGGCAGCGCGGTGAGGGCGGGTCCGGGACAGAAACCGCCGATCCCCCAGCCGAGCCCGAAGAGCGCGGAGCCCGCGATCAGGTTGCGGTCGATGCCGCTTGTGGCGGGAATGTCGTACTCCGTGCCGAGGAGGGGCGACGGTCGTCGCAGGACGAGGCGGTAGCCGATGAAGGCGGTCGTCATCGCTCCGCCCATGACGAAGGCGAGGGACGGGTCCCACGTTCCGAAGAGATCGAGGAAGTTGAGGACCTTTGCCGGGTCCGCCATGCCCGAGACGATCAACCCCAGGCCGAAGATAAGGCCTGTGATGAACCCGAAGACGGGACGCATCACGCGGCTCCCAGGGCGTGGCGGAGGACGAAGACCGTGGCGAAGGCGACCGCCATGAACGTTCCCACCGCCGCGAGGGACCGCCGGGAGAGCCGCGCCAGGCCGCAGACGCCGTGTCCGGACGTACAGCCGGATCCGAGCGCCGTTCCGACCCCAACGAGAAGGCCCGCGAGGATCATCGGAAAGGGCGCCTCCGGCACCGTCTGCGGCACTCTTCCGCCCGCGACCATCACGAGGACCGGCGCTGCGAGGAGCCCCAGGAGGAACGCCGCGCGCCAGTCGCGACCGTCCGATCCCCCTGCCCCCGGAAGGATCACCCCGAGCGTCCCGCGCGTGATCCCGGCAATCCCCGCGATCCGGCCGAACAGCGCCATGACCATGACCGCAGCAAGCCCGATCATCACTCCGCCCCCGAGGGAGGCAAGGGGTGTGAAGGGGGTGATCGTGCCTGTTTCCATGTCGTGTCGCTCCAGACTTGCCCTTCCGGACTGCGACAGCTATCTATTAGCAGACCCTAAATAAGTCAACGCTAATATGACGCTCCCTTGCAGCCCTTCCATCGACGCTCTCGAAACGCGTGCGGACCACGTTGCCGCACGCCTGTCGCTCATGGCGAACACCAAGCGGCTGCTGATCCTGTGCGAGCTGTCGAAGGGGGAGCGCACGGTGGGCGCCCTGCAAAGGACCGTGGGCCTCAGCCAGTCTGCCCTCTCCCAGCACCTTGCGAAGATGCGCGAGGCGGGCATGGTCGCCACCCGCCGCGAGGGGCAGGCCATACATTACCGCATCGACGATCCGCAGATCGAAGCCGTGATGGCCGCGCTTTACGAGACGTTCTGCGGCGGTTGACCACGCCCCCCTGCGCCAAGGCGGCATCGGCCCCTGAAGCGCCTGCTGGCCCCGCATCCTAAGCAGTGCGGAGCCAGACGGTGGTTCGGATCACCGAAGGACCGGGTTATCCGAGCGTCGGCATGGAGAACTCGGCATCGGTGCGAACGCCGGTCGGCCAGCGCATCGTCGTGGTCTTGATCCGGGTGTAGAAGCGGACGCCCTCCATCCCGTGCATGGCATGATCGGAGAAGATGGAGTCCTTCCAGCCGCCGAAGGAATGGAACGCCATCGGCACCGGGATCGGCACGTTCACACCGACCATGCCGACTTCGATGTCCTGCGCGAACCGGCGTCCCGCATCGCCGTCGCGGGTGAAGATCGCCGTCCCGTTGGCGTAGTTGTGCGCGTGGATCAGATCGACCGCCTCCTGGTAGGACGCGCGACGCACCATCGACAGGACCGGCCCGAAGATCTCCTCCTTCCAGACGTCCATCTCCGGCTCCACCCGGTCGATCAACGTCCCGCCGATGTAGTAGCCGTTCTCGAAGCCCTGCTTGTCCTGGCGGAAGTCGCGCCCGTCGACGACGATCTGCGCGCCTTCTTCCTCGCCGCGTCCGATCAGGCCGCGCACCTTCTCGAGATGCTCCTTCGTCACGAGCGGGCCCATCTCGGAGGCGCTGTCCGTCGAGGGACCGATCTTCAGCGCCTCGATCTTCGGCACCAGTTTCTCGATCAGCGCATCGGCGACCGCGTCCGTCACCGGAACCGCGACGGACACCGCCATGCAGCGCTCCCCGGCGGAGCCGAAGGCAGCGCCCATCAGGGCATTCGCCGCCATGTCGAGATCGGCGTCGGGCATGATCACGGCATGGTTCTTGGCGCCGCCCAGAGCCTGCACCCGCTTGCCGTTCGCGGTGCCCGTGCGGTGGATGTACTTCGCGATGGGGGTGGAGCCGACGAAGGAGATCGCCCTGACATCGGGATTCTCAAGAAGCGCGTCGACCGCCTCCTTGCCCCCCTGCACCACATTGAAAACGCCGTCCGGCAGGCCCGCTTCGGTCAGCCATTCGGCGATCAGGAGCGACGCCGACGGGTCCCGTTCCGACGGCTTGAGGACGAAGGTGTTGCCGCAGGCAAGCGCGACCGGGAACATCCACATCGGCACCATGGCCGGGAAGTTGAACGGCGTGATCCCGGCGACGACACCGAGGGGCGAGCGCACCGAGTAGCTGTCCACGCCGGAGCCCACATTGGCGGAGAAGTCGCCCTGCAGGTGGGTCGGGATGCCAACGGCGAACTCGACCACCTCGAGGCCGCGCGTCACCTCGCCGAGCGCATCCTCATGGGTCTTGCCATGCTCGGCGGAAATCGCCTCGGCAAGCTCGGCCATGCGCTCCCAGAGGATCGTCTTGAACCGGGAGAGGACGCGGGCGCGTTTCAGCGGGGTCTGCCCGGACCAGTCCGGAAATGCCTCCTTCGCGGCGGCGACGGCGGCGTCCACCTCGGAACGGGAGGCAAGCGCAACTTCGGCTGCGACGTCCCCCGTGGCGGGATTGTAGACGGGCTGGGTATTCCCGGACGTGCCTGCGGTGCGGGCGCCGGAGATGTAGTGGCCGATCTCGGTCATGCTCATGGATCCTCTCCCTGACTGTGATGCCGGCGACGATCGCACAGCCATCGCCGCATAGAAATAGACGCCAGCGGCGATCCGTTATACGCAAACGTATGGACTGGGATGATGCGAAGTTTTTCCTCGCCGTCGCGCGGGAGGGGCAGATGCTGGGCGCGGCGAAGCGCCTCGGCACGTCGCAGGCCCGCCTGTCGCGGCGCGTCTCGGCGCTGGAGGAGGCCGTCGGCGCGCGACTTCTCGAACGCACCACCCGCGGATCGGAGCTGACGGAGGACGGACAGATCATCTTCGAGGCGGCGGAGCGGATGGAGGCCGAGATGCTGGAAAGCCTCGCGCGCCTCCAGGGGCGCCGGGGCGAGGTGCGCGGGACGATCCGGATCGGCGCTCCGGACGGGTTCGGCGCGGCCTTCCTCGCTCCCCGCCTCCACCGCCTGACCCATATCTATCCCGACCTGCGCATCGAGCTCGTGCCGATGCCGCATGCCTTCTCCCTCTCGCGGCGGGAAGCGGATATAGCGGTGATGGTCGGCCGGCCCGATCGCGGGCGGCTCAGGGTCCAGCGCCTCGCCGACTACACGCTGAGATGCTACGCTTCGGCGGGATATCTCGCCAGGTGCGGCACCCCCGCCACCCCCGCCGATCTCGAGGGGCACGACCTCGTCGGCTATGTCGAGGACATGATCCCGACCTCCGAGCTGGCCTATGCCGGTGAGATCCTGCCCGGCTGGCGCTCCCGGATCGAGGTCTCCACCGCCGTGGGCCAGCTCGCCGCCGTCCGCTCGGGCGCCGGGATCGGCATCGTTCACGACTTCATGGCCGCCGGATCGGACCTCGTGCCGGTCCTGCCGGGCCACATCGTGACGCGGACCTACTGGATGGCGTGGCACGAGAACCTCCGCGTGGCGCAGCGCGTGCGGATCGCCGCGGAGTTCATCGAAGCCGAGGTGCGGGAGGCGCGGACGCTCTTCCGGCCCTAATCCTCGCCGGGGGGCGGGCCGGGATCGAATGCGATGAGAAGCTGGTGGATCAGGTAGATCGCCGCCGCTCCCGACAGCGCCGCCCAGGCCCAGGCCTCGCGCAGGACCTCCGAGATCGCCCAGGCGCACACCAGCGCGACGATCAGGAGGCGCAGCCACAGCGGACGCAGGCTGTGGCTCTGGACGTCGAAGAAACCGGGGCGTTTCATGGGCTCACGAAGCTGTCTGACATGGCGGAGATCCTGACGTTCGGACGATGGGAAGTCGAGGCTTCATCCGCGGACCGGCGGCGCCGCCCCGGAACCGGGGCGTGCAGGCTACAGGTCGGCCGCCACCCGGAACCCCGCGTTGCTCGTCGAGCTGTCGGGATCGTTCCGGGTACGGGAATGGACGTGGTAGCGGTCGCAGTAGCTCTCGTGGCAGAGGAACGAGCCGCCGCGCTGGATCCGCGCCGTGCCCTCAGCCGGCCCCTCCGGGTCGCGCTCCGGCATGCGTCCCGGCGCCGGACGGGGGCCATAGCGGTCCGCCACCCATTCCCAGACATTCCCAGTCATGTTCATCATGCCATAACCGTTCGGCTCGAAGGCGGTGACGGGCGCGGTGCCGATGAAGCCGTCCTCGGCGGTGTTCTCGTCCGGGAACCGGCCCTGCCAGACGTTCATCCGATGCACCCCGCCCGGCTCGCGCTGATTGCCCCAGGGAAACTTCAGGCGCGCCTTGCCGCCCCGCGCGGCCCGCTCCCATTCGGCCTCCCGCGGCAGGCGCAGGCCGGCCCAGCGGCAATAGGCAACCGCATCGTACCAGGCGAGATGGACCGCCGGGTGATCGGCGCGCCCCTCCCACGTGCTGCCGGGTCCTTCGGGTGCAGCCCATGTCGCGCCCTCGACCTGACGCCACCAGCGAAGGCCGGGGGGAGAGTTCGGGAAGCGCGCGGGCTCACTCAGAGCCAAGTGGAACACGAAACTCCAACCGAACCTCTCGGCCAGGGTACGATAGCCGGTCGCCTCAACGAAGCGGGCATAGTCGGCGTTGGTCACGGCGACGGGGGACATCAGGAAAGGGGAAATGCGGACCTTCCGGCGCGGCGCGTCGAGATCGCCGGGATAGGTGGACGTGCGCGCTCCCATCTCGAAGATGCCACCGGGAATTTCGGTCAGCCTTGCCCTGAGCTCGGCCTGTACCGCCTCTGTGGCAGGCATGACAGCCTCTACGGCGGCGACATGCTCCGCCTCCCCGACCGGGGCGCCCGCTCCGGGGCCGATGCAGCACCCTTGTCCCGACATGGCTCCTTCCCCGCTGTCCGCCGCCCGTCCCTACTTCAGCGCCACGAAAAAGAGAACCGGCGAGGACACGCATGTGCACAACGTGCACATTTCATCATCGTTCGCGCCGAAAGCGCCCATCTCCGGCGCAATCCGGGGGAAACTATGCGCGTATCGATAACCATTCGGCGGAATTCAGCCTTGACCGAGGGCGGTCGGTCGCTTCAGGTATGATTAAACGATTTACCCCGGCGGCGACTCGTCCGCCCCCCAGACGACGGCAGAAGAGGGACCGCAGCGCGTGCAGCCGAAGCTCAAGGACATCGCGAATGCGCTGGGAGTTTCCCCGGCCAGCGTGTCCAACGCCCTGCGCGGCACGGGGCGGGTCTCGGCGGACCTCGCCGAGCGGGTCCGGGCCGAGGCGGACCGGCTGGGCTATCGCCCCGGCCCCGCTGGACGGGCCCTGCGCACCGGGCGCTCGCAAATGCTCGGCCTGATCCTGCCGGATCTGTCCAACCCGCTTTTCCCCCGCATGGCGCAGGCGATCCAGCGCCACAGCGAGACGGCCGGCTACGGCATCCTCATCGCCGACAGTCACGGAGAGCGCGGTGCCCAGGAAGAGGCGATCGCGCGGATGCTCCAGCGCGGCGTCGACGCGCTCGTGATCATCCCCCGCCGCGGCACCGTCCTCCAAACCCCGCCGGTGCCGCATGCCCTGATCGACACGCCCTCGACGCCAGGCAATACCGTCTCGGCGGACCATCGCGGCGGCGGCGCCACCATCGTGCGTCACCTCGCCGAACGCGGTCATTCGCGCCTCGTCCTCATCGGCGACAGCGACGCCTCGCCGGTCCAGCGCGACCGCATCGCCGGCATGCGCGAGAGCCTCGGCGACGGCATGACGGCCACGACCGCCTGGCTCGCGGAAGACGGCATCGCGACCTGCTTCGATGCGATCGGGCGCGGCGCCACCGCCATCGCGACCACGTCCGACCTCGTCGCCCTGCAGATCCTCGGACCTCTGAACGAGGCCGGCATAGAGGTCCCGGAGCAGGTCGCCCTCTCCGGCTTCGACGATCTCGTCTTCGCCTCGGTCATGCGCCCGGCACTCACGACGCTGGTCGCGGATGCGAACGCCATCGGCTGCCACGCGATCGCGACCCTCACCGCAATATTAGAAGGGCGGCCCGCACCGCCCCCGATGCGCGTCCCCATGACGCTCATCCCGCGCGCCTCGACGGCGCTGAGAACCAAACCCCGACAGGAGACCATCCCATGCTGAAACGCTCCCTCATCGCCGGCGCCTCCGTGCTGGCCCTCGCGCCCGCCGCGAACGCCCAGGATTGCGAACTGACCATCTCGGTCTATTCCTTCGCCCAGGACGAGTTCGACGAGATCCTTTACACGCCCTTCGAAGAGGAAACGGGCTGCGAGGTCATCGTCGAGACCGGCAACTCCGTCGAGCGGCTGGCCAAGATTGCCGCCAACCGGGAAAGCCCGGTGATCGACATGGCGGTGGTCTCCGTCCACGACGCGCTCGAAGCGTCCCGCGACGGCCTTCTCCAGCCGATCGACACCGATGCGCTCGAGAACTTCGACAAGCTCTACGATCTCGCCAAGGACCCGCTCGGCAATGGCGAAGCGATTGGCTACACCTTCTACGCGACCTCCATCGCCTACCGCACCGACAAGGTCGAGGTGACGAGCTGGGGCGATCTTCTCTCCGACGAGCTCGCCGGCAACGTCGCCTTCCCGGACGTGACGACGAACCAGGGCCCCCCGGCCCTCTACATGCTCGGCAAGGCGCTCGGCGACGATGACACCTCCCTCGAGGCGCCGATGGAAGCGCTCGGCGAGCATGCCGACGACATCGTCACCTTCTACGTCCGGTCCTCCCAGCTCGCGCAGCTGATGATGCAGGAAGAGATCTGGGCTGCTCCGATCGGCCGCTTCGCCTGGGGCCAGTTCAAGGACAGCGGCCTGCCCATCGCCTGGGCCGAGCCCGAGGAAGGCCAGACCGGCGGCCTGAACGTCATGGTCATGACGGCGAACAACGGCAACGAGGAGCTGGCGACGCGGTTCATGGACTACTGGCTCTCCACCGAGGTCCAGACCAAGCTCGCCGAGGGTCTTGTGGACAGCCCCGCCAATGCCGAGGTCACCGTTTCCGACGAGGCGGCCGAGAACCTGACCTACGGCGCCGAGACCGTCGCACAGCTCGACCTGTTGCCGCCCGAGGCCATCGTCGACAACCGCGACGCCTGGATCGAGCAGTGGAACGCTCTCGTTGTCCAGTAGCGTCTTCGGCAACCGCACGACCGGTCTATCGCTGACATTGCCCGCGGCGCTCTTCGCCGCGGCCTTGTTCCTGGTGCCGGTCGCCATCCTGCTCTCGGAGGCCTTCGTCGGCCCCGAGGGCGGGTTTTCGCTCTCCGCCTATTCCGACTTCTTCGCCGACCCGCGCTACCGCGCCGTCTTCTGGCGCACGCTGAAGCTCGGTGTTCTCGTCACGCTCACCGCCGCAATCATCGGCTACGTCGCGGCCTTCGCCATCGTTTCCCTGCCGCCGAAATCGCGCGGGCGGATCTTCGGCCTCGTGATCCTGCCGCTGATGATCTCCCCCGTCGCGCGGACCTATGCCTGGCTCGTGATCCTCGGCCGCACCGGGATCGTGAACGAAACCCTCGGCCTCTTCGGGATCGAACCGATCCGCTTTCTCTTCACCGAGACGGCCGTCTTCATCGGTCTGTTGCAGCTTTTCATGCCGCTGATGATCGTCAGCCTGATCTCCGCGATGGAGAACATGCCGTCGGACGCCGTCCCCGCCGCCCGTCTTCTGGGCGCGAGCTGGGTCCAGGTCTTCCTGCGGGTGATCCTGCCGCTAACCCGCGAGGGCCTCGTGATCGGCGGAACGCTCGTCTTCACCGGCTCGCTCACCGCGTACATCACCCCCGCGATCCTCGGTGGCTCCAAGGTCCTGATGCTGGAGACGCTGCTCTACCAGCGCGTGACCGTCGCCCGGGACTTTGCCTCCGCCAGCGTCATCGCCCTTATCCTCATCCTCATGTGCTTCGGTGCGAACCTCGTCCTGCGCCGCCTCGCCACCGTGAAGCGGAGGACCGCAGCATGAACCGCATCGCCGCCTGGACCGTGATATCGCTCCTTCTGGTGTTCCTGATCGGCCCCTTCATCATCATCCTCGGCGCCGCCCTCTCGGCGGGTCCGGTGATGGCATTCCCGCCGGACGGGCTGTCGCTGCAATGGTTCGAGAAGGTCTTCTCGATCGACAGCTTCCGCTCCTCCTTCGCGATCTCGATCTGGCTCGGCCTGTGCTCTCCGCTCGCCGCGCTGATCCTGGGCGTGCCGGCCTCCTACGCCATGGCCCGCTACGACGTGCGCGGGGCGGAGCTTGTGCGCCTCCTCGTCTCCGCGCCGATCATCGTGCCCGGCATCATCGTCGGCCTCGCGCTCCTGCGCTACCTCGTGATCCCGACCGGGATCGGCATCGGGCTGGCGCTCTTCCTCGCGCATACGGCGCTCGTTTTGCCCTATGCCGTCCGGGTCGTCTCCGCCTCGATGGACAACCTGCGCGCCGATATCGAGGAAGCCGCGGTGATGCTCGGCTGCTCCCGGCTCGGTGCGTTCCTCAGGGTCGTCCTGCCGAACATCCGGGGCGGCATCCTCGCCGCCTTCATCCTCGGCTTCGTCACCTCCTTCAACGAGGTGCCGGTCGCCCTCTTCCTCTCCGGCCCCGGCATCACCACGCTGCCGATCGACATGATCGGTTACATGGAAATCACCTATGACCCCTCGGTGGCGGCGCTCGCCGCGCTCCTTGCGGCGCTGTCGATCGCGATCGTCTTCGCCGCCGAGCGGTTCCTCGGATTGTCCCGCTATGTCTGACTATGTCTCACTCCAGGGCCTGACCCTGACCTATGGCGACACCGTCGCCGTGCCCGCGCTCGATCTGGAGATCGCGAAGGGCGAACTGATCTGTCTTCTCGGGCCATCGGGCTGCGGCAAGACCACGACGATGCGGGCCATCGCGGGCCTGCTCAATCCAAGCTCCGGCACCATCACCATCGATGGGCGGGACGTGACGCGGGTGCCGCCCTCGCGCAGGGAGGTCGGGCTCGTCTTCCAGTCCTACGCGCTCTTCCCGCATCTCAGCGTCTACGAGAACGTCGCCTTCGGCCTTCGTATGAAGAAGTCGCCGGATGTCGATGCGCGGGTCAGGGAGGGACTGGCGACGGTGGGCCTTTCAGACTTCGCCTCCCGGATGCCGGCGGAGCTGTCGGGCGGCCAGCAGCAGCGCGTCGCCCTCGCGCGCTCGCTGGTGATGCAGCCCAAGGTGCTTCTGCTCGACGAGCCCTTGTCCAACCTCGACGCCCGCCTGCGCCTCGAGATGCGGATGGAGCTGCAACGCGTCCAGCGCGAGACCGGCGTCACCATGATCTTCGTCACCCACGACCAGGCCGAGGCGCTGTCCCTCGCCGATCGGATCATCGTCATGCGCGGCGGCCGGATCGAACAGCAGGGCAGCCCGGAAGAGATCTACAACCGTCCCGCCACCGGCTTCGTCGCCGATTTCGTCGGTTTCGAAACGATCCTGCCGCAGGAGGACGGCACCGCGCTGGCCTGGCGCCCGAGCGCCGTGGAGCTGGGCAGCGGGCCCTACGAGGGGCGCGTCCAGGGCGTCTCCTTCGCCGGGGAGCGGCGGGACTATGTCCTCGATACGCAGTTCGGCCAGATCAAGGCAGATGTCGCAGCCGAGCGTCCCGCCCACGGCATCGGTGAGACGGTTGCCTTCGACCTGCCCCGCGAGAGGGCCGTGACGCTGGAGAGAGCAAAATGAGTGCCGACGCCATCGACCCTGCCGCGCCGCCCGTCTGGATCGACACGGATATGGGCGTGGACGATCTCTTCGCGATCCTCGCGATCACGGCGCGTGTTCCCGTCGCCGGCGTCTCCGTCTCCTTCGGCTGCAGCACGCTGCCCAGAGCCTGCGAGAACGCCGCCGGTGCGGCGGAGCTCTTCTGCGGCGATTGCGCCCTCTTCTCCGGAGCGGACCGGCCGCTCCTCGGACGGATCGAGACCGCCGAGCGGATCCTCGGCCCCCGCGGCATGCCGACCCGAGGCATGGAGGTGCCGCCGCGCCGCGCTGATCTATCGTCCGCTCTTCCGGCCCTGACGACGTGGCTCGAGGAGGGCGGAGGTCCGATCCTCGCGCTCGGCCCGCTGACCAATCTGGCCACGCTCGCCCTCGCCCGCCCGGATCTGCGCCCCGACGAGATCACGTGGATGGGCGGCAGCCTCGGTCGGGGCAACCATACCGAGTTCGCGGAGTTCAACGCGCTGGCCGATGCGCTGGCCGTCCAAATTCTGCTGGAGCGCGGCACCCGGATCCGCATGATCGACCTCGAGGCCTGCCGGAAGGTGCAGATCGTCGAGGAGGACATCCAGCGCCTGCCGTGCGATCTGCTGCAGGACCTGATGGGCGGCTATCTCGATATCGGCCTGTCCCGCGGGAGAAGCAGCATGGCGCTCTACGATCCCGTGGCCGCCGCCGCCCTCCTTGCGCCGGAACTCTTCCGCTTCGAGGACATCGCCCTCGAGGTGGACATCAGCGACGGCGAGCGCCGGGGTCAGACCCGGCGCGTCGAGGGTCCCGCCAATGCCGAGATTGCCGCCGAAGTGGATGCGGAGGCGGTGCGGGAGTGGTGCTTCCAATCCTGGGCCAGCGTGGAATGAGCGACGCCGACCTCACCGATCCCGAACTGCGGGACCGCGCCGTCGCCGCCGCCATGGGCCGTGCCCCGTTCG
This sequence comes from Tropicimonas sp. IMCC34011, assembly GCF_003390865.1. Taxonomy (GTDB): domain Bacteria; phylum Pseudomonadota; class Alphaproteobacteria; order Rhodobacterales; family Rhodobacteraceae; genus Tropicimonas_B. The sequence goes on from NZ_QMEJ01000002.1 coordinate 567,323, forward strand.
ACCTGCTGATCCGCGGCGGACGCATCGCCTGCCCCGTGACGCACACGCTGAGGCAAGCGGATGTCGGCATCGTCGGCGCCCTGATCGCCTCGGTGCATGCGCCGGACCAAGGCCGCGAAGCGGCCGTGGTGATCGAGGCCGACGGGCTGACGATCGCCCCGGGCTTCATCGACACGCACATGCATGTCGAAAGCTCGATGGTCACGCCGGCCGCCTATGCCGCCGCGATGCTGCCGCGGGGGGTCACGACGGCCGTCTGGGACCCCCACGAATTCGCCAACGTCGCCGGCCGGGCCGGCATGGACTACGCGCTCGGCGAGGCGGACGCCTCTCCCTTGCGGTTCCTGCCGCTCGTTCCCTCCTGCGTTCCCGCCGCACCGGGCTATGAAGTGTCCGGCGCCGACTTCGGGCCGGACGTCATCGCGGACCTTCTGGCCGAGCCGGGCACCTTCGGCCTCGCCGAGGTGATGGACATGGCCGCCGTGACCGGCCGCGCGGATCGGATGCGCGGCATCGTTCAGGCTGCGCTCGCCTCCGGCAAGATGATCTGCGGCCACGCACGGAGCCTCGAGGGCGGCGCGCTGCAGGCCTATGCCGCCTCCGGAATCGCGTCCGACCACGAGCTGACCTCGCCCGAGGACCTGCGCGCGCGTCTCGAGGCGGGCATGACGATCGAACTGCGCGGCTCGCATGATCACCTGCTTCCGGGCTTCGCGGAGGTGCTGGAGGCGCTGCCTCAGCTTCCGCCCACCGTGACGCTCTGCACCGACGATGTCTTTCCCGACGATCTGGCGGCCGCGGGCGGGCTCGACGACGTTCTTCGCCGGCTCATGCGTTACGGCCTGTCACCGATGCGTGCGCTTCAGGCGGCGACACTGAACGGCGCGCTCCGGATCGGTCGCCCCGACCTCGGCCTCGTCGGCCCCGGCAAACGCGCGGATCTCGTCCTGATGGAAGACCTGGCTTCGGTCAGCGTCGTGCGGGTGATCCGGGACGGCGCCCCCGTCCGTCCAGCCGCGCCGGAGCCGCGCCGTGTTCCGCCCGCGCTCCTCGGCACCATGCGTTGCGATGCCCCGTCGCCGGAGGAGATCCTGCCGCGCGCCGAGGGGGCCCGCGTCCGCGTCGCCACCATCGAGCGTCCGCGGTTCACGCAATGGGGGGAGACGGTGGCCGAGGTGAGGGACGGGCGCGTGCAGCCCCCGAAGGACGCCACGCTCATCTCCGTGCTTCACCGACACGGTCGCGGCGCCTCGACCCCTCGTACCGGCTTCCTGACCGGATGGGGTCGCTGGCGCGGCGCGTTCGGCACCACCGTGAGCCATGACAGTCACAACCTCACCCTCTTCGGCGCCCGGCCCGAGGATCTCGCGGTCGCTGCCGAGGCGCTGATCGCCTGCGGCGGCGGGATGGTTGCGGTGAAGGACGGACGGGTCTCCGCCCTCCTGCCCCTGCCCGTCGCCGGCCTCGTTTCGGATGCGCCGCTGGCGGAGATCGCGGCGGGCTTCACCGCGCTCAAGGCCGCGATGGACGAGATCGTGGAATGGAACCCGCCCTACCTCGTCTTTAAGGCGCTTGTGGGCGCGACCCTCGCCTGCAATGCCGGGCCGCACCAGACCGATCTCGGCATCGCGGACCCGCTCGCCGGGCGCCTCCTGCCGAGCCCGGTCCTCGGACCGGCATGAGGTCAGGCGCCGAGGGCTTTCCGTGCGACCGCCACCCAGAACGCGACGCCGGTCGGAAGCGCGTCGTCGTTGAAATCGTAACCGGGATTGTGGTGAAGCGCTCCGTCCCGCGCCGGGCCGTTGCCGAGCCAGACATAGGCGCCCGGCGCCTCAGCGGAGAAGAAGGCAAAGTCGTCCCCGGCCGTCGAAGGCGGAAAGCCCGTATCCACGCCGGTCGAGACCTCCTCGGCCGCGGCAAGCGCAATGGCCGTGGCGCCCGCATCGTTCACGACCGGCGGAATGCGCCGGATGAACGTGTAATCCGCCTCGACGCCCATCGAGGCAGCGATGCCGTGCGCGAGACGGCCGATCTCCGTCTCCAGCTGGTCTCTGACCTCGGGCGAGAAGGCCCGCGCCGTGCCGCCGATCTGCACTTCGGCCGGGATCACGTTCAGCGCGTTCATGTCGCCCCCCGAGACCGCGCAGGCGCTGACGATGGCGGGTTGCAGCGGATCGACGACGCGGCCCGGAATGGTCTGGAGCGCGGCGAGAAACTGCCCCGACGCCGTCACCGCATCCCGCCCCTGATGGGGCTTCGCGCCATGGGAGCCGATGCCGCGGAAGCTCACGCGCCACGAATCGGAGGAGGCGAGCTGCGGCCCCGCGACCACGGCCATGCGATCACAGGGAATGCCGGGCATGTTGTGCAGCCCGAAGACGTGATCGCAGGGGAATTGCTCGAAAAGTCCGTCCTCCACCATGCGCCGCGCGCCGCCGCGCCCCTCTTCGGCGGGCTGGAAGATGAAGTGCACGGTTCCTGCGGGCGGATCCGCGGCGAGAACCTCCGCTGCGCCGAGGAGCATCGCGGTATGCCCGTCATGACCGCAGGCATGCATGCGCCCCGGCACCTCGGAAGCATAGGCGCGCCCGGAGGTTTCGGACATGGCAAGCGCGTCCATGTCCGCGCGGAGGCCGACGGACGGCCCCTGCCCTCCCCGAAGCGTGCCGACGATGCCCGTCTCTGCGATGCTCTCCGTGACCTCGAGACCGAGAGCCCGCAGGCGCGCGGCGACGGCGGCCGCCGTACGGTGCTCCTCGAACCCAAGTTCGGGATGTCGATGCAGGTCCTGGCGGAACGCGGCGAGCGCGTCGAAATCTATATTGTCCTTCATCCGGACAGTTTAACCGCAAGAGACAGTGAGAGGTAGTCACGCGGCATGGAAGATCACGACTTCTGGCAGGACTTTGTGGGCGCAGGCGAGGCTCCGGCGGCGCCGTTCGACCGAAGCTACCCGGCGCGGCTGCCGGATGGGCGCGTGCTCCTGCTTCCCATCAGGCCGCTGAAGGGCACACGCAATGCCATCGCCTCCCTGATCCTGAACCAGGCCTCCTTCGCGTTCGAGGCAGCGCTCGCCGATGCCCTTGCGGAGCGGCTGAAGGCCCATGCGCCAGAGGTCGTCATCGGACTGCCGACGCTGGGCCTGTCGCTGGCGCGGGCGGTGGCGCAGCGGCTCGGCCACACGCGGTACGTGCCCCTCGGGACATCGCGCAAGTTCTGGTACGATCCGGCGCTGTCCGTTCCGCTCTCCTCGATCACGAGCCCTGACAGCACCAAGCGGCTCTACCTCGATCCGCGTCTGCTGCCGCTCCTCGAGGGGCGCCGGACCGTGATGATCGACGATGCGATCTCCACCGGCAGCTCCATGCGCGCGGGGCTGGAGCTCATGGATCTCGCGGGCCGGCCGCCCGTCGTTCTCGGCGCGGCGATGCTGCAGACGGAGCGCTGGAGCGGCCTTCTGGACCGGCTCCCGGTCGAGGGGGCCTTCTTCTCTCCCCTCCTCGAAGGGGAGCCCGGCGCCTGGCGCGTCGCCGCGAACCAGGCGCCGCCAGCCTAGGTGGTCGCCCGCTCCAGCGGATCCTTACGGAGCGCCGGGAACTGCCGGATCAGAACCGGCAGGATCAGCAGGACACCGATGAGCGTGGCGTAGAGATCCGGCGCCACGAGCAGGATCGCGGACAGGGCGAGAAGCACCCGCTCGTAGGCCCGGAGCGGTGCGAAGAGCCAGTTGGAGAATGCGGCGGAGAGCATCCAGATGCCCGCCATCGCGCCAAGGGTCGACAGGAAGAACTCGCTCCATGTGAAGCCCTCCGTAACGAGCAGCATCGATGGCGAGAAGGCGAAGACGAACGGGACGAGCGCCTTGCCCATGCCGAGCCGGAAGGCGGTGTTGCCGGCCTTGAAGGCGTTTGCATCCGCGATCCCGGCCGCCGCATAGGCTGCGAGGGCCACCGGGGGCGTGATGTCCGCCAGCACGCCGTAATAAAAGACGAAGAAGTGCGCGACGATGGGCTGCACGCCGAGGAGCCCGAGGATCGGCGCCGCGACGGCGATCATGATGAGGTAGTTCGCCGTGGTGGGGATGCCGCAGCCCATCAGAACGCAGACGACTGCGGTCATCAGAAGCGTGAAGAGCAGCGTCAGCGCCTCGACGGACATGATCTCGAACGGCAGGACCGACAGGAACGTGCTCACGTCCGTCGCCCAGCCGGCGGCGACCGAGGTGACCATGTAGGCGATCTTAAAGCCGACGCCGGTCAGCGTGACGACACCGATGATGACGCCGACGAGGGCGGCGGCCACGGTGACGGAAAGCGAGTATTTCGCACCGACGACGAAGCCGTCCCACGTTTCCCGCACGCTCTCGATGGCAGCGGTTCTGAGGTCGTGGCGGATGATGTTCTGCACGATCAGCACGAGGATGCAGCCAAGGATGCCGTAGAACGCCGCGAGGTAGGGCGTGTACCCGGAGAGCAGCGTGGCGACGAGGACGAAGAGCGGCAACGTCGTGAGCCACCCGGCCTTGAAGACGGTCCAGGCGACGGGAAGCTCGTCCTTCGTCAGACCGCGCAGGCCGCGGCGGCGCGCTTCGAGATGGACCTGAACGAGGACGCCGAAGAAGTGCATGAACGCGGGCACGAGGGCGGCGGTGAGGATCGTGGTGAGGGGGACACCCAGGTACTCGATCATCAGGAAGGCCACAGCCCCCATGACCGGCGGCGTGATCTGACCGCCCGTCGAGGACGCGGCCTCCACAGCGGCGGCGAAGTGGCGCGGATAGCCGATCCGGATCATCGCCGGGATCGTCAGCGAGCCGGTGGTGACGGTATTGGCGATGGAGGAGCCTGAGATCGAGCCGAGCATGGCCGAGGACACGACGGAGACCTTAGCCGGCCCGCCCGCGAACCGTCCGGCAAGCGCGGAGGCGAGGTCGATGAAGAGCTGGCCGAGGCCGATCCGCGTCGCCATCACGCCGAAGAGCACGAAGTGGAAGACGTAGGTCGATATGACCCCGAGCGCGGTGCCGTAGATGCCTTGGCTCGTCAGGTACAGGTGGTTGACGATGCCGGTCCAGTCGGCGCCGGGATGGGTCAGCACCCCCGGCATGGACCGTCCGAAATAGGCGTAGGCGAGGAACAGCAGCGCGATGACCGGGAGCGGCCAGCCCATCGCCCGGCGTGTCGCCTCGAGCAGGGTGACGATCAGGATGGTTCCCATGATGACGTCGATCGGCAGCGGCGCGCCGACGCGGAACGCCAAGTCATCGAAGATCCACGGCACGTAGAAGGCGGAGACGGCGCCGGCGATGGCGAAGGCCCAGTCGTAGAGCGGCAGGCCAAGCGGCGCGAGGATCCCCTGATGCGGCGTGTCGCGGCGGTTCCAGAGCGTGAAGGACAGGAAAACGAGCGCGAGCGTGAAGGCGAGGTGCAGGCCGCGATGGGTCGTCGCCTGCGGGATGCCGTAACCGGCGGTGTAGAAGTGGTAGCAGGACAGCACGAACAGCGCGATCGCCGTGACCCAGCCGAGGATCGGCGGCAACGGGCGGAACCGCACTTCGGGATCGTAGCGCTCCTCCAGCTCCTTCATCTGTTCTTCGGTCAGATGCTCGGCGCGCTCTTGATCGGGAAGCTGGGTCATCGGGGTGTCTCCGAAGGGTCCGCATACGCCGATCGGGGGCGACGCGGTCAATCGCAATCATACTGTCGGGGAAGCCGGGCGATCCGGCGATGGCTGAAACCCGGGGGCGCGCCATGGCGCCCCCGGATCTGTGATTGGGTGATCAGGCGATTACTCGGCCGCGGAACCTTCCGGCAGTTCCATGCCCTGCTCCTCATAGAAGCGGGCGGCGCCGGGGTGCAGCGGGATGCCGACACCGTCGAGCGCCGTATCGGCGGTGATTTCCTTGCCCTTCTGGTGCCCGGCATCGAGCAGCTTGCGGGTATTCTCGTTCCACAGGGCCGCGGTGATCTCGTAGACGAGCTCTTCGGGCTGATCCGCGCTCGTCACCCACTGGGCGCCGACGGACAGCGTGGTGACGTCCTCGTCCACGCCGTCATAGGTGCCGGCCGGAACGACGTTCTCGGCGAAGAAGGTGTACTCGTCGCGGATCGAGCTGGCCTCGTCACCGGAGATCGGAACCAGCGTGATGTCGTCCTGGCTCGCCAGTTCGGCGATGGCGCCGGCCGGGAAGCCGCCGACGAAGAAGAACGCGTCCATCGCGCCGTCGCGCATGCGCTCGGCGGCCTGGTCGGGCTTCAGGAACGCGGCGTCCACGTCATCTTCGGAAAGGCCGTAGGCGCCGAGGATGATGCGGGCGTCGACGAGGGTGCCGGAGCCAGGCTCATCGAGCGAAACGCGCTTGCCCGCGAGATCGGCCACGCCCTCGATGCCGCTGTCCGCGGAGGCGACGAGGTGGATCGTCTCGGGGTAGAGGTTGGCGATGGCGCGCAGGCCCTCGACCGCCTCACGGTCCTCCCAGATGCCGGTGCCCGTCTGCGCCCAGGTGGCGACGTCGGACTGGGCGAAACCGGATTCCAGCGTGCCGCCGGCAATGGCGTTGACGTTGGCCACGGAGCCGTTGGCGGACAGCGCGGTCGCGATCAGACCCGGCACGCCGCAGGAGCCGCCTTCCTCGCAGGCACGGGAGCCCGGAGGGCTGGAGATCGCGTTCGCGATGAGGCCGCCGATCGGGTAATAGGTGCCGGCGGTGCCGCCGGTGCCGATGCGGAAGAACTGCGGCTCCTGAGCGCTTGCGGACCCGGCGGCGACGAGGCCGATCGCGGCGACGCCTGCTGCTTTGATGAGATGGCGAAACATGACTCGCTCCCTGATTGGTTTATGGAATCGAGCCAATCACATTGCCGGGAATGGCACAATGGCGCGCAGAACGCGGGCATCTGCCGATTTGAGAGGCGTATACGTCGGTCGCTCCTCTTCTCCCGCAGGAACCCAACCGGGCCGGGCGCGATGACGCTAGCCCGGCGCGGGGGATGAGACGCGCACGTGAGGCGACGTCAGGTCTCGGCAGGGTCCAGCCGCCGCGACGCGGCCCGGGTCGCCCGCAGCCGCAGGATGAACGCGACGAGGAACATCGCCGTCAGGATCAGGATCACCGTCGGGGCTGGCGCGCTGTCGAGCCAGAAGCTGGCATAGACACCGCCGAGCATCGACAAGAGGCAGACCGTCACCGCGACCGCCATCATCTTTCCGAAGCTCCGGACCGTCAGGAAGGCGATGGCTCCCGGCGCGATCAGAAGCCCCACGGCGAGGATCAGGCCGGTGGAGGTGAGCGTTGCGACGATGGTCAGGGAGAGGATGGACAGAAGGCCGTAATGCAGCCAGTTCGTCCTCAGACCGCTCGCTTGAGCCTGCGCCGGATCGAACGCGTGGAGAAGCAAGTCCTTCCACTTCACCAGAAGAACCCCCGATACGGCGAGCGCGATCAGACCCGCGGTCCAGAGGTCCTGCGTCCCGACCCCGAGCATGTTGCCGAACAGGACGTGATCGAGATGCTGGTTCGTGTCGATCGAGGTGTAGAGGATGATGCCGACCCCGAACATGCCCGAGAAGACGACACCCATCACCGTATCCTGCTTCACCCGGCTGTTCTCGGCGAGGTAACCGGTCAGGAGCGCGCAGCCCATTCCGGCGGCGAAGGCTCCGACGATAAGCGGGATGCCCGTGATCCAGGCCAGCACGATGCCAGGCAGGATGGAATGGCTGACCGCATCTCCCATCAGCGCCCAGCCCTTGAGAACGAGGAAACAGGAGAGCAGCGCCGTCGGCACCGCCACGATGGCGGCGATGGCGAAGGCCTTGAGCATGAATGGAAACTGAACCGGCAGGAGAAGCGTCTCGAAGGTCATTCCGCCGGCTCCCCTGTCGCCCCGAGGGGCAGAGGTTCCCTCAGCGCCGCCCGTGCCTTGCGCTTCGCCGCCAGGAGGCCGTGCTTGGGTGCGAAGACGAAAGCGGCAAGGAAGATCAGCGTTTGAAGGGTGACGATCACGCCCCCCGTCGCCCCGTCGAGGAAGTAGCTGGCATAGGCGCCGAAAAAGCTCGTCCCCGCGCCGATCGCGACGGAGAGCATCAGGAGCCGCGGGAACCGGTCGCACAGCAGGTAGGCCGTCGCCCCCGGCGTCACCACCATGGCGATGACGAGAAACGCTCCAACCGTCTGCATCGCGGCGACGACGGCGGCGGAGAGAAGGACGAAGTAGACCGCCTTGAGAAGGCCCGGCCGCAGCCCGATGGATCGCGCATGGTTTTCGTCGAAGAAGGTGACCATGAGATCCTTCCATTTCAGCAGAAGGACCGTCAGCGACACTGCACCGATGATCGCAAGCTGAAGCGTGTCACCGGGCGTGATGGCGAGGATGTTGCCCATCGTGATGGTCTGGATCGAGACCGACATCGGGTTGATCGAGACGAGAAACAGGCCGAGCCCGAAGAAGGCGGTGAAGATGAGGCCGATGATCACGTCCACCTTGAGCCCCGAGCGGTCCGACAGGAAAAGCATCGCCCCCGCCGCCAGTCCGCCTGCGAGGAACGCGCCGAGCGCGAAGGGCAGTCCGAGCATGTACGCCCCGGCGACGCCCGGAACCACGGAATGGGAGAGCGCGTCACCGATCAGCGACCATCCCTTGAGCATGAGATAGACCGACAGGAACGCGCAGACCGCTCCCACCATGGCCGAGACCCACATCGCGTTCGTCATGTAGGAATAGCCGAACGGCTCGAGCAGAAGGTCCATCTACTCGCCCTCGCCCTGCGTCCGCGGCCGGTCGCCGTAATGGACGAGCGGTCGCTCGTCGTCGGTGAAGATGGAGATCGAGCGGGCATCCGCGTCGTGATCCTCGTGCAGGTCTGCCCCGCCGAGCGTGAAGTGGCGCAGGACACCGCCGAAGGCTTGTTCGAGATTGGCGCGGGTGAAGGTCGTCTCCGTCGGTCCGTGGGCCAGCACCGTCCCCTTCACGAGGACGCACCGGTCGCAGAACTCGGGCACGGAGCCGAGATTATGGGTGGAGACGAGCATCACCCGCCCCTCGGCCTTCAGCTCCTTCAGCAGAACGATGATCTGCTCCTCGGTCCTCACGTCGACGCCGGTGAACGGCTCGTCCAGCAGGATCACCCGGCCGTCCTGGGCGAGGGCCCGGGCGAGGAACACGCGCTTGCGCTGACCGCCCGAGAGCTCGCCGATCTGGCGGTGCCGGAACTCCTGCATGTTCACGCGCGCAAGCGCCTCGTCCACCGCCGCCCGGTCCGCCGGTTTGGGGCGTCGCAGAAATCCCATATGGCCGTAGCGCCCCATCATCACGACGTCCTCGACCAGCACCGGGAAGGCCCAGTCGACCTCCTCCGATTGCGGAACGTAGGCGACGAGGTTCTCCCGCAGCGCCTCCTTCACGCTGCGACCCAGAAGCCGGATCTCCCCGCGCGCCGCCGGAACGAACCCCATGATCGCCTTGAAGAGGGTGGATTTACCGGCCCCGTTCACGCCGACAAGCGCGGTGACCGTGCCGCGGGGGATGCCGAAGCTGGCATGGGAGAGCGCGGTATGCCCGTTGCGGTAGGTGACCGTCACGTCGTCCGCGTAGATCCCGCCCGCGGGTCCATCCGCGGCGGTTGTCCTGTCGATGTCGGCCGTGGTGTCGAGCATGTCTGATCCCTGAATGGCGGGCCGCCATGTCCCCGGCCCCGCACCTGTTGTCATCAGGGGGCTGCGAAGCCCCCCCTCGCCCTCTGTCACTCCGCCGCGGGCGCGAGGCCGTTCGCGACCGTTTCGGAGGTCACGCGGAGAAGATCGAGGTAGCTCGGCACGGGGCCATCGGCGGCGGAGAGCGAGTCGACGTAGAGCTCGCCGCCGTATTCCGCGCCCGTCTCCCGCGCGACCTGCCGGGCCGGCGCGGTGTTCACCGTGCTTTCGCAGAAGACCACCGGCACGTCGTTGTCGCGCACCCCGTCGATCACCTTGCGAACCTGCTGCGGCGTCCCCGTCTGATCCGCGTTCATCGGCCAGAGATAGAGCTCCTTCAGCCCGAAGTCGCGCGCGAGGTAGGAAAACGCGCCTTCGCAGGTCACCAGCCAGCGCTGGTCCTCGGGGATCGTCGCGATGCGCTCGCGTAGGGGCTCGATGGTCGCGCGGATCTCTTCCTTGTAGGCCGCCCCGTTGGCCTCGTAGTTGGCAGCGTTGTCCGGATCCACCTCCGAAAAGGCCGAGACGATATTGTCGACGTAGCGGGCGGCATTCTCGAGGCCCATCCAGGCATGCGGGTTCGACTGGCCCTCGTAGGCCCCTTCCGCGATCGGGATCGCGTCGATCCCATCCGTCAGCGTGGCGGAGGGCACTTCGCCGAGATTGGCGAGGAACTGCTCGAACCAGAGCTCCAGGTTCAGACCGTTCCAGAGCAGGAGGTCGGCATCTTGTGTCCGGACGATGTCCCGCGGGGTCGGCTCGTAGCCGTGGATCTCCGCGCCGGGCTTGGTCACCGACACGACCTCGGCCGCGTCCCCGGCCACGTTCTGCGCCATGTCGGCGAGGACGGTGAAGGTGGTGACCACTTTCATCGGCTCCCCGTCCTGTGCCCGCGCGGGCGCGGCGAGCGCTACGAGCGCGGTCCCGGCAAGCATGAGGCGGGTCGGTCTATGCATGATGACTCCCATAGGCTGATATCGGGCCGCACTCCGACGTCCGGCGCCTGCATCCGATACATACGCTGTTGCGAACAGTTCGCAAGTGGGGTCTCAAGTAATTGTGGTTCTGGCCCTTTGACGATGACCGGCCCCAAACCGGCGGGCGGCGTCCGGCTTCATCATGACGGGCGCCGCCCACCCCGGCGGCTCCCGGAAAAATCGCTGGACGCGTCCCTTCAGCTCGTCTCGTCGCGGCGCCGGCCGAGGTCGAGCCATGTCTCGTAGCGGGCCCTGGTTTCCTCGTTCATCGGGTAGAGGCCGGGGAGACGGGCGCCGCGGCCGACCTCGTCGATGATCCAGCCTTCCATCTGCTCCTGCGCCGGAGCCTCCGCCACCACCTCGTCCAGAAGCGCCTGCGGGATCACCACGGCGCCGTCCTCGTCCGCGACGATCACGTCCCCGGCGAGCACCGCGACACCGCCGCAGCCGATGGTCTCCCCCCAGCCGACGAAGGTCAGGCCGGCGACGGAGGGCGGCGCGGCCACGCCGCGGCACCAGACCGGCAACCCCGTCGCCCGGACGCCGGCCATATCCCGCACGGCGCCGTCCGTGATCAGGCCTCCCACGCCCTTCTGCGCCATCCGCGCGCACAGGATGTCCCCGAACACGCCCGCATCAGCGATCCCCATCGCGTCGATCACGGCGATCTGACCGGGCGCCATCTCCTCGATGGCCGTGCGGGTGGAGATCGGGCTGGCCCAGGAGGCCGGCGTCGCCAGGTCTTCCCGCGCGGGAACGAAGCGCATGGTGAAGGCCTCCCCCACGAGCCGCTCCTCGCCGGGCCGAAGCGGCATCGCGCCCCGGATCCAGACATTGCGCAGACCCTTCTTCAGCAGGATCGTCGTCAGGGTCGCCGTGGTCACGTCCCGCAGGACGGCCTTCGCCTCGTCGGTCAGGGGCATGGTCTCTCCTTCATCTGCCGCCCGCACCCTACGCGCGGCGCCGGCCGGGGCAAAAGGGGGCGCGCGGCCCCGTGGTTCCCGGCGCGAGGACTGGTATATCGGGGGCCATGACCAGCTTCCCGGATCTTTCCCCCGCCTTCCGCCGCATGCGCCTCGCCCCGCCGGACGGCGCGCCCGTCCGTCTCGTGATCGACACCGACTGCGCCAACGAGATCGACGACCAGTTCGCCCTCGCCTGGGCACTGATGACACCGGAGCGGGTTCAGGTGGAGGCAAGCGTGGCCGAGCCGTTCTCCTTCCGGCACCACCTTCCCGAACTGCGCCGCGCGGAGGCAGGCCAGGGTCGCCCCATGCACCAGGCCTGGGCCGCACGGCTCGCGGCCGAGGGGCGGAGCGCGGCCAGTCTCGACGCGGAGCTCGTGACGCCGGACGCGGGCATGGAGGCGTCCCACGCCGAGATCCGGCGCATTCACGGCCTCTGCGGCGCAGGCGAGACCCCGGCCCTGCGCGGCGCTCCGCGCTACATGACGGGGCCGGACGACATCGTCTGGTCGGAAGGCGCCGAGGCAATCGTCGAGCTGGCCCTTGCTGGCGAGGCCCCGCTTTACGTCGCGGCGATGGGCTGCCTGACCAATGTCGCCGCCGCCCTTGTCCGCGCGCCCGAGATCGCGGGCCGTATTGTCGTGATCTGGACCGCCGGCTTCCCCTCCCGCCAGCCGCACGACCAGTGGCCCGCGCTCAACCTCGTGCAGGACCCCCATGCCGCGCGCCTGCTCTTCGATTGCGGCGTGCCGCTGGCCTACCTGCCGGGCTACCATGTCGGCGCGCAGCTGCGCATCTCGCGGCCGGAAATGGAGCTCTTCGTGAAAGGCCGCGGGGCGCTCGGGGACGCGCTCTGGCAGCTTTACGACCGAAACCCTCTTCACCGCATGTTCGCCACGGCGGACACCGCCCGGCGGACCTGGGTGATCTGGGACATGATCGATATCGCATGGCTCGTGAACCCGGCCTGGGTGCCGACATTCCTCACCCCCTCCCCCGTCCTCGGGGAGGACCTGCGCTTCTCCCTAGCGCAGGGGCGGCACGAGATCCGGGAAGCCTACGATATCGCGCGGGACGACATCTTCGCCCACTTCTACGACAAGCTGGCCGCCTTCGCCTGAGTGCCGGCGCCGCGGCCGAGCGGGTCCACCACGCGGCCCCCGGCGGCGGCGGCATCCTCGGCATCGTGAGTGACGAGAAGCGCCGGTATGCCGCGGGCGCGAATGCGGTCGAAGACGAAACCTCGCAGGCTCTCGCGGAGGTTCGCGTCGAGGCGGGAGAAGGGTTCGTCGAGGAGGAGCGCCTGCGGCTCGCCGAGAAGCGTCCGCATCAACGCGACGCGGGAGCGCTGCCCGCCTGACAGCGTGGCGGGATCGCGATCCGCGAAGCTTGCAAGCTCCGCATCCTCGAGCGCCGCCTCCACCGCGCGCCGCCGCGCCCTGCGGCCCTTGAGCGAGGGCGGCAGGGCGAAGGCGAGATTGGCGCCGACGGACATATGCGGAAAGAGCAGGTCGTCCTGGAAGAGCAGTCCGATCCGGCGTTCCCTCGGGCCGAGCCCGGCAAGGTCGCGTCCGCCCAGCAGCACACGCCCCCGGGTCTCGAATTCGGGCGGACAGGCTCCGACGAGCAGCGACAGAAGCGTCGACTTGCCGGACCCCGAGGGGCCCATGATCGTCAGGACCTCGCCCGGCGCGATCCGGACGTCCAGCGAGACGAGCGGCACGCCCCGCAGGGCGATCCTGACCCCCTCGAGCGACAATCCGTCTGTCATGCGAGCCCCTTCCGGTTTCGAAACGCGACGGCGGGAAGCGCGATGGCCGCGGCGAAGCCGAGGAGCGGCACCGCCGTCTGGGTGATGGCATAGACGCCGATCAGCCGCCTGTCTCCGCCCGAGGAGAGCGCCACGGCTTCCGTCGTCAGCGTCGGAACGCGTCCGAGACCAAGGAGCAGCGTGGGCAGGTACTGCCCCACGGAGACGGCGAAGCCCACGGCCGCTGCGGTCAGGATCGGGCGAAGCAGCATCGGCAGGCGAACCTGCCAGAGAAGCCGGTCCGGACCTGCCCCTAGCGTCGCCGCCGCAAGTCCGTAGCGCGGATCCCAGGCCCGGAACGGATCGCCGAGGGAGAGGAAGACGTATGGCAGCACGAAGACGACATGCGCGGCGATGACCGATCCGGTGGGCCCGGCCAGCCCCGTTCCGATGGCAAGCGTCTGAAGGCCCGTCACGAACGTCGTCTGCGGCACGATGAGCGGGATGTAGAGAAGCCAGAGCGCCCTCGTGCCCGGGCGGAGGCCATGGCGATACTCGGCTTCGAGGCAGGCGAGGACGAGCAGGAGCGAGATGATGGTAGCGACCGCCGCGATCAGGATCGTGGTGCCGGTGAGCTCGGCCAGCCCCGGCAGCTGCCCCTCCCAGGACCGCAAGGTCAGGCCGGCCGGCAGCGCATCCGGAAAGCTCCAGAAGCCGGCGAAGGACCAGACCGCAAGTCCCGCGACGGCCAGCAGGACGGCCCCGGCCGAGAGCCCGGCGGCGAGTGCGGCGAGCCCCCGCCATGCCGCATCCGCCCGCCCGCGCGCGCCCCGCGCGATCCAGGCGGTTCCGGCGCGCGCGAGGGCCAGTTCGCCGCAGCGCCAGAGTGCCAGCAGCGACAGGACGATCCCGAATTGCAGCACAGCCCCGGCCCCCGCCTCGAACCGCATCGACAGGTCCGGATCGTTCAGCCAGCGCAGTATCTGGACCGACAGCGGCGGCGGCGTCGAGGGACCGAGGATCACCGCCACGTCCACCACCGAGGCGGAGAACGCGAGGACGGCGTAGATCGGCAGCCGGATCTGCGGGTAGACACGCGGGAAGACCGTCTTCACCCACGCCGTGACACGGCCGTAGCCTTGCGTCTGCGCTAGAAGAACGCTGCGGCGCGCCGGGATTTGCGACAGGGCCGCGAGTGTCATCAAAAGAAGGAACGGGATCTCCTTTGCGGCCAGCCCCGCGATCAGGGCAAGGCCCGCCGGATCGCCCACGATCAGGACGTCCGGCGGCAGGTCCCATCCCGTCGCCCAGGGGGATAGCGCGCGAATGATCCAGCCAGAGGGGGAGATCAGGAAGGCAAGCCCCAGCGCCGCCGCGGCATGGGGCACCGAGAGAAGCGGCGAGAGCAGCCGCTCGATGGCGCCGAACGCGCGCGTGCCATGCCAGGCGGCGCAGATGAGCAGCGTCACGCCAAGGGCGAGGGCGGTTGAGGCAAGCGCGGTGACCGCCGAGAGACGCACCGCGCCGCCCAGTCCCGGCCACGCCAGCAGCGAGCGGACAGGCGCGAGCGACAGCTCGGTCGCCCCGAGCGCCGGATAGTAGCCGAAGGCGGGCGCAAGGACGCCGATCAGCCCCGCCGCCACCGGCCCCAGGAGCACCACGAGGGTGAAGAGCGGCGCGAGTGGCAGAAGCCGTGGCCGACGGCCCGGGCGCATCGGCGCCGCCAGGATGCGAGCCTCCCTCACCGAGCCCGCGGCCTTACTGACCGGCACCGTAGCGGCGGTCCCAGTCCTCCTCGATCCGCTCCATCCAGCTCGGATGAGGCTCGGCCAGGGGCGATCCCAGCTCTTCGGGGGTGAGCGTCGCGATCCCTAGGTCCAGATCCTCGAAGAGCGCGCGGTCCTCCTCGCCGAGAGCAGCGACATCGAGCACGGTCAGGGCGCCCAGGACCTCGGGATCCTGCTTGCGCGCCTGCGCCTCGGGGGACATCAGGAAGTTCGCCACCACCATCGCGCCCTCCTTGGCGGTCGCGTTGTAGGGAATGGCGAGGAAATTGGCGTTGCCGATCGTGCCACCGTCGAGGACATAGGTCCTGACGCTCTCCGGCAGTTCGAAATTCGCGATGGCGGCGGAGGCTTCGGCGGGGCTGAAGGAGATCGCGATGTCGATCTCCCCGTCCGCCATCAGCTGCCGCTGCGCCGGCCCCGATTGCGGATAGGCCGCACCGGAGCGCCAGAGGGTCGGCGTCAGCTCACCGAGCCAGTCCCAGAGCGGCGCCGTGACCGCCTCGTAATCGGCGTCCGAGACAGGCGCGTAGAGCGGGCCTGTATCTTCAACGAGGCCGAGAAGAGCCTGCTTGAGAAACGTCGTTCCGAGGAAGTTCGGCGGTTGGGGGTAGGTGAAACGACCCTCGTTCGCGCGTGTCCAGTCAAGCAGATCCCGGACCGTCTTCGGCGGCTCGGGCACACGGGCGCTGTCGTGATAGAAGACCACCTGCGCCATGCTCCACGGGGCCTCGAGCCCCTCGGTGGGCACGGTGAAATCCTCGGTCAGGGCCGGATTGTCCTCGGCCCCCAGAAGCGACCAGTTCGGCAGGTCTTCCGCCCAGGGGCCGAAGAGCAGGTCCTTTTCCTTCATCGCGGCGAAGTTCTCGCCGTTGATCCAGAGCAGGTCGATGGAGCCGCCCTCGTCCTTGCCGGCGCTCTTCTCCGACAGGACGGTGGAGATCGCGGCGGAGATGTCCGACTGCTTCACCAGCTCCAGCTCGACGCCGAACCGGGAGAGGACCTCGTCCGCGGCCCATTCGATATAGGCATTGGTGCGCGGATCGCCGCCCCAGGCGTTCCAGTAGACGGTCTGTCCCTCGGCAGCCTCCAGCACCCCATCCCAATCGGCGGGATCGGTTTCGGCGGTCGCGGCGCCGGCCATGGCGGCAAGGAGGGAGGCCCAAAGGGCGGCGCGGGGTCGTCTCATCTTGGCATCTCCTCGGACGTTTCGCCCAGCTTGCGCCGGGACACGGCGCGGAAGACACCCGTGGTAACCTTTTCTCACGGCATTGTTCTAGGGCCCACTGGCGGGGCCGCCGCCGCGCCCCAGATGAGCGGCATGACGAAAAGCTATCCAGTTCCTCCCGGCTACGCCGAACTTGACGCGGCCGCCCTGCCCCGGCTCCTCGCCGATCTGCCCGGCGTGCCGGAGCGTCTCGGCGGCGGGCCGGACAGCTGGAGCGCGGGCGAGATCAGCGACGGCAACATGAACGCCGTCTTCCGCGTCCGCGGGCCGGCGGGATCGGTCGTGGTGAAACAGGCGCTGCCCTATATCCGCGCCATCGGGGAGAGCTGGCCCTTTCCCGTCTCCCGCGCGACGTTCGAGCACCGGGCGATGATCGAGCACGCAAGGCACGCGCCCGGTCAGCTGCCGGAGCTGATCGGCTGGCGCGAGGATCTGGCGCTGCTCGTCATGGAGGACCTGAGCGAGCACGTCGTCCTGAGGCATGCCCTCGTGGCCGGGCGCCGCTTCCCCCGGCTCGCGCAGGACCTCGGGCGGTATCTCGCCCGAACGCTGGTCCTGACCTCGGACCACGTAATGACGACCTCCCAGAAAGCGCGGCTCGTGGAGGCGTTCGCCGGCAATTCGGTTCTCTCCGAGACGACGCAGGACGTGGTGTTCACCGGTCCCTACTGGACCGCACCTCTGAACCGGCTCACACCCGGGCAGGAGACGCTCGCGGCCGAGTTTCGCTCGGACGGCGCGCTGAAGGCCGCGGCGACGGAGATGAAGCATATCTTCCGAAGCCGGGCGGAGGCGCTGGTTCACGGCGATCTGCATACCGGATCGGTGATGGTGCGGCCCGGCGATACCCGCGTGATCGACCCCGAATGGGCCTTCATGGGGCCGATGGCCTTCGATATCGGCGCGCTGATCGGCAACCTCCTCCTCGCCCACGCAAGCCAGCCCGGCCATGCCGGGGACCGGACGGATCACGCCGAGTGGATCCTGGAGACCGTGGCGGGTCTCTGGACGGTCTTTGCCGGGGAGTTCAGGACGCTGGCCCGGCCGGATGCGGACGGCACCCTGATCCCGGAGGTTGCGGGGGATGGCGCCTCGGATGCCTTCATCGACGCGCGGCTCAGGGACATCTTCGCAGAGACGCTCGGCTTTGCCGGGGCCAAGATGATCCGCCGAATCCTCGGTATCTCCCATGTCGAGGATTTCGAGATGATCGCGGATGTACCCACCCGCGCGGCCTGCGAAGCCGTCGCCCTCCGCACGGCAAGGCGGCTGCTTCTCGAACGCAGGAGCCTGTCCTCGATGGCGGAGGTCGCGGCCCTCGCCCGCGGGATGTCAGCGGGGGGATGAGCCGCGCGTTCGCCACACCCCGGTCAGATCCGCCAGGGCAACTCGACGCCGCCGCGCGCAGGGACTAGGACGGGCGCGATGGACCTGACGGGGCTCATAATCGGAGGCGTATCGCTCTTCATCGGCGGGGTCCTGAAAGGGGCCACCGGCGCAGGCGCGCCGCTGCTCGCGATCCCCCTTCTGTCCATGCTCTACGATGTGCCTCTCGCCGTCGCGGTCATGACCGTGCCCAGCCTCGTCTCCAACTCGTGGCAGGCATGGCATTTTCGAGAGAGCCGGCCCCGGCCCCTCCTGATCTGGGGCTTCGCCGTCGCGGGCGCGGTCGGCACGGTGACGGGCTCACTGATGCTGGCCGCCTTCGCGCCGGACCTGCTCCTGCTGATCGTCGCGCTCGCGGTGCTGCTCTACATCTGCTTCCGCCTCCTCCAGCCCGGCTGGCGTCTCGGCGAAGCCCTTGCCGCCCGGCTCTCCGTGCCGGCGGGGCTGCTGGGAGGCGTCCTGCAGGGCGCGACGGGGATCTCGGCCCCGGTCTCGATCACCTTCCTGAACGCGATCTCGCTCGAGCGGGCGACGTTCATCGTGACGATCTCCACCTTCTTCGCGGCGTCTGCCGTGGTGCAGATCCCCTTCCTCTACGGCCTCGGCATCCTGTCGTTCGAGCGGATGATCCTGAGCGTCGCCGCGCTTGCGCCTCTCTTCGCCGGGATGCCCGTGGGCGCGCGCCTCGCCCGGCGCATCGACCGGGCGACCTTCGACAAGATCATCCTGGCGATCCTCGGCGTGATTTCCCTCCGGCTGGTGTGGTCCGCAATCGTCTGAGGATCAGAGCAGCGCGAGCGAGAACCACGGGATGAAGATCAGGATCGCGAGCCGCACGAGGTCCGCGATCCAGAACGGCAGCACCCCACGGAATACCGTCATCAGCTCGATATCAGGAATGACGGAGCGCATGACGAAGACGTTCATCCCCACCGGCGGCGTGATCAGGCTGATCTCGGTCACCACGACCACGACGATGGCGAACCAGATCAGAACGTCGTCCGGATTTCCCAGCAACCCACCTCCGAAATCGAGCTGCTGCACGACGGGGTAGAACACCGGCACCGTCAGAAGGATCATCGAGAGGCTCTCGAAGACGCAGCCCATCACCAAGTAGATCGCCACCATCGCCCCGATCACGAGCCAGGGCGACAGGTCGAGCTCGTAGATCAGATCCACCAGCGCCATCGGCAGGCCTGCGAAGTTGATGAAGGTGGAGAAGATTTCCGCACCGATGATGATGGCGAAGATCATCGCCGTCGCGAGAACCGTCTCGCGAAGGGCCGTTCGGAAGCCCGCCCAGTCGAGGCCGCGGATCGCCACGGCGAGGAGGACAGCGAAGAGCGCGCCCATGCCGCCCGCCTCGATGGGGGTGAAGACGCCGCCGTAGATGCCGCCCATAATGAAGATGAAGAGCGCGAGCGTTCCCAGAACGCCCACCGTGTCCCGCCGGGACATCGGAACGACCTCCGAAACGTCCGGCGCGCGGGACGGATCGAGGCGCACGGTGACCATCACGGCAACGAGGTAGAGCAGGACGCCGAGCGCGCCGGGCAGAAGGCCCGCGATGAAGAGGTCCCCGATATCGCTCTCGGTCAGCAGTCCGTAGATGATGAGGATGACGGAGGGCGGGATCAGGATGCCGAGCGTGCCGCCCGCCGCGATGGCGCCCGAGGCGAGACTGTCGTCGTAGCCGTATTTCCGCATCGGCGGCAGCGCCACGCGGCTCATCGTGGCGGCGGTGGCGAGCGAGGATCCGGAGACCGCAGAGAAACCTCCGCAGCTGATCACCGTGGCCAGAGCCAGCCCGCCGCGCATCCGGCCGAAGATCCGGTCGGCTCCGGCGAAGAGACCCTGCGCGATGCCGGACTGCGCCAGCACATTGCCCATGAAGATGAAGAGCGGCAGGACGGAGAGGGTATAGCTCATTCCCGTCTCGAAGACCGTCGTGCCGATCATCGCGCCAGCGGCCTCGATATTGCGCAGGAGCGCGAAGCCGGCCCCGCCGACCAGCGCCATGGCGAACCCGATGGGCACCCGCGCGAAGACGAGCGCGAGGAGGATCCCTATCCCGATCAGGCTTTCGGTCATGCCCGTATCGCCCGGACGAGGCCGAACAGCGCCGCCGCGACACATCCGGCCGCGCCGAAGAAAGAGACCGGCGCGAACGGGATGCCCAGGGAGATCGAGCGCGACCCGACTGCGGCCTGTTGCAGACCGTGCAGCACCAGCCGCCACGCGAAGACCATCAGGACGCAGAACGCCACCGCCGCGCCGATCCACAGCAGGGCCCGGCGCGCTTTCGGCGAAAGGAAGCTGTCGAACAGGTCGACCTCGACGTGCCCGCCCGAACGGCTGACGAGCGGCAGGGCCGCGAAGACCAGGGCGGCGAGAAGCAGTTCGGTCATCTCGAACGCCCCCGGCAGCGGCCTGTCGAAGAGATACCGCCCGATCACGTCCATCCCGGTCACGGTCATCAGCGCGACGAGAAGCAGGCCCGAGACAATCTCGAGCCCGCTAACGAGATGGCGCATCATCAGTTCGCAGGACCTTCGACGCCGGTCATCTCGCGCAGGCGCGCGAGCGCGGCGAGGCCGTCCTGACCCTCGGGGAGGCTGTCCGCCCAGTCCTCTTCCGCCTGCGACGCGACCTCCCTGATCGCGGCGAGGACCTCCTCGTTCGCGGGGCTCGTCTCGATGCCGGCCTCCTCGATCTCCGCTTCGGCGGCGGTATCGGCATCGTTCCATGCCGTTCCGACGCGCTCGGCGAAGGCGAGACCGGAAATGCCCTCTATCGCCTCCTGATCCTCCGCGGAGATCCCGTCCCACGCGTCCTCGTTCATCACGAGGAACCATGTCGTGTTGTACATGCCGCCCGGGACGGTCGTCGTATAGGCGATGTCGTCCGTGAGGTTGAAGGCGGTCAGCGCTTCCTTGGTGAAGGTCGCACCGTCGATCACGCCGCGGGACAGCTGCTCGTAGACCTCGGTGGAGGAAGTGAAGATCGGCGTCGCGCCGAGACCTTCCATCAGCGTGGCGGTGTAGCCGCCCGGCACACGGATCTTTAGCCCCTCGAAGTCGGCCGGCGTCTCGATCGCGCGCCGGCCGTTATGGAAGGCGCCGGGCCCATGGGTGAAGAGGCCGAGGATGTGGGTGCCCTCGTGGTCTTCGGCGGCCCCGAGATCCTCGGTATAGACGGTGTAGAACGCCTCGGACAGGCTGACGGCATCGTCACCGATGAAGGAGAACTGCCCCACTTCGCTCGCATCGAAGCGGTCGTCCTGGCTGAACGAGTGCAGGCCGTAGGTGATGTCCGCCACGCCGTCGCGGGCCATGTCGAAGTGGGCAGGCGGCGCGCCGAGAGGGGAGGCGAGCACGCGCACGGTGACGCGGCTGTCCGTCACCTCGGCGACCTCTTCGGCCCAGGGCTTCATCGCGTTCACCACGATCGGATGGCGCGGCGGCAGCCAGCTCGACATGACGAGCTCGGTCTCCTGCGCGGCGGCGGTCCCGCCAAGCATGGCGAGGGTTGCAGCAGCCGTCAGGCCACGGACGTAGACACTCATTCTGATCCTCCCGGAAAGATTGTTTCTCATGCCGGTCTGTCCGGACGACGCGGTACCGAAGGGCTTTCCCGGCCTCCCGCCGCCGACCGGCGCGGCCCCCTCCTCCGGAGCCGCCGGCTGTTTATTGGTATTCGTCTTGTTTGTAACCATCAATCGCCGGCTCCACCCCCTTGCCGAACCCGGCGAGGCGCTGGAGGCAGTCGATCAGCACCGCGCGCTCGCCCGCAGAAAGGTTCGCGGTCAGCCGCGTGTCATGGGCCTCGGCGACGACGACGAGATCGTCGAAGGCGCGTCGGCCCTGCGCGGAAAGCGTCAGCGTCTCGCGCCTGCGATCGGCCGAATCCTCCCGCCGGGTGACGAACCGCTTCGCTTCCAGTGCCGCGACAGCCCTGCTGATCTTCGTCTTGTGCATCTTCGCGCGGCGCCCGATCTCCGCCGCCGTCATGTCGCCGTAGCGGCCGAGGTGGAACAGCACGCGCCATTCCGTCCGCAGCATGCCGTAGCGGTCCTTGTAGACGCGGGAGAAGCCGAGGCTGGTCTCCTCCGCGGCCTGGTTGAGCAGGTAGGGCAGAAACGTACGCAGGTCGAACTCGGACATGGGCGCTCCTCGGGAACTCTCTTGTTGGTTACAAATACAACCATTACCCCTGAGAGCAACCTTTCGACCGGGGGAGCCACGATGAACGATCAGACGCGCCTGTCGGGCCTGCTCCAGGCCACCACGCCGCAGGGCACGACGGCGGGCTACATGCCAGGCTTCGGCAACGACTTCGAGACGGAGGCGCTTCCGGGCGCCCTGCCCCAGGGCATGAACTCGCCGCAGAAGGTGAATTACGGCCTCTATGGCGAGCAGCTTTCGGGCACTGCCTTCACCGCGCCGAGCCACCAGAACGAGCGGACGTGGTGCTATCGCATCCGGCCTTCGGTCAAGCACCAGGGCCGCTACAAGCGGATCGACCTGCCCTACTGGAAGACCGCGCCGCACATTCCGCAGGACGTGACCTCCCTCGGTCAGTACCGCTGGGATCCCGTCCCCCATTCGGACGAGGCCCTGACCTGGCTGACGGGAATGCGCACGATGACCACGGCGGGGGACGTGAACGTCGCGACCGGCATGTCGGCGCATATCTACCTCGTCACGGCCTCCATGGAGGACGAGTATTTCTACTCCGCCGACGGCGAGCTTCTCGTCGTGCCCCAGGAAGGACGCCTGCGCTTCGCCACCGAGCTCGGCATCATCGACGTCGCCCCGCAGGAGATCGCGATCCTGCCGCGCGGGCTGGTCTACCGCGTCGAGGTGCTCGAAGGGCCGGCACGCGGCTTCGTCTGCGAGAATTACGGTCAGAAGTTCGACCTGCCGGGCCGCGGGCCGATCGGCGCCAACTGCATGGCCAACCGGCGGGACTTCAAGACGCCGGTCGCCGCCTTCGAAGACCGCGAGGTACCGTCCACCATGACGGTCAAATGGTGCGGTCAGTTCCACCGCTCCGAGATCCCGCATTCCCCGCTCGACGTGGTGGCCTGGCACGGCAATTACGCACCGGTGAAGTATGACCTGAAGACCTACTGTCCGGTGGGCGCGATCCTGTTCGACCATCCGGACCCGTCCATCTTCACGGTGCTGACCGCGCCGTCCGGCGTCGAAGGGACCGCGAACATCGATTTCGTCCTCTTCCGGGAGCGATGGATGGTGATGGAGGACACGTTCCGCCCGCCCTGGTACCACAGGAACGTCATGTCCGAGATGATGGGCAACATCTATGGCCAGTACGACGCCAAGCCCCAGGGCTTCGTTCCGGGCGGCATGAGCCTGCACAATTGCATGCTGCCCCACGGGCCCGACCGGGAGGCGTTCGAGAAGGCGTCGAACGCCGAGCTCGGCCCCGACAAGCTGGACGACACGATGTCCTTCATGTTCGAGACCCGCTTCCCGCAGCACCTGACCGAATTCGCCGCGAAGGAGGCTCCATTGCAGGACGACTATGTCGATTGCTGGGACGGGCTCGAGAAGCATTTCGACGGAACGCCGGGCAGGAAATGACCGCCCTCGTCCTTCTGATCGTCCTTTCCGCGGGATGATCCGGGCAGGCGCCGCCTTCGCGCGGACGCCCTGGGACGAGTGGGACGAAGACGATTGAAAGGACCGCCTCCATGCTGAACCGCTCCTGGGTCGAGAGCGCCAACGCCCCCGACACCGACTTTCCGCTGAACAATCTGCCTTACGGCGTCTTCGAGATTGGCGGTGAGGCGCGCTGCGGCATCGCCATCGGGGACATGATCCTCGATGCCGCGGCCGCCGAGACGGCCGGCCTGACGGGAACCGAGGGGCGGTGCCAGGACGCGGTCTGGAATCCGCTGATGGCGGACGGGCCGAAGGCCTGGGCGGCGTTCCGTGCGCGGCTGACAGACCTCCTCGCCGAAGGGTCGGATGCGCGGAAGGCGGTGGAGCCGCTGCTGGTACCGATGGCGGAGGCGCAGATGCACCTGCCCTTCACCGTTGCGGAATATACCGATTTCTATGCCAGCCGGCATCACGCGACCAATGTCGGCACGATGTTCCGCGGGCCTGAGAACGCATTGCCGCCGAACTGGCTGCATATCCCGATCGGCTATAACGGACGCGCCTCCACCGTCGTCGTCTCCGGAACGGACGTCAGGCGTCCCCTTGGGCAGACCAGGGCGAAGGAGGCGGATGCGCCGTCCTTCGGGCCCTGCCGGCGGCTCGATATCGAGCTGGAGATGGGCGCCATCGTCGGGACGCCGTCGGCAATGGGCGAGCCGGTCACCACCGCGCAGGCGCAGGAGATGATCTTCGGCTACGTCCTTCTGAATGACTGGTCCGCGCGGGATATCCAGGCCTGGGAGTACCAGCCCCTCGGGCCGTTCCAGTCCAAGGCCTTCGCCACGTCGATCAGTCCCTGGATCGTCACGCGGGCGGCGCTTGCGCCCTTCGCGGTGGACGGGCCGCCGCGGGAGAAGGACCTCCTGCCCTACCTCCATGCCGACTTCCCGGACGGGTACGACGTGTCCCTGTCGGTCGAGATGAACGGGCACGAGATCAGCCGCACCAACATGCGCGAACTCTACTACTCCGCCGCGCAACAGCTTGCGCATCACGCCGTCTCGGGCTGCGCCATGCGCACGGGCGATCTGCTGGGCTCGGGCACCATCTCCGGGCCGGATGCGTCCGGCTACGGCTCGCTTCTGGAACTGACCTGGGGCGGCGAGAGGCCGCTCGACATCGGCGGGTCCCCCCGGACCTTCATCGAGGACGGCGACACACTGACCTTGCGGGGGCACGCGCAAGGCGACGGCTACCGCGTGGGCTTCGGCGCATGCACCGGCACGGTCCTGCCCGCCCCCGATTTTCCCTGACAGACTAAGAAGGAGGCCACATGGCCAAGGCATTCGCATCCGCCGGAGACATGGCGGACAAGGAGATCAGCTTCACCGAGGTCGGCGACGGGCTCTGGGCCTTCACCGCCGAGGGCGATCCGAATTCCGGCGTCATCATCGGCGACGATGCCGTGATGATCGTCGAGGCGCAGGCCACACCGCGACTGGCGAACCTCGTCATCGAGAAGGTCCGCGAGGTGACCGACAAGCCGATCACGCATCTTGCGCTCACCCATTACCACGCCGTCCGGGTTCTCGGCGCGTCGGCGTATGGGGCGCGCGAGATCATCATGTCCGACGTCGCACAGAGCATGGTGGCCGAGCGCGGGCAGGAAGACTGGGACAGCGAGTTCGACCGGTTTCCACGTCTCTTCCAGGGCCACGAGAGCATTCCGGGGCTGACCTGGGCCACGACGACGTTCTCGGACCGCATGTCCGTCTATCTCGGCAAGCGCCGCGTGGACCTGATGAAGGTCGGTCGGGCGCATACGGCGGGGGACATCGTGATCCACGTGCCGGACCAGAACGTCATGTTCACCGGCGACATCGTCGAATACCACTCCGCCTGCTATTGCGGCGACGGGCATTATACCGACTGGCCCCAGACGCTGGACAACATCCGCGCCTTCGATCTCGACGCGATCGCGCCGGGCCGGGGGGCTGCGCTCGTCGGCCGGGACAAGGTGAACGCCGCCCTCGACAGCACCGCCGATTTCGTGACCTCGACCTTCGACGCGGTGCGCCGCGTGGCCATGCGCGGCGGCTCGCTTCAGGACGCGATGGCCCATGTCCGCGAGGTCTGCGATCCGAAGTTCGCCGACTACGCGATCTACGAGCATTGCCTGCCGTTCAACGTCGCCCGTGCCTACGACGAGGCGCGCGGCATCGACACGCCCCGCGTCTGGACCGCGGCGCGGGACAAGGAGATGTGGGAGGCCCTTCAGGGCTGAGACGCCGGCCGCGCGGGCCGCGGGAGGAGACGGGCCGCGCGCTTATGGGGGAGGAGGACGACATGCTGGATGACCGGTATTCGGTGGCCCACCGGCTCTATCCGTACGCGAGGAGCGCGGACCAGGCGGCGGGCGCGGCCGCGCATTACCCGGCCGTGGTGATCGGCGGCGGGCCCGTCGGCCTTGCCACGGCCCTCGATCTCGCCCTGAAGGGCGTACGGGTGCTGGTGCTGGACGATCACGAGGGCGTCGGCGAAGGCAGCCGGGCGATCTGCTTCTCGAAGCGCACGCTGGAGATCTGCGACCGCCTCGGCTGCGGCGATGCGATGGTGGACAAGGGCGTGGTGTGGAACGTCGGCAAGGTGCTCCATGGCGAGGATCTCGTCTTCGAGTTCGACCTGCTGCCAGAGGGCGGACATCGCCGGCCCGCCTTCATCAACCTCCAGCAACCCTACTTCGAACGATTTCTCGTCGACCGTCTGCGGCAGGCGGAGGCGGAGGGCGCGCCCATCGAGATCCGCGGGAAGAACCGCGTGGACTCCCTGACGGAGGAGGACGGCGCGGCCCGGCTCCGGATCGCGACACCCGACGGGCCCTACGAGATCACGGCGGACTGGGTGCTGGCCTGCGACGGAGCCGGATCCCCCACCCGAAAGGCGCTGGGGCTTGAATTCGAGGGCAAGGTTTTCAGGGACAGCTTCCTCATCGCGGACGTGCGCATGAAGGCGGAGTTCCCGGTGGAGCGGCGCTTCTGGTTCGAGCCGCCGTTCCGGGGTGCCGGAGATTCGGCACTCCTGCACAAGCAGCCGGACGACATATGGCGGATCGATTTCCAGATCGGCTGGGACGTGGACCGCGAGGTGGAACTGAAGGAGGAGCGCATCCGCGCCCGGATCGACCAGATGCTGCCGGACATCGAATACGAGCTGGTCTGGACGTCGATCTACACCTTCCAGTGCCGCCGGATGCGATCGTTCCGGCATGGCCGGGTGATCTTCGTCGGGGACAGCGCGCACCAGGTGTCGCCCTTCGGCGCGCGGGGCGCCAACGGGGGGGTTCAGGATGCGGACAATCTCGGCTGGAAGCTCGCCATGGTGCTGCGCGGAGAGGCGCCGGAAGCGCTGCTCGGAACCTACGATACCGAGCGCTGCCATGCCACGGACGAGAACATCCGCGCCTCCACCCGGTCCACCGACTTCATCACACCAAAGTCGGAGGTAAGCCGGCTCTTTCGGAACGCCGTGCTGCACCTCTCCCGGGATCATGATTTCGCGAGGCCCTTCGTCAATTCCGGACGCCTGTCGCAACCGAGCGTCTACGACGTCAGCCCGCTGAACAGTGAGGACGGGCTGCCGGACGGGCCGGCCGGGGCGCGGCCGGGCGCCCCCTGCCCCGATGCCCCGATCGGGCATGGGTACCTCCTCGGCGCGTTCGGCCCCGGCTTCACGCTTCTGGCCATCGGGCAGGCTGCGCCGGACATCGGCGACGTGCGGAGGCTGGAGATCATCGAGGTGCCGCCGGAGGTTCGGGAGCGCTATCTCGGCGGGCAGTCCCGCGCGCTCTACCTGATCCGCCCGGACCAGCATGTCGCCGCCCGCTGGGAGAGTGCCGAGCCCGAGACGATACGGGCGGCCCTCGACCGCGCTACAGGGAGGGAGCTGGCATGAGTGCGCTTGTCACCACCCGCAACCTGGCCCGCCCGGACGATGCCTATGACCTGCTTCTGACCGCCCATGACGGGCTGACGAAGGAGGAGAGCGACGCGCTGAACGCCCGGCTTATCCTGACCCTCTTCAACCATGTCGGCGATCTGGATGTCATCCGGGAGGCCATCGCGGTCGCCCGCGCATGAGCGCCGTACTCCACGATTACTGGCGATCGAGCGCGTCCTATCGGGTCCGCATCGCGCTGAACCTTGCCGGGATCGCCTACGAGACGGTGCAGGTCGACCTGTCGGCCAACGCTCAGCGCTCAAGGGACCACCTATCGCGAAATCCGCAGGGCTTCGTGCCGGTGCTGGAGATCGACGGGCTGCGCCTGACCCAGTCCCTCGCCATCGTGGAGTATCTCAGCGAGACGCGGGGACTGGGCCTCGTTCCCGCCGATGCACCGGGGCGCGCCCGTGTGCGGGCCATCGCGCTTGCCATCGCGGCGGACACGCATCCCGTCTGCAATCTCTCGGTTCTGGAGGAGGTTCTCCGGCACGGGCCGGCGGAAGACCACGAGCCAAGGCGCGTCCACTGGATGCGGCACTTCATCCGACGCGGCCTCGTTGCGGTAGAGGCCCTTCTGGAGGGGCCCCGAACCGGGCGGTTCTGTAATGGAAACGCCGTGAGCCTCGCCGATATCTGCCTCGTGCCGCAGGTCTACAATGCGGAGCGATGGGGTGCGCCGATCGCGGATCTGCCGCGCATCGCCCGCATCGCCGGCGCCGTCCGGGAGCTGGACGCTGTGCGCGCCGTCGCGCCGGAGGCCGTCCGCCCGGCTCCGGAGCCTCAGGGGGCGGGCGGGATGCCCGTGCGGAAGTAATCGGGATGCGCAGCGACGATCTGATCGGCGAGTGCCAGCGTCTCGCCGAGGTGATGGCGGACGGCGCCCATCGTCTCCTCCCTGTCCTGCGCGGCGAGGCCCGCGACGATCTGGCGGTGCGAGACGAGGATGCGCTCAATCTTGCCGGGGTCTGGCAGGTTCAGCTTGCGCAGCCGGTCGATATGCCCCGAGCGCTCGACGACCAGATCCCAGAGCGCGTCCTTGCCGATGGCGGTGAAAAGCGTGCGGTGGAACCGGGCGTCCTCCTGCGTGAAACGCGTCATGTCGGAGGCGCTCGCGGCAGCCTCCATCTCGTCCACGATCCCCTTCAGCGCCTCGATCGGCGCCCGGTCCGGCTGCTCGCACAGCGTCCGCGCCACCTCCAGCTCGAGTGACAGGCGCAGGAACTGCGTCTCCCGCGCATGGTCGACGTCGATCAGGGAGACCAGCGTCCGTGCCTGGGGAAAGATCCGGAGCAGGCCCTCGGCCTCGAGGCGCAGCATCGCATCCCGGATCGGCGTCTGGCTGACCTCGTAATACGCGGCGAGATCGGTGCGGGAGAGGCTCTGCCCCGGCTCCAGTTCGAGCGACACGATCCGCTGCCGCAGCAGCTCCCTGATCTGATCGCTGACCGATGCCCTGCGGGGAATCGGGGCTCGGGCGCTGATATGTGTCGTGGTCTCGAAACTCACTGGGAGAGGCTTCCGCTGGGGACGAAGGTGTTGGCGCGCCCATGAAATCATGAATATTGACGACACGTAACTAATATTTTAGCGTATCAGAGCGTCTCAACAGCGGCGCATCAGGGAGGAAGATGACAATGATTACCCGCAGCATCCTGCTCGCCGGAACGGCGCTTTTCGCAGCAACGGGGGCTTTCGCGCAGGACCTCAACATCCAGACGTCGTTCAACGCCGGCGACTTCTCGACGGAGTACCTGACCGAGGAGTGGCTGCCCGAGCTCGAGGAGCGCTCGGATGGCCGGATCACGATCACCCTGACGCCGAACGGCTCGGTCGTGCCGGCCCGCGAAACGCCCGAAGCCGTCGCGGCCGGCGTGATCGACGGGGATTTCACCTCGGTGAACTATTTCTCCGGCCTCGAACCCGCCTACGCGATCATGGGAGACCTCATCTCCGGCTACGAGACGCCCCAGCAGATGCTGGACTTCTGCCGCGAGGGCGGCGGCGAGGCGATGATGCAGAAGGCGGCGGACGAGGTGACCGGCGGCGAGGTCCACGTGGTCGCCTGCGGTCCCTACTCGCGCGAGGCGCTCGTCGCCAACGTGCCGATCCGCACCTACGATGATCTGGCCGGCAAGAAGATCCGCTCCCCCGAGGGCCTCGCCGCCTCCGTGTTCCAGGCCGCCGGCGCCTCCCCGATCTCCATCCCGTTCTCCGAGGTCTTCGGCGCGCTGGAGAAGGGCATCGTCGACGCCGCCGACGCCTCCGCCTACGTCAACAACGACGCCACCGGCCTTCACGACGTCGCCCCCTACCCGCTCTATCCCGGCATCCACTCCATGCCCTCGATGCAGTTCACCGTGAGCGAGCGCATCTGGGAGGACATGTCCGCCGAGGATCAGGAGCTGCTGCGGACATGGTGGTACGACGCGATGTACGCCATGGCCGAGGAAGTCGGCAAACAGGACCAGGAACTGGCCGAACGGGACGATGCGAGCGAGGAGATCGAGGTCATCGACTGGTCCGACGAGGATCGCATGAAGCTCCGCGAGACCGCGCGAACCCAGTGGGAGGAGTTCGCGAAGAAGTCCGACCTCGCCCAGGAGGCGCTCGACGCGCACCTCGCCTATCTCACCGAGATCGGGCTGCTCGAGGCAGAGTAAGTCGTTCCCGCCGCGTCGCCTTTTCCCCGGCGGCGCGGCCCCTCCTCATCGCCATAGGAAGCCCGCGCCCATGTCCCGCATCCTGGCGCGCTACGCCGACATCATGGACCGCATCAGCGTGTTCATCGGCCATAGCTGCGCGACCCTGATCTTTGCCTGCATCGGCGTCTCGGCTCTCGAGGTCGTCATGCGCTACGGCTTCGACAATCCGACAATCTGGTCCACCGAACTTGCGATGACGCTCTGCGCCGCGGCCTGGGTGCTCTCCGTCGGTTATGTCACGGAACGCAGCCGGCACATTTCGATCACCATGATGGAGCTGATCGTCGGGGACCGCGTCTGGCGGATCTTCCGGCTCATTCAGATGATCGTCTCGGCGGGGGCCATCTTCGTGCTGACCCTCGCGCTCTGGAATCCCGCGATCCGCGCCATCGAGCGCATGGAGCATACCGGCACGGCGCTGAACTCCATCCAGCCGGTGATCCTGAAGACCGCGATCGTCGCGGGCTGCATCCTCTACATCCTGCAGCTTCTCGCCAACATCATCCGCTGGGTTCAGGCCACCGAAGGGGAGCTCGCCCGTGGGCATTGAATACATCACCCTTCTGATCGTCCTGTCGCTCCTGGCGCTGATGGCGATCGGCATCCCGCTCGGCATCACGACGCTGACCGTCTCGCTGGCGACCGCCATCCTCTACTTCGGCGAGCGTGCGGGCTTCTTCATCGTCGCTGCGAATGTCAGCGAGGTCCTGCACAAGTACGAACTGATCGCGGTGCCGTTCTTCGTCTTCATGGCAAACGTGCTCGAACGATCGGGGATCGCCGAAAGCCTCTTCAACTCGATGGCCATCGCCGGAGGGCGCTTCCGCGGCTCCGTCGGGGTTCAGACATGCATCGTCGCCGTCCTTCTGGCCGCGATGTCCGGCATCATGGGCGGCGAGATCGTCATGCTCGGCCTGATCGCCCTGCCCCAGATGATGCGTCTCGGCTACGACCGGAAGCTCTCCATCGGCATCATCTGCGCCGCGGGGGCCCTGGCTACGCTCATCCCGCCCTCGGTCGTGCTGATCGTCTACGGCCTCGCCGCGCAGGTCTCGATCACCAACCTCTTCATGGCGTCCGCCGTGCCGGGACTGATCCTCGCCTCGCTCTACATCACCTACATCCTGATCCGCGTCCGGATCACGCCGTCCATGGCGCCAATCTACGACATTCCCGAAACCGGGGAGCCGTTCTTCCGGCGGATGCGCCACCTCAAGGGCGTGATCCTGCCCGGCATCCTGATCGGTTCGGTCCTCGGCGTCATCTATTCGGGCATCGCCACGGTCACCGAAGCGGCGGCCATCGGCGCTGTCGGCGCGCTCGTCGTCGCCGCGGCGCGGGGGGAGCTGAACTGGATCATGGCGCGGGACGCGATGCGCCAGACGGTTCTCACCGTCGGCTCCATCATCTGGCTCGTCCTCGGCGCGGTCTCCCTCATCGGGATCTACAACCGGATCGGCGGCGGCGAATTCCTTCGCGGCATCCTGACCGGTCTCGATATCGCGCCGATCATGGTCATCGTCGTCATGATGCTCATCGTGATGGTGCTCGGCACCTTCCTCGAATGGATCGCGATCATCTTCATCACCGTGCCTATCTTCGCGCCCGTGGTCGAGGATCTCGGCTTCGACCCGGTGTGGTTCGGGGTTCTCTTCGCGATGAACATCCAGATGTACTACCTGTCCCCGCCCTTCGGACCTGCCTGCTTCTTCCTGAAATCCGTGGCGCCGAAGGAGATAGAATTGCAGGAGATCTTCCTCGCCGTGCTGCCCTTCATCGCGCTGCAGGCGGTCGGTCTGTTCCTCGTACTGTTCTTCCCGCAAATCGCCATGTGGCTGCCCAACCTGCTGAACTGAGGAGGGAAAACGTCATGACACCCGACCACGATCTCACCCGGGGCGACGAGGATATCGACCCACGCGCCTTCGAGCGGCGGGAGAAGGATCCGCGGGAGCCGAGCTTCGGCTCCTGGCCCGAACTCGCCGGCCTCGTCTTCGCGATCCTGCTGACCTGGCTCATCTTCGCATTCGTGGAGTAGACGGATGACCCGCAAGACCAAGGACCAGCTGCGCTCCGCGCGCTGGTTCGCTCCCGACGACCTCCGCAGCTTCGGCCATCGCAGCCGCCTGATGCAGCTCGGCTACGGCGAGGAGGATTTCATGGGCAAGCCGCTCATCGGCATCCTCAACACCTGGTCCGAGATCAATTCGTGCCACAGCCACTTCCGCGAGCGGGCGCAGGACGTGAAGCGCGGCGTCCTCCAGGCGGGGGGGTTCGCGCTCGAGATGCCGGCCCTGTCGGTGGACGAGAGCTTCACCAAACCGACCTCGATGCTCTACCGCAACATGCTCGCGATGGAGACCGAGGAGATGATCCGCTCCCACCCGTTCGACGGCGTGGTGCTGATGGGCGGTTGCGACAAGACCACCCCCGGCCTCGTCATGGGCGCGATCACCGCTGGCATCCCGATGATCTACCTGCCGGCCGGGCCGATGCTGCGCGGGCACTACGCGGGCCGCATCCTCGGCTCCGGCTCCGATGCCTGGAAGTTCTGGGACGAGCGGCGCGCCGGAAAGATCACGGACGCCGAGTGGCTCGGCGTCCAGGGCGGGATCGCGCGGTCCGCCGGAACATGCATGACCATGGGCACCGCCTCCACCATGACGGCCATCGCCGACGCGATGGGCCTGACCCTGCCCGGTGCCTCCTCGATCCCGGCCCCCGATGCGGGCCACCAGCGCATGTCCGCGGAGTGCGGACGGCGGATAGTGGACATGGTCTGGGAGGACCTTGGCCCCGAGCGGATCATCACCGACGGCGCGGTCCGCAATGCCGCCATCGTCGCCATGGCCACCGGATGCTCGACGAATGCCGTCGTCCACCTCATCGCCATGGCCCGCCGCGCCGGCGTCGATTTCACGCTCGACGATCTGGACGAACTCGGCCGCACGACCCCGCTCATCGCGAATGTCCGCCCCTCGGGGCAGGACTACCTGATGGAGGACTTCTTCTATGCCGGCGGCCTGCGCGCCCTGATGAAACGGCTCGAGGACCGGCTCGATACATCCTGCCTCACCGTCACCGGCCGCACGATGGGGGAGAACCTCGAAGGCGCCGAGGTCTACAATGACGACGTGATCCGGCCGCTGTCGAACCCCGTCTACAAGGAAGGATCGCTTGCAGTCCTGCGCGGCAACCTCGCGCCCTCCGGCGCCGTCATCAAACCCGCCGCCTGCGATCCGAAGTTCCACGTCCACGAAGGCCCGGCGCTCGTCTTCGACAGCTACCCGGAAATGAAGGAGGCGGTGAACGACCCCGATCTCGACGTCACCCCGGACCACGTCATGGTGCTGCGCAATGCAGGTCCTCTCGGCGGTCCCGGCTTTCCCGAATGGGGGATGCTGCCGATCCCGACAGCTCTCGTGAAGCAGGGCCACAGGGACATGCTGCGGATCTCGGATGCGCGCATGTCCGGCACCTCCTACGGCGCCTGCGTGCTCCATGTCGCCCCCGAAAGCTATGTGGGCGGGCCGCTGGCCCTTCTGCAGACGGGAGACATCGTCAGGCTCGATCTTCCGAACCGCCGTCTCGACATGCTGGTGGAGGAAGACGAGCTGGAACGCCGCCGCGCCGCCTGGGTCCGGCCAGACCCCCGCTTTCAGCGCGGCTGGGGCTGGATGTTCTCCAACCACGTGACCCAGGCCGATACCGGCTGCGACTTCGACTACCTCGAGCGCGGCCACGGCCCGGCCGCGGGCGAGCCCGATATCTTCTGATGGACAAAGCGTCCGCCCACCCCGCCGACCCCCATAGAGCCGAAGGACCCGCCGTGAGCGATCTGACAGAAGCCACCCGCACCAAACTGACGAACGTCTCCGTCGCAACGCTTGCCACGGCCCTCTACAAGCGCGGCCTGCGCAACCAGGTGATCCAGGGCGTCCACCCCGTCGCCCCGAAGGGCCGCAACATGGTCGGTCCGGCCTTCACCCTGCGCTACATGCCTGCGCGGGAGGATCGCAACGAGCTCTCCGTCTTCCGCAATCCCGATCATCCCCAGCGGGTCGCCATCGAAACCTGCCCCGAGGGGCATGTCCTCGTGATGGACAGCCGCAAGGATGCGCGCGCGGCCTCCGCCGGGGATATCCTGATCACGCGGCTGATGGTGCGCGGGGGCGCCGGTGTGGTGTCGGATGGCGGCTTCAGGGATGCCGCGACGATCGGCGGGCTCGAGATTCCCGCCTACCATTCCCGCCCCTCCAGCCCCACCAACCTCGTCCTCCACGAGGCCATCGACATCAACGTGCCCATCGGCTGTGGCGATGTCGCGGTGTTTCCGGGGGACGTCGTGGTCGGAGACGACGACTGCGTCATCGTGATTCCAGCCCACATGGCCGACGAGGTGGCGGATGAGGCGGTCGAGATGACGGCCTACGAGGATTTCGTGACCGAGCAGGTGAAGGGCGGCGAGACCATCATCGGCCTCTACCCGCGCACGAAGGACGAGCACCTGGCGAGCTTCGAGGCCTGGCGGGCAAAGAACGGCCGCTGATATTGCGCCGGGATCACCCTCGGCAGGTGCGGCCATTCCCCGGACTGCGTGATCGCGGCCCCTTGGGGGCCGTGACCGGGTGATGAATTGCCGGAGCCGGGGGTTACTCCCCGGACCGGACGTGACTCTCAGTGGTGCGTGTGCTCGCCGTGTCCGTCATGGCCGCCGCGCTGGCGGGAGACGATCGGCAGGGTCAGGGTGACGTCGCCGGCCTCCTCGAAGGTCAGCGTGACTTCGGCGCTCTCGCCTTCGGACAGGGGGCCTTCGAGGTCCATCAGCATGATGTGAAGGCCGCCCGGCTCCAGCGTCACGGTCTCTCCCGCGGGGATGGAGAGGCCACCCTCCACTTCACGCATCCGCATCACGTCTCCGTCCATGCTCATCTCGTGCACCTCGCCGCGCCGCGAGACCGACGAGCTGACGGAGATCAGGACGTCATCCGTCTCGCCGGTGTTCGCGACGGTCATGTAGCCGCCCGCGACGGGCTGGTTCGGCGCGGTGGCCTGAAGGCTCGCGCCGGTGATACGCAGATCCCCGACCGAAGCGGCATCTCCTTCCGCGGCGCCATGGCTGTGACCGTGATGCCCATGATCGTCTTCGCCCGCGACCAGGGTGAGGAACGGAGCGGGGTTCGGCACGTCGTGTCCTGAGCCGCCCGTGTCGGTCCAGTCCGCCGTGCCCGTCGCGCAGGTCTGCACCGCCGGGAAGTACATCGCCTTGCCCGCGGCCTCGTCCGGCCCGACCGTGCCGCGCAGGGTGAACTCGTCGTAATACGCATCGGGCAGATCGCCGCCCGACCAGGTGACGACCCGGACGCCCTCCGTCATTTCGGTGCCGTGGTTATTGAAGGGCACGTCATAGGCACCGGTTTCGGTCGAGAGGCTCCAGCCCGCCTTCGGCATGGGTTTGACGTTGTAGAACCCGTCAGGGATCTCGATGCGCACGTCGTTGGTGGCCTCACCGTCGCAGCCATGCGGCACGCGGAGGGTGATCTTGGTGGTAGAGCCGATGGCGGCCTCGCTCTGCTCGAGCGTGGCGTGCGCGAACGCGGCGCCGGACATCAGGGAAAGGGCCGCAGAGGCGGCAAGAGTGGTCTTGGCAAACATGTCTGTCTCCGAAAAAGCGGATCGGCGCGGGGTTCGTCCCGCACCAGGTTCGGGATGACCCGGAGCCCGTTGATCGGGCGGGGCCTCTGGGAAGATCAGACGTGGCGGGGCGGCCCGCGGGCGGAGACATGTGCGCCAAGATGCTGCGGGCCGCGCAAGAGATCGCGCCCCCGCGCCGCCTCGTCCGCCCAGGCCAATCGATGCGCGGCAAAGGGGCCTTCGAGGCGCGGCGGATGGGGCACCTTGTGGCAGAACGGGCAGTCATGGTCATGGGCCGCACCGGCGTGACCGCCATGATCCTCGTGGTCCTCGCAGATCGTCAGGACGTCCGCCCCGAAGGTCTGCAGCGCCATCTGCCGCTCGATTGCCTTGCCGTCCGGCGCCATCTGCACGGCCGAGACGACGCTCATGCTCGCCAGGAGCAGGGCGACGAGACCGGCGGTGAAGATGCGGGCGGCGGCACGGATCATGACCGGAGGTGTCGCCGCGGATGACGCGCCTGTCAAAGTGCATCTCTGTCGCACCTCCCTTTCTGCCGCTGCCGAGGCCGCCCGGTGCTCCGGAACGACAGCGGACCCTCAGTGTTGGGAGGCGACAGGCAGGGCGCGGGCCGGATCGGCGGCAGCGGGATCTGCAGACGGGGAGACAACCATGAGCATGAAACGCATTCTCGGCACGATGCTGGCCACACGGATGGCCGGTCGCGGGCGGAGCCGGGGAGCCCTCGGCTCCGCGGCCGCGCTCGGGCTGTTCGGTGCGCGGCGGCGCAAGCGGGGCGGCCTCGGCGGCAAGCTCGGCCTCGCCGCCCTCGGTTACATGGCTTACCAGGCCTACAAGGACAGCCAGTCGAAGCGGCCGCAAACCGCCGGTCACACCGCATCCTCCGGCTCGGGCGGCGGACTGATCGACAAGCTCCGGGACACGGCGAACGACTTCCTCGCCGGCGGCGCATCGGCTGCGGGCGGCGGAGCCCATGGGTATGGCGATGTCGATCCCCAGGACATGAGCGAGGGCGAAGCGGCGGCCGAGCGGTTCAGCGAGGACGAGGCCCTCCTGATGATCCGCGCCATGGTCACCGCCGCCTATGCCGACGGCGCGCTCTCGCAGGACGAGAGGGGCAGGATCATGCGGGCCATCGAGGATGCGGACGCGACGCCGCAGGACCGGCAGATCATGGAGCGCGAAATCGCCAATCCAAAGCCTCTCGACGCGCTTCTGGCGGAGGTGAACGATGCCGAGACCGCCGGAGAGTTCTATCTGGCGTCCCGCGCAGCCATCGACGGCGACAGCCCGGCGGACCGCGCCTACCTCGCCGATCTGCGCCGCCGGCTGAACCTGTCTGAGGAGGAGGCCATCGAGGCCGACGAGATCGCCTCCTGACGGGTCCGCACGCCTACAGCGTGGCACGGACGTCGCAGAGAGGCGTTGAACCGCGCGGGAGTTCAGATTCATTAGCGCATCGTTAGGGTTTTTCGGGCTAGGACCACCCAACTTGATCTCTCGCGTCCAGCAAGGCCCCTGTCATGCCCGCATCGTTTTCCGTCGGCCTCGTCGGGTGTGCGCTCGCCTGTGTCATGGCGCTGGCGGGGGGCACGGCGCGGGCCGACTATGCCGGATCCGCCCGCCTCTTCGTCAACGACACCTATGGCGACGGTCACGACCGGTGGAATACCGGCTCCTACCAGGGATCGTATTTCTTCAGCGACGCGCCGGATGCCGGCAGCACGCTGGAGCTCAGGGGGCGCGGCGAAATCGTCACCCCCTGGGCCCCATCCCTGCAGGAAGGCGGCGATCGCCCCTACTCGACCCTCCTCGGCTTCGGCGCGTTCCTGCATCGTGACGTCGGCCCGGTCGAGACCCGGATCGGCGGTGAGATTGCGCTCAGGGGCGACAGCACCGGCCTTCCCGAACTGCAGGCCCGGGCGCACCGGTTCTTCGACTACGATGGCTACGACCCGGAGACGCGGGACGATCCGCACCTGCCGGACAGGGGCGTGATGAGTCTGGAGGGCGAAGTGGCACACACGTTCGTCCTCGGCGGCGCGGCAATGGTGCGCCCCTATGCCGAGGCGCGCTACGGCGACGACACGCGGGCCTCCCTCGGCGCCGACATCGTCATCGGGGGAGGACAGGATGCCCCCGTCTGGACCCGGGACGTGGTGACGGGACAGCTCATGACCTACGACCTTCCGAAGGAGCGCGGCTTCAACTTGGGCCTCGTGCTCGGCGGGGACATCCAGCGAGTCACCGGGTCCGCGCATCTGCCGGACGGATACGGCGTGACCCTCGAGGAAAGCCAGTCGCGGGTCAGGATCGGACTTGGGGCCACGTACGGCGATGCCCACATCTTCGTCGGGCAGACGCGCCTGTCGCGACAGTTCGAGGAGCAGTCCGAGCCGCAGCGCGTGGGAATGATCTCGATCGGCCTCGGGTTCTGACGCGCCGCCGGACGACCTCGCCGTTCACGGCGCGCCCCCTCGCCGAAGATCGACGCCGACCCTTCCTCGGGCCAACGAAAGGGCGCGGGGGTGCCCTGCCCCCGCGCCACGTTCCTTCAGCCCCGGATCATTCGCCGATGGCCAACCCTTCGCGTCGGGGGTCGGCGCCGCCGATCAGCGTGCCGTCCCGGACCGCGATGGCGTGCAGGCCGCTCGTCAGGTCGCGCACGTTCACCTCGAAGCCCAGTGCCTCGAGCGGCTCTTGCAGGTCGGTCGCGGCGGTTCCTTCCTCGAGATCGTAGGTCCCGAACCGGTTCACGAGGTTCGGCAGGGCAACGGCTGCCTGCGGGTCCATCCCCCAATCCATATGCGCGACAATGGTCTTGGCAACGTAGCCGATGATCCGGCTGCCGCCCGGAGAGCCGACCACGAAGACGGGGGTGCCGTCCTCCATCACGATCGTCGGGGACATCGACGAGCGCGGCCGCTTCCCGGGCTCCACGCGATTGGCGATCGGGCTGCCCTCGTCATGGGTGCTGAAGGAGAAATCCGTCAACTCGTTGTTGAGCAGGAAGCCCCCGGGCGCGAGGAGGCGGGAGCCGAAGCCGTTCTCGATGGTGGTCGTCATGGACAGTGCGTTGCCGTCGGCGTCGACGATGGAGATATGCGACGTGGACGGCAGCTCGATGGACGCATCGTCGCCGAGATCGAGCGCCGCGTGATCCCAGGGCGGCATGCCGGGCGAGACCTCGGGCAGGCTTTCGTCCGCGTCCAGAAGCTCGGCGCGGTCCGCGAGGTAGTCGGGATCCAGAAGGCGCGGCACGGGCACATAATCGGTATCCGCCATGTACCGCCCGCGGTCGGCAAAGGCGAGGCGGGAGGCGTCGCCGATCAGCCGCCAGGCGTCCGGGGAATCGGGCCCCATCGCGGAGAGCTCATAGGGTTCCAGAAGCGCGAGGATCTGCCCGACGGTCAGCGCGCCCGATGACGGCGGTCCCATGCCGCAGACCTCCGCACCGCGATAAGGTGCGCAGACCGCCGGGCGCTCGACGACCTCGTAGGCCTCCAGGTCTTCCAGGGACAGGACGCCCGGCTGGGCCGCACCGCGCACCGTCGCGACGATCCCCTCGGCCACCTCCCCGTGGTAGAACGCATCTGCGCCGCGTGCTGCGATGGCGCGCAGCGTTTCGGCATAGGCGGCGTTCGTCAGCGTGTCGCCCTCGGCGATGGCGGAGCCGCCGGGCATGAAGTATTCGGCCGTGGCCGGCGCGACGGAGAGAAACTCCTCATCCTCCGCCACCAGAGCGGCGAGGCGCGGAGAGACGGAAAAGCCGTCTTCGGCCAGTCCGATGGCCTCGTCGAACAGACTGCTCCAGTTGGCCCGGCCCCAGCGGCGATGCGCCTCTTCGAGAAGCATGGGCGTTCCGGGCGTGCCGACCGAGAGGCCACCGACGACCGCGTCGAAGAAGTCCATCGGCTCACCGTCCTTCTGGAAAAGGGTCGGCGTCGCGGCCATGGGGGCGGTCTCCCGCCCGTCGAGAGTGGTGATCTCCCCCGTCTCGGCATCGTACCAGACGAGAAAGGCTCCGCCGCCGAGGCCGGAGGATTGCGGCTCGACGAGGCCGAGCGTCACCTGGACCGCGACCATCGCATCCGCCGCGCTGCCCCCGGCCCTCAGCACCTTGGCGCCGGCCTCGGACGCCAGCGGATTGGCGGCGACGACCATCCAGTTATCGGACGTGACCGGCTCCGGCGTTTCCCGGACGAGACCTGTCGCCTGCTCGGGCGCGACCGCGTCGGCGGCCTCCTGAGCGAGAGCGGGGGTGGTCATGAGAACGAGTGCGAGTACGGCGCGCATGGGGCATCTCCTCGGTATTGCCGACCCGATGGTGACGCCCCCGTGACCCTGCGGCAACCCCTCTCCGGCGGGGACCTCGTCCCGCGTCAAC
Organism: Tropicimonas sp. IMCC34011; assembly: GCF_003390865.1. Lineage (GTDB taxonomy): Bacteria > Pseudomonadota > Alphaproteobacteria > Rhodobacterales > Rhodobacteraceae > Tropicimonas_B. Next base: position 607,474 of record NZ_QMEJ01000002.1, read on the forward strand.
GCTCCTTGGCCAGCGTCTAGGCCATGGCGGCAACGCAGATACCGACGCAACGAGTTGTTCGAGGCCCCTTTCCCGCGAAAGCTTCATCCAGAGGCGCACCCGGCGATCCGACCGGGACGCATGTCTTCGAGGACGAGCCGTCAGCCTTCCGCTTCGACCGCGCGCTTGGACGAGAGGGATCTGAACATCCTCCTCGTTCCGGACTGGCTGAACTGACCGGACTGGGCGGGCGTGGCCGAGACGGCCGCGCCCGGAGGTTCACGCATCCACGGTGACGTTTCCGATCGGGTTCGAGCAGCAGGCGAGGATGTACCCGGCCTCGACATCCTCATCGGTGATCCCGCCGTTGTGAACCATGTGGACCTCGCCCGAGACCTTCTTGATCCGGCAGGTGCCGCAGACGCCGAAGGTGCAGCCCGAGGGGATGTTCAACCCGGCATTGCGGGCCGCCGCGAGGATCGTGTCCGTCTCGGCAACGGTCGCGGTCACACCGGACGCCGCGAAGGTCAGCTCCACGTCAGCGCCCTGCTCCGGGACCACGTCGTCGATATCGGGGACGTCCGCATCGGTTTCCGCCGGCGCCTGGAAACTCTCCTGGTGGTAGCGGTCCATGTCGAACCCGAGGCCGGAGAGCGCCTCACGCACCGCGCGCATGAACGGCTCGGGACCGCAGCAGAAGACTTCCCGCTCCAGATAGTCGGGCGCCATCAGGCCGAGCATGAGCTGGTTGAACATGCCGCGATAGCCGGTCCAGGGGCGGAACGGGTCGGTCCCCTCGACGACCCATTTGAGGTCGATCCCCGGCATCCGGGACGCCATGTGCTCCAGCCGTTCGCGAAAGATGATCTCGGAGGGGCGGCGGGCGCAGTTGACGAAGACGATGTCGGGCATGGTGCCGAGGTCGAACATGTAGGTCGCCATCGACATGGACGGCGTGATGCCGGATCCTGCGGAAATGAAAAGATATTTCTCGGCAGGATGGTTGAGGTGCGTGAAGACGCCGGCGGGCCCGAACGCCTTGAGGCGCATTCCGGGCTGAAGCTCGTTCAGCATCCAGTGGCTCCCGATACTGCCCGGCTGCGCCTTGATCGTCACCGAGATGGACCGGGGGCGGGAGGGTGACGAGGAGATCGTGTAGGTGCGGTGGATCGTGCCGGAGGGCAAGGGCAGTTCAAGCGTCAGGAACTGGCCCGGCGAGAAGTCGAACAGCGCGCCGGATGGAGCCTGGAAGGTGAAGGTCGCCGTGTTCGGCACCTCGGGGATGACGGAGACGCATTCGAGCGGCTCGGCATCGGACCAGACAGCACGCTTCGGGAGGGAAGACAGATCGTTCATCGCCGTTATTCCGCCGCCATCCGGGAGGGTGCAGGCAGCCGCTCAGTCAGGCTGCGGCAATACCAGTCGACGAATTGCAGCACGCCCGATTCCTGGGTCCGCGAATAGGGCCCGGGCGTGTAGGCGGGAGAGTTGATGCCCTGCTGGTTATCCTCGACGACGCGCCGATCCTCGTCATTGGTGGCGATCCAGACCTCGGTCAGCCGCTTCAGGTCGTAATCGCGCCCCTCCACGGCGTCCTTGTGCACCAGCCACTTCGTCGTGACCTCGGTTTCAGTCGGGCTGACGGGGGTCACGCGGAAAACGATGGAGTGATCCGGCAGGAAGTGGTTCCAGGTCGTGGGATAATGGAACTGCATCAGGGCGCCGGCATCGTCGAACGGCACGCGCCCCAGTCGCTTCGTGACCGCGAGGCCCCCGTCCATCGTGTAGCTCTTGGCGCCGGCCTTCAGCGGCATCCGGGCGACCCGGTACTGCCCGCCGGCATCGATCTGGAACCGGGCGCGGATCCCGGCCCCTTCGAGCCGATCGAAATGGGCCGCCAGATGCGGCGGCGTTTCCCCGTCCTCGACGCCGGTGACAGCGGGATCGTCGGGGAACGTGCGGCAGAGCGCGGGATGGTTGCCGCCGCAATGATAGCACTCCCGGTTGTTCTCCCAGACGAGCTTCCAGTTGCCGTTCTCGATGATCGAGGATTCGTGGGCGACCTTCGCGTCGGACAGATCGTGCACGGCAAGGTAGGGGCGCGCGAGCTCCGCGAAGGCATCGAAATCGGGCGCCTCGTCGGCGAGGCAGATATAGATCAGGCCGGCCAGCTCCCGACAGTGAACGGGCTTCAGGCCATGGGCGGAGGGATCGAAGTCCGGCCCCATGTCCCGCGCCCAGAGCAGCGAGCCGTCGAGCTCGTAGGTCCACTGGTGATAGGGGCAGACCAGTTTCGGCACGTGCCCCTTCGCGGCCTTGCAGATGATCGAGCCGCGGTGACGGCAGGAATTGTGGAAGGCGCGGATCGTCCCGTCCGCGCCGCGAACGAGGATCACCTTGTAGGCGCCGACGGTGTGGGTGACGTAGGAGCCGGTCTTCTCGAGCTCGCAGGCGGGAATGGCGAACAGCCAGTCGCGGTACCAGATCGCCTCGAGATCGGCCTGAAAGATATCGGCGGCGGTGTAGAAGGGTCGCTCCAGCGCGTAGCCCGGTCTGTGCGTGGCCAGAAGCTGCGTGAGGTCGTGGTGCATGGTGTTCCCCTGCCGCACCCCGCGGCGATTAGTGAATTCGGAGGGGCGGGCAGACCGTCAGATGCCGCTTCCCTTGCGGCTCTTACGGCGTCTGCACCGCCTCCCGCGGTTGACGTTCTCGCAAGGCTGGTTTCCGGACTTGAAGCATGGCCCGTAGGCCCGGCATGGCGCCTTCCCGGAGCTGCTCGCCCCAGTGGCTCGTCGCCATGCCCATCGCTTCCTCACCGTTGCGGGGGCAGTGCCGGCCTCTCACCGGCTTCCCAATTCTCCTCTGTCTCCAGCGGCACCTTGCAGGTCCTGTCTAGCACCCCCGAATCGCGCCTCAGCGCCCGAAAACGACTTGGGCCCTCCTGAAAGCGCCCAGCGCGGGACTGCGGCGCATCCTCGCGCACGACGTGCAGGGCATCGGCCCTCGCTCGGGCAGCGCAGGGTGCCCACGGGCGCCGGGGGAGAATCCCCCGGAATGGATTGAAAACACCGCACAATGCCGCAAATCCGGGCAGTCCGGGAACTCGGAACCCGGCGCGTCAACCAGTGAGGGGGAAACGCCGGATCAGCTCGAATCTCCCGTCCGGCCGCTCGCCGGCCAGCGCAATGCCCTCCATCATGAAAGGCACCGGCAACTCGGGGAGGCGTGCGCGGGCCTCGCGATACCAGTCCTCCGCCTTGTTCTCCGGCAGGCGCCCGGTCAGGGTGAGGTGGAAGTGGAACTCCTCCAGGACATACGGGTACCCCCAGCGCGTCAGGAGCGCGTCCTGCCGCGCGGTGAGCCCGGCGCTTCGGCGCCGCGCGATCTCGTCCGGCCCGGCCGGCGCCCGGAATGCGTCGAGCTCGATCACGCACGACGCGGCGAGCCGTTCGATGGCAGCCGCATCCCCCACCGGAGTGAGCGCCAGAAAGCCCCCGAGGGTGGTGAGCGCGAGCCCCCCTGCCCGCGCCGGCGCACTGGTCCGGGCGACGCTCTCCACGGCTTTCTCGAGCGCTACCGCGTCCAGTCCATCCGCGATCCTGAACGGCGGTTTGAGCGTGCCGTGAAAGCCGTACTTGCGCGGCGCTGCGGTGACCTCGGCCAGTCCCGCAATGGCGGGCTGCGGCGCGGGACAGGCCTGCGCCACGTCCCATCCCAGCCAGCTTGCTCCGAATGTGGCCAGATCGCCTTCGGGCGGCAGATAGTAGACCGCGAACCGAGTGTATGACATGACGCTTCCCCCTCCCACGGCCGATCCCGATCCGGCACCCCGAGACGAGCACCGCATGCCAAGCGACGTCCACCTTGCCAATGCCCGGCTCGTCCTGCCGGACCGCGTCCTGCACGGGCGCATCGTGATCGAAGACGGGCAGATCGCCGAGATCGCGGAGGGCGGCGGCGTGCCCGCGGGCGCGATCGACTGCGCCGGGGACATGATCCTGCCGGGGCTGGTGGAGTTGCACACCGACAACCTCGAGCGCCATATCGAGCCACGCCCGGAGGTCGACTGGCCGCACGTCCCGGCCCTTCTGGCCCATGATGCGGAACTTGCCTCGACCGGGATCACGACTGTCTTCGATGCGCTACGCGTCGGGTCGATCCACGGCGGAACGGGCGGATACGGGGCGTACGCGAGAACACTCGCGAATGAGATGCTGAGCCTCCGCGCCGCCGGTCATTTCAAGATCAGCCATTTCCTCCACCTCCGGGCGGAGATCTGCTCCGAAACGCTGCTCGAGGAGATGGCGGACTTCGGCCCCTCGGACCGGGTCGGGATCGTCAGCCTGATGGACCATACGCCGGGGCAGAGACAGTTCCGCGACCTCGGGGCGCTCAGGGCCTATGTCACCAAGAAGCGCGGCATGGACGACGCGGCCTTCGAGGAGCACGTGGCCGAACTCAAGGCGCTGCAGGCTCGCTTCGGCGCGGTCCATGAGGCCGGCGCGGTGGCGGAGGCGCGGCGCTACGGCGCGGTGCTTGCCAGCCACGACGACACCACGGCGGATCAGGTCGCATCGTCCCATCGCAGCGGCGTCCGCTTCGCCGAGTTTCCGACCACGAGAGAGGCGGCGGAGGCCTGCCGGCAGACGGGCATCCGCGTGATGATGGGCGCGCCCAACCTGATCCGGGGCGGCTCCCATTCGGGAAACGTGGCCGCCAGCGATCTGGCGGAGGCGGGTCTGCTCGACATCGTGTCCTCGGACTACGTCCCGAGCGCGCTTCTTCTCTCAGCGTTCCGGCTGGCCGCGCTCTGGGACGATCTGCCCCGTGCCGTCGCCTGCGTCACCGCGACCCCGGCCCGCGCCGCCGGTCTCGAGGATCGCGGCGCACTTTCCTCCGGGCAGCGTGGCGACGTCATCCGCGTTGCGGAAGCCGGCGGCACCCCGATCCTGCGCGGCGTCTGGTGCCGGGGAGACCGGATCGCCTGAGGCCGCGGCGCTGCAAGGGACGCCGGATGCCGCGATGAGGAAGAACGCGGTCCACATCCGGCAGCGGCCCCATGCCGGACGGGCCGGCACCTCCACCCGCCGACCTCCGCGGCGATGGGACGCCGGCCGGCATCTAGGCAAGAGGCGCTCCCCCGGCGGGACCGGGGACGAGACCGGATCACCCTGCAAACCGCAGTCGGCAAGGGCTAGAAGATGATCGGGCGGCGGATCGTCTCTCTCACGGCGGTCAGCGCCCGGTGCGCACCGCCGTCCAGATCGTGTGGCGTGAGCCGCGCCTGCTGTGCCCCGCCCGGATCGTATGCGCGACGGCCTCGAACCCGCACGCCTTGAGCCGCTTCAGGAAGGCCGCATCCGGCGCCGCGGACCAGACCGCCAGCACCCCGCCCCCGGTCAGCGCCCGGCGCGCGGAGCGCAGACCGCGTTCATCGTAGAGCGCGTCGTTTCCCGCCCGGGTCAGACCGTCCGGACCATTGTCGACGTCGAGCAGGATGGCATCGTAGGTCCCGTCGGCCTCGCGGATTTCGGTCAGGACATCTCCCGGCCTCACCTCGACCCGCGGATCGGACAGGCACTCCTTGAAAATGGGGGCCATATGCGTCTGCGCCCAGCCCACGAGGTCGGGCACGAGTTCCGACACGACGAGCTGCGCGCCCTCCGGCGCAATCGCCTGCGCGGCGCGAAGGGTGAACCCCATGCCGAGCCCGCCGATCAGGACACGCGGCGCCGAGCGACCGGACAGGTGGCCGAGCGCCAGCGTCGCGAGCGCCTCCTCGGACCCGCCGAGCCTGCTGTTCATCAGCTCGTTGCCACCTTCGAGCCGAATGGAAAACTCGTCCCCCCGCCGCAGGAGCCTCAGCGTGTCGCCGTCCGGCGCGGTCGCGGTTGCAAGCTTGACCCACGGCAGCATGGCGTCTCCTGTCATTGGTGCGGTGTCATCCGCTTATCTGGCCCGCCGACGCAGAAGAAGGCCACGCGCGTCCCCGCTCCTCGCGCTACCCCGCGCGCCTCGGACCTTGCGCTGACCGGGCCGCGCCGTCGCCGCCTTCTATCGAGACGGAACCGAAGTGGCCACTGTCCCTGCCCTCATGGGGCGTCGCCTGCTGACAGGGCACCTCTCGATGCCGGCCCGGAGAGACCGAGCGATGGCGGAAGAACACGCCCCCAGCCTGCCAGGACCCGACCTCCGAGATCCCTCAGAGCGACACCGAATTCCTTCGCCGACGTCGTTCGCGTCCGGGTGACGGAGACCGACACCGCGCGGCCCGGGCCATCCAGCCCGCGCGCGATCGGCATGCTTTCGAGCTCTGCAAGACTGGGCTCGTCCAGGACGATCTCCACCTCGATCCTGTCCTTGCCGGGGAGGAAGGCGAGATGCCTGACCCGGCCGGACATTTGCTGCGCCCTGGCGGTGGTGCCGAGGATGGAGATGTTGACGGGCGTGTCGATCCTGAACCCTTGCCCGTCATCCGATGACAGGTCGAGGCGCACGCGCCAGGACCCGCTGCCGGCTGGCTGAAGCTCAAGAAGCGGAAAGGCCTCGTCGGTCCCGACCGCGCCCTGCACCTGCCTGACCCGGAGGATGCGTCCCGATTGCGGCAAGCTGAGCCGCGGCGCTTCGTGATACCGATCCAGAACCCCCTCGCGGTCGGTCGCCTCGGCGATACGCTCCGTCAGCATGTCGATCCGCGTGCCTCTCTCGCTCTGAGAGGTGGCGTCGGCGTCCCGCCGCGCCAGGTCGAGGGCCGACCGGCGTTTCTCCAGATCGGCCCGCTTCGCCGCAAGAGCGATTGTCCGGCCCGCCCGCGCCTTGGGGTCTGTCTCCTCCGACACCAGGCGCCGGGCAGTATCGAGAAGGGCGATTTCCCGGCTGAGCGCTTTCTCCGCCGCGCCGATCCGGTCGGCCCGACGTTTGCCGCCCTCCTTGAAGGCGCTGCATTCCTGTTCGATCCGGGCGAGCCCCGCGCGTGTTTCGTCGTCAAGCTCCGCTCCAGGATGGCCGGCAAGCTCGTGTGTGGTCGTGATCGAGCGCGGCTCGCCCGGTTGAGCCAACAGGCAGGCGCGCAGGGTGACGTCGAGAAGACGCTCACGGCGCAGGGCCTCGAGCTCCCGGGCAATGGCGTCCCGGTCAAGGACCGCCAGCGTCTGACCGGCTGCCACGTCATCCCCGCCGGTAACAAGGATCTGCGCCAGCGGCAGGCCCGCCGGAAGGTCGAGGCGGAGCGGGGCAACGTTGGACAGAAGCGTGCCGAGATAAGTCTGCCGCGTCGGAACGGACGCCAGTCGCGCCGCAAGACAGGCTCCGACGGCGAGAATTGCGAAACAGGCGACGGCGCTCAGGAGCCAGAAGGCTGGCGCTATGCCGCGCCTGGCGCTGCGGGGGCAATGGCGGAAAGCTGGCGAGGAGCGGGCCATGGGCTTACCCGGCCTGCCCGGCGCGGGGGTCGTAGAGGTCCAGCGTCGCGGTCAGGAGGCGTTGATCTCTCTCCACGCTTGCCTCCAGATCCCGGCTGTAACGCAATACGCGGGCGAGCGGGGGCATTCGCCCGATGAGACCCTCGTCCATCGCCTGACGGCGAGCCTGCTCCAGCTTTCCCGAGGACAAGGCCGGATCGTCGTCGATCATGCGCAGGACCCCGTAGCCGTCGAAGAGCTTGAGCTCGAAGCGCAGACGTTGCCCGGATCCGGGCGCGGCGGTCTGACAGGAAAAGGCGAGCATCTCGGCGGCCAGCTGGGCCGCGGCACGCCGGTTCGCCTCGTCGCCGGGGCGTTTGAACCGTCCTTCAACCCAGCTCGTCAGCGCTTCTTCACTCTCCAGGGTTCGATCGGCGGTGAACCCGGCCCACCCCGCGCTTTGCTTGGCTCGGATCTCGCTTGCATCGCCGAACTCGGACACCCGTCCGTCCTGCAGGACCAGAAGCTTGTCGCAGGCCTCCAGAAGGGCGCGGTTCTCGGTCACCATCAGGACAATCCGGCCGAGCCGGCATTCGAGACGTAGCCGGGACAGGACGGCGTCGAGCTGGGCAGGGCCCAGCCCGTCCTCGGGCCGATCGAGAAGATAGAGATCGGGAGCGAGGAGGAACCCGCGGGCGAAGGCCAGTGCCTTTGCCTGCCCGCTTGGCAGAACGCTGACATCCGGAGCGGTGCAGATCCGGTCGGCCTCATCGGCGGAAAAGACCAGACGTTCCAGGATCTGCTTGCCGCGAGCCTCGGCCGGCCCCGGGTGGAAGCAGGTCAGGTTCTCGATCCCGGAGGCCGGCAGCACGAGCGGCGTGGGCGGCAGGTAAACCGCCGGCACCGGCCCTGCCTCGACAGTCCTGACCCATGGATCACGTCCATTGATCCGAGCGGAGCCCCGCACGTCCAGCCCGGCGAGATCGTAGGGCGCGGACAGGGCGCGAAGCAGGAGCGTCTTGCCCGCGGCACTGGGCCCGGTGACGCCAATGATCGTGCCGGGCTCGGCGGAGAAGCTGGCCCCCGAAAGGAGCGTCCGCCCGCCCGGAACGGTGACGGTCAGGCTTCGAACGGAAAGGCCCGGCGGCGGATCGCAGTCGGCATCCAGAGGCTCGATTGTCCGTGCCAGATCGGCCGCAGCGCGTTCGGGCCGGGAGCGGGCCAGAATGGCGCCGGCAACCGCCGTTCCGGCCCAGAGGGCAATGAGCGCGGCGCCGGGCACCGCACCCGTGGTCAGGTGGGCCGTGCCTGCGAGATAACTGGCTGCGGCGAGCGTCACGAGGGCGGAAAGCCAGCCGGACGCGCGGCGCAGGGGCGCCTCCATCGCATGACCTTCAGGAGCACTCCGCGCCAGCCGCAGACCGGCCGCGTCGCGCCCGGCGAGAAGCGCGGTGGCCTCCTCGGGCGTGATATCCCAGAGAGGTTCGGTGCTCCCCCGACGGACGAGGATCCGGGCGCCGGCACTGGCGGAGGCGGCTGCCAGAACGACCCCGAGCCCCAGCAGTGGATGGAGGATCCCGAGCATCAACGCGGCCGCGCCCCCGAGCCATGCATTGGCGCGCCTCGCCTGAGCCAGTCTCAACGCACGGTACCCGGCGAGCGCACGGGTATGGGCGTAGTCGAAGACAAGGCTGCCGATCACGGGCACGATGCCGATCGCGGCCAGTAGCGGTGCGAGAAGGGTCTGCGCCTCCTCCGCCACGAGGGTCTGGAAGAAGACCGCGAGAAGCCCGATCGCCAGGAGGCAGATTCCCGCACCGACGGTGAAGGCCGTGGACATGCCGGCCGCCCAGATCGGCAGCGCCCGCGCCGCCATGGGCAGGCCCGCCGGCGAAAGCTGCTCCGTCTGCGGTCCCGTGGCGAGGATGCCGGCAGCTTCGTCTGCCTGACCGATTCCGGACTGGCCCTTGGCGGGCGCGGGCGGCTCATGGTCCAGCGGGATGCCGGGGGCGGTCTGCAGGGGATCGGAGATGAGCATCGGCAAATCCGTTCTCGAAAGGCAAGTCCGGCAAGCCATACGCCCCGCTCATTTAAGAAAGCCCTTTCGCGTGCATCGAACTGCGCAAAATTTTCGGAGATTCCGCGCCTTCGGGGCCGGTCGAGATTCTCTTTTTCTTAAGCCGGGTTTGCCAATTATCGACTCCGACACATCCCGGGCGGCCCTGCATGCCGCAAGCTGCGGAGCCCGGACCAAACGCCCGGAACAGGAAGACACCGCCGATGAGGTCGACCCGCCAGACATCGCGACAGACGGTCCGTTTCGGTGGCCTCGCCTTGGGCGCGTCCGCCCTCGGCGTGCTGGCGCTGACGGCGACGGTCGCGATCGGGGCCCGGACGATCTTTCTCAATCAGCCCGACGAGGCGGTGCCGATCATGGCCGGCGGCGACCGGGACGACCTGCCGGCGCTGATGCGGGGCAACCTGCCGAGCGTCACGACCAGCATGGTCCGCGGCGAGCCGCGCCGCGAGACGCCGCCCCGGATGTGCGAGATGCCGCCCGACTATTTCGACCGCCTGGACGATGGCTCCGCCGACGCTCCACCCGGAAGCTATACGAAGCGCAACGAATATGTTCGCCCCTACAAGTCCCGGCGCGGGTTCCTCGACGAGCGGGAGATGCGCGCCGCGAAGGTCGCCTGGCACTATTTCGAGACGTTCACGCAGGAGGAAACGGGCCTCGCCAATTCGGTCGGCAGCTACCCCTCGACGACGATGTGGGACACCGCATCCTACATGAGCGGCCTCGTCGCGGCCTACGAGTTGTGCCTGATCGAGAAGCCTGAATTCGACCGCCGCGCGATGCAGCTTCTCACCACGCTGAAGGCGCTCGACCTCTTCCGCGGCGAATTGCCGAACAAGGTGTACCACACCCGCACCGGGGCAAAGGTGAACTATGCCAACAAGGACGGCGAGATCGGTTTCTCGGCGCTCGATCTCGGCCGCCTCCTGATCTGGATGCGGATCATGAAGAACCGCTACTCCTATCTCGGCAACAGCATCGATGCCGTCCTGCTGAAATGGGACTTCTCGAACGTCATCGACGAGGAGGGGCTGATGCGCGGCGCCTACGTCAACAAGAAGACGGGGGACACCGTCTACGCGCAGGAAGGGCGTTTGGGATACGAGGAATATGCCGCCAAGGGGTTCGCGCTCTGGGGCTTCAAGCCGATCCTGTCGCATCGCGCCGAGCCGTTCCTGACCGCTTCGATGTTCGGCGTTGCGGTCCCCTATGACGGGCGTGATCCGCGCATCTTCCACTCGCAGAACTACGTGGTGACGGAATCCTACCTGCAAGACGGGCTCGAGCTCGGCTTCGACCTGCCTCATGACGACACCACGCCGCCCTGGCTCCATTCGGATGGCTGGCGCGCGGAGTTCGCCGACCGGATCTATGCCGTGCAGGAAGCGCGCTGGCGCCAGACCGGCTTCATGACGGCGCGCTCCGAACACAACGTGAAGGGCTCACCCTACTTCGTCTACGACAGCATCTTCTCGGACGGCTACCCGTGGAACACGGTCACCCCCCGGGGCGACTACTCTCCCAAGCACGCCGCTGTCGCCGCGAAGGCCGCGCTGGGGATGTGGGCGCTGTGGGACACCGAGTACACCGATGTGCTCTTCGACGCGATCATCGAGCTCTACGACCCCGAGAGGGGCATGTACGAAGGGCTCTACGAAGGCGGCCAGGGGCGGATCGAGATCGTCAGCGCCAACAACAACGGCATCATCCTGGCGGCCCTCCTGCACAAGGTGCAGGGCCCGATCCTGACGCCGTATACCGGCTCGACCGAGGTCTGGTACACGGCCTACCGCGACCAGAACCTGCGCGAGAAACGCAATTATCCCGATCCGACGAGGGAAGAGGACTGGTTGCCTGCCCTCCGCCACTCGATCCAGAGCGAGGCTGACTACTGATGAGACAGTTCCCCCTTTCAGGTGCCGCGGCGCTCGCGCTGTGGGCCATCCTTCCGGTCGCCGCATCCGGACAGACCGCCGCAGATTCCGCATCAGCGGACGGGTTCGCGTCGGAAAACGCGGTCCTCGACACCTCGATCCCCTTCGCGATCGGCGCGCGGGAGGCGATGCAGGAGCTGCGCGGCGCCTTCGGATGGCCGACCTTCCAGGAAGGTCTCGTGGGTGGCGTCTACTTCCGGTTCGATCCGGACGGCTATGCCCGGTTCGCCCCCACACCGCGGCTCGACACCGACATCTTCGAGGTGGTCTGTCGCCCGCGGACGCTGTCCTGCATGGGCCGGAAGGGGCCGCTGTCGGTGTTCCTGAACGGCCGCGGACAATTCGAGATCAAGCTCGACGGGGTTCACGAGGGCGACACCCTGCACCTGGCCGAGGGCGTGAGCGAGATCCAGTTGCCCGAACAGGTTCTGATGCCGCTGACCGCCCAGCTCGAGACACTTCTCGGCGGCGGCGGCGAACTGGTGCGCCGGCGCGACGGGGAAGAGCAGGCGCGGGTGTCCCTGACCGGCTTCGGTGCCGTCTCGGCCTACCTGCGCTGGGTTGCCGCAAGACAGGATTACACCGTTCTGCCAAGGGACTGGCCGGTCCCCAATGCCGCGGGCCTCACCGATGCCGGGCGCCTGACCCAGCCGCAGAGCTGGGCCTCTCCGATGCCCCAACCCCAGACCCAGCCGATGCTTCCCATCGTGGCGATGCAGGCCGCGGCGCCCGATCAGGCAAGCTCCGAGGTGGCGGAGGTGCGTGGCGAGCTGAACTTGCTGAGAGAACTGCTCCTGCAGCGCTCCGCCGAGGTAGCCGCATCGCCAGTCGCTCATCCTGCGGCCGCTCAAGCGGACCTGCCACCGGCGTCCCCCGCAGATCCGGCCGCGCTACAGACCGCCACGATGCTCGCTAGCCCCCCGGCAGATTCCGCGCCGCATGGCGGCCTCGCCTCTCTCGAAGCACGGATCATCGAGCTTCAGCGCCAGCTGAACCTTGGCCGGATGGACGAGATCGGCGTTCCCCTGTCCCCGCCAGACGGTGCGGCGGAGCCCGCCGCCGCTGCGCCCGAAGACGCGGACGAAGCGGTCGCGGAGGCGCCCGTTCCCGAGCATGAGAAGATGGTTGAGCACCTGAGCTACCTGATGACCGAGATCGGGCTCGACCCGCAGATGGCGGTCACGCTGCTGCAGATGCGAATGGAAGGCGCCGACGCTCCGGCGATGTCGGGGACCGATCCCGCCGCGAGCGATCTGACCGAACTCCTGACGGAGATCGGCATCGCTGCGCCCCTGCCAGGCACGGGTGACGTGGTGACGGGCGAGACCGATCCGGAACCGGCAGCCCCCGCAATGGCCCCCGCGGCGGCCGTATCACGACCGGTGTCTCCGGAAGAATACAAGCTCCTCACCGACTACTTTCGGTCGGTGTTCCCCACGGCTGAGTAAGCAAACGGGGGGATCGTTCGACTTCTCTCGACCCGCCGCCTTCACGCCGCGATGAGGCCTTGGCCCTGCACCCCGCGCCGCCGCATCCTCCTGTCTCGCAAAGGAGGATCGCCATGCTCAGGACCCTATCGCATCTGCCGTCAGGCCTTGCGTTCGAGAAAGCGCAGCGTCGCGTGTCCGCCGGCGCGATGCATGTCATCCGTGCCGGCAGGGGTCTTCTGAAGCGCACAAGCCGGCGCGCGCGGTGGTCCTCGATTGCGCTGGCGGCCCTCGGTGGACTGGGGTTGGCCTCACTCGGCGCCGCCCCCGCCCGCTCGCCGGACCCGGGCTGGCATCTCTTTGCGCAGATCGCCGCAGAGGGAACCGCGCGGTTTGTCACCGTCGAGGACGGGCTCCGGCGCGCGGCCTGGACGGTGAGCTGCCGGGTGCCGCTCAGGGGCTGCGTCGCCCGAGGCCCGGGTATTGTCCTGCGGCTCGATGGGGCGCGAGCTCCCTGGCTTCTGGGGCCCATCACACCCGGTGCGCGCATTCTTCTGGATGACGGTCGCCGACGGGTAGATCTCGACGGCCTCTTTGCCCGTCCGGTGCCGGAAGCGCTCGTCGCGCGGCTGTCGGAGCGGCAGGTCCGCCTGATCATCGAGGAGCCTGACTATCGCGACAGGGAACTGACCCTCGCGGGGCTGGCCGATGTCATCGATTACCTTGCCTGGATCGAAACGCATGAGGCCCGCACCGGCCGCGATGCGCGGCGCTGGCCGGGCCTTGCGGACCTCGTGCAGGCCGGCCTGACGAAAGACGAGACCGGTCCGGGCGCGCAGGCGATCCCGCTCGGAGCAACGGAGCTCTGAGCCGGCCGCCTCAAGGGCAGCGGCGGGCGTAGATCGTCACGCGGCGGTTCAGGGGCGCGCTCACGGGCCGGCCCGGCAACGGCTGATGGTCGCCGACATTCGTGACCTCGCGGATCCGGCCGGGCTTCGAGAGCCGCGCGCGGATCGCATCCGCGACCGCTTCGGCCCGGTCCTGGGCAAGGCGCACATTGGCGGCCCGGTCGTCACCGGCGGTGCGGTTCGCATGTCCGACGAGGCGCAGGCACGCCTCCTCGAGCGGCGGCGTTTCCAGCACGCCCGCCAGACGGTCGAGCTGCTCGCTCATACCCTGGTCGATCACGGCATTGCCGGCCGAGAAGACGAGATTGTCCTGTCGTTCCTGCCGGGTCAGGCCGCCGGGAGCGACGGGGGGCGTCGATGGGACAAGGGGCGCCGTTTCGGGCACGGCCTCCGCCGACGGAGGATCGGCCTTCCGCCCGCCCAGCGCCTCGCGGCAGGAGGCGTGGGCGACGCCGTAGGCCTGCCAGAGAGCGGCGCAATCCTGCGCCGACAGCGCATCACTGGCGAATGACGGCAACGGGCCGAGTGCGAGCATGGCGGTGCTGATCAGACGAACGAGAGACATCGGATTCCTTTCCTTTGTCTCCGCGATAGGGGGACGGGACATAAGGTATCGTTAATCCAGTGATATTCCTCAGGCGCATCCCGGGCGAATGAATTCGCAATTTTCAGGAAATCCGAAACTCTAAAGTTGCTGGGAATGAAATCGCCAACCGACTGATGCCGTTCAGATTTAATTAGCCCCCCGCTGCCAAACCTGATCGCCGTGACGTGTGGATCCTGTGAGGGGATTGGGGAAGCAAATGGCGCAAACGGAACGTTATGTCTGGCTCGATACATTGCGGCTGACCGCGGGCGTGTCGATGATCGGACTGCATGCGACAGCGGATGCCAATGGGCAGCCGTTCGTCGGCTATTCCGAAGTCGAACGGATTGCGCCGATGCTGGTGCGCGCGGTGATCTACGTCGCGCGCACCGAACTCTTCATCATCATAGCGCTGTTCCTGCTCCTGATGTCGCTGGACCGCCGGCCGCGGTCCTATTCGAGGGTCATTGCCGACCAGGCGCGCCGCCTCCTCGTGCCCTTCGGGTTCTGGACGATCTTCTATGCCTTCTACAGTCTCCTGAAAGCCGACGCGTTCGGCTACGGCACGGCCTTGCGTGCCGAACTCGCCGATCCGGTCATCTGGGCGCGGTACCTGCTCCTCGGCGGGTCGAAGTACCACATGCACTTCATACCGACCCTCTTCGGCATCATCCTGGCCTATCCGCTCTTCCGGCTTGCCGTGAAGCAACCCATCCTCGGCCTCGGGGTCCTGGCATCGCTGGCCCTGAAGCGGGAGCTGGACGGGTTCGTCTATTCCACCTTCTGGGACACCGAAGCCCTGTCCTGGATCGTACGGTTCGTGAAGTGCCTGACCTATGTCGGGTACGGCATGGTGGCCGGCGCGTTCCTTGGCCTCTGGCGGAGGAGCGGCGCGCTGGCCGATCCGGCGGACGCGCGAGAGGCGTGGGTGCCGCCCCTTCTGTTTGCCGGCGCCGCACTCTTTCTCGCCAAGCTCGCGGCGACGTGGCTCACCGTGCAGAAGGGCGAGTGGCCGTACGGATTCGCCGCCGGCTACTGGGCCGACTACCTGATGCCGATCGTGCTCTTCGCGATCTGCATGTGTCTCGCGGGGCGGCGATGGCCCGGGTGGATCAGCGTGGCCGCGCCCTATGCGTTCGGGATCTATCTCTGCCATCCGATCTTCCTCGACCTGGCAGAAATTGCGATCGCCGGCGTGCCTCTGAGCCCGATCCTGCAGGTCGGTGTGAAGATCGGGATCGCCCTTAGTGGCACCTCCGCCCTCGTCTGGCTGATCGGACGCTGCCCGCCGCTTGCCTGGACGATCGGACTGGGGGCCCTGCCCCTCCCGCGCCGCTTCCGCACGGCTACCGCCGCCTGATCCCTCAATCCGGAGTATCCCGATGCTGGTCTCGGTCGAAGATCTTTCCCTGCGTCTGATCCACCTTCGCCTCAGGGGCACCACGCTGCGCATGAGTGCCATCGAGGCCATCGGGCGCGTCTGTGACGAAGCCCTGGCCCGCGGCGTGTCGGCCGCCATCATCGATCTGTCGGCGATGACGGGGGCAAGCGCGTCGGGCACCGCGTCCCTGGTCGAACTCTACGGCCGCTACGGTGATCGTCTGCGTCTTACCTTCTGCGGCCTCGGGGACAAGACGCGACGCCATCTGCAAAAGGCCGGGCTTGGCGGGATCCTGCCCTGTCACGACGACGCCGCAAGCGCCCTGGCGGACCCTCCCTTCCGGGCGCTGCAGCTGTGCAACCACCGCGCCGTGATTCTGTGCGGCGCGGGCCAACCCGGCCCGGTTCCCGGCGGCCCGCCGGCGCCGCTCCTCGACATCGCGGGCCAGCCGCTTCTGACGCACCAGCTGAAGCATCTCGCACGGTTCGGACTCGGCGACGTCCTCATCGATGCCGCGGATCCGGACAAGGAACTGCCCGCCCACCTGCATGAGAACCCGGTTCCGGGACAGGCACAGTTCTTCTGCAGCGCCGTGAGCGCGCCCCGAGAGAGCGGAGCCGTCGAGACGCTGGCCGGCATGGCCACGCGCCACGCGGCTTTCGGCGGCGATGTCGTGGTCGTTGCGGGCCCCATCCTCGGCGGCCCGGACCTCGGCGCCATGGCGGCATGGCACAGACAGCGCGGCGCCGACGTGACCGTCGCCGCCGCCTGCCTCGGAGGGCCGCGACATGGTGTTCGGCTGGTGAGCGACGGCGCGGGCCGGGTCACCGGGATCGATCCGGCGGCAAACACCGCGCGCGCCGAGACTGGCATCTACATCATCCGCGCGGACATCCTGAACCGGCTCGGAGACATTGCCGGGGGCGGGCTCGCAACCGGACTGCTGCCGCGTCTGATCGCGTCCGGCGGGCATGTGAGCGCCTACACCGGGGCCTTCCGCTGGCGCACGATCTTCAGCGCAGAGGAGTATCATGGTGCGATGCGGGCCGCGCTCGAAGGCAACCTGCCGGGGATACTGCCCGCCAGTCAGCGCGTCCGGCCGGGCCTCTGGGTCGCTCATGGGGCGGATATCTCGCGCCGGGCGCGGTTGAACGGGCCCTGCCATGTCGGCGCAGGCGCGGTGATCGAGGCCGGAGCGGACCTGCATGGACCCTGCGTCATCGGAGCCGGCGCGGTAATCGGGCGGAACAGTCGCGTCTCCCACAGCATGGTCGAAGCCGGAACGCGGCTCGCCGAGGGGAGCCGCCTCTACCGCGTACTCGCGGGCCCGACGCGTCATCTCGATCTCACCGGAACCGGCCGGGACAGGGCGCCGCTCCCGCAGGAGGCCTCCCCGCAGGACCGCGGATCCTGGCGTACCGCCCGCCGAAGTGCCTGAGGATGCCATGCCGATGACACCGATACTGCGCCTCCTCCTGCTGGCCTCCGTCGCCTCTGCTGCCCCCGCCTGTGCGCAGGAGAGACATACGGAGAGCTTCTGGATCCTGCAGGAACAGGCCCGGCCCGATCCGTCCTGCACCGGGGCTGCCAGCTGCCCGGCCCTCAGATCCTACGAAAGCCGCCCCTTCGAGCCGGGCGAAACCGCGACCGTACGCAGGCTCTTTGCCACCATGCGGCACGCATCACCTTCGGCCGCTCCGCAGATCTGCGATTCCGGCGCGGCCCCCGCCGCGCCGGACCTCGGCGATCTCGAGGCACTGCCCATGGCCGAGAAGGGCGCGACACTGAAGGGCCTGACGCAGGTCGGCCTCGACGCGACCCAAATTTCGGCGCCGCCCGGCCTTCCCGATACGTTCGGCGCGGACCTGCATAACGCCTTTGTCCGTATCCTGGGGGAGGCGGGTCTCGAGGTTGTGACGCCGCAGGAAGCCGCCGCCCTGCCCGGCGCCCCTCAGCTAGCCCTCTCCGCCTCCTTCGGCGATCCGGCCGATGCCTGTGGCTACAGCTATTCGGGCTTCGCCTCGCTCACGCAGACCGCCGTGATGACGCGCGATCCGAGCCTGAAGGTCCGTGCGGGGAGCTGGTCGATGTCGATCAAGGGCGCCGGAATGGAAGAGCCGAGACAGGAGGCCGGCAAGCTTCACGATATCGCGGCCGCCCTGGCCGAGGCCTGGCTGGATGCCAACGGCATTGCGCCGCCGTCCGACCGATGATGCAGCAGGGAGCGACATCGATGACACCCTATTTCCGCCGGTACGAAAACCGCTTTCCGCCGCAGGTCCCGCCGCATTCGGCGCGGCAACAACAGATCTGGCATCTGCTTGCCGGGGCGACCATCGGCTGCGGGATCTGGTACCTCGTCTGGCGCTGGACCTCGTCGCTCAACCCCGATGCGATGGCGTTCTCGGTGCTCGTCGCCTCGGCCGAGACGCTCGGCCTACTCGGCACCTTCCTGTTCTTCCACGACATCTGGCGCGAAGGCGACACTCCGCAATTGCCGGCCCCGGCCCTTCGCTCGGAAGCGGGGCTCGAAGGGGACGGTCCGATCGAAGTGGATCTCTTCATCACCAGCTACGACGAGGAGGTGGAGGTGGTCGCCCCGTCGATCGCGGCGGCGCGGCAGCTGCGGGTGCCTGAGGGCACCGTGCTGCGCATCCATCTCTGCGACGACGGCGACCGCGCCGAGATGGCGGCGCTCGCGCGTCGTGAAGGGGTGGGATACTTCCGGCGCGACGACAACGTGGGCTTCAAGGCGGGCAACCTGCGCAACGCGCTGTTCCGCACGGCCGGCGATTTTGTCGTGATCTGCGACGCCGACACCCGCGTCCTGCCGAGCTTCCTGCTCAACACGATGGGGTACTTCCGCGATCCCGGCGTCGCATGGGTGCAGACGCCGCACTGGTTCTACGACATCCCCGAGGGCACACCGTGGGAGGACTGGCTCGCGCGCCGGGCCGGCCGGCGTCTGGCCCGGCCCGCATCGCGCCTCGCGCCGCTGATGCGGCGACTGACCGGTATGGACCGCGTCGGGGCCGATCCCTTCCGCTCCGATGCCATGCTGTTCTTCGACGTGATCCAGCGGCGGAGGAACCGCAACGGCGCCTCGTTCTGCTGCGGAGCTGGATCGATCCACCGCCGCGACGCCGTCTTCCAGGGCGCCCTCGGGCATCAGCGTCGCCTTCTCGACCGGCTTGCGGCCCGCTTTTTTCGCCGGGGCGCCCTCTCCGCGCCCGTCCTGCGGCGGACCCCGATGCAGCCGTACCGCTATCACGTGTCCGAAGACATCCTGACCTCGATCCACCTGCATTCGGACGCCGCCTCGGGGTGGAGATCCGTCTATCATCCCCAGATCGAGTGCCGGATGCTCTCGCCCTGGTCGATCGACGCCTGGAGCACCCAGCGTCTGAAATATGCCGGCGGCACCTTCGACATCATGCTGCGGGACAATCCGCTTTTCCGGCGCGGCATGCCGTGGCGCACCCGGCTGCACTATGCCGCGACGTTCTGGTCCTATCTCGGCACGCTCTGGGCGCCGGTCCTGCTCCTGGCGCCGGCCGTGGCGCTGGCCTTCGGAATCGCCCCTGTCGACGCTTACTCGGCTGACTTCTTCCTCCACCTGATGCCCATGCTGGTCCTGAACGAGCTGGCCATGCTGGCGGCGTGCAAGGGGTACAACATCCACCATGGCCGCGCGATGAGCGTGGCCTCCCTGCCCCTCCAGGTGCGCGCCCTGTGGGCCGTTGCGCGGGGACGACGCCCGCGCTTCCCGCCCACGCCGAAGACGCCTGTCATCTCGCCGTCTCTCAAGCGGGTGATGCCAAACGTGGTTCTCGTCGGGTTGATGGCCGGAGCGCTGTGCTGGGGAATAGTCCAGCACCTCTCCGGGGCCGAAGGGTACGCGCTGTCCATGGTGGCGGTGAACGCCTTCTGGCTCGCCTGGAACATGCTGGCCATTGGGCAGATCGCGCTGGCCGCGCTCTGGCGCCCCGATACGGAGCCGGGCGCGCCATCGGTCCCGCCCGCTTCCGCCTCGCTTCCCACCCCGCCCCTGACCGCCACGCCCTGACGAGGATCCGACGATGACGCCTTCCTTCTCGCTTCGCCCGAGCCTTCTGTTTCTCGCCGGTCTCGTCCTCGCCACCGGTCTGGCCGTCACCGCGGACGGTGCCGGTCGGTTCGGCTCCCGCGCTCTGGCCGCGCTGGACCTGACCGAACCGCCCGAGCTTGTGGCGCAACCGCCCCGCCCCCTCGATGCCGCCGACCGCGAAGCGGCCGTCATCGCGTGGCGCTATATGAAGGCCAATACCGATCCGGGCACCGGCCTTGTCAGTTCCGTCGCGGGATACCCCTCCTCGACGATGTGGGATCAGGCCTCCTACATCCTCGCCCTCGTCGCGGCCCGGAAGCTCGACATCATCGATGACGCCGAGCTTGGCTGGCGCGCCGACAAGCTGCTGAAGAGTTTCACGGCGATGGACCTGGTGGACGGGCAATTGCCCAACAAGGCCTACCACACCCGCACCCTCGCCATGGTGGATTACGGCAACAGCGCGACGCCGGACGGCATCGGCTGGTCGGCAATCGACATGGGCCGACTTCTCGTGGCCCTCAGGGTCCTCGAGGAGCATCACCCGCGTTTTCGGGACTGGATCCGCGGCGTCCTCTCGCGGTGGCATCTCGACGGAATGGCCGTTGCAGGGGAACTGATCGGCACGCAGCGGGAGGCCGACGGGCTGATCTATCTTCAGGAAGGACGCATCGGCTACGAGCAATACGCCGCCCGCGCCGCTGCGCTCTGGGGCTTGGATGCCACCTCGGCCATCTCTGCGGGACGGGTGATCGACTGGCGCCGCATCGAGGGGACCGAGGTCGCCGTCGACCTGCGCAGCGCCGCAAGCTTCGGCGCGATCACGCCCGTCCTGAGCGAACCCTACATTCTTCAGGGCCTCGAAATGGGCTTCAATGCGGAGGCAGGCCGCCTTGCGGCAACGATCTACCGCGCGCAGGAGCGCCGCCATGCGCGAACCGGGCAGCTGACCGCCGTCTCCGAAGACCATATCAATCAGAAGCCGAGCTTTCTCTACAGCTCGGTCTTCAGCAACGGCGCGGACTGGGCGGTCGTCACGGAGGATGGGGAGTTCTTCCCCGAACTGCGCACCGTCAGCCTGAAGGCCGCCTTCGGCTGGGACGCGATCTACGACACCGACTATACCGCCCTCTTGCGCGCCGAGCTTGCCGATCTTGCAGGTGACGGAGGATGGGCGGCGGGCCGGTACGAGGCCGATGGGCGGCCGAACGACATCCTTACGCTCAACACCAACGCCATCGTGCTCGAGGCGCTGCACTACAAGGCGTTCGGCCCGCTTCTGCCGTGAAACCTCGCCCGGGCTCAGGAAGCCTTAAGCTTGTTGCTGTAGCAGGAACGAACGATGGGAAACCGAGACCGCATAAAGCCCATGACGCTTAACAAACCCAGTTGCGGCCATTGGCCCTCCCTTCGCGAGACGCTCGGCCGGGCCGGCAGGTGGGGGGCGTTCGGCCTTCTGATCGGCGTCGCTGGCGGCTGCGGTGGCCCATCGCCTGCGACCGCCATCCGGACGATGCGGCCGGACGCCGCTCCGGTGCGAAACATCACCTCCTTCAGCCAGTCACTGGCCTGCATGGATCGACTTTTGCTCGCGCGCGGCGGCGGACGTACGACGCTGTCCTCCAGCGATATCCCGGATCGCACACGCAAGCTGCCGATCGGCGCGGACGACATGCTGATCAATGCCATCAGCCAGATGAACCGCAGCAGCGGCGCCTACATTTTTCTCGATCAGACCCACGTCCGCGGCACAGGGCTCAACGTCATCGTCGCCGAGAATACCAAGCGGGGCGATCCGAAACCGGAATACTACATTCGGGGCTCGATCTCTCAACTCGATCGCGGTGTCCACGAGCGGGAGGCGGGGTTTACCGTCGCTTCGACTGATCTTGATGAAACGGCCGGGGCGGTCGGCGTGTCCGGCAAGCGTACCCTGAGCGTCGTGACGGTCGATCTTCATCTGGTGAACTACAAGACGCGGCAGGTCCTGCCGGGCGCGTCCGTCTCCAATTCCATGGTCGTCGTCGGACGCAGCTGGAAATCGGGCGCGGCGGGGCTGATCAAGTTGCGTCCCTTCGACCTGACGCTGGAGTTCTCCTCGCTGGAATCCGAGAGCCAGGCGGTGCGCAACCTGATCGAACTGGGGGTCATCGGACTCCTCGGCCGCCATTCCGGCGTTGACTACCAGTCCTGCCTGACCGATGCGCGCCCGGCTCCGATAACCGTTGCCGCGGTCTCCTCCTCTGGCCGCGCTACCGACATCGAGCCAGAGCGGCTCACCGCCCCGACCGTCACACCCACGCCGGCAGTGATCGCCAGCAGCTCAAGTGCGCCGCCTGCGCCCGCCGCAACGCGGGCCGCGTCACGCGCACCGGTAGGTTCTACCGTTTCCGCCGAGGTCCCCGTCGCGGCCCCGGCCAACGTTGCGGTTCCCCCGGTGATCGTCCGTCCCGAGATCGTGGCCGCGCCGGAGGGACCCGAGCTCCTGGCGCTTCAGACCGGATTGGTGATCCTGGGTTACCTGCCGCAGACGTCCGGGCGATATGATTCGGCGACGCAGGCCGCCCTGGCGCAGTTCCAGTCCGCCGAGGGGCTAAACGCCAACGGGCTTGCCGATTCGAACACCCGGTCTCGACTGCGCCGACGCCTCATGTCTCCAGCTGGCGCTGAGTAAATTTTTCCCGCAAGGCTTGCTTTAGCTTCCTGTTAAACCCTCTCGTCTATCCCTGATCGAGACGAACGAGAGAGCGACAGAATCAGAGGCGAATCGCGGTGGAACTTGCATTGAGAATCAGCACCGGCATGGAGGTCCTGCAGCGCAGGGCGGCCGCATGCAGTGCCGACACCTCAGCGATTGGCCGATGCAAGACGCTCGGTACCGGACGCGCCGTCGCAGGACTGCCGAGGAGCGTCAAAGCCCGATCCGGTCCAGGGCGCAAAGCTCGCGCAATTCATCCGGGCCGTGGCAGAGATATCGGGACGGGTCTTTCCCGACCAGATCGCGACGGAATGATCCGCCGCCCAGAGATTCGCGAACAGCATTCCGGGGACGTGCGGAAGCGGGCCGTCTGCTTCCGTGATCTCGAGGATCAACTCGCCATCGGCGTACCAGCGAATTCGGTCCGGCAACCAGTCGAAGGCATAGAGGCGGGGCGCGGCAGCGGCATCGTAACCCAGATCGATGAAGCGAGAGTTCAGCACGCCATCGACGAACCATGCTGCATGAAGCCGGGTCGTGTCCTTGCCCAGAAACTCGATGTCGATCTCGTCGTGACGCGTGCCGTAGGCGGGACCGGTATAAGTGAAGAAACCGGTAACGAGCCCCTCCCCTGCCGCGGGATGGATGATTGCGCTGTACCGGCCGTAATGCGTGGGCAAGGTCCGGCGGATGGAGCCGCCGGTGAAGCCGTTCGCCTTTCCCGTTTGCGGAGCAACACGCAGGGTCAGGCCGTCCTCGACCGTCGCGTGATCGGTCCTCCAATCCGTGTCGAACATCGGATGGTCGAAGTCGTACTCCGCCACATGCCAGAGATCATTCTTCAGGGAGCCGAAATCTTCACTGAAACCTTGAGCCATCGCCGCACTCCCCATGAAGATCCCCGCCAGTACCAAGACAAATTTACGCATCCGACCGTCTCGCCTCTTACGTTTCATTTACACTTATGGACTATGTGATTCGTACGAAATTGCGAGCTTTGATGAGTCAAACAGTTAACAGAATGGACGTGCCCAGCCCCTCGGACAGTTCACCATTTCGGCCAAATCTGTTCTTAATGAAGGAAAGGGCTCATAAAGGGCTCTGTTAGCCATCCTATTACGTATGACGTTCAGGAGACGCCGGATTGGCTTGTTCGGGACTGCGGGGGCCGGTCCCGAGTGTCGATCCTGAAGTCGAGGAGCCGCTGCACGGGGTTGCGTGCCCCGTCTGGCCTCCACCCGCGCTTTTCTGACCATCAGGAACGCCCGAAAGCGGAGCATCGCCGTGACCGGTATTCTAATCGGGATTGGGGACAGTATCCGCTCTAACGCCCGCTACACGTTCGCACCCGAGTTGTTCTCGAGGAGCGACAGGAGCAGGCTATCGAGGAAGAGTTCGGGTCAGCTATAGCGACCCAACACATTTCAGGTCTCAATCGACAACGTCGGTCCGCAGGCGCCCCGCAGGCGGTAGGGAGACCCGGCCTTGGGCGGGCGTCCGGAGTTCGACAAGGAGTGTAGGACGGGCTTGGGCAGGAAACACCGGTGCCTTTACGAATGCCGGTTCGGAGTCCTGGGGAAATAATCCCGCTCTAGGAGGCGAGGAAGTCGCGCACGAAATCGGTGGTCGGGCGCTCCCTCAGATCGCTGGCGGTGCCGACCTGCTCGATCCGGCCGTCGCGCATGAGGACGACGCGATCCGCGACGGCGAACGCTTCGGCCTGATCGTGCGTAACGAGGATCGACGCGATGCCGACCCTTTGCTGCAACTCGCGGACGGAGCCCCGGAGGGACTGACGCACCTGGGCGTCGAGCGCCGAAAACGGCTCGTCCAGAAGCAAAAGGCGCGGATCGATGGCGAGCGCGCGGGCCATCGCGACCCGCTGCTGCTGACCGCCCGACAGCTGCGCCGGGTAGCGGTCGCCGAAGCTCTCCATTTCGATCAGCGCCAGAAGCTCCTCGACCCGTGCGTCGCGGCTTTTGCGGGAGGTGCGGTCCCGCCCTGTCCTCACGCGCAAGCCGAAGGCAACGTTCTGCGCGACGGTCATGTGCCGGAAGAGCGCGTAGCTCTGGAACACCATGCCGAAGCGCCGCTCTCCGGCCGGCGTCGCCGTGATATCCGTGCCGTCCAGCGTCAAGCGTCCCTCGTCCGGCGTCACCAGTCCGGAGATGACGTTCAGAAGCGTGGTCTTGCCCGATCCCGACGGTCCGAGAAGAGCCACGAACTCGCCGTCCGCGATGGTCAGGGACACATCCCGCAGCACGGGCGTTCCCTCGTAGGATTTCGAGATGGAAGCGATGTCGAGCGTCATGGCGTGGCTCCGCGGGCGGGATGGATCGCGGCGATCAGGCCGCGGAGGACCAGCGTCACGAGGGCGAGCGCCGTCAGAAGCGTCGCCGCCGCGAAGGCGCCGGTCGTGTTGTAGTCGTTGTAGAGAAGCTCGATCTGCAGGGGCAGCGTCATCGTCTGGCCACGGATCGCGCCGGAGACGACGGCGACCGCACCGAACTCACCGATGGCCCGCGCGGTCGCGAGGATCGCTCCGTAGACCATCGCCCAGGTGATGTTCGGAAAGGTCACGAAGCGGAAGATCTGCCAGCCCGACGCGCCGAGCGTCAGGGCCGCCTTCTCCTCGTCCTCCCCGGTGACCGACAGCACCGGCAGAACCTCGCGGACCACGAAGGGACAGGTCACGAAGAGGGAGACGAGCACGATGCCCGTGAGATTGAACATGAGCTGCACGCCCCAGGGCTGGAGCGCCCCGCCGATCGGTCCGTAGGCGCCGTAGACCAGCAGGAAGCACAGGCCGGCGATGATCGGTGAGACGGCGAAGGGAATCTCGATCAGGATCAGCAACGCGCGGCGGCCGGGGAACCGGAAGCGCGCGATGGCCCAGGCCGCGCAGAGGCCGAAGACGATATTGAGCGGCAGGACGATCAGCGCTGTGATCACGGTCAGCCGCACGGCCTGGAGCGTCTCCGGCTCGCTCACCGCCGCCCACCAGGCGCCTGCCCCGTCGGCGAAGGCGCGCGACACGATGGCGGCCACGGGCAGAACGATCACGAGCGCTGCGAAAAGGACGGCAAGACCGATCAGGATGCGTCGCGTCATCTCAGGCCCCCGTTTCGAAGCGGCGATAGAGCCGGGTCTGCGCGATGTTGATCGCGACGAGGAGGATGAGCGACAGCGCCAGCATCGTTCCGGCGATCGCGGCAGCGGCCGGATAGTCGAACTCGTCGAGACGGATCATGATGAGGAGCGAGGCGATCTCGGTTTCGAACGGGATGTTGCCGGCGATGAAGATCACCGCGCCGAATTCCCCCAGCGAGCGCACGAAGGAGAGCCCCGTTCCGGTCAGGATGCCGGGCATCAGCTGCGGCAGCGTGACGGCGCGAAAGATCTGCCAGCGCGATGCGCCGAGTGTCAGGGCGGCGGCCTCCTCGGCCGGGTCCAACTCCTCGATCAGGGGCTGGATCGCACGGACGGCGAAGGGCACCGAGGTGAAGATCATGGCGATCACGATGCCGGCCCAGCTATAGGCGATCTCGAAACCGAAGGGGGCGGTCAGCGCACCGATCCAGCCGTTCTGTGAATAGAGCGACACGAGCGCGATCCCGGCGACGGCCGTGGGCAATGCGAAGGGCAGATCGACGAGCGCGTCGAGAGCAGCCCGGCCGGGGAAGCGGTAGCGCACCAGAACCCAGGCGAGAAGCAGCCCGAAGAGCCCGTTGGCCACCGTCGCCGCCGCGGCCGCCGTGAGCGTGATCCGCAGTGCCGCGAGCGTCCGGCTGTCCGTCATCACGAAGATGTAGTCTGACCAGCCGAGCTGGCCGAGTTGCCAGCCGAGACCGAGAAGCGGAAGGAGCACGATGAGCGTGACGAAGGTGACCGTCACGCCGAGCGTGAGGCCGAGCCCCGGCAGAGGGCTGCGCCGGCGCCGCGGCAGGCGCTTCAGAGGGGTCTGCAGAACAGGCATCGTCGTCCTTTTGCGCCCCCGCACCCTGCGGCGCGGGGGCGCGACGGGTCAGTCGCGCAGCATCTGGTCGAGGATGCCGCCCGAGGCGAAGTGAGTGTCCTGCGCCTCCTGCCACGAGCCGAAGACATCCTCCACAGTGAACAGCTCGACCTCGGGGAACCGGTCCGCATTCGCCTCGACGACCGCCTCGTCATGGACGCGATTGTTGAAGCTGGCGAGGATCTCCTGGCCCGGCGTCGAGTAGAGGAACTCGAGGTAATCCCGTGCAATCTCCGCGCTGCCGCGCTGCTCCGCCACGCGTTCCACCACGGCGACCGGGAACTCCGCCAGCAGCGATTGCGTGGGCACCACCGCCTCGTAGCCGGGGGTCTGATCCACGATGTTGAGCACTTCGGCCTCGAACGTCACGAGGACATCGCCGATCCCGCGTTCGGTAAAGGTCGTCGTCGCACCGCGGCCGCCCGTGTCGAACACCTCGACATTGTCGAGCAGCTTGTCGACGAAGGCCCGCGCCGCCTCTTCGTCGCCATCGTTCTGGTCCAGCGCATAGGCCCAGGCGGCGAGATAGGTGTAGCGCGCATTGCCCGAGGTCTTGGGGTTCGGGAAGATGACCGAGACGTCGTCGGCCGCAAGGTCATCCCAGCTTTCGATCCCCTTGGGATTGCCCTCGCGCACCATGAACGCCGGCAGCGAAAAGTAGGGCGAGGCGTTGTTCGGGAACTGGTCCTGCCAATCCTCCGCCACGAAGCCGTTATCGGCGAGAATCTGGATGTCGAGCACCTGGTTGAAGGTGACGAGATCGGCCTGGAGCCCCTGAAGGATCCCGCGCGCCTGCTTCGAGGAGCCGGCATGGCTCTGGTTGATGGTCAGATCGCCGCCCTCGTATTGATCGAGGAAGGCCGGATTGATCGCCGCGTAGAGCTCGCGGGCGATGTCGTACGAGACGTTGAGGATCTCATCCACCTGCGCCGTCGCGGGCGCCGTACCGAAGCCGGCCGCGAGGGCGAGGCCAAAGGCTGCATTGCGAAGCATCATGCTCCCTGGTCCTTGTATCCTATGGAATTCGCAAGGGATTTGCGGCTTGCGGCGGAGAAGCTCAAGCCGGGAGATGCAAATAGGGAAGCTCGTTCGACTGCCCCGCGTCATGCAGAACGATCGCACCGGGTCGAGGGGAGATATCGGAAAGATCGTCGGCGCCCGACCGGCGCGGGCCGTGTCAGAAGTCCCGCGTGAGCCGGACCTCCGCGGTGGTCGCCCGGGTGTCATCGAAGGCGGCGTTCGAGCGGTTGCGACTGTGCGTCAGGGTGATCTGGGGCGCGAAGCCGGCGATCACGACATCCCGCTTGGTCAGCGTCGCGAGAAGCTCGGTCCGCCGGTCGGATTGCGGCTCGGTGAGGCCGGGGTAATCGCCCTTGTAGTCCCGTTCGGCATAGAGCGCCTGGCCGTAGAGCGTGATCCCGCTCGGGAACTCCCGGTAGGCGCCAAGTCCCACGCGCCATTCGTCGAACGAGTAGCGCTCGGTCTCTTTCCGGGCGCCGGAATATCCGCCAATCAGCCGCACGAAGCGGTCGGCCCCGCCGAACCGGTCGGCCTGCACACCGAAGGAGAGCGTCCGGCCGTCGCGATCCGGGGTGTCCGGAAAGGTCTCGTCGCGCCATTCGGGAGCGGCGAAGAGGCGCCAGTTCGTTCCGGCGCGGACGTTCAGTTCGGCGCCGATGCCGCGGTATCGGTAGGTGTCATCACCGTCCTGAGCTTGTGCGCCAAAGGACAGGTAGGGATAGACGGAGGCCCGGTCGGAGCGCTGTTCGACCCCGATGCGGGCATTGCCCAGTAGAAGCGTGCGATCGATCTCTTCCCAGCGGCGCGCCTCAAGGGTGAGATCGGAGAGGATCGCGGTCTCTTCGGACAGCTTCGCCCGGCCCAGGATCTGCGCCCCGGCTGCGATGCCGATGCCGGACGCCCGGCGGCTTTCCTCATCGATGTCCGCCTCGAGGTCACCCAGCGGCACGGTTTCGTTGTCCGTCCCGCCGTTCACATTGGTCGAGGGCAGGACCGAGAGGAAGCCGCGGACCCGGACCGGGCGGCGGTCGTCGATGGAGCGGACGAGCCGCTGGAGGGAGCCGCCGGTGCGGTCGTCGACACCGGCGGCGATCAGGCGCTCCGCCTGTCCGCGTGCGGCGCCGTCCCGGCCCGCGCGGTAGAGCGCGCCGGCAAGTTCCATGCGCGCGAGTTCAAGCTCCGGACGTTCGGCGAGGATCGCACGGTAGATCCCGGCGGCGCGCATCTCGTCCCCCTGCCCGCTTGCGATCAGCCCCTCGACATAGGCACGCCGGATGGCTGCATCGGGGTGGTCCGGCTGCCAGGTCGCGATGGCCGCGCGCGCCTCGTCGTAGCGCCCCTCCGCAATGAGAAGACGGACCAGGGCGATGACCTGCTGGTTGGTCTCGATCCGGATCGTCGGGGCGTCCGCCTCTGCGAAGGAGGCCGCCGGGACGCCGAGCGCCAGCGTCAGGGCGACGAGGAACGGGCGGAAAGCTCCGGTCATGGGGCGGGGGCTCCTCTGGAGAGGTTCAAGGGGCGGGCCGGCCCGGGAGAAGGCCGGCCCGCGGCCGATCAGGGCTGGGCCTGTTGATCGGCGGTGTAGTTGCCGGTGATCGAGAACGCCTTGGAGGCGCCACCATCGTTCGGGTCCGGCGCGGTGCCGTTCAGCAGAAGGACACCCGAGGTGCGCGAGGCATCGTCGCCCATGAAGGAGCCGGCGAAGTGACCATTGGACGTCGTGCCGGCGGAGGTGTTCGTCCCGGTTTGCACGAGCCGCGCCCCGCCCGAATAGTGGACGCCGGAGATCTTGCCGTTCTCGAGAGCGACGTCGCCGATCCGGTCACTCGATCTGTCAAAGTTGTCGATCCGCCCGCTGACGGTCGAGTTGGCGAAGTCCACGTCGAGACGGACGTCGGCAAAGGCCTGTCCGGGACCGGAGAGTTCTTCCAGGGAGCGACCGACGACATAGCTCATCTCGGCGCCCTCGGAGCGGCTGTAGGTCGCTGTCGCGGGCTTGCCCGACAATGCGGCTTCTTCCGAGAAGTCCCCGCCGTAGAGAATGGCGACGGTCTGGTTCTTGAACCGTGTATCCACCACGCTCTTTCCGTAATCGACGACGAAGAAGTCCTCTACGTCATCGCCGTTCTCGTCCCGAGGGCGTACGGTGAAGACGTCAAGCGCGGTGGGATCCTGGAAGTACGGCCGTCCAAGCCCGCTGGTGCCCGTCGCGTTCGTCTCGTCCGGCAGGCTTCCCTGGAGCGTCAGGCTGGCCGTGCCGCCGGCCTTGATGTAGTCCCGGCCGGTCTTTCCTTCGAAGGTGGCGTTCGTCAGATCGACCTCACCGGTGATGACGCCGTCCGGACCGCTCACATTGCCGCCGGCATTGTTCCAAGGCAGCGGCCCGAGCTCGTAGATCGTCACAGGCGCACCCGGGATGTTCTGCGCCTTCTTCTCGGACTGGGCCGCGAAACCGCGAAGCTCCACGACCTTGCCAAGCCCCTCGGCGCCCTCGACATCCGTGCCGCCACCGGTCGATCCGCCACCGCCGTTGGACCCGCCACCACCGTTCGACCCACCGGAGCCGCCGCTGCTCGAGACGTTGGTGAAGCCACCGCCGCCACCGCTTCCACATGCCGCAAGCGCCGTCACGAGCGCCCCGACTGCCAAGGTCGATAGTTTCATTTCACTGATCCCTACATGAGAGCCGCTGTTGACGCGGCTTTCTTCCGTGGCGTTAATTCTGGGAATCGTTCGCCGCCGCACCATCCCCCGTTCCGGGGAGGGACGTTCGGGGCCAGACGCGCGATGGTCTTTGGTATGTTCGTAACGAGTAAAATCCGTCTTTCCCCCGTCTCGGCTCTGGCCGTCGCCGCCCTGGCTGCGCTTCTCGCCGCCGCCCTCGTGATCTGGACCGCGTTGGCCCGCACGGAGCCAGACCTGCCGCCGGGGGCGAGTCTTCTCTCCGCCGGCGGCATCGAGATCGGCGCGGCGGACCTGATCGAGGAGCCGGACACCCTGCTCAGCTGGCGCGAGCGGGCGGTCTTCTTCGACAGGCAGGACAGGCTTTTCGAGGCGCTGCGGACCCCGGGCACAGACCTGCGCTACGAAACGCCTGCTGGGGAGGTCGTGACAGCGCCGAACGCCCCCGTCGCGCGCATGGCCTCCCCCCTGCCCGGCGCCTTCTGGTTCCAGATCGGCGTCGGCATCTTCGCGGTGCTGATCGGCGCCTGGGTCCTCGCATTGCGGCCGAGAGACTGGGGCGCGCGAATGTTCGCCGCGACGGGCCTTTTCGTGCCCGTCTTCGCATGGTCCGCCGCGATCTACTCGACCCGGCCGATCGCGATGGATGGCACGATGTTCCGCTGGCTGAGCTCGATCAACCATGTGGGCGCGATGTCCTTCGGGATCGCGCTCGTCGGGCTCTTCATGATGTACCCGCGTCCCCTCGGGCATCCACGCTGGCTGCTCGTTCCGGTCCTCGCCTACGGCGCGCTCATCGTCGCCGACATGTTCTGGATCGCGCCGGCGCTCTGGAGCTCGCTGGCGGTGCTCAGCCAGATGATCGGCGCCATCGTCCTCGGCGTCCTGCAATGGTTTCGCAGCCGCGGCGAGCCGCTCGACCGGGCGGGCCTGCGCTGGTTTCTGGTGGCCACTCTCGTCGGCTGCTCGCTCTTCGTGTTCCTGTCCGTGGCGCCGCCGGCGCTCGGCCTCACGGACGAGCCCCTCATCAGCCAGGGCTACGCCTTCGGGTTCTTCTCGATCATGCATGTGGGGCTCGCGCTGGGGCTCCTGCGCTATCGCCTGTTCGACCTCGACCGGTACGCCTGGCTCGTCTGGCTCTGGCTTGGGGGGTCGCTGTCCGTCTTCGCCCTCGACCTTCTGTTCATCGGTTGGCTCGGCGCGCGTTCGGACGTCTCGCTTGCGCTGTCCCTGATCCTCGCGGGCCTCGTCTGGTTCCCACTGAGGCAGTTCCTGCTTCACCGGACACTTGTCCGGCGCCCCGGTCTCGACGCCTCCGCGGACTACATGCCCGCCATTCTCGAGATCGCCCTCGCCCCCGACGAGACACGGCGCCACATCCGCTACGATGCGCTTCTGGCCGAGCTTTACGGCGCGACTCCGGTCGAGCCGGACGGGGCCACCCGGCCCGAACCCCGCCTCGTCCAGTCGGGCCTCGCTCTCGAATTGCCCGGCGTCGCAGGCCTGCCGCCCCGGCGCCTCGCCTACGCCGCAGGGGGGCGCCGCGTCTTCGCACCTTCCGACATCGCCACGTGGCGCCAGCTTGTCCGTCTGCTGGACCTCGCGACAGAGAGCCGTCGCGCCTTCGAAACCGGCGTGCGGACGGAGCGGGATCGCATCAGCCGGGATGTCCATGACAACATCGGCGCACAGATCCTCTCGGCGCTTCACGCCGCCGACGAGGAGCGCAAGGACGATCTGCTTCGCGATACGCTCGCGGACCTGCGGACAATCATCAACGAAGGCTTCGACAGTACCTTCGATCTCGGCGAACTCCTGGCGGAGATGCGGCTTGAGACCGCCGAGCGCCTCGCACCCCACGGCATCGCCCTCGACTGGCCGACAAGCGCCCTCGGAGAAGGCGCCAGGATCGGTTTCATGCGCGCCGTCACCCTGCGCGCCGTCCTGCGCGAGGCCGTGAGCAACGTCATCAAGCATTCGCGCGCAACGGCCATGCGGGTCCATCCCGCCGGCGTTGCCGATGCGCTGTCCCTGCTCATCGCCGATGACGGCCACGGCTTTGCCGGCGCGATGGCTCCGGACGGGCACGGCCTGCGAAACATGCGCGCACGCCTCGAAGCCGGTGGCGGCGCGTTCGATCTGGCGACCGGGCCCGAGGGCACCGAGATCCTGGCGAAGCTGGGATCCGGCCTCGCCGATCGCGCCGCAGCCTGACATGGGTATCGAGCGGATCCTCGTTGTCGAGGACAATTACGAGATGCGGGACTGGATGTCGGCCCTCGCGGCGCGTGTCTTTCCCCGCGCCGAACTTGCGGTGCGCGCGGACACCCGGTCTGCCCTTGCAGCATGCCTGCGCGATCCGATCGATCTTGCCCTCGTCGATCTGGGGCTTCCCGACGGGAGCGGCTTCGACGTGATCCGCCGTCTTGTCGCCGTCAGGCCACAGGCGATCCCAGTCGTCACGACCGCGATGGCGAGCGATACCGCGATCGTCGGTGCGCTTTCGGCCGGTGCGCGAGGGTACCTTCTGAAGAGCGAGCCCGAGGCGCGGCTGGAGCGCCAGCTTCGCCAGATCACGGAGGGTATACCGGCCATTTCCCCTCCCATCGCGCGGCGCATCATGGAGCATTTCCAGCGCACCGGCCCGTCCGAGGAACTGGACGGGAGCCTGACCCGCCGCGAGCGCGAGGTCCTGTCCCTGATCGCCCGTGGCCTGCGCATCGCTGATGCCGCCCTCGCCCTCGATGTCGCCGAGAGCACCGTGGCCAGCCACGTCAAGAACATCTACCGCAAGCTCGGCATCGCCAGCCGCGCCGAGGCCACGCTGATGGCCTCCCGACTGGGCCTCGTCGGCGGGGGGGAACGGGACTGAAGGCCGCCACTTTCGAGGCATGGCCTGTCGGTACCTGAGCAGGACACGCGCGACGGGCGGCGGCCCCCGACGCAACTCAATTGATCCTGCGCTGCGGCGTCTTACGTCATGCCTGCATGAAACACTGGTTGGTCCTTCCCCTGCTGCTGCTGGCGGCCTGCGGTCGCGGAGTGCCCGATGGGGCGCGCATCGTGGTCGCCGGCGATTCCGTCATGGCATGGAACCGCGATCAGGACGCCTCGGTCGCGGATAAACTGAGCGCCAGGCTCGGAGAGCCGGTAGGCGACCTCTCCATGCCCGGCGCCCGGATGCTCGGGGGGGTCGGCCCCTTCAACATTCCCTTTCAACTGGATGGCGTGACGGCCGAGTGGATCGTGCTCGACGGAGGCGCCAACGACCTGCGCGGTACCTGCGATTGTTCGGATTGCGGCCCGGTGCTGGACCAGCTCATTTCGGAGGACGGGATCAAGGGCGCCATTCCCGCGCTTGTTTCTGATCTGCGCCGTCGCGGATCGCGCGTCGTGTGGGCAGATTACTATACGACTCCCCTGTATGCAGGCACTGCGTGCGAAGCGCCCTACCGGGTGCTGGAGGCCCGCGTCCAGCGCATGGCCGATGCCGATGCAGGGGTCGATCTTGCGGATATGGACGATGTGTTCCGGTCCGACGATCTCTCGCTCTTCGACGACGACCGGACCCATCCTTCGCTGCGAGGTTCGTCCCTCATCGCAGATCTCGTCGCTCCCCTCCTGGATCGCCGTAACTGACGCAACGGGCGACCGGATTGCGGGGACAGAATTCGGACTTGCCTCCCGTTTCGGCGGGCACTCCAGCGGTTGGGAAGCAGGCTGAATGGAGAGCCCATCTCTCCCGGACGCCCTATTCGCTGATCTTGAAGAAAGGAGGCGAAGACAGGCTGCAAAACGTCCAGCTATGAGTTCAAGCGAGGCGCGATCACGGACACGGGACACTTCGGTCATGGAGGTGTCTAATCGAACCTAGGGAATCGATGGCAGTGCTCAAGATTCGGAGGCGGAACCTCACAGCCCAGGTTGCGGAGACTCTAAGGCCGGCCGTCCTAAGAATGCACACGAGCTAGACTAACTCTACGACCAGAAGATCGGCGCTCTGGTCATGCCCTCCCGTACCCCGCGGTTCGGGTCCAAGCCGCCGAGGCGATGCGCAGCCTGATCTCCGGGATCCGGATGGTTCCAGCCACGGACGCGCCCGATGGACACGGGATCGAGCTCAGCGGTGATCTGCCGGGTATTCTGGCGTTGGGAGACGCGGAAATGACAAAGCCCCCGCGGATGGCGAGGGCATTGTC
Organism: Tropicimonas sp. IMCC34011; assembly: GCF_003390865.1. Taxonomy (GTDB): domain Bacteria; phylum Pseudomonadota; class Alphaproteobacteria; order Rhodobacterales; family Rhodobacteraceae; genus Tropicimonas_B. Next base: position 641,870 of record NZ_QMEJ01000002.1, read on the forward strand.
GGAAACGATGGTTGCGGGGGTAGGATTTGAACCTACGACCTTCAGGTTATGAGCCTGACGAGCTACCGGGCTGCTCCACCCCGCGGTGCTTTTT